>NZ_UUIS01000036.1 GCF_900589395.1 Pseudomonas viridiflava
CCCCCCCCCCCCCCCCCCCCCCCCCCCCCCCCCCCCCCCCCCCCCCCCCCCCCCCCCCCCCCCCCCCCCCCCCCCCCCCCCCCCCCCCCCCCCCCCCCCCCCCCCCCCCCCCCCCCCCCCCCCCCCCC
>NZ_UUIS01000017.1 GCF_900589395.1 Pseudomonas viridiflava
CGCCGCCGCAACGGCGCGGCCGAATGGATCAGAAGTGGGTAAAGGTCAGGCCGACCTTGTACGTCGGGCCGTACTCTTCGTACTGGCCGTTGTAAGCGCGGTGGCCGCTGTAGACGAAGTACGGCTGGTCGGTGAGGTTCTGCGCCTCGAAACTGACCTTGAGGTTCTTGGTCAGCGAATAGCGGGCGCTGAAATCGACGAAGGTTTGCGCATCGACGTACTGGTCGTGATCCTTGTCGCCAATGGCGGCCAGTTCGTAGAGATAGGCTGATTTGTAG
>NZ_UUIS01000090.1 GCF_900589395.1 Pseudomonas viridiflava
CGCTGCGCACTCGTTCGCTCAAAAACGCGCTCCTACTGTCCCGATAACCGCGGGGTGATGTTAACTGTTGGGCAACAACCGGCAGGTAATGCTCTTGATGTACCGCGTTTCGACGATTGCCGGGTGCACCGGATGGTCCGGGCCCTGGCCGCCGCGTTCGAGCAACTGGATATTGCGGTCCAGGTGACGGGCGCTTTGCAGCAGGATGTTCTGCAGGTCGTCTTCGGGCAGGTGCATCGAGCACGAGGCGCTGACCAGAATGCCGTCCTTGCTGAGCAGGCGCATGGCCTGTTCGTTCAGGCGGCGGTAGGCGCCTTCGCCGTTCTTCATGTCCTTCTTGCGCTTGATGAAGGCCGGCGGGTCGGCCACGATCACGTCGAAACGCTCTTCGGAGGCCTTGAGTTCTTTCAGGGCTTCGAACACGTCGCCTTCGATACAGGTCACTTTCTCGGCAAAGCCGTTAAGGGCCGCGTTGCGCTCGACACCGTCCAGGGCAAAGGCCGAGGCGTCGACACAGAACACTTCGCTGGCGCCGAAGGCACCGGCCTGGATGCCCCAGCCACCGATGTAGCTGTACAGGTCCAGGACGCGCTTGCCCTTGACGTAGGGTGCCAGGCGCGCACGGTTCATGCGATGGTCGTAGAACCAGCCGGTCTTCTGCCCGCCCAGCACCGGCGCTTCGAATTTCACGCCGTTCTCTTCCAGCGCGACCCACTCGGGCACTGCACCGTAGACGGTTTCGACGTAACGGTTCAGGCCTTCGGCGTCGCGGGCGCTGGAGTCGTTCTTGAACAGGATGCCGCTGGGCTTGAGCACTTGCACCAAGGCGGCGATCACGTCGTCCTTGTGCTGCTCCATGGTCGCCGAGGCCAGTTGCACCACCAGAATGTGGTCGAAGCGGTCGACCACCAGGCCCGGCAGCAGGTCCGAGTCGCCGTATACCAGGCGGTAGAACGGCTTGTCGAACAGACGCTCGCGCAGCGACAAGGCGACATTGAGTCGATGCACCAGCAGCGACTTGTCCAGCGCCAGCTTGATGTCACGCGACAGCAGGCGGGCGCAGATCAGGTTGTTGGGGCTCATGGCCACGATGCCCAGCGGCTTGCCGTTGGCGGCTTCCAGCACAGCCTGGTCGCCCGCGGCGAACCTGTTCAGCGGGCTGGTGGCGACATCGATTTCGTTGCTGTAGACCCACAGGTGGCCGTTACGCAGGCGACGGTCGGCATTGGCTTTGAGGCGCAGGCTGGGCAGGGACATGACGTCGCTCCGGAAAAAAGAGCGGGATTATAGCGCGTCATCCCGGCGGCGGGCCGGGATGAGGCGAATTAACTGACGATGGATCAGGCCGAAAGGGCCTTGATCAGTTGCTCGTTGAAGGCGGGAATGTCGTCGGGCTGGCGGCTGCTGATCAGGTTGCCATCCACGACCACGGCTTCATCGACCCAGTCGGCGCCGGCATTGACCAGGTCGTCCTTGAGGGTCTTGTAGCTGGTGAGTTTCTTGCCCGTGACCAGCTCGGCGGAGATCAGCAACCAGCCGCCATGGCAAATGACGGCAATGGGTCTGTTCTGGCCATTGATAAGCCTGACGATGTGCTGCGCACCTTCGTCGAGGCGGATGGTGTCGGAGTTCTGTACGCCGCCTGGTAGCACCACGGCATCGTAATGTTCATCCTTGGCCTGCTCGAAAGTACGGTGCACCTCGAAGTCGTCTGCCGGCTTGTCATGATTCCAGCCCTTGACCGTGCCGGTCTGGCTGGACAGGATTTCCACCTTGGCGCCGGCGTGTTCGAGCGCCTCCCTGGGGCCGGTGAGCTCAACCTGCTCGAAACCGTCGGTCACCAGAAATGCAACTCGCTTGTCACTCAGGGAACTGGACATGGTCTTCTCCTCAATCGGGTCTGGGACAGCATGCGGCGTGCCGGTTTGCTGCGCCGCGCTTAAAGAGTCCGAAGCGCCGTACGCGGCAAAGTTCAAGGAAATTGACCTTCAGGGCGCCTCTGAAAACGTAGGCAAGGCAATCCGTGCAAGGCAGGCAGGTGAGGAACGGTCGCAGTCGCGCTCGGCTTTACGGGTTGTAAATGAGCAGGTTGAGTCTGTTTTTAGCGCAGCAATGACAACACAGGTAGTTTTAAGAGGTGCCCTTTAATGGTGATGGACCATTTTTGATTAAGGGGGCAGAATTCCGATCTGAGCCCGAGTAAGCAGCCATGTCCCAACAGTTGTCCCCAGAGTTGACGCAAGAGCAGATCCAGCAAGCCCTGCAAGGCATCAGTGTGCCGGCGCAGCCGCAAATCCTGGTCGACCTGCAGATGGAACAGTACATGCCCGACCCTGATCTGGGCGTGATTGCGCGGTTGATTTCACAGGACCCCGGGCTTTCCGGTGCCTTGCTCAAGATCGTCAATTCGGCGCATTACGGGCTGTCGAACAAGATTGCGTCCATCGATCGGGCCGTAAACCTGCTGGGCAGCCGCACGGTGATCAACCTGATCAATGCGCAGTCGATCAAGGGCGAGATGAGCGATGAAACCATCGTCACCCTCAACCGTTTCTGGGACAGCGCCCAGGATGTGGCCATGACCAGCCTGACCCTGGCCAAGCGGCTGGGCTCGCAGACCGCGGATGAGTCCTATGCCTTGGGGCTGTTTCACGATTGTGGCATCCCGTTGATGCTCAAGCGGTTCCCCGACTACATGTCGGTGCTCGAGCAGGCCTATGGTCGTGCGAGCGGCGACTGGCGGGTCGTGGACACTGAAAACGACGCCTTCAATACCAACCATGCCGTGGTGGGCTACTACACCGCCCGGTCCTGGCGCCTGCCCGAGCACCTGTGTGCGGCCATTGCCAATCACCATAATTCGCTGGCGATGTTCCAGGGTGACTCCAACTGCAATGCGCCGCTCAAGAACCTGCTCTGCACCCTGAAGATGGCCGAGCACATTTGCCAGTCCCATAAAGTGCTGGGCGGCCAGGATGAAGACCACGAGTGGGACGCGGTCGGCCCCCTGGTGCTCGATTACGTCGGATTGTCCGAATACGACTTCGAATACCTCAAGGAAAGCATCCGCGAACTGGGCGGACACTGATCGCTATCTGAGTACCCCATGCCTGAATTGCCTGAAGTCGAAACCACCCGCCGGGGCATCGCGCCGCACCTGCAAGGGCAGCGCGTCAGCCGCGTGATCGTGCGCGATCATCGTCTGCGCTGGCCAATCCCTGAAGACCTGGATGTGCGCCTGTCCGGGCAGCGCATCGTCGAGGTCGGACGGCGGGCCAAATACCTGTTGATCCAGGCCGAGGCCGGCACCCTGATCAGCCACCTGGGCATGTCGGGCAACCTGCGTCTGGTCGAGGCGGGGCTGCCGGCGCTCAAGCATGAACACGTGGACATCGAACTGGAGTCGGGGCTGGCGCTGCGCTACACCGACCCACGCCGTTTTGGCGCGATGCTCTGGAGCCTGGACCCGCACAACCATGAACTGCTGCTGCGCCTGGGGCCGGAGCCGTTGACCGACCTGTTCGACGGCGCGCGCCTGTTCGAGCGTTCGCGCGGCAAGTCGATGGCAGTCAAGCCGTTCATCATGGACAACGCGGTGGTGGTCGGGGTGGGTAACATCTACGCCACCGAGGCGCTGTTCGCCGCCGGCATCGACCCGCGTCGCGAGGCCGGGAGCATTTCCAGTACGCGCTATCTCAGGCTGGCCATCGAGATCAAGCGCATCCTGGCGCATGCCATCGAGCGCGGTGGCACCACCTTGCGTGATTTCACCGGTGGCGACGGCAAGCCTGGGTATTTCCAGCAGGAACTGTTTGCCTATGGCCGTGGCGGCCAGCCGTGCAAGGTCTGCGGTAGCCTGTTGCGTGAGGTCAAGCTGGGCCAGCGCGCCAGCGTCTTCTGCCCCCGGTGTCAGCGCTGACACAAAGTGAGTGGGTCACGGCCCTTGCTTAACCCCGGCTGCTGTTTATAGTTGGTCCACTCAACCCGTGCAGCCGAAGGACCCAGCATGAGCCCGTTTCGTATTCTCGCCGCCACCCTGACCCTGCTGGTCGGCTTGCAGGCCGCGCCGGCCATGGCCGGCTTCGAAAACCCCACCGCCAGTGGCGACCCTTCCTACGAAATCCAGAACCCGCCGGCGTTTGCCATGATCGGCGACCTGCTGATCGCCCGGCCACTGCTGATCGCCGCGACCGTGGTCGGTGCCGGCCTGTTTGTGGTGGCCCTGCCGTTCACCGCCACCGGCGGTGGCATTGGCCGCACCGGCAAGGCGCTGGTGGTCGACCCGGCCAGGGCGGCCTTCGTGCGCTGCCTGGGCTGTACCGGCGACCGCTACGGCGAGCAGGAGTAAGTACCGGCCTCGGCGTGGGGCGTCAGGCCTTGCCGGTGAGGTGCAGGTATTTGGTCATCAGCTCGTCCTTGCTTTCGATACGATTCTCATCCAGCGGGATGCAATCGACCGGGCAGACCTGCTGGCACTGCGGCTCGTCGTAATGGCCCACGCACTCGGTGCACAGGCTGGGGTTGATCACGTAGATCTCTTCGCCCTGGGAAATCGCTTCATTCGGGCACTCGGGTTCGCAAACGTCGCAGTTGATGCAATCGTCAGTGATGATAAGGGACATGCAACTCTCCTGCCGCGGGGAGACCGGGCACATGAAAACCAATGCGGCGAATTGTGCCGCATTAGGTCTTCGGATGCACCCCGCGCTTGATAGCCGATTACGACTGCTTGAAACGCTCGTTCAGTGCCTGGGCCACGGCCGGGTGCACGAACTTGGTGATATCGCCGCCCAGGGCCGCGATTTCCCGGACCAGCGTCGAGGAGATGAACGAATAACGTTCGGAGGGCGTCAGGAACAGGCTTTCAACGTCCGGTGCCAGTTGTCGGTTCATGTTGGCCAGCTGGAACTCATACTCGAAGTCCGACACCGCCCGCAGGCCGCGCAGCAGCACGTTGGCACCCTGTTCGGTGGCGAACTGTGCCAGCAGCGTGGAAAAACCCAGCACTTCCACGTTGGGCAGGTGGCGGGTGACCTCGCGGGCCAGCTCGACACGCTGGTCCAGGCCGAACAACGGGTTTTTCTTGGGGCTGGCCGCCACCGCGATGATCACATGATCGAACAGGCGCGAGGCGCGTTCGACCAGATCGCCGTGGCCCTTGGTGATAGGGTCGAAGGTGCCTGGATACAACACTCGGTTCATCGCGTCGTCCTGTGAGGAGTCCGTTGAGGGATTCGGATGGTAGCGCAGGCGATTGCCGTGCGCCAAGCCGTGCGCCTTTTGACCCGCGCAACAAGTGCCGATTATCGGTCATCGGCCGCTTGCGAGCACTGCAAGGCCAGACCAAAGGCCAGTCGACGCCGCCCCCTGGCACAGCCTATGCTCGGTGGCATGATGATTCGATGTTCTGTCCACAGGAGTTCGTTATGCCGCTTGCGCAACTGATCAGCCCTCGTGAACTGGCCGCCCGGCAGCAGGCGCCGGGTCTGGTGATCCTCGACTGCCGTTTTGCGCTGGACGATGCCGATTACGGCCAGCGCAGCTACGCGCAGGGGCATATCGAGGGTGCCCGGTTTGCAGACCTTGAGCGCGACCTCAGCGGGCCGGTGACCAAGGGCAGGACAGGCCGGCACCCCTTGCCGGACCCCAAGGCGCTGCTTGAGCGGCTGCGCGCCTGGGGCATCAACGATGACAGCGATGTCGTGCTCTACGACGATGGCCCTGGCGCCTATGCCGCGCGTGCCTGGTGGCTGCTGGCCTGGCTGGGCAAGCGCGAAGGCGTGTACCTGCTTGATGGCGGCCTCAAGGCCTGGCATGCCGCCGGGCTGCCGTTGAGCCTGGATGCGCCGCGCTCGGTGCCTGGCCGGTTGACCGGCGAACCGGACATGTCGCTGGTGCTGAGCGCCGAACGCCTGCAAAACCGCCTGGGGCGCCCGACCCTGACCCTGATCGACGCCCGTGCCGAGCCGCGCTTTCGGGGCGAGGTCGAGCCCATCGATCCGGTGGCCGGGCATATTCCGGGCGCGCAGTGCCTGGTGTTCACCGACAACCTCGGCGAGGACGGCCGCTTTCTGCCGCCCGAGCAGCTGCATGAACGTTTTGCCCAGGCCCTGCAAGGCCGCTCGCCCAAGGACCTGGTGGCCTATTGCGGCTCGGGGGTGACGGCCTGCCATAACCTGTTTGCCATGGCCCTGGCCGGTTATCCGCTGGGCGCGCTGTATGCAGGGTCCTGGAGCGAGTGGATCACCGACAGCCGGCGTGAAGTGGCGACCGGCGCCTGATCGTTTGCCTTAGGGCCTGTTTTGCCGCGAGACTGCGTTACTCGCCACTCATCTGGAATGACCAGACTTCGCGGCGCCTGCCTTGCCTGGCGGCAAAACGGGCGCCGGCGCGGCCGTGATGAAACGGCAACAGACCCTAAAGCATCCAGCGCAACACGAAGAATACGGCCAGCCCGCCACCGATGGTCGCCAGCAGGTTGCGGGTCAGGGCGGCGATGCCGATGCAGGCGATGCCTGCCAGCAGGTAGGGGTTGTTTAGCGACACCTGCCAGTGCTGGCCGTCCGGCAGCAACATGCCCGGCACCACAATGGCGGTCAGCACAGCCGTGGGCACGTAATGCAGCGCCTGGCGCACCAGCGGCGGGAAGCTCAGGTTCGGCCAGGCGAACAGGCTGTAGCGCAACGCAAAGGTCATGGCGGCCATGGCCGCCACCAGCCACCAGAAACTCATGATTGCACCTCGCCGATGGTGGTGACCGGACGTCGGCGCTCAAGCACGACACCGGCGACGATGCCACTGAAGGCGGCGGCCATCAGCCCCAGCTTGTAGGGCAGGTCATAAGTCAGCAAGGCCACGGCAGCGGCCACCAGCGCGGCAGCGATCTGCGGCCGGTTGCGCAGCATCGGCACGACAATGCCGATAAAGGTCGCCAGCATGGCAAACTCCAGCCCCCAGCCAGCCATGTCCGGCACGGCCTGACCGAACAGCACGCCGACCAGCGAGCTACCGACCCAACAGGCGTACAGCGCGGTGGCGACGCCCAGCCAGTACCAGTGTGCCTGCGGCGTGCGGCCATGCACCCGGTAGAAGCGCTGCACCACGGCAAAGGTTTCGTCGGTCAGCCAGAACGCCAGCAGCAGACGCCAGCGTTGCGGCAGGGCACTGACGTGCGGTTGCAGGGTCGCGCTGTACAGCACATGCCGCAGGTTGACGATCAGCGTGGTCAGTAGAATCACCGCAGCGCTGGCCCCGGAGCCCAGCAGGCTGATCACGATAAATTGCGCAGACCCTGCATACACCAGCGCCGACATGCCCACCGCCTGCAGCAGCGAGAGCCCGCCTACGCCGGCCAGGGTGCCGAAAATGATGCCGAACGGGGCGATGCCGACCTGCATCGGCACACTGTCGCGAAGACCGCGATAAAAAAGATTACTGCGTGACATGCGAAGACCACTCCTTTGGTCGCGCATCTTAATACTTTTTGTCGCTGTGGGAGGCAGGCTGTGGGTGGGAGTTGCCCATACCGGCCCCTCCACACGTTTAGCGTTCGGCATAACCCTGTAGGACCGGCTTCAGCCGGGAATGGCGCTCATCTGCTGCGTCTGTACGGCTCGGCATCAGGCTTACAACGCGTGCGGATACGGGTTGTCGCGCTCGTGGGCAATGCCCAGCCACAGCGGGATGCGCCGTTCCAGGTAGTACCCGGGATTGCGCAGCGAGCCTTCGACAAAGCCCACATGCCCACCCCGCGCCTGCAGCTCGAATTCGATGCATGAGGACAACTCGGCTGATTCGGGCAGGCTGTGGGCGAACACGAACGGGTCATCCAGAGCCTGGATCATCAGCGTCGGTGTACGGATCCGGCCCAGGAAGTAGCGGCTCGAGGCGCGCTTGTAGTAATCGTGGGCATCGGTAAAGCCATGCAGCGGGGCGGTGACCCGGCCGTCGAAGTCCCAGAAGGTGCGCATGTTTTCCAGCGAACCCAGCGCCGCCAGTTCGGCCAGGCCTTCGCTGAGGCCTTCGTGCTGGAAGCGCCGCTGCTTGTCGCGGATATAGCCGAGCATCTCGCGCATGAAATGGCGTTGGTAAATGCGCGAAAAGCCCTGGCCGATGCGGTTGGCACATTCATCCAGGCGAAACGGTACCGACACCGCGACCGCGCCGAGCAAATGACTGTGCTCGCCGGACTCGCCCAGGTACTTGAGCAGTACATTGCCGCCCAATGAGTAGCCCACGGCATACAGCGGCGCCAATGGGCGCAGGGCGCGCAAGTGGGCAATGACGGCTGCCAGGTCTTCGCTGGCGCCGGAGTGATAACTGCGCGAGCGCAGGTTGGGCTCGCCCGAGCAGCCGCGCCAGTTGAGCGCCACACTGGCCCAGCCCTGCGCCATCATGGCCCGTTGCAGGCCCACGACATACGGCGAGTTGGCCGAGCCGGTCAGCCCGTGCAGCACCAGCACCAGCGGCGTGTCCGGCTGGTGCGGGCCGTGCCAGTCGAGGTCGAGAAAGTCACCATCGTCCAGCCACAGGCGCTCGCGCGTCCGTTCGATGGGCAGGCCACGGCGCAATAACGGGCCCCACAGGGTCTGCAGGTGCGGATTGCCCAGCCCGGTCGCCGGAACGAAAGGGCTGACATGAAGGGGATGGAAGGAGGGCAAGGGCATGGCGTCGATCGTCGTGGGTGCAGTGTCGGTCGGTCCACTACGTTGCCATCAAGCGCGGGTCGATGTAAGTGACGATTGGCTCAACGGCAATGGAACACGGCCGGCAGGTCCGGCCGTGCAACAGGTGTCAGCTTCTTTGCCAGAGCCCGTAATACACCTGGCCGGCCTTTTTCTCGCGGTGCAGGCGCCAGTTGCCCGGCAGGCCGGTGGTGGACGGCGGGGTTTCGCTTTCGGTGTAGATCCAGGCGCGCTCCGCCAGCCAGCCACGGGTTTCGAGCAAGGCACAGGCGTTGCTCAGCAGGCCCTGGTGGAACGGCGGATCGAGAAAGACCACGTCGAACGCCTGCGCCGGGGCTGTTTCCAGGTGGCGCAGGGCATCGCTGTGCAGCACCTGGCCGTTCTCGCATTTGAGCAGCTCAAGGTTCTGGCGCAGGCTGGCAATGGCCGCCGGATTGTTGTCCAGCGCCAGGCCCGACTGCGCCCCGCGTGACAACGCCTCGAAATACAGGGCGCCGCTGCCAGTGAAGACATCCAGCACCCGCGCGCCGACGATGGACGGCGCCAGCCAGTTGAACAGGGTCTCACGCACCCGGTCAGGGGTCGGGCGTAGTCCCGGGGCGTCGGGGAAACTCAGCCGCCGGCTGCCCCAGTCGCCGCCGATGATGCGCAACTGGCCCTGGCCGTTGTGCGTTTTGGGACGTGGATTGGCCATTAATGCTCCGGAACGCCCGCAGGCGGTGTGGCAGGTTTGTCAGTAGGTGGCGGCAAGGGTTTCTGCGCCACGGTCGGGCCGACGGTGACGATCACCATTTTGTCGGCCGCCAGGTGTTTGTTCATCGCCGCCTTGACCTGCTCGACCGTCACGGCCTGGGCCTGGGTCAGGTAGTCCTCCAGGAAGGTCAGCGGCAGGTCATAGAAGCCGATGGCGCCCAGTTGCGCGGCGATCGAGGCATTGCTGGCCGTCGACAGCGGGAAGCTGCCCGACAGTTCGCGTTTCACGTCATCGATTTCCTTCTGGGTCGGGCCGTCGGTGAGGAACTTGCCGACTTCATCCTGGACCAGCTTGAGGGTGTTTTCGCTCAGCTCGGCACGGGTCTGCAGGCCGATGGTAAACGGCCCCGGCACGCGCATGCCGGTGAAGCCGGAGGATACACCATAGGTGAGACCGCGTTTTTCCCGGACTTCGGTCATCAACCGGCTGCCGAAGCCGCCACCGCCGAGCACCGAGTTGCCGACGCTCAGCGCGGCGTAGTCCGGGTCGTTACGGCTGATGCCCAATTGCGCCAGCATCAGGTGGGTCTGGTTGGACGGATACTCAATGTGCGTGACGCCCGCCTTGGGTTCGACCGGCTCGGGCATTTTCGCCAGGGCCGGGCCCTTTGGCAGTGTGCTCGACACCTGGGCGGCAATGGCCTGGGCTTGCTCGCGTGACAGGTCGCCCACCAGGGCAATCACCGCGTTGCCGGCGGCATAGGCCCTGGCGTGGAAGGCCCTGAGCTGCGCCTGGGTCATGGCGCCGACGCTCTTGGCATTGCCATCGCTGGGGTGTGCATAAGGGTGATCGCCATACAGCTTGGCGTACAACGCGTTGCTGGCGATCACGCCGGGGTTCTGCTTCTGGTATTCGAAGCTGGCCAGCAACTGGTTCTTGATGCGCGCCAGCGAGTCGGCCGGGAAGGTCGGCTTGCCCACTACTTCGCCGAACAGTTTCAGGGCCGGGTCGCGCTTGGCCGGGTCGCTCAGGCTGCGCAGCGACACCATGGCCATGTCGCGATATGAGCCGTTGCCGAAATCGGCGCCCAGCCCTTCGAAGCCCTGGGCGATGGCGCTGACGTCCTTGCCCTTGACGCCCTCGTTGAGCATGGCGTTGGTGACCAGGGCCAGCCCCGGGGTGTTCTGGTCCTGGCTGCTGCCGGCAGCGAAGATCAGCCGCAGGTCGAACATCGGCAGCTCGCGCGACTCGACGAACAGCACCTTGGCGCCCTCGGCGGTGTTCCAGGTCTGGATGTTCAGGTCGCGGCGGGCCGGCGCCTTGCTGTCCAGTTCCTTGAGCGACTGCAGGTTCTGGCCCAGCGGGGCATCGGTGCGCGGCGCATCGCTGCCGGCGGCATTGTTGGCCTGCACGGGCAGGGCGACGACAGCGGCCAGCAACAGGCCGGTCAGCGTAGAACGGTAGGGTGTGCGCATGATCATTGAGCCTTCTTCTCGGGCAGCACGTGCGCAACGCTGAGGCGCTCACGAGTGAAATAGGTCTTGGCGGCGTTCTGGATGTCGGCCGGGGTCACGCTCTGCAGGGCGGCGAGTTCTTCGTCGATCAGCTTCCAGGAAAGGCCGACGGTTTCCAGCTGGCCGATGGTGGTGGCCTGGCTGGTGATCGAGTCGCGCTCATAGACCAGGCCGGCAATGACCTGGGCCCTTACGCGCTCCAGCTCTTCGGCCGACGGGGCCTTGGTTTTCAGCTCGTCGAGCAGGCGCCAGATACCGGCCTCGGTGTCGGCCAGGGTTTTCTTCTTCTGCACGTTAGGGGTGGCGCTGATCATGAACAGGCTGTCGCCACGGGTAAAGGCGTCGTAGTTGGAGCCGGCACCGGACACCAACTCTTCGCCACGTTCCAGGCGGCTGGGGATGCGGGCGCTGTAGCCGCCGTCAAGCAGGGCGGCGATCAGGCGCAAGGCCTGCACCGAGCGCGGGTCTTCGGCGGTGGCCAGGCTCGGCACGTTGAAGGCATACATCAGGCTCGGCAACTGGGTCTGCACATGCAGGGTGATGCGCCGTTCGCCCGGTTCGGCCAGTTCCAGCGGTTTTTTCGACGGTGGCGTGTCACGGCGCGGGATCGAGCCGAAGAAGCGCTCGGCCAGGGCCTTGACCTCGTCGGCCTTGACGTCGCCGACCACCACCAGGGTGGCATTGTTGGGGGTGTACCACGATTCGTACCAGTGGCGCAGGTCCTGGACCGTCATGCGGTTGAGGTCGGCCATCCAGCCGATGGTGGGGGTGTGGTAGCCGCTGGCCGGGTAGGCCATGGCCTTGAAGCGCTCGAAGGCCTTGCTGACCGGTTTGTCGTCGGTGCGCAGGCGGCGCTCTTCCTTGATGACCTCGATTTCGCGGCTGAATTCGTCGGCCGGCAGCTTCAGGGTCGCCATGCGGTCGGCTTCCAGCTCCAGCGCCACGCTCAGGCGGTCGCGTGCCAGCACCTGGTAATAGGCGGTGTAGTCGTCGCTGGTGAAGGCGTTCTCTTCGGCGCCCAGGTCGCGCAGGATCAGCGAGGACTCGCCGGGCCCGGTCTTGCTGCTGCCCTTGAACATCATGTGTTCCAGCGCGTGCGACAGGCCGGTCTGGCCTGGGGTCTCGTAGCTGGAACCGACCTTGTACCAGATCTGGGACACGACCACCGGGGCACGATGATCTTCACGCACGATGACCTTCAGGCCGTTGTCGAGGGTGAATTCATGGGTCGGTTGCGGATCGGCTGCCAGGGCAGACAGCGGCAGGCAGAGGGTGCTGAGCAACAGGCCTGCGGCACGGCGGGCTAAAGCATTCATGGCTATTGGAACCTGTAAGACGACCTGCTTGGACTTAGCGTCGGCGGGCACGGGGGTGGTAGGATACTGATCCGTTTGCGCGGCGAACAACCCTCACGGCCTGCCGGCGCGTGAAACTTGTTTTAGGGTGTGTGTACAGATGAGCCGCCCGGCGGTTTTTCAGGCATCCCTTTGTGCGGTTGAAACGTGCCGCGCCAGAACCGCCGAATGAACAAGCAGCCCAGAACGCAGTCTGTTTGGCATGTCAGCATTTTCCGAAAGGCCTGTTGGCGTTTCGCTACTTTGAGATAGCCGTCCTCCATGTTTGGTTCCAACGACGACAAGAAGACCCCAGCTGCGGCTGGCGAAAAGAAAGGCCTGTTCGGGTGGTTTCGTAAAAAGAACCCGGAGCCGGTCCAGCCGCCCGAGCCCGCTCCCGAGGCCCAGCCTCCCGTCCAGCCCGAAGAGCCGTCTGCTGGCGTAGCCAATGAGCCGCCCGTGGTGACGCCGGCCGAGCCGCGTGTGCCGACGCCGGTTGCCGAAGCGCCTGTCGTCCAGCCGCCTGTAGAGCCCGCGTCGCCGATCATTCCTGTAGCGCCGGTCGTTGCACCGCCGGTCGTGCAGCCGCCGGTGGCCGACGTGCCGCCCGTGCCAGCGCCAGTGGCCCCGGCAGCGCCTGCAAGCGTGGCGCCCGAGCCGGTTACACCGCCTGTCGCCCCGCCCTCGGCCCCTGCGCCGGCCCCCGTCGAGGCGCCGACCCCGTCGTGGCTGACCCGGCCAGTGGCCGACGAGTCGGTGGCACGGGTCAACGAACTCGTACCGCCGGCGGCTCCCGCACCTGCACCCGCAGTACCCGTCGAAGCGGCACCGGTCATCACCCCGGAGCCGGTCATCCTGGCACCTGTGACCGAACCTGCACCGGTCGCACCGACCCCTGTCATCGCGCCTGTTGCGCAGATGCCTGTTGCCCAGCCTCCTGTCGTCGAGCCGCCTGTTGCCCCTGCGGTCGTGGACCTGGTGGTCGAAACCCTGCCAGTGCCTGCGGCACCTGCCGAGCCCAAGGTCGGCTTCTTTACCCGTCTCAAGCAAGGCCTGTCCAAGACCAGCGCCAGCATCGGCGAAGGCATGGCCTCGCTGTTCCTGGGCCGCAAGGCCATCGATGATGACCTGCTCGAAGAAATCGAAACCCGCCTGTTGACCGCCGACGTCGGTGTCGAGGCCACCTCGGTGATCATCCAGAACCTCACGCAGAAAGTCGCGCGCAAGCAATTGACCGACGCCGAGGCCCTGTACAAGTCGCTGCAGGCCGAACTGGCCGCCATGCTCAAGCCGGTCGAGCAACCGCTGGTGATCAAGGCCGAACACAAGCCGTTCGTGATCCTGGTCGTGGGCGTCAATGGCGCCGGCAAGACCACCACCATCGGCAAGCTGGCCAAGAAGCTGCAGCTTGAAGGCAAGAAAGTCATGCTGGCCGCCGGTGACACCTTCCGTGCCGCTGCCGTGGAGCAGTTGCAGGTCTGGGGCGAGCGCAACCAGATTCCGGTGATCGCCCAGCACACCGGGGCCGACTCGGCTTCGGTCATCTTCGACGCTGTGCAGGCCGCCAAGGCGCGTGGCATTGATGTGCTGATCGCCGACACGGCCGGTCGCCTGCACACCAAAGACAACCTGATGGAAGAGTTGAAAAAGGTGCGCCGCGTCATCGGCAAGCTCGACGCCGAAGCGCCGCACGAAGTGCTGCTGGTGCTGGACGCCGGTACCGGTCAGAACGCGATCAACCAGGCCAAGCAGTTCAATCAGACCGTGACCCTCACGGGCCTGGCCCTGACCAAGCTCGATGGCACGGCCAAGGGCGGCGTCATCTTCGCGCTGGCCAAGCAGTTCGGCCTGCCGATTCGCTACATCGGCGTGGGCGAGGGTATCGACGACCTGCGTACCTTCGAGGCCGAACCCTTCGTTCAGGCCCTGTTTGCGGAACGGGAGCGCACATGATTCGATTCGAGCAGGTCGGTAAGCGTTACCCGAACGGTCATGTCGGGTTGCATGAACTGAGCTTTCGAGTGCGTCGTGGTGAGTTCCTGTTTGTCACCGGCCATTCCGGCGCCGGCAAAAGTACCCTGCTGCGCCTGTTGCTGGCCATGGAGCGCCCGACCTCGGGCAAGCTCATGCTGGCCGGCCAGGACTTGGGGCAGATCAGCACGGCGCAGATTCCTTTCCTGCGCCGGCAGATCGGCGTGGTGTTTCAGAACCACCAGTTATTGTTCGACCGTACCGTGTTCAACAACGTCGCGTTGCCGTTGCAGATCCTGGGCCTGTCCAAGCCCGAGATCGCCAAGCGTGTCGACTCGGCGCTGGAGCGCGTGGCGCTGTCCGACAAGGCCGCGCTGTACCCGGGCGACCTGTCCACCGGCCAGCAGCAGCGGGTCGGCATCGCCCGGGCCATCGTCCATCGTCCGGCCCTGTTGCTGGCCGATGAGCCGACTGGCAACCTCGACCCCCGGCTGGCAGCGGAAATCATGGGTGTATTCGAAGACATCAACCGGCTGGGCACCAGCGTACTGATCGCCAGCCACGACCTGGCGCTGATCGCCCGCATGCGCCATCGCATGCTGACCTTGCAGCGTGGCCGCCTGATCGGCGACGGGGAGGCTGGCGTATGAGCAGCCCGCGCAGCAATGCCAAAGTCTCGGACCGGGTCGCACCACGCCCGGCCGATCAAGACCCAAAGAAAAAACGCGGCGCGCATGACGATGACGGCCCGGACTTCAGCACCCTGCTGGCGGCCTGGATCGAAAGCCATCGCAGCAGTCTGCTCGACAGCCTGCGCCGCTTGGGCAAGCAGCCGATCGGCAGTTTTTTCACCTGCCTGGTGATGGCCATTGCCCTGAGCCTGCCGATGGGGCTGTCGCTGTTGCTGAGCAACGTCGAACGCCTGGGTGGTTCCTGGCAGCGCGCCGCGCAGATTTCGGTGTACCTGCAACTGGATGCCGGGCAGGCCGAGGGGGCTCGCCTGCGCGAGCAGATCAAGGCCATGCCCGGCGTGGCCGAAGCCGACTACGTCAGCAGCGAACAGGCACTCAAGGAATTCCAGAAGGATTCCGGACTGGGCGAGGCCCTGCGGGAATTGCCCAGCAACCCGTTGCCCGGCGTGGTGGTGGTGACGCCGCAAGAGGTCGACAAACCGGCACTCGAAGCCTTGCGCACCCGGTTGGCCGAGCTGCCCAAGGTGCAGCAGGCGCAACTGGACCTGGTTTGGGTCGAGCGCCTGGCGGCGATTCTCAAGCTGGGTGACCGCTTTGTCTTTGGCCTGACGGTCCTGCTGGTGGCGGCCTTGTTGCTGGTCATCGGCAATACCATTCGTCTGCACATTGAGAACCGTCGCGTCGAAATCGAGGTCATCAAGTTGGTAGGCGGTACAGACAGCTATGTACGCAGGCCCTTTCTTTATATGGGCGCGCTGTACGGCATCGGTGCCGGGGTGCTGTCCTGGGGTGTGCTGGCGTTCGGCCTGGACTGGCTGAACGATGCGGTCATCGGCCTGGCCGGACTCTACGGCAGCAACTTTGCCCTGAGCGGTGTGCCCATGGGCGATGGCCTGTCACTCTTGCTTGGAGCGGTACTGTTAGGGTATATCGGTGCTTGGATTGCGGTCGCCCGCCACCTGAGCGAGCTGGCCCCCCGGTAAATCCGGGTTGTTTCACGGGTTTTATGCATGATCAATTGACTTATTCAGCTGAGGGAACTTGTCTAGCGGTTCCCGGTCAATTTCGCAGTGCTGAGCTGCACGAGCTACATAGTTGGAGGTTTCTTTCGTATGACCACTTCTTTGCAACCTGCCTATGCATTGGTTCCAGGCGCCAACCTGGAAGCTTACGTGCATGCGGTCAACAGCATCCCGATGCTGACGCCCGAGCAGGAGCGTGAACTGGCAGACAGTCTCTACTACGAGCAGAACCTTGAGTCTGCACGCCAGATGGTCCTTGCCCACCTGCGCTTCGTGGTACACATCGCCCGCAGCTACTCCGGTTATGGCCTGGCCCAGGCTGACCTGATCCAGGAAGGCAACGTCGGCCTGATGAAGGCCGTCAAGCGCTTCAACCCTGAAATGGGCGTGCGCCTGGTGTCGTTTGCCGTGCACTGGATCAAGGCCGAGATTCACGAATTCATCCTGCGCAACTGGCGCATCGTCAAGGTCGCCACGACCAAGGCCCAGCGCAAGCTGTTCTTCAACCTGCGCAGTCAGAAAAAGCGCCTGGCCTGGCTGAACAACGAGGAAGTCCACCGCGTGGCGGAAAGCCTCGGGGTCGAGCCGCGTGAAGTGCGCGAGATGGAAAGCCGCCTGACCGGCCAGGACATGGCCTTCGACCCGGCCAGTGAAGCTGACGACGACAGTGCGTTCCAGTCGCCGTCCAACTACCTCGAAGACCATCGCTACGACCCGGCGCGCCAGCTCGAGGATTCCGACTGGACCGACAACTCCACCGCCAACCTGCACCAGGCGCTGGATGTGCTGGACGACCGCAGCCGCGACATCCTCTACCAGCGCTGGCTGGCCGAGGAAAAGGCGACCCTGCATGAGCTGGCCGAGAAGTACAACGTCTCTGCCGAGCGCATCCGCCAGCTGGAAAAGAACGCAATGAACAAGCTCAAGACCTCCATCGCCGCCTGAACCACGCCGTGATGAAAAACGCCCCGACTTGTCGGGGCGTTTTTGTCTGGGCCTGGTGACCGCTCGACGATCCTGTAGGACCGGCTTCAGCCGGGAAGGGTGAAGCCGCTCCTACCGGATCGCCTGCAGGTAATCGTCGCCGCCTAATTGGCGCATCTGCTGGCGGATCCAGCCGGCACGGCGTGCCACATAACTGCTGGGACGGCTGGCGCTCCAGCGACGCGGGTTGGGCAGCACGGCGGCCAGGTAGCTGGCCTGCTGGGTCGACAGGTTCGCCGCCGAGGTGCGGAAATGATGACGGGCGGCCGCTTCGGCGCCGAACACGCCGTCGTCCCATTCCACGCTGTTGAGGTACACCTCAAGAATGCGTTCCTTGGACCACAGCAGCTCGATCAGCGCGGTAAACCAGGCCTCCAGCCCCTTGCGCAGGTAGCTGCGCCCCGACCACAGGAACAGGTTCTTGGCCACCTGCTGGCTCAGGGTGCTGGCGCCACGCAGCGAGCCGCCGCGTTCGTTATGCGCAATGGCCGCCTGGATAGCCCCGATGTCGAAGCCCCAGTGCTCGGCAAAGTGCTGGTCTTCACCGGCCACCACCGCCACCTTGAGTGGCGCGGCGATCTGCTCCCAGGGTTGCCAGTCACGTTGCAGGTCGATGGGCTGGCCATCGAGCCACGACTCGACCTTGCGCTCGACCATCAACGCGGTGCCTGGTGGCGGGATCCAGCGCAGCAGCAGGACCACAATGAAGCTGCCGGCGGCGAACCACAGCACGGCCTGGATGACACGACGGAAAAGAATACGCAGCATTAGACATCGCTTGGCCGAACCGGTTGAGCGGGCCATTATACAGACCGTGCGCAAATGCCCAGGAGTTCTTGATGCTTCGCAGCTTTTTAATGTTGGCCGCCTTTTTCGGTTTCACCGGCGTGGGCCTGGGCGCGTTTGCCGCCCATGGTCTGAAAGGGCGCCTGAGCCCCGAATACCTGGCGGTGTTCCAGACCGGTGTGCTCTATCAATTGATCCACGCCCTGGCGCTGTTCGGGGTGGCCTTGCTGGCCGCGCACATGCCCGGCCGGCTGGTCACCTGGGCCGGTTTCGCCTTTGTCGCCGGCATCGTGCTGTTCTCCGGCAGCCTGTACCTGCTGACCCTGACCGGCATGAGCAAGCTGGGCATCGTCACCCCCTTTGGCGGCCTCTGCTTTCTGTTTGGCTGGTCGATCCTGGGGGTGATGGCCTGGCGGCTGGGCAGCGGCACCTGACCTGCCGGCCACGGCCGGGACGAATGGTACGCTGCGGGGTTGGTCAGGCCGGCCCGGCGGGCTAGAATGCGGGCCCCCTTAACCATGATGGCTGCTGCTGCGCATGCACATTCAGTTGAACGGCGAACCCTTTGAGTTGCCCGACGGCGCGACCGTCACCGCCTTGCTGGCCCGTCTGGACCTGGTCGGGCGCCGCGTCGCGGTCGAATTGAACCTGGACATCGTCCCGCGAAGCCAGCATGAAACCACCTCCCTGCGCGAAGGCGACCAGGTCGAGGTGGTGCATGCCATTGGCGGTGGTTAGGTTTCGCGGTTACCGATGACCCCTTCTGCACGCTAAAGAGGATCCACGATGAGCAACGCTCGCAGCGACAAGCCCTTCGTTCTGGCCGGCCGGACCTTCGAGTCGCGCCTGCTGGTCGGTACCGGCAAGTATGTCGACATGGAACAGACCCGCCTGGCCATCGAGGCCTCGGGTGCCGAGATCGTCACGGTCGCCGTGCGCCGCACCAACCTGGGCCAGAACCCGGGCGAGCCGAACCTGCTCGATGTGCTGCCGCCGGACCGCTACACCATCTTGCCCAACACCGCCGGCTGCTTCGATGCCCCGGAAGCGGTGCGCACCTGCCGCCTGGCGCGTGAGCTGCTCGACGGCCGCAACCTGGTCAAGCTTGAAGTACTGGCCGACCAGAAGACTTTGTTTCCCAATGTCATCGAGACCCTCAAGGCCGCCGAAGTGCTGGTCAAGGACGGCTTCGACGTCATGGTCTACACCAGTGACGACCCGATCGTTGCCCGCCAGCTGGCCGAGATTGGCTGTATCGCCATCATGCCGCTGGCCGGCCTGATCGGCAGTGGCCTTGGCATCTGCAATCCGTACAACCTGCAGATCATCCTGGAGGAAACCAAGGTGCCGGTGCTGGTCGATGCCGGTGTCGGCACGGCCTCGGACGCCACCATTGCCATGGAACTGGGCTGTGAAGCGGTGCTGATGAACTCGGCCATCGCCCACGCCCAGCATCCGGTGCTCATGGCCCAAGCCATGAAACACGCGGTCATCGCCGGCCGCCTGGCCTACCTGGCCGGTCGCATGCCCCGTAAACTTTATGCCAGCGCATCTTCGCCGCTGGATGGCCTGATCAAGTAAGAGCCTGTTGATGACTGATTCGCACGTTTCACCCCAGTTGCCCGAAGACCCAGAAGGCCAGGACCGCCCGCACCGTCGCATCAAGAGTTTCGTGATGCGTGCCGGGCGCATGACCGAAGGCCAGCAGCGCGGCCTGGATCAGGGCTTGCCGCTGTTCGGCCTGCAACTGACCGACACGCCGGTGGATTTCGACCAGGTGTTTGGCCGTTCGGCGCCGCGCACCCTGGAAATCGGCTTCGGCATGGGCCACTCGCTGCTGGAAATGGCCGCTGCCGCGCCTGAGCACGACTTCATCGGTGTCGAGGTGCATTCGCCGGGTGTGGGTGCGCTGCTCAATGGTGCCCTGACCCAAGGCCTCAAGAACCTGCGGGTCTACGATTGCGACGCCATCGAAGTGCTCAACCGCTGCGTGGCCGACAACAGCCTGGATCGCCTGATGCTGTTCTTCCCGGATCCGTGGCACAAGAGCCGTCACCACAAGCGCCGCATTGTGCAGCCCGAGTTTGCCGAGCTGGTGCGCAGCAAGCTCAAGCCGGGCGGCGTGTTCCACATGGCCACCGACTGGGAACCCTATGCCGAGTACATGCTGGAAGTGATGAACGTGGCGCCGGGGTATCGCAACCTGGCCGAGGACAACCAGTACGTGCCGCGCCCTGAAGAGCGCCCGATCACCAAGTTCGAACGCCGCGGCGAACGCCTGGGCCATGGCGTATGGGACCTGAAGTTCGAAAAGATCGCCTGAAGCCAACACCGGCCCGTGGTAGGAGCGCGCTTGCCCGCGACCGAGTGCGTAGCGCTCGCAAATTCTCGGAAACGCTGAAAATCTACGGTTAATACACTAGAAAAATCTACGAAACGCCACAATTTTACGACTGCTAACGCACTCGGTCGCGGGCAGAGCGCGCTCCTACTTGCGATCGGCAATCACGCCGATCAGCACCAGCACCACCAGCAGCACCGGGGCCAGGCTGTAGTTGTTGAACTGGCTCAGGCCCTTGACCACCCAGGGCGTGGCGTAGATCAGCGCCAGGCCGCTGCCCACGGTGCAGGCCAGGGCCAGCAGCGGGATGCGCATCGCGCCCGACAGGCTGCCGGCGCGTTGCTCGACCCAGGCCTTGATGTCCGACCCGAACAACACCAGCAGGCACCCCACCAGCGCCAGGGCGATTTCCGACAGGTTGCTGCGGCTCCAGCGCGAGACCGTGTCCAGCAGATCGAGTACGACGTCCATGCAGGTTCCTTAGCTCAGAAAGTATTGCAACAGGTCGTTGAGGAACAACTGGCCCTGCGGCGTAGCGGCCAGGCGTTGCGGATCGGCGTGCAGCAAACCGCGCCTGATCGCCTGTTCGCGTCCCCTGGCCAGTGAATCCAGGCTTAGACCGGTTCTTTCACGAAATAATGCAGCGTCCACGCCATTTGTCAGGCGCAGGGCGTTCATCAGGAATTCAAAGGGCAACTCGTCGGCCGTCAGCACCTTGGCTCCGGCCTGGAATGGCTTGGCCGGGTTCAGGTAATCCTTGGGCAGGCGCGTCTTCCAGGTGCGCTCGATGCGCCCGTCCGGGTGGCTGAGCTTGCCGTGGGCGCCGGCACCGATGCCGATGAAATCGCCAAAGCCCCAGTAATTGAGGTTGTGCCGCGCCGCCTTGTCGGATTGTGCATAGGCCGAGACTTCGTACTGGGCATAGCCGTGGTCGGCCAGCAGTTGCTGGCCGGCTTCCTGGATGTCCCAGAGAATGTCGTCTTCGGGCAACACCGGTGGCTGGTTCCAGAACACCGTGTTCGGCTCCAGCGTCAACTGATACCAGGACAGGTGAGTGGGCGCCAAAGCGATGGCCTGGCGCAGATCATCCAGCGCCTCGTCCTGGCGCTGGTCGGGCAGGCCATGCATCAGGTCCAGGTTGAAATTGTCGAAGCCGGCGGCGCGGGCCATGTCCGCGGCGCGAATGGCTTCGTCACCGTTATGGATGCGCCCCAGCGCCTTGAGCTTGGCCTCCTGGAAACTCTGGATGCCGATCGACAGGCGATTGATGCCCAGGCCGCGATAGGCGCTGAACTTGGCCTGTTCGAAGGTGCCGGGGTTGGCTTCCAGGGTGATCTCAATATCGGCCGCGAAGCGAATGCGCTGTTCCACGCCGGCCAGCAGGCGACCCAGGGCGTCGGCGCTGAACAGGCTGGGCGTGCCGCCGCCGAAGAAGATCGAGCGCAACTCGCGGCCATGCACGTGGGGCAGGTCCTGGTCGAGGTCGGCCAGCAGGGCGTCGACGTAGTCCTGCTCGGGCAGCACGGCGCTGGCGGTGTGCGAATTGAAATCGCAATACGGGCATTTGCGCACGCACCACGGGATATGGATGTACAGCGACAGCGGCGGCAGGACAGGCAAGGCCGGCCGGGGCATCAGCGACGAAAACCCGTCGGCGCCGGCATACAGCGGCTGGACGATGGCGTCAGCGGTCATTGCAGGTCCAGGCGCTGGCGCAACAGGGCCATGGCGCGGGCGCGGTGGCTGAGCTGGTTTTTCTCCACCGGCGACAGCTCGGCACTGGAGCAATGGCGCTCAGGCACCCAGAACAGCGGGTCATAGCCAAAGCCGTGCTCGCCGCTGGCGGCATGCAGAATGCGCCCGTGCCACAGGCCTTCGCACAGGATCGGCAGTGGGTCGTCGGCATGCCGCACCAGCGCCAGCACACAGACGAACTGCGCGGTGCGCTGCTCGTCCGGGACGTCCTTGAGGGCGTCGAGCAGTTTGGCGTTGTTGGCGGCATCGCCCTGGCCGTCTGCGTAACGCGCCGAGTAGATGCCCGGTGCACCGCCCAGGAAGTCCACCGCCAGCCCCGAATCATCGGCCAGCGCCGGCAGCCCGGAAATACGTGCCGCGTTGCGGGCCTTGAGAATGGCGTTCTCGACGAACGACAGGCCGGTTTCTTCAGGCTCCACCGTGCTGAACTCGCCGATCGAGCGCAACTGCACGCGGTCGCCGAGCATGGCCTGCAGTTCCTTGAGCTTGCCGCCGTTATGGCTGGCCAGTACCAATTGAGTGATGTTCATCTGTACGTCCGCAAAGTCTGTGGGGGTGGGCTGCACGTCAGACCGCGAGCTGGTGCTCGCTCAGGCCCGGGCTGCGCACCCGGTAGATGCCGATCTCACCCAACAGGTTAGGCCACAGCTTGCTGGCCCAGCCGTGCCGGTGCTGATTGTCGACCGCCATGCGGTCCAGCACCCGCGCCTCGCGCTCGCGGCACAGGGCCTCGAAGTCTTCGAAGGTGCAGAAGTGGATGTTCGGCGTGTTGTACCAGGTGTAGGGCATGAAGTCCGAGACTGGCATGCGCCCCTTGCTGGCCAGGTACCAGCGGCAGCGCCAGTGGCCGAAGTTGGGGAAGGTGATGATGCATTGACGACCCACGCGCAGCATTTCGTCGAGGATGCGGTCGGGGTAATGCACTGCCTGCAGGGCCTGGGTCATGACCACCACATCGAAGCTGTTGCTGGCGAAGTTGCCCAGACCCTTGTCCAGGTCCTGCTCGATGACGTTGACGCCCTTGAGCACGCACTGGGCGATGTTGTCGGGGTCTTTCTCCAGCCCGTAGCCGGTGACCTGCTTGTGGTCGCGCAGCCAGGCCAGCAGTTCGCCGTCGCCGCAGCCCAGGTCGAGCACGCGGCTGCCGGCGGGAATCCACTCCTGGATGATCTCCAGATCGGCTCTCATGAGGTCCTCACAGCGCAATACGATTCATGTAGTTGCCGAAAGCCTGCACATAGCGCGGGTTCGGGATCAGGAAGGCGTCGTGGCCCTGGGGGGCTTCGATTTCCAGGTAACTGACATCCTTGCGCGCCGCCATCAGAGCGTCCACCAGCTCGCGCGAGCGCGCCGGCGAGAAGCGCCAGTCGGTGGTGAAGGACATCACGCAGAATTTCGCGCTGGCCGAGGCGAAGGTTTTCGCCAGGTCATCGTTGAAGGCCGCTGCCGGGTCGAAATAGTCCAGCGCCTTGGTCATCAACAGGTAAGTGTTGGCGTCGAAGCGCCCGGAAAACTCTTCACCCTGGTAGCGCAGGTAGCTCTCGACCTGAAATTCGACGTTATGAAAGTCGTAGTTGAGCTTTTCGTTCTTCAGGCCTCGGCCGAATTTCTCGCCCATCGAGTCGTCGGACAGGTAGGTGATGTGCCCGACCATGCGCGCCAGCATCAGGCCGCGCTTGGGAATCACGCCGCGGGCCTGGAAGGCACCTTCGTGGAATTCCGGGTCGGTGAGGATGGCCTGGCGTGCGACTTCGTTGAAGGCGATGTTCTGCGCCGACAGCTTGGGTGCAGAGGCAATGGCCAGGCAATGACGCACCCTGTCGGGAAAGGTGATGGTCCATTGCAGCGCCTGCATGCCGCCCAGGCTGCCACCGACCACCGCCGCCCATTGTTCGATACCCAGCAAGTCGGCCAGCCGCGCCTGGCTGTGCACCCAGTCTTCGACGGTGACCACCGGGAAGTTGGCGCCATAGGGCTCGCCGGTCTGCGGGTCGATGCTGCTGGGGCCGGTCGAGCCGTTGCAGCCACCCAGGTTATTGAGGCTGACGACGAAGAAACGGTGGGTGTCGATCGGCTTGCCGGGGCCGATGCAACTGTCCCACCAGCCCGGCTTGCGCTCTTCGGTGCTGTGGTAGCCGGCCGCATGGTGATGGCCCGACAGGGCGTGGCAGATCAGCACGGCGTTGCTGCGCTGGGCATTCAACTGGCCGTAGGTTTCGTAGATCAGGTCATAGGCGGGCAGAGTGCGGCCACAGGCCAGCGCCAGAGGCTCGCTGAAATGCGCCAGCTGCGGCGTGACCAGACCAACACAATCGGGGGGAAAGACCGTGGGCATCGACCCTGCTCTCGCTTGAAAGAGGCGTAAGTCTAAAGACCCGAGGGGGCAGCGGCAACCAATCAACAGCGGCGTGAGCCCTGACAACGCGCCCGTAGGAGCGCGCTTGCCCGCGACCGAGTGCGTAGCGCTCGTAAAATCTCGAAAACGCCACAATTTTACGACTGCTAACGCAGCCGGTCGCGGTGGTCCGGCATTCCGGCAAGCGCGCTCTCATCAAACATGAAATAACTTGTTGATTTTATTGACTACGAAATTCACACCTGTAGGAGCGCGCTTGCCCGCGACCGAGTGCGTAGCAGTCGTAAAATTGTGGCGTTTCACAGATTCCAGATCGGAAATTTGTAGTGCCTCACCAATTTTACGAGCGCTAGCGCACTCGGTCGCGGGCAAGCGCGCTCCTACCAAGCATTCAGATCAGCAGGCGCAGCACCGTAGGCATGGCGGACATCTTGATCAGCCAGACGATGACGGTCATCTCGATCAGCTTGATCGCCATGAAGGCGACAATCGGCGACAGGTCCAGGCCGCCCAGGTTGGGCAGGCGCTGGCGCAGCGGTGCCAGCAGCGGCTCGCAGATCTGGTTGACCAGTTGCGCCGCCGGGTTGTGGCTGGCCGGGGCGACCCACGACAGGATCACGCTGATGAGCAGGGCCCAGAAAAAGATGTTCAGCAGCAGCACGGTGACGCCGATCAGGGCCCATACCAGCAGGTGCAGCACGGCGCCCAGAATGCCGATGCGATAAGGGTCGATGGTGCCGACTTCCAGCATCAATACCGCGGCCATGACCAGCATCTGCACGATGATGCCCAGCACCAGCGAAGACATGTCCAGGCCGAACAGGCTGGGAATGGCCCGGCGCATCGGGCGCAGCAGCGGCTGGGTGGCCTTGACGATGAACTGGCTCATCGGGTTGTAGAAATCGGCCCGCACCAGTTGCAACACGAAGCGCAGCATGACAATCAGCAGGTACAGGCTGCCCAGGGTGGTGACGATGAAACTTGCAGCGTTGGTCAACTCGGTCATCTATCTGCTCCCGGTAATCGAATGTTATTGACCCAGTTGCTCGGCCAGTTCGGCTGAACGATGGGCAGCGGCGGTAAGGGCTGTCTCGACCAGACGCTCGAAACCACCTGCCTGGAAGGCCTTGATGGCCGCTTCCGTGGTGCCTGCCGGCGAGGTCACGCGGCGACGCAGTTCGGCGGCATCCACGTCGCTGCCGGTGCTCATCAGCGCCGCGCCCAGGGCGGTCTGTTCGGTGAGCTGGCGCGCCACGTGTTCAGGCAGGCCCAGCTTGACGCCGGCGGCGGTCATCGCCTCGATCAGCAGGAAGAAATACGCCGGCCCGCTGCCGGACACGGCGGTCACGGCATCGAGCTGCTGTTCCTGTTCAAGCCACAGGGCGATGCCAACGGCCGACAGTAACTGCTCGGCCTGCTGGCGCTGGGTGTCGGTGACCTTGTCGGTGGCGTACAGGCCACTGACGCCCTTGCGCAGCAGCGCCGGGGTGTTGGGCATGCAGCGCACCACCGGCTGCTGCTCGCCCAGCCACTGATTGAGGCTGGCGCAGGTGATGCCGGCAGCGACCGAGACGATCAGTTGCCCGGGCTTGAGGCTGGGGCTCAGGGCCTGGCAGACGTTTTTCATCATCTGCGGCTTGACCGCCAGCAGGATCACGTCGGCGCCCTCGATGGCCTCGGCGTTGTCGGCCATCACGGTGATGCCATGCTCGGCACTGATGCGCGCCCGGGTGTCGGCGCCCGGGTCGCTGGCGCGGATGTCGGCGGCGTCGACGCCCTGGGCGCGCAGGCCGCCGATCAGGCTGGCGGCCATGTTGCCGGCGCCGATAAAGGCAATGCGAGTGGTGCTCATGAACAGTTTCCTTGAGTCAGAGATCAGGATTGGCCGTAGTTGCGGGCGCCAAACAGGGCCGTGCCGACGCGCACCCAGGTGGCGCCTTCGGCAATGGCGGCCTCCAGGTCGTGGCTCATGCCCATCGACAAGGTGTCCAGCGCGTGGGGAAGTTGTTCTTGCAGTGTCCTTACCTGCGCAAAGGCAGCGCGCTGCGCGGCCACATCGTCCGTAGGCTCCGGGATCGCCATCAGGCCGCGCAGAGTCAGGTGCGGCAGCTGCGCAATGGCGGCGGCCAGGGCGGGCAGGTCTTCGGCGCTGCAGCCCGATTTGCTGGCCTCGCCGCTGACGTTGACCTGGATGCAGATATTCAGCGGCTCCAGATGCGTGGGGCGTTGTTCGGACAGGCGTTGGGCGATTTTCAGGCGGTCCACGGAATGTACCCAGTCGAAGTGCTCGGCAATGGCACGGGTCTTGTTCGACTGAATGGGGCCGATGAAATGCCAGCACAAGGGCAGGTCGGACAATTGTTGTTGTTTATCCAGCGCTTCCTGCAGGTAGTTCTCGCCGAAGTGATGCAGGCCGGCGTCGAAGGCTTCACGCAGGTCGGCCGCCGGCTTGGTTTTGCTTACAGCCAGCAGGCCGATGCTCGCGGGGTCGCGTCGGGCGGCCTGGGCGGCGTCGCCGATTCGGTGTTCGAGCGTTGATATATTCGCCGCTATCGTGGACATTGATTCGTGCCAGCAGGTCTGAGGTCTGCGGCATTCTATGTGATTGAGGAGCTGTATGGATATTACCGAGCTGCTGGCCTTCAGTGCCAAACAAGGCGCTTCCGACTTGCACCTCTCTGCAGGGCTGCCGCCGATGATCCGCGTCGATGGCGACGTCAGGCGCATCAACCTGCCGGCACTGGATGCCAAGCAGGTCAAGGCGTTGATCTACGACATCATGAACGACAAGCAGCGCCAGGACTTCGAGGAGCGCCTGGAAACCGACTTTTCGTTCGAGGTGCCCGGCGTGGCGCGCTTTAGGGTCAATGCGTTCAACCAGAATCGCGGCGCCGGCGCGGTGTTCCGGACCATTCCGTCAAGGATCCTGAGCCTGGAAGACCTGGGGATGGGCGAAGTGTTTCGACGCATCACCGATGTGCCGCGCGGACTGGTGCTGGTTACCGGGCCCACCGGCTCGGGCAAGTCGACGACCCTGGCCGCGATGGTCGATTACCTCAACAGCAACAAGCACCACCACATCCTGACCATCGAGGACCCGATCGAATTCGTCCACGAATCCAAGAAGTGCCTGGTCAACCAGCGTGAAGTGCACCGCGATACGCTGGGTTTTTCCGAGGCGTTGCGGTCGGCCCTGCGCGAAGACCCGGACGTGATCCTGGTGGGCGAGATGCGCGACCTGGAAACCATCCGCCTGGCGCTGACCGCCGCCGAAACCGGGCACCTGGTGTTCGGCACCTTGCACACCACCTCGGCGGCCAAGACCATCGACCGGGTGGTGGACGTGTTTCCGGCGGCTGAAAAGTCCATGATCCGCTCGATGCTCTCCGAATCCCTGCATGCCGTGATTTCCCAGGCGCTGCTGAAGAAGGTCGGCGGTGGGCGGGTGGCCGCGCATGAAATCATGATGGGGACACCGGCGATCCGTAACCTGATCCGCGAGGACAAGGTGGCGCAGATGTATTCGTCGATTCAGACCGGTGGGGCGATGGGCATGCAGACCCTGGACATGTGCCTGGCCGATCTGCTCAAGCGCGGCCTGATCAGCCGCGAAAGCGCCCGGGAAAAAGCCAAGCTGCCGGATAACTTCTAAACCCCGGCGCCCAAGCTGTCTTGTAGGAGCGCGCTTGCCGGAATGCCGGACCACCGCGACCGAGTGCGCAGCGCTCGCAAATTCTTGGAAACGCTGAAAGTCTGCAGCGAATAACTGAAAAATTTATGAAACGCTGAAAATTTACGACTGCTAACGCAGCCGGTCGCGGGCAAGCGCGCTCCTACAGGGCGGCATCGTGCGTTGGTACCGACAGCAGTCGCGCGTTGGTACAGCAGTAGCATCGAGCGCAGGCGCCTGACTCAGTTCCTGGCAATATTCAGCGCCGGCTTCTGCTTGGGCAGTACGCGCTTGGCAACCTTGTAGCTCTTGTTCCAGTACGGTTTTTTCAGGGTGTCGACGGTCACGGCCTTGCCGCGGCGGGGCGCGTGGACGAAGCGATCGTTACCCAGGTAGATGGCCACGTGGTTGATGCGGCGGCTCTTGATGTTGAAGAACAACAGGTCGCCAGGTTTCAGGTCCTTGCGGTCCACGGCCTGGCCATGACCTTCGGCCATGTCGCGCGAGCTGCGTGGCAGGTCGACATTGGTCACGTCGGTAAAGGCGTACTTGACCAGGCCGCTGCAATCGAGGCCTTTGCCCGGGGTGTTGCCGCCCCAGCGATAGGGCGTGCCGACCGCTTCCAGGGCACGCTTGACGACAGCGTTGCCCTGTTTGCTGGCACCGGCCACGGCAGGCGACACCACGGATTTGCGCGAATTGTTGGCCGTTACAGGGCCTTGGGCAGGGCTCGCCTTGCGGGCGCGGGGCACGCTGACGGTCTCGGTGCGGGTGGTTTCGCGCGAGGCCGAGGCAGGGCTCTTGGCGGTATAGCCGGAGAAGCCGGCAGGCAGGGTTTGCTCACGATTGGTGGCGTGGGCGGCCAATGGCATAAGGAGACAAACAGTCAGCCATGTCTTGAAAAAAGGACGCATTCGGCAGGGCTCTTAAAGATCAGCGCGCAACTCTATAACACCTTGCGCCCAAAGCCGACCCCACCCCGGGACACTTTTACCCCTCAATCGTTGCAATTATTGTTATGGATTGTCTTGTATTGTGTAGCAATCCCTTGTGTTACAAGGCCTTGCGGAATCGATAAAGGGCATCCGCCATACGTCGGATGACCGATAAAAAGTCACAAAACTTACACGAATTTTTTTCTATCAATGCGAAGAGGCAGTTTATGAACGGCTATACCTCCAATACGCACAGCAAGGTCCTGGGTTACCTGCTGTGGATTTTCGGCTTCCTGGGCGCGCACCGCTTCTACTTTGGCAAGCCGGTAACAGGCACGATCTGGTTCTTCACCCTGGGCCTGTTCGGCATTGGCTGGCTGATCGACCTGTTCCTGATTCCGTCGATGGACCGCGAGGCGGACTTGCGTTTCACTCCGGGCCCGACCGACTACAACCTGGCGTGGATTCTGCTGACCTTCCTGGGCATCTTCGGCGCCCACCGCCTGTACCAGGGTAAATGGGTCACCGCGATCATCTACTTTTTCACCGTCGGCCTGTTTGGCGTGGGTGTGCTGTATGACTTCTGGACCATGAACACCCAGATCTCGATCAAGAACGCCCAGCTGCACCGCTGAACCGCAGCCGGACGGAGCGCTGTTGAGCTTGGGGAGCGCTTGTCAGGCGCTGTAGCTGATGCGCCCGTCCACCAGCGTGTAACGCACCGCACCCGGCAGGCAGTGGCCCAGGAACGGGCAGTTTTCGCCGCGTGACAGCCAGGCCTGGCCGGCCAGGGTGCTGGCGTTCGGGTCGAACAGCACCAGGTCGGCTGCCAGTCCTTGCTGCAACTGCCCGGCCGGCAGGCGCAATGCCGCCGCCGGACCTGCGCTCAGGCGGTCAAGCAGGGTCGGCAGGTCGAGCAGGCCGTCCTCCACCAGGGTCATGGCCAGTGGCAGCAGCAATTCCACACTGCTGATGCCCGGCTCGGTCGCACCGAACGGCGCCAGCTTGGCGTCGCGCTCGTGCGGCTGGTGGTGGCTGGAAATGGCCTGGATCACCCCGGACTTCACCGCTTCGCGCAGGCCGTCACGGTCGGCGCGGGTGCGCAGCGGCGGCTGCACATGGTAGAGGCTGGAGAAGTCGATCAGCGCCTCATCGGTCAGGATCAACTGGTACAGCGCCACATCGGCGGTCACCGGCAGGCCGCGGGCCTGGGCGTCGGCGATCATCGCCGCGCCACGGGCGCAGGTCAGCTGGCTGAAGTGGGCACGCACGCCGCTTTGCTCGACCAGCAGCAGGTCGCGGGCCAGGGCCACGGTCTCGGCGGTTTCCGGAATGCCCACCAGCCCCAGGAAACTGGCGGTCGGGCCTTCATGGGCCAGGCCGCCGGCGGCCAGGTCATGGTCCTGCGAATTGAAAATCACGGTCAGGTCGAAGGTGGCGGCATATTCCAGCGCCCGGCACAGGGTCCGGGTGTTGGCAAAGGTTTGCAAACCGTTGCCGAACGCCACGCAGCCGGCGTCGCGCAGGGCGACCAGTTCGGCCAGTTGCTCGCCTTCCAGGCCCTTGCTCAGGGCGCCGATCGGGTAGACCTTGCTGAAGCCGGCCTCACGGGCGCGGTCCAGAATCAGCTCGGCCACCGCCGAGGTGTCCAGCACCGGCCGGGTCTTGGGTGGGCAGCACAGGCTGGTCACGCCGCCGGCGGTGGCGGCACGGGTTTCGCTGGCGATGCTGCCCTTGCGGCTGTAGCCGGGCTCGCGCAGCGACACATTCAGGTCCACCAGGCCCGGTGCGGCCACAAGCCCTGTGGCGTCGATGCTTTGCGCCGGGGCAAAGCCTGCGGGCGCCGCGCCCACGGCCAGGATCCTGCCGGCTTCTATGTGCAGGTCGGTGACCTGGTCCAGCCCGCTGCGCGGGTCGATGACGCGAGCGCCGAGAATGCTGAGCTTCACAGGGCGTTCTCCTGCTCGAATTGACGTTGTGCGGTCTGACCGCTCATGGCCATGGACAACACGGCCATGCGCACGGCAATGCCGTAGGTCACCTGGTTGAGAATCACCGAGCGGGGGCCGTCGGCCACTGCCGATTCGATCTCCACCCCGCGGTTGATGGGGCCTGGGTGCATGACAATGGCATCCGGTTTTGCGCCCGCCAGACGGGCCGTGGTCAGGCCGAACAGGCGGTAGAACTCGCCTTCGCTGGGCAGCAGCCCGCCCTGCATGCGTTCGCGTTGCAGGCGCAGCATGATCACCACATCGACGTCCTTGAGGCCCTCGGCCAGGTCGGTGTAGACCTTCACACCGTATTGCTCGATGCCCACCGGCATCAGGGTCTTGGGCCCGATCACGCGGATGTCCGGGCAGCCCAGCGCCTTGAGCGCCAGCATGTTGGAGCGCGCCACGCGCGAATGCAGGATATCGCCGACGATGGCCACCGAAAGGTTCTCGAAGCCACCCTTGTGCCGGCGGATGGTCAGCATGTCGAGCATGCCCTGGGTCGGGTGCGCGTGCCGGCCGTCGCCGCCATTGATGATCGCCACGTCGGGGCATACGTGCTCGGCAATGAAGTGCGCCGCGCCGGAATCGGCATGGCGCACCACGAACATGTCGGCAGCCATGGCTTCAAGGTTACGCAAGGTGTCGAACAGGGTCTCGCCCTTGCTGGTCGAGGAGGTCGACACGTTCAGGGTGATCACGTCGGCCGACAGTCGCTGGGCGGCCAGTTCGAAGGTGGTGCGGGTGCGCGTCGAGTTCTCGAAAAACACGTTGCAGACCGTCTTGCCACGCAACAGCGGGACTTTTTTCACCGCCCGGGCGCCGACTTCCAGAAACGAGTCAGCGGTGTCGAGGATTTCTGTGAGCAGCTCGCGGGGCAGGCCGTCCAGTGACAGGAAATGGCGCAGCTGGCCCTGATGGTTGAGCTGCAGCGGTCGCTTGGCGTCGAGAGGCGTCATCGCAATGGACTCTTAAAGGGCTGAGGCAGTGGAAAGATCCTGGATGTCGAGCGCCAGCGGCTGCGGGCCACTGAGCTTGACCCGTTCATGGGCGGCCAGGGCCAGGGTCGCGCCCACTACATCGGGGCGGATCGGCAATTCGCCGGCGTTCAGGTCCAGCAGGCACACCAGCGTGACACTGGCCGGGCGCCCGTAATCGAACAGTTCATTGAGGGCGGCGCGCACCGTGCGCCCGCTCATCAGCACATCGTCGATCAGCACCAGGTGCTGACCTTCGATTTCGAACGGCAGCTCCGAGGGCCGTACCTGGGGATGCAGGCCGTTCTGGCTGAAGTCATCGCGGTAGAACGACACGTCCAGCGTGCCCAGCGGGCCCGAATGGTCCAGGGCCTCGAGCAGCGCCTGAGCGACCCACACGCCCCCGGTGCGAATGCCGATCAGGCGTGGCTCGCTGATACCGCGACGGTCCAGGTAGGTGGTCAGGTCGGTGGCCATCTGACGGATCAGATCGGCGGGGTTGGGCAAACTCATGCTGGCTCCTTCAGAAGCTTGTCGTGCGCCCGCAGCCGGGCGCACTCAAGCGCAAACGTGGGATTCGAAGCGTTGCGGGGGCAAAAGGTCACACATTGAGCAGCTGCGGGTTGGCATCCAGCCAGCCTTGCAGCAGCAGGGCGGCCGCAATCGCATCCACCGGGTTGTCGCGGTAACTGCCACGCTGGCCGCCGCGGGCCATGCGCTCGCCCTTGGCCTCGAAGGTGGTCAGGCGTTCATCATGGGTGTAGGCGGGCACATTGAAGCGGCCGTTGAGCTGGCGCGAGAACTTCTCGGCGCGGGCGCTCATGTCGCTGGGGGTGCCGTCCATGTTCAGGGGCAGGCCGACCACGACAGCGTCGGGCTTCCACTCCTTGAACAGGGCCTGCATCTGGTCCCAGTTGGGCACACCGTTCTGGGCCTTGAGGGTGCACAGCTCACGCGCCTGGCCGGTAATGGCCTGGCCCACCGAGACACCGATTTGCCGGGTGCCGTAGTCGAAGCCCAGGATCAGGCGCAAGGCCGCCATCAGGCGTGCCCTGCCTGGGTCGACAGCAGGCTCAGGTTCACGCCCAGGCGGGCAGCGGCAGCGTTGAGGCGCTGTTCACTGTCGGTCTCGAACAGGATGGCGGGGTCGAACGGGCAGGTCAGCCAGGCATTGGCGGCCATTTCGGCCTCCAGCTGGCCGGCATCCCAGCCGGCATAGCCCAGGGTGATCAGGCTCTGGGCCGGGCCGGTGCCGTCGGCAATGGCGAACAACACGTCAAGCGAGGTCGACAGCGAGACGCCGCCCAGGTCGACGGTGGCCTGGAAGACCGGCCCGCTGGGGTGCAGCACAAAGCCGCGATCAGTCTGCACCGGGCCGCCGGAATGAATACGGATCTGCTGGCAGCGCACCGGCGGCAACTCTTCGGGGCGCAATTGCTCCAGCACGTCGGCCAGGGTCAGGTCCTGGGCACGGTTGATGACCAGCCCCATGGCGCCTTCGGCATTGTGCTCGACGATGTAGGTCAGGGTCTGGGCAAAATGCGGATCGTCCATGTGCGGCATGGCAATCAGGAATTGATGCTTGAGGTAACTCGCAGTGACGTTTTTCATGGCGCCTAGTGTGGCGCTGCCGGCGGGCGCTGACAACTGCCACTTATGGCAGCGCGCGCGCCCGAACCTCAATTGCGTGGTGCTGCCATTCCCGGCCAACGCGGATCGCCGCCCGACGGATCGCCGCTCGGGCGGGGGGCTTAATTGCTGGACAGCTTGTCGCCGCGGGCAAATTTCCAGGTGCGGATGATCTCCAGGCGGTCAATGTCGGCCAGGTCGCCGCTGAACGGCGCAAAAGGCGCGGCCAGGCGCACGATGCGCTGGGCCGCCTGGTCCAGCAACGGCTGACCGGAGGATTCCAGCACCAGCACTTCGTACAGCGAACCGTCACGATTGATCGACACCAGCAGGCGCAGGCTGCCGTAGATCTGCTGGCGCCGTGCCTCCTCGGGGTAGTTGAGGTTGCCGACCCGCTCGACTTTCTTGCGCCAGTCGTCCTTGTACCAGGCGCCTTTGTCGCGCATGGTCGAGGCCGCATTGAGGCGGTGGATCTTGGGCCGCTTGGCATACCGCTGCTGTTCGTTCGACAGCTCGGCTTCGAGGCTGGCAATTTCATTGCTCAACTGCGCACTGTCGAACGTCGGGGCTTCCCGCGGCTTGGGATCAGGCTTGACCTCTTCGCGACGCGTGATGGTCTTTTCCCTGGCCGGCGCCACGGTTGCCACGGCGGCCTTGGGGGCTTCCTGTTTCTGCACCGCCTTGCTGGCCGGCGGCGGGGTGACCTTGTTGATCTCGGTGTCCTGGAAGGGCGCCAGTTCGGTGGTCTTGAGCGTCTTGGCCGCATCCAGTGTGCCGCTGCCCTGCTGATTGTCCTGGGCCAGGAAATCGGCTTGCTCGGGTGCTTTTTCGCTTTTGAACGTGGCCAGGGTGATTTCCAGGGTCCGGGATATCTGCTCGGGCTTTACATAGGTAAACCCCACCCCGAGGATCACGGCCAGGTGGATCAGGGCGGCGATCAGCAGGGTAAAGCCCAGCCGATCGCGCGAACGCACGCCGCCGCGCGGCGGTTCGATCAGGAGCGGGTTGTGGGCCATTGCTGTCATGGGCGATTGGGCATCATTGGAGCCTGTAGGTCAGGTACGTGTTGCAGGTCGCACATGATAACGCAGTGAAAGCTACACGCCATGAGCGGCACGCAACAAGCTGCAAGCCACAGCCGGACCGCTCTGCTTGCAGCTTATGGCTTGGCGCTTATGCCTTACCGCGCCTGAAGCTTCTTCTCGATCGCATCCATCAGCAGGCTGCCGATCCGGGTACCGAAGGCATTGTCGATCTCGCGGATGCAGGTCGGGCTGGTGACGTTGATTTCGGTCAGGTGCTCGCCGATCACGTCCAGGCCGACGAACAGCAGGCCTTTTTCGCGCAGGGTCGGGGCGACCTGGGCCACGATCCAGCGGTCGCGCTCGGTCAGCGGGCGGGCTTCGCCACGGCCGCCGGCGGCCAGGTTGCCACGGGTTTCGCCGGCGGCCGGGATGCGTGCCAGGCAATACGGCACCGGCTCGCCGTCGATCACCAGGATGCGCTTGTCGCCGTCCTTGATCGCCGGCAGGTAACCCTGGGCCATGATCTGCTGAGTGCCGTTCAGGGTCAGGGTCTCCAGAATCACTGACAGGTTCGGGTCGCCCGCACGGTGACGGAAGATCGAGGTGCCGCCCATGCCGTCCAGCGGCTTGAGGATGGTGTCGCCCTGTTGTTCGGTGAACGCGCGCAGGATGTCTGCGCGGCGGCTGACCAGCGTCGGCGGGGTGCATTGCGGGAATTGCGTGGCGAACAGCTTTTCATTGCAGTCGCGCAGGCTCTGCGGCTTGTTGACCACCAGCACGCCGTCGCGCTCGGCCTGCTCGAGCAGGTAGGTGGCGTAGACGAATTCCATGTCGAACGGCGGGTCCTTGCGCATCAGGATCACGTCCAGGTCGGCCAGGCCCGTGTCGGCTTCCTCGCCCAGTTCGAACCATCTGGCCGGGTCGGCGAATACGGTCAGCGGCTTCATGCGGGCGCGGGCCTTGCCGGCGTCCAGGTACAGGTCCTGCTGCTCCATGTAGAACAGCGACCAGCCGCGTTCCTGTGCAGCCAGGAGCATGGCCAGCGAGCTGTCCTTCTTATAGGAGATGCGCTCGATCGGATCCATGACAATCCCTAGGCGAACACTCATGGGCAATATCCTCTGTACGTTGTGGCCGATGGCCGAAAAACCGTCAGGGTGGCTTGCGCCGTGCCCCTCGGTCAAGAGGCCAGCGCCGCCGGCCTGCGTGCTTGATGGATTGCGTCTGGAGAGTGTGCTAAAAAGTCACGGCATCCACTGCCTGCCTGGCAGCAGCCTGACAAAGCCCGCCTGCGGGATCATGCAGGCCACCGCCAACATTCGCCGCGGCGACGGAACAGCCCAACATGTCACAGCACGCCACAGCATTGAAGGTCATGGTGATCGATGATTCGCGGACCATTCGCCGTACCGCCGAAACCATCCTCAAGAGCGCCGGCTGTGAGGTCATCACGGCGATTGACGGTTTCGAGGCGCTGGCCAAGATCGTCGACCATCATCCGCGCATCATCTTCGTCGACATCATGATGCCGCGCCTGGACGGCTACCAGACCTGTGCCTTGATCAAGAACAACCGAGCCTTCAAGGCCACGCCGGTGATCATGCTGTCGTCCAAGGATGGCCTGTTCGACAAGGCCAAGGGCCGCATCGTCGGCTCCGATCAGTTTTTGACCAAACCTTTCAGTCAGGAAGAACTGCTCAATGCCATCAGGGTCCATGTACCGGGCTTTCTGGGTGTTGAACAACATGAATCGTGAGGCCGGTGGCAGAGGCTGCCGGCTTGCCATCTTTTGGGGAACACCATGGCTCGAATACTGATCGTCGACGATTCGCCGACCGAAATGTACAAACTCACCAGCATCCTGGAAAAGCACGGCCACCAGGTGCTGCAGGCCGTCAATGGCGCCGACGGCGTCGCCCTGGCCCGCCAGGAAAAGCCCGATGCGGTGCTGATGGACATCGTCATGCCGGGCCTCAACGGTTTCCAGGCCACGCGCCAGTTGACCAAGGACCCTGACACCAGCCCCATTCCGGTGATCGTGGTGACCACCAAGGACCAGGAAACCGACAAGGTCTGGGCCAAGCGCCAGGGCGCCCGGGACTACCTGACCAAGCCGGTGGACGAAGACACCCTGATCAGGATCCTGAACGCCGTGCTGTCCCGCTGAGGGCCCTATGTCCACGCCACCGTCCATGAAGGGTTCGCGCACGGCGTTCGAGTTGCTGTTCGCCATCGACCAGCGCTGCCGGTCGCTGGCCGCCGGCCTGCCGGCGCAACCGGCGCGCGAGCAGGACTGGAGCGGCATCGGCTTTCGCCTGGGTGAACACCTGTTCGTCACGCCGATGGGCGAAATCGCCGAAATTCTCAACGAACCACGCTGCACCGCGATGCCCCGGGTCAAACCGTGGGTGCTGGGCATTGCCAACCTGCGCGGGCGCCTGCTGCCGGTGATCGACCTGTGCAGCTACTTCGGCCATGCCTGCTCGCCGCTACGCAAGCCGCGCCAGGTGCTGGTGGTCGAACAGCCGGAGGTGTTCGCCGGCCTGCTGGTCGATGAAGTACTGGGCATGCAGCATTTCGACCCGGCCAGCCTGGAGCGCGGCGCCGAGGTGGCACCGACACCGCAGATGGCGCCGTTCATCCGCGGGCAATTCATTCGCGAGCAACCCTGGCGAGTGTTCAGCACCCGGGCGCTGGCGCAGTCCCGGGGCTTCATGGATGTGGCGCTTTGATCCGGTCAATCCGCTTTACAGGTAAACGTCCAGGCGGGGGCCTGACCCATGGTTGATACCGGCACATTGCAGGGCGGCGCGCGCAGCCGGGCACAGATCATCACGCTGTTCGTCGCGCTGATCGTGTTCATCATCTTGCTGTTCGCCAATTTCGCTTACCTCAACACGCAGTCGAACTACGAAAAGCAGTACATCGGCCATGCCGGCGAGCTGCGTGTGTTGTCGCAACGCATTGCCAAGAACGCCACCGAGGCCGCCGCAGGCAAGGCCCAGGCGTTCAGGCTGCTGGCCGATGCGCGCAACGATTTCGACCTGCGCTGGGGCTACCTGAAAAAGGGCGACCCGGCCACCGGGCTGCCGGCCGCGCCTTCAGGGGTGCGTGACGAGCTGCGCGCGGTGCAGAACGACTGGGAGGCGCTGCGCAAAAGTACTGATGTGATCCTGGCCAACGAGCAGACCGTGCTGTCGCTGCACCAGGTGGCCGCCACGCTGGCCGAAACCATCCCGCAATTGCAGACCGAATACGAAAAGGTTGTCGAAATCCTGTTGCAGAACAACGCCCCGGCCAGCCAGGTGGTCCTGGCCCAACGCCAGGCCTTGCTGGGCGAGCGCATCTTGGGCTCGGTCAACAAGGTGCTGGCCGGCGACGACACCGCCGTGCAGGCGGCCGACGCCTTTGGCCGCGACGCCAGCCAGTTCGGCCGGGTGCTCAGCGGCATGCTCGAAGGCAATGCCGACCTGCACATCAGCCAGGTCGAAGAGCGCGATGCGCGGGCACGGCTGAGCGAAATTGCCGAACTCTTCGAGTTTGTCTCAGGCTCCGTCGACGAAATCCTCGAAACCTCGCCCGAGCTGTTCCAGGTGCGCGAAGCCTCAAGCAAGATCTTCACCACCTCGCAAACCCTGCTCGACCAGGCATCGACCCTGGCCAACAGCCTCGAACACCTGGCCAGCCGGCGCACGGTCAACTCCATCGGCGGCTATGTCATCGGCTTGCTGGCGCTGATGTCGATCATCCTCATTGGCCTGGTGATGGTGCGCGAGACCAACCGCCAGTTGCATGAAACGGCACAAAAGAGCGAGCGCAACCAGGCAGCGATCATGCGCCTGCTCAACGAGATCGAAGAACTGGCCAATGGCGACCTGACCGTGGCGGCCTCGGTGACCGAAGACTTCACCGGTGCCATTGCCGACTCGATCAACTATTCCATCGACCAGCTGCGCGAGCTGGTGGCGACCATCAACATCACGGCCGAGCAGGTCGCCGCCGCCGTGCAGGATACCCAGGCCACCGCCTCGCAACTGGCCCGGGCCTCGGAGCACCAGGCGTTGCAGATCAGTGCCGCCTCCACGGCGATCAACGACATGGCGCAGTCGATCGACCAGGTGTCGACCAATGCCTCGGAGTCCTCGGCGGTGGCGGCCCGTTCGGTGGCCATTGCCAACAAGGGCAACGAAGTGGTGCACAACACCATCGACGGCATGGACAACATCCGCGAGCAGATCCAGGACACCTCCAAGCGCATCAAGCGCCTGGGCGAGTCTTCCCAGGAAATCGGCGACATCGTCAGTTTGATCGACGACATTTCCGACCAGACCAACATTCTGGCCCTCAACGCCGCGATCCAGGCCTCGATGGCCGGTGATGCCGGGCGCGGCTTTGCTGTGGTCGCCGATGAAGTGCAGCGCCTGGCCGAACGTTCCTCGTCGGCCACCAAACAGATCGAAACCCTGGTGCGGGCCATTCAGAACGACACCAACGAAGCGGTGATTTCCATGGAGCAGACCACCAGCGAAGTGGTGCGTGGTGCGCGCCTGGCGCAAGATGCCGGAGTGGCGCTGGAAGAAATCGAAGGCGTTTCCAGGGTATTGGCCGAGCTGATCGAAAGCATCACGGTCGCCGCCCAGCAGCAGGCGGTGTCGGCCGGGCAGATTGCGCAGACCATGACCGTGATCCAGCAGATCACCTCGCAGACCACTTCGGGCACATCGGTGACCGCCGAGAGCATTGGCAACCTGGCAAAAATGGCCAGCGAAATGCGCCGCTCGGTATCGGGCTTTACCCTGCCGCCTTCCAGGGATCACGCTTAGGGCCTCAATGATGACCATGCACGTTCCCCAGAGCATCCCGCGCCATGCCTGATCGTCACGATTACGTGGCCCTCGAATGGGTCAAGGGTGAGATCGCCGAAACCCTCAGTCAGGCCCGCCAGGCGCTGGAGGTGTTCGTCGCCGCTGCCGGCAACCTGGCCGCCCTGGATGAATACATCCACGGTGTGCACCAGGTGCAGGGCAGCCTGCAGATGATCGAGTTCTACGGCGCCGCCCTGCTTGCCGAAGAAATCGAACTGCTGGGCGTGGCCCTGCGCGAAGGCCGGGTGGGCAGCCAGGCCGAGACCGTGCACCTGCTCAACCAGGCCATGACCCAACTGCCGCTCTACCTGGAGCGCACCCATGCGGCGCGCCGCGACCTGCCCCTGGTGATCCTGCCGCTGCTCAACGACCTGCGCGGCGCCCGTGGCGAAAGCCTGCTGTCGGAAACCCGGCTGTTCGCCCCGCAGTTCTATGACATCGACCCGCTGGACGCCCAGACCTTGAGCCTGCGCGACAGCCCCGAGCTGCCCGGACAGTTGCGCCAATGGCGCCAGAACCTGCAGAGCGCACTGGCCGGGTTGATGCGCGAACAGGACGTGCAAAGCCATCTGCAGCAACTGGCCGAGGTGTTCGGCCATCTGGAACACCTGTGTGCCGACGCCCCGCTGGGCGCCTTGTGGCGCATCACCTCGGCGCTGGTCGAAAGCCTGCCGCCGGCGCGCTTCACCAACAGCCCGGCCCTGCGCAGCCTGCTGCGCGACGCGGACCGCGAACTCAAGCGCCTGACGGTGCAGGGCATCGAGGGCATCAACCAGCCGGCGCCCGAAGAACTGCTCAAGAGCCTGCTGTTCTACATCGCCAAGTCCGATGGCCGGGCGCCGCGACTGCTGGCGCTCAAGGACGACTACGCGCTGGACGATGCCCTGCCCGGCAGCGAAGTGGTCGACCAGGAGCGTGCGCGCATGGCCGGTCCCGGCCGCGATGCCATGCGCTCGGTGATCCTGGCGGTGTGCGCAGGGCTGGTGCGCGCCAAAGAGCGGCTCGATGTGTTCGTGCGCGGCGACCGCCAGCATGTCAGTGAACTCAATGCCTTGCTGGGACCCTTGCGACAGATTGCCGATACCCTGGCGGTGCTGGGGTTCGGCCAGCCGCGCAAGGTCATCATCGACCAGACCGGCGTGGTCCAGAGCATGGCCCAGGGGCAGCGCGAGCCCAACGATGCCGCGCTGATGGACGTTGCCGGAGCGCTGCTGTACGTCGAGTCGACCCTGGCCGGCATGATCGGCGCGGTCGGTGAGACCCGCCGCGAAGAAAGCCGCCTGCCAACCACCGACCTGACCCAGATTCACCAACTGGTGGTGCGTGAGGCACGGCTGGTGCTGCAACAGGCCAAGGATGTGCTGATCGACAGCCTGGAGGACACCTGGTCGCCGCAACGCCTGGAACCTCTTTGCGAGCTGCTGGTGCAGGTGCGCGGTGCCCTGGCGATGATTCCGCTGGGCCGGGCCGCCGGTCTGCTGGCGGCGGCCATCGACTGTGTGCGCCAGGACCTGCTCGGCGCCGCCACGCGGCCGGGCGAAGGTGCCCTGGATGGCCTGGCCGAGGCCCTCAGCGCGATCGAGTATTACCTGGAACGGATGAACGAAGATCACGAGGCGGCGGGCGATCAGATTCTGGACATGGCCCAGTCCAGCCTGGCACGGCTTGGCCATGCACCGCCCGCCCCGGGCACTGAAGCACCTGACGACGACGCCCTTGATGAACCGGTGCCGGCCGCCGGCAATCGGGCCCAGGTGCTGGCCAGCCCGCTGGCGACGATCAACCCGCCGGGCCGTGACATGCCGGCCAGCCTGCTGCCGCCCCCGGCCGGCGAGCCTGCCGTGGACGACGAGTTGCGCCAGGTGTTTATCGAGGAAGCCAACGAGATCCTCGCGGGCCTGCAGCAATCGCAGCCGCGCTGGCTGGTGGCCCTGGCCACGCCGGGCGCCGCCACTCATCAGGCTCTGCGCGAAGTGCGCCGCGCCTTCCACTCGCTCAAGGGCAGTGGCCGCATGGTGCGTGCCCTGGTGCTCAGCGAGCTGGCCTGGTCAGTGGAAAACCTGCTCAACCGCGTGCTTGAAGGCAGCGTCCCGGCCGACCAGCCAGTGCGCCAGTTGCTGAGCGAAGTACAGGCCTTGCTGCCGTCGCTGATCGCCGACTTTGCCAACGCAGCCCAGCGCCAGCGCGACGATGCCGACCGCCTGGCCACCCAGGCGCATCGCTTGGCCGGTGCCAGCGCGCCGGCAGCACCGACGGTCAAGCCGGCCCACGACCTGGATTCGCAATTGCTGGACATCTTTCGCCAGGAAGCGCTGGGCCACCTGCACGTCATCGACCGCTTTCTCGACAGCGCCGCCCGCCGTGATTCGACGGCCATCGGCGACGACCTGCTGCGCGCACTGCACACCCTCAAGGGCAGCGCCTACATGGCCGGCGTGTTGCCGATGGCGGAACTGGCCAGTCCCCTGGATGAGCTGGTGCGCGAGCTCAAGGCCAACCTGATCGCCATCGAAACCCCCGAACTCAAGCTGCTGCGCGCCGCCGAGCCGCTGTTCTATCAAGGGCTGGAGCAGTTGGACAGCCAGCCGCTGGCGCCGATTCCGGGCGCCGCCCAGTTGATCGAGACGGCCCGCTCACTGCTCGAACAGCGCCTGGCCGCCGCCCTGCAAGACGCCCCCGACGGCCTGCCGGTCCGGCACAATCCCAAGCTGATCGCGACCTTCCTCGCCGAAGGCATGGACATCGTGCTGGACGCCGAAAGCCTGTTGCAGCGCTGGCGCCAGCACCCCGGCGCGCGTCAGGAGCTGACGGCACTGCTCGATGAACTCACCACCCTGGGGCACAGCGCGCACCTGGCCGAACTGCCACAGGTCGATGAGCTGTGCGAGGCGCTGCTGGACCTGTATGGCGCGGTGGAAGAAAGCAGCCTGGCGGCCAGCGAACGCTTCTTCGATGAGGCCGGCCATGCCCATGAGGCGCTGATCGACATGCTCGATCAGATCGCCGCCGGCCAGGACGTCGTCCCACGCCCCGACTGCGTCCAGGCCCTGTACGCGCTGCTCGACCAGGCCCTGGCACCGGACGCGACGGGGCTGGTGGCCCGCGACGGCAGCCCGGTCGCCGAACTGGGGGCGGTGATCGAGCAACTGACCGACCGGTCCCTGCAGGATGAAGCCGCGCACGACGATGAAATCATCACGGTCTTTCTCGAAGAGGCCGCCGACATCCTCGACAGCGCAGGCCAGGCCCTGCACCGCTGGCTGAGCGAGCCGGAGAACCCGCTGCCGCTGTCGGCACTGCAACGCGACCTGCACACGCTCAAGGGCGGCGCGCGCATGGCCGGCATCACCGCGATCAGTGACCTGGGCCATGAACTCGAAGCCCTGTATGAAGGCTTGATCGACCGGCGCTACAGTTACTCACCGGCCCTGGCCGGGCTGTTGCTCGACTGCCACGACCAGTTGCAACAGTGGCTCGAACAACTTGGCACGCAGCAACCGCTGGATGACCCGGCCGCGCTGATCGGGGTGCTCGAAGCGCTGCGCCAGGGGCAGGGCATGCCCTTGAGCGATTCGCCACCGACCGCGCCGGTCCAGACGCCTGAGGCCGGCGAGCGCGATCCGGAGCTGCTGGAGATTTTCCTCGAAGAAGGCTTTGACATCCTCGACAGTGCCAGCGCCGCCCTGAGCCGCTGGCAGGCCGACCCGCACAACACCCTTGAAGTCGAGAACCTGCTGCGCGACCTGCACACCCTCAAGGGCGGCGCGCGCATGCTTGAAATCAAGCCACTGAGCGACCTGGCCCATGAAGTCGAGTCGCTGTACGAGTCCGTGGCCAGTGGCGTGCGGGTGCCAGGGCCGGTGCTGATGGAGGTGCTGCAACGCGGCCATGACCGGCTGGCCGACATGCTCGACGCCGTGCGCGCCGGCCAGCCGTTGCCCGATGCCGCAGCGGTGATCGACAGCCTGCGCCAGCTGGAGGTTGCAGAACCTGCAGCCCCGGTGACGCCGCTGCCCAGCGCGGTGGTCGCCGATCCCGATGCCGAGCGCATCGGTCCGGAAATGGTCAAGGTGGCCGCCGAGGACCTGGAGCAACTGGTCAACCTGGCGGGCGAGACGTCGATCTTTCGTGGGCGCATCGAACAACAGATCTTCGACACGCAGGCAACGCTGGCAGAAATCGAAACCACCCTGGCGCGCATGCGCGACCAGTTGCGCCGCCTGGACAGCGAAACCCAGGGGCGCCTGTTGGTGCGCGAGCAGGCGCCGGCCGAACGGCGCGGCTACGAAGAGTTCGACCCGCTGGAGATGGACCGCCATTCAGAGCTGCAACAGTTGTCACGGGCCTTGAGCGAGTCGGCCTCGGACCTGCTGGACCTCAAGGAAACCCTGGACCTGCGCGCCCGTGATGCCGGCACGCTGCTGACCCGCCAGGCGCGGGTCAATACCGAACTGCAAGAGGGTCTGATGCGCACGCGCATGGTGCCCTTCGAGCGGCTGGTGCCACGCCTGCGCCGGGTGGTGCGCCAGGTGGCCGGCGAACTGGATAAACAGGTGCAGTTCGAGGTCGCCAATGCCGACGGCGAACTGGACCGCAGCGTGCTGGAGCGCATGGTCGCGCCGCTGGAACACATGCTGCGCAACGCCGTGGACCACGGCCTGGAAAGCACCGAAAGGCGCCTGGCCGCCGGCAAGCCTGCGCAAGGGCTCATCCAGCTGGCACTGATGCACGAAGGCGGTGACCTGATCATCGAATTGAGTGACGACGGCCCCGGCGTCGACCTGGCGGCCGTGCGCCGCAAGGCTATCAAGCGCGGGCTGATCCGCGCCGACGCGGTGCTGGCCGACCACGAAGTGCTGCCGTTCATCCTGGAGGCCGGGTTTTCCACCGCCGAGGTCATTACCCAGATTTCCGGGCGCGGCGTGGGGATGGACGTGGTGCATGCCGAGGTCAAGCAACTGGGCGGCTCGATGACCATCGACTCGGTGGCCGGGTTGGGCACGCGTTTTCGTATCCGCCTGCCGTTCTCGGTGTCGGTCAACCGGGCACTGATGGTGCAGTGCGGTGAGGAACTTTACGCGGTGCCGCTCAACACCATCGAGGGTATCGTGCGGGTCATGCCGAGCCAGTTGCTGGAACACTACCAGGCCCGTCCGTCGCGCTACCGCTATGGTGGGCGCAGCTATGAACTGCGCTACCTGGGCGAGTTGCTTGGCAATGGCCAGCCACGCCTGTTCGACCAGTTCCAGCCCCTGCCGGTGTTGCTGGTGCATTTGCAAGACCAGTGGGTGGCGGTGCAGGTCGATGCCCTGGCCGGCTCGCGCGAAATCGTGGTCAAGAGCCTGGGCGCGCAGTTTGCCCAGGTCCAGGGCCTGAGCGGCGCGACGATTCTGGGCGACGGCCGGGTGGTGCTGATTCTCGACCTGCCGGCCTACGTGCGCACCTGGCAGGGCCGTGCGCCCCAGGCCCTGGCCCGGGACGCCGCCAGCTGGCTGCACGAGACCGGACCGCGCGCCCTGCGGGTGATGGTGGTGGATGACTCGGTGACCGTGCGCAAGGTCACCGGCCGGCTGCTGGAGCGCCATGGTATGCAGGTGGTGACCGCCAAGGATGGGGTCGATGCCATGGCCCTGCTGGAAGACTACACCCCCGACATCCTGCTACTGGACATCGAAATGCCGCGCATGGACGGCTTCGAAGTCGCCACCCGGATTCGCCAGGACGAGCGGCTCAAGGACCTGCCGATCATTATGATCACCTCGCGCTCAGGGCATAAACACCGTGACCGGGCCACGGCCATCGGGGTCAACGACTACCTGAGCAAGCCCTATCAGGAATCGGTGCTGATCGACAGCATCAAGCGCTGGAGTGCACGCCATGTCTGATGCCAGCTTTCAGTCGGCCCGGATGACCAGCCTGACCGGGCTGCTGTTGCCGTTGAGCGACCGCTACCTGCTGCTGCCCAATGTCGCGGTGGCCGAACTGATCGACTATCAGGATTGCCACGCCGACCTGGACGCACCACCCTGGTACCTGGGCAACATTGCCTGGCGCGACCTGAGCCTGCCGCTGCTGAGCTTCGAAGCAGCCTGCGGCGGGCGCACCAAGGTCGGCGGCCGGGCACGCATCGTAGTGCTCAACGCCCTGGGCGGGCATCCGCAGCTGCGTTACCTGGCCTTGCTGATCCAGAACATTCCACGTTCGTGCAAGGTCGACAACCAGCTCAGCTACGTCGACGTGCCGCTGGACCGACTGGAGCTGGCCGCCGTGCAGGTCGGCGACACCCAGGCCCGCATCCCCGACCTGCCGGCGCTGGAGCAATGGCTGCTGGAAGCCGGCCTGGCCCTGTAGGCAATCACCTGTCGATCCTGTGCACACAAATTCGGGCCTGGCACCGGACTGTGGGAGGCGGCTTGCCGGCGATGGCTATGGGACAGGCGCAGCAGGTGTATGGGCCTTGCTGGCCTCATCGCCGGCAAGCCGCCTCCCACCCGTTGGATGTCGCCCCTGACGCCGTCATCGCGGGCAGAGCCCCCTCCCACAGGTTCGATGTGACCCTGAATTCGGGCCTGGCACCGGACAGTGGGAGGCGGCTTGCCGGCGATGGCTATGGGGCAGGCGCAGCAGGTGTATGGGCTTTGCTGGCCTCATCACCGGCAAGCCGCCTCCCACCCGTTGGATGTCGCCCCTGACGCCGTCATCGCGGGCGAAGCCCCCTTTCATATGGGATCACGTACCTTGTTCATTACCCTGACCGTAATGATCCTGCGCCCAGCTTGATTGATGCCGTGCCATCCACCTTCTAAGGTGATCCACGACAGCGAATCTCGTGGAGTGACCATGACAATGACAAACAACCCCGACGCGCGCTGGTCGCGGCGCCGCAGCGAAAAGCAGCGGCGGCTGGACCAGGTCAGGCCGCTGGCCGACGGTGTGGTGATTCCCACCGACAAGATCGTCGCCGCGCTCGAAGCGCTGCTGGTCGCCGGTGATCGGGTGGTGCTGGAGGGCAATAACCAGAAGCAGGCCGACTTTCTGTCGCGCTCGCTGGTTCAGGTCGACCCTGGCAAGGTCCACGACCTGCACATGATCATGCCCAGCGTCGGGCGGTCCGAGCACCTTGATCTGTTCGAGCGCGGCATCGCCCGCAAGCTCGATTTCTCCTTTGCCGGCACCCAGAGCCTGCGCATCAGCCAGTTGCTCGAAGACGGACTGCTGGAAATCGGCGCCATCCACACCTACATCGAACTCTATGCACGGCTGGTGGTGGACCTGATCCCCAATGTGGTCTTGTCCGCAGGTTTCATGGCCGACCGCGCCGGCAATATCTACACCGGCCCCAGCACCGAAGACACCCCGGCGCTGATCGAGCCGGCCGCCTTCAGCGACGGCATTGTCATCGTCCAGGTCAATCAGTTGGTCGACGACGTCAGCGAGCTGCCCCGGGTCGATATTCCGGCCTCGTGGGTCGACTTCGTGGTGGTGGCCGACAAGCCGTTCTACATCGAGCCGTTGTTCACCCGCGACCCGCGTCATATCAAGCCGGTGCATGTGCTGATGGCCATGATGGCCATCCGTGGCATCTACGAGAAACACAATGTGCAGTCGCTCAACCACGGCATCGGTTTCAATACCGCCGCCATTGAGCTGATCCTGCCCACCTACGGCGAGTCGCTGGGCCTGAAGGGCAAGATCTGCCGCAACTGGACGCTCAACCCGCACCCGACGCTGATTCCGGCCATCGAAAGCGGCTGGGTCGAGAGCGTGCACTGCTTCGGCACCGAGCTGGGCATGGAAAACTACATTGCTGCGCGTCCCGATGTGTTCTTCACTGGTCGCGACGGCTCGATGCGCTCCAACCGCCAACTGTGCCAACTGGCCGGGCAATACGCGGTGGACCTGTTTATCGGCGCCACCTTGCAGGTTGACGGCGACGGCCATTCGTCCACCGTGACCCGCGGCCGGCTGGCCGGTTTCGGCGGTGCCCCGAACATGGGCCACGACCCCGGTGGCCGGCGTCACAGCACCCCGGCCTGGCTCGACATGCGCACCGCCAGCGGCGATGGCCCGGCGGCCTACCTGGAGCGCGGCCGCAAGCTGGTGGTGCAGATGGTCGAAACCTTCCAGGAAGGCGGCAAACCCACCTTCGTCGACACCCTCGATGCCATCGAAGTGGCGAAAAAGAGCGGCATGCCGCTGGCGCCGATCATGGTCTACGGCGACGATGTCACCCACCTGCTCACCGAAGAGGGCATTGCCTACCTGTACCGGGCACGCAGCCTGGAAGAGCGCCGCGCAATGATCGCTGCCGTGGCCGGCGTGACCGCCATCGGCCTGCGGCATGACCCGAAAGAAACCGCCCGCCTGCGCCGCGAGGGCCTGATTGCCCTGCCCGAAGACCTTGGCATCCGCCGCCTGGATGCCAGTCGCGAACTGCTGGCCGCCAAGAGCATCGCCGACCTGGTCGAGTGGTCCGGTGGCCTGTACAACCCGCCCGCCAAATTCAGGAGCTGGTGATGAGTGCCCTCAAGCGTCATCTACCCGAACAGTCGCTGGCCGACCGCCTGGCCGACCTGGCCGTCGAGGCCCTGATCAACGAAGCCGAACTGTCGCCCAAGCCGGCGCTGGTCGACCGTCGCAGCAGCGGCGCGCACCGCGACATGCACCTGGGCCTGATGCAGGCCTCGGCGTTGTCGCTGTGGCCGACCTTCCAGCAGATGGCCGCCGCGGCGCTCGAACACGGCGACGTCGGCCAGGCGTTGCGCGAAACCCTGGGCCGCCTGGGCCGCGAGGGCGAGGCCGACATGCTGCGCACCACCGGTGGGGTCAACACCCATCGTGGCGCGATCTGGGCGCTGGGCCTGCTGGTCGCCGCCGCAGCGCTGGACGCCGACGACGCGACCCCGGCCGGCCTGTGCCAGCGTGCCGCGCGCCTGGCGCAGATCGACGACCGCCACGCCGCACCGGCCGCCAGCCATGGCCTTGAAGTGACCCGGCGCTACGGCGTGGCCGGCGCCCGGGAACAGGCCCGGCAAGGTTTTCCCGCCATTACCGGCTACGCCTTGCCGCAGTTGCAGCGCAGCCGCGCCGCCGCCAGTGGCGAGCAGAATGCCCGGCTGGACGCCTTGCTGGCGATCATGACCACGCTGACCGACACCTGCGTGCTGCACCGCGCCGGCCTCGAAGGCCTGCACGCCATGCAGCACGGCGCGCAGCGCGTACTGGATGTCGGTGGCAGCGCCAGCCTGGCCGGGCGGCGCGAGCTGCACGTGCTGGACCGGCAACTCACCGAACTGAACGCCTCGGCCGGCGGCGCTGCCGACCTGCTGGCGGCCTGCCTGTTCATCGATGGCCTGGAGCCTGCGCTCGGCCATCCCTCACGGAGTCTCTGACCATGGAAACCCTGTCATTCGAATTTCCGGCCGGGCAACCGCCGCGCGGCCGTGCGCTGGTCGGCTGTGTCGGCTCCGGCGACCTTGAAGTACTGCTGGAACCGGGCCTGCCGGGCAAGCTGTCGATCCGGGTGGTGACCTCGGTCAACGGCGCCAGTGCGCGCTGGCAGCACCTGTTCCAGCGCATGTTCGACGGTCAGGTGCCCCAGGCCCTGAACATCGACATCCATGACTTCGGCGCCACGCCGGGGGTGGTGCGCCTGCGTCTGGAGCAAGGCTTCGAGGAGGTCGGCCATGACTGACACCGCCCGTTTGCTCACGCAACACAGCTTCATCGAACTGGGGGCCCGCCAGCGTGCCAAAGCCTTGCTCGATGCCGGCAGCTTTCGTGAATTGATCGACCCCTTCGAGCGCCTGATTTCGCCCTGGCTGGTGCAGCAGGGCGTGGTGCCGCAGGCCGATGACGGCGTGGTGATTGCCAAGGGCACCGTGCAAGGCCGGCCAGTGGTCATCGCCGCCATCGAAGGCGCGTTCCAGGGCGGCAGCATGGGCGAGGTCGGCGGCGCGAAAATGGCCGGTGCACTGGAGCTGGCCGCTGAAGACAACCGCAATGGCACCCCTACCGCCGCCATCCTGCTGCTGGAAACCGGTGGCGTGCGCTTGCAGGAGGCCAATCTGGGGCTGGCCGCGATTGCCGAGATCCAGGCGGCCATCGTCGACCTGCGCCAGTACCAGCCGGTGATCGGCGTGGTGGCCGGCAGTGTGGGGTGCTTTGGCGGCATGTCGATTGCCGCCGGCCTGTGCAGCTATGTGCTGGTGACCCGCGAAGCGCGGCTGGGCCTCAATGGTCCGCAGGTGATCGAGCAGGAAGCCGGCATCGAGGAATACGACTCGCGCGACCGGCCGTTCATCTGGAGCCTGACCGGTGGTGAACAACGCTTTGCCAGCGGCCTGGTGGATGGCTTTGCCGCCGATGACGTCAGTGATATCCACCGGCAGGTCGCAGCCTGGCTGGAGCAGGGCGTACCGGCCCGCCACCGCAGCGGTCAGTACGCCGATTACCTGCAACGCCTGGGGCAACTCGACACCGCGCCGCAGATCGATGCGCAGACGGTGCGCGCCCTCTATCAAGGAGACCGCTCATGAGCGCTTCACAACGGGGCCTGAACTGGCTCGCCGCACTGGGCGCACAGGGCCAGCCTGTGGACGATCTGCCGCCTTCGGTGCGCGCGGTCGACGGTACGCTGGGTGAACAGCCGGTGCGTTTCATCGCCGTGGTGGCCGATGCCGCCAACCCGTTTCCCCGCGCCCGTCAAGGCGAGGTCGGGCTGCTGGAAGGCTGGGGGCTGGCCAAGGCCGTGGACCAAGTGATCGAGCAGGACCGCGAGCGTGACGACAAGCGGGCGCTGATCGCCATTATCGACGTGCCCAGCCAGGCCTATGGCCGCCGCGAAGAAGCGCTGGGCATCCACCAGGCACTGGCCGGGGCCGTGGACAGCTATGCCCGGGCCCGGCTGGCCGGGCATCCGCTGATCGGCCTGCTGGTCGGCAAGGCGATGTCCGGGGCATTCCTGGCTCACGGTTATCAGGCCAACCGCCTGATCGCCCTGCGCGATCCGGGGGTGATGGTGCATGCGATGGGCAAGGCCTCGGCCGCGCGCGTCACCCAGCGCAGCGTCGACGAACTGGAAAAACTCGCCGCCAGCATCCCGCCAATGGCTTACGACATCGACAACTACGCCAGCCTCGGCCTGCTGTGGGAAACCCTCACCGTCGGGCGCATCGAGCAGCCCGGTGCCGACGACCTGGCGCAGGTGTGCCAGGTGTTGAATGCAGCCATCGCCGATGTGCGGCGCAGCGGTCGCGACCTCAGTGGCCGGCTCGGCGCCCGTCATCGCGCGGCCTCGGCGCAGGTGCGCCAGCGGCTGCGCGAGCAATGGGCATGAACAGCCTGCTTCCCCACGACTTGCTCTGGGGCATGACGGTGGCCGAACTGGCGGCCGATGCGCCGGCCTGGGCCATCGAGGTGGTGCGTCAGGGCCAGCCGGTGGTGGTGCGCCGTGAAAGGCTGGCGCCGGAGCGCATTGCCGTGGGCATTCGCGGGGCGCGCCGTGAGCAGCGTCACGCTGCCAGCCTGCCGCGTTCGGCCGTGGTACGTCAGGTACGGCCGGAGCAATTGATCGATGCCCAAAGCCTGCGTGACATGCCGGCCTTGCGCGCCCTGCAACAGATTCGCCCGCCCATGCACGCACTGGGCCTGGCCTGGGGCGTGGCGGGCAGTGCCGGGTTCGAACTGGCCTGTGGTGTGGCCGCGTTGCATGAAGGCAGCGACCTGGACCTGATCGTGCGCACGCCGGTGTGCGTGTCCCGCGCCTGGGCCGCCGATCTGGTGGCGGCGCTGGACAGCGTGGCGTGCCGGGTCGATGTGCAGTTGCAACTGCCGCACGGGGCGCTGGCCCTGCGCGAATGGGCCGGGGCGTCGCGCCAGGTCCTGCTCAAGACCTGTGAGGGCGCGCAGTTGCTCAGCGATCCCTGGCAGCGTTTGCAGGCCTGTGCATGAGCCGCCTGTGGGTGTTCCCCGGCCAGGGCGCGCAGCAACCGGGCATGCTGCACCGCCTGGCGCAAGCGACCGTGGTGCAGGACACCGTGAACCAGGCTTGCGAGGTGCTGGGTGAAGACGTGCTGGCGCTGGACAGTGAGCAGGCCTTGCGCGGCACCCGTGCCGTGCAGCTGTGCCTGCTGATCGCAGGCGTTGGGGCGGCGCGCCTGTTGCAGAAAAACGGCTGCACCGCCGACTTTGTCGCCGGCCTGTCCATCGGCGCTTACCCGGCGGCGGTGGTGGCCGGGGCGCTGGCCTTCGACGACGCCCTGCGGCTGGTCGCCCTGCGCGGCGAGCTGATGCACAACGCCTACCCCGAAGGCTACGGCATGACCGTGATCCTGGGTCTGGAGTTGCCCGAGGTCGAGCGTTTGCTGGCCCAGGTCAACGGCCCCCAGGCACCGGTGTTCCTGGCCAATATCAACGCCGAGCGGCAACTGGTGATTGCCGGCAGCGTGGCGGCCATGCAAGAGGTCGCACGGCGGGCCAAGGCGGCGGGCGCCAGTGGCGCAAAACGCCTGGCGGTCAGCGTGCCGTCGCATTGTCCGCTGCTGGACGCCCCGGCCCGGAAACTGGCCGAGGCCTTTGCCCAGGTCGAGGTGCGCACGCCCCGTCTGCGCTACCTCAGCGGCACCTCGGCAAGGCCGATCTACCACGCCGACAAACTGCGCGACGACCTGGCCTTCAACATGTGCCGGGTCATCGACTGGCGCAGCACCGCAGAGACCGCCTTCGAGCGCGGTGTGCACCTGCAGATCGAAATGCCGCCCGGGTCGGTACTGACCGGGTTGGGCCGCAAAACCCTGCAACACGCCACGGCGATCGCCTTTGACGGCGCCCGTCTCGACAGTCTGGTCGCCTTGTCGCGCGAGGAGGAAAGCCCCCACTCCTGAACACCGAGTGCAGCTGCTACGAAGGACAAAAACAACAACTTCAGCAATGCAAACAAAGGAATAACAACAATGATTATCTACGGTGTGGCATTTCTAGCATTTTGTACCCTGGCAGGCCTGTTCATCGGCGAGGTCCTGGGCCGTTTGATCGGCGTGCCGGCCAATGTCGGCGGCGTCGGCATCGCCATGATCCTGCTGATCGGCCTGGGCAGTTACCTCAACAAGCGCGGCGTACTGGCCGGCAAGTCCGAGCAGGGCGTCGAGTTCTGGAGCGCGATCTACATCCCTATCGTGGTGGCGATGGCGGCGCAGCAGAACGTGTTCGGCGCGCTCAAGGGCGGCCCGATGGCGATCCTGGCCGGCACGCTGGCGGTGGCGGTGGCCTTCGCAATGGTGCCAGTGCTGACCCGGATGGGCGGCGGCGCCAGCGTCGAGCCTGAAGTGGTTGCCCCCAGCAAGACGGCGGGGTAAGCGCCATGTACGAATCAATCATCAAAGTCGTCGGCGGTTATGGCCTGGTCGCCGGCTTCGCCGTGATCGGCATCACCATGTGGGTGTCCTACTGGATGTCCAACACCTTCACCAAGGGTCGCCTGCACGGCTCGGCCATTGCCATCCTGCTGGGCCTGGCCCTGGCCTATGTCGGCGGCGCCGTGACCGGCGGCCAGAAAGGCGTGGTCGACCTGCCGCTGCTGTCCGGCATCGGCCTGCTCGGTGGCGCCATGCTGCGTGACTTTGCCATTGTGGCCACCGCCTTCGGGGTCAATGTCAACGAACTCAAGCGCGCCGGCTATGTGGGCGTGTTCTCGCTGTTTGTCGGCATCGGCACTTCGTTCGTGGCCGGTGTCGGCGTGGCCCTGGCTTTTGGCTACACCGATGCGGTCAGCCTGACCACCATCGGTGCCGGCGCGGTGACCTATATCGTCGGCCCGGTCACCGGTGCGGCAATTGGTGCCAGCTCCGAAGTCATGGCCCTGTCGATTGCCGCCGGCCTGATCAAGGCCATCCTGGTGATGGTCGCCACACCGTTCATTGCCCCGTTCATCGGCCTGAACAACCCGCGCAGCGCCGTGATCTTCGGCGGCCTGATGGGCACCTCCAGCGGCGTGGCCGGCGGCCTTGCTGCCACCGATCCGAAGCTGGTGCCCTACGGTTGCCTGACGGCGGCGTTCTACACCGCGCTGGGCTGCCTGCTCGGGCCTTCGTTGTTGTATGTGGCGATGCGGGCGATTTTCGGGTAGGTCGTAGGCGATCATCTACCGCCTTGGAGCGTCGCAAGCATAGGGCTGGCGTAGGAGCGCGCTTGCCCGCGACCGAGTGCGTTAGCGCTCGTAAAATTGTGGCGTTTCATAGATCCCGGATGGGTTAATAGTCATGCGTTTGTGGCGTTTCCGAGATTTTGCGAGCGCTGCGCACTCGGTCGCGGGCAAGCGCGCTCCTACAGACCGTGTATCCCATTCAGGCGTCAGGGCGCCGTACGGCTGGCGTACATCCGGCACTCGGCCACCAGTGCCAGCAGGTTCGGGTCGCGCTCCCGAGACTTGAGGAAGACCACGCCGATGGCCTGCTGCATGCGGTAACGCGCCTGCAGCGGGATCAACTTGACGCGGTTTTCATACACCGCGGCAATGCGCCCCGGCAGCAGGGCGTATCCCACCCCGGAACTGACCATGCTCAGCAAGGTGAAGATGTCATTGACCTGCATCGCCACCTTGGGCTCGAAGCCCGCTTGCTGGAACACCCGGATGCCGTCGCGGTGGGTGGCGAAGCCTTGGGTCAGGGTGATGAAGGTTTCTTCACGCAGGTCACTCAGGTCGACCTCGGGGTGCCGGGCAAACGGCGAGTCGACCGGCACGGCCAGGAAGATGTCATCGGAAAACAGCGGCAGATGATCGCAGTCCGGGTCGTGGACGTTCTCGTCCAGCGACACCAGCATCGCGTCCACTTCCATGTTCTTGAGTTTGTACAACAGGTCCATGTTCGAGCCCAGGATCAGGTCGATGTTCAGCTCGCTGCGGCGCAGTTTCAGGCCCATGATCAACTGCGGCACGGTGCGCACGGTCAGCGAGTACAAGGCGCCGAGCCGGAAGCGCGCGGCCGAGAACCCGGCGGCCTGGCGGGTGTGCTCGACGGCGGCCAGCACGTCCTGGATCAGCTTTTGTGCGCGCTCTTCCAGCACATAGGCGCTTTCCAGCGGCGTCAGGTTGCGGCCCTCATGCTTGAACAGCGGGCAGCGCAGGGCACTTTCCAGTGAGTGGATGGCGCGGTGCACGCTGACATTGCTGGTCTGCAGCTCGGCGGCGGCGCGGCTCAGGTTGCCGGTGCGCATGAACGCCAGGAATGTTTCGAGCTTCTTGAGGGTCAATTCATCGTCGATCTGCATGGCGGGCGCTGGTGATGGGCGTGCCCTCGATTGTGCCCAAGTCGCCGGCAGATGGCTGGCTTAAATCCACCGGTTATTAAGAGGTGTCACGCAAAACCGTTTATAACGGTGCAACCTTCGGTCACAAAAGGGCAAGCAACCGATGTACTACGGAGAAAAATTCAACGCCTGGTCGCACCTGGTCGGTACCGTGCTGGCGACGATCGGTGCCGTCTGGCTGCTGGTGCTGGCCAGCGTGCAGCACGATATCTGGAAGATTGTCAGCATCGCGGTGTACGGCGTGTGCCTGGTGGCGCTGTACAGCGCCTCGACCGTTTACCACAGTGTGCAGGGGCGGGCGAAGACGATCATGCGCAAGGTCGATCACTTTTCGATCTACCTGATGATCGCCGGCAGCTACACCCCGTTTTGCCTGGTGTCGCTGCGCGGACCCTGGGGCTGGAGCCTGTTCGGGGTGGTCTGGGCGCTGGCGCTGATCGGCATTTTGCAAGAGATCAAGCCGCGCTCCGAGGCGCGGGTGCTGTCGGTGGTGATCTACGCGGTGATGGGCTGGATCGTGCTGGTGGCAGTCAAGCCGCTGCTGGCCACGCTGGGCCCGGCAGGCTTTGCCTGGCTGGCCGGCGGCGGAGTGATGTACACCGTCGGCATCATCTTTTTTGCCTTTGACCATATCCGCCACTGGCACGGCATCTGGCACCTGTTCGTGATCGCCGGCAGCCTGATGCACTTTGTGGCGATCTGCGGGTATGTGGTGTAGGAACAAGGCTGTGCGTATGCGTTGTCCATACCGGCCTCATCGTCGGATCGCCGCCCGGGGCAGAGCCCCCTCCCACAAGGTTGATGAGCATCCCGGATCTCGTGCCTGGCACCAGGCTGTGGGAGGCGGCTTGCCGGCGATGGCTATGCGTCAGGCGCAGCAGATGTATCGAATCACCGCTTTGGACATCGCGGTCAGAAATCGCCCCACAGTTGCTGTGCCACGCTCAGGGCCACCACCGGGGCGGTTTCGGTGCGCAGGACGCGCGGGCCGAGGCGGGCGGCATGGTAGCCGCAGGCTTTGGCCTGCTCGACTTCCTGGTCGCTGAGCCCGCCTTCGGGGCCGATCAGGAAGGCCAGCGTGGTGGGCGCCGGGTGGCTGCTCAGCGGCTCGGCGACCGGGTGCAGCACCAGTTTCAGGTCGGCCTGAGTCTGCTTGAGCCAGTCGGCCAAGGGCTGCGGCGGGTGAATCACCGGCACCACAGAGCGGCCGCATTGCTCGCAGGCGCTGATGGCGATCTGTTGCCAGTGGTCCTGGCGCTTTTGCGCACGCTCGTCTTTCAGGCGCACTTCACAGCGTTCGCTGACGATGGGGGTGATCTCGGCCACGCCCAGCTCAGTGGCCTTCTGGATCGCCCAGTCCATGCGCTCGCCGCGCGACAGGCCCTGGCCCAGGTGGATGCGCAGGGTTGATTCGGGCTGGCCGGCAAACGGCTCGTCGAGCTGCACGCGCACCTGTTTCTTGCCCACTTCCAGCAAGGTGCCACGGTATTCGTGGCCGGAGCCATCGAACACTTGCAGGGCCTGGCCCTTGGTCATGCGCAGCACCCGGGCGATGTAGTGCGCCTGGGCCTCGGGCAAGGTGTGTTCGCCCAGGCTCAGCGGGGCGTCGATGAAGAAGCGGGACAGTCTCATGCAGGGGTCTCTGGTCAAAAATCCTGGGTTATAGGGCCGGTCGGGCGGCGGTGCAGCCGTCGCCGGCAAGCCGCCTCCCCCATTGGGGTTCGTGTCTGACGGGTTTAGCCCGGATCGCGAAAGTCGGGGTGGAAGCCTTCGCGCACCGGCACGCTGATGCTTTCACGGGTGGCAATGTCGATGCCCTCGCTGGCCACCTCGGCCAGAAAGTCGATCTGCTCTTCGGTGATCACGTACGGCGGCAGCAGGTACACCACGTTGCCCAGCGGGCGCAGCAGGGCGCCACGTTCCAGGGCGTGCTGGAAGACCTTCAGGCCGCGGCGTTCCTGCCAGGGGTAGGGCGTCTTGCTGGCCTTGTCCTGGACCATCTCGATGGCCAGCGCCATGCCGGTCTGGCGCACTTCGGCCACGTTGGGGTGGTCGGCCAGGTGCGCGGTGCGGGTGGCCATGCGCCGGGCCAGGGCCTTGTTGGCCTCGATGACGTTGTCCTGCTCGAAGATGTCCAGGGTCGCCAGGGCGGCGGCACAGGCCAGCGGATTGCCGGTGTAGCTGTGCGAATGCAGAAAGGCGCGCAGGGTCGGGTAGTCGTCGTAGAAGGCGCCGTACACCTCGTCGGTGGTCAGGCAGGCCGCCAGCGGCAGGTAGCCACCGGTCAGGGCCTTGGACAGGCACAGGAAATCCGGGCGGATGCCGGCCTGTTCGCAGGCGAACATCGTGCCGGTGCGGCCAAAGCCCACGGCGATCTCGTCATGGATCAGGTGCACGCCGTAGCGGTCGCAGGCCTCGCGCAGCAATTTGAGGTACACCGGGTGGTACATGCGCATGCCGCCGGCGCCCTGGATCAGCGGCTCGACGATCACCGCCGCCACACTCGCATGATGCTCGGCCAGGGTCTGCTCCATCGCCTGGAACATCGTGCGCGAGTGGTCTTCCCAGCTCACCCCGTCCGGACGGTGGAAGCAGTCGGGGCTGGGCACCTTGAGGGTGTCCATCAGCAGCGGCTTGTAGGTTTCGGTGAACAGCGGCACATCGCCCACCGACATCGCCGCCATGGTCTCGCCGTGGTAGCTGTTGGTCAGGGTGACGAAGCGTTGCTTGCCCGGCTGGCCGCGATTGAGCCAGTAGTGAAAGCTCATCTTCAGCGCCACCTCGATGCACGACGAACCGTTGTCGGCATAGAAACAGCGGGTCAGGCCCTCGGGTGTGAGCTTGACCAGGCGTTCGGACAACTCGATCACCGGCTGGTGGCTGAAGCCGGCGAGGATCACATGTTCAAGCTGGTCGACCTGGTCCTTGATGCGCTGGTTGATGCGTGGGTTGGCGTGGCCGAAGACATTGACCCACCAGGAACTCACCGCGTCCAGGTAGCGCTTGCCTTCGAAGTCTTCCAGCCACACGCCTTCACCCCGGCGGATGGGAATCAGCGGCAGGTGTTCGTGATCTTTCATCTGGGTGCAGGGGTGCCACAGCACCGCCAGGTCGCGCTGCATCCATTGATCGTTCAGGCCCATGGGCAATCTCCGTCAAGCGACTCGCTGGGTGCGAGGGCAAACAATCGCGCCAGCCTAGTGAATGCTGGCCCACGGGACAACCTTTGCTGGCAGCGACAGCCAATCAAGCGTCACTGGCGGCCTTTTGATGGCTGACGTATGCTGCGCCGCTCTTCGCGTTATTCCAGCTTTTTTGCTGACATTTCCTACATTTTTGATCGGAGTTTGCGCAATGCGTTCGGCCTGGCTGCGTGCCTGTGTGGTGGTGGTAATAGGATTGGTCAGCGTCAATACGCTCGCCGATGACAAGCCGCGCACGGCCATTGTGGTCGGCGGCGGGCTGGCGGGGTTGACCGCCGCTTATGAACTGCAGGCCAAGGGCTGGCAGGTGACGGTGCTCGAAGCCCGTGGCAGCACCGGCGGACGCTCGGGGCTGGCCGGCAGCGAGTGGATCGGCAACAGCAAGGCCCAGCCGCTGCTCAACCAGTACCTGGAACGCTTCAAGCTGACCAGCGTGGCGGCACCGGAATACGTGCGCACCCCCAGCTACCTGATCGATGGCGAGTACTTCACGGTCGCCGACCTGGCGATAAAACAACCGGCCACGGCCGAAGCGCTCAAGCGTTACGACGCCACGCTGGACAACCTGGCGCGCTCGATCGACGACCCTGAAAACCCGGCGGCCAACAGCACGCTGTTTGCCCTGGACCAGATCAACGTGTCCAACTGGCTGGACCGCCAGAACCTGCCACCGGTGGCCCGGCAACTGGTCAACCAGCAGATCCGCACCCGCTACGACGAGCCTTCGCGCCTGTCGTTGCTGTATTTCGCCCAGCAGACCCGGGTCTACCGGGGTGTCGATGAGCGCGACCGCCGTGCCGCGCGCCTGCCTGGCGGCAGTGGAGTGCTGGTCGAGGCGCTGAACAAACAGCTCAAGTCGGTCAAGACCCAGTCGCCGGTGTCGGCAATCATCCAGGACAAGGACAGCGTTACCGTCAAGGTCGGTGCGGTGGGCTACAGCGCCGACTACGTGGTGCTGGCCGTGCCGCTGCGGGCACTGGGCAAGATCCAGATCACCCCGGCCCTGGACGGCAGGCACCAGGCGGCGCTCAAGGGCACCAACTACGGTTGGCGCGACCAGATCATGCTCAAGTTCAAGACCCCGGTGTGGGACAGCAAGGCGCGCCTGTCGGGCGAGATTTTCAGCAACACCGGCCTGGGCATGCTGTGGATCGAGCCGGCGCTCAAGGGCGGCGCCAATGTGGTGATCAACCTGTCGGGCGACAACGCGCGGATCATGCAGAGCTTTGGCGACAAGCAATTGGTCGATCAGGTGCTGATTCGTCTGCACACGCTGTACCCGCAGGCACGCGGTGCCTACACCGGCTATGAAATCCGCCGCTACAGCGTCGACCCTGGTACTGGCGGTTCGTACCTGGCCTATGGCCCGGGGCAGATCAGCAAGTTCTGGCGCCTGTGGGAAAAGCCGGTGCAGCGCATCGCCTTTGCCGGCGAGCACACCGACACCCTGTACCCCGGCACCCTGGAAGGCGCGTTGCGCAGTGGCCAGCGCGCCGCCAGCCAGGTGCAGGACCTGGCGGCGGGCAAGTCGTTCGAGCCTAAAGTCATCCCGGCCGTGCCGGCGGCAGTGCCGGTGAAAAAAGCCGAGCCCGGGTTCTTCGAGAAACTGTTCGGCCGTGCCGACGAAGCCCCGGCCGCGAAGGCCCCTGAGCCTGCGCCTTTGCCAGAGCCTGTACCGGCCGTCCCGGTGGTGGCACCGACACCGACACCTGTAGCGGCCCCGGTGGTGGTCCCGGCCAAGGTCGAGCCGGCGAAAACGCCGGTGAAGAAGGAAGCCGTCAAGAAAGAGCCCCACCACAAGGCCTCGACCCACAAGGAAAGCCCCAAGAAAGAACCGGTCAAGAAAGCCGCGCCATAGAGACAGGCCAGCGCGAACCCGCTGTAGGAGCGCGCTTGCCCGCGACCGAGTGCGTAGCGCTCGTAAAATCTCGGAAACGCCACGATTTTACGACTGCTAACGCAGCCGGTCGCGGGCAGAGCGCGCTCCTACGGGATCAGAAAGGGTGTGGCAGGGGCTAACGCTTGTCGTTCAGCAGGAAATTGCCAGGCCCCTGGTTGTCCAGCACCGGCACTTCGGCTTCGTCCTTGAGGTCGACGCCGGAGAGCTGGCGGCGGCAGGCTTCGCGCATCAGGTACATCAGGCGAAAGGTCGCCATGCCGTAGCTCAGGCCTTCAAGCCGCACGTTGGAGATGCAGTTGCGGTAAGCGTCGTTGAGCCCGACCTTGGGGCCGTAGGTGAAATACAGCCCCAGGCTGTCCGGTGAGCTGAGTCCTGGTCGTTCGCCAATCAGGATCACGCTCATCTTCGCCCCCAGCCGCTGCGCCACTTCATCGGCCACCGCGACCCGGCCCTGTTGCACCAGGGTGATGGGCGCCAGCGACCAGCCTGCTTCATTCACCTGCTCCAGCAGCTTGTCGAGAAACGGCAGGCTGTGCCGGCGCACGGCCAGCGACGACAGGCCGTCGGCGATCACGATGGCCAGGTCGAAGCCTTTGCCCTGCTGTGCGGCGTAGTCATCCAGCGCTTGCGCAGAGGCTTCGTCCAGCCGTCGACCCAGGTCCGGGCGTTGCAGGTAGGTGTGGCGATCGGGCGCGGCACTGTGCGCCAGCAAGGTGTCGAGCTGGCGACCTTGCAGCTCTTCGCGCAAGCCTTCGTGGTCGAACGGCAGGTGCACCGCATCGCGGGCCTGGGCGTGGGCAAACTGAAAGTCCAGCTGCGCCGCCGTGGGCAGGCTGGTGCCGGCGCGGCCCAGGGCGATGCGCGCCGGGGTTAGCTGGCGCAGGTGCTGCCAGGGGTTTTCGGTGGCGGGCGATTTGTCTGTCATGAGCACCTCTTAACTGAGTTGCGCCAGGGCCTGGCGGAATGCCGGTGGCAATTGGCTGCCCATGCGCAGTTGACCGCCCTGCTGCTGGAAGATGCCCATGCGCGCCAGCCACTGCTCGAACTCCGGCGCGGCATGCAGGCCCAGCACCTGGCGGGCGTACAGCGCGTCGTGGAATGAGGTGGTCTGGTAGTTGAGCATCACATCGTCCGAACCCGGAATGCCCATGATGAAGTTGATGCCGGCCGCGCCCAGCAGGGTCAGCAGCACGTCCATGTCGTCCTGATCGGCCTCGGCGTGGTTGGTGTAGCAGATGTCGCAGCCCATCGGCACGCCCAGCAACTTGCCGCAGAAGTGGTCTTCGAGGCCGGCGCGGATGATCTGCTTGCCGTTGTACAGGTACTCGGGGCCGATAAAGCCGACCACGGTATTGACCAGAAACGGATTGAAATGCCGGGCTACGCCATAGGCGCGGGTCTCGCAGGTCTGTTGGTCGACGCCGTGGTGGGCGTTGGCCGACAACGCGCTGCCCTGGCCGGTCTCGAAGTACATCAGGTTGTTGCCCAGCGTGCCGCGCTTGAGGCTCAGGCCGGCGTCATAGCCTTCCTGCAACACCTTCAGGCTGACGCCGAAACTGGCATTGGCCGCCTCGGTGCCGGCAATGGACTGGAACACCAAGTCTAGCGGTGCGCCGCGTTCGATGGCGGCAATCGAGCTGGTGACATGGGTCAGTACGCACGACTGGGTCGGGATCTGGTAGCGCTGGATGATCGCATCGAGCATCTCCACCAGCGTGCAAATCGAACTCATGCTGTCGGTGGCCGGGTTGATGCCGATCATGGCATCACCGTTGCCGTACAGCAGGCCATCGACAATGCTGGCGGCAATGCCGGCCGGGTCGTCCGTGGGGTGGTTGGGCTGCAGGCGGGTCGACATCCGCCCGCGAAGGCCTTGTGTGTTGCGAAAGCGGGTTTCGACGCGGGTTTTCTGCGCCACCAGCACCAGGTCCTGGATGCGCATGATCTTCGACACGGCCGCGGCCATTTCCGGGGTCAGGCCGGGGGCCAGCGCCTTGAGGCTCTGTTCGTCGGCCTGCTCGCTGAGAAGCCAGTCACGCAGCCCGCCCACGGTGAGGTGGCTGACCGGCGCGAAGGCCTCGCTGTCGTGGGTGTCGATGATCAGGCGGGTGACTTCATCGCTTTCATACGGAATCAGCACTTCCTGCAAGAAATGCTTGAGCGGCACGTTGGCCAGGGCCATCTGCGCCGCTGCGCGCTCGGCATCGCTGCCGGCGGCGACCTCGGCCAGGTAGTCGCCGGAGCGCGCCGGGCTGGCCTTGGCCATTAGCTCGCGCAGGTCCTCGAAGGTCCAGGTCATGTGGGCGATGGTGTGGGTAAAACGAGCCATGGTCTGTCTCCTGTGGTGGCCACCCGCAGGAGGGTGGCCACCTTGTACCGGTCAGCGCAGGGATTGTTCAGCGGCCTGGATGGCGGCGAACTCTTCCTCGGGAGTGCCCGACACCAGGTGGTGACGGCTGTACAGGGCGAAGTAGGCAATGAACAGTGCGTAGATGACCGCCGCGCCGATCACCACCCGCGTGTCGACCAGAAAGCCTGCGACCAGGGCAATGGCCGCCAGCACCAGTGCCACCGCCGAGGTCACTACGCCACCCGGTGTGCGATACGGGCGTGGCATGTCCGGACGACGCACGCGCAGGGTGATGTGCGCGGCCATCATCAGTACATACGACAGCGTGGCACCGAAAACCGCCACCAGAATCAACAGATCGCCCTGACCGCTCAGCGACAGGCCGAAACCGATGATGCCCGGTACGATCAGCGCCATCACCGGCGCCTTGTTGCGGTTGGTCAGCGATAGGCCGCGCGGCAGGTAGCCGGCCCGCGACAAGGCAAAGATCTGCCGTGAATAGGCGTAGATAATCGAGAAAAAGCTGGCAATCAGACCGGCCAGGCCGACCAGGTTGACGAACTGGCTCATCCAGGTCGAACCGCCATAGACCTTGACCAGCGACTCGACCAGCGGGTTACCGGAGGCAACCAGCGCCTGGGCACCGGCGGCGCCTGGACCGACCAGCAGGATCAGGCCGGCAAAGGCCAGCAGTACCAGCATTGCGCCGATCAGGCCACGAGGCAGGTCGCGCTTGGGGTCCTTGGTTTCTTCGGCGGCCAGTGGCACGCCTTCGACCGCCAGGAAAAACCAGATGGCATATGGCAGCGCAGCCCAGATGCCCATGTAGCCGAACGGCAGGAAGCTGCTGGCGCCGGCGGCGGTGGTAGCCGGGATGTCGAACAGGTTGGCGACCTGGAAGTGCGGCACCATCGAGACGATGTACACGCCCAGCGCAATGGCCGCCACGGCGGTAATCACGAACATCAGTTTCAGGGCCTCACCGGCGCCCAGAATGTGGATGCCGATGAACACCACGTAGAACACCAGGTAGATGATCCAGCCGCCGATGCCGAACAGCGATTCGCAATAGGCGCCGATGAAGCAGGCAATCGCCGCCGGTGCGATGGCGTACTCGATGAGGATCGCCGTACCGGTCAGAAAGCCGCCCCAGGGGCCGAACGCGGTACGGGTGAAGCCATAGCCGCCGCCGGCGGTGGGGATCATGGATGACAGCTCGGCCAGCGAGAAACACATGCACAGGTACATGGTCGCCATCAGCAGGGTGGCGATGAACATGCCGCCCCAGCCGCCCTGGGCCAGGCCGAAGTTCCAGCCGGCGTAGTCGCCGGAAATCACATAGGCCACGCCCAGGCCGATCAGCAATACCCAGCCGGCGGCGCCTTGTTTGAGTTGCCGGCTGGCGAAGTACTCGGCGCCGACCGCTTCGGTTTCCACGCCGCCCTGCGAGGCGGGCGTGGTCAGTGTCTCTTTGGACATGTCTGGACTCCTTCGTGGCCCGCCAAGTGCAGGCGGGCCGCAGCTGTGTTGGATTGGCTGTCTTGGCGGCAGATCAGAAGAAGCCCAGCGGGTTGATGTCGTAGCTGATCAGCAGGTTCTTGGTCTGCTGATAGTGGTCGAGCATCATCTTGTGGGTTTCACGCCCGACCCCGGACTTTTTGTAGCCGCCAAAGGCAGCGTGCGCCGGGTACAGGTGGTAACAGTTGGTCCATACGCGTCCGGCCTTGATCGCCCGGCCCATGCGGTAGGCGCGGTTGATGTCGCGGGTCCAGACGCCGGCGCCCAGGCCGAACTCGGTGTCGTTGGCGATTGCCAAGGCTTCGGCCTCGTCCTTGAAGGTGGTCACCCCGACCACCGGGCCGAAGATTTCTTCCTGGAACACGCGCATGTCGTTGGTGCCCTTGAGCAGGGTCGGCTGGATGTAATAGCCGCCGGCCAGGTCGCCTTCGAGTTGCTCCGAGGCGCCGCCAGTCAATAGTTGTGCGCCTTCCTGCTGGGCAATGTCCAGGTAACCGAGGATCTTTTCGTATTGCTGTTGCGAGGCCTGGGCGCCGACCATGGTCTCGGTGTCCAGCGGGTTGCCGCGCTTGATCGATTTGATCTTCTTCATGACCTCGACCATGAACGGCTCGAAGATCGACTCCTGCACCAGGGCCCGCGACGGGCAGGTGCAGACCTCGCCCTGGTTGAAGAACGCCAGCACCAGGCCTTCGGCGGCCTTCTCGATGAAAGCCGGTTCCGCCTGCATGATGTCTTCGAAGAACACGTTGGGCGACTTGCCGCCCAGCTCGACGGTGCTGGGGATGATATTGGCGGCGGCGCATTTCATGATGTGCGAGCCCACCGGGGTGGAGCCGGTAAAGGCGATCTTGGCGATGCGCGTGCTGGTGGCCAGGGCTTCACCGGCTTCGCGGCCAAAGCCCTGGACAATATTGAGCACACCCGGCGGCAGCAGGTCACCCACCAGTTCGGCGAAGACGGTGATCGACAGGGGCGTCTGCTCGGCCGGCTTGAGCACCACGCAGTTGCCGGCGGCCAGGGCCGGGGCCAGCTTCCAGGCGGCCATCAGCAGCGGGAAGTTCCACGGGATGATCTGCCCGACCACGCCCAGCGGCTCGTGGAAGTGATAGGCAGCAGTATGCTCGTCGATCTCGGCGCTGCTGCCTTCCTGGGCGCGGATGCAGCCTGCGAAGTAACGGAAATGATCAGCGGCCAGCGGCACGTCGGCGTTCAGGGTTTCGCGCACGGCCTTGCCGTTGTCCCAGCTTTCGGCCACGGCCAGCAATTCAAGATTGGCTTCGATGCGGTCGGCGATCTTGAGCAGGATCCGCGAGCGGTTCTGCACCGACGTCTTGCCCCAGGCCTCGGCCGCGGCATGGGCGGCGTCCAGCGCCTTGTCGATGTCCGCCGCCGTCGAGCGCGGGAACTCACCGATCACCGAAGCGTCCACCGGGCTGGTGTTGGTGAAGTACTGGCCGCCCACGGGGGCTGTGAACTCACCCCCGATGTAGTTGCCATAGCGTGGCTTGAGGGTGATGACAGCGCCTGCGGTACCTGGTTTGGCATAGATCATGAGCGTTCTCCGGACGACGTTTCTTGTTATTCGAGGAGGCCTGAGCAATAAGGCTGGGCTTCATCTTGAGCGGATTTCATAACGCCGACTTGACCTTGAGAATGGCTTTTTGTCACCTGAGGTCAACTTTTGCCGACGACATGCCGCGCTGTCGTGTTGAGTCAAATCCGCCGCTCTGCGGCGGTGCGGGTGTTTCCTGACGACTCATTTTGGGGCGTCCTGCAATGTCATTGGCCGTGTTCTGACCGGCCTGGCCGTGAGGTATGGGGACTTGAGGGCGGGCGGCGTATTTCTTGCTTGTTGACACGACTTGTCACAAAGGAGGCCTCGATGAGCATTCTTCTCGCCCAGCCGGAACTCTCGGGGCGCGCTTCGCTGCTGGCCGGGGGCCAGGCCAATGCCGGCGTGCTGGCGGCGGCGGCCAGCGGCCTGTGCGACTTCATCGAAAAGCAGGGCGGCGACCCCGACCGGGTGCTGGGGGTGTCGGGCATCGACCCGGAATCGCTGCGTCACCCGACCCTGAGCCTGGCGTTGCCCAACTACTGCCAGGTGCTGGAAGAGGCCTCGCGCCAGTCCGGCTGCGATAACTTCGGCCTGTACTACGGCCAGCAATTCAAGCCGCAGGCGCTGGGGCTGCTGGGCTATATCGGCTTGTGTTCGGCCACGGTCGAGCAGGCGCTGATCAACTTTGCCCGGGCCTTTCCGTTGCACCAGCGCAACAGCCTGATTCGCCTGGTCGATGCCGGTGAATGCTACCGCTTCGATTACCAGGTGCGTCACGGCGCCATCCTGTGCCGGCGCCAGGACGCCGAGTTGACCCTGGGCATGGCGCTCAACCTGATCCGTCATGTGCTGGGCAGCCAGTGGGCACCGCGGGCGGTGCATTTCGAGCATCCACGCCCGGAGCACTGGCATGAGCACTGCAAAGTCTTCGATGCGCCGGTGTATTTCGAGCAGCCGTGCAATTCGCTGTTGATCCCCAAGCGTGGCCTGCAACGCAGCATGCCGCAGAGTGATCCGTTGCTGTTGCTGGTGATGCAGGATTCGCTGAGCCAGCTCAGCCGCCTGGGCGGGCAGGGTGAGCTGGACATTGTCGACGCGGTGCGCGAGCAGGTGCGCCAGCGCCTGCTGGAAGGCGAGCCGGTGCTGGAAACCATCGCCGAGCAACTGGGCCTGTCCAGTTGGGCGCTGCAACGCCGCTTGCGCGAGCACAACCTGAGCTTCTCGGCGGTGGTCGACACCCTGCGCCGCGAGCTGGCCACTCATTACCTGGGCCAGGCGCAGCTGCCGATTTCCAGCCTGGCGCCTTTGCTGGGCTATTCGGAAACCAGCGCCTTCTCCCGCGCCTTCCGACGCTGGTTCGGCGTCAGCCCGCGTCAATGGCGGCAGAACCCGGCGTAAAAACGCACACAGTGTTGGAGCGACCAACGGTCGCGAAAGGGCCGGTACATTCGATGTATCTGGCTCAGAGCCCCGACGTTCCACAAGCAAGGTGCCATGCCCCATTCGTTTGCCTATGGATACCGTTCGTCGGTGGCAAAAAGCCGGCGGTCTTGCGCCCGTATTCCCCGCTCCGGTTTCTGGCGATGCTGCGCTGCGCCTGGTTTATCGGGCATTAACGAGCCGCCCACGTGCGTCCCGGTCTGAAATCCGCGACAGCACGAACGGCTGACCAATCGTATTTATCGATGGTTAAAAGCCATTTTTTGCGCTTTCTTTCGATAGATAAATCGCTAGTCTGATCGCACGTCTTACAGGGTATGAAGCAATGCAGCTACGCAACTCCTCGTCTCGTTACGGTCTTGTCAGCCGCGTGCTGCACTGGGGTGTGGCCCTGACCGTGTTCGGTCTGTTTGGCCTGGGGTTGTGGATGATGGGGCTGGATTACTACGACAGCTGGCGCAAGCAAGGGCCTGACTTGCACAAGAGCATCGGCCTGGTGTTGTTCGCCGCGATGCTGCTGCGCGTGATCTGGCGCTTTGTCAGCCCGCCGCCACCGCCGTTGGCCAGCTACAGTCGAATGACCCGCCTCGGTGCTGCTTTCGGCCATGCCTTTCTGTATGTCGCGCTGTTTGCGGTAATGACAGCCGGTTACCTGATTTCCACCGCCGATGGCGCGGGCATTCCGGTGTTCGGCCTGTTCGAGGTGCCGGCGCTGGTCAGCGGACTGCCGCAACAGGCTGACACGGCCGGGCAGATTCATTTTTACCTGGCCTGGGCCATCGTGATTTTCGCGGGGCTGCATGGCCTGGCTGCACTGAAACACCACTTTATCGACCGTGATGTGACCCTCAAGCGCATGCTGGGTCGTAATTGATTGTTCAACCATAAAGGGAATACAGCATGTTGAAGAAGTCTCTCGCCGCTCTGGCCCTGGGTACCGCACTGTTCACCGCCGGCCAGGCCATGGCCGCTGACTACGTGATCGACAAGGAAGGCCAGCACGCCTTCATCGACTTCAAGATCAGCCACCTGGGCTACAGCTTCATCCACGGCACGTTCAAGGACTGGGACGGCACGTTCAGTTTCGACGCCGCCAAGCCTGAAGCGAGCAAGATCGCGGTCGAGCTGAAAACCGCCAGCCTGTTCACCAACCATGCCGAGCGTGACAAGCACATCCTCAGCAAGGACTTCCTGGACGCTGGCAAGTACCCTGAAGCCAAGTTCGTGTCCACCAGCGTGAAGTCCACCGGTGAGAAAACCGCCGATGTGACCGGCGACCTGACCCTGCACGGCGTGACCAAGCCGGTGACCATCAAGGCCACCTTCAACGGCGAAGGCAAGGATCCATGGGGCGGCTACCGTGCCGGCTTCAACGGTTCGACCACCCTCAACCTGAACGACTTCGGCATCAAGGGCCCAGGCCCGACGTCGCAGACGCTGGACCTGGACATCTCGCTGGAAGGCGTGCAAAAGAAGTAAGCGCTTTTCGCTAGATGTAAAAACGCCGACCCAAGGGTCGGCGTTTTCGTGTGTGGCGTACGGCGAGGATCGCATGGCTGCAAAAGCCGCTCGCCGCCCGGTCGCGCTACTCAATATTCAATTCACCGCTTGTAGGAGCGCGCTTGCCCGCGACCGAGTGCGAAGCGCTCGCAAATCTGCGCAACGCCAAAAATTTACGGTTGTGAACACATTCAAAATCTTTGAAACGCTGCAAACTTACGACTGCTTCGCACTCGGTCGCGGGCAAGCGCGCTCCTACAGATCGGGTGCTGCGGCTTCAGCTGTCGCGGTTGCGGGTCAGCAGGGCCGGTTTTTCACCGCGTGGGCGGTTTGGCAACTCGTCAAGCAGTTCGGCCGACGGGAAACGGTCGATCTTCGATTCCTTGTGCACGATCTTCGGCTGCTGCGACTGGCGCTCCGGCGGGCGAACGGCAGGCTCTTCACGGGCCTGGCGGTCACGCGGGGCGTTGTTGCGCGGTGCGCCGGTGCGCGGGCCGTTGCTGGTGCGCTTGCCGGCGCCAGCACCGGCCGGACGTGGCGTGTTGCTGCGTGGCGCCTGGCTCTGCGGACGGGCAGCACCGGTGCCGGTGCCGGCGGCAGGCGCGGCGCCCGGACGACGGCCACGGCCCTGGGATTTGCCCTGATAAGGACTGACGTAGTCGGCGCGGTTGCCGAAATTGTCGACTTCATCATCCAGGAACACTTCCGGGTCGCGATTGGCCGGCGCACGGGGTGCCGCGGACGCCTGCTGGGCCGGCTGTGGCGAGGTGCGGCCAGTGCCTTCACGCGGTTTTTTTTCGCGTGGCGGGCGAGCCGGACGCTCACCGGGAGCGGCGGCTACGGCCGGTTTGTCCTTGCTCTTGCTGTCACGCCCTTTGTCTTTGCCTTTATCGCGACGGCCGCCGCTTCCCTTTTCGCCTTTGTCGGCGCCTTCGGCACGGCCGCTACGGGTGTTGCGCTGTGGACGTGGCTCGCGGGTTTCAGGCTTTTCGGCCTCGACCTTTGAGGCATCGAAGCCGGCCAGGTCGCCGTCGGCGATCTTCTGGCGAGTCATGCGCTCGATGCTCTTGAGCAGTTTCTCCTCGTCCGGGGCCACCAGCGAGATCGCCTCGCCACTGCGACCGGCACGGCCGGTACGGCCGATGCGGTGCACATAGTCTTCGTCGACATTGGGCAGCTCGAAGTTGACCACGTGCGGCAGCTGATCGATGTCCAGGCCGCGGGCGGCGATGTCGGTGGCTACCATGATCCGTACTTCGCCGGCCTTGAAGTCAGCCAGGGCCTTGGTGCGGGCGTTCTGGCTCTTGTTGCCGTGGATCGCCACGGCGCTCAGGCCATGCTTGTCGAGGTATTCGGCCAGGCGGTTGGCGCCGTGCTTGGTGCGGGTGAACACCAGCACCTGCTCCCATGCACCCTGGGTGATCAGGTGGGCGAGCAGGGCACGCTTGTGGCTGGCTGCCAGGCGGAATACGCGCTGTTCGATGCGCTCGACCGTGGTGTTGGGCGGCGTGACTTCGATGCGCTCGGGGTCATGCAGCAGCTTGCCGGCCAGGGCCGTGATGTCGTTGGAGAAGGTCGCCGAGAACAGCAGGTTCTGGCGCTTGGCCGGCAAGCGTGCCAGGACCTTCTTGACGTCGTGCACAAAGCCCATGTCGAGCATCCGGTCGGCTTCGTCCAGCACCAGGATTTCAACGTGGGACAGGTCGACATTGCCTTGGCCGGCCAGGTCGAGCAGGCGGCCCGGGCAGGCGACCAGAACGTCGACACCCTTGGCCAGGGCCTGGATCTGGGGGTTCATGCCGACACCGCCGAACACGCAGGTGCTGACGAACTTGAGGTCGCGGGCATACAGCTTGAAGCTGTCGTGCACTTGCGCGGCCAGTTCGCGGGTCGGGGTCAGGACCAGCACGCGCGGCTGGCGCGGGCCATGACGCTGGGATTTGTCCGGGTGACCGTTGGGAAACAACCGCTCCAGGATAGGAAGGGCGAAACCACCGGTTTTACCAGTACCTGTCTGCGCCGCCACCATCAGGTCGCGACCTTGCAACACGGCGGGAATGGCCCGCTGTTGCACGGGAGTAGGCTGGGTATAGCCCGCCGCTTCGACAGCGCGGACTAGAGCCTCGGAGAGACCGAGGGAGGCAAAGGACATGAGAAATCCTGTTCTGGTTGGAGCTTGTGCTCAGGGAAATCGTGCCTGGCGCAATGGCGTTCGGGCTGCTTTGACCTGCGACGACGTGTGGGTCGCGGTTTTCAGGAGCTTGTGAGGAACGCATCGCGTCCGGTGCAGCGGGGTCGGAAATCCATCTCGTGACTGCATCGGCGTGATCGAGATGCCTTTTGCAAGACCCAGCGTCCGGGCGTAAGCCTGGCGGGAAGGCCGGAGTATAGCAGAGCCACTACGCTGTGCTGCTTTCCGGCTGCCCAACGGTTTTATCAGGAGTATGGCCTCGAAGCAATGCCTCGGGGCCATCAGGTGCAACCTCAGCGTGACGACTCGAGGTTCTTCCAGATCGCCAGGCTCGGCTCGGCCTGGTTGAGGGTGTAGAAATGCAGGCTTGGCGCGCCGCCTTGCAGCAGCTTCTCGCACATCTCGGTGATGACCTGCTCGCCGAACGCCTGGATGCTGGCGCTGTCGTCGTTGTAGGCTTCCAGTTGCTTGCGGATCCAGCGCGGGATTTCCGCCCCGCAGGCGTCCGAGAAGCGCGCCAGCTTGCTGTAGTTGGTGATCGGCATGATGCCGGGCACGATCGGAATCTCCACGCCCGCCTTGCGCACGCGCTCGACGAAGTAGAAGTAGCTGTCAGCGTTGAAGAAGTACTGGGTGATCGCGCTGCTGGCGCCGGCCTGGACCTTGCGCACGAAGTTGGCGATGTCGTCTTCGAGGTTGCGCGCCTGGGGGTGCATCTCGGGGTAGGCGGCGACTTCGATGTAGAAATGATCACCGCTTTCTTCGCGGATGAAGCTCACCAGGTCGTTGGCGTGACGCAAGTCGCCGCTGACCAGGCCCATGCCCGAAGGCAGGTCGCCGCGCAGGGCCACGATGCGCTTGATGCCGGCGGCCTTGTACTCGGCCAGCAGGCCGCGCAAGTCATCCTTGCTGTCGCCGACACACGACAGGTGCGGTGCGGCCGCAACCTTGACCTCGTTCTGCAGTTGCAGCACGGTGTTGAGGGTCCGGTCACGGGTCGAGCCGCCGGCGCCATAAGTGCACGAAAAGAATTCCGGCGAGCAGGCGCTGAACTGCCGAGCAACGCTCAACAGTTTTTCCTGGCCGGCATCGGTCTTGGTGGGGAAGAACTCGAAGCTGTAGACGTGTTTCTGGGACATGAGCGATAACCTTCAAAGCCTGACGCACACCTGCAGGAGCGGATTGATCCGCGAAATGCATCGCGGATCAATCCGCCCCTGCGCGGGCAGCGGCTAAATGATCAGTAGCGGTAAGCGTGTGGCTTGAACGGACCTTCGACGGCCACGCCGATGTAGTCGGCCTGGGTCTTGGTCAGCTTGGTCACGACGCCACCGAAGCCACGCACCATTTCCAGGGCGACTTCTTCGTCCAGCTTCTTGGGCAGCACTTCGACAGTCAAACGCTCGGCTTTCTGGGCCGGCGACAGGTCGGCGTACTTCTGCCCGAACAGGAAGATCTGCGCCAGCACCTGGTTGGCAAACGAGCCGTCCATGATGCGGCTTGGGTGGCCGGTGGCGTTGCCCAGGTTCACCAGGCGACCTTCGGCCAGCAGGATCAGGTAATCGTCGTTCTGTGGGTCGAACGCGCCAGTGCCGGTGCGGTGGATCTTGTGCACCTGTGGCTTCACTTCTTCCCATGCCCAGTGCTTGCGCATGAAAGCGGTGTCGATTTCGTTGTCGAAGTGACCGATGTTGCACACCACGGCGCGCTTTTTCAGGGCCTTGAGCATGTTGGCATCGCACACGTTGACGTTGCCGGTGGTGGTCACGATCAGGTCGATCTTGCCCAGCAGGGCCTTGTCGATGCTCGCTTCGGTGCCGTCGTTCTCACCGTCGATGAACGGCGAAACCAGTTCGAAGCCGTCCATGCACGCCTGCATGGCGCAGATCGGGTCGACTTCGGTGACCTTGACGATCATGCCTTCCTGACGCAGCGACTGGGCCGAGCCCTTGCCCACGTCACCGTAGCCGATCACCAGCGCCTGCTTGCCCGACAACAGGTGGTCGGTGCCGCGCTTGATGGCGTCGTTGAGGCTGTGACGGCAGCCGTACTTGTTGTCGTTCTTGCTCTTGGTCACCGAGTCGTTGACGTTGATGGCCGGGATCTTCAGTTCGCCCTTGGCCAGCATGTCCAGCAGGCGGTGCACGCCGGTGGTGGTCTCTTCGGTGACGCCGTGGATCCTGTCCAGCATTGCCGGGTATTTCTTGTGGATGATCTCGGTCAGGTCGCCGCCGTCGTCAAGGATCATGTTGGCGTCCCATGGCTGGCCATCCTTGAGGATGGTCTGCTCGATGCACCACTCGTACTCTTCTTCGGTCTCGCCTTTCCAGGCGAACACAGGCACACCGGCAGCGGCGATGGCGGCAGCGGCCTGGTCCTGGGTGGAGAAAATGTTGCACGACGACCAGCGTACTTCGGCACCCAGGGCAACCAGGGTCTCGATCAGCACGGCGGTCTGGATGGTCATGTGGATGCAGCCGATGATTTTCGCGCCCTTGAGCGGTTGCTCACCGGCGTACTTGCGGCGCAGACCCATCAGGGCCGGCATTTCCGATTCGGCGATGATGGTTTCGCGGCGGCCCCAGGCGGCCAGGGAAATGTCGGCGACCTTGAAGTCGTTGAAATCGGCAGGCGTGTTTACAGCGCTCATTGAAGAGTCTCCATTCCAAATAAATGCGAATGGGCGCCGTTGTGCGTTAAAGGCCTGCCGGCTGAGGAATCAGCCTGCCAGACAACGCCCCATCCGAGCCTGACAGGGTAAAACCTGCTGCAGCGCCCCTCGGACAGGTGGCGGGAACGGTATCGGGAAATGATGACCGTTTGGAAACGGTGTGCAGTATAGCCGCGCGAGCGATTGTGCCAAAGTTTTTCTGCAAGACCGCAGCGGCCGATGACGGATGGAAAAAATATTCTTGTACCGCACCCGCTGTCTGCTGGCTGACGGCGCTGGACAGCCTGGGCGTGTCGCCGGGATCGAGCCTGTGCACGGCTCTTCGATCTACTGAGCGACACCACCGACCTGCTGGCCTTGCTCGACAGCGGCGATGAAAGCACCTGCTCTGGCAGCGCCCGGGCCAATACTGAACTTGAGAAAGGCTTTTTCACATGAGCGCCAAGCTCTGCCATGATGGCCGGCATCTTTAGGTCGGATGTCAGGAGCAAGCATGAACTTTCATACCCGCAAATGGGTGAAGCCCGAGGACCTCAACCCCAACGGCACGCTGTTCGGGGGCAGCCTGTTGCGCTGGATCGACGAGGAAGCAGCGATCTACGCCATCGTGCAGCTGGGCAACCAGCGGGTGGTGACCAAGTACATCTCGGAGATCAACTTCGTCAGCGCCTCGCGCCAGGGCGACATCATCGAGCTGGGCATCACCGCCACCGAGTTCGGCCGCACCTCGATCACCCTGCGCTGCCAGGTGCGCAACAAGATCACCCGCAAGAGCATCCTGACCGTGGAGAAGATGGTCTTCGTCAACCTGGGCGAAGACGGCCAGCCGGCGGCGCATGGTCGAACCGAAATCCGCTACATCAAGGACCAGTTCGACCTGCCGGGCGACGAATGACTGAACCCGTGGGAGCGACCCACGGTCGCGAAGGCTGACTCAACCGCGCAGGCGGCGCAGCCATTCCAGGCCTTCGCTGGTGTCGCCCTTTGGCCGGTACTCGCAACCGACCCAGCCGGTATAACCCAACTGGTCGATCACCTCGAACAGGTGCGCATAGTTCAACTCGCCCATGTCCGGTTCGTGACGGTCCGGCACGCCGGCGATCTGGATGTGCCCCACGCCGGCAAAGTCGCGTTGCAGGGTGCGGGTCACATCGCCTTCGACGATCTGGCAGTGGTACAGGTCGAACTGCACCTTGAGGTTGTCGGCGCCCACCTGCCTGACGATGGCCTGGGCCTGGTCCTGTCGGTTCAGGAAAAAGCCCGGCATGTCACGGGTGTTGATCGGCTCGATCAGCACGGTGATGCCCAATGCCCTGGCCTGGGCGGCGGCATAGGCCAGGTTGTCCAGGTACACCGCCTGATGCACCGCACGCAGGCTTTCGTCGGGCAGCAGGCCGGCCATCACATGGATACGGTCGTTGCCCAGCACCTTGGCGTATTCCAGCGCCTTGGCCACACCTTGGCGAAATTCTTCTTCACGTCCCGGCAGGCTGGCAATGCCACGCTCGCCGGCTGCCCAGTCGCCCGGTGGGGCATTGAACAGCGCCTGCACCAGACCGTTGTCGTCCAGGCGCTGTTTCAGTTCCTGAGGGCTGTAGTCATAGGGGAACAGGTACTCGACCGCCGCAAAACCGTCAGCGGCGGCGGCGGAGAAACGATCCAGAAAGTCATGCTGGGGGTACAGCATGCTGAGGTTGGCGGCGAAACGAGGCATGTTAACTCCAGTCTTCAGAGGGTCAGACAAATGGCCACAGCACCAGGGTCATCAGGAACCCCAGCGTGCCCAGCAGGGTGACCAGTACGGTCCAGGTGCGCAAACCGTCGGCGACGCTCAGGCCGGCCAGCTTGGTGAACATCCAGTAGCCGGCGTCGTTGATGTGCGACATCGCCAGGCCGCCACCGCCCATGGCCAGGCACAACAGCGCCAGGTGATTGGCCGACAGGTCCAGGGTCGCGATCAGCGGGCTGAGGATACCGGCGGTGGTCACCAGCGCCACGGTGGTCGAACCTTGTACTGCGCGCAGCAGCAGGGTCAGGATAAAGCCCAGCGCCAGGACCGGCAGGCCGGTATTGCGCAGCGCTTCGGAGACCACGGCGCCGATACCGGTGTCGACCAGCACCTTGCCGAACACGCCACCGGCGCCGGCAATCAGGATCACCATGGCCACGCCCGGCAGCGCCGAGCCGATCACGTCGGACACTTGCGAGCGGCTCCAGCCACGGCGCGAGCCGAGCAGCCAGGCACACAACAAGGTGTCGATCAGCAGCGCCACCAGCGGCGCGCCCAGTACAGTCAGCACATCGCGCAGCAAGGTGCCGGCCGGCAGCAGGGTGGTGGCCAGGGTGCCGAGCAGGATCAGCACGATCGGCAGCAGGATCAGCGCGATGATCAGGCCAAAGCCCGGTGCCGGCGCCGGCGGCAGGCTCTTGGCCAGGCTGTTGGCGCTGGCTTCGGCGCCGAATTCCTTGGCGTCGCAGGTTTCACGCACGGTGGAGTAGTCGTTGCGTGCCCAGGCTTCCAGGTCGGCGTTGGTGACGTGCGGGCCATAGACTTCGGCACGGATGTCGTCGGTCATCGGGTAGGTCTTGCGGGTCATGCGCCCGGCCACGAAGTAGCCGATCATGCACAGCACCGCGACCATCGGGATGCCCAGCAGCAAGACCCGGCCCAGGTCGGCGCCCAACTGGCTGGCGGCGGCCACGGCACCCGGGTGCGGCGGCAGGAAGGCGTGCACGGCCAGCAGGGCGGCGCACATCGGCAAGGCGAAAATCATCAGCGGCTTGCGCGCCGCACGGGCCACGCCATAGGCCAGCGGCATCAGGATGATCACTCCGACCTCGAAGAACACCGGAATGCCGACCATGAAGCCGGCCACGGTCAGGGCCAGCGGCGTGCGCGTGTTGCCAAAGCGCTGGATCAGCGTCTTGGCCAGGGCTTCGGCGCCGCCAGACAATTCGATGATGCGCCCGATCATCGCACCCAGGGCAATGATGATCGCGATATGACCCAAGGTCTTGCCCATGCCGCCTTCGATGGTCGCCACCAGGTCGGCCGGCTTCACACCGGCGACCAGCGCGACGATGATGCTGACCAGCATCAGGGCGACAAAGGGCTGGAATTTGTATTTGAGGACCAGAAACAGCAGCAGTGCGATGCCGGCGCCGGCAATCAGCATCAACATTAGTGGAGTCATATTCGCTTCCTGTTCTTATTGTGTTCCGGCATGACCGGCGTTGGCACAGGCCGCGGGTGCGGCCTGGGAGGATTCATTGAAGGTCGGTTACCACTTGGCTGCGAACGTCTGCTGCAGTTCGTCCAGCGCCTGCTGTGACAGCGGCGCAGGTTTGGGGTCGGTCATCAGCCACAGGCGGGCGGTTTCTTCGAGCTCTTCCAGGGCGTAGCAGGCCTTGGCCACCGAACTTTCCCAGACCACCGGGCCCAGGCGCTCAAGCATGACGCCGCGCACGCTGTTGGCCAGTTGCGCCACTTGCTCGGCCACCAGGGGCGAGCCGGGGCGCTGGTAGCCGATCAGTGGAATGTGCCCGACCTTCATCACCTGATAGGGCGTCAACGGCGGCAGGATGTCGTCTTCGCGCCAGACACCGGCCAGGGTCAGCGCCACCAGGTGGGTGGAGTGGGTGTGCACCACGCCACCGACCTCGGGATTGCGGTCGTAGACCTCGCGGTGCAGGGCCAGGGTCTTGGACGGCTTGCTGCCCGAGACCCACTCGCCGGCCAGGTTGACCTTGGCGATTTCACCCGGCGACAGGCGACCCAGGCAGGCGTCGGTGGGGGTGATCAGCCAGCCGTCGTCCAGGCGTGCGCTGATGTTACCGGCGCTGCCCACGGTGTAGCCGCGGCCATACAGCAGGCGGCCGACGTCGCAGATTTCTTCGCGCAGGGCTTGTTCATCAATCATCAGGCGGCTCCTGCCAACTGCTTGAGGGCCTTGGCGAAGAAGTCGCGGGCCCCGAAGTTGCCGGACTTGAGCGCCAGTGCCAGGGGCTGGTCACCGTCACTGACGGTGGCCGGCACGCCCGGATCGATCTGTGCGCCGATCTTGAGCAACTGCACGCCCAGCGCCTGGACCACGGCGCCAGAGGTTTCGCCACCGGCGACCACGAAGCGGCGTACGCCAGCGGCCAGCAGGCCCTTGGCGATCTGCCCCAGCGCGTCTTCGACCATGGCGCCGGAGCGCTCGACGCCCAGTTTCTGCTGCACAAGCTTGACTTCGTCCGGGGTGCTGGTGGCGTAGATCAGCACTGTCTGGCCGGCCTGTTGGGCAAAGGCGATGGCCTGCTCGACCACCGGCTTGCCGTCGGCCAGTTCCAGCGGGTTGATGCGCAGGGCCGGGCGCCCGGCTTCCAGCCAGGCGGCGACCTGGCCATTGGTGGCCACCGAGGCGCTGCCGGCCAGGACCACGTCGCCACCGGCGATGTCGATCTTCTGGGCGGCATCCATTGCACGCAGCTTGCCGGCCTTGCGGAAGTTTTCCGGCAGGCCCAGCGCCAGGCCCGAACCGCCGGTCAGCAGCGCCAGGTCGGCGCAGGCCTCACCGAGCACGTACAGGTCGGCATCGGACACCGCGTCGGCAATGGCCATGCTCACGCCTTCGGCGCGCAGCTCATTGATGTGCGCCCGCACCGCCTCGGCGCCCTTGGCCACGGTGTCATAGCGCAGCAGGCCGACCTTGCGCGGGGTTTGCGCCTGCAGCACGCGCACCAGGTTGGCATCGGTCATCGGCGTCAGCGGATGGTTCTGCATGCCCGATTCGCTCAGCAACTGGTCCTGCACGAACAAATGGCCACGGAAGATCGTGCGGCCGTTTTCCGGGAAGGCCGGGCAGGCCACGGTGAAGTCGCTGCCCAGGGCGTCGAGCAGCGCACCGCTGACCTGGCCGATGTTGCCGGCCGCGGTCGAGTCGAAAGTCGAGCAGTACTTGAAGAAGATCTGCTCGCAACCGCGATCACGCAGCCATTGCAGGGCGGCCAGGGACTCGTCCACGGCCTCGGCGCTCGGCGTGGTGCGTGATTTCAGGGCAATGACGATGGCGTCGGCGTCCAGGCTGGCGGCCCGTTCAGCCGACGGGATGCCGATGCTCTGCACGGTGCGCATGCCGCCGCGCACCAGCATGTTGGCCAGGTCCGTGGCGCCGGTGAAATCATCGGCGATGCAGCCCAGCAGCGGGCGGGAAGTGACGGTCATCGCTTATTCCTCGGCCTTGGCGGTCGGCAGGTCGATGCCCGGGAAGATCTTGATCACGGCCGAGTCGTCTTCGCGGCCGAAACCGGCGCTGGAAGCCTGCATGAACATCTGGTGAGCGGTGGCCGACAGCGGCAGCGGGAATTTGCTGGCGCGGGCGGTATCGAGCACCAGGCCCAGGTCCTTGACGAAAATGTCCACCGCCGACAGTGGCGTGTAGTCGGCCTTGAGGATGTGCGGCACGCGGTTTTCGAACATCCACGAGTTGCCGGCGCTGTTGGTGATCACCTCATACAGGGCATCGGCGTCGACACCTTCACGCAGGCCCAGGGCCATGGCTTCGGCACTGGCGGCGATGTGCACGCCGGCCAGCAACTGGTTGATGATCTTGACCTTCGAGCCCAGGCCGTGGACGTCGCCCAGGCGATAGACCTTGCCGGCCATGCCGGCCAGTACGGCTTCGGCCTTGGTGTAGGCGTCGGCCGGGGCCGAGGTCATCATGGTCATTTGCCCGGCGGCGGCCTTGGCCGCACCGCCGGAGATTGGCGCATCGAGGTACAGCAGGCCCAGGTCGGCCAGGCGCTGGCCCAGTTCGACGGCAAAGGTCGGGGCGACCGTGGCACAACCGATCACCAGGCTGCCGGGACGCAGGGCGGCGACCGCACCGTTGTCGCCGAACAAGACGGTTTCGGTCTGCTCGGCGTTGACCACCACCGTGATGATGATGTCGCACGCGGCGGCCAGGCCGGCCGGCGAGGTGGCGGCCACACCGCCTTCGGCGGCGAATGCCTGGACCACTTCGCTGCGCACGTCACAGGCGTGCACCGTGAAACCGTTGCGCAGCAGCGAGCGGGCAATGCCCAAGCCCATGGCGCCCAGGCCGATCACACCAACATTGGATTGGGTCATTGCAGTCATCCTCGGTCTTCGCCGCTGCTCGTCGTACCAACAGACGGCTTACATTGTTCTGAAATGTGAATCTGATAGTGGATCAGTGAACGATTAATGTGAAGCACTATTTGTTATTAACAAATGTTCACATGACAAAAAGCCCCTGGAACGGGGCTTTAAAGGCGGGGGATGTAGGAGCGGCTTTCAGCCGGCGACCGAGTGCGGAGCGCTCGCAGAAATCTGTGAAACGCTGCAATTTTACGACTGCTGCGCAGCCGGTCGCGGTGGTCCGGCATTCCGGCAGAGCGCGCTCCTACAGCGTGTTGAAGATCTATTCAAGCCGCCTGGCCTGGCTTACACCGTGGCCAACTGCAGCTCGATGCCTTGCTTGCGGATGCTGTCGGCGGCGGCCGTGGCCAGGTCGGCGTCGGTGATCAGGGCGTCGAATTGCTCCAGCGGCGCGACCTTGTACATGCCGAAGGTGCCGTACTTGGAGCTGGTGGCGACCAGCACGCTGCGCGAGGCCGATTGCATGGCGGCCTGCTTGACGTCCACTTTCAGTGCCGAGGGGGTAGTGATGCCGCGCTGCAGGTCCCAGGAACTGGTCGACATGAAGGCGATGTCGGTGGCCAGCTGGCGCAAGGTGGCGGCGGCCAGGGCTCCGACGCTGGACAGGTTGGGGTGGTCGAGCAGGCCGCCGGTGTGGATCACATCCACGTGCCCGGCATCGGCCAGGGCATGGACGATGCCGAAGTCGTTGGTGACCACGGTCATGCCTGACAAGGCAATGATGTACGGCACGATTTCCAGGGTGGTGGTGCCCGCATCCAGGTACACAGTCATGTCCGCATGCAACAACTGCGCGGCCAGGCGTGCCATGGCCTGCTTGTGCGGCAGCTCGACCACCGCCTTGGACTGATGGCTGGGCTCGCTGTGCAACTGGCTGGCGATGCGTACGCCACCACTGACCGAATAGGCCCGGCCTTCCTGCTCCAGCAGGGCGATGTCACGGCGGATGGTCATGTGCGAACAATCGAACATTTCCATCAACTGGTGCACGCTCAGCACCTGATGCTTGCGCAACTGACGCAGCATCAGCTCGCGACGCTGGTCGGGGATCATTGGCGCACCGCCGGTCGGGGCGATTTCGTCATGGGTGGACATGCATGCTCCTGCATAGCGGTAACCGGACTCGGGCTTGAGTGTACGTGCAGCCTGACAGCGTGCCGAGGCGTTTTTAACACAATCCGCTCATGGCTTACCGTGGCACCGCGCAGGCGCTGAATGGTCGCGGGCCTGGTCAGGCGTGATTACTAAACTGTACTGAAGACAGGAATCGAGTCCCGATCGGGATGCAAGGAGTACATGTGTCCGTCGCTTATGGATGCGTATGGATCACCCTGGTGTTGCCGAACCTGTGTGCGGTCATCGCCAGGGTCGGCAGCCGTAATTATGGTCTGCGCCCCAACCATAACCCCCGAGTCTTTCTGGATCGGCTTGAAGGGCTGGCAGGGCGTGCCCATGCTGCGCAACTCAATGGTTTTGAAACCACACCAGGATTTGCCGCCGGTGTCATCATTGCGCAGCTCAGCGGCAATGTTCCTTGGGTCGTCATCGAGGCGCTGGCGGTCAGCTTTGTCCTCTCGCGCCTACTGTTCATCCTGTTTTATCTGGCCGACCTGGCCGTTTTGCGCTCGCTGGCCTGGCTGGGCGGCTTTATCCTGATTACGGCTTTGTTCAGTCTGTCGATCCTGCCGTAGTGCTGAGCGGCCTGGGCCGCTCATTTCGCCGGTCGGTCAGTGCGTCTCGACAGGCGCCGGCTTGTGGCCGGTCACCGAGCGCACCAGCTTGCCGATGGTCAGACCCTGCAGCAGGATCGACAGCAGCACCACGATGTAGGTGATGCTCAGCACCACGTCGCGCTCCGGACCCGGCGGCAAGGCCAGGGCCAGGGCCACTGAAACACCGCCGCGCAGGCCTCCCCAGGTCAGGATGCGAATGGTGCCCTGCGGCACGCTGCGCCAGCGGCGCAACAGCAGGATGGCCGGGGCCACGGTGATCAGGCGTGCCAGCAGGATGGCCACGGCCAGCAGCCCGGCGGCCAGCAAGTGCAGCCACGAGAAGGGCAACAGCAACAGCTCCATGCCGATCAGCGCGAACAGCAGCGCATTGAGGATGTCGTCGAGCAGTTCCCAGAAGCCGTCCATGTAGCGCCGGGTCATGTCATTCATCGCAAGATTACGCCCCAGGTTGCCGATGATCAGGCCGGCCACCACCATTGCGATGGGCGCCGAGACATGCAGCTCGGAGGCCAGCGCCGAGCCGCCGATGACCAGCGCCAGGGTCAGCATCACTTCGATCTGGTGCTGTTCGATGCTCTTGATCATCAGGTACACCGCGTAGCCGATCAGGCCACCGAACAGCACGCCACCGATGGCTTCATGCGCAAACAGCCAGGCAGTCTCGCCCACGCTCGGCGTCTCGCCCAGTTGCGCGATGCCCAGCAGCACGGTGAACACCACCACGGCGGTGCCGTCGTTGAACAGGCTCTCGCCGACAATCGTGGTCTTGAGCGGCTTGGAGGCATTGGCGGTGCGCAACACACCGAGCACGGCGATCGGGTCAGTAGGGGAAATCAGCGCGCCGAACAACAGGCAGTACAGGAAACTGACGTGCCAGCCGAACAGGGCAAAGATCCACCAGGCCAGGGTGCCGATGACCACCGTGGCGATCAGCACGCCAAAGGTGGCCAGCAGGCCGATGGGCCAGCGGTAACTCTTGAGGTCGGCGAGGTTGACGTGCAGGGCGCCGGCGAACAGCAGAAAGGACAGCATCCAGTTCATCAGCAGGTCGCCGAAGTCGATCTGGCCGATCAATTGCTGGACGTGTTCTTCAAGTCCTGGAAACCCCGCCACGCTCAGCCCTTGCAGCAGCAGGGAAAACAGCAGGGCAGTCACCATTACGCCGATGGTCGGTGGCAGGCCGATGAAGCGGTAGTTCACGTAGGTGAGCAAGGTGGTCAGGCAGATGAAGGCAGCAGCAAGTTCAAGCATCCGTAAAATCCGTATCCATTGCGTATCAAGGTGCATTTCAGGGGGTCAGGCGCATGCATTGACCCTCGAGAACCCCTCATAGTGCACCATTGAGGAAATTTTTTGCCACACACGGTGGCTTGACGACGCGCCTGACCTGTCAGCCAGACCCGGCATCGACTATTCTCGCGGCCTGCCTTCCTGGAGGAGCAAAGGTGTGCTGGCAACCGCATTGGTGTTGATGGCGGCGGGGCTGCACGCCACCTGGAATACCCTGGTCAAATTCAGTGGCGAGCGTCTGCTGGTGATCGCCAGCATGGATTTCGTGGCGCTGGTCTTTGCCTTGCTGGCGCTGGGTTTCGTGACGCCGCCTGCTGCGGCTATCTGGCCCTGGCTGATCGCCTCGGCGCTGTTCGAGTTGCTCTATCGGGCCCTGTTGATCAAGGCCTATCAGGTCGGTGACCTGGGGCTGGTGTATCCATTGATGCGTGGCCTGTCGCCGCTGGTGGTACTGGGCCTGACCCTGCTCTCTGGCGGTGAGGTCCTGAGCAACGGGCAAATCCTGGGCATCCTTTTGATTCCGGCCGGGTTGGCCTGCCTGCTCTGGCAGGGCGGAGGTGGCGTGCGATTACCCTGGTCGATGCTGCCGGTGGTGGGGCTGGTCGGCCTGTGCATCGGCAGTTATACCTGGATTGACGGGCACGCCCTCACGCTCGGCGCGCAGCCGCTGGATTATCTGGTGTGGCTGACGCTGATCAGTGCCTGGCCGTTTCCGGCCGTGGCCGTCGTCTGTCGGCGCCTGGCCTTCGTGCGGTTCTGGAGCCAGCAGTGGCGACTGGGAATGAGCGTCGGCCTGTGCGTGCTGGTGAGCTATGCGCTGGTGCTGTGGGCCATGCAACTGGGGTCGGTGGCCGAAGCGGCGGCGCTGCGCGAAATCAGTGTGGTGCTGGTGGTGCTCATGGGCATGCGCTACCTGCAAGAACCTTTCGGGCATCCCCGGCTCTTAGCTTGTGCCCTGGTATTGCTCGGCCTGTTGGTCATGAAGCTCAATTGAAAGGAACGAAAAAATGACAGTAGCCTTCTGGTGCGTATTGATCGCGATCATCCTGCCGATCCTGTGCGCAGGCATTGCCAAGTTCAGCAGCGGCTTCAAGATGCGCGACAACCACGACCCGCGTGACTACCTCGAGGACCTCGAAGGGCTGCCACGGCGTGCCCATGCCGCGCAACTCAATGGCTACGAAGCCCTCCCGGCGTTCGCGGCGGCCGTGATCATTGCCCATATCGCCGGCAATGCGCAGTTGGTGACCATCGATGTGCTGGCGGTGTTGTTCATCACCACGCGCCTGTTGTACATCATCTTCTACCTGGCCGACCTGGCCATGCTGCGTTCGCTGATCTGGCTGGTCGGCATGGGCCTGATCATCGCGCTGTTCGGCGTCTCGGCGTTCCCGGCGGCCTGACGGGGATAAACACAGGATGCGCCGGCTCAGTCCTGGACTTTCTCAAGCTCGGCCTGGGCTTCGAGCAGTTCCTTGCGCGACTCGGCCAGCTTGTCCTTGCGCTTGTTGATTTTCTCCGGGTCGCCCTTGGCCATGGCCTGGTTCAGGTCGGTCTGGCGGCGGCTCACTTCGCGCTTGGCCTCCAGCACTTTCTGCTCGCGCTGTTTAAGCAGCGAGGCTTCGCTGCAATTGGCGTTTGCTTCGCTCAGGGCCTTTTCCAGGCCGGCCTGCTGGCGCTTGTCACCGTCGGCCTTGGCCTGCTGAAGCTTGTTGCTGATGTCCTGGCTCTTGAGCAGGCATTCCGGCACCGGCGCCGGCATTTCAGCGGCAAACAGGGCGGGTGAAGCCAGCGAGCAGGCCAGCAACAGGATCAGGGGGGAAACGCGCTTCATGTGTACTCCTTGTGGAAGCCGGGCGGGGTCGACAACCCGGCATTAAAAACCCGCAACGTTCAAGGCGTGCAATCGGTCGCGCAGCGCCTGCACCTGCGGGTCGAGAAAAAAGGCCTGCAATTGCGCGGCACGCCCGGGCCCGATGCCCGGTTCGGCCTGCCACTGTTCAAGGCTGCGTTCGGCCAGTGGCTGCCAGTGCTCACCCAGCCGGGCGTCACCGGTCGGCGGCAGGCCCAGGGCCTTGAGCCATAGATGAAAAGGCCTGTCGCGTGCGCTTTGCAGGCTGGCGAACAGTTTGGCGGCGCTGCGCTCGCCAAGGCCCGGCATCTTAACAAGCTCGGCGGCTTCGAGGGTCATCCAGTCGAGCAGATTGTCGAGCCGTCCCGCTGCCAGCAGTTTGTCCCAAGTGCCGGGCCCCACGCCTGGCAGGTTCAGCGCCTGCTTGCCGGACAGCCAGGCCAGGCGGGCCCTGAACTGGCCTTCGCAACCGGGGGTCGGCTGCCAGCAACTGAGCGCATGAAAGGCTTGCGGGTCCGGTATTGCCAGCGCGACGCGCTCGGTGTTGCGCAGCACCACGCTGTCCAGGCGCGGGATGGTCAGCCCGGCCAGGCTCAGGGCGATCTGGTCGCCGGGGCGGATGTCCATTTCTCGCCAGCGTTGCAGCGAGCCGACACTGAGCGAGCGGATGGTGCGGTCGTCCAGGCGCACCGGGTGCAGCTCCAGCACCGGCGTGATGCGGCCGCTACGGCCAATATTGAAGTTCACCTTGCGCACCTCGGCCAAGGCGTTGGCATAGGGATATTTCCAGGCCGCGATCCAGTAAGGCGCCTTGGCCTGCCAACGTTCGGCTGCCGGGCGCCGGCCCTGGCGCAGCACCACGCCATCGCTGGCAAAGGGCAGCGGCTGGCGATACCAGAGCGCGCGCCAGTGGCGGGCGCTTTCGATCGTCTCCAGTGGGTGGGTGTAGGCCAGGGTGTCGGCAAAGCCCATGGCCTCCAGGCCCGCCAGGCGCTCGGGCAGGGTGTCAGGTCCGTCGGGCCAGTCCCAGACGAACAGGCCGACCTGGGCCAGCTCGGCATCGCCGGGGTGATGACGGGCCAGGGTGCCGGCCACTTTGCTGCGGGCATTGGCACTGCCGGCGCTGGCCTGCACATGATCGTTCAAGCGCCAGTACAACTCGCCTTGCAGCACCGCGTTGTGAGGGGTTGGCAATTGCCGGGGAACGGCGCTCATGCGCAAGACGTGGGCGGTCCAGTCCTGGCCCTGCACGCCATCGCCGCGGCTGATGGCCTGGCGCAGCCGGCCCTGCTCATACACCAGCGTGACCGCCACGCCGTCGACCTTGGGCTGGATCCACAGGTCCTTGCGGCCGTTGAGCCACTGTGCGACGGCCTGGTCATTGGCCAGCTTGCCAAGGCCGGTATGCGCCACCGGGTGCGGCACCGGGCCCCTGGCGGTAGAGAGTGGGCTGTCCGTGCCATGGGCCGGCAGGTCAAAGCACTGCCGCCAACGGACCAGTCGCTCGCGGGCCTGGTCGTAGATCTCGTCGGCCACCTGGGCAACGCCCTGACGGTGGTAGCTGTCGTCCCACTGGCTGATCCGGTCTTGCAAGGCGTGAACTTCCTGCCCGGCCCTGGCCGCGTCCCAATCCGGGCAGGCCTGTGCATACAAGGGTGTAGCGGTCGACAACAACCCCAGGCTCACGCCCAGGCCGGCGATAAAACGAATGATCGGTGACATCGGCAGCATCCTTGCTCAAAACGATGACTGTCAGGCTAGCCAGCTTTGCGCAGGCGCTGCTTTCGATGTGGTCACCGGCTTTTGCCAGGCTTGAGCAGATGTGTCCCGGCAGTACAATCAAGGGGCATAAACGCGCGTGACTGTGCCTTGAGACGGCACCGCGAGCCTGTCAGATTGCAGGTCGATGTCGTGCTCTGGAGAACCTGCAATGGACCTGTCGACCCTCGCTGTATTCATCCCTGCCTGCTTTGCGCTGAACATGGCGCCTGGCCCGAACAACCTGCTGTCGGTCAGCAATGCCAGCCGTCATGGCTTTGCCCGCGCCTGTATCGGTGGCGCCGGTCGCCTGCTGGCCTTTGCGATCATGATTGCCCTGGCGGCGGCAGGGCTGGCGGCGGTGTTGCACACCAGCGAGTGGCTGTTCCATGTGATCAAGGTCGTGGGCGCCGCTTACCTGTTCTACCTGGCCTGGCAGCTCTGGCGCGCGACGCCGCAGGCCGATGAACTCATCGGCACAAGCCATGCCAGCGTGTTCCGGCTGGCACGCCAGGAGTTTCTGGTGGCCATCGGCAATCCCAAGGCCATTCTGTTGTTCACGGCGTTCCTGCCGCAATTCGTCGACCCGGCGCAAGACGTCACGGCTCAGTTTGCCGTGCTGGGCGCGCTGTTTCTGCTGATGGAATGCGTGGCCATCGCGCTGTATGCCGTCATGGGCGTGCACGCCCGCAAGTTGTTTGCGCGGCCGTCCAGCAGGCAACTGTTCAACCGTGTGTGTGCCGGTCTGCTGGCCAGTGCGGCGTCGGCCTTGCTGGTGGCGCGCCGGGCCTGACCTGAACCGGTCGGGCGCTGGCCGGTCTCAAGGAGCGAACATCACCTATAGGGACATTCATGAACAGTAAGCAGTTGTCTGAAACCAGCAAGTTTCTGAGTTACGTGTTGCGTCACGAACCGCAAGCAATCGGCCTGCAGCTCGACAGCGAGGGCTGGGCGGATCTTGACGCGTTGATTGCCGGCGCCGCCACGGACGGTCGAGTGCTGGATCGGGCGCTCATCGAGGCGGTGGTGGCTGGCAATGACAAGAAGCGCTTTGCGTTTTCCGAAGACGGTCTGCGCATCCGCGCCGTGCAGGGACATTCGACCCAAACGGTCGACCTTCAGCATGTGGAGAAAACCCCGCCGGTGCTGCTGTACCACGGCACCGCCACGCGATTTCTGGAATCGATCATGCAACAGGGGCTGATTGCCGGCAGCCGTCACCATGTGCACTTGTCAGAAGACGAGACAACGGCGGTGTCGGTAGGGCAGCGCTATGGCAAGCCGGTGGTACTGCACATCGAGGCGGCGCGCATGCAGCAGGCCGGGTTCCGGTTTTTCCAGGCCGACAATGGCGTGTGGCTGACCGAGGCGGTGCCGGTGGGGTTTATCAGGCAGTGAGTGCCTTGCCCGGTTGAAGCGGATCGCCGCCCAATGGTTCTTGTCACGCCTGAATAACTTGCTGATTTATCGGATATTGAATTCGCCCTTGGCAAGCGCTCCTACACCGGTCGATCCGACAATGAGGCCAGCAAGGTCCATACACCTGCTGCGCCTGTCGCACAGCCATCGCCGGCAAGCCGCCTCCCACAGTCAGGTGTCAGGCCCGAAATTCTGGGCGACATCAATCCGGTGTGAGGCTGCTCTGCAGGGGATGAGGCCAGCAAGACCAGTACATCTGCTGCGCCTGTCCCATAGCCATCGCCGGCAAGCCGCCTCCCACAGTCAGGTGTCAGGCCCGAAATTCAGGGTCACATCAATCCGGTGGGAGGCTGCTCTGCAGGCGATGAGGCCAGCAAGACCAGTACATCTGCTGCGCCTGTCCCATAGCCATCGCCG
>NZ_UUIS01000016.1 GCF_900589395.1 Pseudomonas viridiflava
GCATGGATGAGTGTGTTTACTGGATGGAGCGTCTGGTATTGGCCGACGCATGATCATGCGGACACCCGAACATCATGGGTATCTCATCTGACTGTGGGAGGCGCCACCACGTCTTCGACGTAGCGCTGTCGCGCGGCAAACGAGGGCCGTAGGAGCGCGCTTGGTCTGGGCGGCAATCCGACGATAAGTTCTTGCAGACAGAAAATCGGCGACTGACAGGACGCAATCGCGGGCAAGCGCGCTCCTACAAAAAATTGCGTTCCTTCAGTGGTTTACAGGTTGTTTGATAAGAGGCGGCTTGCCGGCGATGAACGATGACGCGATTTTCCTGACATACCGCGTCGATTGCATAGCCGGCAAGCCGCCTCCCACGGTCC
>NZ_UUIS01000024.1 GCF_900589395.1 Pseudomonas viridiflava
CTCATGGATTCACCCCGATACGTGAGGTCAGTGTAAACGTTCGGGTCGTCGGGCTGACGGGTGCAGTCCCCGTGTTCGCCACGGTATTGGCGCTCGCGGGACGCGTGTCGTCCCAAGTGATGGTGATTGTCACTTCCGGCGCATTGGCAACGTTGATCACTCCTGTCCCGGTAGCGCCTGCAAAATTGATGATGTTGTTCCTGAAATCGAACAGATCCTGATCCCGCGCGGCGTTGTTATTGGCAGCCGGTGCAGCCGACAGACTGTTCAGGCGATAGGTTGCCAGGACATTTTGTCCGCCAGTACTGGCC
>NZ_UUIS01000045.1 GCF_900589395.1 Pseudomonas viridiflava
TGGCGCCATACTGATGCTGCTGATTCGTCCCAAGGCCGTTACGCACCTGCACCAGGTCGAGAATGCGCCGCTGCACCACGTGGCCACGCCGGACAGCATGTCCAGTTCGCCTCTTGTCGTGGCACTTGACCCGCGTGTGGACGAACAGGTTGTACAAGATCAGATGCAAACCACTGTCGAGCCTGAGCCTGAGCCTGAGTCGGAACCGGTGGCCGAGCACGTTTCGGCGCCAGAAGGGCAGGTTGCCGAGACCGGGCAGGCAGCAGACGGCGAGCGGGAACGCGAAGAGGAAACCTGGAAGGCCTGATCGGTTTTTGAGACTGGGAAGGTTTGCAGGGGAATCAGGAGGGTGTTGCGTGATTGCGGTAGAGG
>NZ_UUIS01000015.1 GCF_900589395.1 Pseudomonas viridiflava
GGTCGCGGGCAAGCGCGCTCCTACCAAGCGCAGTGCATCAGGGAATCAGGCGTGCCTGGCGCAGGCAGTCAGATTGCCGACTGCTGTAGGAGCCCGCTTGCCGGCGACCGAGTGCGAAGCGCTCGCAAAATCTCGGAAACGCCACAAATTTACGACTGCTAACGCAGCCGGTCGCGGGCAAGCGCGCTCCTACCAAGCGCAGTGCATCAGGGAATCAGGCGTGCCTGGCGCAGGCAGTCAGATTGCCGACTGCTGTAGGAGCCCGCTTGCCGGCGACCGAGTGCGAAGCGCTCGCA
>NZ_UUIS01000080.1 GCF_900589395.1 Pseudomonas viridiflava
GGCCAACGAGCCATTCTGAATTTCACTGGGTCATTACGAGGCGGGCAAGCTCGGCGGCTGGCGCAGTTACGTTGACGACCCCAAATCCTTTCTCGCGGCTGATGGCGCGCATGACCCGAAGGCTGAACTGAGCGCGACGCTCGACGCCATTTATGCGCCCGTCACCAACGAACAGACCCACGCACAGTGCGTTTACCCTGCAAGGACCCGCTGGCTGCGAGACCAGTTGAAACTGACCGATCTGCCGGTGCTGGACTGCAAGGAATTCAAGACCTGGTACAAGGGCGTGGCCCCGGACAGCACCGTGCTGATCTTTCCAGCGGCCTACCT
>NZ_UUIS01000065.1 GCF_900589395.1 Pseudomonas viridiflava
GCCTTCATCAGACCGATGTTGCCTTCCTGGATCAGATCGAGGAATTGCAGACCGCGGTTGGTGTACTTCTTGGCAATGGAGATCACCAGACGAAGGTTCGCTTCAACCATCTCTTTCTTCGCGCGGCGGGCCTTGGCCTCACCGATCGACATGCGACGATTGATGTCCTTGCTCTCGGCAATCTTCAGCCCGGTTTCTTCTTCGAGCGCAGACAGCTTCTGCTGGCAACGCTGGATGTCAGGCTGCAGACGACCAATGGCTTCAGCGTATTTGCTCTTGCCCTTGGCCAGCGCATCGGTCCAGCTCTCTTCGACTTCGTTGCCAGGGAA
>NZ_UUIS01000005.1 GCF_900589395.1 Pseudomonas viridiflava
TGTCTGCTGTGACCGGTGCCGTTTCGCAGTCGCGGCAGCCATAGACTTTACGAACATGCTTGATGACCCGGATCTGCATCGGCACGATTTCAAGCTGCTCGCTGACTTCCTCGCCAATGGCGTGTTTACGGCAGCCGCAGACGCAAGTCAGTTCATGCTCGGGAAGTTCGTGGATGACTTCGATGCGCGGCAGGTCGGCAGGCAGTGGCTTGCGTTTGCCACGGTGCTTAGCGGGGGTGACAACCTCTTCTTCAGCGTTCTCGTCGATAGCTTCGACGACGCTTTCGGCTTCGTTGAAGAGCGCCAACTGCGGTGTGGCCGCATCGGCTGTTTGCTCGGACTTGCGTGCGAACAAGCGCTGGCGCAGCAATGCGTTCTCTTCTTCTAGAAAACTGACCCGCGACTACATCTTCGCAAGCATTTGCTTGAGCAGTTGGAGATCGTCGGGAAGGTTGTCGGGCATGGATTTCATGCCCTGGATTATACCGAATCAGGCCACGAATCGCGGCGTCAAAACCTGATGGGGACGGTTACGCCAGAGGTCAAAACCGTCGAGCATCCAGTTCAGTTCCTGAACGGTCAGGACAATCGCCTCGTCGGTGGCATCGGGCGATGTTTTGAATCGCTCCGATTCCAGGCGTTTGAGCCAAAGGCAGAAGCCGTTGCGCTCCCAGTACAAGATTTTCACTCGGTTGCGCGGCTTGTTGAGGAAAACGAAAAGTACCGGGTCGAACACGGCAACCTTGATATCCAGTTCGACCAGAGCAGCCAGTCCGTCGATGGATTTTCGAAAGTCCACAGGTTTGGGATAGAGGTACACTTTTTCGACTTTGGCGTCGGGTCGCATCATGGCGCACGGGCTCCTGAGAGTATCGGGAGCCCAGCATCTGGCATTAGCTTAGTGCTTTGAATGTGAGGTTAATAGAGCGGTTACACATGATCTCGCCGCTGTAATCGGTGAGTTCCTGTGGGGTGCCGAGGTGGTCAAGCTGGTAGTAGAACGGCTGGGCCTTCACTGGGCCTTCGCCATCGAGCATTGCTAAGGGACGGAAGGTGCCCGGCTCGTAGATGTAGGTGCGATACCGGTTGGTTGCGCTTTAACTATCTGGCGAACAGCCGGGATCGCCGGGAGGCAGGCTATTCAGCGACACGCGCAGCGATGTCAACGCCAAAGGCCAAAGGCCAAAGGCCAAAGGCCAAAGCCCAAAACCCAAAGCCCAATACGTGGCTGCGCCATGTACTAAGGTGGTTACCGCATGCCCACCTGTAAAGGAGCATGAAGCGTTGTTGCAGTGGAGCTGCCCACCGGAAACGCCACGGTAAACTATGACCCTACCTTACGGTAAGGGGGGCAGAGATCAGTTAAGGTTGACGCTGTTGAGGAAGGGGGTCAACACTACCGTCCTGTCTTCATAGCTGCGAAAAAAAGACTTCAAAGAAAAGGGATTTATTTATTCTGTAAGGGGAAGTCGCAAAAGGCTGGATGTGGAAAAAGTAGATTTATTTCATGAAAAATAAATCTACCCTTGTGATCTTGATGCGGTTTTTGTTCTGTATTTGGTTTTTAGTTGGAGAGCGCGATCTCGTTAAGAAAAACTAGCATGTTTCCATATTTTGTTTTTTGCCAACTTTCAGTTTCATGGTCGAAAAAATAAATGTCTGGCAAACATTGGTGTTCTACGACTTTAAATCCATAATAGTCACCGACTCCGTTTTCAGAGAAGAGAATATGATCTTCTCTTTTTTTTGACTCGGCTCTATTTATTTCTAAAATATTGAAGCTGCTCTCTTTATCTAATGAGTAGACTATGCCGAATGCAAAATATCCGCCTCCATATCGCTTCACAAAATGGACATATTCAGTAGGCAGCGTTGCGTTTAGTTCCTTTTGAGCGAGAGTTATACTTTCGTCGTTTGCAAGGCTGTCTGGATCCAATCCGAACCATATTGGATGTGCCAATTTTTTTTCATTTACAAGTTCTTCAAATTCGTAAAAATTCATTTTTTGGCACCTTTATTGTCATAAATCCATTCTGGTAGCTTTTCATCTGCGCCCTGTTCCCTCGCACGATACCACCAGTGAAGATTTCGATCCTGCTGCCTCATTTCTAGGGTCACCCCCTGATTAAACTTGTTAGGATGAAGTGCTTTGTTACCGCGATGCTCCGCCGGCAATATTTCATGAATTGCTGAACCCGGCATTTGATCCGCGTGATGCAGGTCAGGACTTCCGAGTCCTCTTGGCGGATGGCCAAGCAATGCTTGTTTCAGATCATTTGTAGACCAGTCCCCTTCAATCCTTACTGCTGGATCATTAGGCCCATAGCCCGTAGAAATAGGGGCGGCGGGTTCTCCTGTATCAACTTTGGCTTTGGTGACGGGGTCTTCTACGGGCTGAGAAACTTCGTGTCCTGGCCCTCCAGGACACCCATTCAACCCCAACGGATCCACCCATCCCGTCGGGTTAGGCACATACTGATAGTTGTTCAACCCACCCGCAAGTTTGATCGGGTCCGGTGTCAGGAACCGTCCAGTGCCGGGATTGTAATAGCGATGGCGGTTGTAGTGTAGGCCTGTCTCGGCATCGAAGTACTGACCCTGGAAGCGCAGCGGGTTGTCGATTTCGGCGATGTCGAGGGTGGCAAGGTTGCCGTAAGCGCGGTATTTGGCCGACCACATGATCGTAAGCGCTCCATAAACCCCACTTGGCTAAAGATGGATAAAGCGCTTAGCTGTGAAGTCGAGGTTCGCAGTTCCACGGCAGCAAGGCTTCGTAATCCTCTACCGATGTCGCCGTTGGCAAACGTTCAAGTGCGTGGCGCAGCCACGCATAGGGCTCCTGGCCGTTGGCTTTGGCAGTCTCGACCAGGCTGTACAGTTGAGCACTGG
>NZ_UUIS01000013.1 GCF_900589395.1 Pseudomonas viridiflava
GTAGGAGCCCGCTTGCCGGCGACCGAGTGCGAAGCGCTCGCAAAATCTCGGAAACGCCACAAATTTACGACTGCTAACGCAGCCGGTCGCGGGCAAGCGCGCTCCTACCAAGCGCAGTACATCAGGGAATCAGGCGTGCCTGGCGCAGGCGGTCGAAGACGTCAAAGAACGCCTGATCGCTGGCCTGGAAGGCGGTGAAACCCAGCAGGCGACTCTTGGACATGTCGGTGACCACCTCGATGGGGCGCCCCAGGTCGGCATCGGTGTGCCAGGGCGAGACCAGCCGGGTGATGTCGGCCTCCTGCAAGCCATGCTCGCGCACGATCTCGCTCCAGGTGCGCTGGTCGTCGGCCATCTGGGTTTCCAGTGGCGACGGCTGGGCCGGGAAGTCGGCCGGCTGAATCTCGAAATACTCGGCGATACGTCCCCACATCCACTGCCAGCGGAATACGTCGCCGTTGGTGATGTTGAAGGCCTGGTTGGCCGCCACCGGCGTGGTCGCTGCCCAGAGTTGCTGCGCGGCCAACTGACGGGCGTCGGTCATGTCGGTCAGGCTGTCCCACTGCACCCTGGAGCCGGGGAACACAAACGGGCGACCGGTCGCCTTGCAGATCGAGGCATAGACGGCCAGGGTGGTCGCCATGTTCATGGCATTGCCCACTGCCACGCCGGTTACGGTGTGCGGGCGATGCACGCTCCAGGTGAAGCCGTCCTTCTCGGCAGCGGCGAAGACTTCATCTTCCTGGGCGTAGTAGAAGTTCTCGACGTCCAGCCGCCCTTGCGACTCGCGGAACGGCGTCTGCGGCAAGGTGCCTTTGCCATAGGCTTCAAACGGGCCCAGGTAATGCTTGAGCCCGGTGACCAGCGCCACATGCTGCACGCTGCCGGCAGGACGCACCGCGTCCAGCACGTTGCGCACCATTGCGGCATTGACGCGAATGTTCTCGGCCTCGGTGGCCTGGCGCGACCAGGTGGTGATGAACACGTGGGTCGGTTTCAGGTCCTTGAGGGCCTGGTTCAGCGAGGCCGGGTCCTGCAGGTCGGCGGCCACCGGAATCACCCCGGCCACGGTGGACGGGTTGCGCGACAGCGCCGCGACCTGCCAGTGGTTTTCCAGCAACAGCTGAACGGTAGCGCTGCCAACGATACCGCTGGCACCAACGACCAGAGCGGTCTGGGACATGGGTTTCTCCAAAGGTTGTGAATACGGACGGTGTGGCAGCGCCGGCCTCATGGGGCCGGCGCTGCGCCATGCAAGGTCAGAACAGAGACAGGCACGAGAGGTTCAATGCCGGATAGGGGTCTTCATCTTTCACGGCCTGCCAAGGCGTCACTCGGCACGCTGGCTGGAGCGGTTGCGCAAGGCCATGACGCGGGCGGCAGGCAGCGTGCGCAGATCGTCGTTGTGGAACACCAACAGCGCGCGAAAGTCCTTGGTCTGCAGGTCCCAATGCGCCAGGCCCTCCAGGCCGAAACGGAATGTGCCCAGATAGGCAGCTGCCAGGTCCGCCGCCAGTTGGCGTGCCGCTTCACCCGGGGTGGCCAGGGTCCAGTCGATCAGGTCGGCCACTTGCTGCTGCGGCGTGGGGATCGACTGGCCGTTGGCCTGCGCCTGGACGAAGGCATTGTAGAGGGCGGCGCCCTCCTCGGGATCGTCAGCGGGGTTGCCCGGGCACAGCCGGGGCTCCCAGGGGATGGTGTAGCTCGGCCTGCCGAGAATGTCGGTCAGCACGTAATCGGTGGGTTTTACCAGACGTTGCATGATGGCCTTCCGGGTAAAAGGGCCATGGTATCGCAGCAGGGCTGCAATGACGCCATGACCCTGCGTATCAATGGCCGGTGACCTGTTGACCGGGCGACCTGACCCCCGAGGCAAACCCATGGGTGCGCGCACGTGAGGTAATGACCAGCCCCAGCAACAGCAACACCAGCAAGACCCAGGGAAAGGAACCGGCGCCCCACTGGCCCAGCAGCACGCCGCCCGACAGCCCGCCCACTGCGATTGCACTGTTCCAGACCACGACGTTCATCGACAGCGCGACGTCAGCGCCCTCGGCGGCCGAGTCCGCCAGGGCGGTCTGCAAAAACGTGCCCGCCCCGCCAAAGGTGAGCCCCCAGATAAAGACACCGATGTAGATGACCGCTGCCGAGCCTGGAAACAAGCCAAAGAGAACGGCTACCGCAGCGAAGATGCCAAGGCTGGCCAGCACCGCTTTGCGCAGATGACGATCAACCAGCTGCCCGGCGGCCCAGATGCCCACCAGTGAGGCGATCCCGAATGCCAGCAAGACCCGGTCGACATCATTGGCCAGCCCGGCCCTGGCCACAAAAGGCGCGACATAGGTGTAGAGAATGTTGTGCGCCAGCATCCAGGTAAAGACCACGCCCAGTACCGGGCGCACCCCGGGCGTGAAAAATACCTGACGCAACGCCATGCGCTCGCCGCCGGCCTGGCCCGGGTAATCCGGCACCTTGATCAGTACCCAGGCGATCAGCACCAGGGTCAGCAGGGACATCATGGCAAACGCCATGCGCCAGCCCATCAACCCGCCCAGCCAGGTGCCCAGAGGCACACCCAGGGACAGGGCGATGGGCGTTCCGACCATGGCGACTGCCAGGGCACGGCCCTGCAATCGAGGCACCACCATGCGCCGTGCGTACCCGGCGATAAGGCTCCAGGCCAGCCCTGCAGAAACGCCGGCAAAGAACCGGGCGATCAGGGTCAGCCAGTAGTTTGAAGACACCGCGGTGACGGAATTGAACACCAGAAAACCGATAATCGTCATCATCAGCACGGTTCTGCGGCGCCAGCCTTGCGTGGCGATGGTCAGCGGAATGGCTGCCAGTAACGAACCCACTGCGTACACCGTCACCATCTGCCCGGCAAACGATGCCGACACCCCCAGCCCGCGGCTGATCTCGGGCAGCAAACCGGCCGGCAAGGTTTCGGTCACGATGCAGATGAAGCCCGTCATTGCCAAGGCCAGCAGCGCCCCCAGTGGAAGTTTGTCGTCGTGTGGCTGGTGTGCAGTCATTCGTTTGCTCCCACTAATATACTGATCGGTATAAATATAGGGATGCGCACCGGGGTGGTCAACGACTTATGTATCGAATAGTATTTAAGTCATTCCGCATGGGGAGATTCGACATGGCACAAATGGGACGCCCGCGCACTTTCGACCGCGACCTGGCAATCACACAGGCGCTGCAGGTGTTCTGGGAGCACGGCTACGATGCGACGTCTCTCAGCCAGCTCAAGGCCTGCATGGGGGGCGGCATCACCGCCCCCAGCTTTTACGCCGCCTTTGGTTCCAAGCAAGCGCTGTTCCATGAGGTGATCGAGCGCTACCTCACCACTCACGGTCGGGTCATGGACAGCCTGTTCGATACAACCTTGCCACCCCGGGAGGCCATTGAACGCACCCTTCGACGCTCGGCAAAAATGCAATGCGAGCCCGGTCATCCCAAGGGTTGCCTGGTGTCATTGGGGCTGATGAGCGCGTGCTCGGACGAGAGCAAGGCCATTTCCGAGCCCCTGGCCCGGGCCAGGAACCGCAACCGCGAAGGGCTGTTGAAGTGCATCGAGCGCGCGGTGACAGCCGGTGAACTGCCCGCAACGGTGATGCCACACACCCTTGCTGCGGTGTACGACAGCTTTCTGCTGGGCTTGTCGACCCTGGCCCGCGACGGGGTTGCACAGGCAACGCTGGATGCCGCCGTCACTCAGGTCATGCGGCTGTGGGACAGCCTGCGAGAGGTGGCCGATGATCAATGAGTCCATGCCCAGGTTTGCCTTCTACCACGGGCACGTGCTGGTGGGCCATTCAGGGCTGGAGCACCAGGACCCCTCGATGGGCGTGGCCTTCGGCCGCTTCGAGCCGGCCGACGGGTATGAGGCCATACGCACGCATTGCCGTACCCATCACACCGACCAGGCCGCGCTGGCGCTGGTGGCACACGCGCCTGGCGGCAAAGTGATCACCTGCCAGGGCGTCAGCATTCTGGATGACTGCGATGACCTGCAAGGCTGCATCGAAGTGACGGTCTTTGCCATGGCATCGGCCCTGTTTCAGGCCCTGTTTCCTGCCCGCGCGCCCTGAGCCTTTGATAAGTCCTCAAATAGTCCCTCGGTGCTTTGGCGCAGTGCGCTGCGCTTACCTAGACTCAGGCGTGTGTTCATTTCGACACGTTGCAGACAAGGGGCTCCTTATGCGACTGCATTCAATTCGCATCCAGATGATCGTGCCGACCGCATTGCTGGCTTTGATTCTGGCGGGATTGCTGTTGTTCATGTTGTCGATGACACGCATTCAGCAAGAAGCGATAGAACGCCAGGCAGCGCACTATTTCGAAGCCGTTTCGGTGGTACTCAATGCCGACCGGGATATCTACCAGGCCCTGGTGGCCCAGCAACGGTTGATGAACAAGGAAGGTAATGCCGACAAGAACCAGGTCGACTTTGATGAAAATGCCCAGCAGGTGAGTGATCGCTTCCAGAAATTCCGGTTTTTTTTGGCCGACGAACCCGAGCTGCTGACACCCTTTGCCTCATTCGATCAGCTTTACCGTGAATGGGTACAGGCCAGCCAGTCACTTCATGCCGCCTCCAGGGCCACCCAGCCATCGGCCGGCAACCCGGCCGAGATCGCGCAAGCCAGGACGACAGCCAACGAGCGATTTACCGCCATTCGCAAAGTCCTCGATCAGGCAGGCGAAGCGACCAACACCCACGCGCGCAGCCAGAAGCAAGCGGTGCAGGAAAAAATTGCCCTGTACGAGCGAGGCGCCATCGTGGTGATCGTCCTGGCCTTCGTCATTGCCCTGATAACCGGCTATTACATCCCCCTGAGGCTGACCCGCAACGTGCAGCGCATCAGCCGGCGGATCAAGGAAATCGCCGAAGGCAACGGCGACCTGACCCAACGCATCAACTTCCACGCCCGCGACGAGCTGGGGGACCTTGCCCGTGAGTTCGACGGTTTTGTCGAACACCTGCGGGCGATCATCAGCGCCATCCAGACCCAGTCGGTGACGCTGGGCGGCATGACCGGTCAGCTCGACACCGTTTCCCGACAGGCCGGGCGCATCAGCGCAGGGCTGGTCAGTTCATCCGACGCCATGGTCAGTGCCGGCCAGCAGATGAATGCCTCGAACCAGCAGATGGCCAACCTGGCCAAAGGCACGGCCGACGAAGCCAACCTCTCCAGCCAGTTGACCCATGAAGGCGTCAGCGCGGTCAACCTGTCGAACCAGTCCATCGAACGGCTGGTGGCCGATATCGAGCAGGCCCTTGAGCGCTCGACCGACCTGGAGCAGAGTTCGGCCGCGATCGTGTCGGTTCTGGAGGTGATCCGCACCATCGCCGATCAGACCAATCTGCTGGCCCTCAACGCGGCCATCGAAGCGGCACGGGCCGGTGAACAGGGGCGCGGCTTTGCGGTGGTGGCCGACGAGGTGCGCACGCTGGCCACGCGCACCCAGGAAAGCACCCGCGAGATCGAGGCCATGATCGAGCGCCTCAAGAACAGCGTGGTCGAGTCGAGTACCGCCATCCGCAGCAGCCGCGACAATGCCCGCACGACCATGGAGCAGATCAATCAGGTCATCACGGTCTTCGGCACCCTGAGCACCTCCTTCGACCGGGTCCAGACGATGGCCACGCACACGGCACAGACCACCGATGAACAGGCCAGGGCCTCGCACCACATCCGTGAAAACCTGCTGGCCCTCAAGGAACAGACCGACGGTGTCAGCAGCATGTCGGATGAAGTACAGAGTCAGTCGCGGCAGATTTCAGGGCTCTATCAGGCATTGAGCAGCCAGGTCGAACGCTTCAGGGTCTGAGCCGATCACGGGCATGGACTCACACAGGTGCAAACACACCGGCCTCTACCAGAATGGCTGCCAGCCGCTCAGGCCATACCGTTTCCTTTGTCGCCTGCAAGTCTTGAGCGGACCACCAGCGGTGCTCCGCCATCACCTCGCGCTCGTGCAAGGTCCATTCGGCACTGCAAAGCGTCTGGTCTTGCACATGAATCACGAAATACTGCTCGACGGCGAGCACCGTCTCGCCATCGGGCAGCATCAATGAAACCCGGCGATCGGCCACCGGCGCATCGACACGCTCAACCCGGATACCCGTTTCTTCCCGCAGTTCACGGATCGCGGCCGCCTGAAAGCTTTCGCCCTGCTCGAGGCCGCCGCCGGGGGTGGCCCAGTGGCTGGTGCCGGCCAGGGCGTCCTGGGTGTGGACAAACCTGAATAACAAGACCTCGCAAGCGGGGTTGATCACCAGTAACCGTGCTGCCTTGCGTTCTCGCATCTGACGCGCCTTTTCCCTGACATTCCGAGCGAACCGGCACGGCCGCTGCAAGCCGGCAGAGCGTACCACTGCGTGAGGCCGGGCAGACCGAATCACTCTGGCTCCGGTCACGATTTACGCTTACCCTATGCCAACTCGTATTACCGCGGCTGCTGAACCCGGTATTTACGAGGACAAGACCATGCAAAGAACCCGCGCCTGGAGACGCTCCCAGGCCTGCAAGCACAACAACGACCAGAAAGTCCGTACACAAACATTCAAACCGCCCAAGAAGTGGAAGCTGATGTACACCCGCTCCGACAAGCTGGCCAGGGCTCGCCAGCTCGGCATGAGCTACCCCGTTCGCAACAACCGTCAATGGCTGGAGTACGCGTGACCAACCTTTTGTTTGTCTGCAGCCGCAACCAGTGGCGCAGCCCTACTGCAGAGGCGATCTGGCGCCGCCGTCCGGGCTTTGATGCCCGTTCGGCGGGCACCAGCCCCAATGCGCGCAAATCCATCGGTCCTGCAGACATCCGTTGGGCCGACATCATTTTTGTGATGGAGCGCAAGCACCTGCATCGCCTCCAGGCCGACTATGCGCGCCTGCTTGAATACAAGCCGCTGCACTGCCTGGACATTACCGACGACTACCGCTTCATGGACCCTGAGCTGGTCGAGATACTCGAAGACAGCGTGACGCCTTATCTGGGCGGCTGATGCGCCAGCGTGCCCTTCTCTGTCGGGTCCGGACACAACTGCACACAGCGGGCAGCGCACAGAAATACTTCCTGCCCCCACCTTGCAGAAAATTCCCGGCGCCTCACATAATGATAATGAATCCTAATTACATTATCCCTGGGCGCCATGCCAAGCCATTCTCCTTTCAAACAGCAGGTCGACACCTTCTATCGCGATCATCATCGCTGGCTCTTTGCCTGGTTGCGTCCGCGTGTCGAATGCCGGGACCTGGCGGCCGACCTGGTGCAGGACGTATTTATTCGGGTGCTGACCGCCAAGGACGGTGAGGCGCAGCTGGAGGCGGTGCGTGAACCCAAGGGCTATCTGGCGACCATCGCGCGGCGCCTGATGATCGATCATTTTCGCCGTGCGCGGCTGGAGCGGGCCTGGTTGCAGGCGCTGGCCGAGCAGCCGGAGGCGGCGACCATCAGTGAAGAAACCCGTGCCATCCTGCTTGAAAGCCTGTGCGCGCTGGACGCCATGCTCGCCGGCCTTGGCGCCAACGTACGCCGGGCCTTCCTGCTGTCGCAACTGGACGGCATGACCTACAGCGCCATCGCTGCCGAGCTGGGTGTTTCAGTGGTGACCATCAACCGCTACATCGCCAAGGCCACGCAACATTGCGTGCTGTACAGCCTGGGCGTGGTCGACAGCGGCGCATGAACCGTCTCGACGCACGGCAGATGACCGCCATCCGGCAGGCGGCCCAGTGGTTTACCACCCTGCAAGGCGAGGCGGTGACCGATGCCGACCAGAGCGCCTGGCGTCAATGGCTGCAGGCATGCGCGGAGAATCGCTGGGCATGGGAACAGGTGCAGGGCATGCAGCAACGCTTGCATGGGATGCCGGCCGGGCTGACCGGGCGCGCCTTGAGCCTGGCCGGGCAGCCGCAGAAGACCGGCCGGCGCTCTGTACTCAAGGGCCTTGCGCTGGCTGCCGGCACCGGTTTGCTCGGCTATGGCGGCTACCGCGAGGCACAGACCTCAGGCTGGATGGCCGACTACCGCACCGCCACGGGCGAACAGCGCCAGGTGACCCTGCCCGATGGCTCGCACCTGCAGCTCAACACCGCCAGCGCCGTGGACATCGCCTACAGCGCACACGAGCGGCGCCTGCTGGTGCGCGCGGGCGAAGTGTTGATCACCACGAGAGCGGACAGCACCGGCCGGCCGTTTTTCGTGCAGACCCCGCACGGCACCGTGCAAGCCTTGGGCACCCGCTTCGCGGTGCGCCTTGAAGACACACAGGCGCATGTCGCGGTCTTCGAGCATCAGGTGCGCATCACGCCCCTGGCCGGCCCGCCGCGGGTGCTGGCCACCGGCACGCACTGTTCGTTCGACCGGCATCAGGCCGGCGCCGCAGCGCCGGTCAACGCCGGGCAAGACGCTTGGGCCAAGGGTCTGCTGGTGGCCAACGACCAGCGTCTGGATGCGTTTCTCGCCGAGCTGGGCCGCTACCGCCCTGGCTGGCTGCGCTGTGATCCGGCGGTGGCCGGGCTGCGCATCAGTGGTGCGTTTGCCGTCAACGACACCGATCAGGCACTGCACGCGCTGACCACCAGCCTGCCAGTGCGCCTGGCTCGGCACACCCGCTATTGGGTCACGGTCACGGCACGCTGAAATTATTTTCAGCGCAGATGATAGGTTTTCTCGTTCTCATTCGACTCATTGGGCACAGGACGCTGCGCGTCACACCTTGCCCACCTTCATCACGAGAATGACCCGACATGAAACGCCCTTCACAGCCCGGTCGCCTGGCGGCCAGTCTTCGCCACGCCCTGCTTTGCTCGACCTTGCTGGCGGCCGGTGCCGGTGTGCAGGTGCAGGCCGCTGAAACCGCCGTGCGCGAGTACCGCATCGGTGCCGGCGACCTGGGCACGGCCCTGACCCGCTTTGCAGCCGAGACGGGCGTAGTGTTGTCGTTCGACCCGGCACTGACCCGTGGCCAGCGTACCGCCGGGCTGGAAGGCCGCTTTGCCGCTGGCGAGGGCCTGGCGCGTCTGCTGTCCGGCTCAAGCCTGCAGGCCATTCGCGAAAGCGACGGGCGCTATTCGCTTCGCGCTACCCGTCAGGACGCCTCGGTGGTGGAACTGGGGCAGACGCAGATCGTCTCCAACGAACTGGGGACCATCACCGAGGGCTCGGGGTCCTACACTCCGGGCACGATTGCCACCGCCACGCGCCTGGTGCTGTCGCCGCGTGAAACCCCGCAGTCGATCACCGTCGTCACCCGCCAGCACATGGACGACTTCGGCCTCAACAGCGTCGACGACGTGATGCGCCACACCCCGGGCATCACCGTCTCGGCGTTCGACACCGAGCGCAGCAACTACTACGCGCGCGGCTTTTCGATCAACAATTTCCAATACGACGGCATTCCGTCCACGGCGCGCAACGTCGCCTACTCGGCCGGCAATACCCTCAGCGACATGGCCATCTATGACCGCGTCGAGGTGCTCAAGGGCGCGACCGGTCTGCTGACCGGGGCCGGCTCTCTGGGCGCGACCATCAACCTGGTGCGCAAGAAACCCACCGCTGATTTTCAGGGCCACGCCAGCCTGGGCGCCGGTTCGTGGGACAACTACCGCAGCGAGCTGGACGTCAGCGGCCCATTGACCGAGACCGGCAACGTGCGCGGCCGTGCGGTGGCGGCCTACCAGGACAAGCACTCGTTCATGGACCGCTACTCGCGCAAGACGCCGGTGTACTACGGCATCATGGAATTGGACTTGTCGCCGGACACGATGCTGACCATCGGCGGTGATTACCAGGACAGCCTGCCCAAGGCCTCGACCTGGTCGGGCAGCTTTCCGCTGATCGACGCCAACGGCGAGCGCAACCATGTCTCGCGCTCGTTCAACAACGGCGCTGACTGGAGCAGTTGGGAGCAGTACACGCGCACCGTGTTCGCCATGCTGGAGCACAACTTCGACAATGGCTGGGTCGCCAAGCTGCAGGTGGACCACAAGATCAACGGTTACCACGCGGTGATGGGCTCGATCCAGGGCAGCACCCCCAACGCCGACGGCACCTCCTCGATCACTCCGGGCAAGTACACCGGCGAAACCGTCAGCGACTCGGCCGACCTGTACGTCAGCGGCCCGTTCAGCCTGCTGGGGCGCGAGCATGAGCTGGTGGTGGGCGGCTCCATCGCCACCTCGAACTGGAAAGGCAAGGGCTTCTGGAACTACACCCCTTACGGCCCCAACGTGGTCGACTTCAACAACTGGCATGGCAACTTCCGCGAACCGGAATGGGGCGAACAGGCGCAGACCATTGACGACACCGTGCGCCAGACCGGCGCCTACATCACCACCCGCCTGAACCTGGCCGACGACCTCAAGGTGCTGCTCGGCGGGCGCGTGGTCAATTATCAACTGACCGGCCTGACGCCGTCCTACAAGGAAACCGGGCGCTTCGTGCCGTATATCGGCGCCATCTATGACCTGAACGACACCTATTCGGTCTATGCCAGCTACACCGACATCTTCATGCCCCAGGAAAACTGGAACCGCGACCGTGACAACAAGATCCTGGAGCCCGACGAAGGCCAGAACTACGAGTTGGGCCTGAAGGCCGAGTTCTTCGACAAGCGCCTGAACGCCAGCGCGGCCTATTTCGAGATTCATGAAGACAACCGCTCGGTCTCCGACGACGAGTACAACAACCGCCAGCCCACCCCGTCCAACTACGCCTTCAAGGGCACTCAGGCGGTGACCAAGGGCTACGAGGTCGAAGTCTCCGGCGAAGTGGCGCCCGGCTGGCAGGTGCAGGCCGGCTACACGCACAAAATCGTGCGCGACGACAACGACGTGAAGATCTCGACCTTCGAGCCTGAAGACCAGGTCACCCTGTACACCTCGTACAAACTGACCGGCCGCCTGGACAAACTCACCCTCGGCGGCGGCGCGCGCTGGCAGAGCGTGGCCTGGCAAGACATCTACAACTCGCCCAAGGGCGGCTACGAGGCGTTCTCACAGGAATCCTACTGGCTGGTGGATGCCATGGCCCGCTACCAGTTCAGCGAAAACCTGTCGGCCACGCTCAATGCCAACAACCTGTTCGACAAGTCGTACTACACCAATATCGGCTTCTACAACTCGGCGGCGTATGGCGAGCCACGCAACTTCATGCTGACCACGCGCTGGGATTTCTGAGCCTGCGGTGATTCACCTGACAGACAGGCTTCGCGACCGTTGGTCGCTCCTGCGTGATTGGCAGGAGCAACCTCGATCCGAATGAGCCCTGCTGCACTTCTGATCATCCATGCCATAAATACCCTTGGTGCACCCTTTCGATTTCCATTCGCCGTGTCAATCCCGCACGCTGCCGACCTTCAAGGCAACCTACAGGGATGGAACCATGTTCAGCAAAACCGTACTTCTCGCACTGATGCCCACGGCCATGGCCTTCATGGCCGGGGCGGTGATTCCGTTCCAGGCCGCCAGCAACGCGGCGGTCGGGCGGGCCTTGGGGCATCCGCTATGGGCGGCGCTGACCTCGTTGACCCTCAGCACGATCGTGATCATTGCCCTGCTGCTGGTGCTGCGCATTTCTGCGCCGGACATCAATCGGGCGTTGCAGGGTTCGTGGTGGTTCTGGATCGGCGGCGTGCTGGGGGCGTTCTATGTCGGCTCGGCGGCCGCGCTGATTCCCAGGCTGGGCGCAGCGGGCTTTCTGGTGCTGGTGGTGGCCGGGCAGATTCTGGTGTCGGTGATCATCGACCACTTCGGCTGGATGGGGCTGACTGAAAAGCCCCTCAGCCTGCCGCGGCTGGCCGGCATCGTGCTGATTCTGGGCGGGGTGCTGCTGGTGCAATACACGCCCGGCGTGGGCACCGGCGACACCCCGGCGCACGTGGTCAAGTAGATCGATCAGTCGGCCCCTGCCGGCTGGCTGCACGCCAGAATTGCCTCGCGCAGCCAGCGGTGGCCGGGGTCGCTGTCCTTGCGCCGGTGCCAGGCTTGTTGATAGGCAAACGGTGCCAACGCCAGCGGTGGCTTGAATTCACGCAAGCCCTTGTAGGCCTTGAGCGAACCAATGGCGCGGCGCGCCACCGTAAGGATCAGGTCGGTGCCGGGCAGCACCTCGACCGCCGCGCTCCAGTGCGGCATCACCAGCACGATCTCGCGTTGCAGCCCCTTGGCTGCCAGCGCCCGCTCGACCTCGTCCTGCGCATCGGGCCGCATGGCCAGCATCACATGCGGTCGCGCCAGCCAGTCGTCCAGTGCCAGGCCGCCACGAGGTGGCAACACCTGCTTGTCGGCCAGGCTGACGAAACGCTCTTCGAACAGATCCTGCACCCGCACATCGTCGGCCACCGCCGGGAACAGCCCCAGCGCCAGGTCCAGTTCACCGTCGAGCAACTGCGCCAGCACCGTCTCGCGGCTGGCCTGGCTGATCGCCAGATGAATGCCCGGCGCCACCTGCCGCAAATGGCCGACCAGCCGTGGCAGGATCAGCCGCGAGGCATAGTCGGACAGCGACAGCCGAAAACGCCGCTGCGCCAGCGCCGGATCAAAATCGGCCGCCGCCAGCAAACCGTTGAGGCTGCCAAGCGCCTCCTGCAGCGGCCGGGCCAGCGCCTGCGCCCGTGAAGTCAGCGCCATCTGGCCATGCTGGCGAATCAGCAACGGGTCGTTGAAGTGCGCACGCAACTGCGCCAGCGCATGGCTGACCGCCGGCTGGCTGCGGTGCAGGCGTTGCGCGGCGCGGGTGACGTGGCGCTCGGTGAGCAGCGCATGCAGGGCCAGCAGCAGGTTGAGGTCGATCTTGCGCAGTTCATCCATACGGCGAATAACCTCGGGGCTGGCGCGGGAAATTCATTCGATTAGAAGATGAAAACGCCACGCCGGCAAGCGGTCAGTTCTTCCAGCAATCGACCAGGCGCTCGCACACCCCGTAGCGTCGGTCCAGGTCGGCCATGCGCGACAGATGATCGCTGTAGCCCTGCTTGAACACATCCTGGGTGAGCGCACGGTAGTACTGGGTCCTGGCGCTGTTGACCTCAAGGATCCGGCCTTCATCGGCGCTGTCGCTGTCAGGCAGCAGGCGCTTGAGCTCGGCGTCATCAAGCTGGCGCAGGCGCGTACGGTAGTCGTCCTTGTACAGTTGCAGGGCACGCGCCTTGCTGGCCATCACGTCCTGGGTATAGGTCTGCAGGTTCTGCCGGTACTCGGTCCAGTAGGCCGGCGGCAAGGTGAAGGTGATCTTCTGCTGACGTTCCTTGAGGCTTTTCTCGATCAGCCGCGTACGCTCCGCTTCGCTGCCGACGGCCAGCTCGGCCTTCATCTGTTCGGTCACGCTGTCGTCGATGATCTGCGCGATCATGGCCGTGCGCTCCGGGGTGTCGGGCAGCAGCGTGGGAGCGGCCGGGAAAATCGGGTTACTTCCGGCGCAGCTGGGCAGGCCGTTGTTCAACAGCGGCACCGGCGAGCGCACCACCTGCCCGTTCAACGCATGCAAACGCATCAGCGACGACACGCACTGGCGGTCGCGCCACGAGAAGGTCAGCTCGTATTCGGCATTGGCCTGCGGCACGAAGTTGAAGGCGTTGGTGCACACGCTGCCGGTGCTGAGCGTGTTGGGCCGCAGCAGCACTTCGTTGCCGGGCTTGAGGCGAATTTCCAGGTAGGGCTCGTCATCGGTGGACGGCGCGATGCTCATGCCGGCGCGGCGTTGGGTGTCGGCCGAGAACAGGTTATTCATCAACCCGGTGGTCTGCCCGCCGCAATGGGCCGCATCGAACACATCCATCGTGACGTTGTCCATGCCGCTGATGAAGCGCAGCCTGGCCGCGTCAGCCTCGGTGGCATCGGGATAGGTGCCGTTGAAACTGCAACCGCTGAGCAAGACGGCGCTGCCCGCCAGCAAGGCGAATGAATGCAGAAAACGGGAGTCGAAGGTGACCATGAGTCGTCCTTGAAAGAATTGATACGAGCGACGATGCCATTCGGAGTGTTCCAACGACCTCGCCATTGTCCAGGTGCACTGGACCTGCGCAAGGCAATGAGGTTCCAGACAAGGGAGTCAAATGATGCGGCAACTTCTGGCCATAGGGCTTTTAGGGATGATGGGCGGCTGTGCGACGATGCCCGATGAAATCAGGCTGGACTCTGCCGTCTACTCGGCCGACAACGCAGGCCTGGTGACCGGCGCCCTGGCCGAAGGCGGCCCCTACGGCACCTGGATCGAGTTTCTCAACCTCGACACCGGCAAAAGCGTGGGCTGGGGCGCGCAGAACTACTACACCGCCTGGCTGCCGCCGGGCCACTACGAAGTCCATAGCCTGGGTTCGCGGCGCGGGGTGATGGGCCCCTACTCCAGACCCCTGCGCTTTACCGTGCAACAGGGCGCGATCAACTACCTCGGTGAAATGACCTACGGCTGTTCGTCGCTGGTACGCCCCGATGCGGTGTACGGCGTGAAGGACTGCGGTTTCCTGGCGCTGTTCAGCTGCGATGTGCCGGCGCCGAGCATTGGCGTGTGCGTGGAAGACCGACAGCAACAGAGCGTGCGCCGCCTGCTGAAAAAGAACCCGGAATATGCCCACCTGCCGGTAAGGTCTTCGGTGATGTCGCAGCAGGACCGATAGCCGCCTGTGCGCTGTCGCGCAGCACACAAGTGACCCGGTAGGAGCCCGCTTGCCGGCGACACTGTCCGCAAGGACCTTCTTGCGATGGTGAGGCCACTGTTTCACATATCGGGTGGCGCGACAGCGTGCCGCCTTGGCGCGCCGCCTTGGCGTCGTATCAGCCACACCGGGTGGGCGTCTAACGCGTTGCCAACACCCTGGCCAGTACCGCCGTGGCCACCACTGCCAGCACCACGGCCGCTGCAATCGACAGCACCGCGCCCCATTGCACGATGCAATGCTGCAGCGTCAGGTAAAACCCCACCACCCCCACCGCACCAATGGCATTGCCACGGATGATCGCTGTCAGTTCCCCTCGCCCGCCCTGCACATGAGCGAACACCGCCAGTGGCCAGGCAATCACTGGAATCGGCGCTAACAGCCCGCTGACCACCGGCCCCAGCCAGGTGGCGCTGGCGGTGATCGCCAGCAGTAACAGCGTGGCAGTCAGCATGCGCATCGGAATCACCCAGCGCGGCACCGGCACGTAGGCCGCAGCCTGGGCGCGCGCCTGTCTGGAGGTGAAGACGATGATCAAGCCCACCAGCAGCAGCGCGACAATGACCGACACCGCCAGCACACCCAGGCGGCTCATCAGCCAGGCCACGGCAGCATAAACCAGCAGCGCCGCCAGGCATCCGGTCACTGCCGACACATGGCGCGTCACCCACCAGTAGAACAGGTACGTCGCCTGGATCGCCGCCAGCCCGGCCAATGCCCCCGGCACGGCCATCAGGGCAAAGGCGCTGCCCTGCTCCAGGCTGAGAAACAGCATGACCAGCGCCGAGGTGATCGGCAGCCCGGAGAGCAGCCCGCCGACTGCGGTGCCCCAGCGCCTGGCCGCCAGCGAGATGGCCAGCATGAGCGCGGGGGTGATGAGCAACTTGAGGTAGAAGGCCGTCATGCAGGGATACTTCGCATCCAGAGAAAGCCGTGAGCCTACTGCTTTTGCCGGGCGTTTGCCTTGTGAAGAACGTCCTGACTCAACCTGAAGCCATGATAATCGCCTGTTTCAGCAGTCGTGGAGACCTGATGCTGTTCGTCCCTTCTACCAAGAACTGGCGAGGGTTTGCGCGGTCAGTTGCACTGAATTGACCCACAGGATAGATAAGTGACACGACAACAACCCAACGCAGAGGTCTCATGAAGCCTTACCTCTTGTCCTTGTCATTGGTCGTGCTGGCAGGGTGCAGCACCGGGCCCTATCTGCATCCGGACTCACCGGTGGGCACCAACGCCCTGCTGTCACGCACCTGTCCGGGCCCCAAGGCCGCGATGAGCTACGCCCCGCAGTCAGAAGAACTCAACTGGGTGCATGTGCTGGTCTATGCAGCACCGCCGGGCGCGGTGAGCTGGCCGGACAAGCAGCGCTCGACGGACACTGAACTGCGTCTTTTCGGTCGCCTCTACACGCCTCCACGCCTGCGTAATCTCAATACACCCGAGCAACGCCGGGCGGCGTATAAACAGACCGATCCGCCGCTTTGGGTCAGTGCGGCCTCTCCCATCGTTACGGTGACGCTCGCCAATGGAGAAACCTATCCTGTCAGCATCGAACAACTGAAGACCGGCTTTGACCCCAAAAAGCAATTGCACGAAGGGTTCAAGGGCACCGCACTGGGCCAGGGCGATATGGATGACTTCACCCTCACTTTTCCAGACATCTTCGTGAATGGTGAAAAAATCCCCATGGCGCCCGTTCATTTCAAGAAACGCGAGGAACGCTACGCTCCGGTCTTCAATTGCTGAGCAGTTCGCCAGGACCCGAGAACACCTCACAAGCGCACGCAATCCACGCCCAGCACGCCTGGACCGCAGCACACCCGTCCCAATGGCCCGCTTTTGACCGTTGGCCGTGACTCGACTCACGTCAGTACTTATGGACAATGCCCAGCCGGCCCATGACCTCCAATGCATTGGCCAGCCCCAGGCCGTTCATGGGCAGGCAGGCAAAGGCCTGGTACTCATCGAAATGCGTGCCCAGCGCCAACAGTTTCAAGTCATGGGCGTCCAGATACGCGTTGAAATACTGCAGCAGCGCGCGCGCCCAGTCATCGGCGCGGTTGACGGCATCGACCGTGCTGGCGTCCGGCACCGGGATTTCGATACCCGCCTGTTGCAACGGTGCAAGCGCGTTGACAGCGCCGATGCCAATGCCTGCCCAGGCCTTCCATTCGAAATGGGCCAGCAGGCCGGCTGCGGTGAGCACTGACGCCACGTGTGTCCAGGCGCTATCCCACTGCTGCGCGGCATCAGCCGGGATATTCTCAATCAGCGTCTGCGCCCGGTCCTCATCGAACAGGCAGCCGAATAGGTCGGCCAGTGCATCGGCTATATCCAGGGGTGGTATTTTCAGCTGAGGGTCCAGGTCCTGGCTCAGGCGCTGCCACAGAATGGCCAGTTCCTCCCAGTCGTCTTCATCCATGTCGTCATCGATCAGCCGGGCCTTGTGGCCACGGCGGTAGTTATCCAGCCGCGTCATGCGCACACAGACCTCGCCCCCGACAACACTGACCTCGTAGCTGCGGTTGTCCATGAAGTTGGTCTGGAAGGCGATGCGGTCGGGGAACACATCATGGACGATGCTTTCTTCGGCATCGAAATACGCCGCGCCCTCGGGCGTGCCGTGTTCGGTGATGATGCGCTGGAGCGACAACGGGTCGATAGAGGTCATAAGGATGTGAGCCGCCTAGGTGATGAGTGAGTAAGGCTGCCAAGGGCGAGACAGCTCGTATCCAGCTTGATGCCTGGCCGTTTCAACCTGCCGTTTGAACCACCGTTTTCAGAGCGATGAGGGTGCGGCACCTTGTACTATTTCGCTTGCCACAAAACCCACCCCGCATTGATCGCAATAAAAGCCATCGACAAACTGCTCCAGTGGCGGCGCGTTCATAAGGTCAGGCTTGCATTCATCGACCGCCAGCTGATCGAGGCGTTGATAGCCTGCTCTTTCTTCGCCGTTGAAGCGCTTTTTAGGGCTTGCTGCGCCTATGAGCATTTGCTTCGGTCTGACGTATTGGTCAGAACTGCAGCGGGGGCAGGATTGCATGACGTAAAGGCTCATGGCATGACGTGCTCTGAGGGTTGCAAGAGTGATGAGTTCAAGGCGCTTATCCTGTTCGACGCCATGGCCCTTGCACCTGTGGTTCTTTTTGGCCTGAAATACCCTGCATCCTCGACATGTGCAAGGGCTGGCGCCTGAACAGACACGTCAGCCCTGACGCCCCAGCTGTTTTTCCATAATGATCGTCCGCTCAGCCCCATAAAACGCGTCGTGGATTTTCCGATAGCCCAGTGCCGCATAGAATGCCTGCGCCGTCATCGAGGATGGAACCCGCAAAGCGTCAACACCGGCACTGGCAGCAGCCGCATGAATGACACTCATCAACTGCCGACCGACCCCTGCCCCCTGATAGGCAGGGTCAACGAAAACGCTTCTGACCACATCACCGTCGAGGCTTGCCGTGCCGGTAATCAATGACCCTGAAACGGCGACGAAAACCTGACGTTTATCGAGCAACGCGCTGATGGCTTCAGGGCTGAAGCTGCGCTCGACCCGAGCGATAACGTCAGGTGCATAATCCTGCGAATTTGACTCATGAAGGGCCGCGATCACTACACGGCTGATTGCTGCCGTGTCTGCGCCTGTGGCGGGCCGAACCTGATATGCCATGCGCAAAACCTCAGTGTTCTATGCAAAGGATCATCAAGCCATAAAGGAGCAATGGCCACAGATCATTGAATGGAAACCACCCGGCGTGTTTCGAGGCACGCCTTTACCTGATCACGTAACGCGCCGGCCTTCCAGAGCAGAAAACACATACATACCCGCCAGCAAGGCCAACAGGAATACACCTGCCTGCCAGTGCCCGGTAAGCACAATGGCAATCGCGGGGCCGGGGCAGATGCCTGCCATGCCCCACCCGACACCGAATACCAGGCTGCCACCGATCAGGCGGGCGTCAAGTTCGCGCTTCACGGGCAACTGCATCGGGGCGCCCAGCAAAGACTGCCTGTGCGTGCGCGCCCGGTTCAGCGGAATGACCGCCACGGCAATGGCGCCGGCCATCACGAGTGCAAGCGATGGATCCCAGGCTCCGCCAATGTCCAGAAAAGCCAGCACCTTGGCCGGATTCGCCATGCCGGCCAACAGCAGGCCCAGGCCAAATAGCACGCCCGCAACAAATGAGGTCAACCTGATCATCTTCAAGCGCCCAGTACGTGGCGGCTGACGTACACCGTGGCAAATCCGCTGGCCATGAAGCACAGCGTCGCCACGATGGAGCGAGGCGACAATCGGGAAATCCCGCACACGCCGTGACCACTGGTGCAGCCCGAAGCGTAACGGGTGCCCACGCCGACCAGCAGGCCCGCCACGATAAGGGCTGGCCACTGTGCATCAATCTCTATCACCGGCAAGACGGTGAACGCACCCCACAACACTGGCGCAACCAGCAGGCCAAGCAGAAACAGGGCCTTTTCGCTCCAGCCCTCACTGCCAGGCTGCAGCACGCCGGCCAGCAAGCCGCTGATGCCTGCGATTCGGCCATTGGCCAGAACGAACACGCTGACGGCCAGCCCTATCAGAGCCCCTCCGAACAACGAAGTCCACGGCGTGAAGCTGATCCAGTCAATGCTCATGTTTCTATCTCCGCCACACAGAGGTGGCTAAAGGAGGCTGATGTTATTGGATGCAATGGGCCTCGACTCATTCCAGCGCCTGCAATGAGGACTGTTCGAGTAGCACCGCGCCTTCTCCCCGTTCGCGCAAATGATCACCCGGATTGCGCAGCGGACAGTCGTCCATGGACAGGCATCCACAGCCGATACAGCCATCGATCTGATCGCGTAACCGGGTCAGGCTGTCGATGCGCTCGGTGAGCATGTCTCGCCATTGCCTGGAGAGGTGAGCCCAGTCCCTGGCTGTCAGCGCTCGCCCGGGGGGAAGCCTGTCCAGCGCGTCCTTTATCGCCGACAGGGGAACGCCTGCGCGCTTGGCAATCTTGATGATCGCAATCCGGCGCAGCGTATCGCGAGGGTAACGCCGCTGGTTGCCGGGTTGCTGACAGCCCTGTTGATCGGTACAGAAAACCGCGCCCGGCAGCGGTTGCTGCCGACCGGAGCCCTGCGCAGCACAACGGCGCTGGGCGCACTCTATGCCACGATGTCGCTGCTGGCGGTGGCCGTCACCAGCGGTGAAATATTCGTTCCGCTTTTTCTTCAGGTGCTGCATCAGCAGTCGCCTCTGATGGCCGGGTATCTCGCCGCGCTGATGGCGGCCGGGTGGACGTTGGGGTCTATTGCCAGCGCAGGCGTCAGCGCCAGGCACGTTCGCTACGCGATGCTGGTGGGCCCCTTGCTGGGTGTGGCTGGCATGCTGACGCTTGCCGTGCTGATACCCCGTGAAAGCACCGGTAACGGGCTTGCCCTCGCCCCGCTCTGCCTGGCGCTGGTGGCCATCGGTTCAGGCGTGGGCATGGCATGGCCGCACTTGCTGACTCAGGTGTTTCAGGTCGCGCCGGCCGGCGAACAGAACCTGGCAGCGGCGTCCATCACCACCGTACAGCTGTTCGCCACTGCGCTCGGCGCCGCACTGGCCGGCATGGTGGCCAACGTGGCCGGCCTTACCGACCCGGGCGGCACCGAGGGAGTCGCCAATGCCGCGGTCTGGCTGTTTGGCCTCTTTGCCCTGGCGCCGATGCTGGCCGTCTTTATTGCATGGCGCGTCATCAACCAGCGCGTGGTGACGTCAGCGTGACTGGGGCGCGACCTGCTGGTGTGCTAGATAACCGGCCAGATGCGTGCGGGCCCACTGCTCGGCGGTGGTGACCGCAATCGACTGCTGCGCGTTGAATGTCGCCGCTTTGGGCCACGCCACGCCTCTGCCTTGAGCGAATACGGCGCGGTATTTTTTGATGTGATTGGCAGGGTCTTTTTCCAGTGCCTGGATCAGCTGTTCAACGGTCCATACGTTGCGCTTGAATGGACGTTCCAGCACCCGCTCAAGGAGGCTCGCCACCTGCCCGTACGTCACTGTGTCGCCGGCCAGGTAGACGATCTGATTGCGCAGATGCGGCTCGAAGAACACGATGTCGGCGGTCAGCGTACCGATGTCGTCAGGGGTCGTGAGCGTCACACTGTTGTCAAGACTGCCCAAGGCGTTCACCGCGTCGTGCTCAAGATCGACGACCTCGAACACAGGCTCGAACAGGAAGCTGGTGAACATGCCCGTCGAGATGATGACCCATTCGGTCTGGTCCTGGGCACGCAGCAACTCGCGCACATCAAGCTGGGCATCGAACAGGTCCTGGGGACTGCCTCGGCCGATCTCGTCGTAGTCAACGCCAAACTGCCATGGGAAATAGCGCTTCACACCGGACTTGAGCGCTGCGGTAGCCAGCTTCATCGGCGTTTCCCGACCGGCGACCATGCCGGCGCAGCCGATGACGGTGTCGAAGCGTGCGAAGATTTCAGCCAGTTGCTCGATTGAATCATTTACCAGATCGGCAGCGACCATCTGGATGCCTAGACCGCGCAGCTCATCGATTTCTGCCTTTTTCTCAGGCACCTGCGTGTGGATTGTCGATTCCCTGAGCAGGACGCCGATGCTGGAGCCGGGCGAGCGCTTCGACACCCGCGCAAGATTGCGCAGCACCGGCAGGCCAAGCTCGCCGGCACCCAGAACGAGAATGGATTGGGGGGAAAGCGGGGTGACTTCGGTCATGACTGCTCCTGAAACCTGTTGTCTGTAAGATGCGCAAATGCTTGCACACTTGCGCAGCGCTCAGAAGAAGGCACACCGGTGATACCAGGGGGAGCAATGATCGATCATGGGGTGCTTGACCAGGCACAGGCCATCTGCCAGACGCTCAGGGAAGAGGATGACGGGGTCAGGCGCGAAGTCCTTACGCATGCCGGCAGCCGCTGGTCATTTGGCATCCTGCATGCCTTGGGGGTGTACGGCAAAATGCGCCATGCCGAGATAAAACGGCAGATGACGGGGGTGACCCAGCGCATGTTGACCAAGACGCTACGTGCTCTGGAGCGTGATGGCCTGGTGCTTCGGCAAGAGTTTGGTGAGGTTCCACCGCGCGTGGAGTACGAACTGACACCGCTGGGCATGGAATTGCTGATCCGCATGTCGCCCATCTGGATCTGGGTGGTTGAAAACGTCGAGGACTTCCGTAAGGCGCGTCGCACGTTCGACAGTCAGGAGGACAAAAAACCGGCATGGCAAACGCCAGTGTCATGAACGCCCTCTGTACCTCACCCCACGCAAGGACCTGCCGCCCATGAAGCCATTTCCCGAAGCCCTTCGCACGTTCCTGGCCCAGGGCACTGTAGTGGGCGACCTGCTCTTGCCCATGCACTATGCAACGCCTGATCACTTCGAGGCGTTTCAGTCAGGCTTTCGCACTCAAGGCCTGACCGGCGAGAGCCTGGTGTCCGAGGCCGATGGCGGGTGGCATCCGCAGTGGTATGTCATCGCCCTGAGCGGGCTGGACGATCCGCTGTTCATTGCCGCAGGCGAGGCCGACAGCGGCTATCCGGTGTACACCGCGCCACATGGGGCCGGACGCTGGGACGCGCTGCAGATTGCGCCGGACCTGGCAACGTTCGGGCGCCTGCTGCAGGCCCTGGCCGAGGTGACAGACGATGACCTTGAATCCGAACGCCTGGTGCGCACCGCGACCGGTTCTGTAAATGAATACTGGCGCGAGATATTCGACGCACGCGTCGAGCAGGCTGAGCTTGAGGAAGAACTGCCGACTGATGACGTGCCGTGCGACCCGGACGACTTTACGAGCGGCGACTTGATGGTGACCGCCCTGGGCCCTCAGAAGCTCAAGGTCGTGCAGCTCGTCAGCCAGTGCCGCGGGCTGGCGTTGAAAGACGCGCTGGCCCTGGTCGAAGCGCCTGAATTTCAGGTGGCCTGTGGCGTGAGGCGCTCACTGCACCACTTGATTGCCAAACTTGAAGCACTGGGCGCGACAGTGGCGTTTCGGCCTGCGCGATCGCCAGGGCGTTGAGGCATGGATGCGCGGCCTCGCCTTATCGCGCATTCAAACGGGTGGCCCACGCCTGTTCCCGCGCCTGCCCGACCAGAAAATCGACGAACACCCGCGTCTTGGCCGGCAGCAGTTTCTGGCTGGAGAAGTACAGCGAGATCTGCCCGGCATCCACAGACCAGTCCGGCAGCACCCTTTGCAGGCGACCGTTTTCAAGGTCTGCCAGCACATCCGGCACCGCCAGCAAGGCCACGCCCAGACCCAGCCGGGCACACTGGCGCAAGGCTTGCGGGTCGTTGACCAGCAACCGTGGCGTCAGGTCCAGCGGTCTTTTCTGAGCGTCGGGTCCTTGCAGCATCCAGCTTCTGATTTTGCCGGTCTGCACTGAACGCATGGCCACGTAGTGCTGCGCGGCCAGGTCCTCGAAACAACGCACAGGATCTTGTGCCGACAGGTAGGCGGGCGCTGCGACCAGAATCAGATGCGCCGGCGCAATGTCCCGGGCGACCAGGGTCGGTGCCAATTCGAGGCCGCCGCCGATGGCGGCATCGAAGCCTTCGGCAATCAGATCGACCTGGCGGTTTTCAAATGTCCATTCAGGGGTCACGCCGGGATAGCGCCGCAAGAATTCAGGCATCAGCGGCAGCAGGAAATCACAGCCAAAGCCTGGTGCTGCGGTGAGGCGCAGCACGCCGGCGGGCTGGCCGGCGTGCGTGGCAACGTCCGCAATGGCGGCCTGAACGCTTTCGAGCCCCGAGCCGACATTCGCCAGGAATCGCTCGCCGGCTTCGGTCAGGGTCAGCCGGCGCGTGCTGCGCTGGAACAGACGAACCCCCAGGTTGGTTTCCAGTTGCGCGACGTTACGGCTCACAGCCGCCGGGCCAAGCCCCAGACGACGGGCCGCAGCAGAAAAACTGCCTGATTCGGCGCTGCGCACAAAGGACAGCAAGTTGCCCAGCGTTTCCATTGGCATTCACCTTCAAGTATTGATTGAAAATGATTCTAATCATTGCCCACTACTGGCGAAAGAATGAAAAGCCTCTCATAGCCTCATCAACTTCACCTACCGAGGCTTCATCATGAACACAGTCACCCTTCCTCTTGCTGGCAAAGTGGCCGTTGTCACCGGTGGTTCGCGCAGTATCGGCGCGGCCATCGCCAAACGCCTGGCCGCCGACGGTGCCACCGTGGCCATTACCTACAACGCCTCGCCTGAACGCGCCGACGCCGTGGTCAACCAGATCGTGGACGCCGGCGGCCAGGCGCTGGCCCTGGCGGCCGATGCGGGCAATCCGCAGGCGGTGCGTTCAGCTATCGATGAGGTCGCCAGCCGGTTTGGCCGTGTCGACATCCTGGTGAACAACGCCGGTATCAGCGTGCTGGGCGCCCCTGAAGACATTGCTTTCGAGGACTTCGAGCGGATCCTGGCAGTGAACGTGACCGGGGTGTTCGTTGCCACCCAACAAGCCCTCAGGCACATGGGCCATGGCGGGCGCATCATCAATATCGGCAGTTCCATGGTGCAGTACGCCGCCTTCGGCACCGCCTCGGCCTACACCCTTACCAAAGGCGCGCTGACCGGCTTCAGCCGGGGCCTGGTTCGCGACCTGGGGCCACGGGGCATCACCGTCAACACCGTGCACCCCGGCCCGACCGACAGCGACATGAACCCGGCCGAGGGTCCGGTGGCCGACTTCGTGCGCCCCAATATCGCTATGGGTCGCTACGGCGAAGGCCGGGACATCGCCAGCGCCGTGGCCTACCTGGCCAGCCCCGAGGCCGAGTTTGTGACCGGAGCCCAATTGATGGTCGATGGCGGCTTTACGGCCTGAGCCGGCCAGTGGACGAGGCAAGCCAACCCACTCGGACGTCGCCAGGCATCAGGCCATCCGCTTTTCCCAGGCCTCGATGAGTGCCAGCACCTCCATAATGCTGTCTTGCATATGATTCCCCATCTTGTACTCATGCAACGCCTGCTCGCCGCCATCCGTTACAACGACCTGCGGACGTTCGACAAACTGGCCGATCAGACTGAACTGCTCGTCCAGCACCAGCACCAGCGGAATGGCAATCGCCTCCAGGCCCAGTTCGGTCTTGAGATTATTTTGCGCACGGCCCCTGGAGACGACCGCCAGGTCGATGGCAGGCTGCACCTCGCAGAGATAGTCGAAGGCGGCCACATTGATCTGGCAATCAGGGCACCATATCTCGCCGGCAATCAGCAGGTGATACGCGCCCCGGATGGCAACCAGTCGTTGTTGCGTGGCCGTGGACAGTGCGCCGGGCAAGCGGACCTTGTCGGCGAAGTGCTGCGCGGCGGTTTGTTCGGACTGCAAGCCTGTCGTGACGAAATCATCGAATCGCTGGCCGGTGGCGAAGAGTTCTTTGTACGGGACCATGATTGTTTCCTTGAGCGTGCCTGGCGCCGGGCCTGGAACAGTGGGTCATCGGCGCAGCATTGTGCGCGCCGCTATAAAAAGTCATCGATCAACAGGGCTTTTTCGGTGGCGAACGTCGACTCGTACACCGCGTCGTCCCACGCGCCCCGCATCAGAAAGGCACCGGCACTGTACGCCCGGGCCTGGGCAAAAAACACGGGGTGACGGTCATCGCCGCGCTCGGCCAATTCGAAGTAGTGCTCCTCGCTTTCAGCGCACAGGGCCTCGAAGGGTTCGGGCTGATTGCGGGCTAACAACACACGCATATCGTCAGCATCGATGCCGGCCTCCTGCGCGGCCCAGAGCACAATGCGGGTGGCCAGTGACTGGCGCTCCAGTGTGTCCAGCGCCTGGAGCAGGCGCTGGATGTCCGGGTAGTTCGAGGCTAAGCGTGAGGTCATTCTGTGCGCTCATAAAACAAGATAACTTACTGATTTTAATGGCTATTAAATGCACCGCTTGTAGGAGCGCGCTCTGCCCGCGATTGAGCGCAAAGCGCTCACAGAAATTTCGGAAACGCTGCAAATCCACGACTGCTGCGCAGCCGGTCGCGGCGGTCCGGCCTTCCGGCAAACGCGCTCCGAGCTCAGTGCTGGAGGGGAAATCAACGCCAAAGCTCCACCACCCCGCCTTGGTCGCCCAGCACCGGATCTGTGTGGGGAAACCCCAGCCGGGCGATCTGTTCGATCTGCGCAGGCGTGGCCGGGTCACGGTTGATGTCGCCCTCCTGCCCCGGTGGATAGGCGCCGACCACTTCGAAATCCTCGCTGGCGCCCAGGTTGCAATGCCCGGTGCCTGCCGGCAGCAAGAGCACATCCCCGGCCTTGACCTCGACCACATGGCCATTCGGACCGCCGAGCATCAGCCGTGCATGGCCGGCATGGACGCCGAGCACTTCGTGCCCACGGGTGTGGTAGTGATGGTAATCGAACACCCCGTAGCGCCACTGCGGCGGCCAGCCGTTGGCGGCGAAGGTGCGCTCCAATACCGATGCCGGATCGCTGCCGGTCACGCTTATGGCCGCAGGGTAAATCAGGACGGGCAGCGTCGGGTGGTTGGGGATACCGCCATTGGCCTTGAACATCAGCGCCTGTACGGCGCGGTCAGTCAGTGTCTGCTTCATGATCATTGCTCCTCTGAGGTCAATGCACGCCGTCAGCCTTGCCAGGCAAGCGCACGGTCTTCGTAGTCGAAGACGTCATAGGCCGGCACTCGCCCGTTGAGCAGGACCGGCACCGTCAGGCTGCTGCGGTCGCCGTATTCCGGGGGGTACACCATCCACTCAACTTCGTAGTACCACCATCCCCTGTCAGAGTCGTGGGTCTTTTTCAGGGCGCAGGCATGAAACCCAGGTTCGGCACAAGGATAATCCTTGAGCATGTCGAGCACGACGAGCCTGGACGTTTCGATGGCTGCGCGCGGCGACAGCGGCGGAAAATCCTCGGTATCGAGCCAGGCCGGCGTCTCGGGAATGTCATCAGGGCCGACCGAGAACCTGAACACGAGTGTCTCGAAGTAATAGGCGTAGACCTTCAGCATTGCAGCCTCCGTGCAAATCAGATGCGACAGTCAAACTTAATGCGTGCAGGATAAAACCGGCGGCACCGATGTCCTAGTGCCACGATTCAATACATCCCCTGCCCCTGGAGAGATTGCGGCATGATGCCTTCCGGAAAATCGCGACTGACCCGCTGGGTCGGCATCTCTTCGATCCTCGTCCTGATCGCTGGCAGTTTCATGGCGCTGTATGTGCTGATGATAAGCGCCTCCTTGCCCATCAATATCTCGGGCCCCCTGGTGCTTGGCGTGCTGTGGCTGACCAACCTGGTGTCGGCGCTGGTCACCGCGATCTACGGTTTTTTCCGCCGCTGGCCGCGCTGGCTGGTGTTTGCCCTTGTGGTACAGGTCGCGGCGGTGGTGGTTCCGCTGGTGATCTTGATCATCATGAGTTTTAGCAACTGACTACCCCGACCCACGGCGGATGGATAGCGCCGCACGAACAAGGAAGCAAGACACATGAAGTGCGCAGGTGTATGGAAGTATGCGTTATGGGCGGCCGCATTCGGTTCGAGCGGCTTGAGTCATGCCGTCTCGTTGCCACAAGACTGGGCGATCCTGCCAGGTCCTGACGAAACCGTTGAACAAGGGCTGCCCGCCGCCCTGCAATCGCCGGAACTGGCCAAAAGCGGACAGCGGCTGGCCGAGGTGGAAATGCTCGTGGCCCTGCCCTACGCCCAGGTATTGCCGGTGGTGGTCTCGGCCCTGGCAGCGGTCGGCCCCCTGGAGGAGCAGACTGGTGTGAGCCCGCTGTCGGAGCTGGATGAAGGCTGGGGCGATGTACTGTTTGCACGGCGACCGGACCTGGTGCACCAACTGGTGAGCAAAACCGACCTGCCCAGGCTGCAACAGGACGTACGCGACGGCGCTCTGGCTGAGGCGGAAATTCCCGGGCGCCTGGCCAGCATCGAACGCACATTGCGCTTTCAACCCGGCAATGCGCGTACGGCGGCACTGACCGAGCCGTACCGGTATTGGTACGGCAATGTCGAACGCACCTACGGTGCGACAGGCGGCAGCAGCAGCCGGGTCATTGTGCGGGTCATGCAGCTCGATGCCGTGATGGGTCATCCGGCCACGGCGGTGTACCTGACACGCAAGGACGAGTTTGCCAACCCCAAGGCAAGCTTCACCCATCAGGTGCGCGAGCTGGCCAACCTCAATATTTTCAGCCCTGGCCAACCCAAGCGCCTGCACCGCAGCAGCGTGCCCGAGGCGGTGTTCAGCCCCGTTTATACGGCATTGAATACGCTGCCCGGCGCCAACTTGCAGCTCGGGCTCGATGCCGGGCAATGGAAGCCACCGGCACCGCCACGCCGTCTGGTCACCGAGCCAAAACTGACCCTGCCCGACCCGCAGGCCAGGACGCTGCAGGCGCAAGCACTGCTGATTACCAAAAACCCTGACGACATGCTCGTACTGGCCGATGGCAGCGCCCTGCTGGTGCGCAGCTATCCGCGTGCGCTGTTGCACTGGGCGCCGACCGACGGCCAGGAACCGCGTGTGATCTGGACGCCGACCGACACGGTGATCCAATGGCACATGGCGCGTGATGAGCGCGGCCAATCGGCCTACATGGTGGCCGACGGACAAGTGCTGCACTTCGACTCGGTGACCCGGCGACTGGCCAGGCACCCGATCGTGTTCGACAAACCGGAGCTGCTCAAAAACGTCGATTATTTCCCCGACGGCAAGGGCGTGCCCCTGGCCTACCGCCACGATGTCAGGAACCGTCGCGACACCCTGTCAATCTGGCAGCCCGGCGCACAACCGGCCGCCGATGGCGCACCCTGGCAATACGTGCTGCGCCTGGCTTCACTGCGCCAGGACGTGATGCGTCATTCCATGCGCACCAATACGCAGATCAAGCCGGTGCGCTGGGACGGCGTGCAGGCCAACCTGTGGATCGAAGACAGCGACGGGCTGGCCGAACTCGATGGCCGCACTGGCCGGGTCTTGCGTGCCGTGCGCTTGCCGCGCCGCTTCGGTGAGGTCGACCCCAGCGATGACACCGGCATGGCGCAATGGACGCCACCGCCGTTTGGCTCGGTCAAGGGCGGCTGGATTGCGGTCGGCTTTGTGCTGATGGACGGCAAACGCCGCAACCCCGGCCTGCATGTGGTCGACGTCGCCAGCGGCAAGGTGCGCTATTCGCTGACCCTGCCCGACCAGGACTCGCTCAAGACCGCGGCAGGCTCGCCCAACGGTCGCCTGCTGGCCCTGGGCACCGGCACAAACAAGAAATCCATCGTGGTCTGGAACCTGGAAAACGCTCGGTCACTGACGCTGCAAGTCGATGCCTCCGGCTGCAAGGACCTGGCGCAGCTGCAATGGAGCCCGTCTGGCGAACGCCTCTGGGGGCGTTGCTCGAACGGACTGCTGGCCTGGGATGTGCCGGCCACCTGGTGAGAACAAGAGGCGCGAGTTCGCGCCTCTCCAGTCACCCTGCGGCTACGGTCTGAACTCCCAGTAATGCCCCCCCGGCGCGGTCATCACCTGAAGATTGAACCGGTCAGCCGCCTTGGTGCCCTGGAACAGGTAATACATGTCAGAGACCACGGACAGCTTGTCGCCGTAGTAGGAGTGGCCGATAAAATCGGTACTCAAGGCGCTGGCGTCAATCAGCTCGACCCCGGAATAGATCACCACGGGCTTGCGAAACATGCCGGCACGCGCTGCCCCGTGAAACACCTGCGAAAGCGCCAGTGCCTTGTCATTGGCCGACACATACAGGGTCAGGGGAGCGCCCTGCTTGCGCAGTTGGGGGACAATCGAGTCGGCAAACTCACCTGCGTCCACATCAGGCGCCGCCAGCACGACTTCCTTCAGTTTTCCAGCCAGCTCGGGCGACTCCGCGTACAGCTTCAACAAGGCATGCGCCAGTGCCCGGTTGCCCATGCTGTGCGCCACGATGTAGACCTTCTTGACGCTGGGGTTTTCGAGGTGATTTTTCAGAAAGTCATAGATGGCCGGATAAGAGCGCTCGATAGCGCTTTCATCGGCCCGGTACTGGCTCTCATCCCCCGACGAAGGCCAGCTGAACAATAACGGCGCGCCCTTGAATTGCAGGTCGTACGCCAGTTGCGCCGTGCGTTTTACAGAGTCCTCGAAGGTCACGTTGTAGCCGTGTATGAACATCAGGGAAGCACCGCTTTCCCCCAGCCGCAATGCCAGCGACTGGTTGAACTGCTCGCGATCAAGGCGCCGCCCGTTCTTGATCAGCACATGGTCGTCGGGGTTGGACGCCATCCAGTCAAAGAAAGGCGACTCGATGATCCCGACCCTGTGATCAGGCGGAAAGGAAACCCGGCACTTGCCGTACGACAAGGCCTCGACGCTGCTTCGCACCCCTGAAAATCGGCAATCGCCAGCCAGCGCCTGGCGGTTGGTGCCGTAGAACACATCGACTTCATTGGTGGCCAGGGCCGGATCCTGCGACGGCTCGCCGGGCACAGGCATCGGGCCCGGATCGGTCGCCGCGGGGTACGGCTGACCCGGCGTACAACCGGCAAGAATCACAAAAACAGAGATTAACAACAGCGTGCACTTCATGGCCCCGTCTTCCTTTGAGGTGCATCCCACAACGCAAGGGCGCGGTGCGCAACGCAATCCATTGATGGTGTGGCGCGCCCTGGTTTTTTTCCAGGTACTGCGCGGCATTGCATGACATCAAAGCAGACATCGGCCCGCCCTGGGTAAACAAGATTGGGTTGTCTGGCTTTGCCCACGCGCAAGCACGGCATCGTATCTTCATGTCAGCCGATTACAAACGGTGCAGGCGGGATTTTGTAAGACCCGTGTCACACCCCTGCAGGAAATTTACGGCCGCCACGCAACTACCTCTCCCGTCGCCGCTCTAATCCCCACCGCTTACGCCTGATACGTCCCTCATTGCCCATGCGCAGGATGCCCCCATGTCGTCTCAACCAGACTCTACCCTCCCCGCGACCACCCTCACCGCAACGCCTGCCTTGCTGGTCGAGGCCATCGAGCAGGCGCACCGCGCCGAGCGTGAACTGCAACTGCGCAGCAAAAAGCTGACCAAGGGTTTCATGATCGTCCAGGCGATTTTCTGCGGTTACTGGATGCTCAAGTGGATCTGGCAGGGGCACTACATCGGCGGGCCGATCTATGCGGTATTGATATGGTTTTTTTCATGGCTGCTGTATGCGCCGGTGCCGCTGCTGTGGCACTCGCAAAAGCGGGCGGTGGCCCGGGCCTGGGAGCGGGTCGATCAGGCGCGGATGGAAGCCGGCCGGCTGTTCCTGGAAGAACAGGCGCTGGGGCCGTATCGCTGGATCTGCCGCAACGGTCGCATGCTCGGCGTATTCCCCGACAGTCAGGTGCTGTATGCCCTGGTGCCGGAACTCGACAATCGCCACGCCCTGATGGATGCACCCCAGGTGGTCAGGCAAGTGCTGGTCAATGAGCAGGTCACTTCCAGCAGTACCACGCACACCACCACCGAGCATGGCGAACGCAATCTCTATGGCGCCAACGGCAGTTTCGGTGTGCTCGGCAAGGGCAAGTCCCACTCCACCTCGACCACGACCAGCACCACGGCGCACAACTTCACCCTGAGTGTGCAACTTCAGGGCGCCAACTATGAGCCCTACTGGATCCAGCTGCCCTTTGGCGAGGACTGGCAGGAAGCGCGCAACTGGCAACTGCTGATTGAGCAGACGGCCGGGCGCTGAAATCGGTGTATCAGGAGATGGCCATGGACGCGCACATGACATTGGCAATCGAGACCGCTGAAAAGGAGTACCTGCGCGCACGGGTAGAGAATTTGGCGCGCATCGCCGGCAATCCCTATGGCGCCCGGGTGTTCGCCAGCAACGGGCTGGAAGGCTTTGATGTCCAGGCCAGCCCCAGCCCGATGCTCAACCGGGTCTACGCCGACAGCGAGGCGCACGCCGAAGCCCTTGTCGAGCGGCTTGCCGGCTGCGGTTCATCTTCGATCGTGACGCCGCTCACCGGCACGCCCGCGTCACTGGCGCCCTTTTGCCTGATGGCAGGCCGCCAACTGGAGCGCTTGAAGGGATGGACGCACTTGCAGTTCGTCTCACCTATCGAGCAGGCGGTGCTCAAGGCCCACGATTTCGCCATTGAACCGGCCACGGAACAGACCCTGGCGGCCTTTACCGCGCTGCATGCCAGCGGCTTTCACACCCGGCCTGCCCTGCTGGCGGTCAATCAGGCGTCGTTCACCGGTCAAGGGCCGAGTGATGCGTTGAACATCGTCGTGATCAAGGAGGCTGGAGAGGTCGTGGCGGGCGCAGCGCTGTACGTGGCCAGCAATGGTGTGGCCTACCTGGGCACGGCCGTCACTCACAAGCAGGCCCGGGGTCGCGGGTATCATTCGGCCCTGATTGCCCACCGCATAGCGCTGGCCCGCGAGCGGGGAAGCGACTGGGTCGCCGCCACTGCCCTGGCCAATTCCCGCAGTCGCCGCAACCTGCAACGCGCCGGGCTGAAGGTTTCCCATGCACAGGGCCTTTATCGGCTCAAGGAGCGCTGAGGTTTTACCCGGTTTGCTAATGGCCACGCGCCGAGGCTGGCCGGTCAAGCGCCCCAATCCAGACCCACCACAGCCGAAGACAACGGACATGATCAAGCCAAGCAGTGATTTCAGCGGCGCCCTCAGCACCTTCGCGTACTTCATGGCCAGTGGCAGCCACTACATGCTTAAAGGCGTTGAGTACCTTGACCTGTATGGCAATGAGCCAAGCGCCATCGAGATGGTCTTTGCAATATTCGCCAATGTCATCGAGATGGATGACCAAGGCAGGGTGCTCAATTTCACCCACGCGCAGCAACGCGCGACCGACTACCTCAGGTCATACTGCGACCCAGCTTTCGAGGTGACGCCGCCGCTTGAGGACTGGGAAACCGAGCTTTACGGGCCCCCATCCAGCGACCGCTGAGCAGCGTCCCCGGCCGGCAGGATGGCGCAGCCGTGATCGGCAGCCTGTCGCGACAGGCCTCCCTCCAGCCGGCACACACCCTTCAGATCGGCCGGTCGACCACCCGTGCATTCCACAGCGCCTTGTATTGCTTGCGCCAGCCCGGACTGTCCCGGTCCAGCCACGTCAAGGTCGCCTCGATGCTGTCTGGGGTCATCATGAACGTATTGATATGGTCCTCCACCCGTTCTTCGGACAGGTGCAGCGCCTCCAGGTATTCATTGAAGGACTCGGCCAGCACTACGAACTCATCGCCTTGCTGGCGCCGACCGGTCCAGGCCGGCAGGCCGGCAACCATGGCCGCGACGTCGGTACGACCGTCACGCAGGTCCAGCAGCAGGAAGCTGGCGCCGCCATCGCGGCCGATCGGCAGCAGACCGGCCTCTGGGAAGTCGGGGTCCAGGCGCAGTTGCTCCAGCTCGTAGGGGTTGAATTCATAACCTTCGCCCGGCACCAGCCCGAACAGCGAGAAGCTCAGCACTTCTTCATCTTCGTTGGCCATCACCGCGACCACGTCGTATTCCAGTGAGGCGCCGTTGCAGGTCTTGAGGAACTGCCGGTAGTCGTCCGGCAAGCGTGCGCCCAGCGTCGCTTCCAGTTGCGCGATGTCCGCGTCGCTGGCAGCGGGGCGAGCATCCTCGAACGTCAATCCACGGTACTCAATCATTGTGGCCTCGCAGCAGTGTCAGTCGTGGTGCAAGGGTGACCAGCGCGGGCTTGCAGGTGGGTAAAGTCTGGAGCATTCGTTATTCCTTCAACGTGGTGTACGCGGGTTTACGTTTTGGGTCAGACCGTCGTGCTGCACGTTTGTTTGCCACTGGCCTCTTTTAAACACGCCGGGGGCGCCTGCGTGGCGCTCATCAATGACCCAGCGCCAACAAGCCAGGCGGCGACAAGCATCAGGAGAAACCCGTGGACGTCCACTCATCCGCTGCCGTTCGGGTTTATCGAACCACAGCCGTTTTCAGCCGCTCGTAGTTGCATGACGTCGCAACGCCCTGGCCTGTTTCAGGGTGTGCGCAGATGACGAATAGAGATGGATGTCTTTACGCTTGACTGCCGGAGTGACCGCGATGTGCGAATGTATCGTTCAACATGCCTGCCCTGAAAACCTGCTGGGGCTGCTGGCCCACAATGGCATGCACAAGGCCTGCGCTGACCGGCATGCCTTCAACCACAGCCTGAATGCAGCGGCCACGTTTGCCCTTGCGAGCGCCAGGAACGTGATCAAGCCAGGGATGCCGGTCAGCGCGATTCGTCAGCGTCATGGCCAGCTTGAATGCGTCAAGGTTCGCTGGGGCTGGTCGCCGATCTGGACCATGGGCACGCTGCCGCCACGCACGCACTTGCCAATGTCGCTGGTGATGCGTTCCAGGGTTTTTGACCCTGTCTGGCGCGAGGGCCGGGTACTGGTGGCGGTAGACGGCTGGTACGACACCCCTGTGGAATCGACATCACCCCAGAGCAGGCGCCTGAGCTACACGACCTCCCGACAGTCATCACCGATCTTTCTCGCCGCCCTTGCCCAGGTCAGCGATAAACCGAGCGGCTGCAACGGACTGGCCTTGCTGACCTGCGACGACCAACAACGGTTGCTGGCCTTCGGCGCCGAGGATGCACAGGCCTGGTTGCAACCCGACCTGCCCTGGCAGCAGGCGCAGGAGATGGCGGCGCATGTGGCGGTCGATGAGCCGCAACTTGAACATGTGCTGACGGCCCAGCGCCTGTTTCAGGGCAAACGTTGACTGGATCTGAAAAGGACGCGCCGTAATTCAGGCATCGCGTGTTCCAGATCACTCAGCAGTAGCTGGCAAACTCAGCCATGACCGCCTCACGCTCGGTGTCCAGGCGCCGGGCCACCGCTTGTGCCATCGGGTCGGGGTAAAGTGTCGTCATCCCTTGTGCCAGCCCGCTGACGATGGCGCAGGCAACGTGTTCGGGTGAGGCCTTTTCCCCCGGAAAGTCGCGACTCATGGCCGTGTCGATCACCCCCGGCAGCACGGCCATGACGTGCACCCGGCCGGCCAGTTCGGCGCGCACCGCTTCGGTCAGGCGCAAGGCGGCGGCCTTTGAGGCACACAGCGAGCCCATGGCCGGCAGTGCAACCCGGGCCAGGATCGACAGCACATTGACCACAGTGCCCTGGCGCGCCGCCAGCGACGGGGCGAAGGCGCGCAGCATGTCGAGCGTGGCAAAGTAATTGACCTGCATTTCTTCTGCCGCCGCACCGGGCTCTGTACTGCCAAGCAGCCGTTGCTGGCGATTGACGCCGGCGTTGTTCACCAGGATGTCGAGGTCTGGCAGCCTGGCAACGGCTGCCTGGATCTGCGCCGGGTCGGTCACATCCAGAGGCAAGGGGGTTATGTTCGGATGCGCCATCTGCAGCCGCGCCGGCTCGCGGCAGGCGGCATACACCCGCCCTGCCCCGGCGAGCAGGAAGGCTTCCATCAGGGCCAGGCCCAGGCCGCCGCTGGCGCCGGTGACCAGCACGGTTTTTTCAGTCAGTTGCATGGTGCTCTCCAGCTGTCGTGATCCGGCGCACCGTCAGGCGCGCCACAGGTTTATCAAGGCGTTCAGCGCAGCTCACTGGTGGCCCAGCGGGTCATCAGGGTGTTGGATGGCAGCGACTCGTCGAGCAGTTTTTTCGCCGCCTCGATACCCGCCACCGGCAGGCCGGTCGGGTCCAGCAGGCCGATTTGTACCAGCACCGAGGCCTGGTCCCAGTAGATGTGCTCGTGATACAGCTTGTCGCCGCGAAAATTGACCACGCCCAGCATCGGGATTTCGACGTATTGGCCGGTAGGTGCCACGCCCGGCAGCATCCAGTCGATTTCCCGGGTGTGGGTGAAGCACATGATGAATTCATCGACGATCTGCGACGCCCCGACCGTGCGCGAGATCGGGATCATGCGGGTGTCTTCGGGGTTGGCGTGGACGAAATGGTGCTGATAAAAGCGCGCCAGTTGCTGGCTGCCCACCCCGCCGGTCAGGGTCGGGATATGGTTGACGTAAGGCTCGGCCACCATCGTCGCCATGGTCGCCGGTACGTCACGGGTGACGAACTCGTGGTGGATATGCGTTTCCCAGAGATCAGACAGGTTGTAGTCGGGGCCGATGTGTTTTTTCAGCGCGGCAATGGTGCGCCCATGGGCAAGCAGCGCCGAGGGCTTGTGAAAATGCTCGCTGCCCAGGCGGGCAAAGGCGTGGTCCGCGTCGGGATAGGTGTACAGCTCGACGCCCGGACAGCCTTGCAACACGTGGGCAATGCGCTGGCGCGTGGCGGCGTCGCAGTAGGCATCCTGTTCGGCGTGGTGCAGCACCAGCGCAGCGCTGAGGTGATCAGCCTCGCCGAGGAAGCTGTCGATGCCCATGCCGTAGTAGCCGACGGCGACGGCCGCATCAGTGCGCGTGGCCGTCAGGTAGGCCAGCTTGCCCCCCAGGCAATAGCCGACATAGCCCACGGCCTGCCCGGTCACGGCTTCCATCGCCCGCAATGCATCCAGGCATGCAGCAATGTCCTGCACCGCCAGGTCCAGGTCCAGCCGGCTGAAAAATCCCAGCGCCCTGTCGAAAGCGGCCGGTGTATAACCCAGCTCGACCCCTGGCTCCAGACGCCAGAACAGGTCCGGGACCAGCACCACGTAGCCTTCCTCGGCATACATCTGTGCGGTCTGGCGCATATTGGCGTTGATACCGAAAATCTCCTGGCCCAGCACCAGGCCAGGTCCCTTGCCCGCCGGCGGCAGCGCCAGGTAGCCCCTGAAGTTCCCGGCGCCATCGCGGGCGCGAATTTCAATCGTGTCATCCATCATCCTGGCTCCTGCACGGTTATAAAAACTGACGCGCCAGCCGCTCACGCCGGCGCCTTGAATGCGCTGTGTGCATCACAGCAACTTGAAGGGGTACTCGACGATCAGGCGAATCTCGTCCATGTCGCCGCGTGGCTCGGCGGCATTGCTGCGGTGCACGGCGTAACGCGCCTTGAGGCGCAGGCTTTTGACCGGGCCGCTCTGCACCACGTATTGCACATCGGTATTGCGCTCCCAGTGCCGGGCGCCGTCGCGGTAGCCGAAACGGTAATAGGCGCTGTCAGCGTCGAGCCCAGAGCCCTTGCCGCCGCTGCCGCGCAGATAACGCACCATGAACGTCAGCCCCGGCACGCCCAGCGCGACAAAGTCGTAGTCATAACGCACCTGCCAGGAGTGCTCGTTGGGCGCGTTGAAATCGTGAATCTGCACATTGTTGGCCAATTGCGGCACGGTCGACTGGCCGTCGCGAAACGCCAGGTAGTCGAACGGGGTGTCGCCCTGCACCTTCTGGTAGGCCAGCATCAGCGAGTGCCCGCCATACTTGAGCCCCGGCGCAAGCGACCAACTGACGTTGTCGATCGCCCCGCCCCGGGCGGCACCGGTGTCGGTGGTGTGGTACAGATTGAGGTTAAGCGTGGGGGTCAGCCCCTGCGCGACAGGCGGCAGGTAGCGAAAGCCGAAGTAATCCTGCCGCCACAGGTCTTCGGCGCGCTGGGTGGTGAGCGAGCTTCTGAACGCGCCCTGCTGCCAGGTGAAACCGGCATAGTCGACGGTGTCGGTCTCGGTGGCGCCATACAGCGAACGCAAGGTGCTGTCATTACGGGTCTCTGACGGCGCCTTGCCAGCGGTGATGTGCGCGGCATCGAAGGTCAGCGGCTGCCAGTCGCGGCTGATGACCTGCCAGGCCGTCACCGTCTGCGGCAACAGGCGGCCAAAACCACCGTCGGTCATGAACGCCGGGGACGAGCGCATTTCCATGCTGCCGTACTTGATGAGCGTTTCACCGACCTTGATCTTGAGTGCGCCCCCCCCCACGGCGTAGTCATCCGCCACCTCGCCGTCGTTGTTGACATGCAGCAGGTTGGTACCGGTCTTGCCACGGCCGCTGTCCAGCTTGAGCCCGCCGTACACATGCGCATCGAAGCCCAGCCCGATCAGGCCTGGGGTAAAGGCCGACACGTAGTCGAGGGTCAGGCCCTGGGCCCACTCGGCGCGGTAGCCGTTGACGGTATCGGCGCGCCGATTGGCCCCGCCGTTGCGAAAATCGCGGTTGAAGTAATAGTTACGGGCCATACCGTTCAGCGAACCGCTGCGCAGGTATTCCATGACCTCCGAAGGGTCGGTGTCGGCACAGGCCAGCTGGCAACCGGCCCCCAACCCGAGCCCGGACACCAGCACTCTGCAAAAGAATGAAGCCACAACCATGCTCCCTGGCGCGTGATAGCGCCTGTGCTAATCAGGCAAACGGGCCCTGGGCCCTGTGGGGCAAAACCTGAGCGCAGTGATCGACAGGACGAGCCAACCCGCTTCATCGAGATGAAGGGCTGTCGAAGCGATCGATCACACAGCGGTTTATTCAGGCGGGGGTGTCGGGCACCGGGCAGGCGATAACGCGCTGCTGCGCGTCGACGCTCAGCATCACCGGCGTTCCAGGGGCCAGGGCAACTTCGGTACAGGCGATCACCACCGGCCCCTCCTGCAACTGCACGCTGGCCAAGTGCAGGTCCGAGCCGGCCGGCAGGCTGATGCGCGCGCGCACCACCGTGGCCTGGGCCACCCGTGCCAGCCCTGCTGCCACCTGGCGCCACTGGGCGTCCCCGCACTGCGGGCAGCAATAGCGCGCCGGGAACCAACAGGTGCCACAACCGCTGCATTGCTCGATCATCAAGGGCATGCCGCACCTCCTTGCCGCCGTTCCAGGACCACCGCGTTGGCGCACATGCCGTAGCGGTATTCGACCATGCCGTAGCCGGTCACCGTCGCCAGGCGTGCGCTGGCCACCTGGCGCTCGCCGGCGCGGCCCTGTAACTGCACGATGGCTTCCACCAGCCCGTGCATGCCGCCGGCCGCGCCGGCCTGGCCGGCCGACAGCTGGCCGCCCGAGGTATTGACCGGCAGTTCCAGGCGCGCAATGCGCTGCAGCGTACGGCGGTAATCGCCGTCGGGCACCCAGCCCAGGTCATGCAACTGGATCAACGCCATGGCCGGGTAATCGTCGTACACCGAGACCAGGTCCATCTCGTCCGGCCCGGCATGGGCCATGCCCCAGAGCCCGTCGGCCATCTGCGCCAGCGAGGTCTGCAAGCCGTCGCCGGCCTGATGGTCAGGGTTGTAGCGGGTCCTGAGCGCCCGCACCGCGACAGTGGCAGGGCCGGGTGCCCGATCGGCGCGGGTCAGCAGAATTGCATTGGCGCCGTTGACCACCGGCACGCAATCGAAGCGGCACAAAGGGTCGGCGACCATGGGCGCCGCCAGGTATTCGTCCAGGCTCAGCGGACTGCGATACACCGCCTGCGGGTTGCGTTGCGCCCAGGTGCGCTGGGCCAGGCAGAGCTGCGCATAGTCTTCGCGTGCCAGGCCATGCTGTTGCGCATGGCGCTGGGTCAACAGGGCAAATACACCATTGGGCCCGCCATGCTGCAAGGGCTTGAGGTAGTCGCGGGTAGTGGCGTTGTAGTCATCGACCAGTGCCTTGAAATCGGCGGGCGTGAAGGTGTCACCCGACACCAGCACCACCACGTTGGCATCGCCGTGTTCGATGGCGCGCATCGCATGCTGCAGCATATTAATCGCGCTGGCGCCGCCGTTGCGATCATCCATGCACCAGTCCAGGGTCAGGCCCAAGCGCCAGGCCAGGTCGATGGCGTTGTCCGGACCGTGGGTGAAGGACGCCACCGCCAGCCCGTCGACGTCGCGCAGCGCCACGCCGGCCTGGCGCAGCAGTTGCTGTACGGCCCTGGCCAGAAGCTGCGACGTGCTTTCACCCGGCCGGCGGCTGTACGGCACTTCAATGGCGTCGGCAATGACTGCGGCATTCAGCCCAGGCGGCAGCCCGATCATGGTTGCACCCTCGGCGCACGCAGCCGTGTTTCACGGGTAAAGCACAGGGAAATCACGGTCACCAGGCCCAGCCCCATCATCATCAGCGAGATCGGCCAGCTCGCCTGGTAGTGCGCCAGCAGCGCGGTAGCGATCATCGGCGACAAGCCGCCGGCAAACACCGAGGCCACCTCATGCCCCAGCGCCATGCCCGAGTAGCGCACTTCGGTGCTGAACAACTCGCTCATCAGGCTGGGCTGGGTGCCGATCATTGCCCCGTGGCAGATCGCATTGCCGATCAGGAACGCCAGCCAGATCCAGGTCGGGTCACGGGTTTCCAGCAACCAGAAGAATGGAAAGGCGACCAGCACCATGCCCAGCGCACCGACCATGTACACCGGCTTGCGCCCGACACGGTCAGACAGGCGCCCCCAGAACAGCATGGCCACCAGCTCGACGCACATCGATACAGTCACTCCGGCCAGCATGACGCTGTTGGGAATGCCCAGGAACTTGCCGTACACCAAGGCAAACGCCAGCATGATGTAAGAGCCGCCGTTCTCCGCCACGCGCAAGCCCATGGCCATGAGCACTTCACGAGGATGCTTGCGCAACACTTCAAGCACCGGCAGGTGCGCGGTCTTGCCGCTGGCTTCGGCTTTCTGGAAGTCTTGGCTTTCCGGCAGGCTGTGACGGATGTAGACGCCCAGGCCGAAAATCACGATCGAGATCAGAAAGGGAATGCGCCAGCCCCAGCTCTGGAAATCCTGCTCGGGTAACAGTTGCACCACATAGAACACTGCCGCCGACAGCACAAAGCCGCCGCCCACGCCGATCTGGCTCAGCGAAGCATAGAACCCGCGTTTTTCCGGGGGCGCCGACTCGCTGATCATCAGCACCCCGCCGCCCCACTCGCCGCCGGCAGCGATGCCTTGGAGAATGCGCAGCACCAGCAGCAGCGCGGGTGCCCACAAACCGATCTGCGCATAGGTGGGTAACAGACCGATCAGGAACGTGGCCGCGCCCATGATCGACAAGGTCCAGACCAGCGCGCTCTTGCGCCCGTATTTGTCACCGATATGGCCAAAGATCACACCGCCGAACGGCCGCGCCATGAATCCCACGGCAAACCCCGCCATCGCCGCGATGGTGCCGACCAGCGGGTCAGTGCCCTTGGGGAAGAACAGGTCGCCAAAGATCAGCGCGGCGGCGGTGCTGTAGAGGAAAAAGTCGTACCACTCCAGGGCGTTGCCGGTCACGGAGGCCCAGACTATCTTGCGCAAGGTCTTGTCATCGACCGGAGCGCGGCTTTGTGCAAGAGATGCGTCGGTCTTGTCTCGTTCATCAGGGTGTATTTCAAGCGAGTGCGTGCGTGTCATGGCGATCTCCGGCAATGACCAATAGTGATCTGCGATGTTGTTATTGTTGTGGCGTCGTTTTATTGCACGGCAGTAATGGACGTTGCTTCAGGCGCGTTTAAGCCTATATCCGGAGCTTTCCAGGTCCCACGCATTGGCGGTGATCCCCAACTCTCGCAATTTGTACTTTTGTATCTTTCCGTTCTCCGTCTTGGGCAATGTACTGACAAAGTCCAGGTAACGCGGCACAGCGTAATACGGCAAGCGCGGTTCGCAGAATTGCGTCAGGGCCAGCGGGTCCAGTTGCGCATCGTGCTTGAGCACAATGGCAGCCATGACATCGTCTTCGGCCAGTTCGGATTTGACGGCATAGACGGCGGCCACTTCGATGTCCGGATGGCTGAGCAAGACCTGTTCCACCTCGAAGGATGAAATGTTCTCGCCCCGGCGGCGGATGGTGTCTTTCAGGCGGTCGACGAAACGAAAGTAACCGTCGGCGTCGCGCACCACCCGGTCGCCGGTGTGAAACCAAAGGTTGCGCCAAGCCTCGACGGTCTTTTCAGGCATGCCGAAATACCCGCAGGCGAACGCAAAGGGCTGGTCGGCCCGCAGGATCAACTCGCCGGGGCAGCCGTCCGCCACCGGCCGGTCATGCTCATCGACTACCTGAGCACTGAAGCCTTGGGCCAGGTGCCCCATGAAACCCGGGCGCTGCGCCTCGAGCCTGCCACCGATCACCGAATTGGTCTCGGTGGAGCCATAGCCGTCGACCAGGCCAATGCCGGTGCGCTGGATGAAGGGCGCATGAAACGGCTCCGGTACGCCCGGCGCCAGGGCCACGCGCACCCGGTGGGCGCGTTCGTGCTCGTGGGCCGGGCGGCTGAGCAGGATCGGTACCATGGCCCCCAGCACATAAGTGACGGTGGCCCCGGTCTCGACCAAGGCGCCATAGAAGCCACTGGCCGAAAACCGGCGGTCGGCCACCAGTTGGGCGTCATTCATCAGGGCCTGGAAAAAGGCATTCAGGGCATTGGTGTGAAACAGCGGCAGGCAGGTGTAGAGCACATCGCCCGGGCGGATACCGAGGTCGCCTCCGGTGTGGGTGCCCCACCAGAAGAACTGCGCATGCGGGCAGATCACGCCCTTGGATAGGCCCGAGGTGCCCGAGGTGTAGAGGATGACCAGCGGATCGCCATCGTCCAGGCAGGCCGGTTCGGCCTGGCGGGCGTCGCATGGCGGCATCGACTTGACGCCGATGCACCCGTGCCAGAGGGCATCGACTGCCTGTTGCGGAGCCACCACCCACAGCGTTTCCAGCGCCAGGGAGGTGCAGTCGAGCGCCTGCAGCACGCCGAGAAATGCCTCTTCGGTCACCAGCAGACGGGCACCGCTGTTGGCCAGGATGTGCGTCAGTTGCAGCCCGCGCGAGGCGGTGTTGATCGGCACCGCGATTGCCCCGAGCCAGCCACAGGCCAGCAGGACTTCCATGAATTCGGCGCGGTTGCCACACATCAGCCCCACCCGGTCACCACGCTTGATGCCATGCGCGGCCAGGACGGCGGCACGGGCGGCAATCACTTCAACCAGTTGCGCAGCGGTCCAGGTGGTATGGCGATCCGAAAACAATACGGTGTCGCCGCTGCGTTCAATACGCCGGGCCAACAAGGTGGCCAGTGTTCGCTCTCCACGCTGTTCTTGTTGTCTGGAAACAATACTGTTCATGCACTAAATGCCTCTGGTTCATTGCGCCGTTGCAGTTGTTCCAGAGTGTATGAATGTGTAATCTATCAGTCAAATTCATGTACTTTATTATATTAATAAGTGGTACTTATAAAAATGCGTCACTTGAACGATATTGACTTGAATCTGTTGCGCGTCTTTCAGGCCATCATTGAAGAAAAAAGTCTGACCCTGGCGGCCGGTCGGCTGAACCTGACACAACCGGCCGTCAGTTATGCCCTGGGCCGATTACGCAAGTTGTTTGACGATGCCTTGTTTGTACGCACCCCCGACGGCATGTTACCGACCCAGACCGCCGAACGGCTGGCGGTGCACATCGGCCGTGCGCTGGCAGCGGTGCGCGATGCCCTGAACGAGACCGAGCCATTCGATTCGGCCAGCAGTGACCGCACCTTTTGCCTGACCCTGTCAGACATTGGCGAACAGGTATTCTTGCCACCGTTGTGCGAGCGTCTGCAGGCGGTGGCACCGAACATCAGGATTTCATCGGACCTGGTCCCGGTCGGCCTGGTCGAGGAGCGCATGCGCCTTGGTCAGCTGGATTTCGCCATCGGCAACCTGCCCACGCTCAAGGCCTCGACCAACAGCCTGTCGCTGTTTCACGAGCAATACGCCTGCATGACCCGCAAGCGTGAGGGCCTGCCGGCCAGACGGATCAGCGTCGAGGAGTTTCTGGCGATGCAGCACATCAGCGTCACCTCCACCGACAGCAGCCACCTGGCGATCGAAGACTCACTGGCCGGGCATGGACTCAAGCGCCATATCGCCCTGCGCGTTCCGCACTTCACCGTGATCCCGCAGATTCTGCTGCGCACCGGCTGGATGGTCACTCTGCCCCACGGGGTCGCACAGGCGCTCAACCACTCCCGGCAATTCAGGATCTACCCGATGCCGGTAGAGCTGCCCGGCTTTGAGTCGATGATTCACTGGCATCGCACTTACGACGAAGATTCGGGCAACCAGTGGTTCAGGCAGTTCCTGTACGAGACCTTGCGCCGCTAAAGACTTTTCAGCACTGCCGCCACAATCGCCTCCGGGCAATCTTCCTGGACCAGGTGGCCGGCGTTGTCGATGAGGATGCACTCACGGTCGCTGATCAGCCGGGCCAGCGCCTGGCCCTTGACGTAGGGAATCCACTGGTCATTGCGACCCCACAACACGGTGACCGGGCAATCGAGCCGGCCATACAGCCCCTCGATTTCATCGGTATGGACCTGATCCATCTGCGCAATCTGCCGGTAGAAGGCCGGTTGCCCTACCGCTCCGAGCCAGGGCGCACTGTAGATGTCCAGCGCCTGGGCCGACAACGGCTGGTGCGCAGCCGTCTGCAAGTAGGCATGCAGAAGCGCGCGATGCATGTAGTCGGGCATACCGGCAAAGGCTTGCTCGTGCAGGCGCACATGCTGGACAAACGGCGAGCCCCAGGGCGCCAGCGCCACGGCATCGAAGATCGTCAGCGAGGCATAGCGCAGCCCGTTCAGGTAATAGCCACGCAGTGCGGTGGCGCCGCCGAAGTCATGGGCCAGCACGTCAGGGCGCTCAAGGCCCCAAGCCTGGAACAAGGCGGCCAGCACGCGATTCTGGAGCGCCAGCGAAACGTCCTGGCCGGCGCGCTGTTCGGACTGGCCATAGCCGACCAAGTCGAAATAGTAGACCGTGCGCCGGTCGGCCAGCAGCGGCACGATCCGGCGCCAGACCTGGGAAGAAAACGGTGTGCCGTGAATCGCCACCAGGGCAGGCCCCCGGCCCATCTTGCCCCAGCGCACGGCGTTGCCTTCGACCATCAGGGTATTGGGTAAATCAAGCATGAGGTCCTCTCCATATTGTCATTTAGCTAAATGACGATATGATGCCGGGCATGAACCGATCAAGACAAATTACTGCCATGGCCAGCGAGCAGCGTTTGAAGATCCTGCAGCTGCTGGCGCAACCGCAGGTCCACTTCAATCAACAATGGTCCGCAGACCCGGTCGCATTCGGCGTGTGCATGACCCTGATTGCCGAAGCGCTCGACATCGCCCAGCCCACGGCCAGCCGGCACCTGGCGATCCTCAAGGAGGCCGGGTTCCTGACCGTGAAAAAACACCTGAAGTGGTCGTATTGCACACGCGACGAAGCCGCTATCAGCGAGTACCTGCAGTGGCTGGGCGAGCATCTGGCGTTGCAGGTGCGAGGCCGTTAGCTGACCCATCCAGGTCATTGTGTGAGGGGGCTCTGGCGCCATGCCGGACCACCGCGACCGCGTGCGAAGCGCTCGCAGACATCTGCGAAACGCCGCACATTTACGACTGCTACGCAGCCGATCGCCGGCAAGCCGCCTCCCACAGGTCCAGTGTGTGCTGCGCAACAGCGATCCGCCTTGGCTCATACCGTAGGAGCGACCAACGGTCGCGAGTGCAATCTGCAAGCCACTGATACGTTGAATGTGCTACCCCATTCGCGACCGAGTACGAAGCGCTCGCAGACATTTGCGAAACGCCACACATTTACGACTGCTACGCAGCCGATCGCCGGCAAGCCGCCTCCCACAGGCCCAGTGTTTGCTGCGCGACAGCGATCCGCCTTGACAGGTGCCAAGGCGACAGGTGATCCCTTGCAAATCCAATAGACAATCTCGATACGGACATTTCCTGAAAATAAATCTTGCACGCTAAATATATGCGAGCTAAATTGCTAATCACATAGTTAGCGCGCAAGTATTTATCACGCATCAATTAAATCAAGGACATGACCATGAACACTTTTGGCAAGACACTCGCAGGCTCCCTGCTCGCCCTGTCGATGGGTCACGCTTTCGCCGCCGACAGCGGTGTCGAGCACACGACCCAGGCATTCCTCGACGCCCTGAACGCCGGGGGCGGCAAGCCCATCGAGCAGCTTTCGCCAAAAGACGCACGCGCCGTGCTGACCGGCGCACAGGCCGGGGTCAAGCTGACCTTGCCCAAGGCCAACATCAGCGAAAAGACCATTTCAGTCGATGGCCAGGACATCAGCCTGACCATCGTGCGGCCGGCCGGGGTCAGGGGCACCCTGCCGGTGTTCATGTATTTCCACGGTGGCGGCTGGGTGCTGGGGGATTTTCCGACCCACGAGCGGCTGGTGCGCGACCTGGTCGAGGGTTCCGGCGCGGTGGCTGTGTTCGTCAACTACACGCCCTCGCCTGAGGCCCGCTACCCGACCGCGATCAACCAGGCGTATGCCGCGACCCGCTGGGTGGCCGAGCACGGCCAGGACATCGGCGTGGACGGCAAGCGCCTGGCGGTGGCGGGCAACAGCGTCGGCGGCAACATGGCGGCTGTCGTCAGCCTGATGGCCAAGGACAAGGGCACCCCGGCCATCAAGTACCAAGTGCTGCTGTGGCCGGTCACCGATGCCAGCTTCACTACCGGCTCGTACGAGCAATTTGCCGAAGGCCATTTCCTGACCCGCAACATGATGAAGTGGTTCTGGGACAACTACACCACCGACCCCAAGCAACGCGCCGAGGTCTATGCTTCGCCACTGCGGGCCTCGGTAGAGCAGTTGAAAGGCCTGCCACCGGCACTGGTGCAGACCGCCAGCGCCGACGTGCTGCGTGACGAAGGCGAGGCCTATGCGCGCAAGCTGGACCAGGCCGGCGTAGCGGTCACTTCGGTGCGCTACAACGGCATGATTCACGACTACGGCCTGCTGAACGTGGTCAGCCAAGTGCCGGCCGTGCGCTCGGCCATGCTGCAGGCCTCGCAGGAACTCAAGGTTCACTTGCAGTAATCGACACGCCCGTGTGCCAAAGCCCCAAGCCTGAACCGGGCTTTGGTACATCAATCACATAAAGGCGAACATGCCTGCGCGGCCTGAGTAAAACCGCTCACCCTGCTCTATCTGCCCGCCTATACTCCGCCGTCGCCCTGCGCCGGGGCCTGGGTGCCTGAGAGCATTGGCTATGCATGGTACTGGCCCATAACAGCCGGATCATGCTGTTCGAGTAATACCGGCGGTGTTGTTCAGCGCTGATCCTGCGTGCCCTCACCGGCCGTGTCGATGCTGATCACCACCGACATCCCCGGCCGCAAGCGCCTGGCCAGTTCCTGCCCGGCGTCCACGCTGATGCGCACCGGAATGCGCTGGGCAATCTTGACGAAGTTGCCGGTGGCGTTATCGGCCGGCAACAGGCTGAACTCGGAGCCGGTGGCCGGCGAGATGCGCTCGACCCGCCCGGTCAGTTTCTGGTGGTTCAGCGCGTCCACGGTAAAGCTCACCGGCTGGCCCAGCCGCACATGGGCCATCTGGGTTTCCTTCATGTTGGCGATCACCCACAGCGTGTCAGGCACCAGCGCCATCAGTTGCGCCCCGGAATTGACATAGGCCCCCAGGCGCACGCCGATCTGTCCCAGTTGCCCGTCGCGCGGCGCGGTGATGCGGGTGTTGTCCAGGTCGATGCGCGCCAGCTCCACAGCCGCCTGGGCATTGGCGACCTGGGCGGTCAGCGAGTCGCGGTTGACGATCACGGTCTGCAAGTCTTCCCGGGCGATCTGCACGGCGGCGCGCGCCTCGGCAATGGCGGCCCGGGCTTGCGCGTCGGCGGCACGGGCGACATCCAGCTCGCTGCGTGACACCGAACCATCGGTGACCAGGGCCTGGTTGCGCTTGAGGTCGGCGGCGGCTTTCTGCCCCTGGGCGATGCTGCTTTGCAGGCTGGCCTCGCGCTGGGCGATGGTGGCCTGGGCGCTGCGCCGTTGTTGCAGGTTGTTGGCCAGCGCCGCCTCCTGCACACCGACCTGGGCCTGGGCCTGTTCCAGGCGCTGGCGGTAGATGCGGTCATCCAGGCGCACCAGCAGGTCGCCGGCCTTGACGTGCTGGAAGTCCTGCACCGTCACCTCATGCACATAGCCGCTCAGTTGCGGGCCGATCAGCGTAGTCTGGCCGTGCACTTGGGCGTTTTCGGTGCTCTGGATCGGGCTGGTAAACGGCGGCAGTTGCCAGGCATACAGCACGATCAGGATGCCACCCAGCGCGATCAGGGCAAACACGGCGGTGGACAGCACCCGGGCGCGGGTCGAACGCGGCCGGCTGGTGGGTGGCGAGGTCAGCGGCGCGGGCGGCGGGCTGCCGGACGCGGTCGCCGCCGGGGCCGGAGTGGATGCAGGTGAGTCGTTGCGGGTGATGTCGTTCATGAAGTTTGCGCACTACTTGAAGGTACGGGGGCCGCCGACAGCGGCGCGACAGGTCGGGTGGTCATTTTCAGCCAGAGCACGCGCACCGTGATCCACAGCATGGTCAGGACCGCGATCAGGGCGATGAGCATGAACACATCGTTGTAGGCCAGCACATTGGCCTCGCGGGTGGCGGTGCTCGACAGCGCGCGTAGCGCCTGGGCATTGCGCGTCGCCGGGTCGGCGATCGCTCCGGCATAGCTGGCCGCGCTGCCTTGCAGGCGGGCCTGTACCAGCGGATCGAACAGCGTCAGGTGTTCGACCAGCTGGCTGGAATGGAATTTCTCGCGCACCACCTGAAAGGTGCCCAGGGCTGCCGAGCCGATCAGCCCGCCCAGGTTCTGGGTGATCCCGAACAACACCGAGAAACTGACCATGTTGCGCGGGTTGGCCAACACCCCACTGATGCCCATCACCAGGGTCGGCCCCAGGAAGAAAGTACCGCCGAAGGCCAGCAAAAACTGACTGAGGTACATGTTTTGCGGGCGTGTCTGGTAGGTCGAGCCGCTGTCCATCCAGGCCCCGACCGCCATCATCGCCAGTGAAATCAGCAACGGCTTGACCAGGTGCGCAGGGTCGATGGTCAGGGCGCTGGCCGCAAGGCCGGCGATGCTGCCGGCCAGCATCACCAGGTACAGACCGTGCAATTGCTCGCTGCCCAGGTTAAGCGTCTGGAAAAAGCCCACTGCCCCCACCGATTGCTCCGACAGCACGATGCGAAACAGCACCACCGCCAGGCCCAGGCGCAGGATCGCGCCACTGCCCAGCCAGCGCGTGATCAGCAGCGGGTTGCGGCGGTTGTGTTCGATGGCCAGGCCCGCACAGATCAGCGCGATGGACGCTGCCGACGCCAGGCCAATCCAGGGCGCTTCCAGCCACCACTCGATGCGCCCCAACGACAGCACCGCACACAAGAGCGCCACGCCGCTGGCCAGCAGCCCGAAGGTCAGGAAGTCCAGTTTTTCGAAGGCCTTGAAACGGTCACCCGGCGGCAGCTTGAGCATCAGCACGCAGCCCAGCGAGAGCATGGCCATGCCCAGCTCGAACAGGTACAGGCCGCGCCATTCGGCAATCTGCAGCAGGTCTTCGGAAATCAGCCGGGCCAGCGGCGTGGCCAGCTGGGCGGTGCCCAGGCCCAGCACCAGGGCCTTGAGCCGCCACTTCTGCGGGAAGGCCTGGATCATGTAGTACAGACCCAGCGTGCTCAGCGCTGCACCGACCATGCCGTGGGCGGCGCGCACGGCGATGGCCGAATCGATGTCATTGACGAACAGGTGCGCCAGGGTCACCAGCGCGTACAGCACCAGGAACAGCTCAGTGAAGGCACGCAGGCCGTACTGCTGACGGAACTTCACCAGCAGCAGGTTCATCGAAACATTGGTCATGATGTAGGCGGCCGGCAACCAGGCAATGTCCTGCGAGGTCGCGCCCAGCGCGCCTTGCAGGTACGGCAGGTTGGCGACCACCAGGGCATTGCCCAGCCCGCCGGTCAGGGCCACGATCACGCCCACCAGCGCGTACGCCCAACGCTTGTGCGTGGGGTGCAAGGGCGTGGACGGCGAGCCCGGCATGGTCGGGCGCTCGTGGGGCTGCCACTGGCGGGGCGCGTATTTATCTATCATGGGCAGGCTTTGTACCAGCAGAGCGTGTGGGTTCAGGGGTGTGACATTGGCCAGGGCCGGAATGCTCAGCCACGCAGGCAAAAACCCGGCACTGAGCGCAGTGAAGTCCATGTCGATGTAAAGCACCAGAGGGTGTGCGGGCTTGCAGCTATGCTGTGGCTACTGGCTTGCAGGGCGGGGCACCCTTCCCGGCTGAAGCGGATCGCCGCCAGGCGGGTCTTGCGGTCCGGCCACCTGAAACTAACAGAACAAGGAGTTCGTCATGAGTTCACCGGTTTCATCCTTGCGCACCGCATCGCAGACCAGCCACACGTCGGTGCTGATCGATGTGCGCAACCATATCGGCCACCTGGTGCTCAACCGCCCCGCCGGGCTCAATGCCCTGGACCTGCCAATGGTGCGCACCCTGCAACGGCAGCTCGATGCCTGGGCCGAGGATGACGATATTTATGCCGTGGTGCTGCGCGGCGCCGGCGACAAGGCGTTCTGCGCCGGCGGCGATATCCGTGCCCTGTACGACAGCTACACCGGCGGCCAAGACTTGCACCTGCGTTTTTTCGAAGAAGAATATGCACTGGACCTGAGCATTCACCGCTACCGCAAGCCGGTGTTGGCCCTGATGGACCGGCTGGTGCTGGGCGGCGGTCTGGGGCTGGTGCAGAGCGCCGACCTGCGGGTGGTGACCGAGCGCAGTTCGCTGGGCATGCCCGAGGTGGCCATCGGGTATTTCCCGGACGTTGGCGCCAGTTACTTCCTGCCGCGCCTGCCCGGTGAGCTGGGCCTGTACCTGGGCATGACCGGCGCGCGTATCGGGGCGGCCGACGCCTTGTATTGCGGGCTGGCCGACTGGCACATGCCCAGCCAGTCGCTGGCACGCCTGGACCACATGCTTGATCACCTGAAATGGAAATCGACACCACTCAAGGATTTGCAGGCGGTCATGGCCAAGCTGGGTACCCAGCGCCTGCCCGATCCACCGCTCAAAGCGCTGCGCCCGGCCATCGACCATTTCTTTGCCCTGCCCGACCTCGCCAGCATCCTCGAACAGTTGCAACAGGTCACCGTGGCCGACAGCCGGCAATGGGCGCTGGACACCGTCGCCGTCATGCAGGCGCGCTCGCCGCTGGCCATGGCCGTGACCCTGGAGTTGTTGCGCCGTGGCCGGCAACTGTCGCTGCAGGACTGCTTTGCCCTGGAGCTGAGCCTGGACCGCCAGTGGTTCGAACATGGCGACCTGATCGAGGGTGTGCGCGCCCTGATCATCGACAAGGACAAGCAACCGCGCTGGCAGCCGGCCACGGTGCAGGCGCTCAAGGATGAAGATGTGCGGCGTTTTTTCACCGAGTCGGAGAGCTGATCATGCATGACCTCGAACTGAGCGAAGAACAAATGATGATCCGTGACATGGCCCGGGACTTTGCCCGCCACGAAATCGCCCCGCACGCTCGGGCCTGGGAGCAGGCCGGGTGGATCGACGACGAACTGGTGGCGCGCATGGGCGACCTGGGGCTGCTGGGCATGATCGTGCCGGAACAGTGGGGCGGCAGTTATATCGATTACGTGGCCTACGCCCTGGCGGTGGAGGAAATCTCCGCCGCCGATGCGGCCACCGGCACCTTGATGAGCGTGCACAGCTCGGTGGGCTGCGGGCCGATCCTCAATTACGGCAATGACGAGCAGAAAAACACCTGGCTGGCACGGCTGGCCAGCGGCAAGGCCATCGGCTGCTTTTGCCTGACCGAACCGCAGGCCGGGTCCGAGGCGCATAACCTGCGCACCCGGGCCGAGGCGGACGGTGATCACTGGGTGCTCAACGGTGCCAAGCAATTCGTCAGCAATGGCCAGCGGGCGCAACTGGCGATTGTCTTTGCGGTGACCGATCCGGCACTGGGCAAGAAGGGCCTGTCAGCGTTCCTGGTGCCCACCGATACGCCAGGGTTCAACGTCGAGCGGCGCGAGCACAAGATGGGCATTCGCGCCTCGGACACCTGCGCCATCAGCCTGACCGATTGCCGCATTCCGGCGTCCAGCCTGCTGGGCGAGCGCGGCAAGGGCCTGGCCATTGCCTTGTCCAACCTGGAAGGCGGGCGCATCGGCATTGCCGCCCAGGCCCTTGGCATTGCCCGTGCGGCGTTCGAGGCGGCACTGGTGTATGCCCGCGAGCGGGTGCAGTTCGGCAAGCCGATCATCGAGCACCCCAGCGTGGCCAACCTGCTGGCCGACATGCACACGCGCATCAATGCCAGCCGGCTGCTGGTGCTGCACGCTGCCCGCCTGCGCAGCGCCGCCCTGCCCTGCCTGTCCGAGGCTTCACAGGCCAAACTGTTTGCCTCGGAAATGGCCGAGCAGGTGTGCTCCAGTGCGATGCAGATCCACGGTGGTTATGGCTACCTGGAGGATTACCCGGTGGAACGTTACTACCGCGATGCGCGCATCACCCAGATCTACGAAGGCACCAGCGAGATCCAGCGCCTGCTGATTGCCCGTGAGCTTCGTCACTACCTGGCCTAGTCACACCCTGCACGCCCGGCCCTCATGGGACTCTCTTTTCGCGCCCCAGCACGGTGATGAGCAAGGTCACCGTGTCCGCGTTGGCCAGCATGAGATCGGTACGTGTTTCGACATTGTCGTAAAACGCAGTACGTGCCTGGGCAAGGTTTTTGGCGCCAGTAATGGCCAGCACCTTGCGCCGGGCGTCACCCTCGCGGCCGCTCAGCTCCTGCCAGGTGCCATTATTGTCCAGCAGGCGAAACAACCGGTCAGGGGGTGTGCGATGGGACAGGTTGTTCTGGTGCATGACAATGTCTTCCTTGACCCTGCGACGGTAGGCCGAGTTGTCCTCGATCAGGTCGATAAACGGCATATGCGACTCGGTGTAGGCAATGTCCTCGGTGCCGCAGTACAGATGGGACAATTCATGCAGCAGGATGGCCGAGCGATAATGCCGGCCCAGATGAAAGCTGCCATGTTGCAGTGCCTGGAGCTTGAGGCGGCACATCGGCTCAATGAAGAATTTCTCGGTCAGGTAGATGCGCTTTTGCGGCTCGTTGACAAAGGTGAACGCCAAGGTGTCTTCACCACTGGACCGGCGCGTGCCAACGATATAACGCTCTGAATTGAACGTTGACAGCGAGCTGTCAATCACTTCGCCGTACAGCCGCCTGACCACGCGGTCTACCGCCCCGATCAGGCGAGCATCGGGTTGGGGCGCGCCAAAAAAATCACTGATCAAGGCTGTCACCTGCGGGTGATGGTTGCCCTCGGCGGTGCGGTGGCTGAGGTTATCCAGGCAGGTTTCCAGGTACTGGCGGGCCTGGGCATGGGCATCGACGATGTTTTGGGCCCGGTTGCGATATCGCTGACGGATTTGCGCCATGCCACGCGCTTCGACCACGATCGAATGCTCGACTTGCGCTTCGATCAGACTCTCGCGCATGCGCGTCAATACCCCGCCGCCGCCGCGCAGCCCCCCTTGCAGGTATACACTCCAGCGCTGCTCCATGCCCAGTGTGACACGTGGCCCAAGGGTGTCCTGGTTGACAATCGTCCAGCCGCCGGGGTCGCGCACGACCTCGTAGACCGCACCGGCCAACGGCACATAGGTTTTGCCGTTATGCGGATTCAGGTACAGATTGAGCAAGGGGTCCTTGACCAGCGTGTTCAAGGCCACCTCATGAACCTGAAACGGCCGCAGCCGTGCCCACAACTGCGGCGTCATCTGGTTGTTGCCCCAACCGAACGACTGGAAATCAATGGCCGACGGCCCTTCGGTGGTCACCGGCATGACCTCGGTATTTTCCGCCTCAGGCTCAGATTCAGGCAATTGCTCTATCCAGTTGCTGCGCACGGAGATCAGCACGCCCAGGCCAGCCAGCAGTTCGGATGCCGCCTTGCCCCAGTGCTCCTGCACGACATCCAGGGCCGAGTCATGCAGCAAGTCCTGGCCTTGCCAGACCCCCACCAGCGCACCCAGGCGTCCCGGCAACAGCGACAGGATTTGCTCGCCCCCCAGCGTCAGAAGAAACTTGGTGCCCGCCTGGTCCATCTCGCGGTTGGTCACACTCAGTTGCTCGAACCAGAACTCCAGCATCTGGACTGCGCTCTGGAACATTGCCTGCAATGAATTGCCCTGCACCGGTGAAATCACCAGGGTCACCGGCCCCGGCGTTTCCCAAGGCACATCCAGGTCAGACTCGGTACTGAACGGCACATGCGGCTCCAGAAAGCCACCCTTGTCATACAGACGGCGAGCCGGCGTGCCGAGACGTGCCAGAACAAACGCTTGCAGCGCCTGGTTGGTACGGATGTCAGCGAGCAGGCCGGCCTCGTCGGGGTATTCCTTTAGCAGAAAGTTGGCGCCGAACAAGGCATAGAGTATCCAGGGGCCGCTCTGTGGCGCGCGTGGCGCGATGATGAACGCGCCCAGTACCTGGTCGGGAACAAGGCCGGGCGCGGCCTGCAATTGCATCGGGCTGATGATGATGTCGCGCTTGAGCACCGGCAAACGCCCGATCCCGTCCGGCATGTTCATGACGCCTTCGATAAAGCGATAGCCTTGCTCACTCAGTTGGCCACTGATGCGCATGCCATATAAACGCAAGAGTTCAAAGGGCGGCACTTGCTCGGCGTAGTACTTCAAGCGCGTCACGTAATCGGCGTCATCGGGCGAAAGCCGGTCTTTCAACAGCTGGCGATACTGCGTGGAGATATCCAGTTCACGGATCAATCGTTCCAGGTACTCAACGGTCAGCGTGTCTGGCAACCCCTCACTGTTGCTGGCCGTGACCGAGATCATGCCGTCCTGGCTGGCCGAAAAACGCTCGATGGCATAGTCGGTCAGGCTGGCATTGAGGTGGGTCGTGATGGCCGGTATGCCTTGAGGAATCTGGCCGATGGCCACCGGCGCAGCGGTGTAGTGGGTCAAGGTCACCAGAATGTCATCGGGGCTCAGGGCGTGACCGGGAAAGTCATCCAGCAACCGGGCCTTGAGTGTCTGGTGGGCATACTCCCGGGGTTGTGGAATACCAAACAGAAAATCCTTTTGTGAATGACAGGCTATGTACCAGCGCTGGGCGATCGTCCTGAGTTCGACCAACTGGGTGAGTGTGGCCTGCCGGATCCATTGCGGCAGCATGGCATTGGTGAGCATCGTTTGCAGGTTGATACCGATGCGGTCGATCAGTGGCCGGTTGCCCAGGCTGGACTCAGAATCTCTCTGGAGTTCACGCAGCGTGTCGGCAGGAAGCTTCCAGACGATGGCCTGACGCAGCGAATCCGCGGCGCTCTGACACTGTCGGTCAATATCGGCCTGCTGCAAGGCCTGCAAGCAATGCCCCTGCAACGGCTGCAACACGGCCCTGAACTGCAAGGGTCCTTGCAGGGTGTCCAGATGAAGCTGCAAGCGTTGCCGGTCAGCCTTGCTCAACTGGCTCATCCAGGTCGCACGGACCACTGGCAGGTCGAAGCTTTTGGCCATCGCGTCTTGCAACGCCTGCAGCGAGGCATGGGCACTGAGCCCATCGCACAGCGCCCACAAGACCAAAGGCGCAGGCTGACTGACCGTGTGCAGTACCAGCGTGTCATGCAACGCCACCGCAGGCTGGCCCGGTGCGAACATCAGTTCAAGCCTGCTGACCTCCACCCGCTGATCGCCCAGCCCGGTGCGCAGATAGGGTATCGGGCGCTCCAGTACCTGCTGGAACAACATCAGGGCCTGCGCAGGTAACTCGTCGACCCGTCGCTCCATGAACAGCTCCAGGTACAGCGCACACGCGCGCACCTGGCTGCCCAGCATGGGCAACTTCACCAACGTGTCGAGCCAGCGTAACGGCCGGGAAAGAAAATCCCGGAAGTGGCGCTCGTAATGTGCCTGAAAATCCTCGCACACCCGTTCCAGAATCTGTTCGAGCAGCTCGACAGGCAGATGCGGCATGACATGAGCGCCATGTTCGCCACGGCCACTCAAGACATGGGCATTGGCAGGTAGCGTGGCAGGCGCATGGCCACTGAAGCGCTCCAGGGCCAGGGCAACCAACCGGGTGCTGCCGTGTTCAGGAGACTGTATCCAGAGATCGCGGGCATCCAGGACCCCATCGCCCAGCACGGCCAGGAAACCGTTCAGTGCGTCGCGCATGCACCCGGCGATACCGTCGTAGAACTGGCTCTGACGAGTGACAAACAGGTCAAGCGTGTGCAGTTGCTCGCTCCAGGAGTCGGCCGACCACAGTGTGGCAGGGTCCAGCACGGGCAAATGAACATCGTCGACGATTGGCCGATCCGACGCCCAGCGTTTCTCGAAACTGATTGGCTCACTGGACCAGCGCACAGTGCCGTGCAGGCCTGCCAGGCGATGATCCAGCAAGTGACGGATGTCCAGAGCATCATCCACACGCACGGCGTCGCGCCGACGCTCGATCACCGGCAAGCCCAGAACATACGCCAGGTTGCGCTTCTGCAAGGCGATGATCGACTCGAGTTGCCGGGTGAAAAGCGGCACCTCGATCAGGTCCAGGCGCAACTGTTCGATGTCACTGGCGTGCAATGCCGCCTGCTCGTTGAGCGAGATAAAGTGCACGATTTCGGCAAACCCCTCACCACTGCTGAAGTGCGCTTGAAGTTGCTGACGATTGGCAAAGCGGCGCACGCCATAGCGTGATGAAAACAAGTAGATCCCCGGTAATTCCGGGGCGAGCGGCTCCAGCAGGAACAGGCCTGCCAGTTTGATCATGCCGACACCCTTGAACATCAGCGACACCTGCCAGGCCTGACTGGCACGGGTATCGCGCAGGCGGCGCAACTCAAGCACGGTCAGTTGCTGCGAAGATTGAGCCTGCAACAGGGCATGGCGATACCCATCAGCCAGCACCTGGCTGACAAATGCCCGCACTGTCATGCCATTGGCACACACGCCGCTCCAGTATTGCTCCAGCATGCCTTCGAAGTGCCCGTGCAGATCCAGGCCGGCCGCTGCCACGGCAGACCGCCAGGGCAAGGCCTGGGTTTCGTCCAGCAACTGGCCACTGGCGTCCAGAAACTGCCTGTCCAGGCCAATGCTGTCGACAGGATCTGCCAGCGCAGCATCGACCAGGGTCTGGGTGCCTACGGTATGGAGGCCTTCATGGTCGGCCTTGCTGACGACCTGCAATGGATGGTGAAAGACGTCAATGCCCGGGTGCACCCTGCTGTCGATTTCTTCCTGCAGCTTGCGGCCAATGACCGCTTGCAGCGAAGGCAGGGTGTCGAGTTGGCGCCGCAATCGATCAAGCTGTCCGGCCTGATGCTCCAGGATCATGCGGGCCCGGCAGGCGAACAGGTCGCCTTGTACATGCTCCAGTTCCAGCTCGGCGGCATGACCTGCCAGAAATCGCTGGGTGAGCGATGCGGTGAGGTCGGCACGGCTGGCGAAACGCTCCAGCCCCCACAGCACGGTATGCAAAAAAAGGGGCGCCTGCGCAGAGAGCGGATCGCTGATGACCCAGGCGCCGGTCAGTTCGGCGCCCAGCTCAAGACCGGTGTCGCAGACCAGGCGGTCGACACGGGGTACAGGCGTTGCCGTGTCGTGCGCCGGGGCATCCAGCAGGCGTTGTAGCCATTGGCTTTGCTCGGCATTGATTCGTGCAGTACCCAGTGCTTCGTTGAGGTGCAGGGCAAAGCGCTGTTTCAGCAGCGGGCCATGAAAATAAGGGATATCGACAGTAGGCATGCAGGTTCCTTTTGCAGGGCTGACCTGCCCGCGTGTCAGGCGCAAGCCGTGACCCGGGGCAGGAAAAGAACCGCAATGCTATCGCCCGTCCAGACGGCGGCTGCGTTACATAAAGCAATGACTCAACGCCAGCGCTGGCGTCCCAGCAAGCTGATCAGCAAGGCCAGCGAATCGGCATTGGCCAGAATGATCCGCCGCCTGGCATGGCTGTCCTCCAGGAACGCACGCCGCGCGGCCTGCAGGTCGGCCTGGCCGCTGAGCGTGAGAAGGCTGGCATAGACCTCACCGTCTTGCGCATCGAAATCACGCAGGGTGTTGTCCTCACGACTCTGGAACAGTTGCGCGGGCGGTGTCAGGTGCGACAGTGCATGACGATGCACGTATTGCAGGTGCTGCTTGAACCTGGACATGACCGGCTGGCTTGCATCGAGCAATTCCAGCGGCGGCGCCGAAGCGTCCAGGTAAGCGATGTCATGAGTGCCGATGACCAGATGGGAAAGTTCATGCAGCAAGACAATGGCACGAAAGTGATTGCCTGCATTGAACGCCCGGATGCCCGGCACAATCGGGTACAACGGTGGCGAAAAGAAAAGCGGGCCGAGAAAAATACGGTCCTGCGGATCGCCAATGATGACAAACGCGGCCACGCTTTCGCGCCCCCGCCGTGGCGTACCGGTGACAAAGCGCCTGGAATCCAGGGGCGATAATGTGCGCTGCGACAAAGCCAGGAACAACTCACTGACCCGGGACCTGAGGCTGTCGATCAGCATCATGCCCGGCACATCAACGCCAAAGAAGTCCTTGAGCACACCTTGCACCGGCACAGGCAGGCCTTTTGCAAACGGCGCATTGAGGTTGAACAATGCAGTGCGCAGGTAGTCGAGTGCCTGCTGGCGAGCCTGACCGATCTGCAAGGCCTGATCGCGCCGACGCCCGCGAATTTCAGTCATGCCGTTACACTGCACGACCATCAGTTTGTCGAGGGTGTCTTGCACCGCTTCACGCTCACTTGCCCGGTCAGGCAAACCGCCACCGCGCAGGCCCTGCATCAGGTTGAGCTCCCATTGCCGATGGCTGTCCAGGCGAATGGCCGGTCCTTCGCCGGTGCGACCCACGATCCGCCAGCCGTGCTCGTGCAGTGCGACCTCATAGACTTGTCCGGTCACTGCCGCGTAGTAGCGCGATGTCGACGGGTCCTGATACAGGTTCAGCAAGACGTCGTGGTGCAGCCGGGCCAATTCGATGTCATGCACCTCGAACGGACGCAAACGCTGCTTGAGACGGGGCGTCAATACCGAGTGTCGCCAGGAAAATTCCGGTAACTCCGGCACGCTCACGACCGGCGCCTCACCGGGCTCTGGCAAGGCGGGATCCGTGGCCTGGCGGTAGGTCGTCACCAGAACGCCCAATGCCGCCGAAAATTCCGACAGCGCTTTGCCCCACCGCTGCTCGTAGGCGGCACTGGCCGAAGCACGGAACAACGCCTGGCTCTGCCAGGCTGCCAGGAGCGTCCCCAGCTTGCCGGGTATGAACGCCAGGATCTGTTCGGCACCAAGGGCCAGCACATGTACAAAAGAAGCCCAGTCGGCCTCGGCGCTGGTGACGCTTTGCTTGCCACTCAGGTCCTTGAGCAACTGTAAGGTGACCTGGAACATATGCAGCAGCACGTTGCCCTCCAGAACCTCTTTGCTCAGCGCCACCTTGGCGGGCACCTGCAAGGGCAGGTCCATGAATGCCTCGGTGCTCCAGGGAATGTGCGCCTCATCAAGGCCGCCATGCGCGTAGCGTCTGCGAGCCATGGGGGCCACACGGTCGAGCACCAGTTGCTGCAACGGACCGTCGGCGCGCAATTGCGCCAACAGATCATCCTGATCACGAAACTCTTTGAGACAAAACGATGCGTTGAACAGCGCATGCAGCACCACCGGCCCTTGCCGGGTGTCCAGCGGACCGATCAGGTAGAGACCGGCGACCGGATCGGCCGCCATGTCGGGGCGTGGTACCAGCGACAGGGGCCGCAACACAATGTCGCAGCCGTGCACCGGTTGCCGCGCCTGGCTGTCAGGCATTTCGATCAGGCACTGGATGAAATCGAAAGCGACCGGGCTGAGCTGGCCCTGCAGTTTCATTTCCAGCGCCACCAACGACAGCAAGAGGGGCACCTGGCGGATAAAGCGCTCGCGGCGCTGCACGTAGTGCGGGTCGGCCGGATCCAGTCGGGTGGCCAGCAAGGTCCGGTAGCGCATGCCCAGGTCAAGCTCATGCACCAGGGCTGCGAGGTAGTCGGCACTCAGCCCGGCCGGTTGCGCGGTGTCTGCCGGCAGGCTGACGCTCAGGGTTGCGCCCTGCAGGTGGGCGAAATGGTTCAGGGCAAACGCCACCAGGCTCTCGCTGTCGATCTGCGTGGCGGCCGGGATGGCCGAAGGGAGGCTGCCCATCGGCACCGGCGCCGGGATGTAGCGGGTCATGGTCACGATGATGCGCTGCGGGTCGACCAGGGCGCCTGGAAAATCACGCGCCAGCGCGGCCTGCAAGTGCTTCAGGGCAAAGGCATGAAGGGACGGGATGCCGCTGAGGAAATCGGCACCCTGTCCAAAGTCACGGTCATAGCGATTCAGCAGGTCGACATAAACCTCAAGTTCGTCCACCGATGCCTGGCTCAGCCAGTCCGGCAGCATGGCCAGAAGCGCCCTGTTCTGAATGCGGATAGCCAGGTTGTCCAGCCACACCTGCAAGCTCGACTGCTGGCCGGCCAGGTCGATGTAGCGCTTGCACAGCGGGGCTGTCAGGCGATTGACATGGACCTGCTCCAGGGCGTTGTCGATACGCTGCTGCTGGCGCTGTTGCTCATCACGCTGCATGCGCTCGAAGAAATGCCCACCTACAGGCACCTGCTCCACGCTGCAGCTGCGTCCGGCGGCAAAAAACTGGTCGAGCAACGGCTGGTCTTGCTCGGCGAACAGCGCCAGCCATCGATCACGCCGGGCCGCCGGCATCAGGCATCGATTGAGCCAGTGTCCAAGGTCTTGCATAGACGCCATCGGTTGCAGGCCCGTGATCGTTGACCAGAACAACAGTGCCTGCCCAGGCTGGCCGAATACCCAGGCTTGGCTCATGGGCAGGGCCAGCGGGCGGTCATCGGCATGCAGGACCAGCGCACTGATCTGGATCGGCCCGGACGCCAGCACTGGGTGCTGCGACGCCACGGGTTGATCCAGCACAGACTGCAGCGGGTCGGCCAGAAGCGCCGGAAAGGTTTTGTCCCGACGCGCCACTGCCAGTTCCAGGCGCAGCAGGGCCTGGCGCGAAGCGCAGAGCGTCTGGCCGGGCAGCGTCTGTGCATGCGCTTGGCGCAGGGCATGCCTATCAAAGGCTTCGACGCTGCCGGCGCACAGTTCCCCCAGCCGCGACGCCGCCCGGTTCAGCACATGCGCAAACAATCGGTGGCTGGTCGCCGCCAGGGGTTGCCGGTTGTCACGGCCAGGCTGACGAACGAAGACTGTACTGCCTGCCGGTAACGGTGTAGTGCGTGCCCCGCTCATGTGCTCCAGCAATAAGTCGATCAGGCTGCTTCGTGCCTGGGTCACTACCGGGACTGCGGGTAACGCGCCGATCGGGTGGTCTTCTTGGCTATCGCCATTGGTTTGGACCCAATCGACCTCTATCAGCGCTGCATTCAATGGCGCAGGATCGCCCAGCACCGCCAGCCAGGGGCTCAATGCCTGGCTGGCCAGGCTGTCCAGCCGGGGCCTGCGGGCATTGAGGGCAGTCAACTGCCTATCCAGCCTGCTGAGCTGTGCCAGCCAGTCAGGCATCGACTCATGCAGCGGAGGTGGCGCGTGGACCGGTGCCGGTGGCGCCAGCAGCGGCCAGGTACTGGCAAAGGACGCCGGTGAAGCCCAGCGCCGACTGCCTTCGACAAAAGGCAGCCGGCCGTCGAGCAGTCGCCGCACATCCAGCGCGTCGTCAAGCATGGCCTGGCGCTCGCCCGGGTCACTGCGGTGGCGCTTGAAAGCTTCATCCAGATTGCGCCTTTGCAAAGCGATGATCGAGTCGATGCAGTCCATGAACAACGGCTCGGCCAATGGATAATGTTGCACGACCGGCGTACCGGTGGCGGGCAACAGCGCCTGATCATCCAGCGACAGGCAACCCTGCCACTGGGCCCGTCCGCCCTCGCTATCAAAGTGTGCGACCAGGGCGTGCCAGTCATCGAGCCGACGCAAACCTGTAGCGGGGCAATACAGCACGTAGCCCTGGTTACCCAGTGATAGCCCATACAGGCCGATCAGTTTGAACGGCCCCTGCCCCGCCACGCTCACGGCCAGTCGACTGATCGAGTCCGGCGCCGGCGTATCCAGCCATTGCGTGGCCAACAGTGCCAGCGCGCCGCCCTCCGGATGCCCGGCATGCTCCCATTGCCAGGCGCGATGGGCCAGCGCATCGGCCATGCTTTGTGCCAGGCGTATACGACGGCTGAGGCCTTGAAGGTCGTGGCTGTTCCAGAAGTCTTCCAGCCTGCGGTCGAGTTCATACCTGGGGTCGACCGAGGCCGGCAGGTCGTGTAGTTGCGGCAACTGTTCCAGCTCACGGTCCAGGGTACTGAGGCCTTGTGCCTGATGCTCGACAATGCGCAGCATGCGCTGCTCGAAGGGGTCAGTGTTCAAGGCCTGGTATTCGAACACCGGTTCACGGTCGGCACGCACGCCAAAGAGCCTCTGCAGATGCCGGGCAAGCTGTGTTCGATCAGTGAACGTTTCAAGCCCGTGCGCCAGAGTGTCCAGATACAGCGTCTCGGCATCATCGTGCCGACGCACGATCAACAGGGCAGTGGCCAGTCCAAGGGGAACCGGCGAGCCGTCTTCAAGCAAGAGGCTGTAGACAGCCGGGGCATCGGCGGTCTGCGGCACAGGGCCTTGCGGACTGCACAGGCGCTGCAGCCAGCGCGACTCAAGGGCGTCGAGAGACCCTTGCGCGATGGCCGCATGCAGGTGCAATACAAACCTGCGGCGCAGAGATTCAACGTGAAAATAGACGGTTGGTGACATGGCAACGTTCCTTTTGCACAGACGGCCACCGCACACGCACATCGCGGGTGGGTGACCAGAAAATGGAAAAGGAGCCTAACCAGTCTATGCAGCCAAGCTGCCGTACATATGGCTGCCTTTAGAACTTGCGGTTTTTTTCTACCCAGGCGGCGAAGGTATCGATAAAGGTTTTCAGAAAACCCTGGGTGCGCTCGTTCAGCGTGCCGTCTTCATTGAAGCTGGCGCCGATATTGCCCAGGTAGGCTTCAGGCTGTTGCAGGCAGGCGACATCAAGAAACACCAGCGACTGGCGCAAGTGGTGGTTGGCGCCAAAGCCGCCGATGGCGCCCGGCGAGGCACTGACCACCGCGCCTGGCTTGCCGCTGAAGGCACTTTTGCCATAGGGGCGCGAGCCGACGTCGATGGCGTTTTTCAGCGCGCCGGGCACCGAGCGGTTGTACTCAGGGGTCACAAACAACACGCCGTCGGCGCTCGCCAGTTGCTCGCGAAAGGTACTGTAGGCGGCCGGCGGATTTTCACCGTCGATGTCTTCGTTGTACAACGGCAGGTCGCCGATTTCGACGATGTTCAGTTTCAGGCTTGCCGGGGCCAGCTCGGCCAGGGCCAAGGCGATTTTGCGGTTGATCGAATCTTTTCTGAGGCTGCCGACCAGAACGGCGATGGAATGCACCTGACTCATGGAAACTCCTGCTGCGCGGTTTTGAAGACTATGAGTTATAGATGAAAGCGTGATCGGGTTGTATGAAGCCTGTGCTTTTCTTTTCGAACCTGAAAAGGAGGGTACCGCCGCGAACTCAATCGACTTTTGATGGTCTACAGGCCCGATTGACACGCAAAATCCGCGGTTCTTACAGAGGTTCAAGGCAAATGGCTGCAGTTATGGTCGGACAGTTTCAGGCAAGAGATGCCGAAGGGCGCGTCTACCCGATGCATGAATTCCAGGAGGCACGCAGCGATGCCGAAGGCGGCGCACATGTGGTGACCACCTATCGCCTGGCAATCGGTGATCGCATCAACCACCTGGGCGGCGACGAGTTCGAGCTGGTGCAGAATGGCGTCAAGCTGACCCGTATTCCCTGATCCCACGAGTGCACTGAGTCGCAGCGGCGGCTCAGCTGGACTTGAAAATCAAGTACCAGAAAATGCCCGTTTCACGGGTTTGCGGGTCGATGCCGCGATAGCACAGGTGGTCGATGCTGCCGACCACAAAACCGAAGCCTTCATATAACCGACAGGCCGCAAGGTTGTTGTTCTGCGTTTCCAGCACCACTCCAGCCAGGTCGCGTTCCCGGCTCCACTGCTCTGCCCTCTCCAGCAATGCCCGCGCCACCCCCAGGCGCCGCGCCGGCCGGTCTACGGCCAGCTCATCGACATAGCCAAAGCCATTCCAGTGCGCACGCAGCACGATATGCCCGACGGCGTGTTCGCCCAGCCAGGCCACCAGTACGGTGGCCCCGGTTGACTGGCGGCGCTCACAGAAATGCTGGCCGTCCAGGCCGTAATCCTTCTCGAAAGGCTTGACCGCCTCCAGGGGCCAGGCGGCCACCGGCTCATCAATCCGGGCATCGGCGTAGCCGTGCACGGTGAAGGTGAACTGGCCATTGAGCAGGTAATCCTCGAACGTCTCGTCGGCTGCACGGATGGCCAGATTGGGCATGGCGCAGAGGTCGTTCAGGAGGCTTCCGGCTGTGCCGCCTCCTGCAGCTGCGCCCACAACGCCGGCGCACCGGCGGCCTTGGCGATGATCTCCAGGCGCGCCTGGTGCGCGGCCAGTTCGCTGTCAGTGGCCCGGATGATCCGCGAAGCCGCCCGAGTGGCCGGCAAACGACGGATTTCGCTGGGCCGGCTGGAGTCGCCATCGCCGCTTTCGGTGCCCTGGCCGGCCAGCAACAAGGTGGTCTGGCCACCGGTCATGGCCAGGTAGACGTCGGCGAGGATCTCCGAGTCGAGCAAGGCGCCGTGCAGTTCGCGGCCGGAGTTGTCGACGCCGTAGCGCTTGCACAACGCATCGAGGCTGTTGCGCTGGCCGGGGTGACGCTCACGGGCCATCTGCAGAGTGTCGAGCACCGTGCAGTATTGGGTGATGTCAGTCTTGCCGGTGTGGCCGATCAGGGCGAATTCGTTGTTGATGAAGCCAACGTCGAACGCCGCGTTATGGATGATCAGTTGCGCGCCACGAATGAATTCGTAGAACTCGTCGGCGACCTCGGCAAAACGCGGCTTGCCGACCAGGAATTCGTTGGTGATACCGTGCACGCCAATGGCGCCTTCATCGCTCTCGCGATCAGGCTGCAAGTAGACGTGGAAGTGCCGGCCGGTCAGGCGGCGACCGATCAGTTCGACGCAACCGATCTCGATGATCCGGTGGCCTTCGGTCACTGGCATGCCGGTGGTTTCGGTGTCGAGCACGATCGAACGGTTATCGGTGTTTTGCAATGTCATGGTTCGTTGCCTCTTGTACAGGCGGCGATCTTAACATGGGGTTACGAAGCGGTGCGCCGGGTGGGCCGAGTGGCAAGCGGCTTCAGCAGTTCATGTAGCGCCCCCCAGAAGCCCGTCAGTGCAGCGCAATTGGGAGGCAGCCTGAGTTTCGAGCCTGACACCGGACTGTGGGAGCCCTGCTGGCGATGGCGATGGCGATGGCGATGGCGATGGGACAGGCGCAACAGGTGTATGAGCCTTGCTGGCCTCATCGCCGGATCGCCGCCCGCAGCAAGCCGCCTCCCACCGGATTGATGTCGCCCAAGGTCTCGTGCCTGGCACCAGACTGTGAGAGGCGGATTGATGTCGCCCAAGGTCTCGTGTCTGGCACCAGACTGTGGGAGGCGGCTTGCCGGCGATGGCGATGGGACGGGCGCAGCAGGTGTATGGGCCTTGCCGGCCTCATCGCCGGATCGCCGCTCGCAGCAAAGTAGCCGCCCAGAGGCAGGCGATCCCCACCCATGCGCCTTCAGGCCTTGGCGCGTACTTCGTCAACGCCACGGTTGGCCAGTTGGTCGGCGCGTTCGTTGCCCGGATGGCCGATGTGTCCGCGCACCCATTGCCATTTGACCTGGTGGCGATTGACCTGCTCGTCGAGCTGCTGCCAGAGGTCGGCATTCTTGACCGGCTCTTTGGCGGCGGTTTTCCAGCCACGCTTTTTCCAGTTGGCCATCCACTCGGTGATGCCCTTCATGACGTACTGCGAGTCAGTGACCAGCGTCACCTCGCAGGAACGCTTGAGCGCTTCCAGGCCACGGATGGCACCGGTCAGCTCCATACGGTTGTTGGTGGTGTTGGCTTCACCGCCCCACAGCTCTTTTTCCTGGCCCTTGCAGACCAGTAATGCCCCCCAGCCACCTGGGCCGGGATTGCCCTTGCAGGCACCGTCGGTAAACAGTTCAACCGATTCGCTCATCAATGTCTTCCCAGCTAATGCTTCAGATACAAGGCTTGGCATTGGCAGGCTTCAAGGCTCGCAACCGTCCCGGCTGACCTTGGCCAGCGGCATCGGAATCAGCTTGCCCATCGGCTCGCGTCGCGCCTGACGCAGCGGGCGCAGGCCCACCACCAGCTTGCGCGCCACCAGCAGATAGAATCCGCCGCCCGGTGCCTGGTTGTTGTGCCCCCAGGCTTCCATCCCGTGCAGGCGCGCCTGCCAGTTTGCCGATGCAAACGGCGGACGATAGCACCCGAAGCGGCGCTTCTCCAGCGCAAAGCCCAGCAGGTTGAGCCAGTCGGCCACCCGTGAAGGTGAAATGCAGCGTGCCTTGCGCAGCGCCCCCCGGCTGAACAGCCGGCGCAGCCCCCAAGTGCTCCAGGGATTGATGCCGATGATCACCAGGTGCCCGCCAGGACGCACGCTGCTGGCCGCTTCACGCAACAGGCCATGGGGCGAGAGGCAGAAATCCAGGCCATGCTGCAGCACGACGATGTCGGCAGCATGCTCACTCAGAGGCCAGGCCTGTTCTTCACAGACGATTTCCATGCCGGGCAAGGGCGCGCCCAGACGCACGGTGCGCTGTACTTGCGGCGCCAGCGGCGGGTTCTGGGCATTGGGGCCGTAGTGCACCAGGTAACCGCCGAAGAAGCGCGCCAGCTCTTCTTCGACAACACGGCGCTCTTCTTCGATCAGCATGTGCCCCAGGGGACCGGACAACCATTCACGGGCCGCCTGGGTCAATGCCAGCCATTGCGGATCGGCCTGGGCAAACGCTTGATCGGTCATCGCTGTGTTTCCTCCGGGAGCTGACGGCTCGACGTGTATGCATGCAGTGCCTAAGATGCACTATTGTTTATCGCCAAGCGAACTGCGCCATGATACAGATCCACGCCCTGCACGCTTTCAGTGACAATTACATCTGGTTGTTACAAGACCCTGCGACCCGCTGCTGCGCGGTGGTCGACCCGGGCGACGCCACGCCCGTGCTCGACTGGCTGGAGCATTATCCGGACTGGCAACTGACCGACATCCTGATCACCCACCACCACAACGACCATGTGGGTGGCGTCGTCGCCATCAAGCAGGCCACCGGTGCGCGGGTGTCCGGGCCGGCCGGTGAAACCATTCCGGCACGCGATGTGGCCCTGGCCGACAACGACCGGGTCAGCGTCCTGGGCCTGACCTTCGAGGTACTGCTGGTACCGGGGCATACCGCAGGTCATATCGCTTTCTACCATGACGACCCGCAGCAGCCCCTGCTGTTCAGTGGCGACACCCTGTTTGCTGCCGGCTGCGGGCGGCTGTTCGAAGGCACCCCCGAACAGATGCACCAGGCCCTGACCCGACTGGGCGAACTGCCCGACACCACCGCCATCTACTGCGCCCACGAGTACACCTTGAGCAACCTGCGCTTTGCCAGGGCGGTCGAGCCGGACAACCCGCAGGTGGCCGAACGCTTCGAGCAGGTCAGCCAGCTGCGCCGCGAAAACCGTATCAGCCTGCCCTCGAACCTGGCGCTGGAACACCTGACCAATCCGTTCCTCAGGGCCCATGTAACATCCGTTAAAGAAAAAGCTGACGAGTGGAGCGGCAAGGACAATACGTCGCCCTGTGCGGTTTTCGCCAGCCTGCGGGCCTGGAAAAACGAGTTCTGAGGTGACCGCCCGGCCGCTTGAAGTTCCCTAAAGGTTGACCGGCGGCAGCGCGCTTTCTAGAATCGCCCGACATTTTTGCCTGGATACACCCCGGACAATGTCGTCATCTACTGGAAAACCCGCGAGTTCCGACACATTGACGCGACTGGCTCAAGCCATCGCGGTGACGGCAAGCGCGCTGTTGGCAGGCTGCCAGAGCACCGCTCACGTCGCGCCCGACACCCAAGCGACCTCGACCTGGCGCAGCCAGCCCAACCTGGCGGCAGGCATCAAGCAGAAGCCCATCTTCGCCCCAACGCCGTCCCCACAGGCCGCGCCGCAGGACGTGTGGGAGCGCATCCGCCTGGGTTACCAGTTGCAGCAGGGCAACGACATGAACCCGCGCATCGACCAGCAGCGCCTGTGGTTTGCCAACAACCCCTCCTTCCTGGAAAACGCAGGCGAGCGTGGCAGCCTGTACATGCACTACATCGTCGAGCGCCTCGAAGAGCGCAACATGCCGCTGGAGCTGGCCCTGCTGCCGGTGATCGAAAGCGCCTACAACCCGATGGCCATTTCCCGCAGCCAGGCGGTGGGCCTGTGGCAGTTCATTCCGTCCACGGGGCGTTATTTCAACCTGCGCCAGACCAGCTTCTATGACGGGCGCCGCGACATCCAGGCTTCGACCAACGCCGCACTCGACTACCTGAGCCGCCTGCATGACATGTTCAACGGCGACTGGATGCTCGCCCTGGCGGCCTACAACGCCGGCGAAGGCACGGTCAGCCGGGCCATCGAGCGCAATGAAAAGCTTGGCCTGCCTACCGATTACTGGAACCTGCCGCTGCCCCAGGAAACCCGCGACTACGTGCCCAAGCTGCTGGCCCTGTCGCAAGTGGTACTGACCCCGGCCGCCTATGGCGTGAACCTCAACCCGATCGCCAACGAACCGTATTTCGAAGTGGTCGAGGTCAACAAGCGCGTCGACCTGTCGCGTATTGCCAGCCTGGCCAATATCGACGAAGACGAGCTGATCCAGCTCAACCCTGCTTTCAAGAAACGCCTGACCGTCGATGGCCCGCAGCACTTGCTGGTGCCGACCGCCAAGGCACAACTGGTCACCGCCAACCTGCCGAACCTGAAGCCGGCCGAGTTGATGGAGTGGCAGCACTACCGCGTCCGTCGTGGCGACACCCTCGACAGCCTGGCCAAGCGTTACCAGGTGTCGGTCAGCTCGCTCAAGAGCAGTAACCGCCTGGCAGGCAACGCCCTCAAGGTCGGCCAGTCGCTGAACATTCCCGGGCAGCCGGGCGGTATCGTCCAGCCAGCCTTTGAAATGGTGGCCCGCGAAGACAAGCCGGGGCGCTCGCGCACCTACCGGGTCCGCAACGGCGACAACCTGACCACCATTGCCCGCACCAACAAGGTCGATGTCGAAGACCTGCAGCGCTGGAACAAGCTGTCTGGCCATCGCCTGAAGATCGGCCAGGCTCTGGTGATCCAGGACACGGCCAAGGCCGCGCCGGCCCGCAGCAGCGCCACGGCCGTGGCCGGCGGCGCGGTGGACAAGGCCGGCAAGCCGGTGCAGTACAAGATCAAGAAAGGTGACTCGATGTACCTGGTAGCCAAGCGCTTCAATGTCGAGATGAAACATCTCAAGCGCTGGAACCCACGCTCGGGCCAGGCCCTCAAACCCGGCCAGACCCTGACCGTCTACCTGCCGCATTGATCGACCCGCGCGCCGGTCCCGCCAAAGCCTGCGGGGCCGGCGCGGTCTTTTGCAGGCCCCGACAAGCTGTTACTGTTAGCGCCCTGAAAGCCCAAGCCGTATGGATCGTGATACGTCCCATCCTGTTAGCCATCAGCCTGGGCTTGAGCTCGAACGCCAGCGCCGCCATCAGCGAAAGCCATGGCTACGCCCAGTTTGGCGTCCTCAAGTACCCGGCCAGTTTCACCCATTTCGACTGGGTCAACCCCGAGGCGCCAAAAGCCGGCACCTTGCGGATAATGGCATTCGGCATTTTTGACACCCTCAATCCGTACACGCTCAAGGGCAGCAGCCCGGTCTCGACCGGTAACTTCCTGCAGTACGGCGTCAACGAGCTCAACGAACCGTTGATGGTCGGCACCGGCCCCTATGACCCGTCAGGCGACGAAGCCACCTCCAGCTATGGATTGATTGCGCGCAGTGTCGAGTACAGCGAGGACCGCAGCTGGGTGGTCTACAATCTGCGGCCCGAGGCGCGCTTCCACGATGGTCACCCCATCACCGCCTACGACGTGGCCTTTTCCTGGCGCACTTTGCTCAAGGACGGCCATCCGCAATACCGCACCGCCCTTCAGGAAGTGCAGCGGGTCGATATCCTTGATCGTCATCGCATCCGCTTCGTGTTCAAGCGCGTCGGCAACCCGTTGCTGATCATGCGCCTGGGCGAAATGCCGGTCTTGGCGCAGCACTACTGGAAAGACCGCGATTTTCGCTCCACCACCTTCGAGCCGCCCCTGGGCAGCGGGCCGTATCGCATCACGCAGGTGCAACCGGGTCGCCAACTGGTGTTCGAGCGGGTCAAGGATTACTGGGGCAAGGACCTGCCGGTCAACCGCGGCAAATACAATTTCGACCGGGTCGAGGTCGAGTTCTACCGCGACAGCGAGGTGGCCTTCGAAGCCTTCAAGGCCGGCGAGTTCGACATTTATATCGAGCACCAGGCCAAGAACTGGGCCAATGGCTACAATTTTGCCGCTGTCAAAGACGGCCAGGTGATCAAGGCGGCGATCCCGCACCGGATTCCGACCCAGACCCAGGGGCTGTTCTTCAATACCCGTCGCGCGACTTTCAGCGACGAGCGGGTGCGTGAAGCGCTGGGCCTGCTGTTCAATTTCGAATGGACCAACCGGACGCTGTTCAGCGACGCCTACCAGCGCTCGGCCAGCTATTACCCCAACAGCGAATTTGCCGCCACAGGTGTGCCGAGCGGGCGGGAATGGCTGATGCTGGCGCCGTATCGTGAGCGCTTGCCGGCCAGCCTGTTTACCCAGCCTTTCGAGCTGCCGCGCACCGACGGCGGCGGCCTGCCACGAGAAACCCTGCGCAAGGCCCTGAGTCTGTTGAGCGAGGCCGGATGGCACTTTTCCGGTCAGCGGCTGGTCAATGCCGAACAGCAGCCGTTGCATTTCGAAATCCTGCTGGTCAATCCCAACCTTGAGCGCATCCTGCAGCCGTATGTGCAAGACTTGCGCCGCGTCGGTATCGAGGTCGCGCTGCGCACCGTCGATCGAGCCCAATACAAACAGCGCCTGGACCGCTTCGACTTCGACATGATCCTCATGACCCTGCCGCAGACCCTGAGCCCGGGGCTTGAACAGTGGCAGTATTTTCATTCCAGCCAGGCGACGGTCAATGGCAGCAAGAATTACGCCGGCATCAACAGCCCGGTGGTCGATGGTCTGCTCAATCAGCTGCTGGCCGCGCAAAGCCGCGAAGACCAGGTGGCCGCTGCCCGCGCCCTGGACCGGGTCTTGCTGGCACGGCATTACATGATTCCCAACTGGTACCTCAACAGCCATCGTCTGGCCTGGCGCGATCGTTTCGCCAGGGTCACTACCCCGCCCTACACCCTGGGCCTGCGGGCATGGTGGCTCAAGCCTCTGGAGAACACCCGATGAATCCGATGCGTTTGCTGTTCGCGCCGGCAGCCGGCCTGTTGCTGGCTACCCTGGCCTGCGCGGCCTTGGCCGCGCCCCAGCATGCCGTGACGTTGTACGACGAAGCGCCCAAGTACCCGCCCGACTTCAAGCACTTCGACTACGTCAACCCCGACGCCCCCAAGGGCGGCACCTTCCGCCAGGCCGGCCGGGGCGGCTTCGACAGCCTCAACAGCTTTATCAGCAAAGGCGTACCGGCCGAAGACCTCGACCTGATCTACGACACGCTGGCGCGGTCGAGCCTGGATGAGCCGTTGACCGAATATGGCCTGATCGCCAGCAAGATCGAAAAAGCCCCGGACAACACCTGGGTGCGTTTCTATCTGCGCCCCGAAGCGCGTTTTCATGATGGCCATCCGGTGCGCGCCGAAGACGTCGAATTCACCTTCAATACCCTGATCAAGGACGGCGCACCCATGTTCCGCGCCTACTACGCCGGGGTCGACCAAGTGGTGGTCGAAGACCCATTGCGGGTGCTGTTCAAGTTCAAGGACAACCACAGTCGCGAGCTGCCGCTGATCCTGGGCCAATTGCCGGTGCTGCCCAAGCATTTCTGGGCCACCCGCGATTTCACCAAGAGCAGCCTGGAGGTGCCGCTGGGCAGCGGGCCGTACAAGGTCGCCGAGGTCAAGCCAGGCCGTTCGATGCGCTACGAGCGGGTCAAGGACTACTGGGGCAAGGACCTGCCGGTCAACCGCGGCCTGTACAACTTCGACGTCATGACCTACGACTATTACCGCGACAACACCGTGGCCATGGAGGGCCTGAAAGCCGGGCAATTCGATTATTGGCAGGAGAACACCGCCAAGAGCTGGGCCACCGCCTATGACATTGCGGCCGTGCGTGAAGGGCGCCTGATCAAGGAAGAACTGCCCAACGGCAACCCGCAGGGCATGCAGGGCTTTGTGTTCAACCTGCGCAAGCCGGTGTTCCAGGACCCGAAAGTGCGCGAGGCATTGACCTTGCTGTTCGATTTCGAATGGACCAACAAGCAGCTGTTCAACGGCTCCTACACTCGCACCAAAAGCTATTTCGACAACTCGGAAATGGCCGCCACCGGTTTACCGGGGCCTGACGAGATGAAGCTGCTCGAACCGCTGCGCGACAAGGTCCCGGCGCGGGTCTTCACCGAGCCGTTCAGCCTGCCGGCTACCGATGGCAGCGGCATGATCCGCCCGCAACTGCGCCGCGCCTATCAACTGTTGCTCGAAGCCGGCTGGAGCATCCAGAACGACCGGATGAGCGATGCGCAGGGCCAGCCGATGAAGCTGGAGTTTCTCATGGCACAGCCTGAGTTCGAGCGCGTGCTGTTGCCTTACAAGCGTAACTTGAACGATCTGGGCATCGAACTGGTGATCCGCCGCGTGGACGTGGCCGAATACGTCAACCGCCTGCGCTCGCGGGACTTCGACATGATCGTCAGCAGTTTTCCGCAATCGTCTTCGCCAGGTAACGAGCAGCGCGAGTACTTTCATTCGTCCAGCGCCGACCGTTCCGGCAGCCGCAACCTGATCGGCCTGAAGGATCCGGCCATCGACGCCCTGGTCGACGGCCTGATCCGCGCCGACTCGCGCCAGAACCTGGTGGCCTACACCCATGCCTTGGACCGCACGTTGCTGTGGGGCTTCTACATGGTGCCCAACTGGCACATCAAGAGCTGGCGGATCGTGTACTGGGACCACCTGGCGCACCCCAAGGCCAAGGCGTTGTCGGATATCGGTCTGAGCAGCTGGTGGGCGAGGCCCGACGTCAAGCCGGCCCCGCCGGCCGCACCGCCCCCATCGCCAGAAGGCGATGCCAAGCCTGAGGAACGCTGACATGCTGGCTTATATTTTTCGGCGCCTGCTGCTGATCATCCCCACCTTGCTGGGCATCCTGATCATCAACTTCGTCATCGTCCAGGCCGCGCCCGGTGGCCCGGTCGAGCAGATGATCGCCAAGCTTGAAGGCTTCGATGGTGCTACCAGCCGCATCGCCGGTGGCGGTTCGGAAGTGGCTGTGGCCGGTTCCAACTATCGCGGCGCACAAGGCCTGGACCCGGCGCTGGTCGAGGAAATCCAGCGCATGTACGGCTTCGACAAGCCGGCGCCGGAACGCCTGTGGATCATGATCAAGAATTACGCCCAACTGGATTTCGGTACCAGCTTCTTTCGCGATGCCAAGGTCACCGACCTGATCATGGAGAAGATGCCGGTCTCGATCTCGCTGGGGCTGTGGAGCACGCTGATCATGTACCTGGTGTCGATTCCGCTGGGCATCGCCAAGGCGACCCGGCACGGCAGCCAGTTCGACGTCTGGACCAGTTCGGCGATCATCGTCGGCTATGCCATTCCGGCGTTCCTGTTCGCCATCCTGCTGATCGTGGTGTTCGCCGGCGGCAGCTACCTGGACTGGTTTCCGCTGCGCGGCCTGACCTCGAACAACTTTGACGAGCTGAGCACCACCGGCAAGGTGCTGGATTACTTCTGGCACCTGGTGCTGCCGATCACCGCGCTGGTGATCGGCAACTTCGCGACCCTGACCCTGCTGACCAAGAACAGCTTTCTCGATGAGATCAGCAAGCAGTACGTGGTCACGGCCAGAGCCAAGGGTCTGAGCAATAACCGTGTGCTATACGGCCATGTGTTTCGCAACGCCATGTTGCTGGTGATCGCCGGCTTCCCATCGGCCTTCATCGGCATCTTCTTCACCGGCTCGTTGTTGGTGGAGGTGATCTTCTCCCTCGACGGCCTGGGCCTGATGAGCTTCGAGTCGGCCATCAACCGCGACTACCCGGTGGTGTTCGGCACCCTGTTCATCTTCACCCTGCTGGGACTGGTGGTGAAACTGATCGGCGATCTGACCTATACCCTGGTCGACCCGCGCATCGACTTCGAAAGCAGGGAGCATTGATATGCCGTTGTCCCCTCTCAATCGTCGCCGCTTCGAGCGTTTCAAGGCCAACAAGCGTGGCTGGTGGTCGTTGTGGCTGTTCATGGCGCTGTTCATTCTCAGCCTGGGCGCCGAGTTGATCGCCAACGACAAGCCGCTGGCCGTGCGCTACGACGGGCAGTGGTTCTTCCCGGTGCTGGAGCGCTACCCGGAAACCACCTTCGGCGGCGAATTCCCGCTGGAAGCCAACTACAAGAGCCCCTATATCCAGGACCTGCTGGCGGCCAAGGACGGCTGGACGCTGTGGGCGCCGATTCCGTTCAGCTACCAGAGCATCAACTACGACCTCAAGGTCCCGGCTCCCGCCCCGCCATCGCGCGAAAACCTGCTGGGCACCGACGATCAGGGCCGCGATGTGCTGGCACGGGTCATCTACGGCTTTCGCATCTCGGTGCTGTTCGCCCTGACCCTGACCCTGATCAGTTCGGTCATTGGCGTGATTGCCGGCGCCCTGCAAGGGTTCTATGGCGGCTGGGTCGACCTGGTCGGCCAGCGCTTCCTGGAGATCTGGTCGGGCTTGCCGGTGCTGTACCTGTTGATCATCCTGGCCAGCTTCGTACAACCCAACTTCTGGTGGCTGCTGGGCATCATGCTGCTGTTTTCGTGGATGAGCCTGGTGGATGTGGTGCGCGCCGAGTTCCTGCGCGGGCGCAACCTGGAATACGTGCGCGCCGCCAGGGCCCTGGGGATGCGCAATGGCGAGATCATGTTCCGGCACATCCTGCCCAACGCGATGATCTCGACCATGACCTTCATGCCGTTCATTCTCACCGGCGCCATCGGCACCCTGACCGCGCTGGACTTCCTCGGCTTCGGCCTGCCGGCCGGCTCGCCGTCGCTGGGCGAACTGGTCGCCCAGGGCAAGGCCAACCTGCAGGCCCCGTGGCTGGGGATCAGCGCCTTTGCCGTGCTGGCCCTGATGCTCAGCCTGCTGGTATTCATCGGTGAATCGGCCCGCGATGCCTTCGACCCAAGGAAATGACATGACCCAGGACAATCTGATCGAAATCCGCGATCTGGCGGTCGAGTTCGTCACGGGCGACACCCGCCAGCGGGCGGTCGAGGGCATCAGCTTCGATATTCGTCGTGGCGAAACCCTGGCGCTGGTCGGCGAAAGCGGCTCGGGCAAGTCAGTGACCGCGCACTCGATCCTGCGCCTGCTGCCCTACCCCATTGCCAGCCACCCGTCGGGCAGCATCCGCTATGCCGGCCAGGACCTGTTGAAGCTGGACGAAAAGCACTTGCGCCGCCTGCGCGGCAACCGCATCGCGATGATCTTCCAGGAGCCGATGACCTCGCTCAACCCGCTGCACTCGGTCGAAAAACAGATCAACGAAGTGCTGGCGCTGCACAAGGGTCTGACCGGCAAGGCGGCCACTGAGCGCACCCTGGAGCTGCTGGCGCTGGTCGGCATTCCCGAGCCACGCAAACGCCTCAAGGCCCTGCCCCACGAGCTCTCCGGCGGTCAGCGCCAGCGGGTGATGATCGCCATGGCCTTGGCCAACGAGCCTGAACTGCTGATTGCGGACGAACCCACGACGGCGCTGGACGTGACGGTGCAACTGAAAATCCTTGAATTGCTCAAGGAGCTGCAAGGTCGCCTGGGCATGGCGCTGCTGCTGATCAGCCATGATCTGAACGTGGTACGGCAAATAGCCCACCGGGTATGTGTCATGCAGCGCGGTTCCATCGTCGAACAGGCATCGTGCGAAGAACTGTTTCGTTCTCCGCAGCATCCGTACACCCAGACGCTGCTCAATGCCGAACCCAGCGGTGGACCTGTAGACACCGTACCGGGCAAGCCATTGATCGAGGTCGAGGACCTGCGGGTCTGGTTCCCGATCAAGAAGGGCCTGCTCAAGCGCACCGTCGATCACGTCAAGGCCGTTGACGGCGTGAGCTTCAGCCTGCCGCAGGGCCAGACACTGGGCATTGTCGGGGAAAGCGGATCGGGCAAGTCCACCCTGGGCCTGGCGATCTTGCGCCTGTTGTCCAGCGAGGGCGCCATCCGGTTCCAGGGCCAGCCCTTGCAGGGGTTGTCGCAGCAGCAGGTTCGCCCGCTGCGCCGACAGATGCAGGTGGTGTTCCAGGACCCGTTCGGCAGCCTGAGCCCGCGCATGTCGGTGTCTGAAATCGTGGGTGAAGGCCTGCGTATTCACGGCATGGGCACGGTGGCCGAGCAGGAGCAGGCCATTATCGAGGCACTGACAGAGGTGGGGCTGGACCCGCAAACCCGCCACCGTTACCCTCACGAGTTTTCCGGCGGGCAACGGCAGCGTATCGCCATTGCCCGGGCCCTGGTGCTCAAGCCGGCGCTGATTCTGCTGGACGAGCCCACCTCGGCGCTCGACCGGACCGTGCAGCGCCAGGTGGTCGAACTGCTACGCTCGCTGCAACTCAAGTACAACCTGACGTATCTGTTCATCAGCCATGACCTGGCTGTCGTCAAGGCGCTGAGCCACCAGTTGATGGTGGTCAAGCAAGGTAAAGTGGTCGAACAAGGTGCAGCCGAGGCTGTTTTCGCCGCACCGCAACATCCTTACACACAGCAGCTGCTGGAAGCCGCCTTCATGGCGCCAGTGGCTGTCGATTAACCTGAAGAGGAACAACACATGGGTTTTCTCGCCGGTAAGCGCGTCCTGATCGTCGGTGTCGCCAGTAAACTGTCCATCGCATCCGGCATCGCTGCCGCCATGCATCGTGAAGGTGCAGAGCTTGCTTTCACCTACCAGAACGACAAGCTCAAAGGCCGTGTCGAAGAGTTCGCCGCAGGCTGGGGTTCCAATCCCGAGCTGTGCTTCCCTTGCGATGTCGCCAGCGACGAAGAGATCGCCAAGGTCTTCGAAGCACTGGGCAAGAAGTGGGACGGCCTGGACGTGATTGTCCACTCGGTCGGCTACGCGCCGGGCGACCAGCTCGACGGTGACTTCACCAACGCCACCACCCGTGACGGCTTCCGCATTGCCCACGACATCAGCGCCTACAGCTTCATCGCCCTGGCCAAGGCCGGTCGCGAGATGATGAAAGGCCGTAACGGCAGCCTGTTGACCCTGTCGTACCTGGGCGCCGAGCGCACCATGCCCAACTACAACGTGATGGGCATGGCCAAGGCCAGCCTGGAAGCGGGCGTACGTTATCTGGCCGGCAGCCTGGGCGCCGAAGGCACCCGCGTCAACGCGGTATCGGCAGGTCCTATCCGCACCCTGGCGGCCTCGGGCATCAAGAACTTCCGCAAGATGCTGGCCGCCAACGAAGCGCAGACGCCACTGCGTCGCAACGTGACCATCGACGAAGTCGGCAATGCCGCCGCCTTCCTGTGCTCGGACCTGGCGTCGGGCATCAGCGGTGAAATCATGTACGTCGACGGCGGTTTCAACACCACCGCGATGGGCAATATCGAAGAGTAAGCGGCTGCTTGCTCAGGCATGAAAAAGGCCGCCCCTGGGGCGGCCTTTTTTATGCGGGCTTTGAGCTAAAAGCTGCAAGCTGCAAGCGAATCGCATTGGCCTGAATGGCCTGTTGAATCAACACGATCTGCTTGCCGCTTGCTGCTCACCTTTCCCCTCAATATTTCTCGACCTTGGCCTTTTCTTCCAGCTCGGCGCGGTACGCGGCAAAATCCTGCTGGCCGGCACGCGATGCCAGGAAGCGACGGTATTGGGCCTTTTCTTCATCACTCGGCGCAGCGGCCTGGTTGACGCCCTTGAGGCGCACGATCACGTAGCTGCCATCGGCAGCGGTGAGGCTGGCGTATTCAGGCTTGTCCTTGCCTTCAGGCTTGGGCATGCGGAACAGCGTCTGCAGGACTGCGGGATCCACGCCTTCCTGGCCACGGGTGACCGCTTCCTGCACTTTCCACTCGATACCGTCCTGACGGTCCGCCAGCGGGATCTTGCCATCACGCAGGCCGCTCAGCAGGGCTTCACCCTTGGCCTTGGCGGCAGCGCTGGCCTTTTCCTTGACCAACTGGGCACGGATCGACGGGCTGACGTCAGCCAGCGGCAACTGCTGGGGCTGCAAGTGCTCTTTGGCGCGAACGACCAGCACGGTGTCCGGATCGAGTTCCAGCGCGCTGCTGTTGGCACCCTCTTCCAATACTTCAGGGCTGAAAGCGGCCTGGATCACGGCACGGTTGGCCGTCAGGCCTTCTGCGCCTTCACGGCCGAACGGTGCCGTGGTCTGGACCTTCAGACCCAGTTCCTGGGCCGGCTGCTCCAGATCGGACGATTCGAACGCCGAATCCTGCAGTTGCTTGGTCGCCTCGACGAACTTCTGCTCGACCTTCTGGGACTTCAGATCGGCGGTCAGCTTGTCTTTCAGACTGGCCAGGCTCGGCACCGAGGGTGCCTCGACACCCAGCAACTTGATCAAGTGCCAGCCGTAGTCGCTGCGTACCGGCTGCGAAACCTGGTCCTTGTTCAAGGCGTACAGCGCCTCTTCGAAGGCCGGATCGTAGACGCCCTTGCCGGCATAGCCCAGATCGCCGCCTTTGTTCGAGGAACCCGGGTCCTGCGAGAACTCCTTGGCCAGGGTAGCGAAATCTTCACCCTTGGCCAGGCGTTGCTGCACTTCTTCGAGCTTGGCCTTGGCTTGCTGGTCGTCGACCTTGCCGCCTACTTCAATCAGGATGTGCGCGGCACGGCGCTGCTCGCTCAGGTTGGCGATTTCCTTCTGATAGGCCGCCTGCAGGTCTTCATCCTTGACCTGCACCTTGTCGAAGAACGACGATTTTTTCAGCTCGATGTAGCTCAGCACCACTTGCTCGGGGCTCATGAACTCCTTGGCGTGCTGGTCGTAGTGAGCCTTGACTTCATCATCGCTGACCGAAACCCCGGCAGGGTTGGCCGCAACGGTCAAGGTCGCGGAGTCACGGGTCTGCTTCTCCAGCCGGGCAAATGCCTCGACCTGGGCATCGGTCACGAATGCACTGCCGGCAATCCCGGCGCGCGCCTGGGCAATCAGCATTTCCTGGGTCAGCATCTGACGAAATTGCAGACGGTTGTAACCGAGCTGGCGCACGACCTGATCGAAACGATCGGCATTGAATTTGCCGTCGACCTGAAACTCGGGCGTCATCAGCAGCTGCTGGTCAACCGCTGCCTCGGAGAAAGCGAACTTGTCGTCAGCCGCTGCCTGCAGCAGCAGTTTGCGATCGATCAGGCCCTTGAGGGCCGATTCGCGCAACAGTTTGTCGTCGAGCAGTGCAGGATCGAAATCCCGGCCCAACTGCTGAGCCAGCTGCTGGGTCAATTGACGGCGTTGCATTTCGACCGCCTGGCCCAGTTCGGCCTGGGTCACCTCTTCGCCATTCACTTCGGCAGCGTTCTGCTTGTTGCTCGACGAAGTGAACAGCGCCTCGATGCCCGTAAGGGCCATCAGCGCAACGATGATGCCGATGATGGTCTTGGCAATCCAGCCTTGTGAATTGTCCCTGATGTTTTGCAGCATGCGTCCCCCAGAACGGTTGAACTCACGAACCAACCGCGGAGCGTGGGTAGTAAAGCGGATAGAAGAAAGGCGCATCCGAGGATGCGCCTTCTCGTAAATCGCGAAGCATAGGGTCTCGACCCCTTCGCAAGCGGTCCGCGAACAATCGCGGACCCGCGCGCGCATCAACGCTTCAAGAAGCTCAGTTGACGGCTTCTTTCAGCGCTTTACCAGCCTTGAAGACCGGCTTCTTGGCAGCCGGGATTTCCAGGGTCTTGCCAGTTTGCGGATTGCGACCTACGCGAGCAGGACGGTCGGTAACGGAGAACGTACCAAAGCCAACCAGTACAACAGAGTCGCCAGCCTTCAGAGCGCCAGTGACGGATTCGATCACAGCATCCAGCGCACGGCCAGCAGCAGCTTTCGGGATATCAGCAGATGCAGCGATAGCATCAATCAGTTCCGACTTGTTCACGCTAAGTCCCCTTATCTCTATATGGAGTATGTTTCTAAGTTTTTGGTTTAAGCAAAACGTGCGCTGAGTGGCCTGCATGCATCCGCTTGAAGGAGCCGCTTTATATCAAGCGCTCCAAAAAGCTGTCAAGAAAGGCCACCCAGACTTAATGCGTGCTAATTCTTTCCTTAGAGTCAGACTCGCGCTTCTCGTCCTTTGCCACTCTCTCGGGAGCCACATCCGGCAAGGGCTCAGGCGCGTATTGCAGCGCAATTTGCAGGACTTCGTCAATCCATTTAACAGGCTTGATCTGCAGATCCTGCTTGATATTGTCAGGAATTTCCTTCAAATCACGTACGTTCTCTTCAGGAATGATCACCGTCTTGATTCCGCCCCGATGTGCGGCCAGCAATTTTTCCTTCAGGCCACCAATGGCCAGTACCTGACCACGCAATGTGATCTCACCGGTCATCGCCACATCGGCACGCACCGGGATCTGGGTCAGGGCCGACACAAGGGCGGTGCACATGCCGACGCCGGCACTCGGACCGTCCTTGGGCGTGGCGCCTTCCGGCATGTGGATATGCACGTCGTGCTTCTCATGGAAGTCCGAGGCAATCCCCAGGCTCTTGGCACGGCTGCGTACCACGGTCTGCGCGGCGGTGATCGACTCGACCATCACATCGCCCAGAGAACCGGTCTTGATCAACTGGCCCTTGCCCGGCACCACCACCGACTCGATGGTCAGCAACTCGCCACCCACCTGCGTCCAGGCCAGGCCCGTGACCTGGCCGATCTGGTCCTGCTGCTCGGCCAGGCCGTAGCGGAACTTGCGTACGCCCAGATAGTGCTCAAGGCTCTCGGCCGTGACACGAATGGAGAATTTCTTGTCCTGGGTGTGCTCCTTGACCACCTTGCGGCAGACCTTGGCAATCTGGCGCTCGAGGCCACGGACACCGGCTTCGCGGGTGTAGTAGCGAATGATGTCGCGGATGGCCTTGTCTTCGAACTCCAGCTCGACCTTCTTCAGGCCGTTGGCCTGGATCTGCTTGGGCGACAGGTACTTGACGGCAATGTTGATCTTCTCGTCTTCGGTGTAGCCCGGCAGACGGATGACTTCCATGCGGTCCAGCAGCGCCGGCGGGATGTTCATCGAGTTGGAAGTGCACAGGAACATCACGTCCGACAGGTCGTAGTCGACCTCCAGGTAGTGGTCGTTGAAGTTGTGGTTCTGCTCCGGATCAAGCACTTCAAGCAGGGCCGAGGCCGGATCGCCGCGCATGTCACTGCCCATCTTGTCGATTTCATCAAGCAGGAACAGCGGGTTGCGCACCCCGACCTTGGTCATTTTTTGTATCAATCTTCCTGGCATCGAACCTATATAGGTGCGGCGATGACCACGAATTTCCGCTTCGTCGCGTACGCCACCCAAGGCCATTCGCACGAACTTGCGGTTGGTCGCGCTGGCGATGGACTCGGCCAGCGAGGTCTTGCCGACACCCGGTGGTCCGACCAGGCACAGCACAGGGCCGCGGATCTTCTTGACCCGCTTCTGCACGGCGAGGTATTCCAGGATGCGTTCCTTGACCTCTTCGAGGCCGTAATGGTCGGCATCGAGGATTTCTTCGGCACGGGCCAGGTCCAGGCGTACTTTGCTTTGTGCCTTCCACGGCACCTGAACCAGCCAGTCGATGTAGGACCGTACCACGGTGGCCTCGGCCGACATCGGCGACATCTGTTTGAGCTTGTTCAGCTCGGCGGTGGCCTTGGTCAGGGCGTCCTTGGGCAGACCGGCGGCATCGATGCGCTTTTTCAGCTCTTCGATTTCGTTGTGGCCTTCATCGCCATCGCCCAGTTCTTTCTGAATGGCCTTCATCTGCTCATTCAGGTAGTACTCGCGCTGGCTGCGCTCCATCTGCTTCTTGACCCGGCCACGAATGCGTTTCTCGACCTGCAGCAGGTCAATTTCGGCATCCAGCAGGGCCAGCACGTGCTCGACCCGTGCAGACAGGTCGATGATTTCAAGGATTTCCTGCTTTTGCTCGATCTTCAGCGCCATGTGCGCGGCCATGGTGTCGACCAGACGACCCGGCTCTTCGATGCTGTTGAGCGAAGACAGGACTTCGGCAGGGACTTTCTTGCCCAACTGCACGTATTGCTCGAACTGGGCCAGCAGGCTGCGTACGAACACTTCGGATTCACGGTCAGGCGCATCGACTTCGTCGATCAACGCAACTTCGGCACGGCAATGGCCGTCAACTTCGATGAAACGCTCGACGTAACCGCGCTGCTCACCTTCAACCAGCACTTTCACGGTGCCGTCTGGCAGCTTGAGCAACTGCAGTACGGTCGCAATGGTGCCGACGCCATACAGGGCTTGCTCGCCAGGATCGTCGTCAGCCGGGTTTCTTTGCGCGAGCAGCAGGATCTGTTTGTCGCCCGTCATCGCGGCCTCAAGGGCTTCGATCGACTTCTCGCGCCCCACGAACAGCGGGATGACCATGTGCGGATAAACCACTACGTCACGCAATGGCAAAAGAGGCAATTCGATAGTGGTTTTCATGATTTCGCCTCTACAGCGGCCAATTGGCCGTGGACAGATGGAATGAGCTTGGAACCAAGATGGGGGCAGTACCGGAAAAAAACAAGCCTTACTGTCTTGCTCCGGTAATAGTTGTGATGTGCCTTGCACCGGCTTGCAGGGCTGGCCGGACAACACGGTGTACCGCCGCCTTTGCAAGCCTCTCGATCAAGCCGTATCACGTGGACGAAAATGCAAAAGGGGACCCGAAGGCCCCCTTTTGTCAACGGTCACACAGCCAGCAGGACGCTGTTACGCGTCAGGCACAGCCTTGGCGGTGGGCTCGTTGTTTTCATAGATCAATAGTGGCTTGGACGTACCTTCAATGACGCTTTCGTCGATCACCACTTTACTCACGTCGCTTTGCGACGGAATTTCGTACATGGTGTCGAGCAGAACGCCCTCAAGGATCGAACGCAGCCCACGTGCACCGGTCTTGCGTTCCAGTGCGCGACGGGCCACGGCCTTGAGCGCATCGGACCGAAATTCCAGGTCTACCCCTTCCATCTCGAATAACTTGCCGTACTGCTTGGTCAGCGCGTTCTTCGGTTCGGTCAGGATCTGCATCAGGGCCGCTTCGTCCAGCTCATCCAGGGTCGCCAGCACCGGCAGACGCCCGACAAACTCGGGAATCAGACCGAACTTGACCAGGTCGTCCGGCTCGACTTCGCGCAGCGACTCACCGACCTTCTTGCCCTCTTCCTTGCTGCGCACTTCGGCGTTGAAGCCGATGCCGCCGCGGGTCGAGCGGTTCTGGATGACTTTTTCCAGACCCGAGAAGGCACCACCACAAATGAACAGGATGTTGCGTGTGTCCACTTGCAGGAATTCCTGCTGTGGATGCTTGCGGCCGCCCTGGGGCGGCACGGAAGCCACGGTGCCTTCGATCAGCTTCAGCAGGGCTTGCTGAACGCCTTCGCCGGACACGTCCCGGGTAATGGACGGGTTGTCGGATTTGCGCGAAATCTTGTCGATCTCGTCGATGTAGACGATACCCATCTGGGCCTTTTCTACGTCGTAATCACATTTCTGCAACAGCTTCTGAATAATGTTTTCCACGTCCTCGCCCACATAACCTGCTTCGGTCAGTGTGGTGGCGTCGGCGATGGTAAACGGAACGTTGAGCAGGCGCGCCAGAGTTTCGGCGAGCAGCGTCTTGCCCGAACCGGTAGGCCCGATCAGCAGGATGTTGCTCTTGCCCAGTTCAACGTCGTCATTTTTCTTGTCACGCTGGTTCAGGCGCTTGTAGTGGTTATACACCGCTACCGCGAGAACCTTTTTGGCTCGCTCCTGACCGATGACGTACTGGTCAAGGATGCCGCTGATTTCTTTAGGCGAAGGCAATTTATGCGCGCTGCTTTCAGCCTGTGCCTCCTGCACCTCCTCGCGGATGATGTCGTTGCACAGGTCGACGCACTCGTCGCAGATAAAGACCGAGGGGCCGGCAATCAATTTGCGCACTTCATGCTGGCTTTTGCCACAGAAGGAGCAATAGAGCAATTTGCCGTTGTCCTCGCCGTTGCGGGTGTCAGTCATTCGATCGATCCAATCCGTTAGGCTTGCAACACAAGATGAAGGCTATCGCGGGCTTTTTCAAGTCCACAGGCGGTCAGTTGCGCAGACCGCCTATAGCCCGGTTGCTCAGGCAGGCATTTCGCGCTTGGTGATGACCGAGTCGATCAGACCGTATTCGGCAGCGCGATCCGCACTCATGAAGTTGTCGCGCTCAGTGTCACGCTCAATGGTAGCGAGGTCTTGACCGGTGTGTTCGGCCAGCAACGAATTGAGGCGATGACGGATATGCAGGATTTCGCGGGCATGGATATCGATATCCGTAGCCTGGCCCTGGAAACCGCCCAGCGGCTGGTGAATCATCATGCGCGAGTTCGGCAGGCAGTGACGCTTGCCCTTGGCGCCGCCAGCGAGCAGGAACGCGCCCATGCTGCACGCCTGGCCGATGCAGATAGTGGAAACGTCCGGCTTGATGAACTGCATGGTGTCGTAGATCGACATGCCAGCCGTGACCGAACCACCCGGCGAGTTGATGTAGAGATGGATATCCTTGTCCGGGTTCTCCGCTTCAAGGAACAGGAGCTGCGCGGCGATCAGGTTGGCCATGTAGTCTTCTACCGGGCCGACCAGAAAAATGACGCGCTCCTTGAGAAGGCGCGAGTAGATGTCATACGCGCGTTCGCCACGGGCGGACTGCTCGATAACCATAGGGACCAGGCCGCCAGCGGCCTGAATGTCAGGGTTCTGCTGAAAATAAGAATTGCGGGACATGTCCTGCATTCACTCCCAAATAGTCGAGTCTTCAATACGCACAAGCCAGCGCGAAGGCTGGCTTGTGAGTGTTATCGAACGAAAGGAGAAAGTCAGTCGGCTTGTGGAGCTTGTACCGGCTTGACCGCTTCTTCGTAGGAGACCGAGGTGTCGGTCACGCTAGCTTTCTGCAAAACAGTATCTACAACTTGTTCTTCCAGCACAACAGAACGGACTTCGTTCAGCTGCTGCTCGTTCTTCAGGTACCAGGCCACGACCTGCTCAGGCTCCTGGTAGGCCGAGGCCATTTCCTGGATCATCTCGCGAACGCGGGCTTCGTCAGGCTTGAGGTCGAACTGCTTGACCACTTCAGCCACGATCAGGCCCAGCTCGACGCGACGCTTGGCCTGCTCTTCGAACAGCTCGGCCGGCAGTTGGTCAGGCTTGATGTTGCCGCCAAACTGCTGGACAGCCTGTACGCGCAGACGGTTGACTTCGTTTTCCAGCAGCGCTTTTGGCACTTCGATCGGGTTGGCGGCCAGCAGACCGTCCATGACCTGGTTCTTGACCTTCGACTTGATGGCCTGACGCAGCTCACGGTCCATGTTCTTGCGAACTTCGGTACGGAAACCTTCGATACCGGTTTCCTTGATGCCGAACAGCTTGAAGAACTCTTCGTTCAGCTCAGGCAGCTTTGGCTCGGAAACGGTGTTGACGGTCACGGTGAACTCGGCGGCCTTGCCGGCCAGCTCCAGGTTCTGGTAGTCCTCGGGGAAGGTCACGTTCAACACGCGCTCTTCACCGGCCTTGGCGCCAACCAGGCCGTCTTCGAAACCCGGGATCATGCGGCCGGAGCCCAGAACCAGTTGGGTACCGGTGGCCGAACCACCTGCAAACACTTCGCCGTCGACCTTGCCGACGAAATCGATGTTCACCTGGTCGTCAGTCTGCGCGGCGCGGTCGGTTTCTTCGAAACGCACGTTCTGCTTGCGCAGCACTTCCAGCATATTGTCCAGGTCGCTGTCGGCCACATCAGCCGACAGGCGCTCTACCTTGATCGACTCGAAGCCCGAAACGGTGAACTCGGGGAATACTTCGAACGTGGCGACGTATTCCAGGTCCTTGCCCTTTTCGAACGATTTAGGCTCGACCGAAGGTGCGCCAGCAGGGTTCAGCTTCTGCTCGACCACAGCTTCGTAGAAGGTCGCCTGGATCAGTTCGCCCAACGCTTCCTGACGAGCGCCATCTTCGTAGCGCTGACGGATCACGCTCATTGGCACCTTGCCTGGACGGAAGCCCGGGATCTTGGCCTTGCGTGCAGTCTGTTGCAGACGCTTGCTGACTTCGGTCTCGATACGCTCGGCAGGCACGCCAATGGTCATGCGGCGCTCAAGAGCAGAAGTGTTTTCAACAGAAACTTGCATGGATATTCCTCGTTGCACAGACGGTAGCCGGCGTTTCCGACCCTAGAATCAAGGGCATGCATTCTAGTGGGTCAAACTCAAGAAGTCACCCTGCTTAAAAGGCCCAAGTAAAGAGGATGCTGCCGCGCGCCCGACAAAAGGTGCAAGACGGGTGCGTGGGCAGGTACAAACCTGTCTGGCACGCGCCCGGCAAGCGATAGCACGGTGCCGACGCCTTTCTGCGAGCCGTTCATCACTGCTCGACAGGCGGCGCCACTTGCAAAACCGGCGCAAAGCACTTTCAACACCCGGACACACAAAACCAGCTCCAAAAAAAAGCGCCAGGTCAATGACCTGGCGCCTTTTCGAATATGGGGTGGACGATGGGGATCGAACCCACGACAACAGGAGTCACAATCCTGTGCTCTACCAACTGAGCTACGCCCACCATATCGAATGGAAAAACTTACCAAACGGGAAGTTTTTCAACGACTTTGCAGAAGCCTTGTAACGGCTTGAAACCTGCGTTGCCGCACCGGAAAGCAACTGATGCATTTCCTAAGCCGCTGATATTAAAGGGCCAAATTCTTCAGCGCAAGAGAAATGTCATGGTCAGCACGCTAAAAACCCGTGTCGGGCGCCCGCTTTGCCGCCAAGCCAATGCCCGCAAGAGCTGACCGCATGACGCCAAGGCAACGCCTTTCCTGTGGCACAGGCTTCAGGAACCGCCACTTTTCCGGCATGCCAGAGAACTGGCCAGGACAAGGGGTGCCAGACTTTCGTTCCCGAGCAATGCATGAGCTGATAACGTGCCGCTTTCAAACCCGTATGGATGCATCAACGCATGAATGCATGGAAACCCTTCGCAATCGCTGTAACGGTCCTGATCGGCACACCAGTAATGGCCGCCGAAAACAACAACCCGTTTCAAGCCGCACTGATGCTCACCACTATAGTGCCGGCCGTTATTGTCTCGGGAGCGACGGCCGCCACTTCGAGCATTCCCGAGCTGTTCAAGTCTGCCAAAGACGATGCTCTGGTATTCATAGGCTCAGAGGGTCAAATTCGTGGTGCACAGATCGAGCAGGCAACCCGAGACTACCGCCAGCTCTCCGGAGCACCCTTACTGTCTGACATGCAACTGGCTCAGGCCATCGCAATATCTTTCTGACCACACTCCCTGCAACTGCAGGCGACGCCATGTTTTTTTGCGCCGCCTCCGGAACGCTTATTCCTTTTCAGAGAGCTGCACCACAAGCTGTGCAGCCTCTACATCCGATTCCAGGTAATGCACCGTGCCGTTATCCTCATACACCGCAAACAGCACCTCCAGCCCTTCCCGGCGGTGAGTCACGGGAATCTCATCATCGGACAGCGTCTTGAGTGTGACGGCCATGGTCATGAATCTCCTTTGTGTAAGCGATGGACCGATGCGCACACTGGAAATTCAGGCGCACTTTGCACTTGCATACCCGACGCGCACGCCGGGACAGGCGCAAGAAACGCGATTCCCGCATTGATAAATGCCCGGATCCAGACCCGATCCGGAGCCGGGCCTTGCGCAGCCGCCCTACCCCAGCCGCCGCATGGAGAGCGTCATCTGCCCCATCAGGTCTCTTTGCTCCTTCAGTGAAAGCACGACCTTGGCAATCGAACGGCTGGTCGCCAGCTCAGAGAGAGGGACGCTCGCTACGTACAACTCGATCTCACCGGTGTGAGGGTGGATGAGCTTTACCGACAGACAGTCATTGGGCGCACTGGCGCACTCGCACTTGCTGGGCAGAAAAGCGGTTTCAAGCACACGCTGCAGCTCGGTTTTTGAATACATGAGATTTCCCTGTCAGGCTGTTGTCGGGCCAACCCGTCTGGCCAACTATAGATGAAGGCAACGATGATTCATTGAAGATTGCTCACAGTAACGCTCACACGATCCCGAGTGCAATCCAGGCTTTCATAGCGCGTTCGCCTTCTTTTTCAATCAGGCCATCCAGGGATGCTGAAATGCCGCAACTGCTATCATCAGGCCATTAAGGACAGGATACACTCATGAAACGATGGATTGGATTGGCGCTTGGCGTGGTGCTAAGTGGATGCGGAACCGTTCGAACAGTGTCGAACGAATCGAAAGCCGTGGACGACCTGGCCAGATGGCAGACTGATTGCTATACGATCCCTCGGATCTACAGCGGCGTCGCGTATCAGTTCTGCAACCTGAATGGCCCCCCACGATCAGGGCCTCACTGGGCGACCTTGCCCATTCTTTTGGACATGGCCGCGTCAGGCGTTGCCGACACAGCCATTCTCCCTTACACCGGTTATCAACAATATAGGCGCGGCAGCGTACCCATCCGAAGACTTGAGTACTGATAACCCTATATAAGCCGATGGTGCACCAGGCTTTCATGACAGGCAGGTCGCGCTGGGCAACAGCATGAAGATGTGTGACTGGAGGTGAAAGACCACGAAACCCGGCGCAATAAAAAGCCCGCACTAGGCGGGCTTTTCAAAGGTTTTCGCAAGCCGGCGAAGGCCTGCGAAACCTGGGTTGGTGCGGAAGGAGAGACTCAAATAAAGTCATTAACCTCTTGATTTTTAAAGGTAAAAAATAGAAATACGATTTAAATGTACTTCTTGATGTACTAAAAAATACCGACTGGGATTCCGATTGACCCCGGCACCCATGCCTAGATCCTTCATTATATAGCATCGAAGCAGCGTCCCCTCCTGCAGCGAGGAGAACGAATACGGGATCGTTGCCCAGGTAAGCCGGTGCGGCGGGATTTGTAAAAACAAACGAGATTCGAGAGTCAAGGATGATATATAGCTTTGCTGAACATGCGTTCAAACGAAATATTCGCCTCCTCGAGGCAACCAAAAAAGATTTGGCTGAGCAGGTAGAGGCCCTTAGGTGGCATCGTCTCGATCAGCTCGCAGATGATCTGGAGAACCAGCTTGAGCTTTTAGGTAAGCTGATAGAGCAAGCAGCTACCATAGAGATATCGTCCCCAGCCCAAGCCTGGCCGGCGCCTGCTAGCTACAGCAGCCCGGGTCAGCAAGCAGGTAGCTCGGATCTGGCATCTCATGCAGCAGAACCTGCCGTATGACGAATACCAGAAACGGTACAAGGCGATTATGGCGCAATAGGCTCCGGCAAGGAGCTGGAGCCTATGAAGCGTTGATCATTAAGCATGGAGGGGGTACTCAAATGGAAGTTCGCTGGGCTGAACTCGTGAAGGGGACAGAGCGCTCAATCGGAATAGGCGTCAGCGGTGCAAAGCGTTGCACGATTCGTGTTTCCGGCAAGCTCACTGGCGCAATTCTTAAAGGGGGCTCCAGGGCCGAAATAATAGCCGAGGCTTTTTGCGCGGTGCTACTAAGGGCTTGGGGCCTGAATGTGCCCGATTCATTCCTGATCGACATTGATGGAGAGCTTCATTTTGCCAGTGCGGATGCTTCCTACCCCAACCTTTCCCAGCGTCTCGGAATAGATCTAATCCCTAAGGGCACTCCCGAATATGATGCGGTCGTTAAGCACGCCTGCGCTCTCATTTGCAGCCTGCCATCCGCCCCCTTGGCAGCAGTTGCAGACGAGGCAATCGATAACCGGGACCGTAATTTTGGCAACGTGCTATGGGATGGTGCTACTGAGGCCTGGATTGATCACGCAATGGCTCTCGGGAATGGAGCTCGAAAAATGGCGGACGCTAACAAGCTTTGTATGATGGCCACACACGCGGGAGATCATGAGGTTTTCAGCCAGTCCGCCATAGCTGCATGGATGCTAATTGATAGAAGTCAGCCTGGCAGCGCTGGCGCAGCGATAAAATCCGTTGCAGATCTTGATGCGCCAATCAAAGATATCTGCTCTAAGCTCTCATCTATGGGTAATAGACTTCTTGCCCGGTTCCCTTCCCGCAGCGACTTGTTGAGCCGATGACTACCATGCTATCACCGTCAAGCAATGCCGCCATGCACTCGTGGCGCCCCATATTCTGGGAGCCAGTGGCCGGAACTGGTGAGCGAATGATGGCTGGCGTGGTGTTTGAATACGCTGGTACGTGGGAAGGCGTGCGAATTATCCGAGATGATGTGGTCGCCGCCCTGTATGGCGCCAGCTCATCCATTGGGGCAATTAGGCTGATCGAGTTTGGCCTTCGCCTATTCAAGGAAGCGGCCACCGCAGCTAATTCATTGGATCGTTTGGGCGTACCTATTTCCGGGCTGTATCCTGGTGAGCAAATGTGTACCGAAGCAACCTCTAGGTCCGAGCTGTTGCGCACGGCAGCGTTGCTTTTCTCAAGCCTTTCCAATATCGATAATTTCGATGAGCAAAGGGAGGAGGACATCCCAATCGCTGAAGAGGTAACGAAGCGCTTCGGTACGGAAGTGCGCGAGCTTGTGCGCTCTCTAAGACCTGAGCTTGACCAATATTTTGGAAGGCATGCAGTTCTGATAAATGGCGGAGATCAAGTAAAATTCGGCTTTGTTTCCCCGAAAGTTGCATCTCACTTCAATGTGGTCACCCCAATCCGACCTGGACCTAGCGTGCGAGACGCCAGGGCTCGGATTTTTGAGCTGCAGCGGTGTCGAGAGCTGACCGGCATTGAGGTTGCTGTCCTGATATCCGCAGTCCCTAGGCGAGATGATCCGACACTGGGCGACCGTCAGCGGCAGAACCTTGAGAGCATCAATCAAGAGCTCAGTGGAGAAGCAGAAGCTGTTGGAGTAGCGTATGTTCCAGTGCTATCAGCACAGTCTGGAGCAGAGCGTCTTATCGAGTATGCTTCCTAGTATCTGGAATGTCTGACTCACGCTTCTAAGCCCGGCCCAGCGCCGGGCTTTTCGTATCTGACGCCCTACTCTGCTATGGTGCCGCTCCAGATCGCAGTGGAAGCATCGAAGCATGACCATATGGAAGACCCTGGCAATCGCAGTCATGGCGTCGGTGAGTACGCCGGCCGTGTCAGGTGACGGCGCCAACCCTATCGCCGCAGGGATATTTATCATCATTTCCCTGCCAACCATTTTGATTGGAGCGACCACATCTCTCACGACCGAGCCGCCAGAGGCCTTCAAATCGGCAAAATCCGATGCCCTAGCGTTCATCGGCTCAGACGGCGAGATTCGTGGTGCGGAATTTGAGCAGGCTTCGCGGCACTATCGCTTGACCTATGCATCCCCGCTCATGTCAGACATGCAACTGGCCCAGGCAATCGCAACGGCTCATTGACTGCAAATTCACGCTTTTTTCACTGCGTGCCGAGCATGATCAAGCTCTATCAGACATTAAGCCCGTTGATCCCCATCGCGGGCTTTTCTTTGCCTGCGCACTTGATGGGACCTCCCCCTGCTCCATTTCCATATCCCTGCATCCAGCCTCAAGACCTGCTGAAGCTCCATTGATTGGTCCAACCCTACCCCCGCCCCTTGAGCCCCTCCTTCTCTCCGGCCTGCACTCGCCTGGCCTCCTCCTTGATTTCTCCCACAAGCGCAGCAATGGCTCGACCTCCGCTCAGCTTGGCTGTTGATATTCCTGTCACTGTCAGCACCTCAAAATCAGTGTCAGGAGCTTTCAGCTCGATTGTCATGGATCCGGCAGGCGTGATCGTGCACTTGCACGTCAATGGGCGAAAAGCGACTTCCATTACATGTCGCAGCTCAAGGTGAGAAAGCATGGTGACGTCCTTATCCCGGGTTTTGGTTCAGCACGAAGCTTAGTCTGGGCTTGGACGTTTGCCACACTAGCCATGCCGCTGGCCGCTCACGCTAGCCCAGACACATCAGAGCGCAGGTGAAAATCGACAAGCGCATTGAGGTCCCTCAGACTGGGATCTACCGCGCTGGCTTCACTCGCCGCCCAGTGTGGATCAAGGTTGCCATCAATTCCCGCTCATACCCGATCCGCTGCCGGCTTTCAGCTAGCAGCGCCCTCACCTTCACCTCCAGGCTGGCGGCCCTCTTGAGGCCGGCACGGGACGGCCAAGGGCGCTTCGACGCGGACGGTGCGAACCTCAGGCGCGGGGGGTGTGCAGGCGGGCAGCAGCAGGCTGGTTGAAAAAATCGCGAATCCGCAGGAAAATGTGGTTGACAAAGGCCTTGTCAGCTGACCTGCCTTTTCCTTCGACTCGTCAACCGGGGCAAGCTGGCTAGGAATAATTTCCTCCTCGCTAAAAAAGTAGTCCACTACGATCAAGGCCTTTGCATTCTCTCTCATTCAAAAGTGACTATCTTCCAGCTTGGCTTTACAAAAATACATTTTTTTAGGCTACATTCTATCAGCCTGAACCATATGCATAAAAGAATGTTACACACTATCCAGCCACATCAGACGCTTTAATACAAGGACTTAGAAGGAACATGCATATGTTTGATCCATTTAACAAAAGCCCCGACGACCTTAACGCAAATGATCTGCTGGCACTAAAAAACGTAAGGGAAGGTTGGTACATTGAATACAAGCAGGAGGTACCTAAATCAGATTCCATAGCAAAATCTATTTCAGCCATGGCTAACAGCTATGGCGGCTGGGTCTTCTATGGTATAAAAGAAGAAAGCAAAGAAAACAGTGTGGCTGGCGAATTCCCTGGAGTGAGCATAAGCGAAGCTGACAGTTCTCTTCAAAAAATCAGACAAGCTGTCGCAAATGCACTTAGCCCGAGTTGCCACTTTGAGACATTTCTATTGAAGGGGCCATGCGAGGAAATAGGGCTTACAGAAAACAAGTGCATAATTTGCGTAGCCATACCTCAGAGCATTGAAGCGCCACACATTCATAGCAAAGGAGTCATATACCGAAGAGTTGCCGACGGCTCCGAGCCCGTTGCAGAAACTGATCGCTACATGATTGAAAAAATGTTTCAAAGAAATGAATTTCTAATAAAAAAATTCAAGGACTGGATTGATGACGATTTTGATTTATCAGACGTCGAATCGGATGCGCCATTTTTAAGACTGCTCATAGCGCCAAACATATGGAGAGCACCTCGAAGCCAGTTCAAAATAAACATAGACACGATAATGAAAACCCTAAACAGTCACGATGGTAGAAGAACAGGAATACCTTTCGACACAATATACTCATCAACAACCGGAGTGATTGCTAGGCAGTGCACGAACAACGACCCTACCTCAGCCAACCTGACATGGCAGTTTTATGAAGATCTTAGGAGCGAGGTATTGATCCCACTAGCATGGTGCCGAGGAGACACAAACTATATATATAATACCCTTCGAAAATCAAAGCACGTTAGAGAATTTACTGACTTATTAGACGCCACTGCATCCAAAACAATAACAGTGGTAAACCTCAGCATGCTGCACAACCTTCTCGCCGGCATAGTAGAATCCTTAAGAGCAATATTAAAAGAAGCTCAATGGCCTCAAAGCTTTTATATAAAGGCTAAAATCACAAATATATCTCGCACCATTCCTTTTTTCGACAGTAATTTCTTTATAGAACACTTACGAAAAAACGGCATCCCTGTTTCACTTACTAAATCTTCCATTGCACCTTCAGGAAAACACCCAGAATCTTTTGACTTCATTGATAGCAACACCGACACTGAAGACGAGCACGTTCAAGCAATGATCCAAGCGACCAGATGCTTTATACCGATTTCGGAAGCCTTTGGCCTTCCCTTTAGACACATGTTAAATGAGTCAATAAAAAACAAATCTAGCAACGAGCACAATGCGTTATTCGAGCAGCTAATAGAAACAGGAATTCGAACATCATCACAGAAATAATAAACTGGAATTTTTCTTAAACAGAATTCTGATTAGGCCCTGGGAGGGCTATTGCCCCCTCCCGCTCTTGAGGCTTTTTCATCGGTGATATTTTAATACCCCAGCCACATAATCTTGACAGGCCTGAAGCGCCCTCAATCCATCGTCACCGTCGCCGGTGATGCCGACAATTCGTTGAGCATGCGCTGGGTCAAGTTCGGCTCGCGTGGCGTCATGAACCACGCTGCCGGCGGCGGTGGTTTCTCGCACCCCACCATCACCACCTGGGGCGACAAGGGGGTCTGCAAGGAGGACTGACAGCCGCAGGTCAGCAGTAGCAAGCCGGTCACGCAGGCGAGCCCGATCGTTCTGAGCATTTTTCATTTCCATATAGTGTTTTTGGTCTTGCGCCTGCAGGCGATTCTCCAGGGCGCGGCGCTGATCCTGCTGCAACTGCAGTTGCTCGATGACAGCCGTTGCAGCCGCCTCGCGCTCTTTGCCGTGCTGTTCTGCCTTCTCGGCAAGCGTCTTGTTGTAACCTGCGTCCAGTTCGATCAGCTGTTTTTCGTATGCGTTGGCCTGCCAGTTCCAGGCGCCGCAGGCACCGAGGAGCAGCACCAGGAACAGCCCACCCAGGGCCGCCCACGCCCGGGCTGGAATATCAGCGAGCCCGATCATGCCAAGGCCCCGCCGCTGGCCGCGTACATGGCCAGCAGATCCGCCTCGGGCACTTCCTCCTGGACACGCTCATTGGCATAAATCTCCAGCATCTGAGCCAGCTTGTGCTCCCGCTGGCCATAGCCGGCACCAGGCAGGCTCGCCCAGATCGGCGCAGCCTTGGCGATGGCTCGCTGAATCTGGCCGGACTGAATGAAGGGCATTGCCCCGCACTCGATCAGCAGCTTGATCGCGGCCAGGTCCTGGGCCTCGGGAATGAACCGGCCGATGAAACCGTAATTCTTCACGATGGAGGCCCAGGTACCGCGCAGGAACTGGTACCGGCCAGCCGCCGACGAGTTGATCTTGTAGCGCGGCAGCCACACCAGCTGGCCAGGGTGCTTGCTGTAGTCGCTGAACAGCTTGCCGCCGACCATCACGTTATAACCATCGTCGCTAGCCTTGATTGTGGATGTGCCCTCTGACCAGGCGAGCATGTCGAGGAAGGCCAAGACGTTTTTGCCGCCGGCGCGTGCTGCGTCGATTCGTGCCATTCATTTTCTCCAGACGTAAAAAAACCCGCGCTGGGCGGGCTTTTTTCACAAATCAGTGATCAGTTGGTCTGGATACCCTTGATGAGTTCCAGACGCATCGGATAGCCCTGAGCGGGCTGAACAACGGTTTCAGTCTCGACCGTCTGAATAATCTTGCCCTGAGCATCTTTAGTGACGGATATGGTTTTTCCATAGGAGCTTTGAACTACACAGCCGCTCATAATTGTGCAGGCGGTGATGAGAACCAAAAGGGACGCGATTTTCATTGGGATTTCCTATCCTGGGAGAATTTGCGGTCCGGACTTTAGCCATATGCCATCACGCAGGAAAGACATTCATTTTAGAACTCCGCTCAGTGGCGGGCTGGGATACCAGAATTTGTAGCTGTTAAACCGACCGTGCACGCATGGCTATGTACTCGGAGAGCGTGGTCTGCAAGGCGACGTCGGCGGCAGTGTTGATGTCGAACAGTGCAACAAAATCCAGCAGGCCCACAAACGGGTAAAGCGCCTGGTCTGAGATCTTAAAGGTCACGGCTCCGGCCGCTGCCGCACCAGCAGAGGCGCCAGTGGTTGAGCCAATGCCCAAGCCTGTCAGGTAATTCTGTTTGGCAGTCCCGTCGTGACGGGCAAGAACTGGCAAGAGGACATTTTCGTTGGCAATGTTCAGGTACAGCGTGTTGTTTGCCTCGAACATTGCAACTGCAGGCGTCGTGTTGTTCTTGCGGGTAAAAATCCCTGCCGTTTTTGTCATGTCGTTTGCGAGGATATCCCCACAGACATTCATGACTGCGTTGTAATTG
>NZ_UUIS01000043.1 GCF_900589395.1 Pseudomonas viridiflava
AGCGCTACATAACGCGCTACAACACCGTCAGGCCTCACAGCTATAACCGCTACCGGTCACCTGTCCAGGCAGAGAAGCTGGCAGCTTGAAAACCTTAACAGGTGTCCATTATTACTTGACCAGTTCAGCTTGTCGGCGATTGGCTTGCGCACGAATGGCTTGAACCACGTGTTTCCAGCCGTTTTTGTTTCATATGCATTTAAAGAATAAACAAATGAAAAAATAAGATTTATAGATATAAAAAAGCCCTGTTACTGTCTCTCCACTTTCATTTACCCAGCAACGGAGAGCGCTATGCGCACCACCCTTTTGCGTCGAAGCCTGGCCGCTCTTGTGGCGACTGCCCTGAGCCTTGGCGTCCTGACCCAGGCCCAGGCCGAAGACCTGCGCATCGGTTACCAGAAGTACGGCACCCTGGTGCTGCTCAAGGCCAAGGGCTCGCTGGAGAAGCGCCTGGCCGAGCAGGGCGTCAAGGTGCAGTGGACCGAATTTCCGGGTGGTCCGCAGTTGCTGGAAGGCCTGAACGTCGGCTCCATCGATTTTGGCGTGACTGGCGAGACCCCGCCGGTATTCGCCCAGGCCGCCGGTGCCGACCTGCTGTACGTGGCCTACGAGCCGCCGGCACCGACCAGCGAAGCGATCCTGGTGCCCAAGGATTCGCCACTCACCTCGGTCAAGGACCTCAAGGGCAAGAAGGTCGTGCTCAACAAGGGCTCCAACGTGCACTACCTGTTGGTGAAGGCCCTGGAAGATGCCGGCCTGAAATACAGCGACATCCAGACCGTATTCCTGCCGCCGGCCGATGCCCGCGCTGCCTTCGAGCGCGGCAGCGTCGACGCCTGGGTGATCTGGGACCCGTACCAGGCCGCGGCCGAACAACAGCTCCAGGCCCGTACGCTGCGCAACGGCACCGGCATCGTCGACAACCATCAGTTCTACCTGGCCACCAGGCCTTATGCACAGAAGAACCCCAAGGTCATCGAAGCACTGGTCGAGGAAGTGCGTGCAGTAGGGGAGTGGTCGCAGGCCAACCCTGATGAGGTCACCAAACAGGTCGCGCCGCTGCTGGGCCTGCCAGCCGACATCACCCTGACCTCGGTCAAGCGCCAGGGCTACGGCGCGCACTTCATCACCCCACAGGTGGTCGAGGCGCAACAGAAAATCGCCGACACTTTCCACCAGCTCAAGCTGATCCCCAAGCCGTTGAGCATCAAGGATGTGATCTGGACCCCACCCGCTGCCGTGGCCACCGCCCAGTGACCTGCCCACACCGGATCAACAGGCCGTTCGAGGAGACAACTCCATGAGCTCAAGCGCTTCACAACGTATCCTGCACAGGCTGGCGCCGTGGGCGCTGCCGGTGCTGCTGCTGGCAGTCTGGCAGCTCTCGGTCAGCGCCGGCTGGCTGTCCACCCGCATCCTGCCGGCGCCCAGCGCCGTGATCGAAGCCGGCGTCAATCTGGTCAGCAGCGGTGAGATCTGGACTCACCTGGCTATCAGCGGCTGGCGCGCCGGGGTCGGCTTTGCCATCGGCGGCGGCATCGGCCTGGCGCTGGGCTTCATCACCGGCCTGACCCGCTGGGGCGAACGCCTGCTGGACAGCTCGGTGCAGATGATCCGCAACGTGCCGCACCTGGCGCTGATCCCGCTGGTGATCCTATGGTTCGGCATCGACGAGACCGCCAAGGTGTTCCTGGTGGCGCTGGGCACGCTGTTCCCGATCTACCTCAACACCTACCACGGCATTCGCAACATCGATCCTGCGCTGGTCGAGATGTCGCGCAGTTACGGCCTGTCCGGCTTCGGCCTGTTCCGCCATGTGATCCTGCCCGGCGCCATGCCGTCGATCCTGGTCGGGGTGCGCTTCGCCCTGGGCTTCATGTGGCTGACCCTGATCGTGGCCGAAACCATCTCGGCCAGCTCCGGCATTGGCTACCTGGCCATGAATGCCCGGGAATTCCTGCAAACCGATGTAGTAGTACTGGCCATCGTGTTGTACGCCGTGCTCGGCAAACTGGCCGATGTGGCCGCCCGGGGTCTGGAGCGTGTGTGCCTGCGCTGGCACCCGGCTTACCAGGTGCATAAAGGCGGTGCCGCATGAGCAGTCTGAAACAGCCACAACCGGCCCACCTGTTGCGCGGCATTCCGCTGTCGGCGCACCGAATCAAAAAGGCCTTTGGCGAGCGCGAAGTGCTCAAGGACATCGACCTGCACATCCCGGCCGGCCAGTTCGTCGCCGTGGTGGGCCGCAGCGGTTGCGGCAAGAGCACCTTGCTGCGCCTGCTGGCCGGGCTCGACAAGCCCACCGCCGGTGACCTGCGCGCCGGCTCCGGGCACTTGTCCGAAGCGCGTGACGACACCCGCCTGATGTTCCAGGAAGCACGCCTGCTGCCCTGGAAGAAGATCATCGACAACGTCGGCCTCGGCCTGTCTGGCAACTGGCGCCCGCAAGCGCTTGAAGCCCTGGAAGCGGTCGGCCTGGCCGAGCGCGCCAATGAATGGCCGGCGGCCTTGTCCGGCGGCCAGAAGCAGCGCGTGGCCCTGGCCCGCGCCCTGATTCACAAACCGCGCCTGCTGCTGCTCGACGAGCCGCTGGGCGCGCTGGACGCCCTGACGCGCATCGAGATGCAGCAACTGATCGAAAGCCTGTGGCGCAAGCATGGCTTCACCGTGCTGCTGGTCACCCATGATGTCAGCGAGGCGGTGGCCGTGGCTGACCGGGTGATCCTGATCGAAGAGGGCCGCATCGGCCTGGACCTGCTGGTCGACCTGCCGCGCCCACGGGCTCGCGGTTCGCACCGCCTGGCGGCGCTGGAAACCGAAGTCCTCAACCGGGTGCTGGCCCTGCCAGGCTCGCCCCCGGAACCCGAACCCGTTTCACCCCTGCCTACGCAACTGCGTTGGGCCAACTAATCGCACTGGAGAAAGACCCATGACTATCAAGGCCATCAACGTTCGCAACCAGTTCAAAGGCACCATCAAGGAAATCGTCCTGGGCGACGTGCTGTCGGAAATCGACGTGCAGACCGCCTCAGGCATCGTCACCTCGGTCATCACCACCCGCTCGGTCAAGGAGCTGGAGCTGGGCGTGGGCAGCGAAGTGATCGCCTTCGTGAAGTCCACCGAGGTTTCCATCGCCAAGCTGTAATTGCGCGCACTACCCGACCCCGGACGGTGCAAGCCCTCCGGGGGTTTTTCGTTGTGTTGCGACCACGCAGCCGGCAACGAACCGCTACCAGGCCCGTCCCCGATCCCTGTGGAAGTCTGCCTTGCAGGCGATAAGGCCAGTACCGTCAATGCACCTTGAACGCTTTTGACAGAGCGTCCAGGCACCGCCTCCTGCCAACCCTCAGAGACTGCGCAGGGGAAGATAAGTCGGCAGATAGAGCCCCAGATACGCATCCACCACCCGCATCCCTTCTTCGGCCATGCGCGGTGTGATTTCCCCCTGCAGGTGCACCGAGCGCGCATACACCCGGTCACCCAGCTCCATCGCCAGGGCAAAGACGTCCACGTCCTGGGGTAACTGGGGCAGGTGAAAGTGCCGGTCGAATACAGCCTGCATCAACTGACCCAGTTCCATGTCGTGCTGGCGGTCGGCCTGGTTGACCTCGGCCAGGCCGTGCTGGGCCAGGATCAATTGGCGGGCGGCGGCGTCGTGGTTGTAGATGTCGAGCATGCGCTGTTCCAGCACACGCGAAAGATCACGCCAGCTGTGCAGGCTGTCGTGGTCCACGGGGGCCTGCAACGTGGCACGAAAGGCCGCATGCACATCGCAGGTCAACGCTTCGAGCAGGGCCGGGACGTTGGCGAAGAAGTGATACACCGACGACGGCGGAATCTGCGCACGCTCGGCGACGCTGTAGATCGACAGACTGTCCACGCCCTCGGTCACCAGCAGCGCACGGGCGGCATCGAGAATCGAGTCGATGCGTGCCTGGCTGGCGGCACGGGGTTTGCGCGGTGTGGCGAGGCGAGTCATGGTGCGGGGCTCTCGGGACGGGCAGGGTGCGATTGTACAGCGCAGTCCGGGTCGAGTGGGTCTGATGCAGGCACCCGCCTGGCCTGTGCTGCGCCTGGACGAGACGGGCGAGCGCTCGCAGTCGTCATAAAATGTCCGGCGTCTCGTTTTTGTGAGCGTGTCGCGCTTGATCGCCGCCAAGCCGCCTCCCACAGGTCACGGTCTGTCGCGAAGACGAGCTGACAAGCTTGGGTCATGCAGCCTTGGCACGCGTGTGGGGCACACCACGAAAAACGCCGCAGCGTCTCACGACCTGCGGCGTTTTTTATCGGCTCGGCACGTTAGACCGTATGCAAGTACCAGTTGTACTCAAGGTCCGAGATCGAGTGCTCGAATTCCTCCAGTTCACTTTCCTTGCACGCCACAAAGATATCGATGTACTTCGGATCGATATACTTGGCCATCACTTCGCTGTCATCGAGCGTGCGCAGCGCGTCGCGCAGGTTGTTCGGCAGGCTCTGTTCGAACTGCTCGTACGAATTGCCTTCTACCGGGGCCACCGGCTCGATCTTGTTGGTCAGGCCATGGTGCACGCCGGCCAGGACCGAGGCCATGACCAGGTACGGGTTGGCGTCGGCGCCGGCCACGCGGTGCTCGATGCGCACCGAGTCGGCGGTGCCGGTCGGGACGCGCACGGCCACGGTGCGGTTGTCCAGGCCCCAGGTCGGCGAGTTGGGCACGTAGAACTGGGCGCCGAAGCGGCGGTACGAGTTGACGTTCGGGCACAGGAACGCCATCTGTGCCGGCAGGGTCTCGAGCACACCGCCGACCGCGTGACGCAATGCGGCGTTCTGCTCGGGATCCTCACTGGTGAAGATGTTCTTGCCATCGCGATCCAGGATCGAGATGTGAACATGCAACCCGTTGCCAGCCTGGCCGGGGTAGGGCTTGGCCATGAAGGTGGTGTCCATCTCATGGTCGTAGGCGATGTTCTTGATCAGGCGCTTGAGCAGTACGGCGTAGTCGCAGGCCTTGAGCGGGTCGGCAACGTGATGCAGGTTGACTTCAAATTGCGCAGGGGCACTTTCCTTGACGATGGCGTCGGCCGGAATGCCTTGTTCCTTGGCGCCTTCGAGAATGTCCTGCAGGCAGTCGACGTATTCGTCCAGGTCGTCGATCAGGTAGACCTGGGTCGAGTGCGGACGCTTGCCCGAGATCGGCGAGCGTGGCGGCTGCGGACGGCCGTTCACGTTTTCCTGGTCGATCAGGTAGAACTCGAGCTCGAAGGCGGCGCAGATGGTCAGGCCCATTTCGTCAAAACGGCTGACGACCTGGCGCAACACTTCACGTGGGTCGGCGAAGAACGGCTCGCCTTCGAGTTCGTGCATGGTCATCAGCAGCTGCGCAGTAGGGCGCTTCTGCCAGGGCTCATTGCACAGGGTGTTGGGGATGGGATAGCAGATGCGGTCGGCGTCGCCGATGTCCAGGCCAAGGCCGGTACTTTCGACGGTCGAACCATTGATATCCAGGGCAAACAAGGAAGCCGGGAGGTTGATGCCTTTTTCGTAAACCTTATGCAGGCTGGTGCGTTCGATTCGCTTGCCACGCACCACGCCATTCATATCTGCAATCAGAAGGTCGACGTAGAGAACCTCAGGATGTTCCTTAAGGAACGCGTTCGCTTCGTTGAGCTGAACGGCACGCGGGGGTACCGACATGATGCAACACCTTTGTTGTTAAAAATATCAATCATCGCGCTTTGCGGGGATCAGTCAATCCGAAAGCCATGATGAAGTCAATAGAGCCATTTTTTGCCCTGAAATGGCCCCTCTGTGCCGAACGTGCTGCTTAACGGCGCATCTGCGAGCCGTCAGTGTGACGGATTTCGCACGATGAAAGAGGGCCGTGTTCAAGACTTTCTGCAAAGTTGTGAAATAAATTGAACAGCGCTAAGCTCCGGTCCAACCCATGACAGCTAAAACAAAAGGGGAGCTGGATGTCATCGATCGACAGCGACGAGCGCTGCACACCGACGGCTTTTGACGGCGCTTTGATACCTGCGTCTCTCGCACCCTATCACTATAGTGGCGCGTCCAGCACCTTGCCTTTGGCCCGGCCTGCTTTCAACCACCTGCGCCCGCCCCTGCTTTTCGCCTGCCGCGAGACGTTTATTTACCCTGCATTCATCAAAACAGCACCTGCCAGGCGCATTCTGCGCGGCTGGGTGTTGCGATCTTCATGCGCGCCTTGCACTGTGACAGCTCCCTGTCGCAAAAAAATGCCTGATCGCCATCAGGACACAGCAAACCTGAGGTATTTATGAGTAGCAACCTCGACCAGCTCACCGATTGGTTGAAAGAACACAAGATCACCGAAGTCGAATGCATGATGTCCGACCTGACCGGTATCACGCGCGGCAAGATCTCCCCCACCAACAAGTTCATCGCCGAAAAAGGCATGCGCCTGCCCGAGAGCGTGTTGCTGCAAACCGTGACCGGGGACTACGTCGAAGACGAGATCTACTACGAGTTGCTGGACCCGGCCGACATCGACATGATCTGCCGCCCGGACGCCAACGCCGTGTACCTGGTGCCGTGGGCCATCGAGCCGACCGCGCAGGTGATCCACGACACCTACGACAAGCAGGGCAACCCCATCGAGCTGTCGCCGCGCAACGTGCTCAAGAAGGTGCTCAAGCTGTATGCCGACCAGGGCTGGCAGCCGATCGTGGCGCCGGAAATGGAGTTTTACCTGACCAAGCGCAGCGACGACCCCGACTACCCGCTGCAGCCGCCGGTCGGCCGCTCGGGGCGCCCGGAAACCGGTCGCCAGTCGTTTTCCATCGAGGCGGCCAACGAGTTCGACCCGCTGTTCGAAGACGTCTACGACTGGTGTGAACTGCAGAACCTGGACCTGGACACGCTGATTCACGAAGACGGCACGGCGCAGATGGAAATCAACTTCCGTCACGGCGATGCCTTGTCGCTGGCCGACCAGATCGTGGTGTTCAAGCGCACCATGCGCGAGGCGGCGCTCAAGCACAACGTGGCGGCGACCTTCATGGCCAAGCCCATGACCGGTGAGCCCGGCAGCGCCATGCATTTGCACCAGAGCATCGTCGACATCAACACCGGCAAGAACATCTTCTCCAATGAAGACGGGACCATGAGCCTGCTGTTCCTGCAGCATGTCGGTGGCTTGCAGAAGTTCATTCCCGAACTGCTGCCGCTGTTCGCGCCCAACGTCAACTCGTTCCGCCGCTTCCTGCCGGACACTTCGGCCCCGGTCAACGTCGAGTGGGGCGAAGAAAACCGCACCGTCGGCCTGCGCGTGCCGGATGCCGGTCCGCAGAACCGCCGCGTCGAAAACCGCCTGCCGGGCGCCGATGCCAACCCGTACCTGGCCATCGCCGCCAGCCTGCTGTGCGGCTTCATCGGCATGGTCGAAGGCATCAACCCGAGTGCACCGGTCCAGGGTCGCGCCTACGAGCGCCGCAACCTGCGCCTGCCGCTGACCATCGAGGATGCACTGGAGCGCCTGGAAAACAGTAAGACCATCGAGAAATACCTGGGCAAGAAGTTCATCGTCGGCTACGTCGCGGTCAAGCGCGCTGAGCACGAGAATTTCAAGCGCGTGATCAGTTCGTGGGAGCGCGAGTTCCTGCTGTTCTCGGTCTGACGCTGCACCGGGCCTTGTAGGAGCGCGCTCTGCCCGCGACCGAGTGCGTAGCGCTCGCAAAATTGAGGAAACGCTGAAAATTTACGACTGCTAACGCAGCCGGTCGCGGGCAGAGCGCGCTCCTACAGCGCATCAATCCCGAATATGTATAAACAACCCGGCAATGGAGTGTCTTCATGACCGCCAAGAACCCGCAAACCCTTCACTGGCAGGGGCTGAGCGACCAGCACCACCTGGCACCCTTCAGTGATTACAAGCAACTGAAGGAAAAAGGCCCACGCATCATCACCCGCGCCGACGGTGTGTACCTGTGGGACAGCGAAGGCAAGCAGATTCTCGACGGCATGGCCGGGCTGTGGTGCGTGGCCGTCGGCTACGGCCGCGAAGAACTGGTCGAGGCGGCCAGCCGGCAGATGCGCGAGCTGCCGTACTACAACCTGTTCTTCCAGACCGCCCACCCGCCGGCACTGGAACTGGCCCAGGCCATCGGCCAGATCGCCCCTGAAGGCATGCATCACGTGTTCTTCACCGGCTCCGGCTCCGAGGGCAACGACACCATGCTGCGCATGGTGCGCCATTATTGGGCAATCAAGGGGCAACCGAACAAGAAGACCATCATCAGCCGCATCAACGGTTACCACGGCTCCACCGTGGCCGGCGCCAGCCTGGGCGGCATGACCTACATGCACGAGCAGGGCGACCTGCCGATCGCGGGCGTGGCGCACATTGCCCAGCCGTACTGGTTCGGCGAGGGCGGTGACATGACTCCCGATGAATTCGGGATCTGGGCCGCCGACCAGCTGGAAGCCAAGATCCAGGAACTGGGCGTCGAAAATGTCGGTGCGTTCATTGCCGAGCCGATCCAGGGCGCCGGCGGGGTGATCGTGCCACCCGACACTTACTGGCCGCGCATCAAGGAAATCCTCGCCCGCCACGACATCCTGTTCGTGGCCGACGAAGTGATCTGTGGCTTCGGCCGTACCGGGGAATGGTTCGGCAGCGACTACTACGGCTTGAAGCCGGACATGATGACCATCGCCAAGGGGCTGACCTCGGGCTATGTGCCCATGGGCGGGCTGGTGGTGCGTGACGAAGTGGTCGCCGTGCTCAACGAAGGTGGCGATTTCAACCACGGTTTCACCTATTCCGGGCACCCGGTGGCGGCTGCCGTGGGGCTGGAGAACATCCGTATCCTGCGCGAAGAAGGCATCGTCGAACGGGTCCGTACACAAACGGCACCGTATTTGCAGCAACGCCTGCGGGAACTGAGTGATCACCCGCTGGTGGGCGAGGTCCGCGGGGTCGGCCTGCTGGGCGCCATCGAACTGGTGCGCGACAAGGCCACCCGCGAGCGCTACACCGGCCAGTCGGCCGGCATGGTCTGCCGAACGTTCTGCTTCGACAATGGCCTGATCATGCGGGCCGTGGGTGACACCATGATCATTGCGCCGCCTTTGGTGATCAGTCTGGCGCAGATCGACGAGTTGATCGACAAGGCCCGCAAGTGCCTGGACCTGACGCTCGAGACGTTGAATCACTGAGCCGGCTTGAAAGCCGTGCCAGTAAATTGCCAGACTACCGACGCTGCCACTAACGACAATTCTGGAGCTGTAGCATGAAAACATTCGGCAAGACCCTTCTCGCGCTGTCCATGGCGGGCCTGATGACCGTTCACGCGCACGCCGCTGACAATGTCCTGCACGTCTACAACTGGTCCGATTACATTGCCCCGGACACCATTGCCAAGTTCGAGAAAGAGTCGGGCATCAAGGTCGTCTACGACGTCTTCGACAGCAACGAGACCCTTGAAGCCAAGCTGCTGGCGGGCAAGTCCGGCTATGACGTGGTCGTGCCGAGCAACAACTTCCTGGCCAAGCAGATCAAGGCCGGTGTCTATCAGGAGCTGGACCGCTCGAAGCTGCCGAACTGGAAAAACCTCGACCCCGACCTGCTCAAGGCCGTGGGCGATGCCAGCGACAAGGGCAACAAGTTCGCCTTCCCGTACATGTGGGGCACCATCGGGATCGGCTACAACCCCGAGAAGGTCAAGGCTGCGCTGGGCGTCGACACGATCGATTCGTGGGACGTGGTGCTCAAGCCGGAGAACATCGCCAAGCTCAAGAGCTGCGGCGTAAGCTTCCTGGACTCGCCGACCGAGATGATTCCGGTGGCGCTGCACTACCTGGGCTACCCGACCGACAGCGAAGACAAGAAGCAACTGGCCGAAGCCGAAGCGCTGTGGCTGAAGATCCGTCCTTCGATTGCCTACTTCCATTCCTCCAAGTACATCTCGGACCTGGCCAACGGCAACATCTGCGTGGCCATCGGCTACTCGGGTGACCTGGAGCAAGCCAAGGAACGCGCCAAGGAAGCCGGTGACAAGGTCAAGCTGTCCTACGCCATCCCTAAAGAAGGCGCTGGCAGCTTCTATGACATGGTCGCCATTCCCAAGGATGCCGAAAACTTCGAGGCGGCCTATAAGTTCATGAATTTCCTGCTGCAGCCGGAAGTCATGGCCGAGATCACCAACGAAGTACGGTTCCCGAACGGCAACAAGGCCGCCACGCCGCTGGTCGACAAGGACATCTCGGGCGACCCGAGCATCTATCCACCGGCCGATGTGGTTGCCAAGCTGTATGCGATTTCCGATCTGCCGGCCGCGACCCAGCGCCTGCTGACCCGCAGCTGGACCAAGATCAAATCCGGTAAATAAACTGTCACAATTAGTGTAGAAGCTGCGTGGCCGGCCGGCCGCGCAGTGCTTTCAAGCACAACGCACAAGAAGGTCAGTCGCGTACTGTTTCTTCTGATGCCGACCGGCATCCGTCTCAAGCGGCAGGACCATTTCAAAAAGGACTGATGCCTTGTTTATCTCCACGCTGTTCAAAGTCTTGCTGGCCGGTACCGGGCTGACCCTGGCGGTCAGTGCCCAGGCCGAGTCCACGGTGCACGTCTATAACTGGTCCGACTATATCGGCGAGACCACCCTGGCCGACTTCCAGACCAAGACCGGTATCAAGCCGGTCTACGATGTGTTCGATTCCAATGACACGCTCGAAGCCAAATTGCTGGCCGGGCGCAGCGGTTACGACGTGGTCGTACCCAGCAACCATTTCCTGGGCAAGCAGATCAAGGCCGGGGCTTTCCAGAAGCTCGACAAGTCGCTGCTGACCCGTTACCAGAATCTCGACCCGGCCCTGCTCAAGCGCCTGGAGAAGAACGATCCGGGCAACCAGTACGCCGTGCCGTACCTGTGGGGCACCAACGGCATCGGCTACAACGTCGACAAGGTCAAGGCCGTGCTCGGCGTCGATACCATCGACTCCTGGGCGGTGCTGTTCGAGCCCGAGAACATCAAGAAGCTCTCCGGCTGTGGCGTTGCCCTGCTCGACTCGGGCGACGAAATGATTCCGGCCATGCTCAATTACCTGGGGCTGGACCCCAACAGCACCAAGGAAGCCGACTACAAGAAAGCCGAGGCCAAGCTGCTGGAAATCCGTCCCTACGTGACCTATTTCCACTCCTCCAAGTACATCGGTGACCTGGCCAACGGCGACATTTGCGTGGCAGCAGGCTTCTCCGGTGACGTCTTCCAGGCGCGTGACCGTGCCGCCGAAGCCGGCAAGGGCGTCAAGATTGCCTACAGCATCCCCAAAGAGGGCGCGAACCTGTGGTTCGACATGCTCGCGGTGCCGGCCGATGCCAAGAACGTCAAGCAGGCCCATGCGTTCATCGACTACCTGCTGGACCCGGCGGTCATCGCCCAGGTCAGCGACCAGGTAGGCTATGCCAACCCGAACCCCAAGGCCGGCGAACTGATGGAGGCCTCGATCCGTGACAACCCCGAGGTCTACCCGCCGCAGGCCGTGCTGGACCGGTTGTTCGTCAACAGCGAGCTGCCGGCCAAGGTGCAACGCCTGATGACCCGCAGCTGGACCCGGGTCAAGTCGGGCAAGTAGAAAACCAATGTCATGGGGTGTCACCTGCTAAAGCGGCCTTGGCCGCCAGGCGTGGCGCTCCATTCCCGGCTAAAGCCGGTCTTACATAATTGTTGGGAGTTTCACCCATGGCAGTTGCCTCCGGCGCCTTCAAGAAATCCCTCGAAAGCGGCAAGAAGCCCAAAGAGGTTCTGCTCAAGGTCGACAGGGTCACCAAGAAGTTCGACGAGACCGTGGCGGTGGACGACGTGTCCCTGCAAATCAACAAGGGTGAAATCTTTGCCCTGCTGGGCGGTTCCGGCTCGGGCAAGTCCACGCTGCTGCGCATGCTGGCCGGCTTCGAGCGGCCCACCGAGGGGCGTATCTACCTCGATGGTGTCGACATCACCGACCTGCCGCCCTACGAGCGGCCGATCAACATGATGTTCCAGTCCTATGCGTTGTTCCCGCACATGACCGTGGCCGACAACATCGCCTTCGGCCTCAAGCAGGACAAGCTGGGCAAGGCCGAGATCGACGAGCGCGTGGCCGAGATGCTCAAGCTGGTGCACATGACCCAGTACGCCAAGCGCAAGCCGCACCAGCTTTCCGGTGGTCAGCGCCAGCGCGTGGCCCTGGCCCGTTCGCTGGCCAAGAAGCCCAAGCTGTTGCTGCTCGACGAGCCGATGGGCGCACTGGACAAGAAACTGCGCTCGCAGATGCAGCTGGAGCTGGTCGAGATCATCGAACGGGTCGGCGTGACCTGCGTGATGGTCACCCACGACCAGGAAGAGGCCATGACCATGGCCGAGCGCATCGCCATCATGCACCTGGGCTGGATCGCACAGATCGGCAGCCCGATCGACATCTACGAAACCCCCACCAGCCGCCTGGTGTGCGAGTTCATCGGTAACGTTAACCTGTTCGACGGTGAAGTGGTCGAGGACATGGAAGGCTATGCACTGATCCAGAGCCCCGAGCTGGAGCGGCCGATCTATGTCGGCCACGGGGTCAGCACCTCGGTCGAAGACAAGAGCATCACCTACGCCCTGCGTCCGGAAAAGCTGCTGATCACCACCGAGCCGCCGACCGTGGAGTACAACTGGTCACGCGGCAAGGTCCACGACATCGCCTACCTGGGCGGCCACTCGGTGTTCCACATCGAACTGCCCGGCGGCAAGCGCGTGCAGTCGTTCGTGGCCAACGCCGAGCGCCAGGGCGCGCGCCCTACCTGGGGCGATGAAGTGTACGTGTGGTGGGAAGACGACAGCGGCGTGGTACTGCGCTCATGAAAATCCGCAAGCTCAAGCGCACCCTGGGGCGCATCACGCCCAACGGGCGGCAACTGGTCATCGGCGCGCCGTTCCTGTGGCTGTTCCTGTTCTTCGCCTTGCCGTTCCTGATCGTGCTCAAGATCAGCTTCGCCGAAGCCGACGTGGCGATTCCGCCGTACACCGAAGTCTTCAGCTACGCCGAAGAAAAGCTGCAACTGATCTTCAACTTCGGCAACTACACGCTGCTGGCAGGTGACGAGCTGTACCTGGCGGCCTACCTGGGCTCATTGAAGGTCGCGTTCTTCAGCACCCTGTTGTGCCTGGTGATCGGCTACCCGATGGCTTACGCCATCGCCAATGCGCGCAAGGACATCCAGACCGTCTTGCTGCTGCTGATCATGATGCCGACCTGGACCGCGATCCTGATCCGCGTCTATGCCTGGATGGGCATTCTGGGCAACAACGGCCTGCTCAACGAAGCCCTGCTGTGGCTGGGGCTGATCGACACGCCGCTGCAAATCCTCAACACCAACGTGGCGGTCTACATCGGCGTGGTCTACTCGTACCTGCCGTTCATGATCCTGCCGCTCTACGCCAACCTGGTCAAACACGACCAGAGCCTGCTGGAAGCGGCGTCCGACCTGGGCTCGAGCACCTTCAACAGCTTCTGGAAAATCACCGTGCCCCTGTCGAAAAACGGCATCATCGCCGGCTGCATGCTGGTGTTCATCCCGGTGGTGGGCGAATTCGTCATCCCCGAACTGCTCGGCGGCCCGGAAACGCTGATGATCGGCAAGGTGCTGTGGCAGGAATTTTTCAATAACCGCGACTGGCCGGTGGCTTCGGCACTGGCGGTCATCATGCTGCTGGTGCTGATCGTGCCCATCATCCTGTTCAACCGCAGTCAGGCCAAAGAACTGGAGGGCAAGGCATGAGAGGGTTCAAGTTCTCCAACCTGATGCTGGTGGTGGGCCTGCTGTTCATCTACCTGCCGATGCTGATCCTGGTGATCTACTCGTTCAACGACTCGCGCCTGGTGACGGTGTGGGGCGGCTGGTCGATCAAGTGGTACGTGGGCCTTTTGGACAACACGCAACTGATGGGCTCGGTGATGCGCTCGCTGGAGGTGGCGTTCTACACCGCCATCGCCGCCGTGGCGCTGGGCACCATGGCCGCCTTCGTGCTGACCCGCATCTCGCGCTTCAAGGGCCGTACGGCCTTTGGCGGGCTGGTCACCGCGCCCCTGGTCATGCCCGAGGTGATCACCGGCCTGTCGCTGCTGCTGCTGTTCGTGGCCATGGCGCAACTGATCGGCTGGCCGGCCGAGCGCGGCCTGCTGACCATCTGGATCGCCCACACCACCTTCTGCACCGCCTACGTGGCGGTGGTGGTCTCGGCGCGCCTGCGTGAACTGGACCTGTCGATCGAAGAAGCCGCCATGGACCTGGGCGCGCGGCCCTGGAAAGTGTTCTTCCTGATCACCATCCCGATGATCGCGCCATCGCTGGCCGCCGGCGGCATGATGTCCTTCGCGCTGTCGCTGGACGACCTGGTGCTGGCCAGCTTCGTCTCCGGTCCCGGCTCGACCACCTTGCCGATGGAGGTGTTCTCCGCCGTGCGCCTGGGGGTCAAGCCCGAGATCAACGCCGTGGCCAGCCTGATCCTGCTGGCGGTGTCGCTGGCCACCTTCCTGGTCTGGTACTTCACCCGCCAGGCCGAAGAGCGGCGCAAGAAGGCGATCCAGCAAGCCATCGAAGAGGGCGCCAACTGGCAACAGCCGGCCAAGGCCTGAAACCTGGCAGCTCCTGCGGGCCTCCCCCGTAGGAGCGCGCTCTGCCCGCGACCGAGTGCGTCAGCAGTCGTAAATTTTCAGCGTTTCCGAGATTTTGAATGTGTTCACAATCATAAACGTGTGGCGGCTCATCAATTTTGCGAGCGCTAACGCACTCGGTCGCGGGCAGAGCGCGCTCCTACAGCATCAGATGCCGATTCCGGGCATTGCCGTAATCCTGTAGGACCATTCCGATTTACCCGTAAGCCCTGAATTCTCCGCTTTCCGCTTGCTAGGCTGCGTCGCCTCACCCCGAGGAACGGTCGATGGCCGAACCCACCCGCACCAATAAATTCACGTCCGACTTCAGAGGCGAACCCACGCCGATGCCGCAACTGCTGGAACGTGGCCAGCCCAACCACCCGCCGCCTCATCGACCGCCACCCCCGCCGGTCTACACCTTTGAAAATCCTCCTCCCAGAACGCGCTACCAGCCAGAGCCGGTGCCTGGAGAAGAGCCCGGCTTTTACATCGTCGAACGCAGCCAGTCCCCGGCCGCACTGGAACCGCTGAGTCCGCAAGAGGCGGACTTCATGATGAAGTACGCGGGAGAGATCGCGGCGTTTACCGGCGAGACATCGACCTGGCTGGGGGTGAGTGCGGCGGTGATGGAGGCGCACTTGGCGAAGTTGGGCGACATCCTGAAAAAAATCGAGAAACATCATCAAGATAGCTTTCGGCAATATGGGCATCTCAATTCGCCTGAGTTTTTTACCCAGCGCAGAGAACTGCTCAAGGAGCTTGATGCGCAATTGTTGAACTCTAAGCGTGTGCGTGGGTTGACCACGTTCAATGACCAGGGGACGTTAAAAAATGCATTAGGCATTTCCAGTCGCAGCCTTGTACATCATTGGAAAAGGGCGGGCGTTGACGGAGGTATTCCTGGCTATGCCTCACATGTGAGAGCAATCAGTCGCGCCATCACATGGATGAAAGCAGGCGGTTTTATCGGTATAGGCATTGGCGGTGTTTCTGGACTCGTGGCGATTCAAGAGGTGTGTCAGGCTGGTAACGAAGAGGCGTGCAGGAAGATCAAGTTTGTAGAGGGCGGAAAGTTTTTAGGCTCGAGCGGTATCGGCTTAGCAGGAGGTACTGCCGGTGCTTCGGTGGCAACACCGGTTTGTCTTGCAATCGGTGTCCCGACTGCTGGCATCGGCAGCGTTGCGTGTGCGGTTGCTGTTGTGGGTGTTGCGGCATTTGTGGGAACGCTTTCCGGAGGCTGGCTAGGTGAGCTTGGGGGAGAGCTGCTCTATGAAAGTGAATGGTTATGAACAATCACCTACTCTGGTTTTTCGGGTGGTGTGTGGTTTTTTATACTGCGCCCATCGCGATGATCATGACCCATATTGTTCTGGGTGCGTATGTCCGCCGTTTTTTTTTGGCTGCCATGCTGGAGGCGTTGAAAAACAGTCTTCTGTTTTCTTCTCGCCATGCTCGGGGACTGGATGATCAGGGCTCGCTGTACCGCAACCTGTTACTGCTCGACATGGGCGTTGCGTTTGTTTTTTCCAGGGTCAATATCCATTCTGGTGTTCTGGATGCTGAAGACCTGGCCAGGTTTCCCCGTCGCTTTCGAATAATGGCGGTCATCAACGCAGGTTGTTTTTATGGTGCCATGCTTGCCATGTTGATCGTTTTTCCGGCGATGCAATGGGAGCGCTTTGTCAGGACCGGCCAGGTTTTTGATGTGAATGCAGCGTTTCAAGTCTTGCTCTATGGCAGCCCGGTCATCGCTTTATCGATCACTTGGGGATTGACGGTCTACGCCGTCCATTACCACCTGCCTACCATGCTGGATGCGATCAAGCGCGGCCCTTTATCCAGACTCAGCCAGGCGATGGCGATAGGAGAAGGACAAGCCTCTTGGCGCAGCATGCTGTTCATCAGACTCAGCAGGGCAGTGGTTTTCAAAAGCAGCAAGAAAAGCGATGCCATTCACGACATATTTGACCTTGATGCATTGCCAGTCAGTTTCAAGCGCCTGGCGGTGGCCAGTCTGCTCTGCCTGCACATGGGTATAAGCGGGCTGGTCATTGCTGGCCTGGTGTATGCGCTGCGCGACACTGCCGTATGACCGAATCCATAGCGATTAATACGGATCACCCACCCCCACCTGCAACGCCTCCACCAACAACCGCGCCGGTGCCGACAGTGGGCTGTTATGCCGGCTGACCAGCGAGAACGGTTCGCTGCGTGATTGCAGCGCCAGCGCCAGGGGGGCGATGCCCATGCCGCGGGCACTCTCGGCGACCGATTGCGGCAGTACGGCCACGCGCTGCGGGTCCTGCTGCAGCAGGGTCAGGGTGGCGAAGGTTGAAGCGGTTTCGATGGCAAAGCGTGGAAAATCCAGCCCGGCCTGGCTGAATTCGCGCTCCAGCACCCGGCGCATGGGCATGTTGGTCGGGTAGACGATCCAGTCATGGCCTTCAAGATCAGCCAGCGTCAGGCGTGAAGCACCGGCCAGCGGGTGCCGGGTGTTGGCCACGACCCGCAAGGCTTCCGCTGCCAGGGGCAGGCAGTCGTAGGCATCGGGACGCTGACTGACGCTGGTTCGGCAGATGGCCAGGTCGAGCCGGCCCTGGTCGATCAGGCCCAGCAGTCGGGCGCTGGTGTCCTCGACGATTTCCACCGACAACTCCGGCTGGGTCTGGCGCAGGCGGGCCAGGCTGTCGACCAGCAAGGGCACAGCGCCCATCACCGTGCCCACGGCAATGCGCCCGCCCTGGCCTTGCAGGATGCCGAGCATTTCTTCGCGCAGGTGCGCCATGTCGCTGTGGATCAGCCGCGCATAGCGAATCACGCAGCGTCCCAAGTCGTTGGGCTCAAGGCCCTGGCTGGTGCGGGTGAATAACCGGGTGCCGAACGCCGATTCGATTTCGTTGAGCGCCTGGGTCGCGCCCGGCTGGGTGATCGACACCTGTTCGGCGGCCTTGTGCAGCGAGCCGTGGTCATCCAGCGCAATCAACAGGCGCAGCTGTTTGAGGCGCAAGCGGGAAATCAGCGAGGAGAGCGGTGCAATCATGGGGATAAGCGCCCGTTATCACGTCATCAATGGTCGTCATTAGGCAGGCCATCGGTGGATTCGTAAAGTGTTGGCCATCTCATTCATAACAAGAAGGCCATGACCATGCGATTGATCCAGTACCAGACCGCGACCGGCGAGCGCCGCGTCGGACTTGTCGACGGCGAGCAAGTGCACACCGTGCTGGCCACCAGCAGCACCCGCGAGCTGGCGCTGGCCGCCATCGGCGCCGGCCACGGTCTGCAGGACGAAGTGCTCAAGCGCGGCAGCGAACCCGGCCCGCTGTACCGTGAACTGCTCGAAGGCGGCCTGGTGCTGGCGCCGCTGGACCATGAAGACCCGGCCCATTGCCTGGTCAGCGGCACCGGCCTGACCCACCTGGGCAGCGCCGACACCCGCGACAAGATGCACCAGAAAAAGGACCAGGATGAAGCGACCCTGACCGACACGGCGCGGATGTTTCGCTGGGGCGTGGAGGGCGGCAAGCCGGGAGCCGGGCAGGTGGGCGCGCAGCCGGAGTGGTTCTACAAAGGCGACGGCAGCATCGTGCTGCGCCCCGGCGCCGACTTTCCATTGCCCACCTTTGCCGAAGACGTCGGCGAGGAACCCGAACTGGTCGGCCTGTATGTGATCGGCCCGGACAGCAAACCGTACCGCCTGGGCTATGCGCTGGGCAACGAGCTGTCTGACCATGTGCTGGAGCGGCGCAGCTACCTGTACCTGGCCCATTCCAAGCTGCGGTTCTGTGCCTATGGCCCGGAATTGCGCATCGGCGCGCTGCCGGCAAACCTGGTCGGCACCAGCCGCATTCATCGCAATGGTGAAGTGCTGTGGGAAAAGGAATTTCTCAGCGGCGAACAGAACATGTGCCACAGCCTGGAAAACCTTGAATACCACCACTTCAAGTACCGCCAGTTCCTGCGCCCGGGAGATGTGCACGTGCACTTTTTCGGCACTGCCACGCTGTCGTTCGCCGACGCAATCAAGCCGCAGCCAGGCGACACCTTCGAAATCGAGATCCCGGAATTCGGCGCCGCGCTTCGCACCGGCATCGTGCAGGATGACGAGCCGCTGGCGCCGGGGGGGATTGTCGGGCTTTGAGCCAACGCTGTATGGACAAGCGCATAGCCGCCACGCCAAGGCGCAGAACTGATTGGAACGCAGTAGGAGCGCGCTTGCCCGCGACCGAGTGCGTAGCGCTCGCAAAATTGATGAAACGCCACAAATTTACGACCTTAAATCTACGAAACGCCACAAATTTACGACTGCTAACGCACTCGGTCGCGGGCAAGACGGATGGCCGCCCCCGCGCTCCTACAGCGGAGTCAGGACATTCATGACGGTATCGAGTGCCACGCGGGTGTCGTCCACTTGCACCCGCGAGGCGTGGCGGGCGGCCAGGGCGACAATCTCCGGTTCCAGAATGCGCCGCACCCCGGCCAGGGTGTTGAAGAACTCGCTGTGCGGCGTGGACTGCATCAGCCAGAACAAGCCGCCTCCCACAGGTCCAGTGTTTGCTGCGCTACAGCGTTCCGCCAAGGCGGCACGCTGTCAGTGACACAGGGTAGGTCCTGCTGCGCTCCAGCCCGGTGGACGTGGGTCAATGTGAATGTCGCGGCACCTCCGAGCCACGGCAGCCCACCAGAAAGTCGAAGTCGCAGCCTTCGTCGGCCTGCAGCACATGGTCGACGTACAGCCGGCTGTAGCCGCTGGAGAATATCTTGGCCGAGGTGTCGGGCTTGAGGTCGAGCAGGCGGCCTTGCAGTTCTTCGTCGCTGATGTCCAGGTGCAGGCGGCCGGTCAGGCAGTCGAGTTCGATGAAGTCACCGTTGTGCACCGCCGCCAGCGGGCCACCGGCCGCCGCTTCCGGGGCCACGTGCAACACCACCGTGCCGTAGGCGGTGCCGCTCATGCGGGCGTCGGAAATACGCACCATGTCGGTCACGCCCTTGGCCAGCACCTTGGGCGGCAGGCCCATGTTGCCGACCTCGGCCATACCCGGGTAGCCCTTGGGGCCGGCGTTCTTGAGCACCAGCACGCAGGTTTCGTCGACGTCCAGGTCCGGGTCGGCGATGCGCGCCTTGTAATCGTCGAAGTTCTCGAACACCACGGCGCGGCCGCGATGCTGCATCAGCGCCGGCGTGGCGGCCGACGGCTTGACCACCGCGCCGCGTGGCGCCAGGTTGCCGCGCAGGATGCACAGGCCGCCGTCGGGCACCAGCGGGTTGTCGATCGGACGGATCACTTCGTCGTTGTACTGCGGTGAGGCCTGGCAGTTCTGCCAGAGGCTCTTGCCATTGGCGGTCAGTGCGTCGGGGTTGGGCAGCAGGCCGTTTTCACCCAGGCGGCGGATCACTGCCGGCAGGCCACCGGCATAGTAGAACTCTTCCATCAGAAATCGCCCGGACGGCTGCAGGTCGACCAGGGTCGGCGTGCCGCGCCCGACACGGGTCCAGTCTTCCAGGTCCAGCTCGACGCCGATGCGCCCGGCAATGGCCTTGAGGTGGATGACTGCGTTGGTCGAGCCACCAATGGCGGCATTGACCTTGATGGCGTTCTCGAACGCGGCCTTGGTAAGGATCTTCGACAGACGCAGGTCTTCGCGGACCATGTCGACGATGCGCATGCCTGACAGGTGTGCCAGCACATAGCGGCGCGAGTCGACCGCCGGGATGGCGGCGTTGTGCGGCAACGAGGTGCCCAGTGCTTCGGCCATGCAGGCCATGGTCGAGGCGGTGCCCATGGTGTTGCAGGTGCCGGCCGAGCGCGACATGCCGGCTTCGGCCGACAGGAACTCGTCGAGGCTGATCTGCCCGCCCTTATAGGCTTCATGCATCTGCCAGACCACGGTACCGGAGCCGATGTCCTTGCCGTTGTGCTTGCCGTTGAGCATCGGCCCGCCGGTGACCACGATGGCCGGCACGTCGCAACTGGCGGCCCCCATCAGCAGGGCCGGCGTGGTCTTGTCACAACCGGTGAGCAGCACCACGGCGTCCACCGGGTTACCGCGAATGGCTTCCTCGACGTCCATGCTCGCCAGGTTGCGGGTCAGCATGGCCGTGGGGCGCAGGTTGGATTCGCCGCTGGAGAACACCGGGAATTCCACCGGGAAGCCGCCAGCTTCCAGCACGCCTTTCTTCACATGTTCGGCGATCTTGCGGAAATGTGCGTTGCACGGGGTCAGTTCCGACCAGGTGTTGCAGATACCGATGATCGGCTTGCCCTGGAATTCGTGGTCCGGGATGCCTTGGTTTTTCATCCAGCTGCGGTACATGAAGCCGTTCTTGTCGGCGGTACCGAACCATTGGGCGGAGCGCAGTGGGATCTTTTTATCGGTCATGATCAGGCAACTCTTATTGTATGACTATTTGAATGCTGTGACCGAAACATACACCAGATTAAGGGCGTTTCAAATGGTTGCGAGCTAAATAGTATTACTATATTGTCCGAATCACTGGGTTTATCCGGCTTTCCCCGGCCTGTACGGCGGTGATTGGTCAGATTAATCAGGGCTCATCCATCCATAACAAAAACAATGGAGAACACCTATGAATCCGGAAGCTCGGATCATTCGCAGGCTCACGCTCAGGTTGATTCCGTTCCTGATCCTGCTGTACCTGGTCGCGTTCATCGACCGCTCCGCTGTCGGCTTTGCCAAATTGCACATGAACGCCGACCTGGGCCTGAGCGACATGGCCTATGGCTTCGGTGCCGGGTTGTTCTTCATTGGCTATTTCATCTTCGAGGTGCCCAGCAACCTGTTGCTGGAGCGGTTCGGGGCGCGGCGCTGGTTTGCCCGGATCCTGATCACCTGGGGGCTGATCACCATCGGCATGGCCTTCGTGCAGGGTGCCTACAGCTTCTATGTGATGCGCTTTCTGCTGGGGGCGGCCGAGGCCGGCTTCTTCCCGGGCGTGCTGTATTACATTACCCGCTGGTTTCCGGTGCGCCATCGCGGCAAGGTGCTGGGCTTCTTCATTCTCTCGCAGCCTATTGCGCTGATGGTCACCGGGCCCCTGGCCGGCTGGCTGCTGGGCATGAACGGCATCTTTGGCCTGGCCGGCTGGCAGTGGCTGTTCATCGTCATCGGGGTGCCGGCGGTGCTGCTGGCCTGGCCGACCCTGAAGATTCTGCCCGACACGCCCAAGGATGCCCGCTGGCTGGCCGAGGCCGACCGTCATTGGCTGCTGGGCGAACTGGAGAAAGACCGCGCCGAGTACGGCCAGACCGACCATACCAACCCGCTGCGTGCCCTGGCCGATCGCCGTGTGCTGATCCTGGCGCTGCTGTACCTGCCCAGCACCCTGAGCACCTACGGGCTGAGCCTGTGGTTGCCGACCCTGGTGCACCAGTTTGGCGGCAGCGACCTGACCACCGGTTTCATCTCGTCGATTCCCTATGTCTTCGGCGTGCTGGGCCTGCTGTTGGTGCCGCGCAGTTCCGACCGCCTCAACGACCGCTACGGGCACCTCACCGTGCTCTACATCCTCGGTGCCTCGGGCCTGTTCCTCAGCGCCTGGCTGGGCATCCCGGTCTGGCAACTGGCGGCCTTGTGCCTGACGGCCTTCAGCCTGTTCTCGGTGACGGCGATCTTCTGGGTGCTGCCGGGGCGCTTTCTGTCCGGCGCCAGTGCGGCTGCGGGCATTGCGCTGATTAACTCGTTCGGCAACCTGGGCGGCTACATCGGCCCGTTCGGCATCGGTGCGCTCAAGGAGTACACCGGCACGCTGTCGTCGGGGTTGTATTTCCTGTCGGCGGTGATGCTGTGCGGGGTGGCGCTGACCTGGATCGTCTACACCCAGTTGGAAAAGAAATCCCAGGCCCGCGCCGCCGCGCTCGGACAGACTTCCTGACCCTTGAGGCGCGCAGGGATGCCCGCCGTTACGGAGCCCATGCAGGACCCCTGATACCCCTCAGGAACTCAAAGTCGCGATTGTCGGCTCGGGCACTATCGGTACTGACCTTTACACCCTGATGGACGCCGCCGACGACCTCGTGCGTCCGTTGCAGGACCGCCCGATGCGCGTCGACCGCAAGTCCCTGGCGCTGGACCTCTGTAGGAGCGCGCTTGCCCGCGACCGAGCGCGTAGCGGTCGCAAAATTGATGAAACGCCACAAATTTACGACTGCGAATACATCCGCAGAATCTGCGAAACGCTGAAAATTTACGACTGCTAACGCAGCCGGTCGCGGGCAAGCGCGCTCCTACGGCAGCAGCCGCAACTCCCCCTGGCTGTGCGCCGCCACGTCTGCTTCGCTCATGTGCTGCGGTCTGTACTCGCCGCGTAGGTACGCCTCGGCCTGGTCGGCATAGTGCGTATCGAACGGCACGCCGCTCTGGCCCACCGGGCTGATGCCCAGGGCGTGGGCCGGGTCGGCAAAGTCGATCAGGCGCCGGGTCGAGGGGCCGTAGTTCACCGGCCACGGCGCAGGGCTCAGGCGTGACGACTGGTTGTTGGGCACTTCATGCGTGCCCGGCGCCGGGAAGGGACCGACGTTGAGCAGCCGGTCCAGCGGTTTTTGCGCCCCCAGCGGGTGGGCGTGGGTCAGCGTATGAACCTTGCCCCACTGCCATTGCCTGGGGTCCGGGCCGTACAGGGCCGTGAGGTGGTTGATGCTGGCGCGCCAGGCTGCCCGTACGGTGTCGGTGCGGGTTTCGGTCAGCGGTGAGCCGCGATTGTCCCACCACGGCGAGTCGGCCTCGGCGGCCAGGCGCGGCAAGGCCGAATCGAATGCGCGGGTCGACAGCAACGTATCGAACAGGGCGTCGCCCAGCTCATCGCGGAAGGTCTTGTCCGCCAGGTCATACAGAAACTGGTTGAACAGCGTGGCCGCGACCGAGTCCAGCGTGTAGTCACCCGACCAGTCGGCCATTTTCTCGACCCACTGCTGTTCGCCATGGTCGCTGACCACTTGGCGCAGCACCGGCAACAAGGGCTTGAGGATGCTGCGTGCATAATCGGTACGGGTGCCCAGTTGCAGTGCCTGGCTCGACGCCAGGTCCCATTTGATGGCCGGGTCGCGCAGCTGGCGATCAAGCTGCTGGCCACGCTCGGGTGGGTTGTAGTAGCCCGGGATTTCGAGGCCGGCTGGCGACAAGGGCTGGACGTTGGCCGACAGGATATAGCCGCGCGCCGGATTTTCTTCCTGCGGGTTGGCGCTGAACGGGTAGAAGCCCGGCTTGTCGGCCTGGTCGGTACTGCCGTCGAGCAGGAAGGCCGGGTTGACGCCCGCCGGTCGTATCGGCAACTGGCCAGTGGCCCACCAGCCGATGTCGCCGGCGGCGTTGGCCCAGACGATGTTCAGCCCTGGCGCCTGGATCTTCTCGGCGGCGCTGCGCATCTTGGCCAGGGTGTCGGCGCGGTTGGCTTCATAGAAACCGTCGAGCAGCGGGTTGTCGGTCTCCAGAAACGCCCACCACATGGCCACCGGCGTGCTGCCGGCATTGCGGCCCAGGGCGTCGTTGACGATCGGCCCGTGGGGCGAGCGGCGCAGGGTCAGGCTGACGGGCGCCTGGCCCTTGACCGCGATCTGCTGCTCGCTGCGAGTCATGTCCACCCAGCGGCCCTGATACCAGACCTGCTCGGGGTTGTCGGGGTTGGTTTTTTCGACGATCAGGTCCAGGTCGTCGTTCTGGAACATGGTCAGGCTCCAGCCGAAGTCCAGGTTATGGCCCAGAAAGGCGAACGGGTTGAGCGGCTGGTAATGGCCGTATAGCTCGAAGTCCGGCGCCGACAGGTGCGCCTCGTACCACACCGCCGGCACCGAGAAGCGAATGTGCGGGTCGCCTGCCAGCAAGGGTTTGCCGCTGCGTGTGCGGCGGCCAGCGATGGCCCAGGCATTGCTGCCTTCGAACTGCGGCAGGCCGGCGTCCTGCAAGGCCTGCTGGCTCAACTGCGCCAGGGCGCCCAGGCCCTGCCAGTCGGTCTGGCTCAGGGCCGGGCCGGCGTCGAGCACGCCATCGGGGTGCCAGTCCAGGTCGAACACCTTGAGGTAGTCGGCGCCCAGTTCGTCGCGCACATAGGTCAGCAACGGCTCGGTGCGAAAGGCAGCAGCAAAGCTGTAGGCCAGGTAGCCACCGATGCTCAGCGTGTCTTCGGCGGTGAAAGGCCGTGGCGTAATGCCCAGCAGGTCGAACTCCAGCGGGCGAGGGTGGTTGTCCTGATACTGGTTGATGCCGTCCAGATAGTGCTGCAACGCCTGCCAACTGGGCGTGTTGCGATCCTGGCGTGCGACATAGGCGTCGGCGTGCTCGCCAATGCGCAGGTTGCGAAACAGCTTGTCGGTATCGATCAGCCTGGGACCCAGTACCTCGGCCAGCTCGCCGCGTGCCAGGCGACGGAGCATTTCCATCTGGAACAGCCGGTCCTGCGCCTGCACATAGCCCAGCGCCCGGTACAGGTCGGCCTGGTTGTGCGCACGAATGTGCGGCACGCCGCGTTCGTCGTAGCGCACACTCACCGGTGCCTGCAGCCCCTTGAGCGACTGCTCGCCCTGGCGCACCGGTTGCTTGCTGTGCACATACCAGGCCGCTGCGGCGGCGAGCAGCGCCAGGAGGACGCCGAGGGTCATGGCGACAATGCGAAGACGGCGTTTCATCCGGTATCTCGGTGAGGGCATGGGCAACAGCGCAGGCTACAGGCTTGCTTGCAGGCTGTGTAGAGGCGGGTCGGTTTGTGACGCAGCCGCTTGCCAGCGCCTGGCAGACAGCCGAAGATCGAGCCTGTGTTTTACCTGATCCTTATGGATGCCCGATGTCCGACACCTTCAACTACGAGCACTTGCGCGCCCAGCTGGCGCCCCTGCACGCCAGCGACGCGCTGTCGCCCGACGGCCAGGCCTACCAGCGCTTCTACAGCCTGGGCGCTCTGGGCGGCGAACACGTTGTGCGCAGCTGGCTGGGGCGCCTGGACGTGGCCGGCTACGAGATCGTCGGCCAGGTCTGGCGCCCCGAGCGACCGGTGGCCACGCTGATCCTGATGCACGGCTTCTATGACCACATGGGCCTGTACCGGCATGTGGTCGAGTGGGCGCTGGCACAGCATTTCGCGGTGATCTCCTGCGACCTGCCGGGGCACGGGTTGTCCAGCGGCAGCCGCGCCAGCATTGGCGATTTCGCCGAGTACCAGACCGTGTTGCAGCGCCTGCTGGTCGAGGCCGAGGCCCTGAACCTGCCGCAGCCGTGGCATCTGTGCGGGCAGAGCACCGGCGGGGCGATCGTGGTCGATCATGTGCTGCACCGCGGCACCGACAGTCCGGCCCAGGGCCAGGTGATCCTGCTGTCGCCGCTGGTCCGTCCGCGCGCCTGGGGCTGGTCCAAGGCCAGCTATTACCTGCTGCGCCCGTTCGTCAATGGCATCAACCGGCGCTTTACCGAGAACTCCAACGCGCCGGCCTTCCTGCCGTTCCTGCTGGCCGACCCGCTGCAACCCAAGCGCTTGCCCACCGCCTGGGTCGGCGCCCTGGCGCGCTGGATCGTGCACATCGAAAACGCCCCGCGCAGCCCGCGCACGCCGTTGATCGTGCAGGGCGAGGCGGACATGACCGTCGACTGGAGCCACAACCTGGGCGTGCTCAACGAAAAATTCAGCCAGCCGCAGATCCTGATGCTGCGCGAGGCCCGGCATCACCTGGCCAATGAAGTGCCGGAACTGCGCGCGCGGTATTTCGAGTTCCTGAATGGCCGTATACAAGATCCGAAGCTGCGCTTGTAGGAGCGCGCTCTGCCCGCGACCGAGTGCGCAGCGCTCGCAAAATCTGCGAAACGCCACAAATTTACAGTTGTGAACACATTCGAAATCTACGAAACGCCACAAATTTACAGTTGTGAACACATTCGAAATCTGCGAAACGCCACAATTTTACGACTGCTAACGCACTCGGTCGCGGGCAAGCGCGCTCCTACAAGCGGCGAATCTAATAGCCAATAAATCAGTAGGTTTTTTTGATAAGCGCGCGGCGGCTGCCAGGCAGTCCGGTGTTTGCCGGGTGGCAGCGCTGTGGTTACGGCGCCAGGCTCGAATTGCTCTGGCCGACCGCCAGGCCGGCGCGGATCGCGGCCAGGGCAGCCTGGTAATACGCGCGGCCTTCGGTCGATTCGGCGAAGCTGGCGAACTCTTCCAGCTCCGGGTTCGACAGGTCGCGGTACACGTACAACAAGGTGTTGTGCAGGTCGGCCTCGATCTGCGCCATCAGCCGCTCGCGCTGGCCTTCGAGCATGCCCTGGGCCTGGCCGCCGCCAAGCAGGCCGGGAATCATCTGGCTCAGGCTGTCGGCGGCAACGCCGGCCAGCGCCAGGCTGACTTCGGCGCCGGCCTGCTTGGCCGGCAGCGCCTGGGCTAGGTGGCCGATCAACAACTGGCGGGTCGCATCGGCCTGGATCACCGGCAGGCCCTGGGTGTGTTTGGCCAACTGGTCGGCGCGGGTGGCGGTCAGTTCGGCCTCGACGATCTTGCGGCCCAGCGGCGACTGGAAGAATTGCAGCGCCGGGGCCGGGTCCTTGAGGCTTTCGCGCAGGCGCTGTTCGGCGCGCTGGTCGACCGCCTGCGGGGCAAAGCGCTGGTTACTGTTATTGACCAGGGCCTGGAACACCGCCGGCGGCAGGTTGGCGCTATAGCGCTGCTGCGCCGCCTTGAGGGCGTCGTTGAAATGCGCCCGCTGCTGTTGCCAGCCGGCCGCCTTGTATAACTGGTCGAAGCCGTCTGCCCAGGCAGGCAGCGCGCACAACATCAACAGCACAACACACAAACGACGCATTCGGGACTCCTGTCGGCAGAGGGCTATTGTCCGGGTGTTGGCGGGGCTTTGTCGAGGCGTGACTGCCTTGAACAATAAAGCAGTCATCCACGCAGGCGCCGCTGTCGGTCCGTCAGGCTTGTGGATACTATGCACGCCATGCAAATGACCCCCGATCACCCCGTATTGCTGCGCATCGTTGACGACCTGGTCGCCCAGGGCTGGTCGCAGCAAAGCGTCTTTGTGCCCGATGCGCTGACCGGCGCCCTGGCGGCCGAGTGCCGCAGGCGCGCGGCTGCCGGTGAGCTGGAGCCAGCCGCCGTCGGGCGGGGGCCGGCCCAGGAAGTGCGCGAAAAGGTCCGCGGCGACCGTATCCAGTGGCTGGAGCCGGGCCAGGTCGAGGTCTGTGACCACTACCTGCAGATCATGGACAGCCTGCGCATGGCGCTCAATCGTGGGCTGTTCCTGGGGCTGGAAGACTTCGAAAGCCATTTTGCCCAGTACCCGCCCGGCGCCTTTTACCGTCGCCACCTGGACCGCTTTCGCGACGACGACCGGCGCATGGTCTCAGCGGTGCTGTACCTCAACCCCGACTGGCAGGCCGGGCAGGGTGGGCAGCTGCGCATGTACCTGAGCGATGATCGGCCCCATGATGTGGACCCGGTCGGCGGTTGCCTGGTGGTGTTTCTCTCCGGCGAAGTGCCGCATGAGGTGCTGCCTGCGTGCCGCGACCGCTTGTCCCTGACCGGCTGGTTCCGGCGCCGGGGCGATGATGTGCTGGGTGACCTGTAGATAGCGTGCCAGAGCAGGGCAATGTGGGAGGCGGCTTGCCGGCGACCGGGCGCGAAGCGCTCGCGGAAATCTCGAAAACGCCACAGATTTACGACTGCTGACGCCGCCGCCCACAAAAAAGGAGACCCGAAGGTCTCCTTTTTATTGCAGCCGCGCGGCTTAGAACAGCACGCGGCTACGGATGGTGCCTTTGACCTGTTGCAGTTTTTCCTGCGCCAGGTCCGAGTACTCGGCGTCGACGTCGATCACCACATAGCCAACCTTCTCGTTGGTCTGCAGGAACTGACCGGAGATGTTGATGCCGTTTTCGGCGAAGACCTTGTTGATCTCGCTGAGCACGCCAGGGATGTTTTCGTGGATGTGCAGCAGGCGGTGCTTGCCCGGGTGGGCCGGCAGGGCCACTTCAGGGAAGTTGACCGACGACACGGAGGTGCCGTTGTCGCTGTACTTGACCAGTTTCTCGGCCACTTCCAGGCCGATGTTGGCCTGGGCCTCGGCGGTGGAACCACCGATGTGCGGGGTCAGGATCACGTTGTCCAGGCTACGCAGCGGGCTTTCGAAGATGTCGTCGTTCGAGCGTGGCTCGACCGGGAACACGTCGATGGCCGCGCCGATCAGGTGCTTGTCCTTGATGGCCTCGGCCAGGGCATCCAGCTCGACCACGGTGCCGCGGGCGGCGTTGATCAGGATGCCGCCCTTCTTGATGGCGCGGATTTCCTTCTCGCCGATCATCCACTGGGTGGCAGCGGTTTCCGGCACGTGCAGGGTGACGATGTCGGACATGCCCAGCAGTTCGTTCAGGTTGTTGACCTGCGTGGCGTTGCCCAGCGGCAGCTTGGTCACGGTGTCGTAGAAGTACACCTGCATGCCCAGGCCTTCGGCCAGGACCGACAGCTGCGTGCCGATCGAGCCGTAGCCGATGATGCCCAGCTTCTTGCCACGGATCTCGAAGGAGTTGGCCGCGCTCTTGATCCAGCCACCACGGTGGCACGAGGCGTTCTTCTCGGGGATGCCGCGCAGCAGCAGAATGGCTTCGGCCAGCACCAGTTCGGCCACCGAGCGGGTGTTGGAATAAGGGGCGTTGAACACCGCGATACCGCGCTGGCGGGCGGCGTCCAGGTCAACCTGGTTGGTACCGATGCAGAAGCAGCCCACTGCGACCAGTTTTTTCGCGCAATCGAAAAGTTCTTCGGTCAGTTGGGTGCGCGAGCGGATGCCAATGAAATGGGCATCGGCGATCTTTTCCTTGAGCTCGGCTTCCGGCAGTGACTTGGTGTGGTACTCGATGCTGGTATAACCAGCGGCCTTGAGTACGTCGACTGCGGACTGGTGGACACCTTCGAGAAGAAGGAACTTGATCTTGCTCTTGTCGAGGGAAGTCTTGCTCATCTGCGTAAACCTGTATCCCGGAAAAATGGCATGGGGGCATCATTGACCATGGATGGACCCGCTGAGGGCGCGTCGCATAATGGCAACTGGGCGTCGTATGCTAGCATAAGCACCCCGCGAAACCCCATTTCACAACGTGAATGGTTCTCAGGATTGCCATGAAATCTGCGAGAGTTCAGTGATGACCCAGCGTGCCCTGATCGATGAACTGGCAGCGCTTGTCGCGCCCGCCAGAGTGCTGACCGACGCCCCCTCGCTTGAAACCTACGGCAAGGACTGGACCCGGCAGTTTATTCCTGCGCCGTTGGCCGTCGTGCTGCCCCGCACCGTCGAGCACGTCCAGGCCATCGTGCGCTGGGCCAATGAGCACCGTGTGGGGCTGGTGCCGTCGGGCGGGCGCACCGGGTTGTCGGCGGCGGCCGTGGCGGCCAATGGCGAGCTGGTGGTGTCGTTCGACGCCATGAACCAGGTGCTGGACGTCAACCTGACCGACCGCACCGTGGTCTGCCAGCCGGGGGTGATTACCCGCCAGTTGCAGGACCTGGCGGCCGAGCACGGGCTGTATTACCCGGTGGATTTTGCCTCGTCCGGCTCCAGCCAGATTGGTGGCAATATCGGCACCAATGCCGGCGGGATCAAGGTCATTCGCTATGGCATGACCCGCAACTGGGTGGCGGGCCTGAAGGTGGTGACCGGCAAGGGCGACCTGCTGGAGCTGAACAAGGACCTGCTCAAGAACGCCACCGGCTACGACCTGCGCCAGCTGTTCATCGGCGCCGAAGGCACGCTGGGCTTTGTGGTCGAGGCCACCATGCGCCTGGACCGGGCACCGAAGAACCTGACCGCGATGGTGCTGGGCGCGGCCGACGTGGCCTCGATCATGCCGGTGCTGCATGCCTTCCACGGCAAGCTGGACCTGACCGCCTTCGAATTCTTTTCCCATGCCTCGATGGCCAGGGTGCTGGCGCGTGGCGATGTGCCGGCGCCGTTCGACACGCCGTGCCCGTTCTATGCGCTGCTGGAGTTCGAAGCGGTCGATGAAGCGCTTGCCGACCAGGCGCTGGCCCTCTTCGAGCACTGTGTCGAGCAGGGCTGGGTGCTTGACGGGGTCATGAGCCAGAGCGAGCAACAGCTGCGCAACCTGTGGAAGCTGCGCGAGTACATCTCCGAAACCATCTCGCACTTCACCCCGTACAAGAACGATATTTCCGTGACGGTCGCCAAGGTGCCGGCCTTCCTGGCTGAAATCGACGCCGTCGTGGCTGCGCACTACCCCGATTTCGAGGTGCTGTGGTATGGCCATATCGGCGACGGCAACCTGCACCTGAACATCCTCAAGCCCCAGCACATGGACAACGCGGTGTTTTTCGAAACCTGCGCGAAGGTCAATACCTGGGTGTTCGAGATCGTGCAGAAGTACAACGGCTCGATCTCCGCCGAGCACGGCGTGGGGATGACCAAGCGCGATTATCTGGCGTACAGTCGCTCGCCGGCCGAAATCGAATACATGAAAGCCATCAAGGCCGTGTTCGACCCCAATGGCATCATGAACCCCGGTAAAATCTTCGCCCCTCAAGGGTGAACGCCTGCCCCCTCAGACCTCAGGAGCCCCCATGAGCTACCAGCATAAATATGTCGACGGAACGAACATTCACTTTCCTCTGGGCAAAGTGGTCTGCATCGGCCGCAACTACGCCGAACACGCCAAGGAACTGGGCAACCCGGTGCCGACCGAGCCGCTGCTGTTCATGAAACCGGGCAGTTGCGTGGTGCCGCTGGAAGACAGCTTCAGCATTCCGACCGACCGTGGCAGCGTGCACTACGAAGCCGAGATCGTGGTGCTGCTGGGCAAGTCGCTGAGCAAGAACCCGTCGGTCGAAGAAGTGCTGGACGCCATCAGCGGCTTTGCCCCCGGCCTGGACCTGACCCTGCGCGACGTGCAAACCCGTCTGCGCGAGAAAGGCCTGCCGTGGGAGCTGGCCAAGTGCTTTGACGGGGCTGCGGTGATTGCACCGTTCGTCTCGGCCGACACCTTCCCGGACCTGACCGACATCGGCATCCGCCTGACCATCAACGACAAGGTCGTGCAGGACGGCAACAGCAGCCTGATGCTCAACCCGATCGTGCCGATGCTGCAGCACATGGCCGCCAATTTCTCGCTGCAGGCCGGCGACATCATCATGACCGGCACGCCGGCCGGTGTCGGTCCGTTTGAAGTGGGCGACCGCATCGCCCTGGAACTGGTGGGACAGGCGCGTTACGAAAGCACCGTGCGCTAAAGCCTCCCCTGTTCTACAAGTTCTACAAGAACCGCCTGACTGACCACCGGGCGGTTTTTTGCGCCTGGGGGGAACTATTTCGGGTCACTGCATTTTTTTCACAACCGATCCGGATACTCTTGGCCTGCCCCACGGATCGGGGCACCGACTTGACCCGTCCTTCCCGATCAGGAGCGTGCACATGGCCATCCCTTCATCTTCCTCTTCCTTGCCGGCTTCGCCTGCGCTGACACGGCGCTGGGGCATGCGCTGGTACGCCTGGCTGGCTCTGGTGCTGGCGGGTGGCTACGGCCTGGCGTTCGCCATGCACTGGGATGATCGTGCCCGGCTGTTCATTCAGGAAGCGCTGGAAAGCAAGGCCGACCGCAAGGCCAGTGTCTGGCTGCCCGACTACAAGGTCACCATCGATGCCAAGGTGTTGCCGGGCATGGCCGACGACGAAGCCAGCGACCTGGCCTACAACCCGCAGACTCGTACCCTGTTCGCGGTGATGGGCAAGAATCCGTTCCTGGTCGAGTTGAGCCTGACAGGCGATGTGCTGCGCAAGATCGCGCTCAACGGCTGGAGCAACCCCGAGGGGGTCGCGGTGCTGGAAAACGGCCTGGTGGCCATTACCGATGAGCGCCAGCACAACCTGAGCATCATCAAGGTCGACGCCGGCACCACCGTGCTGAACATGGCCGATGCGCGCCAGTACGACCTGGGCACTTCAGAGAAAAAGAACAAGGGGTTCGAGGGCATTGCCTGGGACCCGATGCGCCAGCAACTGCTGCTGGGCGAAGAGCGCCCGGCCAAGCTGTCGGCCTGGAGTGGCGATGGCAGTGCGCAACTCAATGGCCAGAGAAAGCCGCTCGACAGCGGCGCACTGGACATGCGTAACCTGTCGGCATTGGCGATCGACCCACGCACCGGCCATATGCTGGCGTTATCGGCCGACTCGCACCTGCTGCTGGAAGTGGACGAGAAGGGCCACCAGGTCAGCTTCATGGCCCTGCTGGGTGGTGTGAACGGTCTGAAAGACACCATTCCCCGTGCCGAAGGCGTCACCGTGGATGAACACGGCACCGTCTACATGGTCAGTGAACCTGATCTTTTCTACGTCTTTGAAAAGCAGTAGGAAAACCTGCCGACACGACTGATCTGCTGGCACAAGGCTATTGTTAAGCCTGGCTTCAGATTAGCGTGTTATTAATGCTGCCCCCTCCTGTGTCGAGCTGCTGGAATGCGTCGCTTTATTCGTCTGCAACTGTTGGTTCTGGTGGTGCTGCTGTCGATTGCCCTGTTGTTTTTTGCCAATCGCGAGTTTCGTGTGGTCGAGCGTGCCGCGTTCAACTGGACGCTGTTCTGGCAGTCCCAATCCGCGTCTGTCATGGGCCTGGACGATTACCGGGTGACGATCGAAGGGCAGGTCATCGACGGGCTTGCCGACGATGTCTCGGCCCTGAGCTACGACCCGGACCGCAAGAGCCTGTTCACCGTCACCAACCAAAATGCCGAAATGGTCGAGCTGAGCCTGGACGGCCGCATCCTGCGCCGCATCGCGCTGGTCGGCTTTGGTGATGCCGAGGCGGTGGAATACATCAGCCCCGGCGTCTATGTGATCAGCGACGAACGTCGCCAGCGCCTGATTCAGGTGCACATCGACGACAACACCCAGCGCCTGGATGCCGAGCACGCCGAGCAACTGACCCTTAACTTCGATGCCGGCAACAACAAGGGCTTCGAAGGACTGGCCTACGACACCAAGGGCAAGCGCCTGTTCGTGGCCAAAGAACGCGATCCGGTGCAGATCATCGAAGTGCATGGCTTTCCAAAGCTCAACAGCGCCACACCCAATGCCCTGGAAGTGATCTCCAACCGCAAGCGCGATGCCGGCATCTTCGTGCGCGACCTGTCCAGCCTGCAATTCGACGAACGCAGCGGCCATCTGCTGGCGCTGTCCGACGAATCCCGACAGATTCTGGAATTGGACACCGAAGGCCGCCCGGTGGGCAGCGCCTCGCTGAAAAAGGGCGACATGGGCCTGAGCAAGACCGTGCCCCAGGCCGAAGGCATCGCCATGGACGACGACGGCGTGCTGTACCTGGTGAGCGAACCGAACCTGTTTTATGTGTTCAAGAAGCCTTGATAAAGCTTTTCAGGTGTAAGTGCTGGTGAACACCTGACACGTTTTCCTTGAATAGGCAGAACATCTTTGCTGATGGTGTGGCCACTGAGCCGATGCAGGAGCGGCTTCAGCCGCGAATGGCTGAAGCGAAATCCTGTGGCGTTGCCATGCCCGGCTAAAGCCGGTCCTGCGCGGGCCAGTTCAGGCGGGGTTCAGCGGGTCAGCGTTTTCACCCCTTCGGCGGTGCCCAGCAGCAGCAGGTCGGCCGGGCGGGCGGCGAACAGGCCGTTGGTGACCACGCCGACGATGGCATTGATCTGGCTTTCCAGTTGCACCGGGTCGGTGATGCTCAGGTTGTGCACGTCCAGAATGATATTGCCGTTGTCGGTCAGCACGCCTTCGCGATAGACCGGGTCGCCGCCCAGTTTCACCAGTTGCCGGGCCACGTGGCTGCGGGCCATGGGGATGACTTCGACCGGCAGCGGGAAGGCGCCCAGTACCGGCACCAGCTTGCTGCCGTCGGCGATGCAGATGAAGGTCCTGGCCACGGCGGCGACGATCTTCTCGCGGGTCAGGGCGGCGCCGCCGCCCTTGATCAGGTTCAGGTGCTCGTCGCTTTCGTCGGCGCCATCGACGTAGAACTCAAGGTCGCTGACCGTGTTGAGCTCATACACCGCAATGCCATGGCCCTTGAGGCGTGCGGCGGTGGCTTCGGAGCTGGCGACCGCGCCGTCGAAGGCACCCTTGTGCGCGGCCAGCGCATCGATGAAACAGTTGGCGGTAGAGCCGGTGCCGACGCCAACGATGCTCTTGTCGTCGAGCTTGGGAAGGATGAAGTCGACAGCGGCCTGGGCGACGGCCTGTTTGAGTTGATCCTGAGTCATGCGGGCTCCACGGTGCCAAGGGATGCGAAAGGGCGGCCATTATAGCGGCCACGGGCCGCTAAAGGGTGCCCGCAAGCCTTGTCATTCGTATGGTCGTGCGCCGGGGCACGGGTTAGACTTTCGGCCCTTGCTCCTTTCGCCAGTGATGTCGCCACGATGCTTGAACAGTACGTCAAGAAGATCCTCACCTCCCGCGTCTACGACGTCGCCATCGAAACCCCGTTGCACGGTGCCCGGCAACTGTCCGAGCGCCTGGGCAACCAGGTGCTGCTCAAGCGCGAAGACCTGCAGCCGGTGTTTTCCTTCAAGATCCGTGGCGCCTACAACAAGCTGGCGCAGCTGAGCCCCGCGCAACTGGCCTGTGGCGTGGTCACCGCCTCCGCCGGCAACCATGCCCAGGGCCTGGCCCTGGCCGCCCGCGAGCTGGGCATCAAGGCCGTTATCGTGATGCCCAAGACCACCCCGGAAATCAAGGTCGAGGGCGTGCGCTCGCGCGGCGCGCAGGTGGTGCTGCACGGCGATTCGTTCCCCGAGGCACTGGCGCACTCGCTGAAACTGGTTGACGAACAGGGCCTAGTCTACATCCACCCCTACGACGACCCCGACACCATCGCCGGCCAGGGCACGGTGGCCATGGAAATCCTGCGCCAGCATCCCGGCCCGCTGGACGCCATCTTCGTGCCGGTCGGTGGCGGCGGGCTGATCGCCGGCATCGCCGCTTATGTGAAGTACCTGCGACCGCAGATCAAGGTCATCGGTGTCGAGCCGGACGACTCCAATTGCCTGCAGGCCGCGATGGCCGCCGGCGAGCGCGTGGTGCTCAGCCAGGTCGGGCTGTTCGCCGATGGCGTGGCGGTGGCGCAGATCGGCCAGCACACCTTCGAGGTCTGCCGTCATTACGTCGACGAGGTCACCACCGTCAGCAGCGACGAAATCTGCGCCGCCATCAAGGACATCTACGACGACACCCGCTCCATCACCGAACCGGCCGGCGCCCTGGGCGTGGCGGGCATCAAGAAGTACGTCGAGCAGCGCGGTGTCCAGGGCCAGACCCTGGTGGCCATCGACTCGGGCGCCAACGTCAACTTCGACCGCCTGCGCCATGTCGCCGAGCGCGCCGAACTCGGCGAGGGCCGCGAGGCCATCATCGCGGTGACCATCCCCGAGCGGCCGGGCAGCTTCAAGGCCTTCTGCGAGGCGGTTGGCAAGCGCCAGATCACCGAATTCAACTACCGCTACCACACCGACCGCGAAGCGCACATCTTCGTCGGCGTGCAGACCCACCCGGACCGCGACCCGCGCCACGCGCTGATCGACAGCCTGACCGCACAGGGCTTTCCGGTGGTCGACCTGACCGACAACGAGCTGGCCAAGCTGCACATCCGCCACATGGTGGGCGGGCATTCGGAGCGGGTCAGCGACGAGCTGGTGCTGCGCTTCGAGTTCCCGGAGCGGCCGGGGGCGCTGTTCAATTTCCTCAACAAGCTGGGCGGGCGCTGGACCATCTCGATGTTCCACTACCGCAACCACGGCGCGGCCGACGGGCGCGTGGTGGCCGGGCTGGTGGTGCCTGAAGAAGAGCGGCACCTGGTCGGCCAGGCGCTGGAGCAGATCGGCTACCGGTACTGGGACGAGACACACAATCCGGCGTATCGTCTGTTTCTGGGTTGAGTCCATCCGGGTCGAGTCTATAAGGAGGCCGCACCATGAACCTTGTCATCGCCCTCAAGACCTTGCATGTCACCGCGCTGGTGGCCTTGTTGCTGGCCGGCCTCGGCCTGGCGGGCGGGTGGGTCAAGCGCCAGCGTGCGGGCACCGCGCCAGCACAGGGCGCGCGGATCCAGCGTCCACAGGCGTGGCTATGGCTGGCCATGGCCGTGGCGCTTGCGATCCTGCCGTTCAGTGGCGGGCGGCTGGTGCATGAACTGGGCCTGTCGCTGGGGCAGGCCTGGATTTTGTCGAGCAGCGTGTTGTACACCGTGGGGCTTTTTGCCTGGGCCTGGCTGCTGATGCGGCTGTTCGCCCCGTCGGGCCGGGCGCGGTTCAGCCAGGTGCTCGCCGGAGTGGCCGGGCTGTGCTTTATCGCCTTGGCGGTTTTGCTGGTGGTCCGGCCGGGATGACATCAGCCGTCGGGTATCGGCAGTTACCCACTGAAAAGACTGGAAAAGCCTGCGGGACCATGAGGTTTTCACAAGACTTCATATAAGGTGTCAAGCCTCGTTGCTGCCTTGAGCGGCTTTGTGGAACAATGCGCCAACATGCGTTTGCGAGGTTGTTGCCGTGATCGACCCCGATGGTTTCCGTCCTAATGTCGGGATTATTCTGACAAACGATTCTGGTCAGGTCCTGTGGGCTCGGCGTATCAACCAAGACGCCTGGCAGTTTCCGCAAGGGGGCATCAACCCTCAGGAGACGCCGGAAGACGCGCTGTACCGTGAATTGAATGAAGAAGTCGGTCTTGAGCGCCAGGACGTGCAGATTCTTGCCTGTACCCGGGGCTGGTTGCGTTATCGTCTGCCACAGCGGTTGGTGCGTACGCATAGCCAACCGTTGTGCATTGGCCAAAAGCAGAAATGGTTTCTCCTGCGCCTGATCTCCAACGAGCAACGGGTGCGGATGGATTTGACCGGCAAACCGGAGTTCGATGGCTGGCGCTGGGTCAGTTATTGGTATCCGTTGGGTCAGGTAGTGACATTCAAGCGCGAGGTCTATCGGCGCGCCCTCAAAGAGCTTGCCCCGCGCCTGATGGCGCGTGACTGACACGGAGTTCGACCCCGAGCCATGCTCAATACGCTGCGCAAGATCGTCCAGGAAGTTAACTCCGCCAAGGATCTCAAGGCGGCGTTGGGCATTATTGTGCTGCGGGTCAAGGAGGCCATGGGCAGCCAGGTCTGCTCGGTCTATCTGCTGGACCCCGAGTCCAACCGCTTTGTGCTGATGGCCTCCGAAGGCCTGAACAAGCGTTCCATCGGCAAGGTCAGCATGGCCCCCAACGAGGGCCTGGTCGGCCTGGTCGGCACCCGCGAAGAACCGCTGAACCTCGAAGACGCCGCCACGCACCCTCGCTATCGCTATTTCGCCGAAACCGGCGAAGAGCGCTACGCCTCGTTCCTCGGTACACCGATCATCCACCACCGCCGTGTGGTGGGCGTGCTGGTCATCCAGCAGAAAGAGCGTCGCCAGTTCGACGAGGGTGAAGAAGCCTTCCTGGTGACCATGAGCGCCCAGCTGGCGGGGGTTATCGCCCACGCCGAGGCCACCGGTTCCATCCGTGGCCTGGGTCGCCAGGGCAAGGGCATCCAGGAAGCCAAGTTCGTCGGTGTGGCCGGCTCGCCCGGCGCCGCCGTGGGCGTGGCGGTGGTCATGCTGCCGCCGGCCGACCTTGAAGTGGTGCCGGACAAGACCGTTACCGACATCGACGCCGAGCTGGCGCTGTTCCAGAACGCGCTCGAAGGCGTGCGCAACGACATGCGCAACCTGTCCAAGAAGCTGGCCACCCAGCTGCGCCCCGAAGAGCGTGCGCTGTTCGACGTCTACCTGATGATGCTCGACGATGCAGCACTGGGCAGCGAAGTCACCAATGTCATCAAGACCGGCCAGTGGGCCCAGGGCGCCCTGCGTTCGGTGGTCACCGAGCACGTCAACCGTTTCGAGCTGATGGACGACGCCTACCTGCGCGAGCGCGCCTCCGACGTCAAGGACCTGGGCCGGCGCCTGCTGGCCTACCTGCAAGAGGCGCGGCAGCAGACCCTGGTCTACCCCGACAACACCATCCTTGTCAGTGAAGAACTGTCGCCGGCCATGCTCGGCGAAGTGCCTGAAGGCAAGCTGGTCGGCCTGGTCTCGGTGATGGGCTCGGGCAACTCGCACGTCGCCATCCTGGCTCGGGCCATGGGCATTCCCACGGTCATGGGCCTGGTCGATTTCCCGTATTCGAAGGTCGATGGCATCGAACTGATCGTCGATGGCCATCATGGCGAGGTCTACACCAACCCCAGCGAGATCCTGCGCAAGCAGTTCGGCGTGGTGGTCGAGGAAGAACGCCAGCTGTCCCAGGACCTCGACGCCCTGCGCGAGCTGCCCTGCGTGACGCTGGACGGCCATCGCATGCCGATGTGGGTCAACACCGGCCTGCTGGCCGATGTCGCCCGCGCCCAGCAGCGCGGCGCCGAAGGGGTAGGGCTGTACCGCACCGAAGTGCCGTTCATGATCAACCAGCGCTTCCCCAGCGAAAAGGAACAGCTGGCCATCTACCGCGAGCAGTTGTCGGCCTTCCATCCGCTGCCGGTGACCATGCGCAGCCTGGACATCGGCGGCGACAAGGCGCTGTCGTATTTCCCGATCAAGGAAGAAAACCCGTTCCTGGGCTGGCGTGGCATCCGCGTGACCCTCGACCATCCGGAAATCTTCCTGGTGCAGACCCGTGCCATGCTCAAGGCCAGTGAGGGCCTGAACAACCTGCGCATCCTGTTGCCAATGATCTCCAGCACCCATGAGGTCGAAGAGGCCCTGCACCTGATCCACCGCGCCTGGGGCGAGGTACGCGACGAAGGCGCCGATGTGCCGATGCCGCCGGTCGGGGTCATGATCGAGGTCCCGGCGGCGGTGTATCAGGCCCGCGACCTGGCGCGCCAGGTGGATTTCCTCTCGGTGGGCTCCAACGACCTGACCCAGTACCTGCTGGCTGTGGACCGCAACAACCCACGGGTGGCCGACTTGTACGACTACCTGCACCCGGCGGTGCTGCAAGCCCTGCAAAGCGTGGTGCATGACGCCCATGCCGAAGGCAAGCCGGTCAGCATCTGCGGCGAAATGGCCGGCGATCCGGCGGCGGCCGTGCTGCTGATGGCGATGGGCTTCGACAGCCTGTCGATGAACGCCACCAACCTGCCGAAAGTGAAGTGGATGTTGCGCCAGGTCAAGCTGAGCATGGCCAAGGACCTGCTGGCCCAGTTGATGACCAACGACAACCCGCAAGTCATCAGCAGCTCGCTGCAACTGGCCCTGCGCAACCTGGGACTGGCGCGGATGCTCAACCCGGGCTCCGTGAAAGGGCACTGACACGCCCTTGTGGGGCTCGGTAGGAGCGCGCTCTGCCCGCGACCGGCTGCGTTAGCAGTCGTAAAATTGTGGCATTTCCGAGATTTTGCGAGCGCTACGCACTCGGTCGCGGTGGTCCGGCATTCCGGCAAGCGCGCTCCTACCCGATACGTATATCCAGCGCGACCTCGCCCGATTGCACCCCCTGTACCCCGAAACTGCGTTCGACCAGGCGCTGGCGTGCGTCGGCCTCGACGATCAGGACGGTGCTGGCCCGTGTGCCGTAATGTGCGCTGGCAATGAATACGCTCGACAGCAAGGTCTCGGTCGCCAGGCCCACCCCGGTATCGGGCAGCTCGCCAACGGCGACCGGTTCGCTATCGCTCAACAACGCCAGCAACGTCGTCGGCTGTGGATCATGCAACTGGGCGGCCAGCCCGGCCCGGGCCTTGCGCAGCTTGGGCCAGGGCGTGTCGAGCCCGGCGTTGGACAGGCCGTACACACCGTCCTTCAGGCGCTGTGGCGCCGGTTGCCGCGAACCCAGGTAATACAGCGCACCAGGATCACCCACCAGCAGATTGAAACCGGTGTACTCATGTGCTCGATCCGCCACCTCGGCCATATAGGCCTCGGGCGACTGTTCGCCGGTCAGAAACCCCGCCACCAGTTCGCCTCGTGAACGCAGCCCCTGCGTCTGGCCGGGCTGGCGAATATTGGTCAGCGCCGCAAAGCGTCCGTTCCTGGTGACGCCCAGCCAGGTGCCACCGGCCTCCAGGTCGCGCCCGGCATACACCTGCGGCGCATCCGGCCATTGCGCCAGTGCTTGCGTGGGGCGGGCGTAAAACTCGTCACGATTGGCCGCTACGATCAACGGTTGTGAGTGGCCGGGGCGCCAGGCGAATACGATCAGACACATGCGCTGCTCCTTTGGAAGATGAAACTGTAACGATCTTCGGTCGGTCTCGGCTAGAGCCCCACGCCTCGCTCCGGTAACATGCGCCGCTGATCACGTTGCCGCAAAGGCATCCCATTAAGGAGTCGCAATGCTGCCTTACCCGCAGATTGACCCGGTAGCGGTTTCCCTCGGCCCGCTGCAGATCCACTGGTACGGGTTGATGTACCTGGTCGGCATCGGAGGCGCCTGGTGGCTGGCCTCGCGCCGGCTGAACAGCTTTGATCCGACCTGGACCAAGGAAAAACTCTCCGACCTGATTTTCTGGCTGGCCATGGGCGTCATCGTCGGCGGCCGGCTGGGCTATGTGCTGTTCTACGACCTGTCCAACTACATTGCCAACCCGCTGCTGATCTTCGAGGTCTGGAAAGGCGGCATGGCCTTCCACGGTGGTTTCGTCGGGGTGATGGTTGCCGCCTGGTGGTTCGGGCGGCGCAACGGCAAGAGCTTCTTCCAGATCATGGACTTCGTCGCCCCGCTGGTGCCAATTGGCCTGGGGGCGGGCCGCATCGGCAACTTCATCAATGCCGAGCTGTGGGGCAAGCCGACCGACGTGCCGTGGGCGATGGTCTTCCCGCCGTTCAGCGACCCGGCGCAGCTGGCGCGCCATCCTTCACAGCTGTACCAGTTCGCCCTGGAAGGCGTGGCACTGTTCATCATCCTCAACCTGTTTGCGCGCAAGCCGCGCCCGACCATGGCCGTGTCCGGCATGTTCGCGCTGTTCTACGGGATCTTCCGCTTTATCGTGGAGTTCGTGCGCGTGCCCGATGCACAACTGGGCTACCTGGCCTGGGGCTGGGTCACCATGGGCCAGATCCTCAGCCTGCCGATGATCATCGCCGGCCTGCTGCTCATCTGGCTGGCCTACAAGCGCGCCCCACAGGCCCAGAAGGCCGCGGTTTAATTCTGAAGCGCCGGGTGCGAGCCCGGCGGGTTCAACGATGCAGGTGATTCAATGAAGCAATATCTGGAACTGGTCGCCCATGTGATCAAGCACGGGACCTTGCAGGCCAATCGCACCGGGGTGAACACCATCAGTTTCCCCGGCGCCATGTTGCGCTACGACCTGCAGGAAGGGTTTCCGGCCGTTACCACTCGGCGCCTGGCGTTCAAGTCGGCGATCGGCGAGATGGTCGGCTTTCTGCGCGGGGTCAACAACGCCGCTGAATTTCGGGCGCTGGGCTGCAAGGTCTGGGACCAGAACGCCAACGAAAACACCCACTGGCTGAACAACCCGTTTCGCCAGGGTGAAGATGACCTGGGCGAGATCTACGGCGTGCAATGGCGCAAGTGGCCGGCCTACAAGCGCATCCCGGCCAGCAACCAGGCGGCCATCGAGCAGACCCTGGCCCAGGGCTATCGGCAGATCGCCGAGGCCGAGGAAGATGGCCAGGCGTTCGTGGTGCTGTACAAGGCCATCGACCAGATTCGCCAGTGCGTCGACACCATCATCAACGACCCCGGCAGCCGGCGCATCCTGTTCCACGGCTGGAACTGCGCGCAGCTCGATGAAATGGCCTTGCCGCCGTGCCATTTGCTCTACCAGCTGCACCCCAACCCGCAGACCCGGGAAATCTCCCTGACCCTGTACATCCGCTCCAACGACCTGGGGCTGGGCACGCCGTTCAACCTCACCGAGGGTGCAGCGCTGCTGAGCCTGATCGGGCGCCTGACCGGCTACACGCCGCGCTGGTTCACCTATTTCATCGGCGATGCCCATGTGTATGAAAACCACCTGGACATGCTCAACGAGCAGATGACCCGCGAGCCGTTCCCTGCACCCAAGCTGGTCATTTCCGACCGTGTGCCGGACTTTGCCAAAACCGGTGTCTACCAGCCCGAGTGGCTGGAGCTGATCGAGCCGTCGGACTTCAGCCTGGAAGGCTATCAGCATCATGCGCCACTGACGGCGCCCATGGCTGTTTAAAGACAGCCCGCCAACCGCTGCGCCAGTGCCGACGCCTGTTCGGCACGGGTGACATTGGTAAAGCCCATCACCAGCCCCTGCCGGGGCGTCTCTTGCAGATACCATTGCGACAGCGGCTCTATCGAGAGGCCCTGGGCTCTGGCGCGCCGGGCAATTGCGACGTCGTCACCCTCTGGCAGGCCTGCCAGTACATGCATGCCGCCGGCCTGCGGATTGAGGTGCAGGCGCTCGCCTGCGGCCTGTTGCAGTGCGTCGACCAGCCATCGGCGGCGGCGGGCATAGAGCTGGCGCATCCTGTTCAGGTGCCGGGCAAAATGTCCCTCGTTGAGAAACGCCGTGACCGTGGCTTGCAGCAGCTGCGGGCAATGGTTGTGCAGTCGGTCAGCCTGGCGGGCGAAGGCCTGGCTCTGTTCGGCCGGCACCACCAGGTAGGCCAGGCGCAGGCCGGGAAACAGCACTTTGCTGAAGGTGCCGGTGTAAAGCACGCGGCCTTGCTGGTCCAGGCTTTTGAGTGCAGGCAGCGGCTTGCCCTGATAGCGGTATTCGCTGTCGTAGTCATCCTCGATGATCCAGCGCTGGTTACAGGCGGCCCAGTCCAGCAGGGCCAGGCGGCGTGGCAACGACAGCGACACACCCAGCGGACTCTGGTGGGTCGGGGTGACCACGGCAAAGCGGGCGTCCGGTGCGCGCTCAACGCCCTGGGCCACGTCCAGGCCCTGGTCGTCCACCGGCACCGGCACCAGTTCCATGCCGGCGTGCTGCAAGGCATGACGTGCCATGAAATAGCCCGGCTCCTCCAGCCAGCAGCGGTCACCGGGTTGCATCAATGTGTGGACGATCAAGTCCAGGCAGGCGCGATAGCCGGCGCAGACAAACACCTGTTCGGCCTGGCAGGTGATGCCGCGTGAAATCCCCAGGTAGGTGGCAATGGCCGCCCGCAGCGGCGCATGGCCTTGCGGGTCGGGATAGACCAGCCCTTCAAGCCCCGCCTGGCGCAGTTGGCGCCCGGCCAGGCGGGTCCACAGCTTGCGCGGAAAGGCATCCAGCGCCGGCAGGCCCATCTGCAGGGCCTGCGGCAGCGTACCGCGATGGCTGGACGCCAAGGGCGTCGCCGGCTCGGACAACGGCACGGCACCCGCAGCAAGGGCCGGCAGGTGCGGCGTGACCACGGTGCCGGCTGCGCCACGGGCAATCAGGTAACCCTCGCCGATCAGCAACTGGTAAGCCGCCTCCACGGTGCCACGCGCCAGGTTCAGCTCTGCGGCCAGCGCCCGCACGGCCGGCACCCGGTCGCCAGGGCGCAGGCGGCCGTCAGCGATGGATTCGCGAAAGCGCTGGTACAGCTGGCGATAGATCGGTGAGGTCTGGCTGCGATCCGGAATGAAGGGCGTCAACATGGCCTGGTCTTTTATGCACTTTTTGGCCCTGTAGCTTAGGCCATCGGCCGCCTAAAGTGAGCGCTCTCTTCATGGCGGCTTACCTCATGGCCTATACCTTTTTGCACCTCGACGCCCCATCCGGCCTGGCGGCCAGTTTCGCGCTGATGCGCGTCCTGCGTCCGACCCTGGCTTGCGCCGAGGCCTATACCACGCAACTGCTACGCCAGATCAATCAGGGCTATCGCTTGCTGGCCGTGCACGACGGTGACTCCATCGTCGGCCTGGCTGGCTACCGCGAGCTGGAAAACCTGCTGTATGGACGCTTCATCTATGTCGACGACCTGGTGATCAGTCCCGACCTGCAGCGCAGCGGCCTGGGGGCGCAGGTGCTGGAGGCCGTGCGCCGCGAGGCGCGCCGCCGTGGTTGTCAGCACCTGGTGCTGGACACTGGCCTGCACATGCCGCTGGCCCAGCGCTTCTATTTTCGCCAGGGCCTGCTGGCCCGTGGCATGCACTTCACCCAGCGTCTGAACGAGGAGCGCGCCGCATGAACAAGGTCCTGCTGATCAATGCCAGTCCCCAGGGCGAGGCTTCCCATGCTTATCGGCTGGCCCTGGAACTGGTCAACACCCTGCGCCGGCGGCAACCGGCGCTGGCGCTGGTCGAACGCGATCTGGGCGCCCGGCCATTACCGCCGCTGACGTGCGACTACGCCCGCGCCCTGACCACGTTGACCCCGGCCGAGGCGCCGGTGTTCGAGGTGTCCGAAGCGCTGATCAACGAGTTGCAAAGCGGCGATGTGCTGCTGATCGCCACGCCGATGCACAACTTCACCGTGCCGGCTGCGCTCAAGCTGTGGATCGATTACGTGCTGCGCATTCACCGCACCTTCAGCGTCGGCCCCCAGGGCAAGACCGGCCTGCTGTGCGACCGGCCGACCTACGTACTGGTGGGGTCCGGTGGCTTTCACCAGGGCGCATGGGCGCGGCAGCCGGATTTTCTCACGCCGTACCTGCGCCATGTGCTCAACACCCTGGGCGTGTTCGACCTGCATTTCAGCTACCTGCAGGGCCTGGTGTCCGGTGCTGATGCGGTCGACAGCGCGCTGGCCGAGGCGCGTGCCCGGTTGGCCCTGGAGCCGTTGTTTGGCGAACTCGCCTGTTACTGAACCTTTATTTTTCATAGGAGTTTCACCATGAGCCAACTCAGACTGCCGTTTCCCTCCCTGTCGCCGGCCGCCTATCAGGGCCTGCTGGCCACCAACAAGGCGCTGGTCGAAGGCGCACTGCCGCTGCCACTGCTGGAACTGGTGTTTTTGCGGGTGTCGCAGATCAATGGCTGTGCGTTCTGCCTGGGCAAGCATGCGCAAACCCTGCGCGAGTGCGAGGTGCCGCAGGCAAAGCTCGACTGCCTGGCCGGCTGGCGGATCAGCGAATTGTTCGATGCGCGTGAGCGTGCGGCGCTGGCCTGGGCCGAAACGCTCACGTACATCAGTGACAAAGGCGCACCCGATGAGCTGTATGAGCCTTTGTCATCACACTTTTCCGATGCCCAGGTCAGTGACCTGACCCTGGCGGTGTCATTGATGAATGCATTCAATCGCTTGGCAGTGGGGATGAAACTTTAAGACGCTTCCAATTATCTTTCTGTCAGGCAGCGCCCTGTGGGTCACTTATGGGCACACGGTGTATCGCGTTCGGCATCATCGATACAAGTCATTGAGCGTGGCGAATGGCTACACGGTAGTTGCGCGCGTATCAATCCCGGGTGTCCAGAAGTTGCAGGTTTAGTGTGCGCGGCGGTGCCCAGTACGAATGATTGCCGACCCGGTCGATGATGCAGTAAGTGATTTCCGGTGGCTGGCTTTCAATGGCATCGCGAATCAGGGCCGGGGGGACGATCAGGTCGATGGGGTGATCGATGTCTTCTTCGCGCAGCGCTGGCAGGTCCAGCCGCAAGTCGCCCCAGCGCAGGGTGATTTCATCGTGGCAGGCCATGTTCAGGTACGGCTCGATGGTCAGCGGCAAGCCACTTTCAAGGTGCCTGGGCGTCAGGCCGCGGCGGGCCACGCAAGGTGACAGCGACAACGGCGCCAGGCCCTGGTTTTCCTCCTCGCAAGAGCCCGGCAGCTGTCCGCCGGGAGTGTCCAGCTTGACCCACAGCTTGTGGCACAGCGAGGTGAGCGGCGTGCCGCCGACTTTCATAACCCGGTAGTAGGTTCGGGCCTTGCCGTTCTGCAGGAAGCTTTCCGGCACGCGCAATGCGACCGGGTGCGGGAGGTCGTCGCGGGTCAGGACGGTGGAGGCGACATAACACCCGTCCCAGAACAGCTCGATCAGGTCACCTTCATCCATCGCCTCGTAGGCGGGAATCTGCACCGTCAGTTGCGATGCAGCCAGCAGACCGATGCCATGCCGACAGGCCATGGGAATAACAGGGACGGGCAGTTTTACCTGGGCGGCAGTGCAAGCAGTGTGGTTCATGTCCGGATACTCGCTCGTTTCAAGTTGTGCAACTAAAAAGGAACAGGCAGACCCGCCTCGGTCACGAGCGTAGTCGCCGATCAATATATAAAGGGGCGTGCAAAAGCGGCACAAAACCAAATGAGCCCTTTGAGACGGCTCACGTGTTTTTTCTGAGCTAATGAGTTTTAGTTGGGGCTGTCAACAAGTAGGCGGGCGGGTGAAGCTTGAAATGAACGATTCAGAAAATTCCTACACTTAATGGCAGGAGCTGTTTACTGCGCAGTAAGCAGCCGTCCTACCGAATGCGGCGTTCAGGAACGACTGCGTTCCAGAAACTGCCGGGTGCGCTCTTGGGTGGGGTTGGCAAACAGCGCCTTGGCTTCGCCCTGTTCGACGATGACGCCCTTGTCGATGAACACCACACGATTGGCTACATCCCGGGCAAAGTTCATCTCGTGGGTGACGATGATCATGGTGCGCTGTTCGGTGGCCAGGGCGCGAATGGTGCTCAGCACTTCGCCGACCAGTTCCGGGTCCAGTGCCGAGGTCGGCTCGTCGAAGAGGATGACCTGCGGCTCCATCGCCAGGGCCCGGGCAATCGCCACCCGTTGCTGCTGGCCGCCGGAAAGGCGCTTGGGGTAGGCATCTTCCTTGCCGCCCAGGCCCACCTTGGCCAACAACTGCCGGCCCAGGGCAATGGCCTTTTCAGGCGCGACCTTCTTGACCACCACCGGCCCTTCGATGACGTTTTCCAGGGCGGTGCGATGCGGGAACAGGTTGAAGTTCTGGAACACAAAGCCCACTTGCTGGCGCAGCTGGCGAATCAGCCCCTGTTGCGGCCCCAGCGGGCGGTTGCCGTCGATGCGGATGTCACCGACCTGCAAGATGCCGCCGGAGGGCTCTTCGAGCAGGTTCAGGCAGCGCAGCAAGGTGGTCTTGCCTGAGCCGCTGGGGCCGATGATGGCGACCACCTCGCCGGCCTCGACCCGCAAGTCGATGCCCTTGAGCACCGGCATGCCCTTGAAGTCCTTGGTGAGTCCCTTGATTTCGATCATGCCTCAGGACTCCTGTTCATGGCGGTTGACCCGGGCTTCGAGACGATTCTGAAAGTGCGAGAGCAGGGTGGCCAGCACCCAGTAGATCAGCGCCGCAGCCAGGTACATGGTGAAGATCTCGAAGGTGCGCGCGGTGATCAGCTGTGCCTGGCGGAACAGTTCCGGCACCTGGATGGTGGCGGCCAGCGCGGTGTCCTTGACCAGCGAAATGAAGCTGTTGCCCAGCGGCGGCAGGGCAGTACGCGCCGCCTGGGGCAGGATCGCCCGGCGCATGGCCTGCCAGCGGGTCATGCCGATGCTGGCAGCCGCCTCCCATTGCCCGCGGTCCACCGAGCCGATGGCGGCGCGCAGGATTTCACAGGCGTAGGCGGCCATGTTCAGCGAGAAACCGATCAGCGCCGCCGGCAACGGGTCCAGCTCCAGGCCCAGCTGCGGCAGACCGTAGTAGATCAGGAACAACTGCACCAGCAAGGGCGTGCCGCGAAAGAATGACACGTAGAGCCGCGCCGTCCAGTTCACCAGCTTCGACCGCGACAGGCGCATCAGCGCCAGGGCAAAGCCCAGCAGCAGGCCGAAGAACATGCCGCCCAGGCTGAGTACGACGGTGTAGTAAGCGCCCTTGAGCAGAAAGGGCGCCGACTCGATGGCGAGATTGAGGCTCTCTTGGATCATTGGGTAACGTCAGTGCCGAAGTATTTCTCTGACAGCTTCTTCAGCGTGCCGTCTTTGCGCAGCTTGGCCTGTGCATCGTCGATGGCCGCCAGCAGCTCGGGTTCGCCCTTGCGCAGGGCGATACCGGACTCCTGGCGCGAGAAGGCCTCACCGGCTGCGACCAGCTTGTCTTTGGTCTTTTGCTGCATTTCCAGGGCCGCAAGACGGTCAACCAGGATGACATCGATACGACCTACGCTCAGGTCCTGGATCTTGGTCGGGTCGTCGTCATAGGTTCTGATAACGGCGCCGGGCACGTTTTCCTTGAGCCATTGCTCATAGTTGGTGCCCAGGCCCAGGCCTACTTTCTTGCCGGCCAGGTCCTGGGCGGTCTTGATCGAGGCGGCGGTGTCTTTTCTGGTCATGGCCTGGATGCCGGACACGGTGTAGGGCGTGGAGAAATCGTACTTCTTCTTGCGCTCTTCGGAAATGGTCACCTGGTTGACGACGATGTCCAGGCGCTTCGATTCCAGGGCGGCAAGAATGCCATCCCACTTGCTCGGCTGCACCTTGGCCTTGACCCCCAGCTCCTTGGCCAGCGCTTCGGCCAGCTCGACCTCGAAGCCGGTGAGCTTGCCGTTTTCATCAACGAAGCTGAAAGGCGGATAGGTGCCTTCCAGGCCCACGTTCAACGTGCCGCTGTCCTTGATTTTCTGCAGTTGCTCGCCGGCCAGGGCCTGGCCGGCAAGGCCGGTGCCGAGCGCCAGGCTCAGGGCGGAAAACAGGACGGTACGACGGATAGCGGAAATGTTCATGCGAGCCCCTTGATGAATGCGCGTGTCGGTCAGGAGTGAGACTTCTCACAAACGGGCGAAGTGCCGGAAAAAACAAAGAATTGTTCGGCTCCTGGCCCGTATCGCGCGCACTATAGAACGTGTTTTTTATAAATAAAAATAACTGGATTCTGTTTTTTATTTCTTTATTGCATAAGCGTCGTGCAGCGCTCTGGCCTGCGCCCTCAGCCGGAAAACAGCTGTGGATAAGCAAACAGTGCCGGCGCGCCGCCCGTGTGGACAAAGACAATCGGCCCCTCGTCGAAGCGCTGCCGACCGATGCCATCGAGCAGCCCGGCCATGGCCTTGCCGGTGTAGACCGGGTCCAGCAGCAGGCCTTCCTGGGCGGCCACCAGCCGGATCGCCGCCAGGGTGCCGGCATTGGGCTCGCCGTAGCGGGGGGCATGGTACTCGTCCCACAGGTTGATTCTAAGGGCCGGCTGCACGGCGATATCGAGCAGTGCGGCGGTGCGTTCGATCAGCCGCCGGACCTTGGGCAACTGCTCCTCCTCGCTGCGCGAGACGGTCACCCCGATCAAGGGCAGCTGTGGATGCCGCTCGGCCATGGCCAGCGCCAGGCCGGCGTGGGTGCCGGCACTGCCGGAGGCGACGACCACTGCGGCGAACGGCTCGCCGACCCGTTCGATCTGCTCGGCCAGCTCAAGGCCGGCACGCACGTAGCCCAGGGCGCCGACCGCACTGGAGCCGCCGATGGGCACGATATAGGGCTTTTTGCCGTTGCTTTGCAGGCGCGCGGCCAGGGCCTGCAATTGCTCGTCGGCGTTGTCGAGGTTTTCGACCCGCTCGACCTTGGCGTCGAACAGCTCCAGCAGCAGGCGATTGCCGTTGTGCAAGTAGTTGGAGTCTTCGCTGTCGATGGGGTTTTCCAGCAGCGCCACGCACCCCAGGCCCAGGCGGGCAGCCAGGGCGGCGGTCTGGCGCACATGATTGGACTGGATGGCGCCCGCCGTGATCAGCGTGTCAGCGCCTTGTGCCTGCGCATCGGCGGCCAGGTATTCGAGCTTGCGCACCTTGTTGCCGCCCAGCGCCAGGGCGGTGGTGTCGTCACGCTTGACATAGATGTCGCGCCCGACCCAGGCCGACAGGCGTTCGAGCTTTTCCAGGGCAGTAGGGGCGCCGATCAGGTCCAGGCGCGCGAAGCGGGCGAGCTGTTTAGTGAGCATGTGGATAAAGACGTTCCTGTGGAGAGTCGCTCGACTATAGGCACAGGTGTGATACACGGCAACCGGCGCACGCTTATGCCGTTGTCGGCCAGGTCTTGCGTAAACGGGTATTTTTTCTACGCAATTGTTTGCCGTAGAGTGGCAGGCAGGCGGCCGCATAAACGCGATCGCGCCCCCTTGACGACTCAGGAGAGTTCAGCGTGAGCGATATCCCACAAGGCACTGGCGACGGCCGCTCCAGCCACTGGCAATTGCAGCGTATCGTCGGCCAGTTGCGCGAGGCGCGTGACGACTGGCGTACCCGTAACCGGCGGGTCAGCGGCGAACATGGCGGGCGCGAACTGCCGTCGCGCGCGGCCATGAGCGACATCATCGAGGCGCTGACCGGGGCGTTGTTTCCCATGCGCCTGGGGCCGGTCGACCTGCGCGAAGAAAGCGAAGACTTCTACGTCGGCCATACCCTGGACGTCGCCCTCAACGCGCTGCTGGCCCAGGCGCGACTGGAGCTGCGTTATGTGGCCCAGCAGCAGGGCACGTCGGTCGAAGGCATCGACCAGCGAGCGCTGCAGATCATCCAGGACTTTGCCATTGCCCTGCCGGGCATTCGCCGGTTGCTCGACACCGACGTGCTGGCCGCCTACCAGGGTGACCCGGCGGCGCGCAGTGTCGACGAGGTGTTGCTGTGCTACCCGGGCATCCTGGCGATCATTCACCATCGCCTGGCGCACCATCTGTACCGTGCCGGCCTGCCGTTGCTGGCGCGTATCAGCGCGGAAATCGCGCACTCCGACACCGGCATCGACCTGCACCCTGGCGCGCAGATCGGGCCGAGCTTCTTCATCGACCACGGCACCGGCGTGGTCATCGGCGAAACCGCAATCATCGGCGAGCGGGTGCGCATCTACCAGGCCGTGACCCTGGGTGCCAAGCGTTTTCCGGCCGATGAAAACGGCAACCTGCACAAGGGCCAGGCCCGTCACCCGATCGTCGAAGACGATGTGGTGATCTACGCCGGTGCGACCATCCTGGGGCGCATCACCATCGGCAAGGGCTCGACCATCGGCGGCAACGTCTGGCTGACCCGCAGCGTGCCGGCCGGCAGCAACCTGACCCAGGCCAATCTGCTGCAGACCGACGACGGCACCCAGAAGTAAGGCGCGCGCCGCCTGCGCTCAGCCCCCTCCGGCTGTAGGAGCGCGCTTGCCCGCGACCGGCTGCGTTAGCAGTCGTAAAATTTCAGCGTTTCATAAATTTTGAATGCGTCCACAGTTCAGCATTTGTGGCGTTTCGCAAATTTTGCGAGCGCTACGCACTCGGTCGCGGTGGTCCGGCATACCGGCAAGCGCGCTCCTACAGCGGCTCTGTAATCACCGCCCCATTACGGAACGATCCGTCCGTCGCGTGCGTCTTACGCCTGCTCCAACCCCCGGCACACCGCCTGCGATTCGTCATCGCGGGCGCTTTCATGTTTAAATTGAACGTTCAATCAATCTTGAACGGTGGTCCGCTGCCCGCTCCCAAAAGGAGGCAATGCCCTTGTCCTGCCCATGTCTGACCCGTGTTTTACGGACGCTGGAGGCGTATCGCGCATGAATACCCTCACCCCTGCCGGTAATGGCCCGGTGCGCATGAATGCGCCGGTGTTTTATTTCGCGGCCAGTTTCATCCTCATATTCGGCATCATCGTCATCAGCTTCCCCGAGGCCAGCGGCCAATGGTTGCTGGCGGCGCAGACCTGGGCGGCCGAAACCGTCGGCTGGTACTACATGCTGGTCATGACGCTGTATCTGGTCTTCGTGGTGGTCACCGCCTTGTCTGGCTACGGCAAGATCAAGCTCGGTGCCGACCACGACGAGCCCGAATTCAGCTACCTGTCCTGGGCCGGCATGCTGTTCGCCGCTGGCATCAGCATCACGCTGTTCTTCTTCTGCGTGTCCGAACCGTTGACCCACATGCTGCAACCGCCGCAAGGCGAGGCCGGCACGGTGGATTCGGCGCGCCAGGCCATGCAGTTGCTGTTCCTGCACTGGGGCCTGCATGGCTGGGGCGTGTTCGCCTTCGTCGGTATGGCGCTGGCCTATTTCGCCTACCGCCATAACCTGCCGCTGGCCTTGCGCTCGGCGCTGTACCCGCTGATCGGCAAGCGCATCAACGGCCCGATCGGTTATGCGGTCGACGGCTTCGGCATCATCGCCACCATCTTCGGCCTGGGTGCCGACATGGGCTTTGGCGTGCTGCACCTCAATTCCGGCCTGGACTACCTGTTCGGCGTGGCCCACACCCAGTGGGTGCAGGTCGGGCTGATCACCCTGATGATGGGCGCCGCCATCGTGGTGGCGGTGTCCGGGGTCGACAAGGGCGTGCGGGTCATGTCCGACATCAACATGCTGCTGGCCTGTGCGCTGCTGCTGTTCGTGTTGTTCGCCGGTCCCACCCAGCACCTGCTCAACACCCTGGTGCAGAACATCGGCGACTACCTGGGCGCGTTGCCGTCCAAGAGCTTCGACGTCTACGCCTACAAGAGTGTCGACGGCTGGCTGGGCGGCTGGACCGTGTTTTACTGGGCCTGGTGGATTGCCTGGGCGCCGTTCGTGGGCCTGTTCATCGCCCGCATTTCGCGGGGTCGCACCATCCGCGAGTTCGTCTTCGGCGTGCTGCTGATTCCGCTGGGTTTCACGCTGGCGTGGATGTCGATCTTCGGCAACAGCGCCATTCACCAGGTGCTGGAAAACGGCATGACCGCGCTGGGCCAGTCGGCCATCGACGACCCGTCCATGACCCTGTACCTGCTGCTGGAAACCTACCCGTGGAGCAAGACGGTCATTGCCGTGACCGTGTTCATCAGCTTTGTGTTCTTCGTGACCTCGGCCGACTCCGGCACCGTGGTGCTTTCGACCCTGTCGGCCAAGGGCGGCAGTGCTGATGAAGACGGGCCGAAATGGCTGCGCGTCTTCTGGGGTGCGGCCACGGCACTGGTGACCAGCGGCCTGCTGTTCTCCGGCAGCATCGACGCGCTCAAGTCGGCGGTGGTGCTGACCTCGCTGCCGTTCTCGCTGATCCTGCTGTTGATGATGTGGGGCCTGCACAAGGCGTTCTACCTGGAATCGCAGCGGCAACTGGCGCAGCTGTATTCCCTGGCCCCGGCCTCGGGTGCCCGGCGTGGCGGCTGGCGCCAGCGTCTGAGCCAGGCGGTGCATTACCCGTCACGCGACGAGGTGTACCGCTTCCTCGACCAGACCGTACGCCCGGCCATCGACGAGGTGACCGCCGTGTTCGTCGAGAAGGGCCTGGTCGTGAACAACGTGCCGGACCCGGCCAACGACTCGGTGACCCTGGAAATCGGCCATGGCGAAGAACGTCCCTTCATTTACCAGGTGCAGATGAAAGGCTTCTTCACCCCGTCCTTCGCCCGCGGCGGTATGGGCTCCAAGCAACTGAACAACCGCCGCTATTACCGCGCCGAGGTGCACTTGAGCGAAGGCAGCCAGGACTACGACCTGGTCGGCTACACCAAGGAGCAGGTGATCAACGACGTGCTCGACCAGTACGAACGCCACATGCAGTTCCTGCATCTGGTGCGGTAGGACGGTAGGCGCAGAGGGTCACGCCAGGCCGCCATTGGCGCGCAGGACCTGGCCATTGATCCAGCCCGCATCGGGGCCGGCCAGGAAGGCCACGACGCTGGCGATGTCGTCGGGCTGGCCGAGGCGTTGCAGCGGCGGCAGGCTGGCGAAATGCCGGATCTGTTCTTCGGTCTTGCCGTTGAGGAACAGTTCGGTGGCCACCGGCCCCGGGGCCACGGCATTGACGGTGATGTTACGCCCGCGCAGCTCTTTGGCGAACACCGGGGTCATGGCCTCCACGGCGGCCTTGCTGGCGTTGTAGATGGCGTAGCCCGGCAGGCTCAGGGCCAGGGCGGTGGTCGAGAAATTGATGATCCGCCCGCCGTCGTTCAAGCGCCGGCCGGCTTCGCGCAAGGTGTTGAATACACCGCGGGTATTGACCGCAAAGGTCTGCTCGAACAGCTCGTCGCTGGTGTCGACCAGCGGCAGGGTCTTGAGAATCCCGGCGTTATTGACCAGCACATCGATCTGGCCCAGATGATGCTCGGTGGCGTCGAACAGCCGGCGTACATCGGCGGTGCTGGCGACGTCGGCCTTGAGCGCAATCGCATCGTGACCCTGGCCCATCAGTTCAGCCACCAACGTGTCGGCCTCATCGGCGCTGTTGGCGTAGTTGATCACCACGGCAAAGCCGTCGGTGGCCAGGCGCCGCGCGATCTGGGCGCCGATGCCGCGTGATGCGCCGGTAACGATGGCAACTTTGCGAAGACGACTCATGGCGTTGCTCCTGTCAGAAGTAAGTGGCTACTTCATCTTAAAGCGCTATGTACTCTCTCGTTCAATCAACCGGCACTCCAGCAGGTTCAAGCGCTGCAACTCACCTTCCAACGGCAATACGCCCAGGCTTTGCAGCACCCGCTGCGCCGCCAGCACGCCGATCTCCAGTGCCGGCGGCTTGATGGTGCTCAGGCTGGGCAGCAGCATTTCAGCGAAAGCGTAGTCGCCAAAGCCCATCACCGCGCAGTCCTGCGGGACCGACAGGCCGGCGCGCTGACCCGCCAGAAGCGCGCCGGCGGCCAGGTTATCGTTGGCAAAGAAAATGGCGTCCGGGCGCTGCGGTCCGCTCATTAACTGTTGCATGGCCTGCTTGCCGGCCTCGAACGGCGCCAGCCCCGGGTCCGGGGCGAAGACCTGCGGCTCAAGCCCCAGCGTCCTCAACGTCTCGGCATAACCGTCACGCCGTTCCAGGGCGCTGAAGTCGCCGGGCACGCTGTTCTGCACAAAGGCGATGCGCCGGTAGCCCTGGCCATGCAGGTAGCGCGCGGCCGTGACCCCGACCTGATAGTGCGAAAAACCGATCTGGATCGGCTGGCGCTGCGGCTGGTAATCCCAGGTTTCGATGACCGGCATGTCGGCCTGCTCGATCATCTTCTGCGTTGCGGCGGTATGAAAGTGACTGGTCAGCACCAGGGCGGCCGGCGACCAGCCGAGAAAAGCCCGTACCGCGCTTTCTTCCTGCTCGGCCGAGAAATAACTGGAGGCCAGCAGCAACTGGAAACCGTGCTGGCTCAAGGTGTCGCTGAAGCCCTGGATCGTATTGGCGAAAATTGGCCCGGAGATGTTCGGGATCACCATCGCCACCACCTTGCTGCGCGCCGAGGCCAGGCCGCCGGCGACCAGATTGGGCACATAACCCAGATCAGCCACGACCGTGGCAATGCGTTCGCGCAGCTCGGGTGAGACCTGTTCGGGCTGATTGAAGTAACGCGAAACGGTGATCGCCGAAACACCCACGGCCTTGGCCACCGCAGTGAGCGTGACGCGACCAACGCTGCGGCGTTTACGTGTTATCGGGGGTTGCTCTGCCATGCCGACGTGATCCGCATAAAATAAAAAGGAATATAAAAGTAATTTTTCAGTATTGGACGCTCTATGGTCCGGTTTCTGATACTGGCGATGTTAGCGCTAACGTCCTGGTTTGTCTGCTACTCGCTCGTGCGAATGCCTAAGCCCCGTTTAGCCACATAAAAACCGTCAATACGTGGGGTATTGACGACATTCGCTACTTTTTCAGGCAGGCACACAGATGCGCACGACACTGGGCAGCGGCACTGGACACACACCTCTGGCAACCGCCATCGAACAGGCCAACAAGGCGCGGGCAGGTCGTTGCGCCTGGCTGCTGATGGGCCTGGCAAGCTGGCCGCTGATGCCGGGGGCCGCATTCGCCGACACAGCGCGCAGCGCCTCCGAAGCACCGGTGCTCAATGCCGTGACGGTGACGGCCACGCGCCGCGAAGAATCGCTGCAAAAGGTGCCGGTGGCGGTCTCGGTGGTCGAGGGCGAACAGCTGGAGCGCGACAACCGCAACGGCGTGGCCAGCCTGGTTCAGCAAGTGCCGAGCCTGAACTTTCGTACCGGTGCGTCGAACAAGGACACCTCGTTGTTCGTTCGCGGCGTCGGCACCATTTCCACTTCGCCGGGCGTCGAACCGACCGTGGCCACGGTCATCGATGGCGTGGTGCTCGGCCGGCCGGGGCAGGCGACCCTCGACCTGCTGGACCTTGAGCGCATTGAAGTGCTGCGCGGCCCGCAAGGCACGCTGTTCGGCAAGAACGCCTCGGCCGGCGTGCTCAATGTGGTGACCAAGGCTCCGACCGAAGCGACCCATGGCTACATCGACCAGTCCTGGTACAGCGGCCATGAAAGCCGCACGCGCTTCGGCCTCGGCGGCAGCCTGATCCCCGATACGCTCAAGGGCTCGATCACCACCCTGTTCGGCAGCTACGACGGCAACGTCGACAACCAGGCCAATGGTCACCAGGTCAACGGCTATAACCGCAAGGGCGTGCGCGGCAAACTGCAATTCACCCCCAGCGACGAGGTGACCTTCACCCTGGCCGCCGACTACATGCAAAGCCATGACGACGCGCCCAATGGCGTGGTCAGCCAGGCACTGACGCCGGCGTTCGCCAATGCCCTGGCCCCGGTGCGTGCCGGCAGCGACAACCGCGACGTGGTCAGCGATTACCGCAGCCATGTCGAGGACGTGAATAAAGGATTGTCCGGGCAACTGGACTGGCAACTGGGCGACCACACCCTGACGTCGATCACCGCCTGGCGCGGCTGGGACAACACCCAGTACCAGGACGGCGACCGCCTCGCTGCCATTACCACGGCGTTTCCCGGCACCGAAGACAAGGGCCAGCTGGACTACAACCAGTACTCCCAGGAGCTGCGCCTGGCCTCGCCCAAGGGCGGCTTTGTCGAGTACGTCGGCGGGCTGTTCTACATGCGCGGCAAGAGCGATGAAACCTACCAGCGCACCCTGATCACCCCGATCGCCCGTGAGCAGGGCGTGGCCGACTACAGCACCACCAGCGAGAACTATGCGGTGTTCGGCGAGAGCACCTTCAACCTGACCCCGGACCTGCGCGCCATCGCCGGGCTGCGCTGGAGCCACGATGACCTGGAGTATGACCATCGCCGCGTCTCGACCTCGGCCACCACGGTCAGCGGTATCCAGCCGGCCACCCGCAGCGCAGGATCGGTCGACGAAGACGGCAAGTCCGGGCGCCTGGGGCTGCAATATGACCTGAGCGATACCGTGACCAGCTACGTTACTTATTCGCGCGGCTACAAGGGGCCGGCCTATAACGTGTTCTTCAACATGCAGCCACGCGACACCGAGGCCCTGAAGCCGGAAACCTCCAACACCTGGGAAGTGGGGATCAAGGCCAGCGCCTGGAACAACCGCCTGAGCACCAACCTGGCGGTGTTCCACAGCGAGTACGACAACTACCAGGCCAACTTCTTCGACAGTGTCGCCGGCCAGGTGGTGACGCGCCTGATCAACGCCGGCAGCGTGAAGACCCAGGGCGTCGAACTCGACTACGCCTTGCAGGTGACTTCGCAGTTCAAGGTCTCCGGCGCGCTGGCCTACACCCAGGCGCGCATCGACAGCTTCGTCTGCCCGGCCGGGGCGGCGGCTTCATGCAATGTCGATGGCAAGACCCTGCCGTACAGCCCGGACTGGAAAAGCTATGTGCGTGCCGACTACAGCATCCCGCTGGACAACGGCCTGGATATCGAACTGAGCAGCGATTACAGCTGGCAGAGCGAGGTGCAGTACGACATCAGTCAGAACCCCGACACCCGGCAGGGCGCCTACGGTATCTGGAACGCCAGCGTGGCCCTGGCTGACTACGACGCCGGCTGGCGCGTGGCCTTGCTGGGCAAGAACCTGGCCAACACGTCCTACTCGCCGATGCTCGCCACCGGTGGCAACTACATCTACCGCGCCGTGCCGCGTGACGACGAGCGCTATTTCGGCGTGCAACTGCGCAAGGACTTCTGACCATGAATACGCCGGCACGACAGATGAAACTGGGCGCCTTTCTCATGGCCACCGGGCACCACGTGGCGGCCTGGCGGCACCCGGACGTCCCGGCCGACGCCGGGCTCGACTTCAAGCACTACCGGCATCTGGCCGAGGTCGCGCAAGCGGCATGCTTCGATGCGTTGTTCGTGGCCGACAGCGTGGCAGCGGCAACCGGCGAGGTGGCCAGCCGGATGGCGCGCTCCGATCACTTCGAGCCCCTGACCCTGCTTTCGGCCCTGAGCGCGGTCACCGGGCACATCGGCCTGATCGCCACGGCGACCACCACCTACAACGAGCCGTATCACGTGGCGCGCAAGTTTGCCTCGCTCGATCACCTGTCGGGCGGGCGTGCAGGCTGGAACCTGGTGACCTCCGACGCCGCCGCCGAGGCGCAGAATTTCGGCCTGGACGAGCACGTCGGGCATGCCGAGCGCTACCGCCGGGCGCAGGAGTTTCACCAAGTGGTGACCGGCCTGTGGAACAGTTGGGCCGATGACGCCTTTACCCGTGACAAGGCCAGCGGTCAGTACTACGACCCGGCCAAGGTGCAGGTGCTGGACCATCATGGCGAGTTCTTCCAGGTCAGGGGGCCGCTCAATGTGGCGCGCTCGCCCCAGGGCCAGCCGGTGGTGGTGCAGGCCGGCTCGTCCGAGGTCGGCCGCGACCTGGCGGCGCGTACCGCCGAAGTGGTGTTTACCGCCCAGACATCGTTAACCTGCGCCCAGGCATTCTATGCCGACCTCAAGGGCCGGCTGGCCGCGTATGGCCGTAGCCCCGAATCGCTGAAGATCATGCCCGGCGTGCTGGTCGTGGTGGCTGAAACCGAGGCGCAGGCCCAGGCCACCTTCGAGTCGTTCCAGAACCTGGTGGAACCTGAAGTCGGGGTGGCGTTGCTGGGGCGGATGCTGGGCAATTTCGACCTGTCCGGCTACCCGCTGGACGGCCCGCTGCCCGAGCTGCCACTGACCGACAGCGGCCAGCGCAGCCGGCAGCAATTGCTCACCGGGCTGGCTCAACGCGAGGGGTTGAACCTGGCGCAACTGGGCCGCCGGATTGCCGGTGGGCGCGGGCACTACAGCCTGATCGGCACGCCTGCTCAAGTCGCCGACCAGATGCAGTTGTGGTTCGAAAACGGCGCGGCCGATGGCTTCAACGTGCTGGTGCCGCACCTGCCCGGTGGGCTGGAAGACGTGGCGCGCCTGCTGGTGCCTGAACTGCAACGGCGCGGTCTGTTTCGCACTGAATACGAAGGCACGACGCTGCGCGAAAATCTCGGGCTGCAGCGGCCCGCCAACTCGTTTGAATGATTGGCCCACCCATTTTCCACGCTGTCGCAGCGCCCCTGAATGGCTTGTGGGAGGCGGCTTGCCGGCGACGGCGTACTGACAGGCAAAGGATGACTTCATGAAACCACTCGCTTTTATCGCCGCCGCCCTGGCTGTCTTCAGCCTGGTGGCTAACGCTGCGGCGGCCGACCCCGACCCCGACACGCTGCGCATCGGCTATCAGAAGGGCTCGATTCCTCTGGTGCTGGCCAAGGAACACGGCCTGCTGGAAAAACGCTTTGCCGGCACCGCGATCAAGTGGATCGAATTTCCCGCCGGTCCGCAGATGCTGGAGGCGCTGAACATCGGCAGCCTGGACATCGCGTCCACCGGTGACATCCCGCCGATCTTCGCCCAGGTGGCCGGTGCCGATCTGGTGTACGTGGGCGCAGAACCGGCCAAGCCGGAGGCTGAAGTGATTCTGGTGCGCAAGGACAGCCCGCTGCGCAGTGTGGCCGAACTCAAGGGCCGCAAGGTGGCGCTGCAAAAAGGCTCCAGCGCACACAACCTGGTGCTGCGTGCGCTGCTCAAGGCCGGGCTGGGTTTCAAGGACATCCAGCCCGTCTACCTGAGCCCGGCCGATGCCCGCGCTGCGTTTGAAAACGGTAGCGTCGATGCCTGGGCCACCTGGGACCCGTACTATTCCATTGCGCTGGTCGAAGGCCAGAGTCGGTTGCTGGCCGATGGCACCGGGCTTGGCCTGTCGGGGCCGGTGTACACCGCCCGCCGAAGTTTTGCCGGGCAGCACCCGGCGTTCGTCCAGCAGGTGCTCGATGAGCTGACAGCCGCTGATGAGCTGACCCGCCGCCAGCGCGAACAGAGCGTGCAGATCCTGAGTCGCAGCATGGGCCTGCCCGGCGAGGTGATCGGCCTGTACATCGACCATCGGCCGGTGTCACCGGTGCTGCCGATCACGCCTGCGATCATCCAGGCGCAGCAGGCGACCGCTGATCTGTTCTTCGATAACCGTTTGCTGCCCAAGCGTGTCGATATCCAGGGCGCGGTCTGGCCGGTGCAACCGCGCTGATGCCATCGCGGGCAAGCCCCCTCCCACAGGAGCGCGTGGTGCATCTGTTTTATGTGTGGCCTGCCTGCTTCTGCACAGGGCGCGTCGGGCATCTGTTTGTGTAGGGCGCGGTCTTGTGGGAGGCGGCTTGCCGGCGATGGGGCCATTACTTTTTTCAGGGATTTTTCATGACTTACATTGCAGCCGATAATCGCTACACCGACATGCTCTACCGCCGCACCGGGCGCAGTGGCTTGCTGCTGCCGGCCTTGTCGCTGGGCCTGTGGCACAACTTTGGCGACAGCACGCCGATCGACACCCAGCGCACCATGCTGCGCACCGCGTTTGACCTGGGCATTACCCATTTCGACCTGGCCAACAACTACGGCCCGCCCTACGGCAGCGCCGAGATGAACTTCGGCCGCCTGCTACGCGAAGACTTCACGGCCTACCGCGATGAGTTGATCATCTCCACCAAGGCCGGCTGGGACATGTGGCCCGGTCCTTATGGCCAGGGCGGTGGCTCGCGCAAGTACGTGCTGGCCAGCCTCGATCAGAGCCTGCAACGCCTGGGGCTCGACTATGTGGATATCTTCTACTCACACCGCTTCGACCCCGACACGCCGCTGGAAGAAACGGCCGGTGCCCTGGCCACCGCCGTGCAACAGGGCAAGGCGCTGTACATCGGCATCTCGTCGTACTCGGGCAGCAAGACCCGGGAAATGGCCGCCTTGCTCAAACAGTGGAACGTCCCGTTGCTGATCCACCAGCCGGCCTACAACCTGCTCAATCGCTGGGTGGAAAAGGACCTGCTCGACACCACCGATGAGCTGGGTGCCGGCGTCATTGCCTTTACCGCCCTGGCCCAGGGCCTGTTGTCCGATAAATACCTCAGTGGCGTGCCGCAAGACGCCCGGGTCAATCGTCCGGGCGGCGACTCGCTCAAGGCCGAGCATTTGTCGGAGCAGAACCTGGCCCATGTGCGGGCGCTCAACGAGATCGCCCGCAGCCGTGGCCAGAGCCTGGCGCAAATGGCCCTGGCCTGGACCCTGCGTGATCCGCGGGTGACGTCGGCGCTGATCGGGGCCAGCCGTCCTGAGCAGATCATCGAGAACGTCGCGGCCCTGAGCAACCTGGCGTTCAGCGCCGAAGAGCTGGCCGCAATCGATCGCTTTGCGGTGGAAGGCGGCGTCAACCTCTGGGCCCGGCCTTCATTGGCTGAATAAGGTGCAGGTGCGCGGCGTCGGCCGGGTAGTACAACGGCCGCAGCGGCGCTTGCCAGGCAATGCTGAAAAACACCGGGGGCACCTTGGCCGGATCGGCCGGCAGTAAAGCCGGCTCGTGCATCGGTTTCCAGGCAATGCTGTAGAACGTGCTCATGTCCATGAGTGCCCCCGCTCAATGACCAGAGGATCAGTGGAATCTTGCGGTGCAAGTTCACGGACCTTCGGGAAATGCTCCGGCCTGCGCGTCTCTGGGCCGAACTGTGGCGATGGCGGGGCGGCGTCGTGGTAGGCCGGATAATGCGCCTGAAAATCCAGCGCGGCCTGGATGATCTGTACCTCGCTGAATCGCGTGCCCCAGAAAGCGGCGTTGATCGGCAAGGGGGTCGGTACGCCGGTATTGCCATGGCCAATCGGGAAGGTCACCACCGGCCAGCCCAGCGCGTTGGGTAATTCATGGTAGTTGCGTCGTACCTGCAAACCGTTTTCAGCCTGCTCCAGGCCGAAGCGCAGCCCGATGTGCGAGCCCAGCGGCATCACCAGCATGAAGTCCACCTGATATTCGTACAGGGCCTGGTGCCACAGCTGCTGCTGCCGTCGTCGACGCTGATCGGCCTCGACCATGAACGGGTAAGGCACCTGCTCGATGACCGCATGGTAAAACGCCGGGTTGAACCGACGCAGTAATTCTTCACGGTGGGATGAAGGACGACGTACGGCAAAGTCGCCCACCGCTTTCCAGTAACGCGCCTCGTACTGTGCAGGAAAGCTGGTCAGCATCGCCGGCGTCAGGTACATCAACGGGTCCTGGGTGTCGAACAGCGGCGCGGCGCGGTAGTACGGGCAGTTTTGCGGCTCGGTCATGTCCAGGCCGGGAAAGTCCAGCAACCGTGCGCCCAGCCCGGTCAACTGGGTCTTGAAGCGCTCGAAGGCCTGATAGTAGTCGGTGTCATAGGCGCTGGCCGGTGGCTGGCCCGGCTCGGTCGGGTACATCCAGTCGGTCTGCGGGATGCCGATGGTGAGGCCGGTCAGCGGCGTGGGGCCGGGACGTGGGGCGCATGGCAGTTGCAGGGCCGGAATGGGTTGCGACAGGGTCAGCGGGTCATTGAGCGGGTCCAGGCCACTGATGGCTGACAGGATCAGCGAAGCATCGCGTATCGAACGGGCGATGGTGCCCGGTACGTCCCAGCCCATGGTCAGCGGCATCAGGCCCGCAGTCGACGCCAGCCCCAGGGAGGGCTTGATGCCGCTGGCGCCGTTGGCTGCCGCCGGGATGATTAGCGAACCGCCGGTTTCTGAGGCCAGCGCGCCGGCACACAGGCGTGCGACCGGGGCAATGCCGGAGCCGGAACTGGAGCCGCCGGGCACCCGGGTCGGGTCCCAGGCATTGGCACCGAAATCGCCATGCACACTGGCCGAGTATTCCGAGCAGATGGTGTGACCCAGCAACACCGCCCCCTGCTCGCGCAGGCGGGCCACGATCGTGGCGTCGTGGTGGGCGACATTGGTGTCGAAGGCGTGGGTGCCGTTCTTGCTTTCACGCCCGCAGATCGCAATGACGTCCTTGCATCCCAGTGCGATCCCGCACAGTACCGGGGCCGGGCCGCGTGGATCATCGGGGTTGTTCAGCCATTGGTCAGCCCAGCGAGCCTGGCTCAGCGCCTCTTGGGCATCAATGCGCACAAAGGCATTGAAGCCGCCATTGTCGTCGTATACCTCGAACGGCCCGTTGAGTTCGTAGATCCGTGCCAGGTAGGCAATGGTCACTTGCTCGGCACTCAGTTCGCCGGTGCGAAACAGCACCGCCATCTCGGCGATTTCATAGTCGACGATGCGGTTGCGCAATCGAAAGGACGTACGCGGCGGCAGGCAGGCCAGCAACCGCGCATTGATTTCCCGCAGCTCGGGGAAGGGCGTGTACTCCATCACGATCAACTCCTTGAAGCCTTGGAAGGCAAGGCTGTTTCAAGGAGCTAATCAGCGAATGTGGCGGGCGTAAACTGGCAAAAATACCAGTCAGGCCTCGAAGGTCGAGACGCGCCTTCGTCAGGTGTCTTCGCCGTCGTCATCGTCGCTGCCGTCGACCTTCATGCCCAGCTCCTTGATCTTGCGGGTCAAGGTGTTGCGGCCCCAGCCCAGCAGCACGGCGGCATCGCGACGGCGGCCGGCGGTGTGCTTGAGCGCGGTCTCGATCATGATGCGTTCAAACGCCGGCACCGCGCTGTCGAGCAGGTTGGACTGCCCGCGTGACAGCGCCTGGTCGGCCCATTGGCGCAAGGCCTGTTCCCAGTTGGTGACCGGTGCGGCGTCCTGCGGGACGTTGAGCAGTTCCGGCGGCAGGTCGCTGATGTGTACTTCACGGCCCGAGGCCATGACCGTAATCCAGCGGCAGGTGTTTTCCAGTTGCCGCACGTTGCCCGGCCAGGGCAGGTGCTTGAGGTATTCCTCGGTCTCGGTCTTGAGCAGCTTGGGCTCGACGGCCAGCTCCAGCGCCGCGCGGCTGAGAAAATGCCGGGCCAGGGTCGGGATGTCTTCGCGACGGTCCGACAGGCGCGGGATGTGGATGCGGATCACGTTCAGGCGATGGAACAGGTCTTCGCGGAACTTGCCGGCCTGCACCAGGGTTTCAAGGTTCTGGTGAGTGGCGGCGATGATGCGCACATCGACCTTGACCGGCGTGTGACCACCGACCCGGTAGAACTCGCCATCGGCCAGCACGCGCAGCAGGCGGGTCTGCGTGTCGGCCGGCATGTCACCGATTTCGTCGAGAAACAGCGTGCCGCCATCGGCCTGCTCGAAGCGACCGCGGCGCAGGTTGGCGGCGCCGGTGAAAGCGCCTTTCTCGTGGCCGAACAGCTCCGACTCCATCAGGTCCTTGGGAATGGCCGCCATGTTCAGGGCAATGAACGGCGCCACGGCCCGCGGGCTGTGGCGATGCAGGGCGTGGGCCACCAGTTCCTTGCCGGTGCCGGACTCGCCGTTGATCAGCACGGTGATGTTGGAATGGCTCAGGCGCCCGATGGCACGAAACACTTCCTGCATGGCCGGCGCTTCGCCGATGATTTCCGGGGTGCGGGCCACGACTTGCGGCACGTCCAGGCCTTGCTGTTCCTGGGCGTGCTGGTTGGCGCGCTTGACCAGCGAGACGGCTTCATCGACATCGAATGGCTTGGGCAGGTACTCGAAGGCGCCGCCCTGGTAGGAGGCCACGGCGCTGTCGAGGTCCGAATGCGCGGTCATGATGATCACTGGCAGGCGCGGGTGCTCTTCACGAATGCGCGCCAGCAGGTCCAGGCCACTGGCGCCGGGCATGCGGATGTCGGAAATGATCACGTCCGGCTGCTGGCGGGCCAGGCGGCTCATGACGCCATCGGCGCTGTCGAAGCTCTGCGTGGTCATGCCTTCCTGTTGCAGGGCTTTTTCCAGCACCCAGCGGATGGAACGATCGTCATCTACGATCCAGACAGTTTCACTACGGCTCATGTCGAAGCGGCTCCTTGTTCCAGCGGCAGGAAGATCGAGAAGTTGGTATGGCCAGGATGGCTTTCACACTCGATCAGACCCTGGTGCTGGCTGATGATGTTCTGGGTAATGGCCAGGCCCAGCCCGGTACCGTCGGGGCGGCCGCTGACCATCGGGTAGAAGATGGTTTCCTGAAGCTCGGCCGCAATGCCGGGACCGTTGTCGATGATTTCGACCTTGGTGACCAGCCGGTGGCGGATATGGCCGATGGTGAACTGGCGCATGGCGCGGCTGCGTAATGTGATACGCCCCAGGCGCAGCTCGTTCTGGCTATTGATGGCCTGCATGGCGTTGCGCACGATATTGAGCACGGCCTGGATCATTTGCTCGCGGTCGATCAGCACGTCGGGAATGCTGGGGTCGTAGTCGCGCACCAGGGTGATGCGTCCCTGGCTTTCGGCATCCACCAGGCTGCAGACGCGCTCGAGCACTTCATGGATATTGGTCGAGGCCAGCGACGGCAACTTGTTGGAGCCCAGCATGCGGTCGACCAGGTTACGCAGGCGGTCGGCCTCCTCGATGATGACGTTGGTGTAGTCCTTGAGGCTCTCTTCGGGCAGCTCGCGGGCCAGTAACTGGGCTGCCCCGCGAATGCCGCCCAGCGGGTTCTTGATCTCGTGGGCCAGGCCGCGCACCAGCATCTTGGTGGTTTCCTGCTTGGACAGCTGGGCCTCTTCCTTGGTGATGCGCAGCAGGCGGTCACGCGGGTGAACCTCAAGCAGCAGCAGGGTCTCGCCCTTGTTCAGGATCGGCGTGACGGCGTAGTCGACGGTCAGGGTCTGGCCGGTCAGGGCCGTGAGCATGGCTTCGCGCTTGGTGAACGGGTGCGCATGCTCCACAGCCTGGCGCAGCGAACTGAGCGCTTCGGCGGACTCGGTAAACAGCTCGCTGATGAACTGCCCGTGACTGCGCTGGCCGCTGATGGCCAGCAGCATTTCTGCGGCCGGGTTCATGTACTCAAGGCGCAGGTCGGCGTTGAGCAGGATCGTCGCAGTGGTCAGATTGTCGAGTAACAATCGGTGCAGCGCGTCGCTGATAGTCATGAATCCGGGTGACCTCTTTTGGCACAGGGCAATCGCGAAAGGTGAAGCTGGAAGGTATTGCCAGTCGACGCACCGTCGTTGAAACAATGCGTAACGCAATGCTGTGCTGGATGAAGTTGCAAGAACCAAACCAAGGCTCCGAAAAGAAGCGCGTTTTCCACAAAAACCGGGCTTTTTTCGTGCTCTTGTGGTTTGGCAGCGACGTTGGATGGACAAAATTGAACCGAATCGGGGCCAAGGCCCGGTGCACCGGATTATTTATGCACCATCTTAGTGCATTGCAATATTTTTGCGCACGGCGCCGCTGCGGTAGGAGCGCGCTCTGCCCGCGACCGAGTGCGTAGCGCTCGCAAAATTGATGAAACGCCACAAATTTACGGCCGTAAATCTGCGGAATGCCAAAATTTACGGCCGTAAATCTGCGAAACGCTGAAAATTTACGACTGCTAACGCACTCGGTCGCGGGCAGAGCGCGCTCCTACAACGCTGGAGCGCAGGGGCAGGCCTATCAGAAAAAGGGCAGCCAGCGGCTCTTCTGCTCTGGCTTGTCCTTGAGCGGGCATTCCGGGCGTACGCCGTATTCGGGCAGTTGGCAGGGGTTGGCCTGGCGTTTCTGCGCCAGGGAGATGCGTTGCAGGTGAAAGGGCTGGCTGGGGGTCTTTTCCAGCAGTCGGCCCTTGCGGTCGAGGATCTCCACCGACAATTGATGCGTGCCCCGGTCAATGTGGCTCAGCGGGAAGACCGGGCTGCGCCCCGGTTCGGCCACCGGCTGGCCGTCGAGCAACAGGCGATACACATGACCTTCCTGCAATGCCGGGTCGCTGCTGACCGTCACGATCAGGTTGCCCTCGGCATTGCGCACGGTGGTATCGGGCTCGGGCACCAGAATGCGCAACAGGGTGTAGGGCGCCGCTGGCTTGTCTGGCTGAGGCGCCGCGGCTGGACTGATCTTGATGTGGCGGGTCGACGGTGTACCGGTCATGTTATTGCTCGGGGCCACCTCCACGCGCTTGGCATTCTTGCGTGGCTGATCGGTGAACACGCGGTTGCCCTGGGCGTCGGTGTAGGTATAGATCTCGGCCAGCGCCGGGCCTGCGTTCATCAGCGCGCACAGCAGCAAACAGCGCGACAGGTTCACCTCAGGATCCACCCACGGCAGCGCGCATGATGCTCAGCGTCACCTCAGGGCTTTGCTGAATGATCCGGCGGGCATCGTGCACCAGCACCGCAAAACGATGCTCACCACGATCAATATTGACCACCTGCAGGCGGGGCAGGTTGCTGGGCTGGCCGTAGGGTTCGCCGTCGACCAGCAGTTGCAAACGATGGCCCGCTTGCAGGCGCGGTTGCACCCGTACGCTGAGGGTGAAGGTGCCGTCGTTGGCGCGAATGATGGCGTCGGCTGGTAGATCGGTCAGCTCCAGTTGATCATAACTGGCCTGTTGCGCCGGATTCTGTGGCGCATTCTGGGCAGGCGGCGGCGCCACCGGGGGCTGGGCCTCGATGCTGTTGAGCGGCTTGAGTTCGATGGTCTCGGCTCTGGCGCCGTCGGGTGGCTGGCTGCTGTAGGCGGTGTTGCCATTGGCGTCGGTGTATTTGTAGATCTGCGCCGTGGCGGGCAGGCCGATCAGCAACAGCAGCAGGCAGGCGAGGCGACGACGCATGGAGGCTCCGATGACAGGCGGTTTCAGTACGACAGTGGCGTTTGCGCAGTGCCAGCATAGAACACAATCAGCTCGACCGGTTCGTTGCCGGTGACACCGCGATGCATGATATCGACCATTTCGGCGAGTGTATCCCCGGCCTTGAGCACCACTTCGTTCGCGCTGTCCCTGGCCTGCACGGTCAACTGCCCGGCCACGACATAGGCGGCATTGGGCACGGGATGACGATGCCAGTTCAGGGTCGTGTCGGCCGGAATGCGAATCTTGAGGAGGGTCAGCTCCGGCTGCCCCTTGGGATAGGCGGTATAAGGGGTACCGTCCCAGGATGCGGTGCTTTTGAGCAGTACCTGCGACTCGATGGCCACCGGTGCCCGGTGGCCGGTTTCGCAGCCGGCCAGGGCCAGCGTTGCAACAAGAATGAACAGCGTCTTGGTCATGGTCTTACCTTCCCTTTCCTGGATTCAAAGAGCACCAGATTGAGCCGGGAGGGCGATGCGCAGGTGTTAACTGTATACCGCAGCAAGGGCGGCGGATCATGCTTGTGGTCGACGAACCCGGCAGGGCGCGATGGACTGCGCGCCTCAGTAGTCGCGCGCGGTGTCAAACCAGCGTAGCGCCAGGGACGCAGTTACGCCCAGTTGCACCGCCTGCGGCGTCTGGCTGAGTTGCCAGACCGCTTCGCCCAGGTCTTCGCGTTCGCCGGTTTCGATGTTCTTGAAGGCATTGAAGCGAGCGGCAAAGGTGCTGATGGCGGCTTCGGCCTGTGTCAGGTCCTGTGCCTGGGCCAACTGCGCCAGGGCCTGGTCGAAGGCCTGGTTGGCCAGGGTGGCCTGTCGCTTGGGCCAGGCCGAGAAGGGCCGGCCGAACTCGCTCTGCCACCACGCGGCACTGCGCAACTGGCTGACCGATGCATGCCCGGCCCAGGCCCGTACCTTGCTGCGCGCCTTGAGTTGCTGGCGCAGGCGCTTGCCGGCTTCAGCCTCGACATTGAAGGCGACAAAGCCTTCCAGCAACGGCCAGTGGTCGAGCGCGGGCAGCCCCTCCAGCGCCGGCATGAAGCGCAGGTGCAGGGTATGCAGGTCGCGGTGGTCGGCCAGCCGCTCAAGGTCGCAGAAATGCCCGTACAGGCTCAGCGACCTGAGCTGCGCAAAGCGCTCCAGACCCTTGAGTGAAATCGGCTGCGCCATCGGGCCGTTGTGCAGCGACAGGGTGTCGACCTGATGCAGGGCGCCCAGGTCCGGCAGTTCGAAAGGCGCGGCGGTGTGGCGGGCAAGGGTGGCGGGCGCCAGGTCCAGGCTGCAGGGCAGGTCGCCGTCGATGCTCAGGCGCGTCAGGTCGCCCTTGAGGCTCAGGTGTCGGTGAGCGCCGCCGGTCTGTTGTCCGGGTAACGTCAGGTGCAGGTGAGCCCCCGGCGCGCTCAGGTCCACGGCCAGGATTTGAATCGCACTGTGGCTGGCATCGATACGGGTGTCTTGCGTGAGGATCGGCGTCCAGTGCAGGGTTTCGATCGGGCGCTGGCGGGCCCAGGCGAACACGCCCTCATCACTGCCGGTGTAATACAGCGCACGGGGCCAGGGTGAGCCGGCGGGCGTGGTGAAGGCGTCGAAGGCGTGCCAGTTCAGCGGCAGGTGCGCCTCGACATGCAGGTCGGCCTGCTTGCCTTGCGAGGCCGGCCCGAGGCGCAGCAGGCCCACGCCCGGCTCCCGGGTCAGGGTATGGCTGGCGGGACCTGTCAGGTCGATGAGGTGCTTCGCGTCATTGGTCATGGCCGCCACGATAACGCCTGCACAACGAAAAAGGCCACCCGAAGGTGGCCTTTTCGTTGTGCGCAGGACATGCCTGCGCGGTGCAATCAGCAGCTGTAGTACAGGTCGTATTCCAGCGGGTGTACGAAGGTACGGACCTTGATTTCTTCGTGGCTCTTCAGCTCGATGTAGGCATCGATGAAGTCATCGGAGAACACGCCGCCCTTGGTCAGGAACGCACGGCCCTTGTCCAGCTCTTCCAGGGCTTCTTTGAGGCTGCCGCAAACCTGTGGAATCTCTTTGGCCTCTTCAGGCGGCAGGTCATACAGGTTCTTGTCGGCGGCATCGCCTGGGTGGATCTTGTTCTGGATACCGTCCAGGCCGGCCATCAGCAGGGCAGCGAAGGCCAGGTACGGATTGGCAGCCGGATCCGGGAAACGGGCTTCGATACGACGGCCGCGTGGGCTGGAGACGTAAGGAATACGGATCGAGGCCGAACGGTTGCGGGCCGAGTAGGCCAGCATGACCGGGGCTTCGAAGCCTGGCACCAGACGCTTGTAGGAGTTGGTGGCCGGGTTGGTGAAGCCGTTCAGGGCCTTGCCGTGCTTGATGATGCCGCCGATGAAGTACAGGGCAGTGTCGGACAGGCCGGCATAGCCTTCGCCGGCGAAGGTGTTCTTGCCGTCTTTGGCGATCGACATGTGCACGTGCATGCCCGAACCGTTGTCACCATACAGAGGCTTGGGCATGAAGGTGGCGGTACGGCCATAGGCGTCGGCCACGTTGTGCACAACGTATTTCAGGGTCTGGACTTCGTCAGCCTTCTTGACCAGCGTGTTGAATTTCACGCCGATTTCGTTCTGGCCGGCCGTGGCCACTTCGTGGTGGTGCACTTCGACGAACTGGCCCATTTCTTCCAGTGCGTTGCACATGGCGGTACGGATTTCGTGGTCGTGGTCGACCGGTGGTACCGGGAAGTAGCCGCCCTTGATACCTGGACGGTGGCCCTTGTTGCCGCCTTCGACGTCCTGGTCGGTCATCCACGAGCCTTGCTCGGAGAAGATCTTGAACATGGAGCCGGAGATGTCGGACTTGTACTTGACCGAGTCGAAGATGAAGAATTCTGGCTCTGGACCGACGAACACGGTGTCGCCGATGCCGGTGGTCTTGAGGTATTCCTCGGCACGGTGAGCGATGGCGCGCGGGTCGCGGTCATAGCCCTGCATGGTCGAAGGTTCGATGATGTCGCAGACCAGGATCAGGGTCGGCTCTTCGGTGAACGGGTCCAGTACGGCCGAGTCGTCATCCGGCAGCAGGATCATGTCGGAGGCTTCGATGCCTTTCCAGCCTTCGATGGAGGAACCGTCGAACATCTTGCCGACTTCGAAGAAGTCGTCGTCCAGTGCGTCGCGCGCTGGCATGGTGACGTGCTGCTGCTTGCCCTTGGTGTCAGTGAAGCGCAGATCAATCCATTTAACGTCATGATCTTTGATGAGTTGAACCGACTTCGACATGGTGTCCTCCGGGTGACTTGAGGCCGCTGCTTGGTGTTGGCCCCGACGATTTGGGTGATGCACGGCGCAGAATACTCTGCCATGGCAACCTGCCTCACAAGGGAGCAATTTGCATGCCAGTGCCCTGAGTTGGGTTCCGCGCCCCAAATCCAAGCGTTAAAAGCCATGCAGCGGTTTTTTGGCAAATTATCTGCACCATCATGAGGCTTAGCGTGGTGTCAGTGTGCGTTTTTGGTGCGCCGATGATCGGGCATACGATAACTGGTTAAACCTTGAGCAATTTCCGCTATAATCCGCGCCCCTCTTTTTTTGCTGGCCCCACGCGCATTGTTTCTATGAAACTGATCGTCAAAGTTTTCCCCGAAATCACCATCAAAAGCCCGCCGGTGCGCAAGAAGTTCATTCGCCAGCTGGCCAAGAACATCCGTACCGTCCTGCGTGAGCTGGATGCTGACATCGTCGTGGGCGGCGTGTGGGACAACCTGGAAGTCGAAACCCGGCTCACCGATCCGAAGATTCTGCAGGGCATCACCGAGCGCCTGAGCTGCATGCCCGGGATCAACCAGTTCCTGCAGGTGGCTGAATACCCGCTGGGCGACTTCGACGACATCGTTGCCAAATGCAAGGCGCACTACGAAGACCTGCTGCCCGGCAAACTGTTTTCGGTGCGCTGCAAGCGTGCCGGCCGCCATACCTTCACTTCCATGGAGGTCGAGCGCTACGTGGGCAGCCAGCTGCGCCGTCAATGCGGCGCCGCCGGCATCGAGCTGAAACAGCCCGAGCTGGTGGTGCGCATGGAAATCCGCGACCAGCGCCTGTTCGTGATCCACAGCCAGCACCAGGGCCTGGGCGGTTACCCGCTGGGCGCGCTGGAGCAGACCCTGGTGTTGATGTCGGGCGGTTTCGACTCCACCGTGGCGGCCTACCAGATCATGCGCCGGGGCCTGGTCACGCATTTCTGCTTCTTCAACCTGGGCGGCCGTGCCCACGAACTGGGCGTGATGGAAGTCGCGCACTTTATCTGGAAGAAATACGGCAGCTCCCAGCGCGTGCTGTTCGTCAGCGTGCCGTTCGAAGAAGTTTTGGGCGAAATCCTGCAAAACGTCGATGACAGTCATATGGGTGTAGTGTTGAAGCGTATGATGTTACGCGCAGCCTCGGCCATGGCCGAACGTCTGGAGATCGACGTGCTGGTTACCGGCGAGGCGATCTCCCAGGTGTCGAGCCAGACCCTGCCGAACCTGAGCCTCATCGATTCGGTGACCGACAAGCTGGTGCTGCGGCCGCTGATCGCGACCGACAAGCAGGACATCGTCAACCTGGCGACGAAGATCGGCACCGCCGAGTTTGCCCGGCACATGCCTGAATATTGCGGGGTGATTTCGGTCAACCCCAAGACCCATGCCAAGCGCAATCGCGTCGAACATGAAGAAACCCGCTTCGACATGGCGGTGCTGGAGCGCGCCCTGGAGCGCGCCCGCCTGGTGACCGTCGATCAGGTGATCGACGACCTGGGCCGGCATGTCGAGGTTGAAGAAGTCCAACAGGCCCTGGCCGGGCAGGTCATCGTCGACATCCGTCATCCGGATGTCCAGGAAGACCAGCCGCTGCAGGTGCCGGGCATAGAAGTACAGACGCTGCCGTTCTATGCACTGAACAGCCGTTTCAAGGAGCTGGACGGTAATCGCCAGTACCTTTTGTATTGCGACAAAGGCGTCATGAGCCGCCTGCATGCTCACCATCTGCTCAGTGAGGGGTATGCCAATGTGCGCGTATATCGACCGAGCTAAACGCCCGGGGCTGTTTGCCTGTGGCTTGCGTCACCGGCCCCCCGACGCCTAGTGCATCGGCCGACGCCTCAAGCTTCAAACGTTAATCGCTGCGCTAAACCTGCAGCAGACCGAATCCTCTGATCGAGATACACAAGTGATCGAAAATCTCCGTAACATCGCCATCATCGCGCACGTTGACCACGGTAAAACCACACTGGTCGACAAGCTGCTGCGTCAGTCCGGCACTCTTGAGCGCAACGAGCTCAACGACGAGCGCGTGATGGACTCCAACGACCAGGAGAAAGAGCGCGGTATTACCATTCTGGCGAAAAACACCGCCATCAACTGGAACGGCTACCACATCAACATCGTGGACACCCCGGGCCACGCCGACTTCGGCGGCGAAGTAGAGCGCGTGATGTCGATGGTCGACTCCGTGCTGCTGCTGGTCGATGCCCAGGACGGCCCTATGCCGCAAACCCGCTTCGTGACCAAGAAGGCCTTCGAAGCCGGCCTGCGTCCGATCGTGGTCATCAACAAGGTCGACCGTCCGGGCGCGCGTCCTGACTGGGTTCTGGACCAGATCTTCGATCTGTTCGACAACCTGGGCGCCACCGAAGAACAACTGGACTTCCAGGTCGTCTACGCCTCGGCCCTGAACGGCATTGCCGGTCTGGATCACACCGACATGGCCGAAGACATGACCCCGCTGTACCAGGCTGTTGTCGACCACGTACCGCCACCGGCCGTTGACCGTGACGGCGCGTTCCAGATGCAGATCTCCGCTCTGGACTACAACAGCTTCCTGGGTGTGATCGGCGTTGGCCGTATCGCCCGTGGTCGCGTCAAGCCGAACACGCCGGTCGTGGCCATCGGTGCCGACGGCAAGCGTCGCAACGGTCGTATCCTGAAGCTGATGGGTCACCACGGTCTGCACCGCATCGACGTCGAAGAAGCTGCCGCCGGCGACATCGTCTGCATCAGCGGCATGGACTCGCTGTTCATCTCCGACACCCTGTGCCACCCGGACACGGTCGAGGCGATGAAGCCGCTGACCGTCGACGAGCCAACCGTTTCCATGACCTTCCAGGTCAACGACTCGCCATTCTGCGGTAAAGAAGGCAAGTTCGTGACCAGCCGTAACATCAAGGACCGTCTGGACAAGGAGCTGCTGTACAACGTGGCCCTGCGCGTTGAAGAAGGCGACTCGGCCGACAAGTTCAAGGTCTCCGGCCGTGGTGAGCTGCACCTCTCGGTACTGATCGAAACCATGCGTCGCGAAGGCTTCGAACTGGCCCTGGGCCGTCCTGAAGTGATCATCCGCGAAGTCGACGGCGTCAAGCAGGAACCGTTCGAAAACGTCACCATCGACATCCCTGAAGAAGCGCAGGGCAAGGTCATGGAAGAGATGGGCCTGCGTAAAGGCGACCTGAGCAACATGGTGCCGGATGGCAAGGGCCGTGTGCGTCTGGAATACAACATCCCAGCCCGTGGTCTGATCGGTTTCCGTAACCAGTTCCTGACCCTGACCAACGGTGCCGGCATCCTGACCTCGATCTTCGATCGCTATGACACCGTCAAGTCGGGCCACATGTCCGGCCGTCAGAACGGCGTTCTGGTTTCGGTCGAGACCGGCAAGGCGTTGACCTACTCGCTGGAAACCCTGCAGGCGCGCGGCAAGCTGTTCGTCGAGCACGGCCAGGAAATCTACAACGGTCAGATCGTCGGCCAGAACAGCCGCGACAACGACCTGGGCGTCAACCCTACCAAGGGCAAGAAGCTCGACAACATGCGTGCTTCGGGTAAAGACGAAACCATCGCCCTGGTTCCGCCAGTGAAGTTCACCCTGGAACAGGCCCTGGAATACATTCAGGAAGACGAGCTGTGCGAAGTGACGCCCAAATCCATCCGTCTTCGCAAGAAGATCCTGGACGAAAGCGAACGTACCCGCGCTGCCAAGAAAGCCAAGAACTGAGTAATCGGTTAACCGGCTGAAAACAAAACGCCCCCGGTCGCAAGACCGGGGGCGTTTTTGTGTGTGCTACTGGCACCGGCGGATGTAGGAGCGCGCTCTGCCGGAATGCCGGACCACCGCGACCGGCTGCGTTAGCAGTCGTAAAATTTCAGCGTTTCACAGATTTTGCGAGCGCTGCGCACTCGGTCGCGGTGGTCCGGCATTCCGGCAAGCGCGCTCCTACCGGGCTCGATGTCTACTGCGCGACAAGCCCAGAGCCCCATCAGAACTTGAGCGGCACCCGGCCCGAGTTGGCGTTCAGCGTGCCGCTGGTGTTGCGCTCTACCGCCTTGGGCTTGTAGGCGCAATAGCCCGGGCGCGGGCCGATCTTCGGGTGGCTGCGGCAGGTGTCGGGGCGCTTTTCGTAGATGGTGCACAACCGGCTCTTGCGGTCCAGGTACAGGCAGTCGTTGTTGCTCATGCGCTGCAGGGTGAAAATCCCGCTCTTCTGGTTGTAGCGCTCGATGGTCCCTTCCTTGAGCAGGCGCTTGGCGATGTTCTTGGGCGGCTCGCCGCTTTCGAACTCATCGACCACACCGATGCGGATCAAGTCCTTGATCTTCACTTCCACCGGCAGGGTGCAGCAGCTGGAAATGCAGCCTCCACACATGTGGCTGGCGTATTTGGCCCAGGTTTCAAGGCGGTCGATTTCAGCAGCGGCAATCAGGGTGGGTTTCATTATCGGTTCTGGCAGACGGTCATCACGGGCGCGGGATGATACCGGGCCGCACGGCTTTACAGTAGCGATAGATGATGGCCGGGCATTGCGCGGACCTGTGGGAGGCAGCGATGAGGACAACAAAGCCGGCACATCTGCTGCGTCTGTTCCATAGCCATCGCCGGCAAGCCGCCTGCCACCGTCTGGTGCCAGGCCCGAAATTGCGGCTCACATTAATCCGGTAGGAGCCCACCCTGTGTCGCTGACACCGCGCCAAGGCGGCACGCTGCCGCGCATCAATCAGCGGGCATTAGTGTCAGCTATGCAGCACCTGCGCCAGCGCCTCCAGGGTTTCCTGCCGTTCGGCCTGGCTCAGCCGGGGGTGGGCATTGAGCGCCGACCATTGCGGGTGCGCCCGCGCCTTGCGCAGCGGCTCGGGCAGTTTGCCCTGGCGCCAGTGGTCATCTTGCGGGTCGGCCAGTTCGATGCTGTTCATCGCCGCATGGCCGCGCACGCTCAGGGCCTGCAACAACTGGCGCTGACGCAGGGCCAGCAGGCGCAGCACGCTGTCGTCTACGGTCAACTCGCGCAGGCCCCTGAGCTTGCCCAGCAAGCGGCCGCCGTAGCTGCGTGCCGTCAGCAGTGCGCCACCGGCGATCGCCCCGACCAGCGCCGCCGCGCCCAGGGTGATGCCGCCGACCAGCAGGTCGACCCCGGCACCGGCTGCAGCGCCGGCGGCCACGCCACCGCCGACCCGTATGCCCAGCAAGCGCAGGGTCTCGGGGTTGAACAGGTCATCGCCCCAGCGCCCGTCGAGCAGCGGCAGATGGCTGGCCGCCGCGTCCTGGACCCGAAAGGCATACAGCGTAAGCAGGCTTTCGACACAGCGTTGCTCGCGCTGGCGCACGGCCTGGTGCAGCGCTTCGATGGCCTGGCGCTCGGGCGCCTCGCGCGACTCGACACTGCGCCGGCAGGCCGCGCAATCGATCAACAGGTCGGCAATCAGTCGCGTTGCGCTGTGATAGCGGGCCTGGCGTTGCACCTCGATGTCGGCAATCAGCATTTCCAGGCGCGCACGGGCGCTTTCCAGCAGCAGGGCCAGGCTTTCATACAGGCGGCGCTCGCCGTCTTGCGGCGGGGCGACGCTGTCGAAACGCACCAGCGCATGCAGGCCCAGGCGTGACAGCGCCTCGCGCCAGTCGGCTTCGCGCTGTTGTGGGCTGCTGACAAAATTGAGCACCGGCAGCAACGGCTTACCACAGCTGGCCAGCACCGCCAGTTCGTCGCGGTACTTGGCCAGCACCGGTTCGCGGGCGTCGATCACGTACAGCCCGGCATCACACGCCAGCAACTGGCGCAGCACCTTGGCTTCCTGCTCGAAGCGCTGGCGTGCCTCGCTGCCTTGCAGAAACAGCGCCAGCCGCGCCGGGCCGTCCAGGCGCTGTTCGGCGGCCACGCGCTCCAGGTAATCGAGCAGGTCGATGGCGTCTTCAAGGCCCGGCGTGTCGTACAGCTCCAGCAGTGCCTGGCCGTCCACCGACAGGCGGGCGCCCTCGACATGCCGGGTGGTGCTGGGGCGATGCGACACCTCGCCGAAGGTCACGTCGCGGGTCAGGGTGCGCAGCAGCGAGGTCTTGCCGACATTGGTGTGGCCGACCACCGCCAGCTTCAGCGCGGGCAAGGCTTCAGTCATGGCCTGTCTCCAGCCAGTTCATCGGGGCGCTGTCGGTGCACGTCAGCTGCAGGTCGCGCAGTGCCACTTGCCAGTCGTCCAGGCGCTCGGGATCAAGCTGTTGACCCGGCGGTGCCGGCAGCAGCCACAGACGGGTGGCGCCGGCACTGCGCGCCAGTTCGGCGATCAGCGCCAGGCTGCCGCGATCCGGCGAGCGGCGCGGGTCGCAGGCGATCAGCAGGCGGGCCGGCGGCGTGTGGGTCAGGTGTTCGAGCAGACGATGACGCGACTCGCGGCTGTCGAGCACCCCGGCATTCACCACGCTGTCGGCGTGTGCGGGTGGCCAGGGTTGTTGATCGTCCAGCTCGATGGCCACCAGTACGGCGCCATTGCAGGTAATCGCCGCCGTGGGCGCACTGACCTGATGCACCTGCGCCGGTGCCGCATCGTTGACCCCCAACCGCTCGCTGCTGGGCATCAGACGCTCGCGCAACTGCAGGTAGGCGGGGTCTTCGAGGTCCAGCCGCAGGGCCTGGCGTCCACGTCGCCAGCGCCACAGGCACAGCCCGGCCAGCAACAGGCGCGGCAGGATGCCGTAGATCAGCAGCACGCCGACCAGCCAGGCGGCCCAGCTTTGCCGGGCATCTTCCAGACCGGTGAGGCTGTTGCCACTGGCGCGGATCATCTCGGCGTCCGGCACGCTGAAGCCCAGCCAGGCTGGCAGCGCGCCCAGCAGCCGTGTCAGGCCGACAAAGGTTTCACTGCCCAGAATCGTGGTTTCCCAGACAAACCCGTAGCGTCGCGTGGCCATCAGCGCCAGCATCACCACCAGCGCGCTGAACAGGGCCAGCAGCCACAAGCCGTTGCTCAGCAGGCCCAGGGCCCAGCGCTCCAGGCGTTGGCGTTGCAGCAGCACCAGCAGGGCGGGTGCCAGTTGCACGGCCTGGGCATCGCGGGCCAGCCGGGCACTGAGCCACAACCACACTTGCCCGAGGCTGGCGCTGCCCTGGCGAGTGAACAGCATGCCCAGCGCCCAGCCCAGCAACAGCAGCAGGTTGACGCCCAGCAGGCTGCCCAGCGCCCAGAACACATTGACCGGCGCCCCACCGTCGCCCAGCGCGGCAAAGGCCAGGCCCGCGCCGCTGACCACCGACAACAGCAACAGCGCCATCAGCGCCAGGCGCGCGCCTTGTTTCCAGCGGTGCAAGGCTGACGTCATGCCGTCGCGTTCGGCCAGATACAGGGCGCGGTGCTGGATACGGGTCACCAGATCGCCCTGGGCAGTACGCGCCTGGCGACAGGCCTGCAGGTCATCGAGCGGGCCGGCCTGCGCCTCGCGCAGGCGCACCGCTTCAGTCAGCCAGAGGGTATCGAGGGGAGTCAGGGCAGTCACACAGCGTCTCTTTGAGAAATACCAACGGGCAGCATACCGCTGTGAGCGGGCTTGAGGGGTAACAGTTCCGTGGCTCTGGTATTCTCGCCGGCATGAAAAAACAACTCTCCCTCAGCCTGATCGCCGCCCTGGCCGCCAACCGGGTGATCGGCATCGACAATTCCATGCCCTGGCATCTGCCGGGGGATTTCAAATACTTCAAGGTCATGACCCTGGGCAAGCCGATCATCATGGGGCGCAAGACCTGGGACTCGCTGGGTCGCCCGCTGCCAGGCCGACTGAACCTGGTGGTCAGCCGCCAGAGCGGCCTGGCACTGGAAGGCGCCGAGGTCTTCGCTTCCCTGGAGGCGGCCGTACAGCGTGCCGAACAATGGGCGAGCGAGCAGGGCGTCAGCGAGGTGATGCTGATCGGCGGCGCGCAGTTGTATGCGCAAGGGCTGCCCAAAGCCGACCGCCTGTACCTGACCCGTGTCGAGCTTGAACCTGAAGGCGATGCCTGGTTTCCCGAGTTCGACGCCGGGCAGTGGCAACTCGCTTCGACCCAGGCCAATGCCGCCGCAGACGGCAAGCCGGCGTATCACTTCGAGGTGTGGGAGCGGCGCCAGGTCTGACATTTATTTGTCATCAAAGTGTCGCTTTTGCGGCTCGCTGTCGTGAACACACAGATACCTGACGCAATTGAGGCCGCAACGGGTCGCAGGCATGCATAAGTAGTCACAGGATTTTGCTACGGTCGAACGCCTCTACCATGAAGGGGCATCACCATGAAGTTTCAGCGAGGATTGTTATCGGTCGCGCTCTGCCTGGGTCTGGCCGTTACAGGCCAGGCGTCGGCCACCGACTTGAAGCACTGGCCGGAGCCTGCCGCCAAGGCGCTGGAGGCGATGATCACCGCCAACGCCAACAAGGGTAACTACGCGGTGTTCGACATGGACAACACCAGTTACCGTTTCGACCTCGAAGAGTCGCTGCTGCCGTACATGGAAAGCAAAGGCCTGATCACCCGCGACACCCTCGACCCATCATTGAAACTGATCCCCTTCAAGGACACCGCCGAGCACAAGGAAAGCCTGTTCAGCTACTACTATCGCCTGTGCGAACTCGACGACATGGTCTGCTACCCGTGGGTGGCCCAGGTGTTCTCCGGTTTTACCCTGCAGCAGCTCAAGGGTTACGTCGATGAGCTGATGGCCCTCGGCAAGCCGATCCCGGCGACCTACTACGACGGCGACACGGTAAAAACCCTTAATGTCGAGCCGCCGAAGGTCTTCACCGGGCAGACCGAGCTGTACAACAAGCTGATGGAAAACGGCATCGAGGTCTACGTGATGACCGCCGCCTCCGAAGAACTGGTGCGCATGGTCGCCTCCGATCCCAAGTACGGCTACAACGTCAAACCGGAAAACGTCATCGGTGTGACGATGCTGCTCAAAGACAAGAAAACCGGCGAACTGACCACCGCGCGCAAGCAGATCACCGCCGGCAAGTACGACGCCAAGGCCAACATGGACCTGGTAATCACCCCGTATCTGTGGACCCCGGCCACCTGGATGGCCGGCAAGCAGGCCGCGATCCTGACCTACATCGACCAATGGAAGAAGCCGGTGCTGGTGGCAGGCGATACCCCGAGCAGCGACGGCTACATGCTGTTCCACGGGGTCGACGTCAGCAAGGGCGGCGTGCACCTGTGGATCAACCGCAAGGACAAGTACATGAAGCAGCTCGACGGCATGATCAAGAGCAACGCCGAGGCCCAGGCCAGGGAAGGTCTGCCGGTGACGGCAGACAAGAACTGGGTGGTGGTCAAGCCGGAGGAGATTCAGTAACCGATGGCAGGCGAGCATTTCACTCAGGCATAAAAAAACCGGCGCCAGACGCCGGTTTTTCATTGGCTGCAACTGGCCTTACAAGGCGTCGAGCAGCGCCTTGTTGCGCACCGCGCCCTTGTCGGCGCTGGTGGCCAGCAGGGCGTAGGCTTTCAGGGCCGTGGTCACCTTGCGTGGGCGAACTTCGACCGGTTTCCAGCCTTTGGCGTCCTGTTCGACGCGGCGGGCCGCCAGTTCTTCGTCGCTGACCAGCAGGTTGATCGAGCGGTTCGGGATGTCGATCAGCACCTTGTCGCCGTCGCGTACCAGGCCGATGGCACCGCCGGCGGCGGCTTCAGGCGAGGCGTGGCCGATGGACAGGCCGGAGGTGCCGCCCGAGAAGCGACCGTCGGTCAGCAGGGCGCAGGCCTTGCCCAGGCCCTTGGACTTCAGGTACGAGGTCGGATAGAGCATCTCTTGCATGCCCGGGCCGCCTTTAGGGCCTTCGTAGCGGATGATCACGATGTCGCCGGCCTGCACTTCGTCGGCCAGAATGCCGCGCACGGCACTGTCCTGGCTTTCGAAGATCTTGGCGTTGCCTTCGAAGACATGGATCGACTCGTCGACACCGGCGGTTTTCACCACGCAGCCGTCCACGGCGATGTTGCCGTACAGCACGGCCAGGCCGCCTTCTTGCGAGTAGGCGTGCTCGAAGCTGCGGATGCAACCGTTCTCGCGGTCGTCGTCCAGGGTCTCCCAACGGGTCGACTGGCTGAACGCGGTCTGGGTCGGGATGCCGGCAGGACCGGCCTTGAAGAAGTGGTGCACCGCTTCATCGGTGGTCTGGGTGATGTCCCACTTGGCAATGCCTTCGGCCATCGAGCGGCTGTGCACGGTCGGCAGGTCGGTGTGCAGCAGGCCGCCACGGGCCAGCGAACCCAGGATGCTGAAGATACCACCGGCGCGGTGCACGTCTTCCATGTGGTACTTCTGGATGTTCGGCGCCACCTTGCACAGCTGCGGCACCACGCGCGACAGGCGATCAATGTCGCGCAGGTCGAAGGCGATCTCGGCTTCCTGGGCGGCGGCCAGCAGGTGCAGGATGGTGTTGGTCGAACCGCCCATGGCGATGTCGAGCATCATGGCGTTCTCGAACGCCTTGAAGTTGGCAATGTTGCGCGGCAGCACTGAGTCGTCGTTGTCGCCGTAGTAGCGCTGGCACAATTCGACGATGGTGCGCCCGGCCTGCAGGAACAGTTGCTCGCGGTCGCTGTGGGTGGCCAGGGTCGAGCCGTTGCCCGGCAGCGCCAGGCCCAGTGCTTCGGTCAGGCAGTTCATCGAGTTGGCGGTGAACATGCCGGAGCACGAACCGCAGGTCGGGCAGGCGCTGCGCTCGTACTCGGCGACTTTCTCGTCGCTTGCGGTGGCGTCGGCGGCGATGACCATGGCGTCGACCAGGTCCAGGCCGTGGCTGGCCAGCTTGGTCTTGCCCGCTTCCATCGGACCGCCGGAAACGAAGATCACCGGGATGTTCAGGCGCAGGGCGGCCATCAGCATGCCGGGGGTGATCTTGTCGCAGTTGGAAATGCACACGATGGCATCGGCGCAGTGGGCGTTGACCATGTACTCCACGGAGTCGGCGATGATCTCGCGGCTCGGCAGCGAGTACAGCATGCCGTCATGGCCCATGGCGATGCCGTCGTCCACGGCAATGGTATTGAATTCCTTGGCCACGCCACCGGCGCGCTCGATCTCGCGGGCCACCAGCTGCCCCAGGTCCTTGAGGTGCACATGGCCCGGGACGAATTGGGTGAAGGAGTTGGCGATGGCGATGATCGGCTTCTTGAAGTCGGCATCCTTCATGCCCGTGGCACGCCACAGGGCGCGGGCACCGGCCATGTTGCGGCCGTGGGTGGAAGTCTTGGAACGATAATCAGGCATTGGAGCACTCCGGCAAAGCAGGCTAATCAGTAAGGGGAGTGAGCTTCTATGGGCGCCGCAGACACAGGCAGTGACCGGGTGTTGCGAAGAAACCGACTACCGTGGGATCACCGGGTAATCGGCCTGAGCTCATAAACCCGCCGGGGATGACTGGCGATGAATAGGCGCGATTCTACACCTCTGGGAGGTGTTGCGGACAGGGAGGTGCTCAAGCGGGTATTTGCTTTGAGGATCGAGGCCCAAATCTGTTTTCCCTGTAGGGCTTTTCTGAACGTGCCTTATGCCGGTGTCAGGGAGGTGATTGCCGCTATACAGTCTGCGCCCGGCTCGACAAGAGCTCTGACTCAAGGAAGCAGCATGAGCGATAAAAGTCCTGGCATCACCGGTATCAAGGCACTGTGCGGCTACTGCGAGGAGCGGATTTTGCCCGATGACAAGCAGTTGCTGACCCTTTACTCCAATGAGTCCCTGGTATGTCCGTCGTGCAAGCGGCCGCAGAAGCTGCCCGAAGACCAGCGCGAAGCCGTATTGGCAAAAACCGATCCTGGTAAAGGTTTTAAATACACAGTCATGGGGCTAGGGCTTTTTACCGTAGCTTCCTGCGTCCTTATGCTGATCGGTGCCATTTCCAGCGTCGTCTTCATGCTGGCAACAATGATCTTCCTTGCCGGCAACTTCATTGCAAGGTCCGTTTTTACACCCTCCACGGATGAGTGGGTGGTCAGGCTCGTCGATGACGAGTGACCAAGGCTCACCCGCGTACACCGGCCCGGGGAGCGCGCTTGCCGGAATGCCGGACCACCGCGACCGGCTGCGTTAGCAGTCGTAAAATTTCAGCGTTTCACAAATTTTGCGAGCGCTGCGCACTCGGTCGCGGGCCAAGCGCGCTCCTACAGTCCCGATAACCGCTGGGTGATGTTAACTGTTAGGCAACAACCGGTAGGTAATGCTCTTGATGTACCGCGTTTCGACGATTGCCGGGTGCACCGGGCCCTGGCCACCGCGTTCGAGCAACTGGATATCCGACCGGGGTAGGAGCGCGCTCTGCCGGAATGCCGGACCACCGCGACCGGCTGCGTTAGCAGTCGTAAAATTTCAGCGTTTCACAAATTTTGCGAGCGCTGCGCACTCGGTCGCGGGCAAGCGCGCTCCTACTGTCCCGATAACCGCGGGGTGATGTTAACTGTTGGGCAACAACCGGCAGGTAATGCTCTTGATGTACCGCGTTTCGACAATTGCCGGGTGCACCGGGCCCTGGCCACCGCGTTCGAGCAGCTGGATATCCGACCGGGGTAGGAGCGCGCTCTGCCGGAATGCCGGACCACCGCGACCGGCTGCGTTAGCAGTCGTAAAATTTCAGCGTTTCACAAATTTTGCGAGCGCTGCGCACTCGGTCGCGGGC
>NZ_UUIS01000012.1 GCF_900589395.1 Pseudomonas viridiflava
CCTGACACCGGATTGATGTTGCCCAAGGTTTCGTGCCTGACACCGGATTGATGTTGCCCCAGGTCTCGTGCCTGACACCAGATTGATGTTGCCCAAGGTTTCGTGCCTGACACCAGATTGATGTTGGCCCCAGGGCTCGTGCCTGACCCCGGACTGTGGGAGGCGGCTTGCCGGCGATGGCTATGTAACAGACGCAGCAGGTGCATGGGCCTTGCTGGCCTCATCGCGGGCAAGCCCCCTCCCACCGGATTGATGTTGCTCCAGGGCTCGTGCCTCTCACAGGTTTGATGTGGCACTGGATTTCGGGTCTGGCATCGGACTGTACCCGGCTCACGCTTGTATGATGCCCGCTACATCTCTTTGACCTCGCGCAAACACTGCCTCAATAACTCTGACCCATCCCCGGCGCGCCAGCTGATCACGATCGGCGAGGTCGCGCTGCTGTCGAGCAGCTCGCTGTAGCCAATGTCATCGCGATGCAAGCGCTGCACCGAGGCGGGCACCAGGGTGATGCCGATGCCGGCCGCCACCAGCCCGATGGCCGTCTGCAATTCATTGACCGTCTGCACCACGCGAATCTTCAGGCCCTGGCGATTGAAGATACCCAGCACATGGTCGGCGTAGCTGGGCCGTGGGTTGCCGGGATAGAGCACGAACGGCTCGGCGGCCAGGCGTTCCAGGCTGACAGGGCCGGCCAGCAGCGGGTGGCCGGCGGGCAGGGCGGCCACCAGTGGGTCTTCGCGCAGCACTTCCTGGGTGATGGCCGGGTCGTCGAACAGCATGCGCCCGAAGCCGATGTCGATGCGCCCGCTTTTCAGCGCTTCGACCTGCTGCAAGGTGATCAGCTCCGACAGGCCCAGTTCCACGTCGCCAAAGCCGCGCAGGCGACGGATCAGCTCCGGCAACTGGCCGTACAGGGTCGAGGGTGCAAAGCCGATGCCCAGCCAGCGCTTGCTGCCGTTGGCAACCCGCCGGGTATCGTCGCTGATGCGCTTGAGTTGCTCAAGCAACTGCGCCGAATGCTCGTGGAAAAACCGCCCGGCCTCGGTCAGGCGCAGCGGCCTGGAGCGCTCCAGCAATTCCACGCCCAGTTCTTCTTCCAGTTGTTGGATCTGCCGGCTCAGCGGCGGCTGGGCGATGTTTAACTGCTCGGCGGCGCGGGTGAAGTTCAGGGTCTGGGCCACGACTCTGAAGTAACGCAAATGACGCAGCTCCACGATACCTCCTGGGTATGAAGCAAGACTTAATCAATATTGGACCGTGCGTGCCGGCAGCGTCAATCATGCAGCCATGATCACCCTGACGAGCCGGACAGCCCCATGACCGCCGCGATAACAATAGAAAGCTTTGAAACCCTGATTGTCGACCTGCCGACCATTCGCCCGCACAAGCTGGCCATGCACACCATGCACGGCCAGACCCTGGTGATCCTGCGCATCCGTTGCAGTGACGGCATCGTCGGTGTCGGTGAGGCCACCACCATCGGCGGCCTGGCGTATGCCGGCGAAAGCCCGGAAAGCATCAAGGTCAACCTTGATACCTGGTTTGCGCCCTTGTTGATCGGCCAGGACGCCAGCAACCTCAATGCCGCCATGCAACGGGTCGACCGTGGCATTCGTTGCAACACCTTCGCCCGCAGCGCTGTGGAAACCGCCTTGCTCGATGCTCTGGGCAAACGCCTGGGCCTGCCGGTGGCCGAAGTGCTTGGCGGCCGGGTGCGCGATGGCGTCGAAGTGGCCTGGACCCTGGCCAGCGGCGACACCGGACGCGACATCGACGAAGCCGAGCAGATGCTCGACCGCCGTCGTCATCGGCACTTCAAGCTCAAGATCGGTGCCGGCGATGTCAGCCGCGACATCGCTCACGTGGCCGCGATCAAAAAAGCCCTGGGCGACCGCGCCAGCGTACGGGTCGACATCAACCAGGCCTGGAGCGAAGCGGTGGCCATTGCCGCCAGCCGCCGCCTGGCCGACGCCGGTGTCGAGCTGATCGAACAACCGCTGTCGCGTTTTGACCGTGCCGGCATGGTGCGCCTCAACGCCCACAGCCCGATCCCGCTGATGGCCGACGAAGCCATCGAATCGGTCCAGGACAGCTTCGCCCTGGCACAACAGGGTGTTGCGCCAATCTTTGCCTTGAAGATCGCCAAGACCGGTGGCCCGCGTGCCGTGTTGCGCACCGCCGCGATTGCCGAGGCAGCCGGTATCGGCCTGTACGGTGGCACCATGCTCGAAGGCAGCATCGGCACCCTGGCCTCGGCCCATGCCTTTGCCACCCTCGACAAGCTGGAATGGCACACCGAACTGTTCGGGCCTTTACTGCTGACCGAGGACATTCTGGTCGAGTCGCCGGTGTACCGTGACTTCCAGTTGCTGATCCCGACCACACCGGGCCTGGGTCTTGAAATCGACGAACAACGCCTGGCGCGCTTTGCCCGTCGTTGAACCTGAACGAAAAGGAACCTCACCATGCTTTTTCACGTGCGCATGACCGTCAAGCTGCCGGTCGACATGCCTGCCGAGCAGGCGGCCCGCCTCAAGGCCGATGAGAAGGAACTGGCCCAGCGCTTGCAGCGCGAAGGCACTTGGCGTCACCTGTGGCGCATTGCCGGGCTGTATGCCAACTTCAGTGTCTTCGACGTGCCAGACAATCAGGCGCTGCACGACACCCTGATGCAATTGCCGCTGTACCCGTACATGGACATCGAAGTCACGCCGCTGTGCCGGCACCCGTCTTCGGTCCACGACGACGACCGTTGATAAGGCTTCGCTTGCAGGAGCGGCCGGGCGGCGAACCGCGCCAGCCGCGATTACGCACTACGCCTGAACAAGAATAATGACGAGGAAAAGCCATCATGACCGTACGCATTGCCCACACCGCAGAAGTGCAGAAGTTCTTCGAAAACGCCTCGGGTTTTGACCAGGAAGCCGGCAGCCAACGGATGAAAACCGTGGTACATCGCATCCTCACCGACTCGATCAAGATCATCGAAGACCTGCAGATCACCCCGGAAGAATTCTGGAAAGCAGTCAACTATTTCAACGAACTGGGCTCGCGCCAGGAAGCCGGCCTGCTGGTCGCCGGCCTGGGCCTGGAACATTACCTGGACCTGCTGCTGGACGCCGAAGATGAACAGGCCGGCCATGTCGGCGGCACCCCGCGCACCATCGAAGGCCCGCTGTATGTGGCCGGCGCTCCGTTGAGCCTGCATGAAGCGCGCCTGGACGACGGCACCGACGCCGGCACTCTGCTGTTCATGCAAGGCCAGGTCCGTGACGTCAACGGCCAGCCGTTGGCCAACGCCATTGTTGACGTCTGGCACGCCAACACCGGTGGCACCTACTCGTACTTCGACCCGTCGCAGTCCGAATTCAACCTGCGCCGCCGCATCCAGACCGATGACCAGGGCCGCTACCGTTTCCAGAGCATCGTGCCGTCCGGCTACGGCTGCCCGCCGGACGGCCCGACCCAGAGCCTGCTCGATCAACTGGGCCGTCACGGCCAGCGTCCGGCGCACATCCACTTCTTCATCTCGGCGCCGGGCCACCGTCACCTGACCACCCAGATCAACCTGGACGGCGACCCGTACCTGCATGACGACTTTGCCTACGCCACCCGCGATGAGCTGATCGCCAAGATCGACTTCATCGACGATGCCCAACGCAGCGCTGCACGCGGTGTAGAAGGGCGCTTTGCCGAGATCGAGTTCGATTTCGAGCTGCAACCGACCGAGCAGACCGAAGAAGAAAGCCGCCGCGAACGGGTTCGCGCGCTGGAAGCCTAACGGCCACGGCACGCTGCAAATAGATCCAGATCCGGGTCATATACCTGGGTCTGGACCCCCAACAAGCCCAGCATCGAATGAAACAGGTTGTCCTGGCTCAGCGGCTTGTTGCGTTCCTTGATCAGGCAGCGGGTATCGATCCCGAATTCAGCCTGATAATTCTCCGAAAACCACGCCAGCATCGGCACATGCCGTTGTTGCTCCGGTGCCAGCATGTACGGCGTGCCGTGCAAAAACAGGTTGTACTCGCCCAGTGATTCGCCGTGGTCGGACAGGTAGAGCATCGCCGTGTCGACCTTGTCCTGATTGCGCCGCAGCACATCAATCAGGCTGGCGAGTACGTGGTCGGTGTACAGCAGCGTGTTGTCGTAGGCATTGACGATACTTTCACGCGAGCAGTCGCTCAGTGCATTGCTCTCGCACACCGGGGTGAACTTCTCGAACGCCTTTGGATAGCGCTTGTAGTATTCCGGGCCGTGGCTGCCCATCTGGTGCAAGACCAGCACGGTGTCGCGCTGCAAGTGGTCGATATCGACCAGTACATCGCGTAACAGAATCTCGTCGCGGCATTCATTGTCGGCACACAGTGCCGGGTCATTCATGTTGCTGACATCCTGGAACTGAACCCGGTCGCACGTGCCTTTGCAGCCCGACTGGTTGTCCCTCCAGATCACATCGAAACCGGCACGTTGCACTACATCCAGCAGGCCTTCGCGGTTTTTGGCCGTAGCAGCGTTGTAAGACTGGCGGCCCATGCCGGAAAACATGCACGGCACGGAGACGGCGGTTTCGGTGCCGCACGAATGCACATCGCCAAACGCGATGACATCGTTTTCGCGGGCCAGTCGCGGGGTGGTGTCACGGGAGTAGCCGAGCAGGCCGAAGTTCTCGGCACGGGCACTTTCACCGATCACCAGAACGGTCAGGGATTTACGCGAATGCTTGTCCCATTGCGCCGTGCGCCGTGCATCTTCGCCAAGGCGGTTAAAGGGCTGTTGAGCGCTGCTGACTTGTTCGCGTACATAGCTGAACGTGGCGCTCAGATAGTTGCTGGGGGTGACCAGCAGGCGCAACTCGTGATGGTTGCGAAACAGCGATGACAGGCCTTGATAGTTGAGCAGTGCGACCGTACCCAGCAGCAGTGCGCAGCCCATGCCGATCAAGCCTTTGAACAGCAGTTCGCGGGGCCAGGGGCGATAGTCGACAGGGGTTTTCCAGAGCAGCCACGAAGGCAATACACCCAGCAGGGCCATGTATAAGAACAGCCAGGGGGACATGAGCCCGAGTACTTCGGTGGTGTTGGTTTCTACCGTATTACGCAACATGCCGATATCGATCACGATACCGTACTGGTTCATGAAATAAGTAATGGCCGAACTGATCATGAACAGGCTGATTAACACCGGTTTGAAAATCCGTTTAAACGCCACCAGTGTCAACACGATATTAAACACGCACGCCACCATGAGCGCGAACGAGGCCCGCACTAGCAGGCCGGTTGTATCGGCGGAAGTAATATCGAAAAGATGCCGCCACAACGGCAGGTTAAAGGCGATCAGCAAGAACACACTGGCGAGCGCGGTCACCCGCTCGGGGCGCACCGGTTTAATATCAGGCATGGGAATGACTCAGTTGGCGATGCCGCGCACTGTAGTGAGGGATTTATCAAATTTAAGTGAAAAGTCCGCCAACGAACTATCACGTTGCTGACATCGTTCTTGCCGGCTGTATGGGAGGGAGACGAATCATCCCGCCGGACCTTTTTTTCACATCGTATTGACCCGTCTGAAACAGCGAGCGCCTTAACGTGCCGGCCATTGTGTTCTTGAACAGGAGCCACGCGTTGGCCAGTCATATTGCTTACAGTCCTTTGTCCGGTGTTTTACAACGACGCGCCTGGCGTCCCGGTCGCCTGACCATGGTCAGGGCGCTGGCCGTCGCCGTGGTCACGCTGGCCGCCTTGGTCGGCTGGTGGCTGACCTCGACCACGGTGATAGACCTGAGTCGTAGCGGATCGGCCTGGTCGGGTTTGCAACAACAATGGCAACAAGGCCGTGTGGTGGTGATGATCCGCCACGCCGAGCGTTGCGACCGCTCTGCCGGTGCCTGTCTGGGCCCGCTCGATGGCATCACGATCAATGGCCAATACGCCGCCCAGGCGGTCGGCGCAGGGTTGCAGGCGCTGGGCCTTGACCACGCCCGCTTGCTGGCCAGCCCCATGACCCGTACACGCCAGACCGCCGACCTGATTGGCGGCCGGCATGTGGCGGCCCAGGTCTGGGTAGGCAAATGCGAGTCCGACTTCAAGGACGCTGTGCTGGGGCACAAGAAGGCCCATGAAAACCTGGTGCTCATGACCCACAGCGGTTGCATCGATCAATTCGAGCGCAAGATGGGCGTGCGTGCCGACCAGCGCTCCAGTGACTATGCCCAGGCTGTGTTTGTGCAAGTGGACGGCGTGCATGCACCGAGCATTCTCGGTGAGCTCGATGCTGCGCAGTGGGCCCGGGTCACGGGCGGGAGCATCAACTGATGAACGTCTCTACAGCGCGCTGGGCGTTTTATCGCACGTACCTGGGGCTTCCGCTGTTGCTGGCCCTGGCAGTCTTTTTCGTCTTCGACCTGACCGCTCTGGACCGCTACATCAGTGACGGGTTGTACGACCCGGTCAGCGGTTTTGTGCTGGAACACAACCGCTTGTTTGAAAACATCACCCACCGCTGGGCCCGGATCCTGCCTGACTGGACAGGGGAGTTTGCGCTCATCGGTGCGCTGTTGTCGTTTGCCTGGCCGCGGCTTAAAGCCCACAGCAATCAATGGCCGGTGCGTGTATCAGGTACGTTGCAGTGGTTTTTCCTGCATCGACGCGACTTCCTTTTCATTGTTGTGGCCTTTGCGCTGAGCACCGGGCTCATCCATTACCTGAAAAGCCACACCAGTGTGTATTGCCCGGTCGAAACCACGCTTTATGGCGGTGCCGAGCTGCACAGGGCCTGGTTCGACAACTTCCGGTGGTTTGCAGAGGCCGGCGCCGGCCGCTGCTGGCCGGGCGGGCATGCATCCAGCGCCTTCAGCCTGTTTGCGCTGTACTTCGTGGCCCGCCGGCATCGCTGGCAACGGGCCAATACCGTGCTGGTCATCGTGATGGTGCTGGGCTGGGTGTATGGCACCACACGCGTGTTGCAAGGCTGGCACTATGTCTCGCACACGCTGTGGTCGGGGATTTTCGTCTGGCTCGGTACGCTGCTGGTGGCCTTGCTCTTTTACGGACGCCCGGCCTTGCAAGCGCCGGCTCGACCTGCCAGCACGCAAGCCGAGCCGCTGACGGGGGTGATCAGCCCTTTGCCTTGACGTTGCGGCACTGGGCAAACATGTCCAGCGGCTGGCTGTAGACGTCGGTGGTGACGCTGAGCAGCCCGAGCATCGAGTGAAAGAGATTGTCCTGGCTCAAGGCGTCGTTGCGGGTCTTGAGCAGGCAGTCGGTGTCGATGCCGAACGACTGCCGGTAGCTGTCGGAAAACCACGCCAGCATCGGCACATGGCGCTGCTGTTCCGGCGCCAGCATGTACGGCGTGCCATGCAGGAACAGGTTGTATTCGCCCAGCGATTCCCCGTGGTCCGACAGGTACAGCATGGCCGTGTCGACCGTACCCTGGTTCTTGCGCAGGATGTCGATCAGGCTGGCCAGCACATGGTCGGTGTACAGCAGCGTGTTGTCATAGGCATTGACGATGCTGTCGCGCGAGCAATCGTTCAGGGCGTTGCTCTTGCACACCGGGGTAAAGCGTTCGAACTCGCTCGGGTAGCGCTTGAAGTAGTCCGGACCGTGGCTGCCCATCTGGTGCAGCACCAGCACGGTGTCGTGTTGCAGGTGATCAATGTCGGCTTGCAGGTCACGCAGCAGAATGGCATCCCGGCATTCGTGGCCGGCGCACAGGCCGGCATCCTTCTCGTTGCTGACATCCTGCACGGTGACCCGGTCGCAGGTGCCCTTGCAGCCTGACTGGTTGTCACGCCAGATCACGTCGTAGCCGGCACGCTTGAGCACATCGAGCAACCCTTCCTGGCTGCGCGCCGTGGCCGGGTCGTAGTGCTTGCGACCCATGTTGGAAAACATGCAGGGCACCGAGACGGCGGTTTCGGTGCCACACGAGTACACGTTGCCAAAGGCAATCACATCGCCCTCGCGGGCCAGCTCGGGCGTGGTATCACGGGCGTAGCCCAGCAGACCGACGTTCTCGGCGCGTGCGCTTTCGCCGATCACCAGCACGGTCAGGGATTTGCGCGGGTGCGCCAGGGCATCGGCACTGCGCCGGGCATCGGCGCCCAGCGTGTTGAACGGTGCCTTGGCCGACACGATTTGTTCGTGGGCATAGCTGATGGCGGCGCCCACGAAATTGCTGGGTACGATCATCAGGCGCAGTTCGTGGTGATTGCGCAGCAACGATGACAGTCCCTGGTAGTTGAGCAAGGCCACGCCGGCCATCAGCGCCGTGCAGGTGACGCCGATCAGGCCTTTGCTGAGCAACTCGGCCGGCCAGCGGCGGTAGCGGATCGGCATTTTCCACACCAGCCAGGACGGCAGGAAGCCCAGCAGGCCCAGGTACAGGAACAGCTTGACCGAGAGCAGGTCGAGCACTTCGGTGGTGTTGGTTTCGATCAGGTTGCGAAACATGCCGGCGTCCAGCATGACCCCGTACTGGTTCATGAAATACAGCACGCCTGCGGCCAGCATGAATAACACCACCAGCACCGGTTTCAACACCCGCCTGAAGGCAACGACTGTCAACAGCAGGTTAAACACAACAAACAGCAGGGCAGCGAATACCAACGGCAATAAATAACCGTTGCTGTCGGCGCCGGTAATACTGAGCAGGTGGTGCCACAACGTTGTATTGAAACCGAGCAGCAAAAAAAGACTGGCGAGCACGGTGACAAACTCGGGACGAACGGGCTTGATATTCATCATGATGGAATACTGCGCAAGAGGGTGGCTATGGTGTTAAACGTAGTGCGGTGTTATCAGGGGCGTACGAATGAAACATAAGCGTTAGTGCGAATGGGGCCGGTGCCGGACTGACACCACGCTGTTGCTCCGTGTAGTAGGAGCGCGGGGGCGGCCATCCGTCTTGCCCGCGACCGGCTGCGTAGCAGTCGTAAATTTTCAGCGTTTCCGAGATTTTGCGGTCATTCGCTGTAGATTTTCAGCGTTTCCGAGATTTTGCGAGCGCTAGCGCACTCGGTCGCGGGCAAGCGCGCTCCTACCGGTCCGTGCGATACCTCAAGCGGCGCCCAGCTTGTAGCCCAGCCCGTGCACGGTGTGCAGCAGCCCGCATTCGGTCGTGCCATCCAGGGCGCGCCTGAGGATATGAATATTGCTGCGCAGGCTGGCGCTCTTGGGACGGTCGTCGCCCCACAAGGCGTGTTCCAGTTCCTGGCGTCTGACCAGGTGCGGGCTCTTGCGCATCAGCAGTTCAAGCAGTTTCAGGTGCGAAGGGTTGAGTTTGATCGCGGTGCCGGCCCGATGCACTTCAAGGGTGTCCAGGTCCATGCGCAGGTCCGCCACCTGCAGCACGCGATGACCGCGCTGACCCAGGCGCCGGGCGACGATGGCTTCAAGCCGGGCCAGGACCTCGGTCATGGCAAACGGCTTGGTGACGTAGTCATCGGCCCCCACATCGAACCCCACCAGGCGATCTTCCAGCGTGTCGCGGGCGCTGAGCATCAGGATGGCAACCTCAGAGCGTGAGTGCTGGCGCAGGCCGTGGCAGATCTTGTTGCCGTCGATGCCGGGCAACATGATGTCCAGCACGATGGCGTCGAACGGCCGGGTGGCGGCCAGGTGCAATCCGCTCAAGCCATCCAGTGCGCCTTCGACTTCGTGCCCCCGGAGCTGAAAGAACTCCACGAGGTTGTCGTGAATGTCACGGTTATCTTCAATCACAAGTATTTTCATTATCGTTAATGTCGTGTGCAGGCGTCGGCGAACGATCGGTCAGGCTGGAGATTAGTCAAAACAGCGTGCGAGCCGTGTCAATGAAATGTGAGAAAAATGTCATTTACTCTGGAACGGGTCTTGTCGGTCGTGCGCGGACACTTTTCTCACATCTCGTTCACTCAGGCTTCAGGATGTCATGCGTAGAGTTTGCACAGCAATCCTGAACGATGGCTGTTAAAAAATTTCCTACGCGACATTGCGGAGCTTCATGCATGACTGAAACAGTTCCGGTTACGGCTTCACGGCCTTTCAACTTTCATCTGTGGGCGGGCCTTGCCGTGGCCCTGATGGTGCTTTTACTGATCTTTGACCCCACGGCACTGGACTTCGCGATCACCCGGCACTTCTATGTGCCGGGCCAGGGGTTTGTCGGCGCACACAGTTACTGGCTGGAAAACGTGCTGCATGACCGTGCGAAACAGGCGGTGATAGCACTGGTGCTGCTGGTGGCGCTGGGCTTTGTACTGAGCTGGCGGGTGGCGGCATTGCGCGTATGGCGGCGGCCCCTGGGCTATGTGGTGCTGGCCATGGGGTTGTCGACGGCGATTGTCACGCCGCTCAAGGCCCTGACCCAGGTGCACTGCCCCTGGAGCCTGACCGAATTCGGCGGGGTCGAGACCCATACGCCGCTGCTCAGTGCCAGGGCGCCGAGCGTCAAGCCCGGGTTGTGCTGGCCGGGCGGGCATGCTTCTACCGGGTTTTCCCTGCTGGCGCTGTTCTTTGCCCTGCGTGACCGCCATCCCCGTGCCGCGCGTTGGGCACTGGCGCTGGCCTTGGGGCTGGGCGCGGTGTTTTCCTTTGGGCGCATGCTGCAAGGCGCGCACTTTCTGTCGCACAACGTCTGGACCCTGCTGCTGGACTGGCTGATCTGCCTGGCGTGCTATCGCGTGGTGCTGTATCGCCCGGCGCCGGCTCAATAGCTGAAGTCGCCGCCCAGTTCGCTCTTCATCCATTCCAGGAAGCGCTTGACCCTTGGAAATCCTGCATGGGCCTTGGGAAACACCAGGTGGTGCGCGCTGATCGGCACGCTCAGGCGCTGCGGCTCGACCACCACCAGCTCGCCGCGTTCGATAAATGACCGGGCCAGCAAAGTGCTTTCCAGCGCAAAACCCAGGCCCAGGCGCGCCGCTTCCATCGACATATACGAGCGGTCGAAGCTGAGCGAGTACGGTGTGTCGGGCCGCGACAACCCGTGCATGGCGAACCACTGCGGCCAGTTGATCAGCGTGGCTTCGGACAGGATCAGCGGCGAACCCAGCAGGTCGGCGGCTTCATGCACCGGGCGCCTGGCCAGTAAGGCGGGGGAGGCCATGACCGCCAGGTGCTCGTTGCGCACGCTGCGCACTTCCAGCGTCGGCCAGTTCGGCTGGCCGTGGCGGATGTCGACGTCGATCTTGTCGCGGCTGAAGTGCAGCGATTCGTAGGAGCACGACAGGTTGATCTGAATGTCCGGGTGGCTCTGGCGAAAGCTTTCGATGCGTGGCATCAGCCACAGAAACCCGAAGCTGGGCGAGGCGTGCAGGCGCAGGCAGTCCAGGCTGACGTCGCTGCTGGCGCGCTCGGTGGCCACGGCAAAGCTGTGCAGGATGCCGGAAATCTCCGCCAGGTACTGCTCGCCCACCGGGGTCAGGGTCACGCCCCGGGCATTGCGCAAGAACAACTGGCGACCGATCAGCGCCTCAAGGTTGGCCAGTTGATGGCTGACCGCCGACGGCGTGAGGTTCAATTGCTCGGCGGCGCGGGCGACGTTGCCGAACCGCGCAGTCTGCTCGAACGCCTGGATGGCCTTGAGCGGCGGCAGGTTGAAGACGGCGTCGGAGGGGGTGGGCATGGGGGTGTTTTCCTTGTGGTTTTCATGGGCCTGCAGGACCGGCCGGGCGGCGATCCGCTTGCGCCGGGAAACAGACGCCGCTTTGTCACGGCCGCCGCTTCGCGGCTCAAGCCGCTCCAGCATCAGGTCCGGTGGCAGGTGAATGATCGCCATGGCCGGGCAGCGAGTGCTGAATTTTTTTCAGCACTTGCTGAAAGGCACGATATTGCTCAGGCCTGGGGCGGGGCACAAGCTGTGTCCACGATTCGAAGCGAGTCGACCTTATAAAAACAATCGGGAGAATGCCCCCATGCTTCTGCAAGATAAAGTCGCCATCATCACCGGCGCCGCCTCGGCCCGCGGCATTGGCCGCGCCACCGCTGAAACCTTTGCCCGCCAGGGCGCCCGCGTGGTCATTCTCGACCTCGACCAAGCCGCTGCCCGCGACGCCGCCGCGTCCCTGGGCGAAGGTCACCTGGGCCTGGCCGCCAACGTCGCCGACCAGGCGCAGGTGCAGGCTGCCGTGGCCGCCGTGCTTGAACGCTTCGGGCGCATCGATGTGCTGGTCAACAATGCCGGCATCACCCAGCCGCTCAAACTGCTCGACATCGGCCACAGCGACTACGACAAGGTGCTGGACGTCAGCCTGCGCGGCACCTTGCTCATGTCCCAGGCGGTGATCCCTACCATGCGCCAGCAGCAATCGGGCAGCATCGTGTGCATGTCCTCGGTGTCGGCCCAGCGTGGCGGCGGCATCTTTGGCGGCCCGCACTACAGCGCCGCCAAGGCCGGCGTGCTGGGCCTGGGCAAGGCCATGGCGCGTGAACTGGGCCCGGACAACGTGCGGGTCAACTCCATCGCCCCCGGCCTGATCCACACCGACATCACCGGCGGCCTGATGCAGGATGAGCGCCGTCACGCGATCATCGACGGCATCCCGCTCGGTCGCCTGGGCCAGGCCCAGGATGTGGCCAATGCGGCGCTGTTCCTGGCCAGCGACCTGTCGTCGTACCTGACGGGCATTACGCTGGACGTCAACGGCGGCATGTTGATCCACTGATAAGCATGAAGCGCCAGCCGTAGCCGACCGGCCCGGTGACGATCCCTGTCACACGCGCCGGCCAGGATACGGCGGTCCATAACAACAAATAGAGCAGACCCTCATGACTACCCTGTCCCTTGAAGCGGCGGCGTCCGTGCGTACCAACGCCTACCGCAAGACCGCCTGGCGGCTGATGCCGTTTCTGATGCTGTGTTACCTGTGTGCCTACCTGGACCGGGTCAACGTCGGCTTCGCCAAGTTGCAGATGATGAACGACCTGGCCCTGAGCGAGGCGGTCTACGGCCTGGGCGCCGGCATGTTCTTCATCGGTTATTTTCTGTGCGAGGTGCCCAGCAACATCATCCTGCACCGGGTCGGCGCACGCATCTGGATCGCCCGGATCATGATCACCTGGGGCCTCATTTCGGCCCTGTTCGCCTTTGTCGAAACCGCCTGGCAGTTCTATGTGCTGCGCTTTCTGCTCGGCGTTGCCGAAGCCGGCCTGGCGCCTGGCCTGTTGCTGTACCTCACCTACTGGTTCCCGTCGTATCGCCGCGCCAAGATGACCGTGCTGTGGTTTGTCGCCATTCCGCTGTCGGGCATGGTCGGCGGGCCGCTGTCGGGCTGGATCATGAACGCCTTTGCCGGGGTACATGGCTGGGCCGGCTGGCAGTGGATGTTCGTCATCGAGGCCATTCCCACCGTGGTGGTCGGCCTGATGGTGCTGGGCTACCTCAAGGACGGCGTGCACCAGGCCACCTGGCTGACCGCCGAAGAAAAAGAGCTGGTCAACAAAGAGCTTGAAGAAGACAACCGGCAGAAGGTCACCCACGCCTCGGTCGGCGAGTTCATCCGTGATCGTCGCCTGTGGTTGCTGGCCGGGATCTACTTCTGCGTGGTCATGGGCCAGTACGCCATCACCTTCTGGCTGCCGACCCTGGTGCGCAACGCCGGTGTTTCCGACCCGCTGAAGATCGGCATGCTCACCAGTCTGCCGTACATGTGCGCCATCGTCGCCATGCTGCTGGCCGGGCGCAGCGGCGACAAGCATCAGGAGCGGCGCTGGCACCTGGTGATCCCGATGATCCTGGGTGCTGCCGGCCTGAGCCTGGCGGCCGCCTTGGGCGGCAACCTGTTGTTCTCGATCATGAGCCTGTGCCTGGCTGCGGCCGGCATCCTTTCAGCGTCTTCCTTGTTCTGGATGCTGCCCACCACCTTGCTTGGCGGTGTGTCGGCCGCCGCCGGCATCGCCGCCGTCAACAGCTTTGCCAACCTGGCGGGGTTCTGCTCGCCGTACCTGATCGGCTGGATTACCACCCAGACCGGCTCCAGTGCCATCGGCATGTACCTGATCACCGGTGTGCTGGTGTTCGGCGCCACGCTGGTGCTGCGGGTCCCGGCGGCGCTGGTCAATCGCTAATTCGAGGAGTTCACTGCAATGAGCGCTGAAATGTCATCCAATACCGTGGTAAGCCTGGCCGAGCGGGCCCATAACATTCGCCGCCATGCCTTGCTGATGGGCCAGGTCCAGGGCCAGGGCTACGTCGGCCAGGCGCTGGGCGCCGCCGACCTGCTGGCCGTGGCCTACTTCCATGCCATGAACCTGCGCCCGCACGACCCGGAATGGGAAGGCCGCGACCGCTTTTATCTGTCCATCGGCCACTACGCCATTGCCTTGTATGCGGCGCTGATCGAGGCCCGGATCATCCCGCTGGATGAACTGGACACCTACGGTGCCGACGACAGCCGCCTGCCGATGTCGGGCATGGCCGCCTACACGCCGGGCATGGAAATCACCGGCGGCTCGCTGGGGCAGGGCCTGGGCATTGCGGTGGGGGCGTGCCTGGGGCTCAAGCGCAAGGCCAGCGGTTCGTTCGTCTACAACCTGTTGTCCGACGGCGAGCTGAACGAGGGCTCGACCTGGGAAGCGGTGATGTCCGCCTCGCACTGGAAACTCGACAACCTGATCGCCATCGTCGATGTCAACAACCAGCAGGCCGACGGTCACTCCAGCGAAGTGCTGGCCTTCGAGCCCATCGTCGACCGCTGGCAGGCGTTCGGCTGGTTCACCCAGCGCGTGGACGGCAACGACCTGGGCGCACTGGTCAAGGCCTTCGACGCCGCCCGCGACCACCCTGGCGCCCAGCCGCGGGTGATCATCTGCGACACACGCATGGGCAAGGGCGTGCCGTTTCTGGAAAGCCGCGAGAAAACCCACTTCATCCGCGTCGACGAAAACGAATGGGACATCGCACTGGACCACCTTGATGCCGGGTTTCAAGCCGGGAGAACCGTATGAGCACCGTTAAGCACACTGCCGCCGAACCGGGCAAGAAACGCCTGACCACCTCGGCGATGATCGCCTCCATTGCCAGCGAAGGGCAGGCCACCCGTTCGGCACCGTTCGGCCATGCGCTGGCTGCGCTGGCCGAGCAGCGCCCGGAGATTGTCGGCCTGTCGGCGGACCTGTCCAAGTACACCGACCTGCACATCTTCGCCAAGGCCCATCCGGATCGCTTCTACCAGATGGGCATGGCCGAGCAACTGTTGATGAGCGCCGCTGCCGGCATGGCCCGCGAAGGCTTCGTTCCGTTCGCCACCACCTACGCGGTGTTCGCCTCACGGCGCGCCTATGACTTCATCTGCATGGCGATTGCCGAGGAAAACCTCAACGTCAAGATCGTCTGCGGCCTGCCGGGCCTGACCACCGGCTACGGCCCCAGCCACCAGGCCACCGACGACCTGGCGATTTTCCGCGCCATGCCCAACCTGATGATCGTCGACCCGTGCGACGCCCTGGAAATCGAACAGGCCGTGCCGGCCATCGCCGCCCACCAGGGCCCGGTGTACATGCGCCTGCTGCGCGGAAATGTGCCGCTGGTGCTGGACCGCTACGATTATAAGTTCCAGATCGGCAAGGCCCAGGTGATCCGCCCCGGCAACGACGTGCTGGTGATCGCCAGCGGCCTGATGACCATGCGCGCCCTGGAAGCGGCCGAGCAACTGCGCGCTGATGGCGTGGATGTGGCGGTGCTGCACGTGCCGACCATCAAGCCGCTGGACGAGCAGACCATCCTGGCCGAAGCGCGCAAGTCGGGACGCCTGGTGGTCACGGCAGAAAACCACTCGATCATCGGCGGCCTGGGCGAGGCGGTGGCCGGCGTGCTGCTGCGCAACGGCGTGACCCCGACCTTCCGCCAGATCGCCTTGCCCGACGCCTTCCTGGATGCCGGCGCCTTGCCGACCCTGCACGACCGCTACGGCATTTCTACCGAAGCGGTGTGCCGGCAGATCAAGGGCTGGTTGTAAGGCGCCCTGGACCCTGTGGGAGGCGGCTTGCCGGCGATAACGGTGGCCTGATCGCAACCGACAACAAGACGGCAGGAGCGAATGCCGATAAACCAGGCCCACCGCAAGGTGGGCCTGGTTTTTGTGCCATGTGAGAGGATCTGCCGGCTACACCGCGACTGAAAATGGGACTAGACTCGCGGCTGTGCTGAATCGATTCATCGTGCTTTCAGCGAACCATAATTCCAAGAAAGGATCCGCCCATGAAACTGCTTCCTGTTGCCTCGGCCATTGCCGCCTTTTCCCTCAGTGCCCATGCCGTTGCCTGGGACTTTGTGCTGCTCGACAGCGACAAACCCGCCAGTGACGTGCGTATTACCAGCGAGCAGCTTGGCGTCAAGGTCGACAAACCCTTTTCAATCAGTATGCGCACCCTGCACGGCGGCCGTCAGGAAGGCGTGAGCCTGATCGATATCGATAACGGCACGATGAAACTGACGCTGGTGCCGACGCGGGGCATGAATGTGCTCAGTGCCCAGGTTGGCAACGCGCGCATGGGCTGGGATTCGCCGGTCAAGGAAGTGGTCAACCCGGCGTTCATAGAACTTAACGGTCGTGGCGGCCTGGGCTGGCTCGAAGGCTTCAACGAGTTGGTGACCCGCTGTGGCTATGAGTGGGTGGGCCATCCGGGCATGGACAACGGCGAGTTGCTGACCCTGCACGGTCGCGCGGCGAACATCCCGGCCAGCAAGGTGACCGTGCATATCGACCAAACCCCGCCGTATGCCATTCATGTACGTGGCGAACTGAAAGAGCAGGCGTTCAAGAAAGTCGATTTCAGCGTGCAAACCGAGCTGGTCACCGAACCTGGGGCGGCGCGTTTTGTGCTCAATGACACGTTGACCAACAACGGCGATTACCCCAAGGAATACCAGGCGCTGTATCACAGCAACTTCAGCACACCGTTTCTGGAACAGGGCGCCCGCTTTGCGGCACCGGTCAAACAGGTGTCGCCCTTCAACGACAAGGCCAAGGCTGAGCTGAGCGACTGGCAGACCTACCGCGCACCAACGCCGGACTACGATGAAACCGTCTACAACGTGGTGCCTTACGGCGACGCCAAGGGCGATACCTTGACCGTGCTGCACAACAAGGCCGCCAGCCTCGGCGTGGCGGTGGGCTTCAATGTCCAGCAATTGCCGGTGTTCTCGTTGTGGAAAAACACCGATACGCTCGGCCAGGGCTATGTCACCGGGCTGGAGCCAGGCACCAGCTTTTCCTACAACCGCCGTTACCAGCGCCCGCTGAACCTGGTGCCGACCATTGGCCCTAAACAGCAGCGTCAGTTCAGCATCAGCTACGCCTTGCTGGCGGACAAACCGGCGGTGGACAAGGCCTTGCAGCAGGTCACATCGATTCAGGACGGTCGGGCGACAGAAGTGCGGCAAGCACCGTTGGTGGACCTGAGCAAAGAGTGATGCCCCTGCGGCCGGTGCCGTGATCGTCACCGGCCCGTTGTTTCAGGCGCGCGGTTTGTCCTTGCGGGCTTCAAGTGTCTGGCGCTGTTCATCCAGGAACGGCTGTTCGGCCGGGTCGATACGGTCCATGCCGGCGATCACCCGGTGCCAGTACGGGTACAACGGCTGGCGCCGCGACACGCTTTCAATGCGTCGGGTCTGCTCGGGCGTCAGTTGCAGGTCGGCGGCGGCCAGGCTGTCTTGCAGTTGTTGCTCGTTGCGGGCGCCAATGATCAGCGAGGTAATCCCCGGTCGGTCCTTGAGCCAGGCCAGGCACACTCGCGCCACCGACACCCCGTGTTGCTCGCCGACCTCAGCCATCGTTTCGATGATGTCCAGGGCACGCTCGCGGTCGTGCACGTAAGGTTCCGGCCAATCATTGCCTTGCCGGGTGCCGGCCGGCGGCTGCTGGCCGCGGCGGGTGGAGCCGGTCAGCAGGCCTTCGCCCATCGGGCCCCAGACCAGCGTGCCCACCGACTGATCAATGCCCAGCGGCAGCAGTTCGTACTCGGCCTCGCGCGATTCAGGGGTGTAATAGATCTGCTGGGTGATGGGCTTGACCATCCCGTGCAGCTCGGCCTTGCCCAGCGTTTTCATCATCTGCCAGGCGGTGAAATTGCTGGTGCCGAAATAACGGATCTTGCCGGACTTGACCAGATGATCCAATGCTTCGAGGGTTTCCTCGATCGGCGTCAGGCCATCCCAGTTATGCAACTGGTACAGGTCCAGGTGATCGGTGTTCAGGCGCTTGAGGCTGGCTTCGCAGGCGCGGATCAAGTGATAGCGCGAGGCCCCGGAGTTATTGGGGTTGTCGTCCAGCGGGCTGCGCGCCTTGGATGCCAGCAGAATGTCATTGCGCTTGTTGCCCAGCGCCTTGCCGGTGATTTCCTCGGCCAGACCGTGGGAATACAGGTCGGCGGTGTCGATCAGGTTGACCCCGGCGTCGAATGCGATGTCGAACAGGCGCCTGGCCATCGGCACGTCAACGCTGCCGCATTTCTCGAAACTGTCGCGGCCACCAAACGGAACGGTGCCAAACACCAGTTCCGAGACCAGCAGGCCCGAATTGCCGAGTTGTCGATAGTGCATGTTGCCCCCTGTTTGCATGGGTTACTCAGGGTCTGAGTTGACTGACGCGCACGGGTTCGCACTTTTTCATGAAAAAGGCTTCATGGGGCTGTCTGGCGCTGCGGTTGCCGGCGACAGAGCGCCACCTTTCAAGAACGATTCAGAATCGCTGCACCCGCCTGCGGCTCAAGGCGCAGGCTGTCGTACATCGCAATCAGCGCCATGACACTCAGCAGCACAAAGGCCAGCTGGAAATCCGCTGTATCGGCGGTGCCGGGGTTGCCATGCAGCAGCATCGCGCCGCGCAGCAGCAGGGCGGCCAGGGCCACGCCCAGGCCCATGCTCAGTTGAAAGATCATGCTGAACAGGGTCGAGGCATTGCTCATCTGCGGTTGCGGCACGTCGGCAAAGCCCAGGGTGTTGTAAGCGGTGAATTGCAGTGACCGCGACAGGCCGCCCAGAAACAGCAGCACCATGATCAGCCGGTGATCCATCGCCGCCGTGAAGCTGGCGCAGACGGCAATGGCGGCCACCCCCAGCGCGCCGTTGACCAGCAGCACCTGGCGAAAGCCCCAGCGGTTGATCACCCAGGTGGTGCAAGCCTTCATGGCCAGGTTGCCGGCAAACACGGCGATCATCAGCAAGCCTGCGGTCATGGCCGACAGCCCGAACGCCAACTGGAACATCAGCGGCAGCAAGAAGGGCAGTGCGGTGATGCAGGCGCGAAACAGCGAGGCGCCGACCAGGCTGGCCTTGTAGGTCGGGATGCCCAGCACGCTCAGGTCAAGCAGCGGATGCGGGCTGCGGCGCATGTGCCAGACCGAACAGACGCCCAGCAGCAATGCGCCCAGGCACAGCAGGCTGGCCGGCCAGAAGTGCTTCAGGTCCTGGCCCAGCCATTCAAAGCCATACAGCAACGCGGCACAGGTACTGCCCAGCAGGATGAAGCCCAGCCAGTCGAAGGGCCGGCGGCGCTCGGTGCGCTCATCGGAAATCAGTGAAAACGTGGCGATAAAGGCCAGCAGCCCCAGCGGCAGGTTGATGTAGAAAATCCACGGCCAGCTCGCGTAGGTCACCATCAGGCCGCCCAGTGGCGGGCCGAGCACCGGGGCGATCAGGGCGGGTGCGGTGATGTAGCCGATGGCCTTGACCAGGTCTTTTTTCTCAGTGGCGCGCAGCACCGCCAGGCGCCCGACCGGCACCATCATCGCGCCGCTGATGCCTTGCAGGACCCGTGCGGCGATAAACGCCTCAAGGCTGGTGCTCAGCCCGCACAACAAGGAAGCAAGGCTGAACATGGCAATGGCGCTGGCAAACACCCGGCGGGCGCCGAAGCGGTCGGCCAGCCAGCCACTGATGGGAATGAACGCCGCCAGCGCGATCAGGTAGCTGCTGATAGCCACGTTGAGGTCGACCGCCGCCACGCCAAGACTGCGTGCCATTTCCGGCAGGGCGGTAACGATCACCGTGGCGTCGAGGTTTTCCATAAAGAAAGTGGCGGCGACCAGCAGGGCAATCTTTGTCGAGCGAGACAGGGTCATCAAGTGGTTCCCGGGCGGCCAGGGTGGTCATGCCAACTTATCCTGGATAACACATTCTGAAATGTAAATATCGGGTTTGTACGAAGGGTGTCGACTGTGGTTGAAGAATGAAGCGGTGCGCGGCGTGGCAGTTGTGCCAGGCCTGTTACGGATCTTTTCGCCGTTCTGCCGGTCCATAAGGCCTCTTCAGAGCCACTCCCGTTCAGGAAAGGATGTTATGAACGCTCAATTGCACAGCGCCGCCGCGCAAATCCGCCAGGTCGTGCGGACCGCCACCGAGGGCCTGATCGGGCGTGAACAACTGGCCGAACTGATCGTGCTGGCCGCCGTCGCTCAGGAGCACATTCTGGTCATCGGCCCGCCCGGCACCGCCAAGAGCGCTGTGGTACGGCGGGTGGCGCAGTCGATGGGCGGGCGTTATTTCGAATACCTGCTGGGGCGTTTTACCGAGCCTTCGGAGCTGTTCGGCACCGTCGACCTGAAAAAGCTGCGTGAAGGCACGGTAGAAACCGACGTCAGCGGCATGCTCCCCGAAGCCGACATTGTCTTTCTCGACGAAGTCTTCCTGGGCTCGACAGCCATTCTCAACACCTTGCTGGGCGTGCTCAACGAACGGCGCTTCCGGCGCGGCCACACCCAGATCCAGTGCCCGCTGCGTGTCTGCGTCGCCGCCTCCAACGGGCTGCCCGACGACGAAGCCTTGCAAGCGTTCGGTGACCGCTTCCTGCTGCACCTGTTTGTCGACTCGGTGCCAGACAACCAGCTCGAAGCCATGCTGGCCGGTGGCTGGCAAAGCGAACAGCGCCGCGTACAGGCGTTGCTCGACCTGGGCCAGCTTGACACGCTCAGCCAGGCGCTGGGTCAGGTCGACCTTACGGTGGTGCGGCCGCTGCTGGCCCAGGCCATTCGGCGCCTGCGTGAAGCCGGCATCGCATTGTCCGACCGACGCATTGTCAAGTCGCAGCGGCTGATTGCCGCCGCCGCCTTGCTCGGCGGACGTGTCGAGGCCAGCGAGGCCGACCTGTGGCCGCTGCTGTACGTGTTGCCGACCCAGGAAACCCAGCAGCACGGGCGCGAGATTCTCGGCGAACTGCTGGCGCAGTCGAGCAACAGCCATCTGTTCAGTGCTGTCGAGGAGGCGACCCTGCAGCCGATGTCGCGGCTCAATCGCCTGCTGGAAAGCGCCCAGGCCTATCTGCAAAGCAGTGAGCCGCCCTCCAATGCACAACTGGAAAGCCTGCTGCGCGAAATCGACTCCAACTTCGACAGCCAGACCATGCCGGCGCCATTGCAGGAGGCGCGTGGCCAACTGACCCGCCTGCTGACGTTCGCGGTATGACCGGGCAGGTCATGAGTCCGGTCCCGGCGATGGCCTGGGACTGGCAGCCGCGCCAGCACCCGGCCAAGCCCCAGGCGGCCGTGGCCTGGGGCGAGGTGGCCCGGCGTCTGCATGCCCGGCTGTTGCTGAACGCTGACGTGGCTGACCGCCGCCTGCATGCCACCGCGCATCGCGACGCGCTGATCGTCATCGGGGCGGCCACCGACCTGCCGTGGGTCGATGGCATCGAATACGCCTGCACCGATGAGCGTGCGCCGGGGCTGTGGCTGCCGACCCATTGGCAACCTGCCGTGCCGCTCGATCTACTGGGCCAGGCGCTGACCAAGGCCCTGGCCCGCTCGCCGCTGTTGCTCTGGCATGCGCCCAGGGCGACGGTGCCGCTGGACCGGCAGCTACCGTTGAGTGCAGCGTTGTTGCAGCGCATCGCCAACCATTGGGCGGGCCGCTGATGCAATTGCCTGAGTCGCTGCACCCCTGGCGCCAATGGCTGGAATGGTTCGCGCCCGACTATTTGCCGTTGTTCGCTGATCTGTTGGGTCGCCTCAATCCCTTGCTCGGGCCGCTGCATGGCCGCCAGCAAGGCGGCGTGCCGGAACCGGATGGCCTGGGCGATCTGCAGCGCCGCGGCCCTTATGAACGTTTGTTGTCCAGCGAATGGTTGCTGGCCGAGGAATTGCCCGACGAATTCCTGCGTCGGGCGGTGGAGGGCGAGCATGTGTTTCTGGCGCCACAGTACCGGGCTCGCCAGGCCAATCGGCTGATGGTGGTGCTGTTCGATGCCGGCCCCCTGCAATTGGGCGCGGCGCGGCTGGTGCACCTGGCGCTGCTGATGCTGCTGGCGCGCCGTGCCCGGCAGGCCGGCGCCGAGCTGCGCTGGGGCATCCTCCAGGACGAAACACCGACACTGCATGCATTCGACAGCGTCGCGCACCTGCGTCAGTTGCTCGATGCCGCGACCTGGACGGTGGCCAATGACGGGCACTGGCAGGCCTGGCGCGCCTTTCTGGCCGACCAACCGCAGCACGCCGGGGAATGCTGGGGGGTGGGGCTGCGCCTGCCCAGGTCGCCGGTGGTGCCCTTCACCCACCGGGTCCAGGTGCAGCGCCACCTGGACGGCCAGCGCCTGAGTGTCGAACTGCAGGCCGGCAGTACCCGGCAGGTGACGCTGCCGATACCGGACGCGCGCCTGGCCGTGCCGCTGCTCAAGGGCCAGTTCGAGGGCGAGGTGGTCAGGACCTGGCTCAAGGAAAGCGTGTCGCGGGTGTCGCTGACCTTGCCGCCGGTGATTTCAGTGACCGGCAATTACATTGCCCTGCGCCTGCTCGACGAGCCGGGCATGGTGGTCATCCGCCTGCCGACCTCGCCGCAACAGACCCACCTGCAGGTGCATCACTCTTTCTGGAGCGGCACACGCACCCCGCTGGCCGTGACGTTCATGAGCCGTACCGTGACGGCCATCCTGAGCGACGGCGACTGGCTGCGGTTCTGGAACGTGCGCGGTCTGAGGCCGGTCGACAAGCCCGAGCGCGAGCAGTTGCAACTGCCGCCGGGCACGGCCAACTGGCTGCCGGTGGCCTGGTTGCCGAGCCGTAAGGGTGGCCGGTTGTTTGTGCTCGACACCCAGGGACACCTGGCGTTCTGGGTCGCTCACAGTGGCAAGGACCCGGCACCGCCGCAGGTGGGCAAGACCTGCTACCTGGCCGATAACGTGTTGGGTCTGTCGATGGTCGACCCGCACTGGATGGGCTATGTGCACAGCAAGTCCGGTCATTTGTATGCCTACACGGTCACTGTCGATGGCACCTCCACCTGTGTCGGCATGCTCGGCGATGCCGATGGCATCACCGAGGTGCTGTTTGCCGCCAGCGCCTTGTGGCGTAAGTATTTCGGCGGCTGTGCACTGGGTAGCGTCGACAATGGTCGCCAGAGCTGGAAAGTCGTGCCGGCCCACAACCTGAAAATGGATGTCGAACAGATCCACCTGGCCCCCGGCTGGAAAGGGCTGGGGCTGGTGTTTCAACCAAACCGCCGCCACTACGCGCTGGTGATGATGGCACCGGACAAACACAGCATCGGGCTCTGGAGCCAGGGTCAGCAACAGGTGCTGTTCACCACGACCCAACCGATTGCCCGCGTGAGCTTTTGCAGCCTCAGCGGCCTGGTCGCCGTGCTGACCACGGCCCGAGAGTTGCTGGTGTATTCGGTCGCGGGCCGCACCATGCTCCTGCAAGTGATGTGCAACCAGCTCAAGGATGAACACAAGGAACGGACCGATGCCTGAGCATGACGCCACACTGATCCACCGTCCGGCGCTGACCGGGCAGCAGCAGGTCGAGGGCCTGTGGTGGCCGGCCGAGCGCTTCACCGAGCAGCAATGCGCGCGCCTGATCGTGCAGCACTGGCAGACCGGCGCCCGTGCCTTTCGCTTTGCCGACGGCCACCTGTTGTACTGGCGCCAGCCGCTGTGGCTGCACTGCGACACCCTGGCCGGCTGGCCGTTGATCCGCCAGGGGCGCGGCTTGTGTTCGGCGCCGTTGACCGAGCAGGAGCGGGCGCACCTGCCGACCGCCGACCTGTGGCTGGTGCGCGGCAACCAGGTCAGCGCCTTGCACCTGCGTGACGCCACGACGCTGGCGCCGGGTGACTGGCTGGCGATCAGCGATTATCCCCTGCATGAAACCTTCGATTGCCGCAGCACCCTGCCGGAACCGGAGCTGGAGCCCCTGGGGATTGCCAGTGATCTACGTGACATCCTTGGCGATGCCGTGGGCCCGGCCAGCCCCGAGCGCGAAGGGGTGATGCAAGCCTTGCAGGCGCGCCAGCGCCCGGCGCCGGACAGCCGGCCGTCCGCCCAGTCCGCACCCGCCGCGCACAGGGACCCCTGGCGTGCGCCGAGTGGCCCGTATCCCGATTGGCTGAAGATGGCCGTGTTTCTCGGGCTGGTGATGCTGATATCGGCGCTGGCCGCGCAGTTCGATCAAGCACGCCCCTCAGGTTCCGTGAGCATCGGCGCGGTGTTGATCGGCCTGCTCATCGGCGCCGTGCTGTTCACGCTGTTGCTGATGGGCATCCGCAAACTGCTGCGCCAGCGTGACGTGCCGGTCCGCCAGGGCGGTGCACCAGGCTCGGCAAAAGCCTCGCTACACGCCCGGCAACACGCGGCGCAACAAGCGGCTGCCAATGATCCGGCGCCATCGGGCAATACGCCATCGGGTAATGCGGCGCCAGCGCTGGCGCCACGTGCGCGTCAAGGCTGGCACAAGCCGGCCACCTGGCGGCGCTGGCTGACGCGCCTGACCCGGCATTCACGCTTGTCCGGGTTGTACGGAAAGCGCCAGGCGGCCTATGTGCAGCGCATGCTGGCCATGTTCGAGGACGGCGATCTGCAGGAAGCCTTGCGCCATGCCATTCCCATCGGCAGCGGGCAGGGTGCCACCGAGCAATCCTTCGGCACGCCGCAGCGCCGCGATGAACTGAAGCTCAGCCAGCACACCGGGCCCGGACGCGCGATGCTGTTCGAAGAAGACATGGAGGCGCACCTCAAGCAGTTGTACCGCCAGGCCTTCGAGCGCCTGGACCGCGAGGGCCGGGTCGAGGAGGCGGTGTTTGTCCTGGCCGAGCTGCTCAAGGTGCGCCAGGAAGCGCTGGATTACCTGGAAAAGCATGGGCGCCATCAACAAGCGGCCGAGCTGGCGCTGGGCTGGGACATGCCGGCGGCGATGATCGTGCGCCTGCTGTGCCTGGCCGGTGACTGGCAGCGGGCCTTGCTGGTGGCCCGGCGCGACGATGCCTTTGCCGAGGCGGTGCCGATGCTGCAGGGCAAGTGGCCCGAGCAGGCCGACCGTTTGCGCCTGGAGTGGGCGCAGGCTCTGACCGGCAAGGGTTTGTGGTTGCAAGCGGTGGATGTGATCTGGAGCCTGCCGGAGGAACGTCCGCGGGCGGCGCAATGGCTGCTCGATGCCGAGGCGGCCGGTGGACGCCTGGCCATCGGCGCGCTGGTCAAGCGCGCCATCCTGTTACCCGACACCCTGGCCAGCTATGGCGCCTGGGTGGAACAACTGCGTGACGACCCACAACGCTACGCCGAGCGCGCCGCGCTGGCCGAGGCGCTGTTGCAGCATCAGGATCAACAGGCTGCCCTGGCCTGGCTCAGTGGCGCGACGGTCCACGCGATCCTGGCTGACCAGTCCTGCGGTCATACGCGCCTGACCCAGAGCCAGTTGCAAACGCTGATGAAAATGAGCCAGGACCCGCTGTTGCAGGCCGACCTGCCGGCCAGGTTGCTGATGCCGGCGGCCCGCATGTCTCTGGACAAAGTGACCGACACGCAGGAGTGGACGGCGCCGCACGCGGGCAGTCGGGCGATCCTGGACGCCGCGGTGCTGGACGATGGTCGTTACCTGCTGGCCCTCGGTGAAGCCGGGGCGGCGGTGATTGATGCCATTGGCAAGACGCTGTTTCATTTCGCGGTGCCGGCGCAGGAGCTGGTCATTGCCCACAGCCGGCAAGTGGCCCTGGCGCTGGCCCGGCACGATGGCGTGTGGCGCATCAGCAAGCTGGACCTGGTCAATCGCACCGCCAAAGACCTGGGCGTGCTGATGTTCAATGTCCATGCGCGCTCGTTCGATGGCACGGCCTGGACCATCGGTCGCGACAAGCAGGTCCGGGTGGTGGATGTGGACCATGGCTTTGCCACGCTCTGGCATGTCAGCGACCTGCCGGGGAGGATCATCTGCCTGCGCGAGGACACAAAACACGAGCACTGGTGGCTGTACAACTCCGATGGCGATAATCAGTTCTGGCACTACACCTTGCCCGAGCGCCGGCTGACCAGGCGTGAACCGATGCCGGCGCGGATCCACGAAGACAGCGACCAGGTGTTCTGCTTCGATGGCCAGTTCCTGGAGTACCGCCTCAAGCACGTCGACACCGGTGCCCCCATCCTCTTGCTGGAGGAGGGCCACGACCGCAAGGGCTATCGCCTCCCGGACCTGGACGAAACCAGCGCCGAGCATGACAGCGATGCCATTCTTCTCAAGGCCTCCACGCACTGGCTGCTGGTGGCTTATGTCAACGGCGACCGGCAGAGTGCCTGGCATGTGATCCATCGCGACAGTGACCGCCTGTGTGCCCGGCTGCAGTGGCCGCAGCATGACCTGTACGAAGTGACCGTGCGCAATAGTGGCGATGACTGGTTGCTCTTTGATGGGGAGGGGCGGTTCACCCATTTCAAGATCGATGAAGGTTGCCAGCGCAACCTTTCGATCAATTGAACCGCCACGTACTGGTAATGCCGATCAGCCAGGCTGGTTTTCACCCGGTTTTTCGTCTGGCACTGGAATTGTGGGAGGCCGCCTCCCACAGTCTGGTGCCAAGCCCGAAATTCAGTGTCACATCAAACCGGTGGGAGGCGGCTTGCCGGCGAAGAGGCCAGTAACATCGACACATCTGCTGCATCTGTGCTGATTGGCCTTACCCCGTAGGAGCGACCAGCGAATGCAGGCTGTCAGGCACTGAAGATAGTGAATCTACCGACCCTTTCGCGACCGCTGGTCGCTCCTGCAGGATTGGCGTAAGGGCCGTCATCGCCGGCAAGCCGCCTCCCACAACAGCGCCCTGCGTTCGACGAAATTCAGCTAACTGACTGGCATTACCCTGCAGCGTTGAGTGCGGCAGGATCGTAGCCTTTGGCTATGCTCAGGACTCATGAATCTGGCAGTACCGGCACAGCGTCGGTCAGTGATGGGGCGTGGCGCATGGAGCGGTTGTTTTCCCTGCAGGGGCTCAGGGGCCTGGCGGTGCTGGGCGTGGTGCTGTTTCACATGACCTCGGTCGAGGCCCGATACTCAGGCGGCGACCGGCTGCTGCCGGGGTTCCTGGATTTCTTCCAGCTGGGCGTCGACCTGTTTTTCGTCATCAGCGGCTTTGTGATGGTGATCGTCAGTCGCGGACGCTTTCAGGACAGCGTCCAGGCGCAGCGCTTTGTGTTCAACCGGGTCTCGCGCATCTACCCCACCTATTGGCTGTACTTCTTCATCACCCTGGCGGTGTACCTGGTGCAACCGGGCATGGTCAACAGCGGCCATGGTGATTCCAACCTGCTGCGCTCGTTCCTGTTGCTGCCCAGCGACAAGGTGCTGCTGGTGATGGTTGCCTGGTCGCTGGTGTTCGAACTGTGGTTCTACCTGGTGTTCAGCGGCTTTCTGCCGTGGCGCGAGCGCTGCCTGCCAGGCTTGCTGGCGGTCTGGGCCTTGTTGCTGGTGGGGTTCAATGCGCTGCAGGCGTGGCAGGACTATTCGCCCCTGGTGCAGATCATCGTGCACCCCTATGCGCTGGAATTCATCGCCGGCGCGGCCCTGGCGCTGTTTTTCTACAGCCCTCATAGCGCCAGGATCCCTGACCGTGTCGTGTGGGCCCTGCTAGGGCTGACCACGCTGGTGGGCATGCCGCTGATCGGCTTTTTCCATCTGTTCGAAGGGCATGGCCTGGCACGCATGCTGGCGGTGGGCGTGACCTTCGGTGGGCTGGTGCTGAGCCTGGCGCTGCTGGAGCGCCGTGGCCGGCTGCAGATGAGCCGGATGCTGGTGGCGGTGGGTGACATGTCCTACACCGTTTACCTGTCGCACCTGCTGGTGTTGGGGGTGATCGGGCGAGTGTGGGCCTGGCTGGGACCCTGGCCTGACAGCTACCTGGACAACCTGGCCTTTGCCCTGCTGATGATGGCTGCCGTGCTGTGCTATGGCTGGGTCGGCTACCGGCTTTTTGAAAAGCCGGTGCTCGACCGGGCCAACGCTTTGTGCAAGCGTCATTTCAGTCCGCTGCGCCGGCCGGCGGTGCATCGCCACTGAAGGGGGCGTCGACTATATGCGCTGGCAGCACGCGTCGAATGCGTCGTTCCGAATGGTAGGCGCCCTCGTCGTTGTGCCGTAGGTACAGGCGCCCGCAGGTGATGCAGGCCCACACGCCACACTGGTTATAAGGGTAATGGCGCGGGGCGATCGGTGCATCAGGCGACCAGTAGGAGGTCTTGGCCGGGTGATATTCATCCAGGGTCGATTCGTCCCTGAGTTCCCGGGCCAGGGTGCCTACCCGGGTGAACTGGTCTTCGTGGTAAGTGGCCGGCCAGCCACTCCAGCCAGTCAGGTCGCGTTCCAGGCATACGCAAGCGAGGTTGTGCGCCAGCGGCTCCTGCGCCTCGTGGACCAGGCGTTCAGCATCGTAGACCATCATGGCGATTGACCTCAGTGATCGGCAGCCGGGGCTGCGCAGGCAAGTTGAACGGCATGGGCAATGATTCTGGCCGCCGTCACCACCTGTTCAAGCGACAGGTGGGACGGGGCGATCCGCAAGTGACGGCCCTGTCTATCAATACCATGACAATGGGTGGCACCGGCAGGGGTCATGCTCACACCGGCCTGGCCGGCCAGCTCCACCACCTGTGCAGCGCGCCCGTGCGGCACCTGCAAGGCAATGAAATAGCCGCCACCGGGGCTTGACCAACTGACCTGTTCGATCCCGCTCAGATGCTGGTCGAAGATGCGCTCGACCTGTGCGAACTTTTCCTGCAACAGATGCCCCTGTTGCTGCATGTGCCGGCGCACGGTGTCAGGGTCCTTGAAGAACAGCAGATGACGCACCTGATTGACCTTGTCGGGGCCGATGGTCTTGTGCGTGCGACATTCGAGCCACCAGCGCAGCATCGCCTGGCTGGCACCGAAAAAGGCAAGGCCCGCACCGGGAATCAGCATCTTCGAGGTCGAGGCAAAGGCCAGGACCCGGTCCGGGTGGCCGGCCTGTGCACAGGCTGTGTGGATAGCGCTGTTGTCGTCAGCGGGCGATGGCCCGGCAAAGTCGTGCATGGCATAGGCGTTGTCCCAGAACAGCCTGAAGTCCCTGGCTGCCGCCGGCATGACGGCAAGGCGTGTGACCACTTGCGGGGTGTAGACGGCGCCGTTGGGGTTGGCGTGCCGGGGAACGCACCACATGCCCTTGATCGTCGGATCGCTGGCGACCAGGCGTTCGACTTCGTTCATGTCGGGCCCGTGTTCGGTCATCGCCACTGACACCATGTCGATCCCGTAATACTCGCAGATGGAAAAGTGCCGGTCGTAGCCAGGCTCCGGACAGATGAACCGCACCCTGTCAGCCCGGCCCCAGGCGGGGCTTGCGGGAAAACCGCGTACCCAGGCGTGCCCGAGGGTCTCGTGCATCAGCGCCAGGCTCGAGTTCTCGCCCACCGCCACCTGCTCGCCAGGCAGGCCCAGCAGCAGCGGGCCAAACAGGTCCCGGACCTCGCGCAGCCCCTGCAGCCCGCCATAATTGAGCCAGTCCTGGCCATCGGCGGCACAGAAGGCCTGCTCGCCCGGCAGGCTGAGAAAGGGCCGTGACAGCGCCACCTGTTCGGCAGAGGGCAGGCCACGGGTCATGTTCAGCGATGGCGGTTGTGCACAGAGTGCGGCATGACGTGCGCGCAAGGTGTTCAGGCAGGTAAGGGGCGGCATATCAGACTCCTGTCAGCGCGGTGATCAGCATGAAGAACGTCAGGGACACGAACAGCGTGCGGAATACACCGCGGTAGCGGGCAGCCACGATCACGGCCACCGCCAGCGTCGCCAGGCAAATCAGGGTCGAGGCATCATCGAAATGCCCTTGCCAGTCGCTGTACCAGGCGTCTCCCAGCAGTGCCGAGTAAATGATCCCGCCCATCACGGCAAAGGCCGCATAGCTCAGAAAACGCCAGGCAAGGCTTTGCTCGGTCAGTGGAAACCGGTGAAAGAACAGGATCGGCAGCGCGCGCAGCGCATAGGAGCCCAGTGCGGCGATCAGAATCAGGGTCCAGTGGCTCATGGTGCATGCCTTGCCTTGAGGGCATCGAATGCCAGCATCAGGCCGGCCAGCACAAAGGGCACCACGAAGATCTGGTACTCCTGCAGGAAGCGCCCGGCCACCGGGGTCAGGGCAAAACCGGCCATGGTGACCAGCAGGGGCTTGAGTTTTGGCCAGCTCAGCGCGGCCAGTGCCGTGAAATGCACGGGCAGGATGATGCCGATCACGGCCTTGAGGTACGGGCCCTGCTCGGTACTGATCCAGAAGCCGGCGACCGTGGCGATCACGGCCACGCTCAGGGTGCTGACCCCGCAGCCCAGGTAATAGCCGTGCAGGTTGTCGATCTTGTCTTTCTTGCCTGTGGAGAGAGTAAAGGTCGAGATCGACAGCAACTGCGCGCAGAGCAGTGATTTCCACAGCGGCACGCCCTTGAAGTGCTCTGCCAGCACCGACGACATGATGACAAAGCGGAAGTTGACCACCAGGGTCGTGAGCAGGATGGACATCACTGTCAGGCTGACGCCGTGCTGGGTCAGGAACACCTGCAAGGGCGCGGCATGTACGGTCAACGTCATCACCATGGCCTGCAAGGCAGTGAAGCCTGCTTCGCTGCTGGCGGCACCAATGGAAAAAAACAGAAACACAAAGGTCAGGCTGACCGGCGAAGCATCAATGCACCCTTCAATAAACGCCGGCCTCTTTCGGCACGTCATGGGTGTATTTATAAGTGATGTTTCAGTGTTGTCACTCATGAATAAATCCTCGGATTGCCGGCGACTATCAATCGCCGGCAATGTAATGCTTATTGAACTTTAATGGTGCGCAAGGCTGTTCAGGAAGTTCACGCTTTTAAGTAACGTGGCGCCACGTGTTTCAAAGCCGATCGTGCCGTGCCAGCCGGTGCGTTCAATCGCGGCCAGCAGCGCCGGAAAGTCGAGCGTGCCGCGACCCAGGGGAGAGTGAGCATCGCGGTCACCCTTGTTGTCGCTGAACGACATGCCCCTGACACGCGCATTGAACTTGTTGAAAAAGGACAGGGGATCGCCCTGGTTGACGTAGGCGTGGGAAACATCGAGGAACAAGTGCAGGTCAGGCACGTCAGCCAGCACCGCTTCGACTTCGTCCTCGGTGGTGCAGATGTAATAGAAAGGGTGGAACCGGGTGTAGTTGCACAGGTTCTCCAGCCAGATTTCGACCCCCCGCGCCCGGCCATAGGCGACCAGTTGTTGCAGGTTGTCGATCAGGTGGCGCAGCCCGATGCCACACGCCTCGCGCACCAGGCGTGGCTCTACGATGCCGCCACCATGGACGATCAGCGGAACGCCGCCCAGGGCCTGGCACAGGTCGACTTCCTGCTTGACGTAGTCCAGCGCGCTGCTGGCCAGGGCTTTGACATCGCTGCCCAGAGGCGCCTTGAAGTTGCCATGGTAGATGGGCTGCATGCCGGTGACCTGCATCAGCTCGATCAGGGCTGCGAGACGCTCGGTCTTGAAGTCGTCGGGCCGTTCGCCCTCCAGGCTGCCATCGATGTACCAGTGGGAATAGCCTTCTTCGCGGGCCGCCAGCAGGCCGGTTTCGGCGGACAGATAGTTTTGTTGCGCGGCCGCTGTCATGAACATCGGCCAGTCTGATACAAGGGGCGAAGTTGTGAGTGCAGGGGGGGCTGTTATCGTCATCCGTTATCTCCGTTTTATTGTTGTTGACTGTCCATGGGTTTAATAACAATCCATCAAGCGTGTGCGCGTGCAGTCACTGTGTTGAAAGCGGCTGTGCAGAGTACGTGCAACAAGCAGGGGTGTAATGGGGCGTGGCGTGACGGTGTGACTTGGTGTGCAATCAAAGTATGCGCTGGATCGGCTTGTTTTCAAGCCAGGCCAGCAGGCGCAGTGTGTAGGAAAATGCCTTGTTTCAAATTCGGCCTTGAATAATGTGATCCCATTTGTTGGGCAGTGCGTAGACGTCAGGGTGTCGGGCCTCGACGCTCTACGCCACTGCGCCTAGAATGAACGGGTCACTGGCCCCATTCACCTGTTACTGCGAGCCCGTTCCCATGCCACCCGAATGCCAATTGTTCAGCAAACCCGGATGCCACCTGTGCGAAGTGGCCGAAGGGTTGCTGTTGCCACTGGTCGAGTACGGTCTGATGGTCGAATTGGTGGACATCGCCGACGACCCGTTGCTGCTTGAGTATTACGACCTGCGGATACCGGTGTTGCGCCGGGTCGACACGGGCGCCGAGCTGGACTGGCCGTTCGATGTCGACCAGGTGGCCGCTTTCCTGAGCTGGCCCTGCGACCGTTGAATATCGATACGCGGATCAAGTACCGCCACCTGGTGTGCTTTCTCGAAGTGGCGCGCCAGGGCAGCCTGGCCAAGGCTGCCGATCAATTGGCGATCAGCCAGCCGGCCTTGTCCAAGGCCCTCAAGGAACTCGAAGGCCTGCTGGGCGCCGTGCTGTTTGTGCGTGGCAAGCACGGCGCGCAATTGTCCGAGGCGGGCGTGGCCTTCATGCGCTTTGCCGGGCCCAGCGTCCAGGCCCTGCGCGAAGGCGTCAACAGCCTGCGCTCCGGCGAGCACGAAACCGCCACGGTGCGCCTTGGCGTGCTGTCCACCGCCGAAAGCCTGTTGATGCCCGAGGTGCTCACCCGTCTGCATGCGCGGCATCCGGCGCTGATCGTCAGCGTGATGACCGGCCCCAGCGCCTACCTGCTGGCCCAATTGCGCGTCGGCGAAGTCGACCTGGTGGTCGGGCGCATGACCGACAGCCCACAGATCCACGGCCTGAGCTTCGAGCATCTTTACAACGAGTCGATGACCTTGGTAGCGCGCCGCGATCATCCATTGCTGGCCGCGCCCCTGCGCCGTGAAAGCCTGCAGGATTACCCGCTGGTGCTGCCGTTGGCCGGCACCACCATCCGCGCCTTTGCCGACAGCCTGTTCGTGCAGTACGGCATTCAGCCGCCGCGCCAGCGCCTGGAAACCCTGTCGCTGACCCTCAGCCGGCGTTATGTGCAACGCAGCAACGCCATCTGGATCGCGCCGCTTGATGCGGTATTGCAAGAAGTGCAGGACGGCAGCCTGGTTGAACTCGACATGGGCATTCGCGAGCCGGGCGGCTCGGTGGGGCTGTGCAGCAACCCGGCGGTGCCTTTGTCGCGCGCAGTGCTGTGGTGCGTGGATGAGCTGCGCCTGGTTGGCGAAGCCTACCGCAACGGTGCCTATGGGCTTGATCCATAACCATTTGGTTATGGATGGCGGATTTTTTTTCAATTTCAGAAAAGCCCTTGGCGCGTGACACTGCGGCCAGCCTGATGCGCGGCCGTACAGCCTGCGTGCCTCATAACAACAACGCCAAGGACCCAAGCCATGTCTGTTGCCGACAACAGCCGCTTCGTCATCCGTGATCGAAACTGGCACCCCAAAGCCCTCACGCCTGACTACAAGACCTCCGTGCTGCGCTCGCCGCGCCAGGCGCTGGTCAGCATCCCGCAGTCGATCTCGGAAACCACCGGTCCCGATTTTTCCCATCTGGTGCTGGGGCGCTTCGACAACGACCTGTTGCTTAACTTCGATCACGGTGGCCTGCCGATCGGCGAGCGTATCCTGGTGGCCGGGCGGGTTGTCGACCAGTACGGCAAGCCGGTGCCGCACACCCTGGTGGAGATGTGGCAAGCCAATGCCGGCGGCCGTTATCGCCACAAGCGTGACCAGTACCTGGCGCCCATCGACCCCAACTTCGGTGGCGTAGGCCGCACCCTGACCGACCGCGACGGCAACTACAGTTTTCGTACCATCAAGCCCGGCCCGTACCCGTGGCGCAACGGCCCCAACGACTGGCGCCCGGCGCATATCCATGTGTCGGTCAGCGGCCCTTCGATTGCCACGCGCCTGATCACCCAGCTGTATTTCGAAGGCGACCCGTTGATCCCGCTGTGCCCGATCGTCAAGTCGATCACCAACCCTGAGGCGGTGCAGAGCCTCATCGCGCGGCTCGACATGGGCTTGGCCAATCCGATGGATTGCCTGGCCTATCGCTTCGACATCGTTTTGCGCGGCCAGCGCCAGACCCACTTCGAAAACCGCTGAGGAGGTTGTCATGCCCGTTCAATTGCTGCCGGAAACCCCTTCACAGACGGCTGGCCCCTACGTTCATATCGGTCTTGCGCTGCAAGTGGCCGGTAATCCGACCCGCGAGCTGGAAATCTGGAACCAGATGGCCCAGCCGGGTGCCGCCGGCGAGCCCATCCTGTTGCTAGGCTCGGTCTATGACGGTAACGGCCAACTGATGCGCGACTCGTACCTGGAGTTGTGGCAGGCCGATCACCAGGGCGTTTACGACCCCACCTACGACCCGGCCCGGCCTTTCAATGGCTTCGGTCGCACGGCCACCGACGACGAGGGCGTGTGGACGGTCAAGACCGTCAAGCCCGGCGTGGTCACCAATGGCGCCGGTGTGCCGATGGCCCCGCACATCAACGTCTCGCTGTTTGCCCGGGGCATCAACATTCACCTGCACACCCGGCTGTATTTCGACGATGAAAGCGCTGCCAATGCCACCGACCCGGTGCTCAACCTGATCGAGCAGGCCCAGCGCCGCGAGACTCTGGTCGCCAAACGCTGCACGGTGGACGGCCAGTTGGCCTATCGCTTCGACATTCGCGTCCAGGGTGAAGGCGAAACGGTGTTCTTCGATTTCTAGAGCTGTTGCGTGATCCAGGCCTGCGCACTGCCCGGTGCGCAGGCTTTGCTGCATAACAATAAAAAGGATAGGCCATGACGCTTTCTGCTACTGCGGCCGGGGGGCGAACCCTCGATGTGCAGCGCTTCATCAATGAACAACCGCTGTCGGCGTTTCAATGGCGTGTGGTTGCCTTGTGTTTTCTGATTGTCTTTCTCGACGGGCTGGACACTGCCGCCATGGGCTTTATCGCGCCTGCGCTGAGCCAGGAGTGGGGCATTGCCCGCGCCAGCCTGGGGCCGGTGATGAGCGCCGCGCTGATCGGCATGGTCTTCGGCGCCCTGGGCTCCGGCCCGCTGGCCGACCGTTTCGGCCGCAAGCTGGTGCTGGTGGTGGCGGTGTTTCTGTTTGGGCTGTTCAGCCTGCTGTCGGCCTGGAGTACCAGCCTGGATCAACTGCTGGTGCTGCGCCTGCTGACCGGCATCGGCCTGGGGGCTGCGATGCCCAATGCCACCACGCTGTTGTCCGAATACACCCCTGAGCGCCTCAAGTCGATGCTGGTGACCAGCATGTTCTGCGGTTTCAACCTGGGCATGGCCAGCGGCGGGTTCATCTCGGCCAAGATGATCCCGGCGCTGGGCTGGGAAAGCCTGTTGCTGCTCGGCGGCGTCCTGCCATTGATTCTGGCCCTGGCGTTGGCGCTGTGGCTGCCCGAATCGGCACGCTTTCTGGTGGTGCGCAACCGCGGTGCTGCGCGGGTGCGCAAGGTGCTGGAACCTATCGCCCCGCAGGCACTGGTGGGCGTCACGGATTTCAGCGTGCCCGAACAGGCCAGCGTCGGCAGCCGCAATGTCTTGAAAGTGGTGTTTTCCGGCACCTACAGCGTCGGCACCTTGCTGCTGTGGCTGACCTACTTCATGGGCCTGGTGATCGTCTATTTGCTGACCAGCTGGCTGCCGACCCTGCTGCGCGACAGCGGCGCCAGCCTTGAGCAATCGGCGGTGATCGGCGCGCTGTTCCAGTTGGGCGGGGTGCTCAGTGCCGTGGGCGTGGGCTGGGCCATGGACCGCTACAACCCGCACTGGGTGATTGGCGGCGCCTATGCGCTGGCCGGAGCCTTTGCCTGGCTGGTCGGGCAGAGCCTGGACAACGTCATGCTGCTGGCCAGCCTGGTGCTGGTGGCCGGCATGTGCATCAATGGTGCGCAATCGGCCATGCCCTCGCTGGCGGCGCGCTTCTACCCGACCCAGGGCCGCGCTACCGGCGTGTCGTGGATGCTGGGCATCGGCCGCTTCGGTGCGATCCTCGGTGCCTGGGCCGGGGCCACCTTGCTGGGCCTGGGCTGGAGCTTCGAGCAGGTCCTGACCGCGCTGATGGTCCCGGCGGCCCTGGCGGCGCTGGCGATCCTGCTCAAGGGCCGGGTCAGCCATGCCGATGCGACATGATGCCTTCCACAGGAGCCTTTTTGTGAGTACACCCAGCAATCACCTGTTTGACGCCTATTTCACCCAGCCTGCCATGCGTCAGGTGTTCTCTGACGCCGGCCGGGTGCAAGGCATGCTCGACTTCGAGGCAGCCCTGAGCCGGGCCGAGGCGCGGGTCGGCCTGATTCCGCACGCCGTAGTGGCCGATATCGAGCAGCAGTGCCAGGCGGCCTTGTTCGACTTCGACGAACTGGCCATCGCCATCGGCAGCGCCGGCAATTCGGCGATTCCGCTGGTCAAGGCACTGGGCAAACGCATTGCCGCGCACAACCCTGAGGCCGAGCGCTATGTGCACATGGGCGCGACCAGCCAGGACGTCATGGACTCGGGGCTGGTGCTGCAACTGCGGCAGGCCATCGTGTTGCTTGAACGTGACCTTGAGCAACTGGCCGGGCACCTGGCCGCTCAGGCGCAGCGTTATGCCGACACCCCGCTGGCCGGGCGCACCTGGCTGCAACAGGCCACGCCGGTCACGCTGGGGATGAAAATCGCCGGCTGGCTGGGCGCCGTAACCCGTCACCGCCAGCGTCTGGCTGAACTCAAGCCACGCCTGTTGAGCCTGCAGTTCGGCGGTGCGTCGGGCAGCCTGGCGGCGCTGGGCGAGCAGGCGTTCGACGTGGCCCAGGCCCTGGCCGATGAGCTCGACCTGACCCTGCCTGAACAACCCTGGCACACCCAGCGCGACCGGCTGGTGGAGTTCGCCAGCCTGCTGGGCCTGCTGGCCGGCAGCCTGGGCAAGCTGGGCCGCGACATCAGCCTGCTGATGCAGACCGAAGTGGGCGAGGTGTTCGAACCGTCGGCGCCAGGCAAGGGCGGCTCTTCGACCATGCCGCACAAGCGCAACCCGGTGGGCGCCGCCGTGCTGATCAGCGCCGCCACCCGGGCGCCAGGGCTGGTGGCGACGATGCTGGCGGCCATGCCGCAAGAGCACGAGCGCAGCCTGGGCCTGTGGCATGCCGAGTGGGAAACCCTGCCGCAGTTGTGCTGCCTGGTCTCCGGAGCCCTGCAGCAGGCCTTGCTGGTGGTGCCGGGGCTGGAAGTGGACGCGCAACGCCTGCGCGCCAACCTCGAATCAACCCAAGGGCTGGTGCTGGCTGAAGCGGTGAGCATCGCCTTGTCGCGCTGTGTTGGCCGCGATGCCGCGCACCATCTGATCGAACAAAGCTGCCGTCGCGCAGTGGAGCAGGGCGCACACCTGCGCCAGGTGCTGGGCGACAACCCCCAAGTCACCGAACATTTGTCAGCCGACGAGCTGGACCGCCTGCTGGACCCGGCCCATTACCTGGGCCAGGCCCGGCACTGGGTCGAGCGCGCCGTGGCCGAACACACCCATTTCATTCAGGAGTGACCCATGAACGAAAAAGAACGCTATGACGCCGGCATGCAGGTGCGTCGCGCCGTACTGGGCGACACCCACGTCGACAACAGCCTGAAAAAACTCACGCCGTTCAATGAAGAGTTCCAGGAAATGATCACCCGCCACGCCTGGGGTGACATCTGGACCCGCCCGGGGCTGCCACGCCACACCCGCAGCCTGGTCACCATCGCCATGCTGATCGGCATGAACCGCGAAGGCGAACTGCGCCTGCACCTGCGCGCCGCAAAAAACAACGGCGTGACCCGCGACGAGATCAAGGAAGTGCTGATGCAGAGCGCGATCTACTGCGGCATCCCGGCGGCCAACGCCACCTTCCACCTGGCCGAAGACGTGTGGAACGAACTGGGCGTCGAGTCGTTGCAGGAATGAACTGAACCTTTGTAGGAGCGCGCTTGCCCGCGACCGAGTGCGCAGCGCTCGCAAAATCTGCCAGACGCCACAAATGCTGAACTGTGGACGCACTCAAAATTTATGAAACGCCACAAATTTACGACTGCTAACGCACTCGGTCGCGGGCAAGCGCGCTCCTACTTGCCATCCGCAGGTGTTTTTGACCGTTTGCAAGAAACGGATAGTGATCTGCACAAAGCGGATATTGCCCGCACCTCCATCGCCCTAACCTGACCTGGCCTGAACAATAACAATGGAGGCTCCAGGTCATGTCCCTTGGCTCTGATTACCTGAATTCACTGCTCCAGGAAGACAAGGAGCAGGGCATCTACCGCTGCAAGCGGGAGATGTTCACCGATCCGCGCCTGTTCGACCTGGAGATGAAGCACATCTTCGAAGGCAACTG
>NZ_UUIS01000033.1 GCF_900589395.1 Pseudomonas viridiflava
GCATAGGCATCATCGGTTGCACGCAGTACAGAAGTGTGAAAGTCGAGAAGCCGCCTGCGAACTAGGCCAATGCGGTGCGCTTGAACAACGGCGTGTTTTTCTCGATATAGGTGTCACCCAGCGGGACCGAAGACTCGGTAGACGCAGTGTTTGACTTGATGGCGGATGGAGCGGCGGCAGGGTTCACGGTCAACCTCGGAGCACGGTTCGGGCAGGCGATGAAAAAATCATATAGCTGGCTAATGATTCAATCCAATATATTGTTCGACCTGTTTGATAC
>NZ_UUIS01000041.1 GCF_900589395.1 Pseudomonas viridiflava
CGCCTGGAGTGCGTAGCGCTCGCAAAAATGTGTGAAACGCTGAAATTTTACGACTGCTGACGCAGCCGGTCGCGGGCAAGCGCGCTCCTACAGATCGGGTGTTTGCTGTGCGACGGCGCCACGCCTGGGCAGGTTCTTGAATGCCTCCAATGCCCGGGCGCGGCTGGCACTCAGGTCGACGATGGGGCTCGGATAGCCCTCCACGGCGAACAACCCGCCATTGGCCGACGGGTCATGCACTTCCTTCTTGTTCAGCCCCGCCAGTTCCGGCAGCCACTGCTTGATGAAGCGACCTTCGGGGTCGAAGCGTTGTGACTGCGACAACGGGTTGAAGATGCGGAAGTAGGGCACCGAATCGGTGCCGGTCGAAGAGCTCCATTGCCAGCCGCCATTGTTGGCCGCCAGATCGCCGTCGATCAGGTGGCGCATGAAAAAACGTTCGCCTTCGCGCCAGTTAATCAACAGGTTCTTGGTCAGGAACATGGCCACGACCATGCGCAGACGGTTGTGCATCCAGCCGGTTTCCAGCATCTGGCGCATGGCCGCATCGATGATCGGCAAGCCGGTGCGCGCCTCCTGCCAGGCTTGCAGGTCCTTGGGCGCATCACGCCAACGCATGGCTTCGGTTTCGCTGCGAAAGGCCCGGTGCATCGACACGCGTGGATAACCGACCAGCGTGTGTTTATAGAATTCGCGCCACAACAGCTCGTTGATCCAGGTCACGCTGCCCGTGTTGCCGCTGTCGAATTCGCCCTGGTTGCTGTTCAGCGCGGCATGCAGGCACTGGCGCGGCGAAATCACGCCAGCGGCCAGGTAGGCCGAGAGCTGGCTGGTGCCCGCCTTGGCCGGAAAATCACGCCCGGTTTCGTAGTCATGGATCGGCTCGTCGACAAAGGCGTCCAGGCGTCTCTTTGCCTCGGCTTCCCCGGCAGGCCACAGGGCACGCAATGGCTCGCTGGGCGTAGCGAAACCCTTTACCGCGCCAGGCACCTTGTCGCTCTTGATCGGCAGCGGCGCTTGTGCCTCGTGCAGTCTGTGCGGGTGTGGTGTGGCCGTGTGCAGGCGTGAGTAACACACCTTGCGGAACTGGCTGTACACCTGGAAGTACTGATCGCTCTTGGTCAGGATGCTGCCGGGCGGGAACAGCAACTGATCCAGGTGGCTGTACCAGTGGATGCCATCCTTTTCCAGTGCCTGCTGCACGGCCTGATCGCGGCGGGTTTCGTTGACGCCATATTCCTCGTTGACGTGCAGCGCCTGGATTTTCAGTTCATGGCACAAGCCGCCCAGCACCTGGGGCGCTTTATCCCAGGTGTCGGCTTCGCGGATCAGCAACGGCACGTTGAGCTTGCCCAGGGCCTTTTCCAGCACTGCCAGGTTGCGCAACCAGAAGTCGACCTTGCAGGCCGCATCGTCATGGCGTAGCCACTGGGCCGGACTCAGCAGGTACACCGCCACGGTCGGCCCTTTGCCCAGAGCGGCGTTGAGGGCGGTATTGTCGTGTACGCGCAAATCGCTGCGCAGCCAAAGCAATTGCATGGGCGGGTGGTCCTTGGGGGCGGTCAGATAAGCCCGAGTCTGTTCAGCTCGCTGTGCGCTTCAAGCGGGTCGCGGGTCAGGCTCAGGTGGGTGATCGTGGCGGTGGCGGCAGACAAGTCGTCGTGGTGAATCACCACCGCCGGGCCGCTGATCACGATCGGGCAATCGATGTTGCCCAACAGCCTGGGCAATTGACCCAGGTTCAGGGTTTTGCTGGCATACAGCAGCACCGCGCGGGGGGCAAGGTATTCAACTGCCAGCGCCAGTTCGCCGGTCGGCAACGGGCCGTCGAACACTTCGACCGGGCAATCGGCGCTGCTGATCAGCCAGGCGGCCAGCCACAGGTGCGGCTCGAAGGGCAGGTCGGACTGATTGACCAGCAACAGCGGCGCACCGTTGAGCTGGCGGTTGTTGTGGTAAATCCGGGCGCCGAACTTGCTGCGCAGCCAGGAATGAAAGAACAGCCGCTCCATGTGGCTACCGAACTGGTTCTGCCAACGCACTTCGAGTTCGGCCAGCAGCGGCATCAGCAGTTGCTCGCACAGGGTGCGTGGCGGGTACAGGGCCATGGCCTGGTTGAACAGGTCGTCGACACGGCGCTCGCCCAGCGCGGTAATGGCTTGCAGCAATGACTGGCGCAAGTGATCCCAGTCGCTGCCCGGTGCCAGCGCAATGACGCTGTCGGTGTTGTCCAGTAACGCCTTGACCTGGCTGACCGAGACGCCACGGTTGAGCCAGGTCAGAATTTTCATGACCCGCTGCACGTGCTCGTCGGAGTACAAGCGATGGCCCTTGGCGGTGCGGTGCGGGACGATCAGCCCATAGCGACGCTCCCAGGCGCGCAGGGTCACGGCGTTGACGCCAGTCTGGCGGGCGACCTCGCGGATCGGCAGCCAGCCGTCGGGCAGGGTATAGGAGTGGGCGGGGGCCTGGGTTTCAGGTACCGCTTTATAGGCTGGATTCATGTTCAGATCGCATTTCGCAGGCTGAGAGGTTCCGGATGTGGCTGCATATAGACCTGCAGGGCCACATAAGGGTCCGGGTGATGACGGAAATGGTGCTTGAGCAAGGTCAATGGCACGACCAGCGGTACGATGCCGTTTCGGTATTGAGTAATCAACGCTTGCAGTTCCTCTTTGTCATCGCTGCTGAGCGTTTGCTTGAGGTACCCGCTCAGGTGATGCAGCACGTTGGTGTGCCCGCGCCGTGTGGCGCATTTCTTCAGTGCTTGCATCAACTGGCTGAAATAGACCGGTGCGATGTCATGCGGGTCGCCGCGTCCCATGCTGCCCAGCAACTTGCCCAGCGCATGGTACTGGACCACATCGCCGGCCATGACCTGGTACTTATAGCGCGAATGAAATTCGGTCAAGGCACGGCGGGTGATGCCGGTCTTGAGCAATCTTTGCCAGGCGGCGTAGGCATAGACCCGGGTGATGAAGTTTTCGCGCAGCACCGGGTCGTTGAGCCGGCCATCTTCTTCGACCGGCAGGTCGGGATGGCGTGCACAGAACGCCTGGGCGTAGATGCCCCGGCCTCCGCTCTCGAACGGCACACCGTTATCACGGTACACCTTGACCCGTTCCAGCCCGCACGAGGGCGACTTCTGCATGAAGATGTAACCGCTGATTCCGTCCAGTGCATCGGCCATGTGCGCGCCATAATCGGCCAGGGCCTGGGTCACATCCAGGTCGGGACGCACCGTACCGACCGCCCTGGGATGGTCGACATCGCCCACCAGGCGGATCGGTTCGCGGGGGATGCCCATGCCGATCGCCACTTCCGGGCAGGTGGGAATGAAATCGAAATAGGTCTCCAGTGACTGGGTGCACAGGTCGGACTGCTTGTGCCCGCCGTTGAAACGAACCTCGATACCCATCAGGCAGGCACTGACGGCCAGTTTGGGCTTATCGGTCACAGGCTGGAGCATTACACACCTCGATTCATGAACTTGTACAGATGACCCTCTTTGTACAATCGAAGTTCATGATAGATGCGGAGTTGTACAAGTCAAATTGTTTGTACAAGATCTTGGGTCGGCATCCTGATCATTTCCAGCCCATTCGCCAACTGTCGGCATCCTGCAGGACCTGCCAGGCCAGCCGCTCGTTGCGACCGGTCAGCACCGCCTGCAATTCGATCTCCAGCACAACGCCCTCGTCGTCGCAAAACAGTTCGGTGACCAGGAAGTGCTTTTCACGGTTTTTCGGCACCGCCGCTGTCCACTTCGACAGCAGCAGTTTCCTGGGGTTGAGGCGGTTCAATTGAGGTGCTCGAGCAGGCGGCGGGCCGCTTGCTGGCCGCTGAGCCAGGCGCCCTCCACGCGACCCGACAGGCACCAGTCGCCGCAGGCATAAATGCCCAGGTCGGCGTCCGACAGCACTCCCCATTCATGGGCACCGGCCGGGCGGGCGTAGAGCCAGCGATGCGCCAGGCTGAACGCCGGGGCCGGCATGCTGCAGTCGAGCAGTTCGGCAAAGGCGCCATGCAGGTGTTCGATGACTGTTTCTTTGGGCATGTCGACATGCTCGCGGCTCCAGGCACTGGTGGCGTGCAGCACCCAGGTGTCCAGAGCACCGTCGCGCCCCGGCTTGCTACGGTTGCAGGCCAGCCAGTCGAGCGCGCTGTCCTGGACGAAGCAGCCTTGCATCGAGGTCTGCAACGGCGTACTGAACGCCAGTGCCACTGCCCAGGTCGGGTCCATCTTGACGCCTGCGGCCACCGCCGCCAGTTTGGGCGCGGCGGCCAGCAGTGTAGTGGCCTGGGGCGCCGGGGTGGCGACGATCACATGACTGAACGGCCCGTGGCCCTGGCCCTCGGCATCCTGCAGGTGCCAGTGCTCGGCGCCGCGGAAGACTTCGGTGATGCGGCATGAGAAGGTCACCGGCAGGTCGCCCAGCATGGCACGGGTGATGGCGCTCATGCCGGGGGTGCCGACATAGCGGACCTGCTCGTCCGGCGAAGGGCTGAGCCGCCCGCCGTGGTAGTTGTACAGCGACGGCGTCCATTCGGCGACCCAGCCACTGGCCTGCCATTGATTGACGGTGGTCATGAAGCGACGATCACGGGCGGTGAAGTACTGCGCGCCCATGTCCAGCGAGCCTGCATCGCTGCGTTTGCTGGACATGCGCCCGCCGCTGCCGCGACTCTTGTCGAAAAGATGAACAATGTGCCCGGCGGTGGTCAACGCCTGGGCTGCGGCGAGTCCGGCGATACCGGTACCGATGATTGCGATGGGTACAGTCATAGGGGCCTCGTTACCTTGTCTGCACAGACTACGCCGTCCTTAAAACCTGTACAATCGTGATCTTCGGTATAAGTTGCAGCCGTTCACATTCCCGCAATGAAGGGGTGCTGCAACTCGTACGGTCCATGACGGTCAGTCTTTAGCTGATAGACAATGGGGCCAGTTGCCTGGTTCGGGCAGCAAGGCTCCAGATATGTTCGGGTGTGGCCTAGGGTTCAGCCAGGGATCTGGCTTGACGAATAAGCACAACCTGCAACAAATAGACTACTCAATGGCCGCAAACGCCACTCAAGGATACCTGCCATGCACATCTTGCTGACCGGCGGTACAGGGTTGATCGGTAAAGCGCTTTGCCAGTTCTGGCAGGATCAGGGGCATCAGTTGACGGTATGGAGCCGTCACCCCGATCAGGCGCAGCGACACTGTGGTGCCCACGTACGGGCCGTTGCCTCGCTGGCGCAACTGGACGGCCAGGCGGTGGACGCCGTGATCAACCTGGCCGGCGCGCCGATTGCCGACCGGCCCTGGACCCGCAAGCGCCGCCTGCTGCTGTGGGAAAGCCGCATCAACCTGACCGAGCAATTGCTGGCCTGGATCGAGCGTCAACCGCAGCGGCCCCAAGTGCTGCTTTCCGGTTCGGCGGTGGGCTGGTACGGCGACGGTGGCGAACGCGAGCTGGACGAAACGGCCCAGCCGGTAAAAGAGGACTTTGCCAGCCATCTGTGCCTGGCCTGGGAAGAAACCGCCCAGCGTGCCGAAGCCCTGGGTGTGCGCGTCGTATTGCTGCGCACCGGCCTGGTGTTGTCTGGCCAGGGCGGCATGCTCCAGCGCCTGTTGCCGCCGTTCCGTTTTGGCCTGGGTGGGCCGATCGGCAACGGCCGGCAATGGATGCCATGGGTGCACATCGATGATCAGGTCGGCGCGATCGATTTCCTGCTCAACCACAGCGATGCGCGCGGCCCTTACAACCTGTGCGCCCCGCATCCTGTACGCAACCGCGAGCTGGCCAAGACGCTGGGTCGTGCGCTGCGCCGGCCGGCGATCATGCCGTTGCCGGGCCTGGCGCTGCGCATCATGCTCGGCGAAATGTCCGGGCTGCTGCTGGGCGGCCAGCGTGCCCGGCCGGTGCGCCTGCAAGAGGCCGGCTACACATTCCGCTTTACCGAATTGCACGACGCCCTGCGCAACGTGCTGGGCTCCCACTGAAATAGGATCTTGCATGACCGATCATGCGCTGTTGCTGATCAATCTGGGCTCGCCCGCGTCTACCAGCGTCGCGGACGTGCGCCGTTACCTCAATCAGTTTTTGATGGACCCTTATGTCATCGACCTGCCGTGGCCGGTTCGCCGCTTGCTGGTGTCGCTGATCCTGATCAAGCGCCCCGAGCAGTCAGCGCATGCCTACGCCTCGATCTGGTGGGAGGAGGGCTCGCCGCTGGTCGAGATCAGCCGCCGCCTGCAGACGCAGATGCATGCGCAGTGGACGCAAGGGCCGGTGGAGCTGGCCATGCGCTACGGCCAGCCCTCCATCGAGTCGGTGCTGCAGCGTCTGGCCGGGCAGGGCATTCGCAAGGTTACCCTGGCACCGCTGTACCCGCAGTTTGCCGACAGCACGGTCACCACGGTGATCGAGGAAGCCCGGCGCGTGGTACGCAAGCATGGCCTGGACATGCAGTTTTCACGGGTACAGCCGTTCTATGATCAGCCTGAATACCTCGACGCGCTGGTGCAGAGCGTGCGCCCGCATCTGGAAAAGCCTTACGATCATTTATTGCTGAGTTTCCACGGCTTGCCGGAACGGCATTTGCGCAAGCTCGACCCGACCGGCAGTTGCTGCCTGCAAAGTGATGATTGCTGCCTCAAGGCCCCGCCTGAAGTCGTTGCCACCTGTTACCGCGCGCAGTGCATCCAGTCGGCAGCGGCCTTTGCCCGGCTCATGGGGCTGCCCGATGGCAAATGGTCGGTGTCGTTCCAGTCGCGTCTGGGCCGGGCCAAGTGGATCGAGCCCTACACCGAACAGCGCCTGGACGAACTGGCCGCCCAGGGCGTCAAGCGCCTGCTGGTGATGTGCCCGGCGTTCGTCGCCGATTGCATCGAGACGCTGGAAGAGATCGGCGATCGCGGTGCTGAACAGTTCAAGGAGGCCGGTGGCGATGAACTGGTGCTGGTGCCCTGCCTGAACGACGACCCGAACTGGGCCGCCGCGCTCAATGCCCTTTGCGAGCGCGCGCCAGCGCTCTACCAGAGCATCATCTAGGCATCATCGGCCTGCTTGTGCTTCCACCCGTCATTGCCCGGCAGAATCAGGTTCAGGGCAATGGCGGTGATGGCGCACAAGGCAATGCCTTTGAGGCCGAAGTCATCGGGCCCGGTGCCGGTGCCGATCAACACGCCGCCGATGCCGAATACCAGCGTGACCGAGACGATCACCAGATTGCGCGCCTCGCTCAGGTCCACCGTGTGGCGGATCATGGTGTTCAGGCCTACCGCGGCGATAGAGCCGAACAGCAGGCACAGGATGCCGCCCATCACCGGCACCGGAATGCTTTGCAGCAAGGCACCAAACTTGCCGACAAACGCCAGGCTGATGGCGAAGATCGACGCCCAGGTCATGATTTTCGGGTTGTAGTTCTTGGTCAGCATCACCGCACCGGTGACTTCGGCATAGGTGGTGTTGGGCGGGCCGCCGAACAGACCGGCCGTGGTGGTGGCGATGCCATCGCCCAACAGCGTGCGATGCAGGCCGGGTTTTTTCAGGTAGTCACGGCCCGTCACGCTGCCCACCGCAATCACGCCGCCGATGTGCTCGATGGCCGGTGCCAGTGCCACCGGCACAATGAACAGAATCGCCTGCCAGTTGAATTCCGGTGCCGTGAAGTTCGGCATCGCCAGCCAAGGGGCGGCAGCGATTTTGGCCGTGTCGACCACGCCGAACCAGAACGCCATGCCAAAGCCCACCAGCACGCCGGAAATGATCGGCACCAGCTTGAAGATGCCGCGACCGAATACGGCCACCACCAGGGTGGTCAACAGTGCGGGCATCGAGATCCACATGGCGGTCTGGTAAGGGATCAGCTCGGCGCCGTCGCCGGATTTGCCCATCGCCATGTTCGCTGCAATCGGTGCCATGGCCAGGCCGATGGAGATCACCACCGGGCCGATGACCACCGGTGGCAACAGGCGATCGATGAAGCCGGTGCCCTTGATCTTCACCGCCAGCCCCAGGAAGGTGTAGACAAAGCCCGCCGCCATGATGCCACCCATGGTTGCAGCCAGGCCGAACTGACCCTTGGCAAGAATGATCGGGGTGATGAAAGCAAAGCTGGACGCCAGGAAGACCGGCACCTGCCGGCCGGTCACCACCTGGAACAGCAAGGTGCCCAGGCCTGCCGTGAACAGCGCTACGTTGGGGTCAAGCCCGGTGATCAGCGGCATCAGTACCAGCGCGCCGAACGCTACGAACAGCATCTGCGCCCCTGAAAGCACCGTGCGCCACAGGGGATCGTTGAACTCGTCGGGCTTCATCGGATCAGGCGTCCTTCTGCTTGGTGCCGAAGATCTTGTCACCGGCATCGCCCAGGCCCGGAATGATGTAGCCGTGTTCGTTCAGGCGTTCGTCGATGGAGGCGGTGTAGACCTGCACGTCCGGGTGCGCTTTTTCCACGGCGGCAATGCCTTCGGGCGCCGCCACCAGGACCATGGCGCGGATTTCGCGGCAGCCGGCTTTCTTGAGCAGGTCGATGGTGGCAACCATGGAGCTGCCGGTGGCCAGCATCGGGTCGATGATCATCGCCAGGCGCTCGTTGATTTCCGGCACCAGTTTTTCCAGGTACGTATGGGCCTGCAGGGTTTCTTCGTTGCGTGCCACGCCCACGGCGCTGACCTTGGCGCCCGGGATCAGGCTGAGCACGCCGTCGAGCATGCCGATGCCGGCGCGCAAGATCGGCACCACGGTGATTTTCTTGCCCGCGATTTTCTCCACCTGCACGCTGCCGGCCCAGCCCTGGATTTCATAGTTTTCCAGCGGCAGGTCGGCGGTGGCTTCATAGGTCAGGAGCGCGCCGACTTCCTGCGCCAGCTCCCGGAAATTCTTGGTGCTGATATCGGCGCGGCGCATCAGGCCGAGCTTGTGGCGAATCAACGGATGACGGATTTCACGGACGGGCATGGGCAAGGACTCCTGGGATACGGGCAAAAAACGGCTTAGATTAATCGATTGTCCGATGACTGTCTTACTGCGTGTGAAGTATTGTCCTACTCCGTTTGGCGCTCTCAAATGAGCAATACTGGCAACGTCAGTCCATATCCACTTGCCCTGAGTGCAACGGATGCGTACCTTTGCCCGTTTTTCCCACGTTACCTGGAGTCACTGATGTCCGCTGATCTCGAGCATATCCGTCAAATCATGCACGAGGCTGACTGCCTGTATACCGACGCCGAAGTCGAGGCGGCCATCGCCCGTGTCGGCGCCCAGATCAATGCCACGCTGGCTGACCGCAACCCGGTGGTGTTCTGCGTAATGAACGGCGGCCTGATCTTTTCCGGCAAGCTGCTGACGCACCTGAACTTCCCGCTGGAGGCGTCCTACCTGCACGCCACGCGCTATCGCAACGAAACCAGCGGCGGCGAGCTGTTCTGGAAGGCCAAGCCGGAAGTGTCGTTCATCGATCGCGACGTGCTGATCATCGACGACATCCTCGACGAAGGCCACACGCTGGGGGCGATCATCGATTTCTGTCGCCATGCCGGCGCCCGTGCGGTGCACACCGCCGTGCTGATCAACAAGGAACACGACCGCAAGGCCCGCCCGGACCTCAAGGCCGATTACGTGGGCTTGCCGTGCATCGACCGCTTCATCTTTGGCTACGGCATGGACTACAAAGGCTACTGGCGCAATGCAGCCGGTATCTTCGCAGTCAAAGGCATGTAACAGGCGTCCTGCGGCAAGCACGCCCGGCAGGCTCACGGAATGGGATAGTGGTGTTGATGAAATCATTGATGATACCCGGCGCGCTGGCGCTGGCGCTGTCGGGTGAAGCGGCGCTGGCCGGGCCCATGCATGAGCAGTACCTGCCGGCTGATGAGCAGAACCTGCGCGAGGGTGCACCGGAACAGCAGCAATTGTTGCTGGTGACCGAATATTCGGTGGTGGTCGGCAACCAGCGGCCTTCCAACCAGCAGCCGATCCCGGTGACCTCGCCGCTGTCGATTCAGCTCAAGGGCAAGCCGCTGAACAAGGGCGCGACCGTCACCCAGGTGCAGATTCATTTCGACAGCGCTGAAAGCAAAAGCCTGAAAAAGCCCGGTTACGACGACGCCAGCCGGACCCTGACGCTGTACTACCCACAGTCGCATTACCCGGTGCTGGTCGACCTGTTGCGCAATGAAAAAGTCTATTGCCAGTTCCTGACCTATGCCAACGGCCACGTCTGGGCCGACCTGCACTCTGCCGGCTCAAAGCCGCGTTGAGCTGACCGGGCACTGGCGCTAGACTGCCCGACCCTGATGAGTGACCGCGACCCGTTGGAGTCCGTAATGCGTAAAGACAAGAAACAGATCATTGGCGACGAAATCGGCGACGATCAGATCAAGCTGTTCCTGGAATTCGAGCCGGTCGACGCCACCTCACCGTCGCTGCACAAGCTGATCAAGGCCTACCGTGGCCTGCGAATCGACGATTTCGAACGTTTCCTGGGGTTTTTCCTGGAAGCAGGCCATGACCTTGATGGCCAGGATGAGAAGGGCAATACCTTCGTCACCCTGATCAAGGACCAGCGCAATGCCGAAGACTACATCGCGCTGATCGAACAAGCCCGCAGCAAGGCCTGAAATCACAGGAGCGACCCTCGGTCGCGAAGCCTTCGGCACAGGCACCACAGGTGTGCCGGCCTGAATGGCCTCTTCGCGACCGTTGGTCGCCCCCACGGGCTGTCGGGCTTACTGCCGTGGCTGGTAGGCCTTGCCGTAGTGCCGCTCCATGCGTGCCTGCAGCAGTTCCAGGCCGATCGACATGATCCAGTAAAGCACCGCCGCGGTGGTCAGCATCTCGATATAGCGATAACTGGAGCGGCCGTAGGACTGCGCCAGGAACATCACTTCCCAGACCCCCATCACTGAAATCAGCGACGAGTCCTTGAGCATCGAGATGAACTGGTTGGTGGTCGGCGGGATGATCGTGCGCATCGCTTGCGGCAGGGTCACCAGCCAGAACACCTGCACCGGGCGCAGGGCCATGGCCATGGCCGCTTCACGCTGCCCGGCCGCCACGCCGATGATGCCGGCGCGGAAAATCTCGCTCAGGTAAGCACCGTAGTTCAGCGACAGGGCGATGATGCCGGCGACGATCGCGCCCGGCACCACGCCGATCTGCGGCAGGCCCAGGTAGATCAGCAGAATCTGGATCAACAGCGGCGTGCCACGAAAGAACGAGGCATAGAAGCTGGCGATGCCAAACGCCACGGCACTGCGCGACAGCCGTGCCAGGGCGGCGACAAAGCCCAGCAGCACCGACACCCCGATCGAGCACAGGCACACGAACAAGGTCAGCGCCGCGCCCTGTAGAAAGCCATTGGGCGCCAGGTGCAAGCCCACCAGGTTCGGCAGCTTGTCGAGGATGATCGAGAACTTCAGATCAAAGCTCAGGAAAAACCCGGCAAACAGGGCGAACATGGCTGCCCACGTCAGGTACAGCCGGGTGCGAAAGCCGAACACGCGCTTGAGCAGGCTGGCCCTGGCTGGCGCCGGTGGGCGCTGTGAATGAATGCCGGTCATTTGCTGATGTCGGCGCCGATCCACTTCTGCGACAGCTTGCTCAGGGTGCCGTCCTTCTTGAGCTCGGCGAACACTTCACGCACCTTGGCGTTCCACTCGGCATCGCCTTTTTCCACGGTCACAAAGTTTGGTTCCTCGTACAGCGAAGCGCCGGCCAGCTTGAAGCGCTTGTCCTGGTCCAGGCGAGGCTGGGCAGTGACCAGATTGGTCAGTACCGCATCCAGACGCTTGCCAGCGCCCAGGCCCAGGTCCTGGAAGGCCACGTTATCGTTGTCGTAAGGGGCGATCTGCACGTTTTCGAACGGGTACTCCAGCGTCTTGCCGGTGGCGCCCTCGATTACCAGGTTCTTGTTCAGGTAACTTTCATAGCTTGAAGCACTGGTCAGGCCGACTTTCTTGCCGCTCAGGTCCTTGGCCGACTGAATACGGTCGTCCTTGGCATTGACCACGATCACGGCTGGCGAAGCGTAGTACTCGACCGGAAAATCGAACACTTCGGCACGCGACTGGCTTGGCGTCATCGAGCAGATGCAGATGTCGTAGCGCCCGCTCCAGCGGCCGGCAGCGATCACATCCCAGGACGGTGTTTCCAGGCGTAACTTGACGCCCAGCTTGGCCGCGACGGCCTTGGCCACGTCGACGTCGAAGCCGTCGAGCTGGTTCTGGTCATTGAGGAACGAGAAGGGTGGGTAGCTTTCCATCAGGACGTTGACCAGCTCTTTTTTCTCTTCCACCCGTTGCAAGGTGGCGCCCGCCAGGGCCTGGCTGGAAACAGTCAAAGCAAACAGGCCAAGGCCCAAAAGCGCACGAATTTTCACTTCACGTCCTCGAAAAAACTGTTGTAGTAGGGCCAAAGGCACGTATTTAATACGTTATATAAGACTCAATTCTAATGAGTCTTTTTCATATGTATATAAGTAGACCGAATATGACCCAGAAAACAACGGTAATCCTCGATGGTGGCATGGGCCGGGAACTGCAGCGCAGAGGCGCGCCGTTCCGCCAGCCGGAGTGGTCGGCGCTGGCGCTGACCGAAGCCCCCGAAGCGGTCATTGCCGTGCACACCGCTTATATTCAGAGTGGGGCACAGGTGATTACCAGCAACAGCTACGCCGTGGTGCCGTTTCATATTGGTGAAGAGCGCTTTGCCCGCGAAGGCGAGGCGCTGGCCGCCACCGCCGGCCAGCTGGCGCGCCAGGCCGCCACTGCCCACGGGGCTGGTGTGCAGGTGGCCGGTTCGCTGCCGCCGCTGTTCGGTTCCTACCGCCCCGACCTGTTCGATGCCGAGCGTGCCGGGCAAATCCTGGCGCCGCTGGTGCGCGGCCTGGCGGCGCATGTCGACCTGTGGCTGGCCGAGACCCAGAGCAGCGTTGTCGAGGCGCAGACCATTCGTGCCGGCCTGCCCAACGATGGCAAGCCGTTCTGGCTGTCCTTCACCTTGCAGGATGAAGAGGTCGATGCGACTCCGCGCCTGCGTTCGGGCGAGACCGTAGCCGATGCCGCCCGTGCCGCGGCAGAACTGGGCGCTGCAACATTGCTGTTCAACTGCAGCCAGCCTGAGGTGATCGGCGCGGCCATCGATGCGGCCCGCGCTGTATTTGCCGAGCTGCAAGTCGACATCGGTGTGGGTGCCTACGCCAACGCCTTCCCGCCACAACCCAAGGACGCCAAGGCCAACGACGGCCTGGACGAACTGCGCGAAGACCTCGACCCCGAGGGCTACCTGCAGTGGGCGGCCAACTGGGTGCAACGCGGCGCCAGCCACATCGGCGGCTGCTGCGGCATCGGCCCCGAGCACATTGCAGTGCTGGCCAAGGGTCTCTGATTGATTGGATTCACCCCCCGGGGGTAGGAGCGCGCTTGCCGGTATGCCGGACCACCGCGACCGGCTGCGTTAGCAGTCGTAAATTTGTGGCGTTTCGCAAAAGTATCAGGCATGAACTTTCAGCGTTTCCGAGATTTCTGCGAGCGCTACGCACTCGGTCGCGGGCAAGCGCGCTCCTACACCGGTTCTGTGTTGGGGGCTACAGCAATCGGGTTGATGCGGTAAAAACAAAACCCCGTGGCTTTGCAAGCCCACGGGGTTTTTGTTTATCCGGCGTTCAAGGCATCAGGCGATGCTTTGCGCCACGCTCTGCGGATGCTCGGCCAGGCCAAGGTTTTCGTCGCTCTGGCGACTGATACGCTGGTACAGCTGGGCATCGGTGGCCAGGGCCTTTTCGCGGGCCGGGAAGATTTCGTCGAGCTTGGCGGCCCACTGACCGCGGGTTTGCTCCGGGAAGCAGCGCTCGATCAGTTCCAGCATGATCGACACCGTCACCGAGGCGCCCGGAGAGGCACCCAGCAGCGCGGCCAGCGAGCCATCGGCGGACGAGACCAGCTCGGTCCCAAATTGCAGCACGCCGCCCTTCTTGGCGTCTTTCTTGATGATCTGCACGCGCTGGCCGGCAATCTCCAGGCGCCAGTCCTCGGCCTTGGCCTCGGGGTAGAAGCGCCGCAGCGAGTTCAGGCGCTGCTCCATCGACTGACGCACTTCACTGACCAGGTACTTGGTCAGGTCCATGTTGTCGCGGGCCACGGCCAGCATCGGTTTGATGTTGCCCAGGCGCACCGAGAACGGCAGGTCCAGGAACGAGCCGTGCTTGAGGAACTTGGTGGTAAAACCGGCGTACGGTCCGAACAGCAGGGATGTCTTGCCATCGACCACGCGGGTGTCCAGGTGCGGCACCGACATCGGCGGCGAGCCCACGGCGGCCTGGCTGTAGACCTTGGCCTGGTGACGCTTGACCACCTCGGGGTTGTCGCAACGCAGCCACTGGCCGCTGACCGGGAAGCCGCCAAAGCCCTTGCTCTCGTCGATGCCCGACATCTGCAGCAGCGGCAGGGCCGCGCCGCCGGCACCGAGGAATACGAAGCGGGCGTCGATATCACGGCTGCTGCCGTTGTTGACGTCCTTGATGGTCACGGTCCAGCCCTTGCCGTTGCGGGCAAGGCCGGTGACGCGCTTGTTGTACTTGACCTGCGAGTCGGGCGTCGCGGCCAGGTGCTTGAGCAACTGGTTGGTCAAAGCGCCGAAGTTGACGTCAGTGCCGTTGCTCATGAAGGTGGCGGCCAGCTTTTCGTCGGGCTTGCGCCCGGACATCATCAGCGGCATCCATTCGGCCAGCGTGGCCTTGTCTTCGGTGTATTGCATCGCGGCAAAGGCGTGGTGCTGGCGCAGGGTTTCGAAGCGCGCCTTGAGGAACGACATGTCCTTCTCGCCCTGCACGTAGCTCAGGTGCGGGACGGGATTGATGAATGTGCGTGTCGTTTCGAAGCTGCCCTTGCGCACCAGATAGGCCCAGAATTGCTTCGAGACTTCGAACTGGGTATTGATGTGCACGGCTTTCTTGATGTCGACGGTGCCGTCGGCCGCCTGCGGCGTGTAGTTCAGCTCGCACAGGCCGGCGTGACCGGTGCCGGCGTTGTTCCAGGGGTTGGAACTCTCTGCGGCACCGGAGTCCATCAGCTCGACCACTTCCAGCTTCAGGCTGGGGTCAAGCTCTTTGAGCAGTACTGCCAGGGTGGCACTCATGATGCCGGCCCCCACCAATACCACGTCGACTGCTTCGTTATGCGCCATTAACGCGTCTCCAAAATCTGCAGCACCCAATTGACGGTCTGCGATCCCGAGGCTGGATGCCAGTGTGCGGGGCGTGGATCAAGGTTGTGCCCTCACAGCCTGGCCGGGATCGAGTGTCCGATTCTTCGCAATGTTTTGCATCTCAAGCGCAGGTCCGTTCGGGCTGTTCAAGCGTTCATCAATCCGTCATGAACGCATTTTGCAGCCCGCAAGGCCATTCGACCATCGTCAGGACGATGGTCCAGGCTCAGCACCTGGACGCTGCGCCGCGACGTTCGACCCTGCCGGGTGAAGCCGATGGGGACACCAAGGGTGCATCTTCAAACCTATTCATGTGCTCGCCACACTCTTGTGAAGTTGTGAAACCCGTTATTTCGCGCTCTTTTGGACACGCGAACCAAACCTCAAAAAGGGCTGCAATGCAGCTCTGGCCAGTGCTGTCTTCACTGATAGGCGTCGAGGGTCGGCAAAGGTTCGCCCGGATGCGAGCGATCGCACACCGTCCATCGAAAACCTGCATGAAGCAGACTGCGTGGGCGGCTCTCTGTGGGCATGGCGGGGAGCTAATTTCGTGGATTAGCGATGCTGCGAGGCCCGATCAGGAGACGTCCTTATAATCGGGGGGAGATTATAGCGATGAAATATCAGGAATTGATCGGCTTGATTGACTTTTATTCGCGAAGAAATCACGCAGCCAGCATTGGACGCAGGCGAGAACGTGATGCACGCGGTGCAATCCGGGCGCTGGCGGGCAGTGGCTGACCCAGCCAGGCGAGGCGTTGTTCGGTGACCTGGACCCAGTCTTTGCCTTGCGGAGCCTGGCGGCAATGCTTGAAGGCGATGCAGATACCCGCCTGATCGAGACGAGCGTAGTGGCAAAGTGCATTGCGTGAGCTGAAGAGCGAACGGAGAAATTCCATGACAGGGCTCCTGTACCGTTGATGCACCCAGCTTGAGCGAGCCAGGTGACACACTGATTACAACGCTGACTGGCTGAACCATCACAGCCTGCCAATGGTCGGATTTTCAGCTAGTGAGGTGGCCAGCGTCGCCGCTATACTGCCGCCCATCGAGTGCCTGGCCCATGGAGAATTGAGCATGCTGCGTCGCGTTTTGTTTGGTCTGCTTGCTGTAAGCAGTTTGACTCTGGTCGGTTGTGCCCACAGCCCGCAACAACTGAGCCCGCAACCGCGGCTTACCGCGCAACTGGCGCCGGTTGGCCAGGGCCAGCCGGTGGTGGTGCGCGTGGTCGATGGCCGTCCGGGCCCGACACTGGGCACCCGTGGCGGCCTGTACCCTGAAACCAGCGCCATCAGCGTCAATGGCGCCGAGCTGCTGCCCAAGCTGCAGGCCCAGGCTGAAGCCGCTGTACGCCTGCTGGGCTTCACCCCTTCGCAGGGTGGCAACGCCCCGCAACTGACGATCACCCTGGCCGAGCTGCGTTATCAGTCGCCCAAGGAAGGCATGTACGTCACCGAAGCCACCATCAGCTCGACCTTCCGGGCCGATGTGCGCAACAACACACGCACCTACAGCGGTCGGTACGCCGCCTCTCTGGACCAGCGCTTCGGCATGGCGCCCAACCAGGAAACCAATACCAAGCTGGTCGGCGACGTACTGAGCGATGCGTTGACCCGTGTGTTCCAGGACCAGACCGTCGCCAATACCCTGGCGCAGTAACCCTGGCACCCACAAAAAGCCCGGCTTGCAGGCCGGGCTTTTTGTGGGTGTCGTTTACGTACGGGCTGTCAGGCCACCTGCTGGGAAAAGTCCAGGAAACTCAGGCCGGTGTCGGGGTCCTGCTCGGGCAGGTCCTGGTGCTGGTGACCGCCCAGTGCGCAGTAGACCAGCCAGCGACGGTCGTGGACATTGAAGGCCAGCGCGTCGATGAGGTCCTGCTGTTCTTCGTTCTGGGCGATCAGGTAAAGACGGTCCTGGTTATTGGCGTGCAGCATGGTGGCTCCGCAATGTGGGCGATCCTTGCAAGCATGTGGCAGGCGCTGTTGCGCTGCCACACTCCGTTCGAGGAGCCATACAATGCACGGACATCATGACGATCGCGTGACGACGCTCAGGGCAGGGCCAGGCCGGCCTTGATGCGGTACTGGTTGCGCACCGGCGTGGCGTATTGCTGGATCAGGTAGGGACGATGCTCGGCAGGGCAGCCGGCCAGGCGGCTGTCCCATTCGGCCTGGGCCTTGTCCAGTTCCTGGGTGCCGAACAATTCGCTGGCCGTCGGTACCTTGAGGCTGGCATCGGCTTCGCTCCATTGCGCCCAGGCCAGGTAATGCACCGGAAACAGGCGGTAGCCGCCGAGAATCTGCCGGTCCATTTCCTGGGCCAGCAGCTTGGTGTCCTCGAAATGCCCGGTGATCGGTGGTGCAAAGTTGATATGCACCCGGCCTTTGTAGCCCGTGATGCCCAAGGCGATGCTGATGTCGTCCTCGCCTTCGGTCTTGGTATAGCCGCCGGTGGTGGCGCGGATGTACAGCTCACGGGCCTTGGCGTGGTCACAGGGGTCGTATTCGTAGCTGATCGACACCGGAGTCAGGTTCAGCGACCGGATTACCTCGGCGAACGGCTCATCCTTGCGGCTCATGTGGAACATCTTGAGGATGGCCGATTCGGTACGGTCGTCACCGTCCTTGGCGCGGCCTTCGGCCTGGGCGATCCAGATCGACTGCACGTCACGGGTGATCGAATGGTTGATGTACGCCGACAGCAACTGGTAGGCGGCCATCTTTTCCCGGCGACCGATGAGCGAGCGGTGCACAATGAAACTCTTGTTCAGGCGCATCAGGTCGCTGACGAACGGCTTTTGCAGCAGGTTGTCGCCGATGGCGATGCGCGGCGTCGGCAGGCCGGCGTGGTACACCGCATAGTTGACGAAGGCCGGGTCCATGACGATGTCGCGATGGTTGGCCAGGAACAGGTAGGCGCTGCCGGTCTTGAATTGCTCGACACCGGTGTAGGTCACCCCGTCGGTGGCCCGCTCGATGGTATGGTCGACATACACCTCGACCTTGTCTTGCAGGCTGGCGACCGAGTCGATGCCTGAAAACTCGCGGCGCAGCTTGCGCGCCAGGGCAGGCTGCAGGAACCACCCCAGGGTGCCGGCCAGGCGCGGGAAGCGGAATTTGGTCAGGGTGGCGAGGAAGGCCTTGTCGCTGAGCAGGCGTGCCAGCACCGCGGGGACTTCTGCATCGTTGTAAGGTCGGATGGCATCGAATTCGCCCATCATGCTCTCTTGTAGGGAACGGATAGAGTTAAGGGAAGGCCGGTCTGAAATAAAACGGACAGCAGCGTCCGGTTTCAGCCAAAAGGCTCGGCCTTCGAACAGGCGGCCGATTATACGCAAAAACTCAAGAGGCAGACCCGATGCAAGAGTTACAGGATTACCAATGCCCATATTGCGGCGAATCGGTTGATACCTTGCTGGACCTGTCCGGCGGCGATCAGCTGTACATAGAGGATTGCCAGGTGTGTTGCCGCCCGATCGTGTTCGACCTGCGCACCGACGGTGAACAATGGAGCCTGGATGTACGCAGCGAGAACGAATGATGCAACGAATCTACGAGCCCGAACACCTGCTTGAAGGCGAGCTGTTGCTGGCCATGCTGGCCAGTGAAGGGGTCCAGGCACACCTGACCGGGCAGGACCTGCTGGGTGGCATGGGGCACCTGCCGGTGAGCGGCCTGCTGGGCATCGTGGTCGACGATGCCCAGGTCGACCGGGCGCTGGCGCTGATCAGCGCGTACAATGCCGCCCTGCCTGTGGACGGCGATGAGCCGGACAGTTATCCCGATGTACTGGTGTGCTGAATAAATGTGTGGACGTTATGCGCTGTTTCGCTGGACCCCCGAGTTTGCCGCCTTGCCGGGTTTCCCGCAGGGCCAGCGGGCGCAATGGAACATCTGCCCGGCCGACTGGGTACTGATGCTGCGCAGTGTCGAGGGCGAGCAGAGCCTGGCACGGGCTCGCTGGGGCCTGACGCCGCCCTGGCTGACCGACCTGACGCGCACACCGGCCCACGCCCGTGCCGAAACTGTCGCCGAACAACCGATGTTTCGCGAGGCGTTCAACCTGCGGCGCTGCCTGCTGCCCGCCAACGGTTTCTACGAATGGCGTGGCGGGGTGCGTAAACGGCCATTCTGGCTGAGCCCCGGTGAGGGCGGGACGCTGCATTTCGCCGCGATCTGGGAGGCGTACCCGGTGCAGGAACAGATCTGGCTGAGCGTGGCGCTGGTCACCCAGCCGGCCATGGACCAGCGCCGGCCACTGATGCTCGACGCGCAAGGGCAACAGGACTGGCTCAACCCCAAGGCCACTGAACAGACCTTGCAGGCGCTGCTGGTCTCACGGCAGATCCCGCTGCGCGAGCGGCCGCTGAGCAACCTGGTCAACGACCCGACCCTCAACGGCCCGCAATGCCTGACGCCCTTGTAGCTCAAGCCCGCCGTTTCACGTTTGACGTCGATCACTCAAGCGTTGGTGCAAACGTGCAGGTCATGCATGGCTTGCAGATACCTGTCAGTGCACTGCCCATTGTGAGAGGCACTGCTGGCGATGGCTGTGTGACAGGCGCTGCAGGTGTGTTGGCCCTGCTGGCCCTTTCGCCGGCAAGCCGCCTCCCACAGGTTTGATGTTGTTCTGGATCTCGTGCCTGGCACCAGACTGTGGGAGGAAGCTCTGCTGGCGATGGCTGTGTGACAGGCGCAGCAGGTGTATGGGCCTTGCTGGCCTCATCGCGGGCAGAGCTCCTTCCACAGGTTGATGAGCACCCCGGATCTCGTGCCTGTCACCAGACTGTGGGAGGCGGCTTGCCGGCGATGGCTGTGTGACAGGCGCAGCAGGTGGCCTTGCTGGTCTCATCGCGGGCAGAGCCCCTTCCACAGGTTGATGAGCACCCCGGATTTTGTGCTTGGCACCAGACTGTGGGAGGCGGCTTGCCGGCGATGGCTATGGAACAGACGCTGCAGATGTATCAATGTTACCGGCCTCATCGCCCGATCGCCGCCCGCAGCAGAGCCGCCTTCCACCCGCCAGATGTGCGGCTCAAGAGGCGCGTATGGGTTCTACACCCGGAACTGATTGATCAGCCGGCGCTGCTGTTCGGCCAGGCGCGTCAGTTCGGCACTGGCCTGGCTGGCTTCGTCGGCACCGCCGGCGACTTCGCGGGCCACCTCGCCGATATTGATCACGTTGCGGTTGATGTCGTCGGCCACCGCGCTCTGTTCTTCGGCGGCGCTGGCGATCTGGGTATTCATGTCGTTGATCACTGACACCGCCTGAGTGATGCTGCCCAGCGCCTCGGCGGCCTGGGTGGCGTGGGTGACGCTTTCGTCCGTGCGGTTCTGGCTGTCCTGCATGACCTGCACCACCTGGCGGGTGCCGGACTGCAGCTGCTGGATCATGCTCTGGATTTCCTGGGTCGCCTGCTGGGTCTTCTGCGCCAGATTGCGCACCTCGTCGGCAACCACGGCAAAGCCGCGCCCCTGCTCACCGGCTCGCGCCGCCTCGATGGCAGCGTTCAGGGCCAGCAGGTTGGTCTGCTCGGCGATGCCACGGATCGTGGTGAGGATGGCGTTGATGTTCTCGCTATCGCGCGACAAGGTCTGCACCACCTCTACGGCGTGCCCGATCTCCCGGGCCAGGTGGCTGATCGAATCGGAGGTTTCCTGCACGATGCTCATGCCTTGGTGCGCGGCGCTGTCGGCATGGCTGGCGGCCTGCGCGGCCTGGGTGGCATTGCGCGCCACGTCCTGGGCGGTGGCGGTCATTTCCTGCACCGCCGTGGCCACCTGGTCGATCTCGGCCAGCTGTTTCTGAATGCCCTGGTGGGTGCGAATGGCGATGTCGGCGCTGTGCTCCGAAGAGTCACTGACCTTCTGCACGGAACTCACCACCTGGCTGATCATGGTCTGCAGCTTGCCCAGAAACGTATTGAAGCCCAGTGCGATACTGCCCAGTTCATCGGCACGGTCGCTGTGCAGGCGACGGGTCAGGTCACCTTCGCCCTGGGCGATGTCATCGAGCATGGCGACCATCTGCTTGAGCGGCCGGGCAATGCCGCGCGCGGTCAGCCAGATCACCAGCAGGCCGGCCGCGGCGATCAACAGGCCGACCAGGGTCATGGCGAAGATATCGCTGCTGCGTTGTGCCTGCAGGTCCTGCTGGAGTTTTTCCTGGTCAGCCATCACGGCACTGAGTGGCAGTTGCATCATCAGCGTCCAGCGGGCATTGGTGGCGCCAATGTTGAAGGGCATGTACACCTCGATGTGCCCATGTTCTGCGTCCAGGTCATAGCTGACCTGATCAGTGACCAGCTTGCTCAGGTTGGCGACTTCATTGGCGTCCAGCAGCTTGCTGGCCTTCTGGCCCAACAGGCTCTTGTCCTTGGTGTAGGCCACCACGCCGCCGTTGCTGGCAATCAGCGCGATTTCGCCGGCGCCGTCATACAGGCTGCGATCGACGGCTTCGAGCATTTCCTGGATGAAGTCCACCGACAGGTCGGCCCCGACAATGCCCTGGAAGGTGCCGTTGACCATGATCGGCGCAATGAACGACGACAGCATGATGGTGCGGTTGCCGATCGGGTAGGGTGCCGGGTCGACCACGCAGCCCTTACCGGTTTCCTTGGCGCACTGGTAGTACTCGTTGGCGCGCACACCGGTGGGCAGCAGGGCGCTATTGTCCAGGTCGGTGAGTTTGTCCAGTGACAGGCTGCCATCGGCGTTGCGAAACCACAGCGGGATAAAGCGCCCGTCTGTTTCCATGCCGGCCTGGCCACTGTTGGCGTACTGGGCGTCATTGCGCTGCAGGCCGTTGGGTTCCCAGCCCACGTAGGCATCGATCAGCCTGGGGTTTTTGTCCAGTACGTCGCGGGTCAGGTTGATCATGTCCTGGCGGCTCATGTCCAGCACCGGCTGGCCCTGGCCGTCGGCGGTGCCAAGCAGGGCGTTGGTCTGGGCCAGGCTGGTGGCCGCCTGCAGTGGCTGCTCAAGTGCCTGGCGAATCGCACTGGCCTGGCTCTGGGCCAGCGCTTCGAGGCGCTGGCGCACTGCGATTTCCGATTGCTGGCGGGTGCGCTGCTCGACCAGTGTCTGGGTGCGGGCGCCTGAATACAGGGCATAGCCGATCAGGGCTGCCGCCACACCCAGCACGATGATGCCGGCCAGAAACGCAATGGAGAACTGGATCGACTTGAATTTCATACCGGCTCCGGACAGGAAGAGGGCTCGCTCTATAGAGCGCTATCGCCCGAAAAATGAAAATCATGAGCGGCTTCAAGCGACAAGATTGGGAGGATTGCAAGAACATGGCATGACAGTCTTTGTTGCCGGCAGGGAACCCGGGGGCGCTCGACAGGGACCAACAAGGCGCTTGCAGCGCGGCTGCAAGGTTCAGGACGACCATCACTTTCAGAAGGAGCGCGCCGTGTTGCGTCAGATGTGGGTTGCAGGTGTGTTCAGTGCCGTTTTGCTGGTGGGCGGTTGCCATACCAATACGATCGATGTCAATCAGGTGTATGCCCGCACCTATCAGCAAACGCTGGATGAAGCGGCCAGCCGCCAGGCGCTGGACACCTCCAGCCCCAGTGCCCGACGGGTGCAGGCCATTGCCGAACGACTGATGACCCAGGCGCCGAAGCTGTACCCCGATGCCGCACAGTGGCAGTGGCAGGTCAGTCTGATCAAGGACGATGAACTCAACGCCAATGGTGGACCGGGTGGCAAGGTCATGATTCATACCGGGGTGCTCGATCAGCTTCAACCGACCGATGATGAGCTGGCGGCAATTATTGCCGGTGTCATTGCCCGTGCCGACAGCCCGGAGAGCCGTGAAGCGATACGCAGGCGCCATGCCCCGGCGGTGATACCCGCGACGTCGAGAGCCCTGGGCATGAACGAGGCCGGCATGGCCTTGGCCGAGCAAGTGACTGAAGCCAAAAGCCAGGCGCGGATGGAAGCGCGGGTCGATGTGCAAAGTCTGGAATGGCTTGCCAGGTCAGGCTATAACCCCAACGCGGCGGTGACGGTACTGGAAAAAATGTTGCAACGTGAAGGGCTCTCGGCCACTGAACTCAATGGACTGCGACGGCTGGTCGAGCCCCGGACCCAACGCCTGCGTGAAGCGATTCCCAAGGTCATGCCACTGTATGAGCAGGCCAGCAAGCCTTGAGTACCACTGGCCAGGGAACCAAGCCTGCGTAATGATGACCAATAGCTCGAATCGGCCGGTCTCTGGCGCAGAATCGCTGCAGGACCTGGCATGACCGCCATGTTTTTAAGGAGTGTCCCGTGATGCGCCAGTATTTTGCTTTATCTGCCTTGAGCGCCACCTTGCTGCTGGGCGGCTGCCAGGCGGTCAATACCACCACAGGCGACTCGGTGGGCGTTGAACGCAAGCAGTACATGTTCAGCATGCTGTCGACTGAGCAAGTCAACCAGATGTATGCCCAGTCTTATCAGAAGACCGTGGGCGAGGCGACCAGCCAGGGCGTGCTCGACACCACCAGCAACAACGCCAAGCGCGTGCGGGCGATTGCCAATCGGTTGATTGCCCAGGCGCCGAAGCTGCGTCCCGATGCCGCGCAATGGCAGTGGGAAGTGAACCTGATCAAGAGTGATGACCTCAATGCCAACTGCGGCCCTGGTGGCAAGATCATTGTCTATTCCGGGCTGATCGATCAGCTCAAGCTCAGCGATGATGAGATCGCAGCAGTGATGGGCCACGAGATCGCCCATGCGTTGCGCGAGCACGGCCGCGAAGCGATGTCCAAGGCCTATGGCCTTGAAATGGGCAAGCAGGGCGCGAGCGCCTTGTTCGGCCTGGGCGAAACCAGCCTGGCAATGGCCGACACGGTGGTCAACTACGCCATGACCCTGCCCAACAGCCGCAGCAACGAGAACGAAGCCGACCTGCTGGGCCTGGAACTGGCCGCCCGCGCCGGCTACAACCCCAATGCCGCGATCACCCTGTGGCAGAAAATGACCCAGCAATCGGGTGGCTCGCCGCCTGAGTTCATGAGCACCCACCCGGCCTCCCAGAGCCGCATCGCTTCGCTGGAAGCGGCGATTCCGAAGGTCATGCCGCTGTACCAGCAGGCACCGAAGACCTGAGGCCATTCGCACCGCAAGCGCGTGCAAGCGCGCGAATGCAGTCTGTCAGGCACTGAAGTTTTTGCATGCGTCCTGCTTGCGCTACACCCAGCCGCTGACCTGCATGGCCTTGTACACCGCCACCAGCGCCAGCACGAAAAAGGCACTGGCGGCCAGGCGGCGGATCAGGGTCAGCGGCAATTTGTCGGCAGCGAAATTGCCGGCCAGCACCACCGGCACATTGGCAATCAGCATGCCGACCGTGGTGCCGATGATCACCAGCCACAGGTGACTGTACTGCGCGGCCAGCATCACCGTGGCGATCTGGGTCTTGTCGCCGATTTCAGCAATGAAGAACGTGATCAACGTGGTCATGAACGGGCCGAACTTGCGCGCGGTGCTCGCCTCGTCCTCATCCATCTTGTCGGGCACCAGTGTCCACAGTGCGGTGGCGGTAAAGCTGGCGGCCAGCACCCAGTGCAGCACCACATCCGAGAAGAACTGACTGAACCAGGCGCCCACGGCGCCGGCCGCGGCGTGGTTGGCGAGCGTGGCCGCCACGATGCCGGCGATGATGGGCCAGGGCTTGCGAAAGCGAGCCGCCAGGATGAGCGCCAACAATTGGGTCTTGTCGCCGATTTCGGCAAGCGCCACGACGGCAGTGGGGATAAGGAGTGATTCCAGCATCAGGTTTCCTGGGGCGGGTCGACACGGCTATGACACGTACAGCCTTCCCGCCCGGTAAGGTGTGCGTGTCATAGGTCTGGTCAAACCACTGATCCGTCTGATGCGGATTCCGGGTCGCACGCACCATGGCCTGTTGGCCAAGTATGTTGATGCATGCCGCTCAAGCAGGGTGCTCGTGGGAGACTACTCCCCTAGGACGGGGCGGATTCTGCCTACGCCAAACGGTTTGGGCAAGCGCTTATTTTCAACTGCGCCGGGCCTTGTAGATCTTGAAGCCATTGCCTTGGGCCACGACCTCACAGCTGCCGAACTGGCTTTCGATCACCGGTTGATAGCGCAGGAAGTTGTTGGCAACCAAGCGCAGTTCTCCGCCGGATCGTAGATGTTCGCGAGATTTTTTCAGCAGGTTTTCCGTGGCCTTGTAGTCGGTGTGCACCCCGACATGAAACGGCGGGTTGCTCAGAATCGCGCTCAGGCCTTTGGGGGCGGCATCGATGCCGTCGCCGGTGATGACCTGCGCCTGCAGGCCATTGGCGGCCAGTGTCAGCACCGAACTGGCGGTGGCGAACGCATCCACGTCGAGCATGATCACGTCGGTCTGCGGGTTGCGACGCTTGATCGCCGCGCCAAGCACGCCGGCACCGCAGCCAAAATCCAGCAGCGAACCGCCCGGCAGTTTGTCCAGGTGCTCCAGCAGCAATGCCGTGCCGCGATCAAGTCGGCCGTGGCTGAACACGCCGGGCAGGCTGGTCACGGTCAGCGGACCGTCGGGCAGGGTGATTTCATAGGTCTTGGCCATGTCGTTCAGGGCCGTCGCTTGTGGCGCCTGTTCGACGCTGACCTGCCAGAGCTGGCAATGCCGGGCGCTGTCGAGCTTGCGCGGCCTGCCAAAGGGGTGCAATTGCTTGGCTGCCGCCTCGATCCCACCGCGTTTTTCGCCGACCAGAAACAGCTCGCGCCCGGCCAGGCGCGAGGCCAGGGCATTGAGCAGGTAGTCGGTCAGGTCACGGGCCTTGGGCAGAAACAGCACCACGGCCTCGAAGTCATCGGCGGGGTGCTCGACGCCAAAATGCGTACGCCCTTCGAAACGCGCCTCCAGCGCCGCTGACTCGCCGGCATGCCAGGACCAGCCGTGCGCATCAGGCAGCTTGCCCATCAGATCATCGGCGGGCAGGCCGGCCAGCAGCACCTTGCCCTGAAACAGCTCGGCCTGCCGGAGTATCACTTCACTGCGCGGGTCCATGTCCTGGCTCCTGAAAAAAGGGCGCAGTTTAACAGGGGACGGGTGTAGGAGCGCGCTCTGCCCGCGACCGGCTGCGTAGCAGTCGTAAAATTGCAGCGTTTCGCCAATTCTGAAAGCGTTCGCAGTCATGATTTTGTGGCGTCTCGACAATTTTGCGAGCGCTGCGCACTCGGTCGCGGGCAGAGCGCGCTCCTACGGGCCCGGTGTCTGCTATGTGCTGGCGCGCCATTTCATTCAGGTCACGACACGCATGGGCGCACCGTCGGCAAACGCCCGGGCATTTTCGGCGATCTGGCCGACAATGCGTTGCCGGGCTTCGCGCGCGCCCCAGGCGCTGTGCGGGGTGACGATCAGGCGCGGGATGTCGCCGGCCAGCAAGGGGTTGCCGTTGGCCGGCGGCTCGACACTGAGCACATCGGTCGCCGCGCCGCCCAGGTGGCCATTGCGCAGGGCCTCGGCCAAAGCCTGTTCATCGATCAGCCCGCCACGGGCGGTGTTGACCACCAGCGCATGGGGCTTGAGCAGGCCCATTTCGCGCGCGCCGATCATGTGCCGGGTCTGTTCGTTGAGCGGGCAGTGCAGGGTCAGGGCATCGACCTGTGGCAGCAGCGCCTCCAGTGGCAGACGATCAGCGCGGGCCGGACGGCCCGGAATCTGGCCGATCAATACGCGCATGCCGAACGCCTCGGCCAGCCGTGCCACGGCACCGCCCAGCTCGCCATGACCGAGCAGCCCCAGGGTCTTGCCCTCCAGCTCCATGATCGGAAAGTCGAGCAGGCAGAACTGCGCCGATTTCTGCCACAGCCCCTGCTGCACCGCACGCTGGTAGTCGGGCAGGCGCGTGGCCAGAGCCAGCAACAGCAACAGGGTGTGCTGGGCCACCGAGGCGGTGCCGTACCCCTGGCAGTTGCACACGGTCACGCCGTGCTCTCGGGCCGAGACCAGGTCGACATTGTTGGTGCCGGTGGCCGCGACCAGCACCAGCTTGAGTTGCGGGCAGGCCGCGAAGGTCGCGGCATCGATCCGTACCTTGTTGGTGATTACCACCTGCGCGCCCTGCAGTCGCTCGCTGACCTGGTCGGCCGCGGTACTGGCGTGCAACACCAGGTTGGCAAAACTGTTGTGCAGGACACTCAGGTCAAGGTCGCCCAGGTCCAGCGAGGTGTGATCAAGAAAAACTGCTCTGGCGACATTGCTCATCGCTGTACCTTTCGGGAGAAGAAGGGGAGTTGTATCGTTGAAGGCCTTTTTCTATCACAGCCCAGGCGTGGCGCAGACAGTTTTTGTCAGGCCGCACCAGGCTGCCCGTTCCCGGAGAACCTCATGTACTGGGCTGAATTTCTGACCGTTGCACTGATTCACCTGCTGGCTGTGGCCAGCCCCGGCCCCGACTTTGCCGTGGTGGTGCGCGAAAGCGTGACCCACGGACGCAAGGCCGGCACCTGGGCGGCGCTGGGCGTGGGCTCGGCGATTTTTGTGCATGTCGGCTACTCGCTGCTGGGCATCGGCATCATCGTTTCCCAATCCATCGTGTTGTTCAACGCGCTGAAATGGGCCGCAGCCGCCTACCTGCTGTATATCGGCATCAAGGCCCTGCGCGCCAGGCCGGCCAGTGCCGCGCCGGACGACCTCAAGGCCCCGGCTGCCGAGCGCTCGGCGCGCGGCGCCTACGTCAGCGGTTTCGTCACCAACGGCCTGAACCCCAAGGCCACGCTGTTCTTCCTGTCGCTGTTCACCGTGGTCATCGACCCGCACACCCCGCTGCTGGTGCAAGGCGGCTACGGCGTGTACCTGGCCATTGCGACCGCCTTGTGGTTCTGCCTGGTGGCACGCCTGTTCAGCCAGGCGCGGGTGCGCGCAGGCTTTGCCCGCATGGGCCACTGGTTCGACCGTGCCATGGGCGCGGTGCTGGTCGCCCTGGGCGTCAAGCTGGCGTTTACCCAGGCCGGTTGAGCGTCCGGCCAGGCCGTACGGGCGTGCAAGACGCCCGTGCACCGGTCGGTAAACCGCCCCTTTGACCGATGCAACTGGCGAGAGTGCAATTGAGCGTCCATATTGGAGCTTCGCCTGTGAACTCTGGAAAGGGACTCTTATGTTGCAGACTCGCGTTCTTGCGCCAGCCGAAGGCGCCTATCGGTATCCGCTGTTGATCAAAAGCCTGCTGGTTTCCGGCAGCCGCTATGAAAGAACCCGCGAGATCGTGTACCGCGATTCAGTCCGCTATGACTATCCCACCCTCAACCAGCGCGTCCGGCGCCTGGCCAATGTCCTCACCGAAGCCGGGGTCAAGGCCGGCGACACCGTGGCGGTCATGGACTGGGACAGCCACCGTTACCTTGAGTGCATGTTTGCCATCCCGATGATCGGCGCGGTGGTGCACACCATCAACGTGCGCCTGTCGCCGGAGCAGATCGTCTACACCATGAACCACGCCGACGACCGTGTGGTGATGGTCAACAGCGAGTTTGCAGCGTTGTACCAGGGCATTGCCCCGCACCTGACCACGGTCGAGAAGACCCTGCTGCTGACCGACACGCCCGACCAGCCCGTCGAGCTGCCCGACCTGGTCGGCGAATACGAAGCGTTGCTGGCCGCTGCCAGCCCCGAATATGAATTCGCCGACTTCGACGAACACTCGGTGGCCACCACCTTCTACACCACCGGCACCACCGGCAACCCCAAGGGCGTGTATTTCACCCACCGGCAACTGGTGCTGCACACGATGGGCGTGGCGACCATCATGGGCAGCATCGACAGCGTGCGCCTGCTGGGCACCAACGATGTCTACATGCCCATCACCCCCATGTTCCATGTGCATGCCTGGGGCATACCCTATGCAGCGACCATGCTGGGCATCAAGCAGGTCTACCCCGGGCGCTACGACCCCGAGATGCTGGTGCGCCTGTGGGAAACGGAAAAGGTCACCTTCTCGCATTGCGTGCCGACCATCCTGCAGATGCTGCTCAATGCCAAGGGCGCCAAGGACAAGGATTTCGGCGGCTGGAAGATCATCATCGGTGGCAGCTCGCTCAATCGCAGCCTGTACCTGGCCGCCAAAGCCAAGGGCATCCAGCTCACCGCCGCCTATGGCATGTCGGAAACCGGCCCGCTGATTTCCGTGGCCCATATCAACCAGGAACTGCTGGCCAGCTCGGAGGACGAGCGCATTCGCTACCGGATCAAGGCCGGGGTGCCGGGCATGCTGGTTGATGCGGCCATTGTCGATGAACAGGGTAACTTCCTGCCTGCCGATGGCCAGACCCAGGGCGAACTGGTACTGCGCGCGCCGTGGCTGACCGAAAATTATTTCCGCGAGCCGGAAAAGGGCCGTGAACTGTGGGCCGGTGGCTGGCTGCACACCGGCGATGTGGCCACCTTGGACGGCTACGGTTTCATCGATATTCGCGACCGCATCAAGGACGTGATCAAGACCGGCGGCGAGTGGCTGTCCTCGCTGGCGCTCGAAGACCTGTGCAGCCGTCACGCGGCGGTGCGCGAAGTGGCGGTGGTGGGCATTCCTGACCCGCAGTGGGGTGAACGACCCTTTGCCCTGGTGGTGGCGCATGAGGGGCAGCGCTTCGATGCGGCCATGCTCAAGGCGCACCTGACACCGTTCGTCGAGCAGGGGCACCTCAATAAATGGGCGATTCCGCAGCAGATTGCCGTGGTGCCCGAGATCCCCAAGACCAGCGTCGGCAAGCTCGACAAGAAGCGCATGCGCGTGGATATCGCCGAATGGCAAGGCAGTAATAGCGTTTTGCTTTCTACCCTGTAATCGAGCGCTCTGTCGCGTTCCCGGAACGCGGCAGATTTTTCTGTCGGACAGGTCGTGCGCCCGGCTTGCCAAATCGCCAGATTCAGCCATTCTCCCTCGAAGCCGCCGCGCTTTCGGATGGACGCGGGTGGGTGAGAGCACAGGCCTGTTCATTTTCAGAGGAATCAGACTTTTCAAAACTGCTGACATGAGTCGGCACAAGGACCTGGCACTACGTGTTCATCAGGCGTGCGGTGGAGCCCGCGCAGTCGCCCGATGAAGATGGCCAACCGGTTTTGTCTGGAGCACCGGCGTCCTGAGTGCCATAAAAATAAAAGCACACGGAGTAGCGACGATGACCACAGCAACCCCCTTCTGGCGGCGGGCAAGACTGCCCCTGGCCGTCAGTCTTGCCTCAACCCTTGCCGGCCCTGCCTTTGGTGTCAGTTTCAACATCGGTGAAATCGAAGGCAGCTTCGACTCTTCGCTTTCCGTCGGCGCCAGTTGGTCGACGGCCAACCCTGACAAGAACCTGATCGGCGCCAACAACGGCGGTCGTGGCCTGTCGCAGACCTCCGATGATGGCCGCCTCAACTTCAAGCGCGGCGAAACCTTCTCCAAGGTGTTCAAGGGCATTCATGACCTTGAGCTCAAGTACGGCGACACCGGTGTCTTCCTGCGTGGCAAGTACTGGTACGACTTCGAACTCAAGGATGAGGGCCGCGAGTTCAAGGACATCAGCGATTCCAACCGCAAGGAAGGCGCCAAGTCGTCCGGCGCGCAATTGCTCGATGCCTTTGTCTATCACCGCTACACGGTCGGCGACGAGCCGGGCACCGTGCGGTTCGGCAAGCAGGTGGTCAGCTGGGGTGAAAGCACCTTCATCGGCGGCGGCATCAACAGCGTCAACCCTATCGACGTTTCGGCCTTTCGCCGGCCCGGCTCGGAGATCAAGGAAGGCCTGATCCCGGTCAACATGTTCTACCTGTCGCAAGGCCTGACCCAGGACCTGTCCGTCGAAGGCTTCTATCAGCTCGAATGGGACCAGACCGTGGTTGACAACTGCGGCACGTTCTTTTCGCAACCGGACGTGATCGCCGACGGCTGCGACAGCAACCTGGCGGTATTGCGCAGCCGGGGAGGCCTGAATTCGGCCCTGACGGCGGCCGGCCTGCCCGCAGCGGCCCGGGGCGCGGCGTTCAATGCGCTGGCCCAGCAGGGCGCCACGTTCGGATCCCCGGACGAGGGCGTGATCGTGCGCCGGGGGCCTGATCGCGACGCCCGCGACAGTGGCCAGTTCGGCTTTGCCGTGCGCTACAACTTTGCGCCGCTGGACACCGAGTTCGGCGCCTACATGATGAATTACCACAGCCGCCTGCCGATCTTCAGCGGGCGTGGCGGCCCGGCCAGTGCCTACAGCGCCTCTTCGCTGGTCGGCTCGCTGGTGCGTAACGGCCTGCCGGCCGGCACCGCCGCCGCCCTGGCCCCGACCCTGCTGCCAGTGGTGGTGGCAGGCAACTCCAGCTATTACGTCGAATACCCCGAAGACATTCGCCTGTACGGCCTGAGCTTCTCCACCACCTTGCCCACCGGTACGGCCTGGAGCGGGGAAATCAGCTACCGGCCCAATGCCCCGGTGCAACTGAACACCACCGACATCCTGTACTCGGGCCTGTCGCCGCTCAACCCCAGTGTCTCGGTACTCAACGGCCGGCCTGACACCGACCAGCCCGGCTACCGGCGCAAGGAAGTCACCCAGCTGCAGACCACCTTCACCCACTTCTTCGACCAGGTCATGGGCGCCGAGCGCATGACGCTGGTGGGCGAGGTGGGCTGGACCCATGTCGGCGGGCTGGAGAGCAATTCCGAGCTGCGCTACGGCCGTGACCCGGTGTATGGCCCGGGGCCTTTGCCAAACGGCCAGTGCGCAGCGCTCAATGCCGGCTCGCTGACCGGCACGGCGCAGAACAACCTGAGCCGTTACTGCGAAAACGACGGCTTCACCACCAGCAACTCCTGGGGCTATCGCGCCCGGGCGATCTGGGATTACAACAACGTGCTGGCCGGGGTCAACCTGCGGCCCAGCGTGGCCTGGTCGCATGACGTCAAGGGCTACTCGCCAGGCCCGGGCGCCAACTTCGAAGAAGGTCGCAAGGCGGTCAGCCTGGGGCTCGACGCCGAGTACCAGAACACCTACACCGCCAGCCTGTTCTACACCAACTTCTTCGATGGCAAGTACACCACGGTCGATGACCGTGACTTCGTGGCGCTCAGCTTCGGCGTGAATTTCTAACGCATCGGTTCTCAGGACGACGAATATGAAAAAGACCAAAGGCCTGTTGCAGGCCGGTGTATTGGGGTTGTCGCTGCTGGCAACCGGCGTGATGGCGGCGGTGTCGGAATCGGAAGCCGCGAAACTGGGCACCTCGCTGACGCCCATGGGCGCCGAGAAAGCCGGCAATGCCGACAACAGCATCCCGGCCTGGAGCCCGATGCCGAAGAACGCCGGCGCCGTGGATGCCAAGGGTTTCCTGGCCAACCCCTATGCCAGTGAAAAGCCGTTGTTTGTCATTACCGCCAGCAACGTCGAGCAATACAAGAGCAAGCTGGCGCCGGGGCAATACGCCATGTTCAAGCGTTACCCGGACAGCTACCGGATTCCGGTCTACACCAGCCATCGCGGCGCGACAGTGCCCGACAATGTGCTGGCGGCCATCAAGCGCAACGCCACCCAGACCAGACTGACCGATGGCGGCAACGGCCTGGAAAACTTCGAGACGGCCATTCCGTTTCCGATCCCCACCAGTGGCGTCGAGGTCATCTGGAACCACATCACCCGCTATCGCGGTGGCACCGTCAGGCGCCTGATCACCCAGGCCACGCCGCAGCCCAACGGCTCCTACCAGATCGTGAAGTTCAACGATCAGTTCGTGTTCCGTGACCGGATGAAGGACTACGATCCGAAGAATCCGGGCAACATCCTGTTCTATTTCAAGCAGGAGGTCACCGCCCCGGCGCGCCTGGCCGGCAGTGCGCTGCTGGTTCACGAGACCCTCAACCAGGTCAAGGAACCGCGTTCGGCGTGGGTCTACAACACCGGCCAGCGCCGGGTGCGCAAGGCCCCGGAAGTGGCCTACGACGGGCCGGGCACCGCCTCCGACGGTACCCGTACCTCCGACAACCTCGACATGTACAACGGCGCACCGGATCGCTACGACCTCAAGCTCATCGGCAAGCAGGAAATGTACATCCCGGCCAACAGCCACAAGCTTGACGACACCTCGATCAAATACGCCGATGTCGTCAAGGCCGGTCATATCAACCCCGACCTGACCCGCTATGAACTGCGTCGCGTCTGGCATGTGACCGCCACGCTCAAGTCCGGCCAGCGGCATATCTACGCCAAGCGTGACTTCTTCATCGACGAAGACACCTGGCAGGCGGCGGTCATCGACCACTACGACGGCCGCAACCAGCTGTGGCGCGTGGCCGAGGCGCATGCAGTCAACTACTACGACAAGCAGGTGCCGTGGTACGTGATCGAAACGCTCTACGACTTGCAGTCGGGGCGCTACATGGCCCTGGGGATGAAAAACGAAGAAGCACGGGCCTATGAGTTCGGCTTTGAAGCCAACACCAGCGAATTCACCGCCAATGCCTTGCGCCAGGGCGGGGTGCGCTGACCCTGCGAAGGGCGGGGCTGCGTCCTGACGCAACCCCGCCACTGCCAGGCTGTTTGCAAAGCATGGCGTGTGGTCATCAATGGCCGGGGCCTTATCGAACAAGGCCCTTTACTGATGGGGTGCCCCCGTCCAGGCCTCATTCAGGTCATCCAGCCCCCAGTCGGCGGGCGATTCGATCCTGACAATGCTGTCGGCTTCCATGCTTTTACCCAACTGGATGATCCTGGGCTCGATGGGTTTGCGGGTGCGCACCGACATGAGCACCTTGACCTTGGGCATCAGCAGCGAGTGCTCGCCCTGTTCCACGACCACGGCCAGCCGCTCGCTTTCCAGGCGCACCAGGGCGCCCACCGGATAGATGCCCACGGTCTTGACGAAGTGCTGGAAGATTCGCTCATCGAAGTGGCCTTTCCAGGACGCCATTTCACGAATGGCCTGCGCCGCTTCCCAGGCCTTCTTGTAGGGCCGGTCGCTGGTCACGGCATCATAGACGTCGCACACCGCGCCCATCCTCGCCATCAGGCTGATCTGCTCGCCTGCCAGGCCATGCGGATAGCCCGAGCCGTCGAACTTTTCATGGTGATGCAGGCAGACATCCAGCACCGCCGTGATCACCTCATGGTTGCGTTGAAGGATCTTCAGCCCGGCTTCGGGATGAGCCTTGATGGCCATGAATTCCTCGTCGGTCAGCCGTCCGGGCTTGTTGAGGATGTCGGGGTCCATCAGCATCTTGCCGACGTCGTGCATGAGCCCGGCAACGCCGGCGTCGCGTACCTGCTCTTCACTCAGGCCCATGCGCCTGGCCAGGGCTACCATCAGCGCGCAGACCGCGACCGAGTGCATGTAGGTGTACTCATCGGAGTTTTTCAGGCGCGACAGGCTGATCAAGGCGTGCGGGTGACGCAGGATCGAACTGGAAATTTCCTCGACCATCAGCCCGACATTGGCCATGTCCATGGCACGGCCCATCTTTGCCTCTGCAAACATGGTCATCACCGCTTGCTTGGCACGTCCACAAATCAGCCGTGCCCGGTGCAGTTCCTTTTCCAGGCTGGTGGGGGCGGTGTCTTCGTTCATGGACACGACGCTGCTGCCGGGCGCCTTGCCCTGGCGCGTGTCGATCCAGACCTCGCGCGTGTCGGAGCGCTGGATGCGCGCCAGTACGTCAGGGTCATGCAGGACAGACTCAACCTGGGCAAGCCAGAAGGGATCGTTGTTCCTGGGACGGCAGAACTTGTGAATGTGCATGCCCAGGGCAAGCTGGGTAACCGGTATTTTTCTGAGCATGGTCGATGACCGCTTCAGTGTTCGAAGGGTGCACTGGCAATTGCTGCCAGGCCAACAGTGAATGGAATCGGGAGACCGGGGTAGATGAGCAGGCAGGCAGTGTCGGGCATGGTGTTGACCTCTGGAGCGGCATCAGGGAAACACTGATGTGGTAAGGCCAGTATAGGGCGCGGCTTCGTCATCGTGCATGACATTAAAAAAGCGCCATTAACCTGTTGTCGGCCATTTTTTCAGGCAAATCAGGTTGTTGGGTTTTGCTTTTTTCTTGACGTCAGAAAGGGCGCTAAAAAATATTTCATCACGCCTGCGGACGGGCTGTTTTAAGGTGCCTGGCAAGCCGCCATACCGTGCGCACAGCATGACTTCACGCCCAAGGTGCCATCCAGGCGTGGTGCGGCAAGGAATTATTGCGGGTATCAGCGCTCTAAAATGGCCATGAGCGTTCATTGAAATCAGGAGTTACTTCCATGCTGACCTCGCCCCGTCTGATTATCGCGGCCACGGCCGTCGCCCTGCTGGCCGGCTGTGCCTCGCCCAACCCTTATGACAATCAGGGTCAGGGAGGCTATGGCAACAACGAGCAGCAAGGCATGAGCCGTACCGCCAAATACGGCGGCCTGGGCGCGTTGGCCGGTGCTGTGGCAGGTGCCGCCATCGACCATAACAGCCGGGGCAAGGGCGCGCTGATCGGTGCCGCCGTCGTGGGGGCCGCTTCCGCCGGCTATGGCTACTATGCCGACCGCCAAGAGGCCGAATTACGCGCCAAGATGGCCAATACCGGTGTCGAGGTGCAGCGCCAGGGCGACCAGATCAAGCTGATCATGCCGGGCAACATCACCTTCGCCACCGACTCGGCGGCCATTTCCAGCAGCTTCTATACGCCGCTGAACAACCTGGCAGGCTCGCTGCGTCAGTTCAACCAGAACAACATCGAGATCATCGGCTACACCGACAGCACCGGCAGCCGCCAGCACAACATGGACCTGTCGCAGCAACGCGCACAGAGCGTGGCCACTTACCTGACCTCGCAAGGCGTCGACCAGAGCCACCTGTCCGTGCGCGGCGCAGGCCCCGACCAGCCCATTGCCAGTAACGCCGACGCCAATGGCCGTGCGCAAAACCGTCGGGTAGAAGTCAACCTCAAGCCGATTCCGGGCCAGCAGTACTGAGTTGGTCGCTCTCATCAAACACAAAATAAGTTACTGATTTACTGGATATTAAATTCACCACTTGTAGGAGCGCGCTTGCCCAGCCTCGTGTTTGCTGCGCGTTCCTACGTCTTCAACTGGTCCAGCAGCCGGTCTTTCTCTTCCCACCGGGTATTGATCCACTGCTGGAATTCCCGGCGATACGCCTCATCCTGGTCGTAGTTCTTGCCGATGAACTGCGCCGGGATGCGGATCTCCTCGATGTGCGCCACGACCTCGTTCAGTTCGCCGCTCAGCAGAGTCCAGAAACCGGACCGTCCCTGCGGGTAGTGCAGCGTGACGTTGACGATCGACTCCAGTTGTTCGCCCATCGCATCGAGTACGAACGCGATGCCGCCGGCCTTGGGCTTGAGCAAATGGCGAAAGGGTGACTGCTGCTCGGCGTGCTTGGCCGGCGTGAAGCGCGTGCCTTCGGCAAAGTTGAAAATGCTCACCGGGTTGTCACGAAAGCGCGCACAGGTGCGCCGAGTCGTCTCCAGATCCTTGCCGCGTTTTTCCGGGTGCTTGGCCAGGTACGCCTTGGAGTAGCGCTTCATGAACGGAAAACCCAGCGCCCACCAGGCCAGGCCGATCACCGGCACCCAGATCAGCTCCTGCTTGAGAAAGAACTTGAGCGGGCGGATTTTGCGGTTCAGCAGGTATTGCAGGACGATGATGTCGACCCAGCTCTGGTGATTGCTGGTCACCAGATACGAATGCTGGTAGTCCAGCTTTTCCAGGCCGCTGACCTGCCAGCGGGTGCGGCCCAGCAAACGGATCCAGAGGCCGTTATTGCCGATCCAGGTTTCCTGGATATGGCTCATCAGCCCGTCGCACACGCGTCTGGCGGCGGGGAAGGGCAGGCACAGCTTGAACAGGGTCACCACAAACAACGGCAGGCAGCAGGCCACGGTGTTGAGCGCCAATAGCAGCGAAGCGATGACGCCACGCAAGGGAGCAGGCAGAAAAGCCATGAGGGTGAATGACTCCAGGTAATAGAAGATGCCGGGCCCCAGGCCACGGCATCGGCAAGGGTATCAGGACAGTGTGTCGGCTTGAATCGCAGTCAGTGCAATGGTGTGCACGATGTCGTCCACTTGGGCACCGCGTGGCAAGTCGTTCACTGGCTTGCGCAGGCCTTGCAGCATCGGCCCGAGGGTGACGCAATCGGCGCTGCGTTGTACCGCCTTGTAGGTGGTGTTGCCCGTGTTGAGGTCCGGGAACACGAACACCGTGGCGCGGCCGGCCACCTGGCTGTCGGGTGCCAATTGCCGGGCGTCGCTCTCGTTGGCGGCCGCATCGTACTGCAGCGGACCGTCGATCAGCAGGCCACGGCGTGCCTCGCGCGCCAGTTGGGTGGCTTCACGCACCTTTTCCACCTCTTCGTCGCTGTGGTCGGCGTGGCTGCTGGAATAGCTGATCATGGCCACCCGTGGTGCAATGCCGAAGGCCTGTGCCGAGTCGGCGCTCTGCAGGGCGATTTCCGCCAGGGCCTGGGCGTCGGGGTGCGGGTTCATGATGCAGTCGCCGTAGATCAGCACCTGCTCGGGAAACAGCATGAAAAACACCGACGACACCAACTGGCAGCCGGGGGCGGTCTTGATCAATTGCAAGGCCGGGCGAATGGTATTGGCCGTGGAGTGCACCAGCCCCGAGACCAGGCCATCGACCTCATCGAGCGCCAGCATCATGGTGCCGATCACCACCGGGTCTTCCAGTTGCTGCTCGGCCATGGGGGCATTGAGGCTCTTGCTCTTGCGCAACTCGACCATGGGCGCGACATAGCGTTCGCGCACCTGATCGGGATCGATGATCTCCAGGCCCGGCGGCAGAACGATGTCTTGTGCCCTGGCCACCGCGTACACCTCTTCGGGCTTGGCCAGCAGCACACACCGGGCAATGCCGCGTGCCTGGCAGATGGCCGCGGCCTGAATGATCAGCGGCTCGCTGCCTTCGGGCAGCACGATGCGCTTGTTGGCCACCTGGGCGCGCTGGATCAGTTGGTAGCGGAAGACCGCGGGTGAAAGGCGCAGCTCGCGGGGCGTGCCGCAGCGCTGGTGCAGCCAGTCGGCGTCCAGGTGCCCGGCCACGAAGTCGGTGATGATCTGCGCCCGCTCGCGGTCGTCGACCGGAATTTCCTTGTTGAGTTGATTGAGGCGGTTGGCGGTGTCGTAGGTGCCGGTGGTGACCGCCATTACGGGCAGGCCGGCCTGCAGGGCGCCCTTGCACAGTTCCATGATGCGTGGGTCCGGCACGATCTCGCTGGTCAGCAGCAGACCGGCCAGGGGCACGCCGTTCATGCTCGCCAGGCTCACCGCCAGGATGATGTCGTCGCGGTCGCCCGGCGTGACCACCAGCACCCCGGGCTTGAGCAGGTGCACTGTGTTTACCACGGTGCGCGCGCAGATGATGATCTTCGACATGCGGCGCTGTTCGTAATCGCCGGCATTGAGCACCTCGGCACCCAGCAGCTCGGCCACATCACGTGTGCGCGGGGCGTTGAGGTCGGCCTGGTAGGGAATGCAGCCCAGCAGGCGGAAGTCGCCGCTGCGCAACAAGGGCGAATGCTCTTTGAGGCGCGCGGCGAAGTTCTGCATGCTTTCATCGGTGCGCACCTTGTTGAGGATCACCCCCAGCACCTTGGGGTCCTTGGGACCGCCAAACATCTGTGCCTGCAGTTCGACGCGCCCGGACAGTTCGGTCAGCACCTCGTTTTCCGGCGCCGAGACCAGGATCACCTCGGCATCCAGGCTCTTGGCCAGGTGCAGATTGACCCGTGCCGCATAGCTGGCGCTGCGCGTGGGCACCATGCCCTCGACGATCAGCACGTCCTTGCCCACCGCAGCCTCCTGGTAAAGGCTGATGATTTCTTCCAGCAACTCGTCAAGCTGGCCGTCGCCCAGCATGCGCTCGACATGCGCCAGGGCCAGTGGTTTGGGCGGCTTGAGTCCGTGGGTGCGGGCGATCAGCTCGGTCGAGCGCTCAGGACCGGTATCGCCCGGATGCGGCTGGGCGATGGGCTTGAAAAAACCCACCTTGAGCCCTGCATGTTCCAGGGTGCGGACCAGGCCAAGGCTGATGGAGGTCAGGCCCACACCAAAATCTGTGGGCGCAATGAAAAAAGTCTGCATGCGGGCTTCCGAAATGAGCAGTGCAAGGGTCGGTAGGGTGCAGGTACAAAGCCTTGCCACCGGCTGACCGTTGAAAACAGGGCGCTGTCTCTGGCAGCACCTCAACTGCGGTCAAGACTATCGTCATCAATGCCCTTTGCGCACCATCCGCAAGCAAAGGGCTGGCCAATTTTTTTCAGGCGTTGCCCGGCGTCCAGCACCCAGGCGCGCGATTGCCAGGGAGGCTGGTGACGCAGGTGTTGGGTGTGGCCACAGGCGAGGACGGCCACCCAGTGACCGTCTTCGTCCTGGCGCCAGCCCAGCAGTGTTGTCGTGTGCATGGTGGCCACCGGTCGGTGTTGCGTTCGCTTTCGGGCGATGGCTTGGTTAGACTTGCTCATTCATTCATATCAAGCAAAGGTTTTGCCCTCATGCCTATCGCTGCCAAAAAGGCTGTCTCCATCGACTATACCCTGACCAACGATGCTGGTGAGGTCATCGACAGCTCGTCCGGCGGCGCGCCGCTGGTGTACCTGCACGGTGCCGGCAACATCATCCCGGGTCTGGAAAAGGCGCTGGAAGGCAAGGACGTCGGCGCCGAGCTGAACGTGTCCATCGAGCCTGAAGATGCCTACGGCGAATACTCCGCCGAGCTGGTCAGCACCCTGAGCCGCAGCATGTTCGAAGGCGTCGACGAACTCGAAGTCGGCATGCAGTTCCACGCGTCCGGCCCTGATGGCAGCATGCAGATCGTGACCATCCGCGATCTGGACGGCGACGATGTCACCATTGACGGCAACCATCCCCTGGCCGGCCAGCGCCTGACCTTCCAGGTCAAGGTCGTGGACATTCGTGAAGCCAGCGAAGAAGAAATTGCCCATGGCCACGTCCATGGCGAAGGTGGCCATCACCATTGATTTGTGTCCGGCAGCGATCCGCTGCTAGGCTCGGATAACCGCCAGGGCGTCCAGGCGAGTCTGCGTAATGCGCAGCTTGTCGGACGCCTTTTTTTGCGGCCATAGTCTGAAGGGGGGTGAGACATGAGTGCTTTTCACGGCATTAAGCTGAATGGGCTCGATGGCAAGGAACTGCCATTGGCGCCGTTCAAGGACAAAGTGGTGCTGGTGGTCAACGTCGCATCCAAGTGCGGCCTGACGCCCCAGTACGCAGCGCTTGAAAACCTGTACAAGCAGTACAAGGACCGCGGGTTCAGTGTCCTGGGGCTACCCTGCAACCAGTTTGCAGGGCAGGAACCTGGCACTGAGCAGGAAATCCAGTCGTTCTGCGAGCTCAATTATGGCGTGACCTTCCCGCTGGGCGAAAAGCTCGAGGTCAACGGCCCTCATCGCCACAAGCTGTACGTGCAACTGGCCGGTGAAGGCGCCGAATTCGCCGGTGACATCACCTGGAACTTCGAGAAGTTTCTGGTCGGGCGCAACGGCGCCGTCACTCACCGTTTTTCACCACGCACCGCGCCAGACGATCCGGCCCTCATTGCGGCGATCGAGAAGGCGCTGGGTTGATAACCGGTACCACACCCGGTTGCTTGCCCTCAGGCGCACACACCGCATACAGCTGCCGCTCGAACTGATCGATGATGCTGTTCCACCCTTGGCGGCTGGCGTGCTGCCTGGCATTGAGCCTTACCCGGCGCAGGGTTTCGTGGTCTTCGAGCAGCCAGCGGGCGGCATCGATGAAGGCTTCTTCATCGCCTGGCATTGCCAGCGCGCCGTTATGGCCGTGGCGGATATGCTGGCCGGCGGCGGCTTCATCGTAGGCCACCACGGCCAGCCCCGACGCCAGCGCTTCAAGCACCACATTGCCGAAGGTCTCGGTCAGGCTTGGAAACAGAAACAGATCGCCCGAGGCGTAATGCATCGCCAGCACCTGCGCGCGTTGCATCCCGCAGAAAATGGCCTCGGGCAGCTGTGCCTGCAATGTGGCCCGCTGGGGACCGTCCCCCACCACGATCAGCTTGAGACCGTGCTGCGGGTAGTTTTCCTTCAACGCTTCAAAGCTGCGTCGAAGCAGTTGCAGGTTCTTTTCCGGTGCCAGCCTGCCGACGTACAGCAGGGCAATTTCATCCTCCTTTAGCCCCCACTGTTCACGCAGTGTCCGGGAGCGTCTGGACGGTTGAAACAATTGGCTGTCCACCCCGCGCGACAGCAGCTCGACCCGCTCGAAACCACGGCGTTCCAGTTCCAGTTTCTGACTGACACTGGGCACCAGCGTGGCCTGCGAGCGGTTGTGGAACCAGCGCAGGTAATGGGTCAGCAGGCGTGTCACGAACCCCATGCCGTATTGCTGGCTGTATTGCGGGAAATTGGTATGAAAACCACTGACCACGGCAATTCCCAGGCGCTGAGCCGCGCGCAACGCCGACAGGCCCAGTGGCCCCTCGGTGGCGATATACAACACGTCGGGCCGGCGCCGTTGCCAGCGCCGCAGCAACTTGTGCATCGACACCTGGCCCCATTGCAGCCCCGGATACCCGGGGATCGGCCAGCCACGGCACAGCATCAGATCCTGCGGCGCCTCGGGCGCCGGCTCATTGCCCTGGCGCGGACGAATCAACTCCACCGTATGCCCGCGCAGCCGTAACCCATCGCACAACCGCCCCAGCGTGTTGGCGACGCCATTGATCTCGGGGCCATAGGTTTCAGTGATCAAGGTGACATGCAGGAATGTGCTCATGAAAACCAGTGTCGGCAGGAAGGGTTGCGGTTGCGTGGCGGTTTTGTGATGGGTTTGTGACGCAGAGGGGCGTTAGTCACTGAACAATGTTTTTGCTAATGGCTCGATTCATGTCAACGAGCCTACAGAGCGAGTTTTAAATGCTCATGTCCATGTAGGAATTTTCTGTAATTTTGGTTTAAGCGAACTCAGGTATTGCGGCACAACGCTTTCTGAATAACGTCGGGGGGGTATCAGGTTAATCAATCTGATTATCAAGTTTTCGCGAGTCATGGATTCGTGGGGACACACTCGACACTGTAAGGAAGCATAAAATGAAATTTGACTTTAAAAAGTCGAAACGGATTCGTTCGGCCTCGATTATTGGTTTTATGGTATTGGGCCTTTCGTCCATGGCAATGGCGGGCAACTACAGTTCGTCTGTAACGCTGCCGACGGCCCATTCGAAGGGGTATTTATATACCGCCACTATTCCAGTTTCTGGAAGGCCTCCCGCAGGGGGGCGAATCACTGACGTTAGCTGGACTTGGAATGTGATTGGCTGGCCGCGAGACTTGGAAGTGAAATTGTGCACAGGACAAAATAATTGCCTCGACGTTTCTCGGCAGCGTTCTGGATCGACTCGAAATTTCATTGGGAGTCCTGCGCAGCAAAAATTCTACTTTACACTCAGGATAGGGCAGTCCGGCCACGTGCCCCTTGCAGGGCAGCAGGGGCGTATCACCGTGAGTTGGTAACAGGGCTTGATAGCCCCCGGTCTCAAGCGCTGGGGGCTCTAGGTTTACCAGTGAGCCATGTCGCGAAAACGCTGCGGTTGTGCATCGTTGAAGTCCAGGATTTTTTCCAGAATGACTGCCGCTGGCGTGCCTTTCATAAGCTCTGACTCATAGAGTTCTGATCGCTGCTTTTGCATGAGTTGCAGGTTTTTCTCGAACCAGGCCGTGGATTCGTCATTGACGATTTCGCCGCTCGCGCTATAGCGAATGGTCGGGTATTCGGATAAATCAACCATCTGTCCATTCAATGAGTTAAAGGCATATTTTCTTGCCAGGTCTGCCGCTTCGGCGGGATCGTTGGCGGCTCTATCCAGCAGGTATTGCCGCCATGCGCTACCTCTCTTGAGTCCGGTTCGTGTGTCCGCGTCTTCATGTGTCTTCACGACTACCTTGGCACGCGGCCCCTTGCAGGTCACGTTGACAAACTCGGGTTCAGAATCCGTACGCCTGGAAAACCGCATGTGTTCCAATCGGATTCCATCAGTGCGCGATGCAGGTGAAGCTTGCGTGACGGCGGGTGGCTTCTCGGACATCAGCCCCTGCAGTATCTGGCTGAAACCGGAGGCCGGGGAAGTTGGCCTGGCTGTTCCATGGCGGACGTAAGTTGTCGATACGGCAGATGATCCATTGACGTTCATGGCATTTCCTCTTGGGTTCACTCAATACTCCAAGAGCAAATTGGATGCCAGGCGTCGCATGTAGGCCGCCAGAGCCTGTAATAGCGCCAAGGCCGGTCTTGTCAGGCTGTATAAGTCGGGAAAGATGCAGTGGAATGCAGTCGGCAAGTTTATGCCTGTTGCGGAAGTGGCTTGCCGGAAAGAGGTATTGAAGACGATAAGTGGTTCGGGTAGTTTTCTTTTTTGTTTGTAGGATATTTCTTTATTTGGTCTTTTAAGTGGTTTGTTTAATAAAGTAGAGCAAGGGCTGCACGCCCTTGCTCCGGATCACATTTAACCCCGCACGCCCGCCACTTCCTGCGCGCCTCGCTCGCGCACCCAGAACAGCGTGGCCCCGGCCACCGCCGCCGGCATCATGAAGATATTGACGAAGGGCACCAGCAACGCGGCATACACGCAACCGCCGAAGCTCAGGCTGGCCCAGCGCTTGCTGCGCAGCCAGGCGAGCATGTCCTGCCAGCTCATCTTGTGGTTGTCGGCCGGGTAGTCGATGTACTGGATCGCCATCATCCACACCCCGAACAACAGCCAGAGCGGCGCGGCGATGATATTGACCACCGGAATGAACGACAGAATGAACAGGGCGATCATGCGCGGCAGCATGTAGCCCAGCTTGCGCAATTCACGCGACAAGGTGCGCGGGATCATGGCCATCAGCTCGGCCCAGCTGAACGGTGGCGAGTCGTCGATGCCGCGGATCACCGATTCGACTTTCTCGGACAGAAAGCCATTGAACGGTGCGGCAATGATGTTGGCCAGCATCGTGAAGGTGAAGAACACCATCAGCAGCACCAGCACCACGAACAGCGGCCAGAGGATGTAGCTGAGAAAGCTCAGCCAGTGCGGCAGGGTCGGCATGAAGGTGTCGACCCACATACTGAACTGGTGCAGCGACAGATAGACCAGGCCGCTGAACAGCAGCAGGTTGATGCTCAGGGGCAACAGCACGAACAGGCGCAGGCCCGGACGCATGATCAATTGCAAGCCTTGAACCAGGTATTGCGGGCCGGTGAGGGCAGGTGCGGGCATTATGCTCTCCGAAAGGTGCAGACCGTTTGACCTTACCGGCTTTGGCAGTGCGGTAAAAGGGGTACATACATGACCCTGACCACTCGTTGATAGCCATTCGCGATTGCTGCGCGCCTGGCGTAAAATGATGGCTCGGCGTTTCAGGCATAGGTGAAGTCTATGAGGTGGATTGTGAAACGAAATTTCCTTAATCTTCGCCACCCCGATAGGCTAGCGATCACTTTCTTCACCTAGCCTTCCCACTTCTGATTTGGAGCCAATCATGAGCGTACTGGTCAACAAGCAAGCCCCCGATTTCGATGCTGCTGCGGTGTTGGGCGACGGTTCGATCGTTGACAGCTTTACCCTGTCCTCGCTGCGCGGCAAATACGTCGTGTTGTTCTTCTGGCCGCTGGACTTCACCTTTGTCTGCCCGTCGGAAATCATTGCCCACAACAACCGCATCGCCAAGTTCCGCGAGCTGGGTGTCGAAGTGGTCGGCGTGTCCATCGATTCGCAGTTCACTCACTACGCCTGGCGCAGCACGCCGGTCGAGAAGGGCGGCATCGGCGAAGTCGAGTTCACCATGGTTGCCGACGTCAAGCACGAGATCACCCGTGCCTACGGCATCGAGCATGATGATGGCGTGGCCCTGCGTGCCTCGTTCCTGATCGACAAGGCTGGCGTGGTCCAGCATCAGGTGGTCAACAACCTGCCACTGGGCCGCGATGTCGACGAAATGGTCCGTCTGGTCGAAGCGCTGCAGTTCACCGAAGAGCACGGCGAAGTCTGCCCTGCCGGCTGGCGCCCGGGCCAGAAAGGCATGAAGGCTGACGCCCAGGGCGTTGCCGACTACCTGGCCTCCAACGCCACTGCCTTGTAAGGCCTGCGGCTGCGGCAACGACCGCAGCCGTCCCATTTCGCGACCCGTGCCCATGCTGCACGGGTCCATCCCGCTAAACCGTTGCGACGTCGGCGTAAATGGCCGGTCGCCAGGAGTGTGTCATGTCTGATGTACGTCATTCCCGAGTGATTATTCTCGGCTCCGGCCCTGCCGGCTACAGCGCGGCGGTCTACGCTGCCCGCGCCAACCTCAAGCCGCTGCTGATCACCGGCATGCAGGCAGGCGGTCAATTGACCACCACCACCGAAGTCGACAACTGGCCGGGCGACCCCCATGGCCTGACCGGCCCGGCCCTGATGGAGCGCATGCGCGAACACGCCGAGCGTTTCGAGACCGAAATCGTCTTCGACCACATCAACTCGGTGGACCTGGCCGGCAAGCCGTTCAGCCTCAAGGGCGACAGCGCCACCTACACCTGTGACGCGCTGATCATCGCCACCGGCGCCAGCGCCCGTTACCTGGGCCTGCCGTCGGAAGAGGCGTTCATGGGCAAGGGTGTTTCGGCGTGCGCCACCTGCGACGGCTTCTTCTACCGCAACAAGCCGGTGGCCGTGGTCGGTGGTGGCAACACTGCCGTCGAAGAGGCGCTGTACCTGGCCAACATCGCCAGCAAGGTGACCCTGGTGCACCGTCGCGAGACCTTCCGCGCCGAGAAGATCCTGATCGACAAGCTGCACGCCCGTGTGGCCGAAGGCAAGATCGAACTCAAGCTCAACGCCACGCTCGATGAAGTGCTGGGCGACAACATGGGCGTGACCGGTGCCCGCCTGAAGAACAACGATGGCAGCAGCGACGAGCTGAAAGTCGACGGCGTATTCATCGCCATCGGCCACACCCCGAACACCACACTGTTCGAAGGCCAGCTGGCGCTCAAGGACGGCTACATGGTTGTACAGGGCGGCCGTGAAGGCAACGCCACCGCCACCAGCGTGGACGGCGTGTTCGCCGCCGGCGACGTGGCCGACCACGTCTACCGCCAGGCCATCACCTCGGCCGGCGCCGGTTGCATGGCGGCCCTGGACGTCGAGCGTTACCTGGACGGCCTGGCCAACGCCTCGTTCTGATAGCGTTTTATGCCCAAAAAAACCGGCCTCGGCCGGTTTTTTGTTGGGTCAGGCTTGGCGTTTACACGCGCACCAGCGGCTCAGCCTCGAATTTCACGCCGGCCAGGCCATGCTTGATCAAGGCACGAATATTGGCGTGGTCACTGCCTTCAGGGGTGGCCTGAACCGAGCGGTAGTGCTCGCCGAAGGCCAGCAGCGCCTCTTCGTCGCTCAGGCCTTCAAGCAGGGCCAGGCCCAGGGTCTTGCACGAGCCTTCGTTCTGGCCGGCGGCGTTGTCCACCTCACCGTTGCGAAAGGCTTGCGGTTGGTACGCATACCCCTGGGCAACAAAAGTCAGGGTATCGGCAAAGGCGTGTTGGCCACTGCGCAGGCTGGCGCGCAGGGTGGTCAGGTCAGTCATGCTTGGGTTCCTTGAAGGCGGCCAGTTGCTCGGCGCTGGCTTCTTTCTGGTAGAGCGATTTCCACTCGTTGTAGGGCATGCCGTAGACGACTTCGCGGGCGTCGTCGAGGCTGACGTCGATCTGGCGCTCGTCGGCGGCGGCCTTGTACCACTTCGACAGGCAATTGCGGCAGAAGCCGGACAGGTTCATCAGGTCGATGTTCTGCACGTCCTTGCGGCTGTCCAGGTGCGCAACCAGTCGGCGAAAAGCGGCAGCTTCAAGTTCCAGGCGTTGTTGGTCGGTCATCTCAAATGCTCGCTCGATGCGTTAGGGCTTGCCATGATAAAGCGGTTCAACGCTGACCGGCGAGAGTGATCGACACCGACTCGGCGAAACGCAGGGCATGCGGCTTGTCGACTTCGACCTCGGCGTAGGTCACCGCCGTGTGGCTCATGACCAGATCGAGCACTTCCTGGGTCAGGCGTTCCAGCAGCGCGAAGCGATTGCCTTCGACGTGCTGGATAATCGCCTTGGTGATGGTGCGGTAATTCAGCGCGTGATCGATGTCGTTATCACGCACCGCGGCCTGGGCGGCATAGCAGATCGTCAGGTTGATCAGCACGTCCTGCTTGTTGAGGATCTCGTCCTCGTTGATGCCGATAAACGTGCGCAGGCGCAGGTCCTTGACCCGGATGCGCGCCGTGCCTGGTTCAAGCTTGGCCATTAACCCTTGCTCCGTCCGATCAGTTGCAGAAACTCCATGCGCGTGGTGCTCGACTCGCGGAAAGCGCCCAGCATCACCGAGGTGTTCATGGTCGAGTTCTGCTTTTCGACGCCGCGCATCATCATGCACATGTGCTTGGCTTCGATGACCACCGCCACGCCGGCGGCCTGGGTGACGCTCTGGATCGACTCGGCGATCTGCCGGGTCAGGTTTTCCTGGATCTGCAGGCGGCGGGCAAACATGTCGACCACCCGGGCGATCTTCGACAGCCCCAGGACCTTGCCGGTCGGGATATAGGCCACGTGCGCCTTGCCGATGAAGGGCAACAAGTGATGCTCGCACAGCGAGTACAGCTCGATGTCCTGGACGATGACCATTTCGTCGTTGTCAGAGGCGAACAGCGCACCATTGACGATCTCGTCAAGGCTTTGCGTGTAACCATGACACAGGTATTGCATGGCCTTGGCGGCGCGCTTTGGCGTATCCAGCAGGCCTTCGCGTTCTGGATCTTCACCCAGGCCCACAAGAATGTCTCGGTACTGCTGTGGCAGGGATTCGCTCATCATCGGGGTCCTCGGGGCGGCTTACTTGAGATGCCGTCCACCGTTTACGGTCAGGGTTGTGCCGGTCACATAAGGTGTGTCGAGCAGGTAGCGCAGGCTCTGGTAGATCACCTCGGCACCGGGCTCGATCCCCAGTGCCGATTTGGCCAGGGTTGTGGCGCGGTACGCCGCGTCGTCGTCGGGTTGGAACATCAGCAGGGCCGGGGCGATGCCATTGACCTTGATGCTCGGCGCCAGGCGCGCGGCAAATGACAGGGTCAGGCTTTCCAGGCCGGCCTTGCTGGCGCAATAGGCAGTGTGCTTGCTGCTGCCCTTGCGGGTCACGTCATCGCTGATATGCACGATGTCGGCAACCGGACTGCGTTGCAGCAGTTCGGCACCGTGCAGGTTGATCAGGTAGGGCGCCAGCATGTGAATGCTGAACATCCGGGTAAAGACCTCGGCCTCATGGCCCGGCGCTTCGGCCAGCCATTCGGAAGCGTTGTGCACAATGGCGCGCAGGCAGTCAGTGTGCGCTTTCAACTGGTCGAGGAACGCCATGATCCCCGCTTCGCTGGCAAAGTCGGCAGGCAGGGCGATAGCGCCCGCTGCACGCAGTTGTTCAACGCCTGGGCGCAGGGTACGGTAACTGATGATCACCGGCTGGCCGTCTTCGAGCAGGCGCTGCGCACAGTGCAGGCCGACGCGCTGGCTGGCGCCGGTGATCAGGATCGGGGCAGGGCTGGAGGCCATCGACAGTTCACGAATTCAATCAGGCAGGAAAATGGGAACAGCTTCCTGTGAATTCAGGAAGTCGGCCGTCAGTGGCAAAGTTATACCAATGCCGAACGCTGTACAACCTTGGCGCCGCCTGTCGAGCAAGGGGGCGAGATCTGTTGCCGGTATCGGATCCGATACCGGCCAGATGAGCGCTGTCAGCGCGCAGAGGCCGACTCGGTGCGATTGCGCGGCAGGGAGGGCGTGGCGTTCAGCCAGGGGGCCAGCAGGCGGGTCGACAGCGGAATAAACAGATACACCATCAACGGGGTGAGGATCAGCGTACTGAACATGATGCGCGGCATCAGCTCCAGTTGGCCAAGGAGCGGCCCCAGGATGAAATTGAACAGCAACGACACCGGAAAGAACGCCAGCCAGATGGCCACCGCCTGCTTCCAGCGTGGCGGACGGGAACCGGCGGCGCCAAACCAGCCGGCAATGCCGCTGGCACGATGCTCCGAAGGTTGGTCGAACAGGCCATTGCCACGCACCAACCAGGCGCGTCGTGAAGCCGAATGCTCCCAGGCGTGCAGGGTGTGCGCATCGGCAAAGCGGAAAATCATCTGGAATTCGTTATCGCCAGGCGGTGGAGCTAGCACACCCGAGCCCAGGTAACCGGGGAAGTCGGTGGCCAGGCGTTCGCCTTCATGCAGCCAGGCAAGGAGTTCCTGATAGCAGCCGTGGGCAACACGGCGGGCCACCAGCAAGGTGACGGGAGCGGTAGACATTGTGTATCTCCATGGCGTTATGAGGCTCCCGGGTAGGGAACTCATCAGGCACGGCGCCGGGGTGGTGGCAACGTGTCAGCTTCGGACAGCAAGCAAGCAAGGATTATTCCTGAAATCCTGCAACAAGCCATGAAAATTTGAATGCCCGGCCAGAGACGGCCTGGATCAACCCGCCAGCGTATGCACGGCCGGGTGCAGCCGGCGATGTTCTCCCAGCATGTACTGGCGCAGGCGCTCGCTGTCTTCGGGGTATTTTTCACTGAGGTGATAGGCCGCCATGCCTTTTTCGGTCATGCGCTCCAGGCGCCCGCGCATGGCGATGGGCGGATGGCCTGCCGGATTGAACCAGGCCGAGAAATGCCGTGGCGGGTTGCCCTTGCGGCGGTACTCGATCAGTACGCCCTTGAACGACACCTCATGTACCCACAGGGCGGTCAGCACACCCTCGTCGGTTTCCAGCGGGATCGGCGTGGGCAGCACCAGGCGCCAGGGACGGATCTGCGGGCCTTCTTCATAGATGCTGGGCGTGCCGACCTGCAGGCGCTGGGCGTGAAACTCATCCTCCACCATCTGCAGTGGAAAGCTGATTTTCTGGTTGTTGAACTGGGCCTGGATCGTCACCTGTTCACTGGCCGCCAGCCGCGCCAGCAAGTCCTGGATCTGGATACCGCCGTTGACGACCAGGTTGCGTGTCGAGTCGCGCACGTTCAACTGGGGGTTACGCTGCATGCCCAGAATGAAGTCCAGTTCGTCCTGGGTCAGAATTGTTTCAGGCTGCATGATGAAACCCGGATCGATCCGTAAGTGGGAAAAAGACCACAAAATAACCGCCATGTTCTGACCGTCGGTCACTTTGTCACTGACTTTATGCCAGACCGGCGCTGCAGGCGTGTTCAGGTCTGCATCAAGGTGCCTGCACCGCTGGCAGCGCGCGGCCACCCTGCTGCACGAGCAGGTCAGGCGAATGGTGCATAATAGCCCCAATTTTTAGTCTGGCACGGGAATCCTCAATGAAAATCGCCATCCTTTCCGGCACTGTCTTTGGCTCGGCAGAAGACGTGGCCCGGCATGCCAGTGCACTGCTGCGCGAGGCCGGCCATGAGGTGTTGTTCAACACGCGCCTGACCCAGGCCGAGCTGCTGGCCTTCGAGCCGCAGGCGTTGCTGGCGGTGACGTCGACTACTGGCATGGGCGAACTGCCCGACAATTTGCAGCCGCTGTACTACCAATTGCGCGACACCCTGCCGGCTGCGCTGCGCGGTTTGCCCGGCGGCGTGATCGCCTTGGGTGACTCCAGTTATGACGACACTTTCTGCGGCGGCGGCGCCCTTATGAGCGAGCTGTTCGGCGAACTCGGCGTAAACGAAGTGCAGGCCATGCTGCGCCTGGACGCCAGCGAGAGCGTCACCCCGGACACCGACGCCGAGCCCTGGCTGGCCGGGTTCATCGTCACGCTCGGCTGAGGCTGACCGGATCAAGGCCTGCGCACCCGGCCGTGGGTTTTCATTTTCATGAACAGGTAGTCGAACAGGGTGAGCAGGCGGGGCCTAGCGGGTTTGCCGCCGATCAGGCTTTCGAAGGGGTTGCTGGAGGCTTTTGGTTCGGTCGTATTTTCGGGTGTTTTCTCGATCTGTTCCGGGATACCGGTGACAGGGTTCATGACATAGCCTGCGGCTTTGCCGGTGGCGGTAATCGTCCAGACGCCTTGCCGGTTAATGAGCACAGGCTCCTCACGTGGCTGAAGCCTTATCGTCTCGCAAGCGTGGACGATCTTGTCTGTGACTTTGGGGTCTCGGGTATAGGTTTTGAAGCGCGTGTCGAGCGCGTAGTCTTCGCCAGTGTCGGCGGAGAATTTCATTACCATGGCTTCAAGAAAGCCGGGGTCACCGCTATAGCTGTAGGGACGAAAGCCCGGATCAAGAGTGAAGCGCACAAATCCCTTGTCCAACAACGTGCTGTTAATCGCCGTGCCGCCCAATACGCGCTGGGCAGTGGTGGCATGGGCTGCGGTGAAGGTAACGCTTAATTGTCGGCCCTCACCATCGTACCTGTGACCATCATTCATGTTACGCAGAACACTGCCATTGTCATGCCTGCTATAAACAGCAATATCCCTGGCCAGGTCGTCGACATACCTTAAGTCTGCACCTTGAACCTGAGCGTAAGCGTACACATGAGAAATCAGACGACGATCCAGTAAGGTAAGAAAATCGACGTCCGGATGACTGATGTTTTCCAGAAGATAACCGTCCGCCTTATCGCGCACCGGACCTTCGTGTGCCTCGTACAGACGTGATACCAAGAGGTCATGGCCCGCCTGATTCATGTCATCTGTAAGAAGGCTTGTTCGATGCGGGGTGTTCGCTATCTGGAGCGCCTGCCAGGCCGCCCGGCGTTCATTGACCGTAAAGGTATTGTTGGCATCAAAGGCAATCAGAGTCAGTTGATCCACTGGCATGGCTTTGAATGGGTTGCTGTCCAGACCATTACTGAAATCAGTGGCCTGTCTGGCACGGGCTAGTAAACCGATATCTTGAGTGGCAGGTTGCTCTGCGTCATGCCGGGCCTTGTTGGCTTGATAGCGGTCGCCTGTGAATTGTTCCAGTAATGCAGCCCGCTCATCGAGGCTCAACGCTGTGTCACGGACGGCGGCGCGAGTAGAGGCCTTGCTTATTTGAAGTGCTGTGGCAGAGAGTGATTCTTGAGGGGCAGGAACATTTTTTTCTATGCCGGAAGGACTGGCGACAGGAGGACGTGTGGCCTGTGAGAGCCTAGGGGCAGGCAAAATATTGCGGTTGGTAATAATCATGGATTTTTCATCCGCTTTATTGAATGCTTCCAGGAACCTGAAGGATTCATGTAGGCCCAAAGGCACTCCCATCTTGGTATGAGCAAGGAGTGCCCGGCGTCATTGATAAGCAATACGGAGCGAGATCATGTCGTTGCCAGCAGGGCTGATGGTTTGTCGATCCCCCTGAGTTTTATGGATAATCTGGACAGTCGACTCATGGCCAAGTCTTAATGAATTGAATTTGCTGGATGTTCCTGCTGCGCCCGGGAGTGCATCGTCACAGATTTTTACTTGGCCTCTTCCTTCCCCATAGGGGAAATAGCACACCTCTAGTTGTTCAGTAACGTTCGCGTAAGGGTAGCGTGTGGCGTTCCAGCTTAGCTGCTCAAGCTTCATAGGGGCAGCCGATAGCGTTCTTGGCAAGTCTGCGAACTTCACCCGGAAATAAGAAGCTGCGCTGTCATGATTGACGAGCCGAATCGTTCTCGGCGCAGAGACTTTGTCGATAGTAATTTCCTGCCCATGGCTATAGGCAGATACCAGAATGAGTACGGTGCAGAGTAAAGCTTTCATGATGTATTCCTTTTTTTGTTTTTGGCTTTTTTCGCAAAGCGACGGGCCTGGTTTCAATTCATGACACTGATGTGTCTACGCATTGGAAACCTTTAAGCATGCTCTTGGTTATTTTGCTGTAGGTCTTGAGCTGAAAGTTATGTAGGATTATTCCAAGGGGCTTCTGGGCGTGAGCTACTGTTGTTATGTCGAAAAATTTCGATGCTGTACCTCTTTGTGTTAAAAATCTTAAGGGCATTCGGTCAGGTTTGTTGTAGTCCCTACTCCGTAAGTGGTGTGGGAATCTTCTGTTTGTTCATTGGTTTTGAACGGGTCATCATCGTAGCGCTTGGCTGATGCCGACTGAATCAAGGCCTGCGCACCCGGCCGTGGGTTTTCATTTTCATGAACAGGTAGTCGAACAGGGTGAGCAGGCGGGGCTTGACGGGTTTGCTGCCGATCAGGCTTTCGAAGGGGTTGCTGGGGATGTTGGGTTTGGCGGGTGTTTCGACGGCGCTTTCGATCTTTTCCGGAATGCCGGTCACTCGGTTCAATACATAGCCTTCAGCCTTGCCGGTGGCGGTGATTGTCCAGACGCCCTCTTTATTGATCAGCGCAGGCTCCCCTCGTGGCTGGAATCTCATTGTCTCGCAGGCGTGCACGATCTTGTCCTTGATTTTGGGGTCTCGGGTGTAAGTCTTGAAACGACTGTCAAGTACGTGCTCTTCGCCGTCTGTGCTGGAGAACTTGAGGATCATCTGCTCCAGAAAGCCCGGATCGCCCCCATTGTGGTAAGGCCAGACACTCGGGTCGAGGTTATAGCGTACAAACCCCTTGTCCAGCAGCGTGACGTTGATCGCAGCGCCTCCCAGCACGCGCTGGGCGATGGCAGCATTGGGGGCGGTAAAGCTGAAGCTCAATTGGCGACCCTGTTCATCATAGCTGTGCCCTCCATTGCTGTTGGCCAGGACACGCCCATCGTCATGCCGGCGATAGTCGGCAAGATCCCAGGCCAGATCATCCACGTACTTCAAGTGCGCACCTTGTTCCTGTGCATAGGCATACATGTGGGAAAGCAGGTGGCGATCCTGGCGTGTCAGAAAATCAACGTCGGGAACACTGATGGTTTCTCTGAGCAGGCCATGGGTCTTGTCGCGCTCGGGTCCTTCATGCCCGTAGAACAGGCGTGAGACCAGCACATCATGACCCTGCCGATGCTTGCGGGTCGTGAGATGTTCTCGAGGCAGCGTGTCGTTGGGCTCAAGGGCCTGCCAGGCCGCTCTGCGCTCGTTGACGGTAAAGGTGCTGCTGTCGTCATGGGCAATCAGCTTCAATTGATCCGGTGCCATGTTCTTGAACGGATTGACGGCCAGTCCGTTACTGAAGTCGGTAGCCTGCCTGGCACGGGTCAGCAGGCCGCTGTCCTGTGTGTCAGGTTGCTCGGCATCATGCAGGGCCTTGCGGGATTGATAGGCCGCGCCTGTGAGTGGCCGTAATGTCGCAGTGATCCGCGAGTTCCGTTCCTCAAGTGTTGCCGTCTTGTCACGTTCAGCCGCACGAACGGCGGCTTCGCTCAGTTGCTGAGCCGTGGCAGAGAAGTTTTCGGTGACCACGGGTGTTGTGGTGTGAGGTAGCAGGGATGTTTTCGCACTCGCGTCTGGCGATGTGGCAGGCAAAGAAGAAACGACAGGCAAGGTAGAGCCAGAGATGATAAGCATAGAGTTTCTTCATCCTTTAATTGGATCTTCAGGAAGACTGACCGAACAAGCAGAATGCCGCGATATCCAGGGCACTCCGATGGCTCGGGAGTGACCTGGGTTATCAATAACTGAAACGGATGGTTATGCGGTCATTGCCGGCAGGACTGATCGTTTGTCGATCACCGCTCACGCTATGGATAACCTGCACGGCAGACTGATGACCAAAGCGTAATGAACGAAATTTATCCGACACGCCCGGAGCATTGAGCGCTACCTCTTCTTCACAGGTGCTGGGCTTGCCGACGCCATCCCCATACGGGAAGTAGCAGATTTTGATCTTTTCAGTAATGTTGTAAGGGTAGTGAGTGGTTTTCCAGCTGATGTTTTCAACTTTCATGGGGGGCGACAGCGGCACCACTGGCAAGTCCGAGCATTTTACATGGACGTAGGAGGCTGCATTGCCATGGTTGACGAGCCTGATGGTTCTGGGCACAGAGGATTTTTCAAACGTGGACTCTCCCGCATAACTGCAAGCAGAAGCCAGAATGAGTGCGGTGCAAAGCAAGGTTTTCATGATCTATTCCTTTTTGTTCGGGATGGCCTTTTACGCGCAGCGTAAGGCCTGGGTTTCAAAATGCGACGCCAAGGTTCGGCGCATTGATAAACCTTTAAACATGTCTGAAAGTTTTTTGTTGTAGGGGCTGTGCTGAAAAGTGTGTGGGAATATTCTTTGCGGATGATAAGTGTGCGCTATTTGGCTTTTTAAGCGGCGTGGCGGGCTGTCTGGTCTCTATGCGAAGTGGGCGTAAGGCGGGCAATTAATTGTTGTTCAGGGGGTGGCGCGTAGGCATTTTCTTTTTGGTTTGTAGGGTTCGTATGGTTTTTGGTTTCGCCATTAATTAGTTCGAAAAATCTCCGATAGTCCGGATTGCCATCTGCGTATTGATCAGGAGTCATCACCATGTCAAATCCCCTCTGGGGCGATCTTCCGCCCGTGCTTATCAAATCATCCTCAGTCAAGAAAAGTGCCGTCATTCCCGCCAGCGGACAAGCCTTGCAAGTGCTCAATGAAGTGGGCGAAAACGCCATTGCGCTCAATGCGCAGGCCATGGAAAAGCAGAACATGAAGCCCCTGTTCAAGGGCTTCGATCCCGAGCACATCACGCCCAGGGAACTCGGCCGGGCAGGAATGGTGCTGTACAAGTCCGGCTTCATCGACAATCTCACCGCCGATCTCATGAGCCGTACCGGGACTGAGTTCGACCCGAGCGGCAAGGTCATCAATGCCGATGAGCCGATCAATGCGCTGGAGTTTCTTGCCAACCAGATCGTGCTCATGAAAGAGAAGGGCTTATGGGGTGATCCGTATGCGCAGACCTTGATGCCCGATTATGTGCGCGCCATCCATGTTATTCAGAACCTGCAAGTCTTCGCTCAGTCCGGGGACAGCTACGAAATGCAGAAAGCCCGGATGGCCCAGAGAAACGGCACCGCCTAGCGGGTGCCTCAGTGCAGCGCACGGCTGCCGGGCAACTGGCTCAAGCGCGCGCTCAGCCGCAGGCGCTGCAACGGGTCGTCGCTCAGCAACAGGGCGTGCTCAAGGTCGAAGCGTTCGGCCTGGGGGCAGTCGAGGGTCTGGTACAGGCTGGCGCGGGCCATGTGGTCGCTGCTGGTGGCTTCGCCGAGTTCGACGATGCGGTTGGCGTCCTTGAGGGCCGAGAGAAAGTCGTCGTTGATCTGGTGCAGATGACGCAGGTTGCGCGACATGCGCTGCAACAGGCTCAAGGGGCTGGCGCGCTGCATGTGTTCGACGCGCAAGGCCATGTCCGGACCGTACTGGCGCACCAGCAGTTCACGGCAATCCCTGGGGTACAGGCGCCGGCCGCTGCAGGGGTCCAGCACGTGATCGGCACCGGGCACGCGCAGCAGAAAATGGCCCGGAAAATTCACCCCCTCCATGGGAATGCCCAGGCGCCGGGCAAGCTCCATGGCTACCAGCGCCAGGCCCAGTGGCTGGCCGCGACGGCGCTGGACGATCTTGTGCAGCAGTGCCGACTCGGGCCTGGGCGGGTTCCACTCATCCTGCTGGAAGCCCAGGTTGGTCATTTCGCGCAGCAACGGCTGGGCCAGCTCGGTGACTGGCAGCACGGGCAGTTGCGCATTGATCTGCCGGTGCAGTCGGTCCATGTCTTCATCGATGTGCGATGGCCTGAAGCTGGAGTCGTGCTCGGCACCGATCCAGAGCGCGGCTTCGAATACAGCCATTGGCGTACGTTGCGCACAGGCCAGGCACTGTTGACGTGGAGTCATGATTTCCTCCCGCTCTTCCCTGTTTCAAACCTCTGTCGAGGCAACACGCTCATGTTGTAGCCCTCTGGCCGGGTTTCGTCCAGCACTGGCCGTATCGACATGTGTACAGGTCCATCCAGGCCAGGTACGGGTCAGCCAGGCCGGGCATATTTTTTGAACCCGGCTACGATTGACAGAAGGTCCATGGCCATTCTCGGGCGCTGCCTGCGCTGACCCGCGTCGCACGTTCGAGCCTTGGCAAAGCCCCTTGAATGTCGGCCAGCGCACCATTACCCGGTGCCGCCCGACGGTTCCATGCAGCCACAAGCTGCGAACCATGAGCATCACGCAACCCTGCGTGTCTGGAGTCGGTAATGCCCAATAACAACAATGAGCTTGCGTACACCCGTTACCTGGCCCCCGATGGCCGCCTTATCGGACCGCTGCCCGGCTGGGCCGATGACTTCAACCTGCTGACCCGGCTGTATCGGCACATGGTGCTGACCCGCCTGTTCGACCAGAAAACCGTCGCCCTGCAACGCACCGGCCGTATCGGCACCTTTGCCCCGACCCTGGGCCAGGAAGCGATTGGCGTGGCCATCGGCAGCCTGATGCAGGCCGAAGATGTGCTGGTGCCGTATTACCGCGACACCGCTGTGCAGTTGATGCGCGGGGTGCGCATGGACGAGATCCTGCTTTACTGGGGCGGCGACGAGCGCGGCAGTGCCTATGCCGAACCTGCGGCGGCGCAGGACTTTCCGCTGTGCGTGCCCATTGCGACCCAGGCATTGCATGCCTGTGGCGTGGCCAGTGCCTTCAAGGTGCGCGGTGAGCATCGGGTGGCGGTTACCACCTGTGGCGACGGCGCGACCAGCAAGGGCGACTTTCTTGAGGCGCTCAACGTCGCCGGCGCCTGGCAGTTGCCGGTGGTGTTCGTGATCAACAACAACCAATGGGCCATTTCCGTGCCGCGGCGCATCCAGTGCGGTGCCCCGACCCTGGCACAGAAGGCCATCGGCGCCGGATTTCATGGCGAGCAGGTCGATGGCAACGACATCCTGGCTGTCTACGACCGCATGCGCATTGCCCTGGACCGGGCCCGGAAGGGCAAGGGGCCGGTGTTGCTCGAATGCCTGAGCTATCGGCTGGGCGATCACACCACCGCCGACGATGCGACCCGCTATCGCTCGGCCGAAGAAGTGCGCCAGGCCTGGCAGGAAGAGCCGATCAAACGCCTGCAAAGCTTCATGGCCAGCCAGGGCATCTGGGACGAAGGCCGCGAACAGGCGCTGATTGCCGAGTGTCAGGCCCAGGTGCAGGACGCCGTCAGTGCCTACGAAAGCCGCGCCCCCCAGCCACCCGAATCGGTCATGGACCATGTCTATGCCCAATGGCCGGCAGCGCTGGCCGAGCAGCGTGAGTGGTTCATGGAACGGGTCGCACGGCGTGAAGGGGGGCAGTCGCATGAACAATGAAAAAATCACCTTGCTTGAAGCGGTCAACCTGGCGCTGCACCGGGCCATGGCCGAAGACCAAAACGTGGTGGTGCTGGGCGAGGATGTCGGGGTCAACGGCGGGGTGTTCCGGGCCACCCAAGGGTTGCGCGACAGTTTCGGCTTCAAGCGGGTGATCGACTCGCCACTGGCTGAAACCATGCTCGGCGGCCTGGCGGTCGGCATGGCTGCCCAGGGCCTGAAACCGGTCATGGAAATCCAGTTCCTGGGCTTTATCTACGCGGCCATGGAGCACCTGGTGTCACACGCCAGCCGCTTGCGTAACCGCACCCGTGGCCGCCTGACCTGCCCGATGGTACTGCGTGCGCCGATGGGCGCCGGCATTCGCGCGCCCGAGCATCACAGTGAAAGCACCGAGGCGCTGTTTGCCCACATCCCGGGGTTGCGCGTGGTCATTCCTTCATCGCCGGCCCGTGCCTATGGCTTGCTGCTGGCGTCCATCGATGACCCGGACCCGGTGATTTTCCTCGAGCCGACCCGCCTGTACCGCATGAACCCGCAACCGCTGCTCGACGACGGCAAGCGCCTGCCGCTGGACACCTGTTTCACCTTGCGTGAGGGCAGCGACATCACCCTGATCAGCTGGGGCGCCAGCGTGCACGAAACCCTGCAGGCGGCCCAGGCGCTGGCAGAGCGGGGCGTTTCGGCAGAAGTCATCGACGTCGCTTGCATCAAGCCACTCGACCTCGACACTCTCGAAGCCTCCGTGCGCAAGACCGGGCGTTGCGTGATCGTCCACGAAGCGCCGCGCTCGTGCGGGGTCGGTGCTGAAATTGCCGCCAGCCTCTACGAACGTGCCTTGCTCGACCTGCAGGCGCCGATCCAGCGCGTGACCGCCCCGGACATTCCTCCGCCGCTGTACCGGCTGGAGCAGCTGTACATGCCCGGCGTCGAAGACATTCTGCATGCTTGCGACACTGCGCTGGACTACGCCTGAACCCGAGGAGGTTGCGATGAAATTTTTCAAACTGCCCGACCTGGGCGAAGGCTTGCAAGAAGCTGAAGTGGTGCAATGGCACGTCAAGGCTGGCGACAGCGTCAAGGCCGACCAACTGCTGGTGTCGGTCGAAACGGCCAAGGCTCTGGTCGATATTCCCGCGCCGTATGACGGGGTGGTGGCCAAGCTGTTCGGCAGTGATGGCGAGGTTCTGCATGTGGGTGAACCGCTGATCGCCTTCGAAGGCGAGGGCGACAACGGCACGGTGGTCGGCAAGCTCGAAGGCGGTGGCAGCCATGCAGACCAGTTCTTCGTGGGCGCGGCGCCCTCGACCCGCGAACATCTGGCTGCCCGGGCCACGCCTGCGGTGCGGCAACTGGCGCGGCAACTGGGGGTTGAACTCAATGGCCTGAGCGGCTCGGGCAGCGACGGACTGATCACGCGCAGCGACGTGGAGGGTGCCGCCCAGGCCGAGCGTGATCGTTTTGGCGGCCAGAAGCTGCGCGGGGTGCGGCGCAGCATGGCCATCAACATGGCCCGCTCGCATGCCGAAGTGGTGCCGGTCACCCTGTTTGCCGATGCCGACCTGCACGCCTGGGGCCAGGCCCGTGATCCGCTGATCCGCATCGGCAAGGCCATGGCCGAGGCCTGCAAGGTCGAGCCGGTGCTCAACAGCTGGTTCGAAGGCAAGTCGCTGTCGATTCGTCAGCATGACAAGCTGGACCTGGGCATTGCCGTGGACACGCCCGACGGCTTGTTCGTGCCGGTGCTGCGCGACGTTGGCAATCGCAGTGCGCAGGACCTCAAGGACGGCCTGAGCCGGTTGCGCAACGATGTAAAGGCCCGCTCCATTCCACCGCAAGAGATGATGGGCGCGACCATCACCCTGTCTAACTTCGGCACGTTGTTCGGGCGTTATGCCAATCCGGTGGTGGTGCCGCCGCAAGTGGCGATTCTCGGTGCCGGTGGCATTCGTGACGAGCCGGTGGCGGTCAACGGCGAAGTGGTGATTCATCCCATCCTGCCGTTGTCCCTGACCTTCGATCACCGGGCGGTGACCGGCGGCGAAGCGGCACGCTTCTTCAAGGCACTGGTGCAGGCCCTGGAGCGGCCTGAGTAAGTGATATGACAGGGTTTGTCGAGCGTGCAGGGCTCGACGAACCCTGCCGTCACCCAGCACCCTGCCTGTCATATAACTGTTCAATCCGCAGTGCGGTTGACGCTACCGGTCATGCCGATCAGTCAAGTCTGGACGCGGGCGTGTGGAAGACCGATGTGCATGTTGCTAACGCAGCTGGCCGTGCGCCAGACGCGCTCATCAAACACAGCCTGCGACCGGTATGAAATCACCCCCGTAGGCGCGACCGACGGTCGCGAAGGCCGCCGTAAATCATGCGGCCGTGCGCAACGTCGCGAAATTGTCACTCGGCCTTGGCATCCTTGATCAGCTCGTTCAGGGCATCGGGCTGGCTCTTGAATGCACGAGCGAAGACATCGCGGTTCTTGGCCATATAGATTCCGGCCTCTTCAAGCTGCTCTTCGCTCAACGAAGGCACAGCGTTTTTCAACACTGATCCAAGCAGTTCTGCGAGTTCCAGCATCTTGTCATGACGGTCAGCTTCGGCTTTATCCATGAACAAACGCTCCAGATCTCGGCTGCTGCGGTATACCACTTCGACGGCCATTCACCACCTCACAAGCCTTCCAGATGAAATTACGATAACTGTGTTTTTATACAGTGCCGAGCATACGCCATTCTGCCCCTCCATGCATAGTGGCTCATGAGCTTGTTTTCAGTGGCCGGCGCCGCTTGCGACAACTGGCCGCGCCTGTGGCACTGGATCTGGCCTTGATCCTGCTTTACAAACCCGGCACGAATCAGGGTCTTGAGGAAACAGAACATGAAGTGGGCAAACAACAGCCGCAAGCGTATGCACGATGGCGCCAATTCCATCGGGAACCTGCTGGTCGAAGGGTTTCACTATATGGGGCTGTTCGCCATTGGCGGAGTCACCGCCTGGGCCTCGGTCATGGCTTTCATGGAGATGCTCGACAAGGGCCATGCCAGCATCGATGACATCCTGCTGCTGTTCATCTACCTAGAGCTGGGGGCGATGGTGGGGATCTATTTCAAGACCAACCACCTCCCGATCCGCTTCCTGTTGTACATCGCCATCACTGCGCTGACCCGCTACCTGATCGGCGATGTCTCGCACCACAAGGCGCCGGAAGTCGGCCTGCTGTATATGTGCGGCGGGATCTTTCTGCTGGCGCTGTCGGTCGTGGCAGTGCGCTATGCCTCGTACAAGTTTCCGTCCAGCAAGGCGATCGACTCGACCGGCGAGTACGTCGGCGATAACGTCTCGGATAAATGAGAGTGAAGTAAGTCAGCAAGCCGGATACCAAAATGCCCCGTCATTGTGCGGGGCATTTTTGTCTGCGCAGTGTGTGCTGTCAGATACTGGCCGCCAGGTTCGGACGGTTGCGCAGCCACTGATGTGGCGAGGCGGGGATGGTCAACTGCCTGATCCGGTCGCTGTCGGTCATGGCGGCCAGGATGCTCACGGCGCTGTGGCCCTGCTCGATGGCGATGCCGAACTGTACGCTTTCGATCAGGCGACGCAGGCGCTTGGGCTCGTTGCGCTGCTCGGGGCTGATCAGCCGTTTGGCGACCACACCGGCGTCATTGGACAATGTCAGCATGATGCTGCCGTCCAGTCCTTGAATACTGAGGTTCACCCGGTAGTCGGGGTGAAAGGTGTCAGTGATCATCTGAAAAGGATTGTCCGGGTTGTCCATGGTTGATACCTGCTCATGAGTTCTGCATAACGTAGGTTCTGCATAAGTTGACCGGGTACTGCTCCCTTTGGTTCTCGATGGCAGATAAGCGGTCACGAATGGATCGGGTTCGATACAGCGTAGTCGTCCGGCTCACGTTGCGGTGGTACATCTGCGACGGTGGTGGCGTCAGGGGCGACGTCAGGGTTTATGCACGCTTCAGGCCATAGCTGACTTTACAAACACCCGGACACAAAAAAGCGGGCCATCAAGGCCCGCTTTCGTCAGTACTCAGGGGTGCAGATCAAACCAGGCGTGCGACTTCCTGCTCCTGTTCTTTTTCCAGAAATTCTTCTTCCAGCAGCGCATCGGCGCTCTCGACCTGGATGTCGTCGGCCGGGGTCAGCGCGACATTGCGTTGCTTGTCGCGCAGCTTGCCGACCAGGTGCTCCAGGGCATGGTCCATCTTGACCGCCGCGCCATCGATGGCCAGTTCGAGCGTGTCAGCCTTGTGGGTCACCGAGATGGGCTGGTGACCTTTGGGGCGGGCTTCAAGCTGGCAGCGAATATCGTTCGGGCCGGTTTTGTCGCCGTTTTCGTCGCGCAGATACACTTCAACGCGAGTCAGGTAATCGTCGTAACGTTCGAGCGTGCTTTCAAGGGTACTACGAACCCAATTCTCCAGTCGGATGCTGCTTTCGATGTGGTTATCGCTGTTGACCTGGATTTGCATAATTAATCCTTACTAAGGCTTGGCTCGTTCGAGGGAATACGCAGGGCTCCTGAGCAGCCCGTGTGTTTGTTTTTCCGCTCTCAAATACAGTGTTGGCGCCAAACGATTCATATTTCAAGCCCCCTCATGGAAGAAATATTTCGCAGTAAAAATTTAATTTTCTCATTCGTAGGAGCGATTTCAGCCGCGAAAATCAGTGAAAAAGCTTGTTTCGCGGCTAAAGCTGCTCCTACGGTGGCGAATGGCATGCATCAAAATGCCACAGAGGTCTGCACGTAAATAGTGCGTGGTTCGCCCACATATTTACCTTTGTTGTTGTCATCGAACGAGCGGGTGAAGTAGTCGCGGTTAAACACATTTTTCACCCCGACCGCGACATTCAGGTCCGACAGCTGCGGGCCGAAGTCGTAGGCGGCACGTGTGCCGACGACCATGTAGCCCGGAATCTTGCCGGTGCTGCCGTCGGCGCTCTCAGTGCGGGTGTTGGCATTGTCGGCGAACTGAGCGCTCTGGAAGGCGCTGTCGAGGTTGAGCTTCCAGGGTCCTTCGGTGTAGCTCACGCCCAGCGTGCCCTTGTGGCGGGACGAGAAGGGCACGCGGTTGCCCTTGTTTGGACCGTCTTCGCGAATGGTCGCATCGACAAAGGCATAGCTGGCGTACACATCGAAGCCGGTCAAGACCGGGCTCAGGCCGTCCAGGGCGTAGTTGATGCTGGTCTCGACGCCCTGGTGCCGGGTTTCGCCGCGGGCAATCACGCTGTCATTGGTCTGATTGCTTTCGTACTGATTGTCGAAGTTGATCAGGAACACGCCGATTTCGGCGCGCAGGCCGCCATTGTCGTAGCGCGTGCCCAGTTCCCAGGTGCGGGCCTTCTCGGGTTTGACTTCGCCGCCGCTGACCCGGTTGGGCATCTGGCTGTACTGCACGCTGCCGAACGAGCCTTCGGTGTTGGCGTACAGGTTCCAGCTGTCGGTCAGGTGATACAGCACGTTGAGCGCCGGCAGGGCGGTGGTGTAGTCGCCCTGGTACTTGACGTCGGTCAGGTTGTTGTTCTGCGCGGTGTCGATCATCTCGTAGCGAACGCCCGGGGTGATGGTCCATTTGCCGATGTCGATGCGGTCGTCGATATAGAACGCATGGGCCTCGGTGGCGCCACGGGTGTCGCGGTCGTTGCGGCTGGCCGTGGTCGGCAAGTCGCCGGTGGCTGGCTCGCGAAAGCGCAGTTCATGACCTGCTTCATTGATGTAGCGGTAGCCCACGCCGACTTCGTGCCAGCTTTCACCCAGCGCAAACCCCTGCGAGAAGCGTGTTTCCAGGCCGCGTACCCAGTATTCGCGTGGCGACAGCGACACGAACGACGCCTGGTCCAGGTAACCGCTGCGCAGGGTCTTGGTGAAGAAGGTGTTGGCGGTGAACACCCGGGCGTCCTGTTCGTAGCGGTAACCGAAGTTCACCAGCGTACGCCGGCCCCAGAACTTGTCTTTCGGGCGCGTGGACTGGTACGGGTCTTCCTTGTAGGCGGCCACGCTCAGGCCGCCGGGCATGTCGGCTTCGCCCTCGTAGTACTGGGCCATGGCATTGAGGCTGTTGGCCTCGTCGATCTGGTATTTGCCCTTGAGGATCAAGTCGTCGATCTGCGTGTCGCTGTGTTCGCGCCAGTCACCGCCGCGCACCCCGGAATACAGGATCGCGCCGCCCAGGCCGTTGTCGGCGGTGCCGCCGGCCAGCAGGTTGCCAGTGCTCTTGAAGCCGTCCTGGCTGGAGGACGGGCTGACCTGGGTCTGCACGCTGCCCTTGACGGTCGGCTCATCGGGGATGGCGCGGGTCACGAAGTTGACCACGCCGCCGACGTTCTGCGGGCCGTAACGCACCGCGCCACCGCCGCGCACCACATCCACCGCGTCCATGTTGCCCAGGCTGAGCGGCGCCAGCGACAACTGCGGCTGGCCATAGGGCGCGAAGGGCACCGGGATGCCGTCCATCAGCACCGTGGAACGCGACGCCAGGCGCGGGTTGAGGCCACGGATGCCGAAATTCAGCGCCATGTCATGGCTGCCGGTGCCGTTGTTTTCCGGGGCGTTGACGCCTGGAATACGATTGAGCACGTCGCGCGCGCTGCTGGCGCCTGAGCGCTCGAATTCTTCACGGCGGATCACATCACGGGCGCCGGGGTGTTCAAAAACGTTGTCCTGCTTGGCCTCGCCCAGCCAGTCACCGACGATGCTCGAAGCGCCCAGCTCGATCGGTGCGCTGACCGCCGTGCTGGCGACCGGCTGCAGGGTGAAGCCTTCCTGGCCATCGGCGCGGGCCTGCAGGCCGGTGCCTTCCAGCAGCGCCGCCAGGCCTTGCTCGGGGGTGTACTGGCCTTGCAGGCCACGGCTGCGCAAGCCCTGGGTCAATTGCGAGCCATAGGAAATCAGTACGCCCGACTCGCGCCCGAACTGGTTCAGCGCCGCTTCCAGCTCGCTGGGGGCAATCTGGTACGCCTTGGCCGGCTGGGCATCGGCCTGCGCCAGCGGCAGGCCGGCCAGCGACAGGCCGCCGGCAAAGATGACATGGCGCAGGGTGCGGACCAGCGGCGACAAGTGAAGAGGGCGAGCAGACATTCGGGCGTCCTTTGATGTAAGGGGAGAGGTGCTTTTCCTGTCTGTCACGCGAGCAATGCGAAACGGCTCAGTGAATGTGAAAAATGTTTACTGTCCGCAGGTGGTTGCTGCCAGGGCACCCAGTCATTACCGTGAAGGCTCGTTGCCCCGTGCACATCGCCCCCGAGGACACATGCCGCGTATCGAACGCCTGACCTTGCCCAATGGCCTGAACCTGGTGCTCTGCCATGCACCGTGGCTGACCCGCAGTGCCGCGGCGCTACGGGTGGCGGCGGGCAGCCATGATGCACCACCGGCCTGGCCTGGGCTGGCGCATTTTCTCGAGCACCTGCTGTTTCTCGGCACCGAGCGATTCAGTCGCGAGGATGGCCTGATGGCCTTTGTGCAGCGCCACGGCGGGCAGCTCAACGCCAGCACCCGCGAACGCGCCACCGACTATTTCTTCGAGCTAGCGCCTGCCGTGTTCGAGCCAGGCCTTGAGCGTTTGTGCGACATGCTGGCCCACCCGCGCCTGGCCGTGGCCGAGCAGTGGCGCGAACGCGAAGTGCTGCATGCCGAGTTCATCGCCTGGGCACGCGACGCCGAGTCGCGTCACCAGCATCACCTGCTGCAACCGCTCAACCCGGTCCACCCGCTGCGCGGCTTTCATGCCGGCAACCGCTACAGCCTGCCGGTACCGAACCCGGCGTTTCAGCATGACCTGCGAAGTTTTCATCGGCAGTTGTATCAGGGTGCGCAGATGACCCTGTGCCTGAGCGGCCCGCAGTCATTGGCAACGCTGCGCCGGTTGGGCGAGCGCCATGGCGCCCTATTCGCCACCGGCACGCGCTGCCTGCAACGGCCAGCGCCGCCATTGCTCGACCACACCCCAGTGCCGTGCTCGCCGCCGGACCCGCAACGCCTGCACCTGATGTTCGCCTGCGAAGACCTGCCTGCTGGCAGCGACGAAGCGGTGGCGTTTCTGCGCCACTGGCTGCACGGCATCGAAGGCTTCAAGGCCGCGGTGCGTTATCAGTTCCAGAGCCAGTTACTGCTGGAGGTCGAATGCCATCCGGCAACCGAAGACGCCGCCGCGCGCTTTTTCGATTGGCTGAGGTTTTTTGCCGGGCACTGGCCGCAGCGGGTCGAGCAATACCGCCTGCTGCACCAGCGCCAGTGGCAGACCGGCAGCGCCCTGACCCTGGCCCGGCACTTGAGCGAATGCCAGCCGGCGGACTTGAGCGAGCCCGGTCAGCAAGCCTTGCGTGTACTGCTCGGAAAACTGAGCGTCGATGCGCTGTTATGGCCCGTGCCGCTGGTAACGGTGCCCGCCATCGACTGGCCTCTGCCGCCCGCCAATCCGTTTCTGAATATCCCGATTATCGACAACCGGTCTGTCAGCCTTTACCTGCACTGGCGCCTGCCCGGCGCGCACCCGGCGCTGTGGGGCAGGCTCGACGCCGGCCTTGAAGGCTTGCGCGAACAGGCCCGCCAGGCCGGGGTGCGCTTGCAGTTCAGCGCCGAGGCCGACAGTTGGCAACTGCGGCTTGGCGGCTTGCAGGCACCGCTGCTCGCCGTAGCCCGCAAAGCGCTGGATAACCTGCGCACCGCCGATAGCGTCGCCCGGCCGGCACCGGCATTGATGCCCATCCGCCAGTTGCTCAAACGCTTGCCCGAGCTTTACCCAGACGCGCGCCCAGCGCCGGCCAGTGATGACGTGCAAGCGCTGTGGTCAGCCTCACGCTGGACCTCTCTGGGACTGGACCTGAATGACCACAAGGCGCTCGGCGAACTGCTCCGGCACATGCCCGGCCAGCCGGCCGCTGCGCCTCATGCCGTGCCCGCGCCACGGCCCGGTCAGCATTGGCACGTTGAGCCGTGCGAATCATCAGAACACGCGCTGCTGCTGTTTTGCCCGACGCCTTCGTCCACCCTGCGCGACGAAGCGGCCTGGCGTCTGCTCGCCCACCTGTTGCAAGCGCCTTTTTACCAGCGCCTGCGGGTCGAGCTGCAACTGGGTTATGCGGTGTTCAGCAGCCTGCGGCAACTGGACGGGCACACCGGCCTGTTGTTCGGCGTGCAGTCACCCGCCACCCCCGTCGATGAACTGCTGGCGCATACCCAGGCGTTCATCCACACCTTGCCCGGCCTGATCCTGGCTGCCGATCTGCCTGCCCAGCGCCAGGCGCTGCGCGATCAACTGGGCACGGATGACGAGCAGACCCGCGAGTGGCAATGGCAGGCGCACCTGGCGGGTCGCGGGGCCGGCTATCTCGATGAGTTGGCTCAGGCGCTGGAGGCGCTGGACAGCGATGCCCTGGTCCACGCCGCCGGGCAATTGTGCAGGGGCGAGGGGGGTGGGTGGGTGATTGCCAGCCAGGATCATCGCCACTGAGTCACAAGGTCATATCAAAACATTACCGAGCATGAACGTCTGCGTTAACCAGCGGACTAAACCTTACGACACCCACCCCAACCAAGGAGTCTGTTATGTGGACCAAGCCTGCCTACACTGATCTGCGCATCGGTTTCGAAGTCACCATGTACTTCGCCAACCGTTGAGTCTGTGCTTCAACAAGCCTCGGTTCGCCGGGGCTTTTTCGTTTTCCTGATGGCCCGGAACCTCCATGTTCATCCAGATTCTAGGATCGGCCGCCGGTGGCGGCTTTCCCCAGTGGAACTGCAACTGCGCCAATTGCGCCGGCTTTCGCGATGGCAGCCTGCGGGCCACGGCGCGCACCCAGTCGTCGATTGCCCTGTCCGATGACGGGGTCAACTGGGTACTGTGCAACGCCTCGCCGGACATCCGCGCGCAACTGCAGGGTTTTGCCCCGATGCAACCGGGTCGGGCGCTACGCGACACCGGCATCAGCGCCATCGTCTTGATGGACAGCCAGATCGACCACACAACGGGACTTTTGAGCCTGCGCGAGGGCTGCCCGCACCAGGTGTGGTGCACCGAGATGGTCCATCAGGACCTGAGCACCGGTTTTCCGCTGTTCGAGATGCTCAAGCATTGGAACGGCGGCCTGCAGTGGAACCGCATCGACCTGCAGGCGCCCTTCATTATCCCGGCCTGTCCGAACCTGCGCTTCAAGCCGTTTGCCCTGCGCAGCGCCGCACCGCCGTATTCGCCGCACCGTTTCGACCCGCATCCAGGCGATAACATCGGCCTGCTGGTCGAAGACACCCGCACCGGTGGCACGCTGTTCTATGCGCCGGGCCTGGGCCAGGTGGATGCGGCCCTGCGCGAGAAGATGCACAGCGCCGATTGCCTGCTGGTCGACGGCACGCTGTGGCACGACGACGAGATGCAACAGCGCGGCGTCGGCACCCGTACCGGTCGCGAAATGGGCCACCTGGCCCAGAGCGGCCCGGGCGGCATGCTGGAGGTGCTTGAGGATTTCCCGCAGCAGCGCAAGGTGCTGATCCACATCAACAACACCAACCCGATCCTCGACGAAGACTCGCCACAGCGCGCCGAACTGGCACGGCGCCAGGTCGAGGTCGCATTCGACGGCATGAGCCTGGAGCTATAGGACATGACTATGACCCAGGCCACGGCCCTGACCCCCGCTGAATTCGAACAGGCCCTGCGCGCCAAGGGCGCCTACTACCACATTCATCACCCTTACCATGTGGCGATGTACGAAGGCCGTGCCAGCCGCGAGCAGATCCAGGGCTGGGTCGCCAACCGCTTTTACTACCAGGTGAATATTCCGCTCAAGGATGCGGCGATCCTCGCCAATTGCCCGGACCGCGAAATACGCCGCGAGTGGATCCAGCGCTTGCTCGACCACGACGGCGCACCCGGCGAAGACGGCGGTATCGAAGCCTGGCTGCGCCTGGGCCAGGCGGTGGGGCTGGACCCGGACCAGTTGCGCTCGCAAGAACTGGTGCTGCCCGGCGTGCGCTTTGCGGTCGATGCCTACGTCAACTTCGCCCGCCGCGCCAGTTGGCAGGAAGCGGCCAGCAGTTCGCTGACCGAACTGTTCGCGCCGCAGATCCACCAGTCACGCCTGGACAGCTGGCCGGCGCATTACCCGTGGATCGACCCGGCCGGCTATGACTACTTTCGCACCCGCCTGGGCCAGGCCCGCCGCGATGTCGAGCACGGGCTGGCCATTACGCTTGAGCACTACACGACCTGGGAAGGGCAGCAGCGCATGCTGGAAATCCTGCAGTTCAAGCTCGATATCCTCTGGAGCATGCTCGACGCGATGAGCATGGCCTATGAGCTCAAGCGCCCGCCTTACCACAGCGTCACCCATCAACGTGTCTGGCATAAAGGGATCGCCCCATGAGTGACGCACCGTTCGATCGCAGCCTCACGCCGCACTGGCAGCGTGGCTATCGGTTCCAGTACGAGCCGGCGCAAAAAGGCCATGTGCTGCTGTACCCTGAAGGCATGATCAAGCTCAATGAAAGCGCCGGCCTGATCGGCGAACAGGTCGATGGCCAGCGCACGGTCGCCGACATCATCCAGGCCTTGCAGGCGCGCTTCCCCGACGTGCCCGAACTGGGCACCGACGTGGTGGAGTTCATGCAGGTGGCCGAGCACAAGCACTGGCTCACCCTTGAGTGACCTCAGGCCGGATGTACCGCCCACGCCCCCGGTGGGCCTGCCGCTGTGGCTGCTGGCCGAGCTGACCTACCGCTGCCCGCTGCAATGCCCGTACTGCTCCAACCCGCTGGATTTTGCCCGGCAAGGTGAGGAATTGAGTACCGCGCAGTGGTTCAAGGTCATGGCCGAGGCCCGCGAGATGGGCGCCGCGCAGATCGGCTTTTCCGGCGGTGAGCCGCTGGTGCGCCAGGACCTCGCCGAACTGATCGCCGAGGCACGCCGGCTGGGCTATTACACCAACCTGATCACCTCGGGCATCGGCCTGACCGAGCAGAAGATCATCGATTTCAAGCAGGCCGGGCTCGACCACATCCAGATCAGCTTCCAGGCCAGTGACGAGCAGGTGAACAACATGCTGGCCGGTTCGAAGAAAGCCTTCGCGCAGAAGCTGGACATGGCCCGTGCCGTGAAGAAACACGGCTACCCGATGGTGCTGAACTTCGTCACCCACCGGCACAACATCGACCGCACCGACCGCATCATCGAGCTGTGCCTGGCCCTGGAAGCCGACTTTGTCGAACTGGCGACCTGTCAGTTCTATGGCTGGGCGCAACTGAACCGCGTCGGCCTGCTGCCGACCAAGGCACAACTGGTGCGTGCCGAGGCGGTCACCAACGAGTACCGCGCCCGCCTGCAAGCCGAAAACCATCCGTGCAAGCTGATCTTCGTCACCCCCGACTACTACGAAGAGCGGCCAAAGGCGTGCATGAACGGCTGGGGCAATCTGTTTCTGACCGTGACCCCGGACGGCACCGCGTTGCCGTGCCATGGCGCACGACAAATGCCCATTGCCTTTCCCAACGTGCGCGAGCACAGCTTGCAGCACATCTGGTACGAGTCGTTCGGCTTCAACCGCTTTCGTGGCTACGAATGGATGCCCGAGCCGTGCCGCTCCTGTGACGAGAAAGAAAAGGACTTCGGCGGCTGTCGCTGCCAGGCGTTCATGCTCACCGGCGATGCCAGCAATGCTGACCCGGTGTGCAGCAAGTCGACGCATCACGCGCTGATCACCCAGGCCCGGGAAGACGCCGAAACCACCTCCCTGACCATCGAGCAACTGGCCTTTCGCAATGAACGAAACTCACGCCTCATCGCCCGCTCATCCTGAACCGCTCAGCGCCGCAGAGGCGGTCGCTGCCGGTATCGACTTCGCTGAACTGCAGGTCAACGCCCATGGCGTGTTCTGGATTCAGTTGCACCCTGAAGACGGTATGTGTCGCCTTTGGCGCTGGCACGCCGGGCAGGCGCACTGCCTTACAGCGCCGGGCTTCAGCGTGCGCAGCCGGGTCTATGAATATGGCGGCGGTGCTTTCTGCCTGGCCGCTGACAGCGCGATATTCGTCAATGACCGTGACCAGCAGCTGTATCGCCAACCCCTCGATGACAGCGCCCCGCAGGCCCTGACCCAAGAACAAAGGCGTTACGGCGGCCTGTCCTTCGCCCACGGCCAGGTGCTGGCGGTGGAAGAGGAGGGCGCGGTGCATCGAATCGTCGCCTTGAGCCTGCCTGCCGGTGAGCGTCAGGTGCTGGCCGAAGGCGCTGATTTCTATGCCGCGCCGGTTGTCAGTGTCGATGGCAGGCGTCTGGCCTGGGTCGAGTGGCAGCGCCCGCATCAGCCGTGGACCAGCAGCCGGTTGATGAGCGCCGCGCGTGGCGATGACGGCCAATGGTCAGCGCCACGCTGCATCGCCGGTCATCACGATGACCAATCCCTGCAACAGCCGCGCTTCGATGCCCAAGGTGTATTGCAGTGCCTGAGCGACCGGAATGGGTTCTGGCAGCCGTGGGGCGAGTCTGGCTCGGGGTTTGTGCCCTTGCCGGCGGTCGAGGCCGACCATGCGTCTGCGCCCTGGCAGTTGGGCAGTTGCACCTGGCTGCCCCTGGACGGCGGTTACCTGGCCTGCTGCCTGGATAACGGTGCAGGGCAACTGCGCCGGCAGTTTGCTGATGGCACGAGCGAAGACCTCAGTGGCGAGTTCAGCCGTTTCCGCAATCTGGCGCTTGACGAGGCGTTTATCTATTGCATCGCAGCTTCAGGCACGCGACCGTCGGCGGTGCTGGCTATTTCGCGTGCCGATCAGGCGGTGCAGGTGCTGGCCGGTGGTGTCTCGCCGTTACCCGCAGCGGCGATCAGCCGTCCGCAGGCGCTGAGCTATCCCAGCGGCGGTGCCCAGGCCCATGCGTTCTTCTATCCGGCGCTGAACGCCGAGGGCCCGGCGCCGTTGCTGGTGTTCGTGCATGGCGGTCCGACCTCGGCGTGTTACCCGGTGTTCGAGCCGCGCATCCAGTTCTGGACCCAGCGCGGCTTTGCCGTGGTCGACCTCAACTACCGGGGCAGTAGTGGCTATGGCCGCGCTTACCGACAAAGCCTGCACGCGCAATGGGGCGTGGCGGACGTCGAGGATGCCTGCGCCGTGGTGGGCCATCTGGCAGGGCAGGGCCTGATCGACCCGCAACGGGCGTTTATCCGCGGCGGCAGTGCCGGTGGCTACACAGTGTTGTGTGCCCTGGCGTTCCATGAGGTGTTTCGCGGTGGCGCCAGTCATTACGGGGTCAGCGACCCGCTGGCCTTGAGCCGGGCCACGCACAAGTTCGAAGGCGATTACCTGGACTGGCTGATCGGCGACCCGCACACCGAGGTCGAGCGTTACCACGCCCGCACGCCGTTGCTGCATGCCGGGCGCATCAAGGTGCCGGTGATTTTCTTCCAGGGTGAACTGGACGCGGTGGTGGTGCCGGCCCAGACCCGCGACATGCTCGACGCCGTGCAGGCGCAGGGCATTGCCGCCGAGGGGCACTTCTACCCCGATGAGCGCCACGGCTTTCGCCAGCCGGCCAACCAGGCCGATGCGCTGGAAAAGGAATGGCAGTTCTACCGAAACATCATGGCGCCGAGGCCTTGAGCAACCCATCAGGTCCACTACGGATTGGAAGGACAGCGGGGTCACTCGGAGCGCGCTTGCCGGAATGCCAGACCACCGCGACCGAGTGCGTAGCGCTCGCAAAATCTGCGAAACGCCACAAATTTACGACTGCTGCGCAGCCGGTCGCCGGCAAGCGGGCTCCTACGGGTGTGAATTTTAAATCCAGTAAAACCGATAACTTGCTTTGTGCTTGATGAGCGAAAGGGCCAATGCAGGCACAGCTTTCCCGGTGTCGCCCTACGCGCTGGCCTGCACCGTCACCCAATACCGGGTCAGGCGCTGCACCTTTACCGGCAAGGCCACTTGCAGCATGTCCAGGATGCGCTCGCTGTCGGCCAGCGGGTAGCTGCCGGAAATCAGCAGGTCTGCGACCCGGTCATCGCATTTCAGGCGGCCATGGCGGTAGCGGCCCAGCTCTTGAAGAAAATCGGCCAGGCGCATGCGCGAGGCCACCAGCAGGCCGTCGGCCCAGGCACCACTGCCGGCATCCAGTGCTTGCACGCGGCCCCAGGCATGGCGGTCGAAGCTCACCTGCTGGCGCGCTTGCAGCACCAGCGCGGCGCCGCTGTGTGCCGCCGGTTGCAACTGCACAGTGCCTTCCAGCAGCGCCAGGTGCATGCGGCCTTGCAGCTGGCGCAGGTTGAAACGGCTGGCCGTGCTGCCCGCCTGAATCCGGCCTTCGCCGGTCAGCAGCTCGAGCGGGCGCGGGTCGGCGGCGGCGGTCATGAGGATTTCGCCCTGCAGCAGGCGAATCAAACGCTGTTGGCCGTCGAAGCGCACATCCACGGCGCTGGCGGTATTGAGCTGCAGCCGGCTGCCGTCGTTCAGCACCACCTGGCGCCGCTCGCCCACGCCGCTGCTGTAGTCGGCCAGCAATGACTGTACGACCTGTTCATCGCGCAGGTTCCAGGCCAGCGTACCGCCCACCCCCAACAGCACCAGCAGCTTGACGGCGTGGCGACGCCCGGCCGACTTGGGTGCACCCAGCGCCGCATGAGCCAATGGCGAAGACAAGCCGCCCAGGCGCTGATTGACCCGCTGGATATGCGCCCACGCCCGCTGGTGCTCGGCATGGCCGTTCAGCCATTGCTGCCAGGCGTGCTGGCGCGAGGCGCTGAGCGCACCTTCCTGCATCTCGATCAGCCAGGCCACGGACTGACGCGCCACGGCAGGGGCGATATCGGATTTGTTCAGCGACTCGTTCATGACCGGTTCACAGGGCGAAATAGCAACGCAGAGCAGCCTTGTTCAGGTGACGCTTGACCGTGGCGATGGAAATCCCCAGTTGCGCGGCAATTTCGCCGTGGCTGAGGCCATCGACCTGCGACAGCACAAAAGCCCGCTTGACCGGCATGGGCAAGCCGTCGAGCAAGCGGTCAAGCTCGACCAGGGTCTCGAAGATGATCGCCCGGTCCTCTTCGGACGGCGCCACGCTTTCAGGCAGCTCGGCCAGGGCCTGATACCAGGCGCGCTCCAGGTCCTGACGGCGGTAATGGTTGCTCAGCACCCGCTTGGCGATGGTGGTCAGGAATGCCCGTGGCTCGATCAACTGCGGCGTATCACGCGCCAGCAGCACCTTGACGAAGGTGTCCTGCGCCAGGTCAGCGGCGTGGTCTGGGCAGCCCAGGCGCCGGCGCAGCCAAGTGGTCAGCCAGGAATGATGCGCCTGATACAGGCCTTCGACGGTCGGGTACACGGCAGGCTGGGCGGTGGGCATGGCGGGGTGCGATTCACGACGTGGGCAGAAGAGGGCGCCAATTCTGGCAGAGTCTTTTGCGCGTGAGAATATTTATCATTACTATTGGCGCCGACTTCTCCTTTATTGTTTGCCAATCGCGAGTCTCCCGATGGACGGCACAGTTCCTCCTTCTTCCACATCCTCGACAGCCCGCACGCCCAGAGTCAGGCCAGCGGATGTGTCGCTGGCCTATCGCCTGGCCGTGGCCTCGCGTTTCATGGCGGCCACCTTCGGGGGCTACCTGTTGGCTTCGCTATTCAGCGTGTGCATCACCCGATGGGTGCCGTTGCCGCGTGCCGAGGCGGTGATGACCGGCATGATGCTGTCGTTCCTGGCCTACCTGGGCGCGTTCATCTGGTGCTTTGCCTGTCGCACAGCCTGGCGGGCCTGGGGCGGTGTGCTGCTGCCTTGCGCCATCCTGGGCGCGGCCTATGGCTGCGAGCGGTGGCTGCCATGAAAGAGGGCTTTCGCCAGGCGATGGCCTGGCTGCACACCTGGCTGGGGCTGATCTTCGGCTGGTTGCTGTTTGCCATTTTCCTGACCGGCACGCTGTCGTACTTCAGGGCCGAGATTACCCACTGGATGACCCCGGAAATCACCGCCCATACGCTGGATGCGCAAAACAGCGTGCGCCTGGCCCAGGACTACCTGCAACTCAACGCGCCCACCGCCTCACGCTGGGTCATCAACCTGCCCGATGCGCGCAGGCCTGGCCTGGAAGTCATCTCGATGATGCCGGGCAAGCCGGGCGAACGCGGCAAGTTCGAACGCAAGACCCTGGACCCCCGCACCGGCGCCGAGGTCGAGGCGCGCAAGACCCGGGGCGGCGACTTTTTCTACCGCTTCCACTACCAGCTGGAAATGCCGCACCCTTGGGGGCGCTGGCTGGCGACGATCGCGGCGATGGTGATGTTCATCGCGCTGGTCACCGGCATCATCGTGCACAAGAAGGTCTTCAGGGAGTTCTTCACCTTCCGGCCGGGCAAGGGCCAGCGTTCGTGGCTGGACGGGCATAACGCGCTGGGCATCCTGGTCTTGCCGTTCCATCTGATGATCACCTACAGCAGCCTGCTGTTCTTCATGTCGATGGTCATGCCGGCGAGCCTGCTGAGCACCTACGGCAGCGACACACGGGCTTATTACGACGAACTCTATCCGTCCCTGGTAAACCCGAAACCACAGAACGTACCGGCACCCATGGTCGCCTTCGACTCACTGGTGCCGCAGGCCGACGAGCGCTGGGGTGAAAACCGGATCGGGCGGCTCATCATCAACAACCCCGGCGATGCCAGTGCCTCGCTGGTGATGTACCGCGACACCCATGACCGCGTGGTCAGGCCCAGCGGCGACATCCTGACCTTCGACGCCACTCGCGGTGCGCTGCAATCGGACAGCACAGCGGACAAGGCGGTGCCTGCGGTCATTGCCGAAGCATTCTACGACCTGCACATGGGCCAGTTTGCCGGCCCGCTGCTGCGCTGGCTGTACTTCATTTTCGGCATCGCCGGCACCGCCATGATCGGCACCGGGCTGGTGATGTGGCTGGGCAAACGCGCGCTCAAGCATGCCAAGGCCGGTGTGTTGCCGTTCGAATTGCGCCTGGTGCAGGTGTTGAACATCGCCAGCATGGCCGGGCTGATGATGGCGGTGGCCGCCGTGTTCTGGGCCAACCGCCTGCTGCCGGCGGGCCTGGTTGGGCGCGAGCACTGGGAGGTGCGGGCGTTCTTTGTGGTCTGGGGCCTGTCGGTGCTGCACGCGCTGCTGCGCAAGGGGCAGACGGCCTGGCGTGAACAGCTGGGCGTGGGTGCCGTGTTGTTTGCCGGCGTGCCGGTGCTGGACCTGCTGACCAGTCGCCATTACCTGCTGGCCTCGCTGCATGCCGGCGACTGGGTGCTGGTCGGCTTCGACCTGACCGCACTGGGCACCGGATTGCTGCTGGGCCGGGCCGCCTGGGCATTCCGTCAGCGACCGGTCGTGGTCAAGCCGGCCCGCAAAGGGGCCCAGGCCAGTGCCGCCAACGTGACTGTGCAGGAGGTCAACTGATGCTGCTGCCGGCCTTGTTGTGCTATGGCGGTTTTACCGCGCTGTGCCTGTCGATGGAGCGCCACTACAGCGACCTGCTGGCCGGCACGCCGAGCCTGCGCCGCCGGCGTGCGTTCAAGGCCGGTGGCTGGCTGTTGCTGGCCGTGTCGGCCTGGGCAGCGGTCAGCGCCGAGGGCTGGACAATGGGCCTGGTGAAGTGGAGTGCGGTGTTGATGGCCAGCGCGGTGCTGCTGGTGTTCTTGTTGCCTTACCGACCACGCTGGGTGCTGACTTTGGCGGGTACGGCGCTGCTGCTCAGCCCGCTGGCGGCGTGGCTGTGAACACGCCGCGATAGTCCCCTGGCGTAGCGCCCATGTGCTGGCGAAAACGATTGGTGAAGTGACTGGCGCTGGCAAATCCGCACTCCAGGGCAATGTCGCCCAACGGTTGCAGCGTTTCGCGCAGCAACTGGCGGGCACGCTCCAGCCGGCGCGCCAGCACATAGCGGTGTGGCGGCAGGCCGAAGCTTTCACGAAACATCCGGGCAAAATGGTATTCCGACAAGGCGCACAGCCCGGCCAGTTGACCCAGGCTCAGGGCTTCACTCAGGTTGGCCTCGATGAACTCCACCAGCCGCCGCCGGGCATGCGGCGCCAGGCCACCCTTGAGACGCAGGCCGTCGCGCAGCCCGACCTGGCTGAGCAGGGCATGGCTGAGCATTTCATGGGCCAGGCTGCTGGTCAGCAGGCGCTCGCCCGGTTCATGCCAGTTGAGGTTGATCAGGTGGCGAAAGCGCTCGGTCTGGCGGGCATCGTCCAGAAAGGTGTTTTCCCGCAATTGCAGCTCGCGGGGCTCGCGGTCGAGTAAGGTGACGCAGCCCTGGGCGAACTGCTCGGGGCTGACGTACAGGTGCGCCAGGCGTATTTCACCGTTGATGACCCACGCCGACTCGTGCCCGGCCGGCAGCACGCACAGCTTGCCGGGCGCGCCTTTCTGGTCGGGCTGGTCGCGGCGGAACGTCCCGGTGCCGTCGGCGATGTAGCACGACAGGGTGTGGTGCGTGGGCGAGTGGTATTCACGAATGTCGTGATGGTTGCTCCACTGCGCGGCGATCAGACCATCGCCCAGCAGGGCGCTCTGCTCCAGGCGGGCGTGGGGTGAGCTGTTCAGGCATTGAAAGACCTGGATGGATTCGAGCGCGGACATGGTGGTTCCTCTGACGGCTCCATCCTACGCCGCCAAAGGCCGTTTGCCAGCGCTGCCCGGTGCAAATGCGCAAGATTGTGCAAGCGGCCCGGCAGGCGGCGCAGCAGACTCAAGGCTCATCAGGAGCCGCATCATGAACCTCTCGCTTTATCTGCTCACCGTCGTGATCTGGGGCACCACCTGGATTGCCCTGAAACTGCAACTGGGCGAAGTCGCCATCGCGCTGTCGATCGCCTACCGTTTCGGCCTGGCGGCGCTGGTGCTGTTTGTGGCGCTGTTGCTCACTCGCCAGCTGCAACCGATGAACCGGCGTGGCCAGCTTATCTGCATGGCGCAGGGCCTGTGCCTGTTCTGCCTGAATTTTTTGTGCTTCTACACGGCCAGCCAATGGATCCCCAGCGGCCTGATCGCCGTGGTGTTTTCCACCTCCACGCTGTGGAACGCGCTCAATGCCCGGGTGTTCTTCGGCCAGCGTATCGCGCGCAATGTCCTGCTCGGCGCCGCCCTCGGCATGGCCGGGCTGGCGTGCCTGTTCTGGCCGGAACTGGCCGGCCACACCGCCAGCCGTGAAACCCTGCTCGGCCTTGGCCTGGCGCTGATCGGCACGCTGTGTTTCTCGGCCGGCAACCTGCTTTCAAGCCTGCAACAGAAAGCCGGCCTGCGGCCGCTGACCACCAACGCCTGGGGCATGCTCTACGGCGCGCTGCTGTTGAGCCTGTATTGCCTGGTCAGTGACGTGCCGTTGCAGTTTGAATGGAACACCCGTTATGTCGGCTCGCTGCTGTACCTGGTCATCCCCGGTTCAGTGATTGCCTTCACCGCCTACCTGACGCTGGTCGGGCGCATGGGCCCGGAACGCGCGGCCTACTGCACCGTGCTGTTTCCGGTGGTGGCGCTGAATATCTCGGTGTTTGTCGAAGGCTACCAATGGACACTGCCGGCACTGTTCGGGCTGGTGCTGGTCATGCTGGGCAATGTGCTGGTGTTCAGAAAACCGCGTGCACTGCCGCAAACCGGACAAGGAAAACTGGCGTAATGACGACGGCCCCTGTGTAGGAGCGCGCTTGCCCGCGACCGGCTGCGTTAGCAGTCGTAAAATGGTGGCGTTTCGCAGAGCTCTGAAGGTATTCACAGTCATCAATCTGTGGCGTTGCACCGATTTTGCGAGCGCTACGCACTCGGTCGCGGGCAAGCGCGCTCCTACGCCAGGCAAGCGCGCGCCGGCACCGGGCAGCGCGCTTGCAAACCGGTGAATCAGCCTTTCCAGGCCTGGGTGTTGACCAGGTTCTGCGGGCGCTCGCCCAGCAGGGCGCTGCGCAGGTTGGTACAGGCCAGGTCCGCCATCGCCTGGCGGGTTTCATGGGTGGCCGAGCCGATGTGCGGCAGGGTCACGGCGTTGCTGAGCTGGAACAGCGGCGAGTCGGACAGCGGCTCTTTCTCGTACACATCCAGGCCGGCGCCGCGAATCGTACCGTTCTGCAAGGCCTGGATCAGGGCCGGTTCGTCGACCACCGGGCCACGCGAGATATTGACCAGGATGGCTCCGGGCTTCATCAGCGACAATTCGCGCTCGCCGATCAGGTGATGGGTCTTTTCGCTCAACGGTACCACCAGGCAGACGAAATCAGCCTCGGCAAGCAGTTGCTCCAGGCTGCGAAATTGCGCGCCCAGTTCCTGTTCCAGCGCGGTCTTGCGGCTGTTGCCGCTGTACAGGATCGGCATGTTGAAACCCAGACGGCCGCGACGGGCCACGGCGGCGCCGATATTGCCCATGCCGACGATGCCCAGGGTCTTGCCGTAGACGTCGGTGCCAAAATGCGGCGGCTCGATGCTGCGCTTCCAGTTGCCGGCCTTGGTGTAGGCGTCCAGCTCGGCGACGCGGCGGGCACTGCTCATGATCAGCGAAAAGCCCAGGTCAGCGGTGCTTTCGGTCAGCACGTCCGGGGTGTTGGTCAGCAGGATGCCGCGCTCGGTGAGGTAGTCGACATCGTAGTTGTCGTAGCCTACCGAAATGCTTGAAACCACTTCGAGGTGCTTCGCGCCGGCCAGTTGCTCGCGGCCCAGCTTGCGGCCCGAGCCGATCAGTCCGTGGGACTCGGGCAGCGCTTCGTTGAACTGCGCGTTGATGTCGCCATGCTTCGGATCGGGCACGATCACGTTGAAGTCCTGCGCCAGGCGCTCAGCCATTTGCGGATTGACACGGCTGAAGGCGAGTACGGTTTTTTTCATTGTGCTGTCACTCTTGACCGGATGAATGAGTAGCACGCTAACATTTCGCTCCTGATCGGTCAGCCGTTTTCTTGTCGTACAACTGTCCAGGCCAGGCTATGCAAGGGTGTGCGCCTGCAGGTCGGCTTCATCGGCGGCGAGGATGTCCGGCAGGGTGCTGCGCAGGTATTCGACCCAAGTCTTGATCTTGGCATCCAGGTACTGGCGCGACGGGTACACCGCATACAGGTTCAGTTCCTGGAAGCGATAGCGCGGCAGCACCCGCACCAGCGTGCCGTCGCGCAGGCCGTCGATGGCCGAATAGATCGGCAGGATGCCGACACCCATGCCGCTGGCAATGGCGGTCTTCATCGCTTCGGCGGAGTTGACCAGGAACGGCGAATGGTTGAGGGTCACGGTTTCCTGGCCCTCGGGGCCGTTGAACTGCCATTTGTCCAGCGGGAACACCGGGCTGACCAGGCGCAGGCAGGCGTGCGTCAGCAATTCGGCCGGCTTGTGTGCCATGCCGCGGGCCTTGATGTAGGACGGCGAGGCACAGACGATGCTGTAGGTGATGCCCAGGCGCTGCGACACAAAGCCCGAGTCGGGCAGTTCGCTGGCCAGCACGATGGACACGTCGTAGCCGTCTTCGAGCAGGTCCGGCACCCGGTTGGTCAGCGTCAGGTCGAACGACACGTCCTGGTGCTCGCTGCGGTAGCGGGCGATGGCATCGATCACGTAATGCTGGCCGACTCCCGGCATCGAATGCACCTTGAGCTGCCCGGCCGGGCGCGCATGGGCGTCGCTGGCCTCGGCTTCGGCTTCTTCGACATACGCCAGGATCTGCTCGCAGCGTTGCAGGTAGCGCTTGCCGGCCTCGGTCAGGGCAATGCGCCGTGTGGTGCGATTGAGCAGGCGGGTCTGCAGGTGCGCCTCCAGATTGGAGACGGCTCGCGAGATATTGGCAGTGGTGGTGTCCAGTTGTATGGCAGCCGCAGTAAAACTGCCTGCTTGCGCCACACAACTGAAGGCGCGCATGTTTTGCAGGGTGTCCATGGTGATCTCTGGAGGGTACGACGGTCACGGTTGGCAAATTGTGACATGAAGTTACCGCTGTCTGTCCATCCCGACGACAGCGATTATCTCCAAATCTGTAACAAAGATTCACATTCGGCCCCGCTTATCGCCACCTTGGGCGCCGCCTAGAATCGCGGCACTTACAGGCGTTTCATTCCTCTCGGGAAATTGCAGCAGTGCCGCGTCGCATCATCAAGGCCTTTGGTTTTCTGGCGATTTGCCTATCGCTTGACGGCTGTATTTCCACCCAAGGCATCATGCCTCATACCGATCACATGCCCACTGCCGATCTGGCCATCGAACTGGCGCAGCGCGACGCCGGCTGGCCACGTGTGCAGTGGTGGCGTGCCTATGGCGATCCGCAACTCGATGCCTGGGTCGAACGGGCCGGGCAGGGCAGCCCGAGCCTGGCCGCCGCTGCCGCCCGTGTGCGTGAAGCGCAGGCCATGGCCGGCCGGGTCGAGTCGCGCGAGGCGTTGCAGGTTGACGCCAGTGGCCGGGCCGCACGCCGCCAGTGGCCTGACGACGGTTTTTATGGCCCCGGCGACCTGGCCGAGAGCCGCACCTGGGACAACAGTGCCGGGCTGGCCCTGAGCCTGGACCTGGACCTGTGGGGGCGCGAACGCAGCGCCAGTGAGCAGGCCATGGACCTGGCGCACCAGCGCGCCGCCGAACAGCGCCAGGCGCAACTGGCCTTGCAGGCCAACGTGGTGCGCGCCTATATCCAGTTGGCCCTGCAGCATGCCCGGCTGGGCATTCTCGAATCGACCCTTGAGCAACAGACACACATCCTTGAACTGGCCCGGCGACGCCTGGCAGCGGGCATCGGCACCCAGCTGGAGGTCAGCCAGGCCCAGGCGCCGTTGCCGGAAACCCATCGGCAGATCGATGCGCTGCACGAGGCGGTGACTGTGCACCAGCATCAACTGGCCGCCCTGGCCGGTCTGGCCCCGCAAGAGGGCGAACAGCTCCAGCGCCCGGCCCTGGCCTTGCAGCAGCCGCTCTCTTTGCCGGCCGCCTTGCCGGCGCAACTGCTCGGCCAGCGCCCGGACGTGGTCGCCAGCCGCTGGCAGGTGGCGGCCCAGGCCCGGGGCGTCGAGGTGGCGCAGGCCGGCTTCTATCCCAATGTCGACCTGACCGCCAGCCTCGGCTACCTGGCCACCGGCGGCAACCTGCTGGGGTTTCTGGCGTCACGCAAACTGGCCTGGAACGCCGGCCCCGCCTTGAGCCTGCCGTTATTGGACGGCGGCCGCCTGCGCGCCGAACTCGGTCAGGCCAGCGCCGGCCATGACCTGGCCGTGGCGCATTACCAGCAGACGCTGGTCAGCGCGCTGCAAGACGTTGCCGACCAACTCCTGCGCCGCCAATCGCTGGACACCCAACAGACGCTGGCCGGTGAGTCGGTGGCCGCCGCCCACAACAATTGCGAACTGGCGCGCCTGGCCTGGCAGCGCGGGCTGGTCGACTACCTGAGCGTGCTCCAGGCACAGACCCAACTGTGGCGCCAGCAGGACATCCAGCAACAGGTCGAAGCGGCGCGATTGCAAGCCTATGCCGGGCTGGCGGTGGCGCTGGGCGGCGGCTTGCAAGCGGGCGCCGACACCCCGCCCGAACCGACCCTGCAACCCCGGTAGGAGCGCGCTTGCCCGCGACCGGCTGCGTTAGCAGTCGTAAATTTGTGGCGTTTCACAAATCCTGTAGGTGTTCGCAGTCATAAATTTTTGGGGTTTCGACAATTTTACGAGCGCTAGCGCACTCGGTCGCGGTGGTCCGGCATTCCGGCAAGCGCGCTCCTACACCAGTCCGGTGTGTGTTTTGCGACAGCGGGTTATTTCTACGGAGAGCACACATGAACCTTGCCCTGCAACGCCTGACCGCCTTGCCCTGGCGGCGTGAAGCCCAGGCCTGGCTGCGCAGCGATGGCGTGACCTGGGTGTACATCGCCAAGGTCCTGCTGGCGGCCTTCACCACCTATTGGCTGGCCTTGCGCCTGGAGCTGCCGCAGCCGCGGATCGCAGTGATCACCGTGGTGCTGGTCATGCAGCCGCAAAGCGGGCAGGTGTTCGCCAAGAGCTTCTATCGTTTGCTCGGCACCCTGGCCGGCTCGACGATGATGGTGCTGCTCATGGCTTTGTTCGGCCAGGACTCGGTGCCGTTTCTGGGCTGCCTGGCCCTGTGGGTGGGCCTGTGTGCGGCAGGGGCAGCGCGGTTTCGCAACTTTCGTGCCTATGCCTTCGTGCTTGCCGGCTACACCGCTGCCCTGATCGGCCTGCCGGCGCTGGCGCACCCTGAGGGCGCCTTCATGGCGGCGGTATGGCGGGTGCTGGAAATCGCACTCGGCATCGCCTGCGCCACCGTGGTCAGCGCCGCGATCCTGCCGCAGAGCGCCAGTGTCGCGATGCGCAACACGCTGTTCCAGCGCTTCGGCCGCTATGCGCGGTTCGTGGTCGACGGTTTGCGCACCGGTCACCCACAGTCGACCTTTGAAGCCTGCAACCTGCAGTTCGTCGCCGAGGCCATTGGCCTTGAAGGGCTGCGCAGCGTCACGCTGTTTGAAGACCCGTCCATGCGCCGGCGCAATGGCCGGCTCAACCGCCTGAACAGCGAATTCATGGCCATCACCACGCGCTTCAATGCGCTGCATCAGTTGCTCGAAAGGCTGCGCAGCCTGCCGCAGCAACGGGTGTTGCAACAGCTTGAACCGGGGTTGGCCAGCCTGGTGTCGGTGCTGGAACACTGCGCCGATCATGCCTTGAACCTGGAAGATGCCGCGCGCCTGGCGCTGCGCCTGGAACACTGGAAAAACCAGTGGCCGCCCCTGGTGCGCCAGTTGCGTCGGGCCCTGGAAGAGGGCAGCCCCAGCGACGCCGAGCGCCTGGATTTTCACACCGCGTTCGAGCTGCTGTACCGGCTGGCCTGCGAGCTGCACAACTACGCGCTGACCCATGCGTCGCTCGCCGATCACAACCATATACGCGAGCAATGGGAAGAGCCTTTCGTCAACCGCACCCATGGCATGGCCGTGCTCGGCGCCGGGGTGCGCGCCACGCTGGTGGTGGGGTTGATGAGCGCCTGGTGGGTGCTGACCGCCTGGCCCAGTGGCGCCACGATGATTCTGGTGTCGGCGATCACCGTGGCCCTGTCGTCGATGAATGCCAACCCGTGGCGCATGTCGTTGCAGATGGCCGGCGGCACACTGCTCGCGGCCCTGGCTGGCTTTGTCGAAACCTTTATGGTCTACCCACGTATCGACGGCTTTGCCTTGCTGTGCCTGGTGCTGGCGCCGGTGCTGGTGGTCGGCACCTTCCTGTCCTCAAGGGCGCGCCGGGCCGGCTATGGGCTGGGGCTGATGCTGTTTTTCTGCATGGGCGCGCTGCCGGACAACCTCACCCGTTACGACCCGAGCCTGTTCATCAACGAGTACCTGGCGATGGTCATCGGCATGCTGCTGTGCGCCGCTGCCGGAGCCATTATCCTGCCGCCCAACAGCCGCTGGATGTGGCGGCACCTGGAGGCTGACCTGCGTCGCCAGGTGGTGTTTGCTATCAGTGCGCCGCTGGCACGGTTGGGGTCGAGTTTCGAAAGCCAGACCCGCGACGTGATGCACCAGGCCGACACACTGGCCGCCGGCCAGCCCCAGGTACAACGCCAGGTGCTGCGCTGGATGTTCGTGGTGCTGGAAATCGGCCACGCCATCATCGAACTGCGCCGCGAGCAGGCCCTGTTGCCGGTGCACCCCAGCTATGCCGAACACCGCGCCTGGCGGGTGTCGATCCGGGTCATGGGCCGCTCGTTGATCCGTCTGTTCATCCAGCCTGATACGCGCAATCTCAGGCGCAGCCAGGCCGCCGTCGAACGGGCCATCGGCCGGGTGCGCCAGACCGAAGAGCCCTTTGCCTCGCACTTCGACACCTCGCCGTTGCGCCGGGTCGAGAGCTACCTGCACTTCATCCGTACCTGCCTGCTGGACCCGCAATCGCCCTTGGCGACCTGTGAGGCGAATGCACAAGGAGCCGCCGCGCATGCCGCGTGAAATAGCCCTTCACGGCCTGTACCTGCCAACCATGAGCCTGATGTTTGTGTTGGCCCTGCTGGTGGCCTGGGCGCTGGACCGGCTGTTGTCGAGCCTGGACCTGTACCGCCTGTTCTGGCACCCGGCGTTATTGCGCCTGAGCCTGTTTGTCTGCCTGTTCAGCGCCCTGGCGCTGCCCCTTTACCGTTGAGAGTGCGTGGATGAAAAAGCTGTTCAGTGTGGGCGCGACCCTGTTGATTCTGGCGCTGGCGATCTTTCTGGGGCACAGCCTGTGGGTGCATTACATGGACACTCCCTGGACCCGCGATGGGCGGGTGCGCGCCGACATCATCAACGTTGCACCGCAAGTGGCCGGTACGGTCATCAACGTTGCCGTGCGTGATAATCAGCAGGTCAGCAAAGGCGACCTGCTGTTGCAGATCGACCCGGAGCACTACCGCTTGGCGGTCAAGCAGGCCAGGGCTGATCTGGCGGCGCGCCAGGCCGCCTGGCAGATGCGCGCCAGCAACGCCAGGCGCCGCGCCGACATGGACGCGCTGGTGATCTCGGCCGAAAACCGCGACGATGCCGGGCACCTGGCGCTGGCCGCCCAGGCGGACTATCAACTGGCCCAGGCGCGCCTGGAAAGTGCCGAACTGGACCTGGCGCGCACCCGCGTGCTGGCCTCGGTGGATGGCTACGTCACCAACCTCAACGTGCACCGCGGCGACTACGCGCACATTGGCGAGGCGAAGCTGGCCGTGGTCGACATGAACTCGTTCTGGGTCTATGGCTTTTTCGAAGAAACCAAGTTGCCGCACCTGCGCATCGGTGATACCGCCGAGCTGCAGTTGATGAGCGGCCAACGCCTCACCGGCCATGTCGACAGCATTGCCCGCGGCATCTACGACCGCGACAACCCTGAAAGCCGCGAGCTGCTGGCCGACGTCAACCCGACCTTCAACTGGGTACGCCTGGCCCAGCGCGTACCGGTACGCATACAGCTCGATCCGTTGCCGGACGGGGTGCTGCTGGCGGCGGGGATGACCTGTACGGTGGTGGTAAAGGCGCGCTTGTGATGAAGCGGCAACAGACCCTAGAGGGTCAGATTCAATCCAAAACGCTTTTTCAACACCCTGTCCAGCACCCCCTTGGGCACCAGCCACGCCACCAGTGGCATCAGCCGCGAGCCGTTGCCCAGGCGCAGCAGGCGCGGTGGGCGTGGGCGTTGCAGGGCGGCGACCACACCCTGGGCAAACTCCTCGGCCGAGGTCGGGTTGTCCTGCGAGGCACGGGCCCGGGCGCGAATGCCGTCGCGGATCGGCCACCAGGGCGAGGCTTGATCGAGCAACTGTTCGGCCTCCTGGGTGGCGTGGCTGGCAAAGCGTGAGGCGATGGCGCCCGGCTGGACTTCCATCACCCGGATGCCGAAGGGCGCGAGCTCCAGGCGCAGCGCTTCGCTCAGCGCATGCACGGCAGCCTTGGAGGCGCAGTAGGCGCCGGCGAACGGGGTGACCAGCACGCCGGACACGCTGCCGATATTGACCACCAATCCCTTGTTGCGGCGCAGGGCCGGGAATAGGGCGCGGGTGACGCCGATCACGGCAAAGACGTTGGTGTCGAACTGGCGTTGCAGGGCCGGCACGCCGCCGTCGAGCAAAGGCCCCATGGCGCCGTAGCCGGCGTTGTTGATCAGCACATCCAGCCCGATCGGGGCCAGGCGCTGGCCCAGTTGCTCAAGGGCGGCGCTGTCGTTGACGTCCAGTTGTACGGCCGTGAAGCCGGCGGCACTGAGCGCGGCGACATCCTCGGCCTTGCGGGCCGTGGCCCAGACCTCGTGGCCGGCGGCGCGCAGGGCGTCGGCCAGCGCGCGGCCGATACCGCTGGAACAGCCGGTGATCAGGGTGACGGGCATGAAGGCTCCTTGGGGAAGAAACAGCTTTGATTGCACGGCTGTACGGTTAAGGGCAAGCGCGCTCCTGGGGCGCAAGCTTGCACCAGGCGGCGATCTTTTTCAGTTGCGGTGCGGGCTTCTTCGCGGTTGAAGTCGCTCTCATCAAACACAAAATAACTTACTGACTTTATTGGCTATTGAATTCACCGCTTGTAGGAGCGAGCTTGCCCGCGACCGGCTGCGTTAGCAGTCGTAAATTTTCAGCGTTTCCGAGATTTTGCGAGCGCTACGCACTCGGTCGCGGGCAAGCGCGCTCCTACAACCTCCCGGCGGTTATCAAACGGTACTGGTTCAGTTGGAAAGGCGGCCTTGCAGGTGTTCGGCGCGAAACTCCAGGGTTTCGGCGCGGTAGCCGCTGCGCAGGGCCGGCAGCGGCAGGCATTCCTGCCAGGTGGCACCGGCCTGCAGTTCACCGGGGCCGCGATAGCGGGCCGAAGTGTAGGTGTTGTCAACCAGGTTCACCGTGTCGCCGGGCACATACGCCGCCACGCGCCAGCGCAATTCCAGCAGCGGCACCGCATTGGTGTTGGTCAGGCTGACCTGCAAGGGCCGGTCGGCCGGGCAGGTCTGTGGGGCATGGGTCAGGCGCAGGTCCAGGCGTTCGAGCTGGCGGGTTTCTTGGCTGTCCTGCCAGATCACAAAGGTGGCGACCAGGCCCAGCGCCACGGCAGCCACCAGCGAGACCGGCAGGGCCTTGGCCGGGTAGCGCAGCAGCAGGATCAGCCAGGTAAGGACAAGCAGGATGCCGATCAGCATAGGGTGAATGCTCCGCGTAAAGATGCGCGTCATCCTACCCCAAAGCGAACCAGACCTGCCTGTGCCCGAAGGGTTCAGAAACTGTACAGGTCCGAGTCAGGCGCCATAACCCAGCGATCCTTGTCGTGTCGATGCAGGTAAGCCCTGGCACAGGCCTGCATCTGTCGATCAAAAGGGCACATCAAGTGCTGGTTGTCGAAATGCGCCTGTGTCGGCTTGCCACGCTTGAACCTGGCTTCCTTGATGGCCCAGGCCCGCAACTGGGTGCCTTCGGTGCAGACCAGGGCCAGGACCACGGCGTCATAGGATCGGCTGTCGAGGGCCGGCAGTTCAATACAAAAAGGCGCATCCAGGTCGATGACCTGTTCGCGGCTCTCAACGACACAGGGTGCCGGTAGCGACGCGTCTATCTGGGCAAGCAGAATGCTCATCTCGACTCCTCACTGACATCGTTTCTGGCAATCAGCGACTTTAACCACGTCGGGAAGTGGGCATCTACTGTCATTTATGACAGGCGCTGATAAACGGTCGGCCCTTCATGTTTCGATGATTGCAGGGCATGGGCCTGGAGGCCTCAGTGATAAAAAAGGCTTTAGCACACCTTATTAGTGTCGTGTACTGGCAGGTTTATGAGTGCTCGGGATCAGCGTGTTCTTTTACAGTACTCATTCATGGAAGTGATTAATTGTAATTGACCGTCGAGGTTGACAGGATGAACACTCATAAGCCATCAGGTACCGACAAAGAAGGTGTCGAGACGCAAGATCCTCCCGACATCCAGGGGCTGCCGTATCCCGTTCCGTTTGTGGCTGATGCCGGGCCAGACGATACACTTGAAGTGGGGCAAGACCTTGTTTTGGTGTTGCCTGCGTTTGACAGTGATCGGTATGAAAGGGTCAACATGCATTTGGACAGCACTGACCTCTCCGGTCAGACGGCCCTGGTTAATGTACCTTTCGTAAGAAATACACCTACGCGCGCGAAGGCGACAGTGACAAAACCCTTCAAGGCCGGTGATGTGGCCACCCTGAGTGCCGCGCTTAAGCTCACCGGCAGTAATTGGCACACGATGCCAAGTTCTATTCCCTATACATTTGTGGCGCCCAAGTAACTTGCCGGGCGCCTCTGGGAACGCCGCGACGCCAACGCAAGTCATTGTCAGTGCTAACCAACCTCTGGGCCCAATCGACAACCCTGCCCCGCGCAGGGTTGTCGTTGTTTCAGCGATGCCTTCAGGCTCGATTCAACGCGCCAGGGTCTGGGTCTTCACGCCGGCTTCAACAGGCCCGGAACGTCCATAAACGTCCTCGAAGCGCTCGATGTCGTCTTCGCCCAGGTAACTGCCCGACTGCACCTCGATGATTTCCAGCGGGATCTTGCCGGGGTTTTTCAGGCGGTGCACCGAGGCGATGGGGATGTAGGTCGACTGGTTTTCGGTGAGCAGAAACACGTTCTCGTCGCAGGTCACCTGCGCGGTGCCGGACACCACGATCCAGTGCTCGGCGCGGTGGTGGTGCATCTGCAGCGACAGGCTGGCGCCGGGCTTGACCGAGATGCGCTTGACCTGGAAGCGCCCGCCCATGTCCACCGAGTCGTAGGAGCCCCACGGGCGGTAGACCTCCAGGTGATTCTGGGTTTCGCTGCGACCCTGTGTGGTGAGGGTGTTGACCATCTGCTTGACGCCCTGGACCTTGTCCTTGTGCGCGATCAGCATCGCATCCTTGGTCTCGACCACCACGATGTTGTCCAGGCCGATCACCGACACCAGTTTGCCGTTGCCGTGGATCATGCAGTTGCGGCTGTCCTGCAGCACCACATCGCCCTTGGTGACATTGCCGTCGATGTCCTTTTGATGCACCGCCCAGAGCGAGGCCCAGCAGCCCACGTCGCTCCAGCCGGCGCTGAGTGGCACCACGCAGGCGCGCTGGGTCTTTTCCATGACCGCGTAGTCGATCGAATCGTCCGGGCAGCAGGCGAACGTGGCCTGGTCAATGTCGACGGTACCGTCTTCCTGCTGGCTGCGTTCCAGGGTCAAAAGGCAGGTGTCGTAGATGTCCGGATCGTGCTTTTTCAGCTCTTCAAGGTAACGGCTGGCGCGGAACAGGCACATGCCGCTGTTCCAGAAATAACCGCCGTCCTCGACGAACTCGACGGCGCGTTTTTCATCGGGTTTCTCGACGAAACTCTGCACCCGCCGCACGCCCTCGGGCAGCCCCGAATCAGGGCCTGACTTGATATAGCCGTAGCCGGTTTCCGGCCGGGTCGCCGGCACGCCGAACAGCACCATTTCGCCACGTTCGGCGGCCACAGTGGCCAGGGCCAGGGCGCGTTGCAGCGCTTTCTGGTCGTCGATCACATGGTCGGCCGGCAGCACCAGCAACAGCGGGTCATTGCCCTGATTGACCTGCGTCATCGCCGCCAGCGCCACGGCCGGGGCCGTGTTGCGCCCGAAGGGCTCCATGATGATGGCCTGGGTGTCCAGCTTCAGCGCGCTCAATTGCTCGTTGACGATAAAGCGATGATCCTTGTTGCACACCACGATGGGCGCCTGCATGCCGTCGAATGCCAGGCGTTGCAGGGTCTGCTGGAACAGCGTGTGCTCGCCGGTCAGGGCCAGGAACTGCTTGGGAAACTGCTTGCGCGACAGAGGCCAGAGTCGAGAACCGCTACCGCCTGACAGGATTACCGGGATCATGTTGTGTCTCCAATCGTTTTCAATAGAGGGTGCATGGCATGGTTGACGCGTACTGCGTCGCAGGCCGGTGCTGCGTCTTGTCTGCATGGGTGTTGCTCCTCATCGCACGGCCGGCCGCCGATCGGTCCTGCTCAACGGGTCTGCGCCGATGGCTTGACCCAGACCGGCGACAGGTTGCTGCCATTGCCGGTGACGTACAGCACGGCGGCCTCACCGCGCTCCAGGGCCACAGGCTTGAGGTCACTGACTTTCCTGTCGCCGCTGTACAGCGCCAGGCTCACTTTCACCGGGTTGATCTCGCGCTCGCCGGTGCCTTTGGCGGCCACCGCCTTGACCACGTCGGTCTTGCCATCGGCGGTCTTGAGGCTCAGGGCCTGGTCGCTGAGGTTCTGCACGCGCACCAGGGATTTTTGCCTGTTCTTGAACGGCGACTCTTCCACCAGTTGTGGCTGGCCGTTGGCGTGGTTGACCAGCGTGTAGTAATGATTGCCCTCAAGCTTCACCGGCAGGCTCTGGCTGCCCAGCCGGGCGGTGTAATCACCCTGGGGCATGAAGCTGAACGCGGTGCTGCCCAAGGGCGCGATGTCCTTGAGGCTGGTGTTGCCGATGGTCGCGCTGATTTCGCTGTTGCCGGCGTTATAGACCCGGATGAATGTCGAGCCCTTGGGTGCGGTCGGGTACAGCGCGGCATCGCCGGCGGCCATGACCTGCAGCGAAGACAGGCTCAGGCCCAGTACCAGGGCTGCGCGCTTGAGCAGGCGATTGGCGGTCAAGCCTGCGGCAGTATTCAGTAAGGTCATAGGGCAGTCCTCTTCAGTGTTGCGCCCGTATGGGCGACTCGGATGGTCCGGCCGTTGCGGCCAGGTTCTGTGGGGTGTTGCGGGGTTTCTTCAACGCGGCGATCCACTGGGCGTCAAACTCGCCCAGGTCGTTGTGCACCGGCAGGTAGCGCTCGGGAAATTCCCAGATCACCACCGACGGCGGGTTGTGCTTGAAGCCTTCGCTCTGCAGGTACTTGAGCATCGGCAAGACCGGCCCGTGGCCGTCCTCGGCGTAATTGACCACGTCGCTGCGCAGGGCCTGCCTGAGGGCGCCGGCAAAGTTCCAGTTGGGGTTGGCGCTGTAGCTGGTGCCGACCAGGCCCACGGCAATCTCGGCGTCGGCAAACAAGGCGTCGTCGCTTTCAGTGCCCGTATCGGCCGCTTCGGTGCTGCGTTTTTGCAGCGTGTCGGGCCGGGGCAGCAGGTGGCTGAACAGCGGGTCCAGGGGCAGGAAGCGGGTCAGGTCGCCCTTGTAGTCCGAGGTGCCAAGGTCCGCAGTGACAAATGCCTGCGGCTCGACGTTCAGCGGCGCCTGGCGGGCAATGCTCTGACTGAGTTGCTGTGCAACCACCTCAGCGCCCAGCGGCGTCCAGTGGGTGTCGGTGCGCAGGAACACCTGGCCGCGTTGTTTGGCCTGTTGCAGCGGGGTGAGCAGGTCCGGCGCGACGATCCCGGCCTGCGCCACGTGCTGATGAAAACGCTGGTAGAGGTCGCGGTGCAGGCGCGCCGGGGTGTGCTCGCCGATGTGCTCGGGGTACAGGCGGGTCTTGGCCGGGACAATCGCCAGCACCAGGCGCGAACCCTGTTGGCGCAGCGTCTCTTGCACGCCGCGCACCAGGGCCAGGTTTTCTTGCAGGTTGTGCTCGCCGCCGGCAATGGCGTCGAACTCTTCATCGCTGAACAGCCACTGGTCTTCACCGACCACCACGCCGGGGCGGCCTTCGTTGAACAACTGGTAGTCCAGCGCCGCCCACAGGTTGGTGCCCAGGCGCTTGATCGGGAACTCATCGTCGTAGTGGGTCTCGGCCGCCTTGGTCCATTTGCCGTCCAGCACCGTCGTGCCGGGCGGGGGCGAAAAATGCATGAGGCTGCGCAGCGACCAGAGGCCCAGCACCAGCAACAGGCCCATGAACACCGCGACGTAGAGGATGCGTAATGAACGGGTCATCTCAGGCGCCTCAGAACTGGAAGTACAGGAACGGCGAGAAGCTCTGCGCCGACAGTTTCAGGATCGAGGCCACGAACAGCAGCAGGATCAGCCCGCGCATGGCATAGCGTGGCCAGTCGGCCTGCCAGTACGCCGGTTGCACCTGCGCTTCGCGGCCCACGGTGTAGCCAGGCTGATGCAGGCTGCCGGGGGCATCACCCGGTACGGCCTTGAGCGTGCCGGGCTGATCGCTGGCCGGGCCGTCGGCACAGGTTGTGGCCGGCCGTGCCGGGCGCTGGGTGTAGAAGTCGCGCAGGCCGAAGAACGCCAGGGTCGCGTAGGCCAGCGCCAGGGTGGCCACTTGCAGGCCGGTGAGGTTGGCGCGGGTCAGCTCCGACAGCTGCCAGTCGCCGAAGCTGAACATGGCGCCATACATGCGCATCGCCACGTGCAGGTTTTCGGCGCGGAAGATGACCCAGCCGATCACCACCAGCACAAAGGTCAGCGCCCAGCGAACGGGGTTGAATGCCCAGGGTTTTGTATTGAGGCCCACGGCTTTTTCGATGGCCAGCCAGAGGCCGTGCCAGGCGCCCCAGATCACGTAGGTGATATTGGCGCCATGCCACAGCCCGCCCAGCAGCATGGTCAGGAACAGGTTGCGGTAGGTGGCGAGCTGGCCACCGCGGTTGCCCCCCAGGGTGATGTACAGGTAGTCGCGCAGCCAGGTCGACAGGCTGATGTGCCAGCGCCGCCAGAACTCGGTGATCGACTGGCTGATGTAGGGCTGCTGGAAGTTTTCCATGAAGCGAAAGCCCATCATCAACCCCAGGCCGATGGCCATGTCGCTGTAGCCGGAGAAGTCGAAATATAGCTGCGCGGTGTAGGCCAGCGCGCCCAGCCAGGCGTCGCCCGTGGTGGGGTTTTGCAGGGCAAAACAGTGGTCGGCCACCACCGCCAGGGTGTCGGCGATGAACACTTTCTTGATGAAGCCCTGCATGAAGCGCGTGCAGCCTTCGGAGAACTTGTCCAGCGTGTGGGTGCGGTGGTTGAACTGGTCGACCAGATCGCGAAAGCGCAGCACGGGGCCGGCGATCAGGTGCGGGAAGATCGCCACGAACGCCGCGAAATCGATCAGGTTGCGGGTGGCCGGCGTATCACCGCGATAGACATCGATGATGTAGCTGATGGACTCGAAAATGTAGAACGAAATGCCGATCGGCAGCAGCACGTGCGTCAGGATGAAGGGCTCCAGGCCCATCGAGGTCATGATCGCGTTGAGGCTGTCGACGCCGAAGTTGGCGTACTTGAAATAGCCCAGGATGCCCAGGTCGACCGCCACGCCCAGCAACAGCCAGCGCCGGGCCGGTCGGGTGCGCACGCCCGCGGCGCCCACCTTCAGGCCGATCCAGTAGTTCCACACGGTGACGGCAATGAACAGCGCGAGGAAATCGACCCGCCACCAGGCGTAGAAGAGGTAGCTGGCCAACAGCAGCAACAGGTTGCGATAGCGTTGCCCGCTCAGGTAGTACACGCCGAGAAAGACCGGCAGGAACAGAAACAGGAACACATTGGATGAAAAGACCATGTCTTCGTCTCCGAGGGTGCAACAGACATCCAAGGGCCAAAGCCCCCCCAAACCCCCCCACGCAAATGGGGGGTTGAAACTCACTTGCTGTGTAGGAGCGCGCTTGCCCGCGACCGGCTGCGTTAGCAGTCGTAAATTTTCAGCGTTTCCAAAATCTTGAATGTGTTCACAGTCAAAATTTTCAGCGTTTCCGAGATTTTGCGAGCGCTGCGCACTCGGTCGCGGGCAGAGCGCGCTCCTACCTGCCGTCGCGGTCGTGACGGGGGTCGTAGACCCGGGTCAGGTCGCCGCCCAGGCGAAAGGTCTTGAACGGTTGCTTCTCGTGCTTTTTTTCCAGCACCCGGGCATCGCAGGCGTAGAGCGAGCAGTACGGTTCCAGCCAGGCGAATTTCGGGTCCTTTTTCAGGTCGGTCATGTCCTGCTTCTGGCCGCCGCGCTCGGCGAAGGCGTCCGGGTCCTCGACGCCGGCCAGTACCCGGTCGCCCAGGCGCTTGAGCGCGCCGTTGTTTTCCGGGCGCACGTCCACACCGTTGGCCTGGGCGAAGCTGGCGATCATGGCCAGCGGCGGCAGTGAATAGTTGTGGTAGGCCAGTGCGCGTTCACGGCGCTTGAGTTCGTTGGGCAAAAAGCCCTCGGCATCGACCTGATGGGCGGCGACCTTGAATTGCTGCACCGACCAGTCGAACAGGTCGCGACGGTTGGTGGCCACGGCGGTGGCCATGACCGACCAGGCGGCCCAGTAGGAGTGGTTGTTGATCTTCTCCAGCGGCAGGTGGCTCCAGTCGCGCACCACCTGGTCGGCCAGTGTGCTGAACCAGGCTTCGATTTCGGCCGCTTGCTGGGTGTGGTTGGCCAAGGGGCGCGAGTCGGAAAACTTCAGGCGCAGGTAAGCGGCCGACAGGCTGCCCAGTGCCCATTTGCGCATCGACTTGCCGGTGTGGTTGTACTGCTGTGACTCCAGCGCGCCGGCCCGTGCCCAGGCGGTGAGCATGTTCAGCGAGCAGTCCAGCTGTTCCGGCCGGCCGTCGCGCATGTATTGCATCACCACCTTGCTGATACCGCGCTCCAGGTCGGTGATGTCCTGGGTGGCCGAGCGGAAGGCCTTCTCGGCCAACTCGTTGAGGGTCGAGCGGGCCTTGTCCGAGCCTTCGTACTTGCTGCGAAACACCAGCTCGCCGGTATAGGGCGTGGGGATCGGGGCACAACTGAATCTGTGCTCGCCGGTCTTCATCTGCTCGATCGGTGCCGAATAGCCCGCAGGCGGGATCAACGCTGGCACAGGCGCTGCGCCTGCGTTCCAGGCGTGGGCGGGCAGCGAGGCCGAGGCCAGCAAGGCCAGCGACAGCAGGGCAGGGCCCAGGGTTTTGCGCGTCTGCATAAAAGTCCTCATTGTCCGGCTTGCGCCGTCTGTTGCGCAGGGCTGGCGAACCCGTTGCGTTTACACAGCTGGGCCTTGATCTTCAGCGCCGGCGTGCCAGGGTTCGGTCCCTGGATTTCCACTGCCAGCAGTTGCTGGTTGGCCCAGTCTTCGTCTTCGCGCAACTGGAAGGCGAAGCGGCCGTCGGTGTCAGTGGTCTCGGGTTTTTCAAGCTTCAGGTCTTCGTGGCGGCCATTCATGTACCACAGGCGCGCCTGCAACAACTTGACCGAAGGGTCCTCGAAGCGGATGTCGACCTGATGGTCGCCGTTGCGAATGGACTTGATGCCGTGGGTGCCATTGACCAGTACCTCGTTGTTGCCGGGCTTGAGGCTCATCTGGCGACTGAGCAGCGCCGGCTTGCCTTCGCAACCGTTGTCGAGCAATGCCAGCATCTGCCGCCAGACGCTTTCCTGGTCCAGGCGGTACAGCGGCGAGAACTCCCAGATGAGTACCTTGGGCGGGTTGTTGCGAAATTCCTCGCTGCCCAGGTACTGGATCATCGCACCTTCCAGGCCACCGCCGGGAAAGGCCACGTTGAGCACGTCGGCGCTCAGGTACTCCTGCAGGAAACCGCCGAAGTTGTAGTTCTTGCCACTGTGGCTGGTGCCCACCAGCGTGATCTCAGGGTTGCCGCCATCGCCGAACAGGTCGCTGTCGCCGGCCTCACCCTTGGGTTCGGTGGCGAACTGGTCCATGTACTGGACGGCGTAGCTGGTGCCGCACAACTGCCCGGCCATGTTGTGCAGGGTGCCAGTCTTGCCCATGCGCCCGGATTTGCTGCTCTCGAACTCACGCTTGGGAATGTCGGCGTAGGCCGGGATCTGCTTGACGGTCTCGGCCACTCGCCTGGCGGTGCGCTGGGCGCCGTACGGGGTCCAGTGCTGGTCGCCGCGAAAGTAGAAATCGTGGGCTTCGTTTTCATTGGCCAGCGGCGACAGGTCCGGCACCCAGTAGCCCATCTTGCTAAAGCGCCCGAGCATGGCCTGGTAGTTTTTCAATGCGGTGTCGTAGGCGAACTTCTCGCGGTCGGCCGGCAGCAGCTTGTTGCGGTCTACCAGCCCGCGCGTGGGCTGGTAGACCACCACCAGCTCGACGCCGCGGCGCTTGAACGCACGTTGCAGTTGTTGCAGGCGCTTGTAGCCCAGCGCGCTGGTGCCGAAGTCGGTGCGCAGGTCTTCGCGGGTACGAAACAGCCAGTCGCCTTCGGCCTGGATCAGCGTGGTGAAGTTCTGCTGGTAGCGGGTGGTGTAGTTTTTGGCGTTATGAGCGGCCGGGCACAGCTGGCAGCAGGGTTGGGCGGTAAAGGCCGGCACCTGGGCATCGGCACGGACAGTACCGGCGGCCGCCAGCAGCGCCGCGGTCAGGCCTGACAGGCCGAGCCATTTGATCAATGGGGTGTGCATGACAATTCCTCGGCTCATTCGCGCAGCTCGGTCTGGTTTTCAACGGGGTCGATCAGCACGGCTTTTTTCTGGCGCACCAGCAGGTCGAGAATCTGTGCCTGGTTCTCGCCCAGGATGCCGTTGAGGGTGATGCCGTTGGCCTTGGTCGGCGCCAGCATGGCGACGTTGTAAAGCTCGATGCTCAGGGGCGAATCGATCGACAAGGGGCCTGAACCGTTGCCGGCCAGTTCGCCGCCGACCACCAGCAACGACACCTGGGTGTCGAACGGGTCCAACTGGATGTCACGGTCGGTGTCGCTCAGGTCCTTGATGTGGCCATAGACACCCACCAGGCCGTTGCCCATGGCGAAATTGTTGTAGAGCTTGATGTTGGTGCTGTTACGCACGCGGATGCCGTGGCGGCGGTTGGCAACCACCCGGTTGCCCCACAGCAGGTTGTCGCCGCTTTCGTACAGGGTGATGCCGTCGGTGTGGTTCTGGTAGATGTCGTTGTCGGCCACGATGTTGTTGACGCTATTGCGGTCGAGCATGACGCCGGAGAGCTGGTTGCCGTAGCTCTTGTTGCGAAAGATGAAACTGTCGTTCACCTCGCGCGAGACGATGATCCCGTGCTTCTTTTTCGTGCCGTGCACGGTGTTCTCGGCAATGATCAGGCCGTGCGAGCGGTCGTGCGGGTCGATGCCGTAGACGATGTTGTCGCGGTAGGTGTTGCCCTTGATGACGAACCCCTGGGTTTCATAGCAGTAGAAGCCGTACCACAGGTCGGCAAACTGCGAATCGACAATCCAGCCGGTGGGCTCGGGGCGCTTGAGCACCCTGGCGGCATTGGGGGGGTACTGCGAAATGCTGACCCCGTAGGACTTGCTCTGGTCGTAGCCCAGGCTGGTCATGCGGGTACTGGTGATCCAGGTGTGCGAGCCGCCCCAGGCCAGCAGGAACGGCCGGAATTCCCGGGGCCGGCGCCAGGTCGCCAGCGCATTGCGGGTTTCGTTCCAGCCATTGACCTGCGAACGGGTGATCAGCAGCCTGCCTTCGTTGACGATGAACGCGCCGCGTTCCTGCGACAGGCGCAGCTCGCGGGTGCGTTGGTCGATTTCCAGGGTGCCGGTGTCCTTGACCAGGATCGGCACGCGGGCGACGAACACGCCGGGCGACACTTCGCTGAGCAGGTGCCTGGGCACCTGGCGCGCCACATCCTGCAGGCTGGCATAACCGTCCTGCACCACGATGATCTGCGGAATGCCGCGCTGGCGCGCGACCCACTCGGCCATCTTGTTGTCGCCGCCGACGAACTCCTTCATGCCATTGGCTTCTTCCATCATCCGCGTGACCCGCACCTTGCCCGGCGTGCTGCGCTGGATCTGTTGCAGGGCCGCCTCGGTGGTGTAGCCGGACAGGTCGGGCAGCACGGGTTTGCGCAGCGCCAAGGGTTCGACCGGCGGGCTGCTGATGGTGTAGGTCTTGGCCTGTTGCAGTTCCTTGGCCACCGCCCGGGCAGGCTCCGACACGGCGGGGGGGCTCGCCAGCGCCACGCCGGCCATCAGCAGCGCGCTGCCCAGCACGGCGCTTTCGAGCAGGGCCTGCGACCAGGGCCGGTGACGGGCATTGCTTGGGTGACTGTTCATCTCATCGCACTCCTTGGAGACCGCTGGCATCAGAAGCGCCAGATGACATCGACGATGGCCCGGTACATGTAGCTGTCCACGTCGCTGTGGTAGGCATCGCCCGGCTTGAACACCCCGGCGCGCAGGCGGATCAGTGCCGAAGGCTCATCGACCGACTGACTGATGGCTGTCGGCAGCAGGCCCTGCTTGAAGTACTTGGTGACCACCAGGTCCATCTCCTGGCCAAGGTCCTTGCGCCCGTCTTCCAGGGGCAGCGAACTGAAGGTGTTGGTCGGGATGCCGCTGGCATCGAACTGTTCCTGGGTCGGGTTGATCCCGGCACCGCCGATCCGTGCATGGCCGTCGACGCGGCGGAATTTGTGATAGATCAGCGAGGCGTCGTACTCGTCGTTCATCTGCCAGGAGGCGAACAGCGAGCCGGTCTCGACGTTGGCCATTTCGCCCTGGAACGCTTCGCCGAAGCGATGCACCCGCGAGCGCGTGCCGGTCCAGTTCGAGCGGTTGCTTTCCAGGCCGGTCTGCTCGTAGTGCTTGCTGGCCCGCGAGTAGGCCGCGCCGACCTGCCATTGCGGGTCCAGGCGCAGGCGCAGGCCCAGGTCGGTGGCCCAGCCATCGACGTTGCGGCTGCGTTTGTCACCGGCCAGGTACTGGTCGGTGTTGGCGTCATAGGTGGCGCCGGTTTCGTCGCGCTCGCCGGTCAGCCAGGTCAGACTGCCCCAGTAGTTGAGGGTGTGGGTGTTGCGGTGGTTGAAGGCGTCGCTGTCAGCCTGCAGGCCCAGCCAGGTCAGGTCGCCATTGGCGGTCTTGTCCAGGTCGTCAAGCACTTCGCCGCTGCGCTTGAGCTTGCCATCGTCGTGGCTGTGGTGCGCGCGAATGCCGGCCCAGTGCCCCGGTGCCCACTGGTAGCTGGCCGAGCCGAACAGGTGCTGGCGGTCTTCGTCTTCCGGGGCCAGTTCGGTCAGGTCGGTGCGGTACTCACTGAAGCGCTGGGCAGCGCCGAGGTCGGCGCGCAGCAAGGTGGTGTCGAAGGTCCAGTTGATGGCCTCGATGTTCACGTCGCGCCACTGACCGTCGTCGTTGCGCAGGCGCTGGCGACCGACCTTGAGGATCTCGCCGGGGTAGGGGGTAAAGCCGCTGTAGCCGACCCAGAACTCGCGCAGGGCGGCGTAGCTCTTGTCGACCTCGCGCTCGCTGGCGTTGCCACGGGCCACTTGCGTGCCGCTCTGACCACGGCTGTTGGTGGCGGTCTGTTCCAGCGGGTCGGTCTGGATGATGTCGGTGGCGGTCACCAACTGGCCCATCGCATAACCGCTCCAGGCGCCGCGCTCGCCATACACCCACGGGCGCAGATCCAGGCCGATGCCGTTGACGTCACCGCCCGACCGGGTGCCCAGGTCGCGGTCGTCTTCGCTTTGTGCGGTGATCCTGGCTTCCAGGCCGACGTTCTGTTCTTCGGTCAGGGCGGCCAGGGTCGGGCACGCCCACAGCAGGGTAAACCCAAGGCCCATGCCGGCAGCCATCAGGGGGTTGAGCTTCATAGGGCTTCCTCAGCGTTGTCGTTTTGCAGGGTTTGCAGGACCAGCGCGCTCTGGCTGGCGGTTGCACCCCGGACGTGCTGTTCGCGTTCGAGCAAGGCTTGGGCTGTGGCGAGGCGTTCCGGTGGCAGTTGCTGGTTGATGTGCTGGAGCAGTTCGCTGTCGGGCGCCGTGCCACGGGCCAGGGCCAGTTGGCTGAAGACCCAGGCGTTGACCGGGTCGGGGCGGATGCCACGGCCCTGCGAGAACAACTGCGCCAGGGCGTAGTCGGCGCTGCTCTGGCCGCCACGGGCGGCGATCAGCAGTTCGTCCACGGCTTTTTGCGGGGCGACATGGCCCAGGTAACCGCGCCGGTACAGTTGCCCCAGGTAGTAGTGCGCCGAGATCTCGGTGGCAGTGGCCTTGATGAGGTGCTGCTCGGCCTTGGCGGCATCGGCCGGCAACCACTTGCCTTCGTAGTAGATCCGTCCCAGCAGCAGTTCGGCCCGTGGCTGGTCGGCGGCGCGGCCGTTGTCCAGGTACTCCATCAGCGTGTCGACATCACCCCGCTCGGGAAAGTCGTAGATCAGCCTGGCCAGCGTGACCCACGAGGCCGGGTAACCGGGCGCGATGCCTTCGAGCAGTTGCTGGGCGCCTTGTGGGTCAGGCGTGCCGATCTCGGCGTCGCCCAGCACCCGCGCCACGCTGTCGACCCGCTGGGCATCGACGCGACCGGCGGCGTGGGCGCTGTTGAGCTGTTGGAGCAGTGCTTTTTGCGGCTCGGCCTGGCCACGGGTCTGGTACACGGTGGCCAGCTCGACATAACACGAGTCGGCGCTGGCCAGCACCGGCTTGCAGATGCCTTCGATTTCGTCCAGGTGCTGGGCGTAGGTGCCCAGGCTACGGTACAGGGCAATCTGCGCCAGGCCCGCTTCGGCGTAGCCTTGCTCGCGCCACTGGCTGATCTGCTGCTGGACATCGACCTCGGGAAAGCTCTGTGGCGATTGCAGGTAGAGCGTGGCCAGGGCCATCAACGCCCCGGATTCCCCGTGGGCAAAGGCCTGTTTGAGCAGTCGCTCGGCTTCCTGGTGTTCGGCCTGGGTGGCCGCCGGCTTGGCCACCAGCAGGCGGCCCAGGCGCGACTGGGCGCGGGGCAGCCTGGCCGCCGCCTCGCGGTAGGTGGCTTCGGCCTGCACAAGCGCCGCCGGATCACGGCTGGCGACTTGGATATCGGCCAGCCCGACCTTGGCCTCGTCATAGCCCAGGTCGGCCAGTTGCCGGTAATTGTGCTCGGCCAGGGTGATGTTGCCGTTTTGCAGGGCCTCGTTGGCCAGGCGCAGGTCGGGCAGGCCGACGCAGCCGCTCAGGCCCAGGCTCAAGGCAACGGCCAGGCCCAGCGTCGAAGGGGACAGCCCGGTAGGAGTCGACGGACGTTGAGGTGCGCGGTTCATGATTACAGACCTGCGGCCATGGCTTTGTCGATCAGCCAGTTCATGGACGGGCCGCGATCGCTGATCACGTCCACCGGACGGCCTGCCAGGGTGCTGCTGAGGGCCTCGTCAGGCTTGATCTGCACGCGAATGTCGCTCGACAGTTCAGCGTTGGTCAGGTTGCTGCTGCTGACCACGCGGCCCGTGCGCATCTGCTCTTCGCCGGCGACCTGGAAACTGACCGGCGTGCCGGGTTTGATGTCCTTGAACTGGCGATAGGTGAAGCGCGCCTCGACAGTGGCCTGGGTGTCGCGCGGCACCAACTGGAAGATCACCTGGCCCTTGGCGGCATACTGGCCGTCGGCAACCAGCTGGCGGGCCACGAGACAGTCGCATGGGCTGGTCAGGGTGCCGCTCATCTGGCGGCCATAGAGCTGTTCGATCCTGGCCGGGTCCAGGTCTTCGCCGGTCAGGCCGCCCTTGAGCATTTCCAGCATGTTGGTGTTGAACGAGGCCAGCGGCGCGCCTTTTTGTACCGCCTGTTCAGAGGCCACCAGGCTTTGCAGGGTGCCTTCGCGGGGCATGGTCACTTCCATGCCCGGTACGCTGACCAGGCCGGCAGTGGCATGGCTGACGAAGTACAGGTCGTACACGGTCTTGAGCACGAAACCGGCGGCGCCCAGAGCGACGATGAAAATCCCCAGGCTGAAGGTCACCGCCCGCAGCCGGCCGAACACGCCCATGCCGCTGTCGCCGGCCTTGTGCTTGCGTGCCTGAGTGAAGTTGTCGCGCTGCAGGGTTGCCAGCACTTCACCGACACTGACGATGTCGCCGGCCAGGTGCGAGGTGATCAGGTGGCGCAGGGTAGCGATGTCCCTGGGTTCGAGGTTCTGGAACTGGCAGCCGACGCGGTGGGTCGTGGGGTTGATCGAGCGGATCTGCAGTTCGACGTCCATGGCCAGCCCCAGGTTGTCGATCAGAAACTGCAGGCGCGCCTTGATCACTTCGCCGACCTTCAGTTTCTCGCAGGCCGGGGCGATGTAGCTCAGGCCACCGGCCGACAAGTCTTCGACGCGCACCAGAGGCGCATTGGGGGCACCGTTGAGCAGGCGCAGCCTGGCCGGCAGCTTGACCCGGGCGTGTTGACGCTGAGCTTCGGATTCATGCACGACGTTGGCATTCACGGCTGTATTCATGGTGAGGCTTCCTGATTGATCGATGGCTTCAGAGGTCCGGTCAGACCATGGTCAGCAGCACGGCGACAAAAATACTGCCGGCCGAAAAGGTCATCGTTCGTGATGACCAGGTGTTGAACCAGCCCTGGAAGCTGGCCATGTCGCGACTGAGTCGGGTGTCCTGGCGCGTCCAGGACTGACGGTCGAGGCGGAAGAACACGTAGATCTTCATCAGCGCGCCGACGATCTGGTTGTAATAGAGAATCAGCGGGTAGGCCGGGCCGATGCGATGCCCCGAACAGGCCAGCAGCAGGGTCAGGATCAGGCGCGTGATGCCGATCCACAGCAGGTACACCAGCAGGAAGGTGCCGCCGTACTTGAGGCTGGCGAGAATGGCCACGGTCAGGCCCAGCAGCGAGGTCCACATCGACACGCGCTGGTCGAGCAGCACCACGCTGGTGAACAGCCCGAGGCGATTGACGCCCAGGCCCAGGGCACGGGAGTTCTGCCGCAGGTTGTTGCCATACCAGCGGTACATCAATTTGCGGCTGGCCTTGAAAAAGCTTTTTTCCGGCGGGTGCTCGACGGTATTGATCGCCGCATCCGGCACGTAGAAGGTGTCGTAGCCCAGGCGCATGAGGCTGAACCAGCTGGACTTGTCGTCACCGGTCAGAAAACGGAAGGTGCCCAGGCGCCAGTGGTGCAGTGAGTCGCTTTCAACGTCGGCGATGAATTGCGGGTTGGTGACCACCGAGGCGCGAAACACCGACATCCGTCCGGTCATGGTCAGCACCCGGCGCGACAGCGCCATTGAGCACATGTTGATGTGCCGCTGGGCGAAGCGCAGCTTGTGCCATTCGCTCATGATGTAGCCGCCGCGCACTTCGCAGAACTCGTTGGTGGTCAGGCCACCGACGCTGTCGAACAGCTGGAACCACGGCACGGTTTTGTTGACCACCCCTTCACTGAGCACGGTGTCGCCATCGATGACCGCCACCACGGCGCGTGCGTCGGGCATGTGCCTGGAGATGGCCCGAAAGCCATAGGCCAGGCCGTCGCGCTTGCCGGTGCCGGGAATGCGCACGAAATCCAGGCTGACCCGTTCAGGCGGATTCATGCGCGTCCACAAGCTCTTGACCAGCCGTTCGTCGCTCATCTCCACCAGCGAGCAGACCACCGTGGTCGGCAGGCCGCAGTCGATCGCCTCGCGGATCACCGAGCTGTAGACCTGGGCGGTGGTCAGCGCATCGATGCGAAAGCTGGTGACCATCAGGAACACATGCGACGGGTCGGCCGCCCGGCCCAGTTTGCGCATCTTGCGCCGCAGGTGCGGGTACACCACGTAGAGAAACAGCATGCCACGCACAAAATGCGTGGCGCCCATCGAGTAGCGCCAGAGACCGACGATACCGATCAGGAAAATGAAGTGCTTCGATTGCGAATCGAAAATACTGGCGGGCAACACAATGACCAGTGCCAGCAGCAAGGTCAGGTAAAACAGCCAACCGGCGGCCTGCAGCAGGCCGTGCTTGAGCCTTTGCATAATTCACATCCTTGAATCAGTTGCAAACTGCAAGTAGAAGCACCACGGCTTGAACTTGCAGCTTGCCGCTTGCCGCTGCTTACCAGCAGATGCCTTCACTGCGACCGTTTTTCGCGGTGGCTCGGGTCATGAAGCCCACCAGGTCGACGACATGCTTGCCTTCCGGTGCCTGGTCGGCCAGGGCACGGAAGCGCTCGTCACGGTTGCCCAGGATGATCACGTCCGAGTGGTCGATGACCTGGTCGAAGTCGGCATTGAGCAACGAGGACACGTGGGGGATCTTCGATTCGATGTATTCCTTGTTGGCGCCGTGCATGCGGGCGTACTCGACATTGCTGTCGTAGATGCTCAGCTCGAAGCCCTTGCCGATCAGCATCTCGGCCAGCTCCACCAGCGGGCTTTCGCGCAGGTCATCGGTGCCGGCCTTGAAGCTCAGGCCCAGCAGGGCGACCTTGCGGGTGTCGTGGCTGGCGACAATGTTGAAGGCGTTCTGCACCTGCTCGCCATTGCTGCGCATCAGTGAGTTGAGCAGCGGCGCCTCGACATCCAGGCTGCTGGCACGGTAGGTCAGGGCGCGCACGTCCTTGGGCAGGCACGAACCGCCAAAGGCGAAGCCGGGGCGCATGTAGTACTGCGAAAGGTTGAGGGTCTTGTCTTGGCAGACCACGTTCATCACCTCGCGGCCATCGACGCCGACTGCCTTGGCGATGTTGCCGATCTCGTTGGCGAAGGTCACCTTGGTGGCGTGCCAGACGTTGCAGGTGTACTTGATCATCTCGGCCACCGCGATGTCCTTGCGGATGATCGGGGCGTCGAGTTCGGCATACAGCGCCTGCAGCAGGTCGCCGGAGAGGGTGTCGTATTCGCCGATGACGGTCATCGGCGGGTGGTCGTAGTCACTGATGGCCGTGCTTTCACGCAGGAATTCCGGGTTGACCGCCACGCCGAAGTCGACTCCGGCCTTCTTGCCCGAGCAGTCTTCAAGCACCGGGATGACCACGTTGGCGACCGTGCCGGGCAGCACCGTGCTGCGCACCACGACCGTGTGGCGGGTGGCCTTGTCGCGCAGCACAAAGCCGATTTCGCGGCACACCGATTCGATGTAGTCCAGTTCCAGGTCACCGTTTTTCTTGCTGGGCGTTCCGACGCAGATCATCGACAGGTCAGTGGCCCGGATCGCCTCGGCAAAGTCGGTAGTGCCGCGCAATTTTTCAGTGGCGATGCCCTGTTGCAAAAGACCTTCCAGGCCCGGTTCGACGATGGGTGATCGACCGCTGTTGATCAGTGCAATCTTGTCGCTGGAAATATCCACGCCCACAACATCGTGACCCCGTGCAGACAGGCAGCCGGCACACACGGCACCGACATAACCCAAACCAAAAATACTGATCCGCATCGTACTCTCCTCGAACGTTACACCTGGCGCCACTGAGGGTGGCTATAAATAAGGCTCGCAGTTTCCCGCGTCAGCGAGTGCCGATGACTGGACGGGCACTTAACTAACGAATGTGCAATTGATGTAATGAGTTGCCAACTATTAACGCAGGCTAACTCAACTGACGCCTGATACAGATGGCCCGTTGGCGGCCGGCGGCCGCCACCTGATCGGGACGTTCTGTATCAGCACCGGACGGCGTCCAGCGGCAGGCGTGACCCGCCAGGCAACGCGTGCGGCGTTGCGCTGTGCTGTCTTGTCCTGGCTGAAACAGCCCTGTCGGTGCGTGTCCTGTCTGGCATTGATAAGGGAAGGGTTAATGAAATACCTGCAGCATTGATCATCCCAGGGATCAAACGTCGTTGCGGTAATGCCGTTTACCACCTGCGCCTTTACTTCAGGGTGTCGGCCGCACACCGTGCCTTATTTGTTACGGGGTGTAGGAACACAGGGGCTGTCCAATAGTTCCGATCCGCTCATCCTGTTTTATTCCGGTTATTATTGTTTTCCCACGGGTGCGGTAGTTGCACAATGATAGCGATTCTCATGACAGCCTTTATATAAAGGCACTTCATCAAGTGAGTGCATTAATGGCAATTGCACATGGGCGGCACGGGGCCATTGATTAAAAATTCCTTTATTTTTTTATCGCTGGGCAACTGCAAGGAAGTGTATGTCGGAACTGTCGATATATCGACGCCATTTATCTGACTGTTCGCCAGGCTGACTTGACAGGGGCGATGCAGCGAACGGCGCGCTGCATCGTATTGCCATTACTCGGGCGGGTTGTCGCGCAAAAACACCAGCTTGTCAGGGGCGGAGTGCTCGGCGCTGTAGTAATAGCCTTGAACATCGAATCGCTTGAGGGCATCGGGGCTGTCGATCCGCTCGTCGATGACGAAGCGGCTCATCATGCCGCGGGCCTTTTTTGCATAAAAGCTGATGATCTTGTACTGCCCGTTCTTGCAGTCCTTGAACTCGGTGTCGATGATCCGCGCGTTCAAGGCGCTGCGCTTGACCGCTGAAAAATATTCGTTCGAGGCCAGGTTGAGCAGCAGGTCGTCGCCCTGGTCGGCCAGTGCCTGGTTCAGCCACTCGCTGATGCGCGTGCCCCAGAACGCATACAGGTCCTTGCCACGGGCGTTGGCCAGCTTTGTGCCCATCTCCAGGCGATACGGCTGCATAAGGTCCAGCGGACGCAGCAGGCCATACAGGCCCGACAGCATGCGCAGGTGTTGCTGGGCGTAGTCGAGTCCGGCCTCATCGAGTGTCTCGGCGGCCAGCCCTGTGTAGACATCACCCTTGAAGGCCAGCAACGCCTGCTTGGCGTTGTCCAGGGTAAAGTCCGGCGTCCAGCTGCCGAAGCGTGCAGCATTCAGGCCGGCCAGCTTGTCGGAGAGATGCATCAGCTCGGCGATCTGATGGGGCGCCAGTGCGCGAAGCTGGGTAATCAGCTCCTGGGAGTGGTCCAGATAGTGCGGCAGGGTGTGGCGGGTGGTCGTGGGCGGGGTCTCGAAGTCGAGGGTCTTGGCGGGGGAAATCACCATGAGCATGTGCGTGTCTCCTGAAGGCGTGGCGCGATTCTAGTCACTCCAGTGCCCAAGGTCACGGATCGGCAGGCTGCATGCAGAGCAGGGCACGAGATGATGGACATGATCGGCTATAGTGCCGGCTCGGTCCGTGCCATTGCCCGGATCTGGACAGCAATCGGTAGAGAGGGAGCATCGGATTTGCGTATCGTTCTGGCAGTGTGCGTATGTCTGTTGGGGTTCAAGGTGCAGGCGGCCGTGCCGCCGGTGGCGACGGTCGATCGCAGCCTGTGGCCCGAGCGCCTGGAAAGCCCGGCGCTGTTCGATGTCGCCTCGCGCGCCGAGATCCTGGCGTTTGCCCATGCCCTGTGGGCCAGCGAACAGCTCGATGAAGACAGCCTCAAGCGGCGCCTGGGGCTGCGCTACATCAACGTGGCCTCACTCAACCTGGTGCGCAACCGCCTGTGGGAGCGCTTGCTGGTCAACTTCCGTCATGCACGCAAGAGCTGCACCGAGGATGCCAATTTCTGTGTCTATGCCAGGGACATGGAACAATTGCGCCAGCGCGCCGAGGAATTCAGGATCGGCGATGATTCGTTCTATGCCGCCTGGGCCGCGCCGAGCGCCATCTTTCACAAGCTTTACCTGGACGAACTGCTGTACAAGGCCGCGCTGTTCCCGCAGACCAGCAGCGAGATCGCCCGTTACAACTCCGATGAAATGAGCGGTGACGAACTGCCCGATCGCACCTTCATGCTCAACTTCGAAGGCGGCCCCAGTGCCGCCAATGGTGACACCGACTGGCTGGCCGACTTCATGCGCCAGCAGAACATGACCGCGACCTTCTTTGTGCTGGGCAAGGCCTTGCAGGCACGCCTGGACGGCAGTTCCATCGGGGCGGTCCAGAACCTGTACCGCCAGCAGTGTGTTGGCGTGCAGGGCTGGGAGTATCGCTCGCACAGCCAGTGGCGTGACTGGCAGGGCTCGGTGCAGCGCAGTGCCGAACTGGTCGAACGGCTGCTGCCGGACAATCTGGTGCCGCTGTTCCGCCCGCCTTACGGGCACCGACGTGCCGACAGCGGCGAATTTTTTCGCTCGCGCAATCTGCGCGTGTCGCTGTGGACCATCGACGCTCATGACCAGTTGCCGCGCATGACGTCGGCACAGATCAGCGACCGTGTGCAGACCCTGATGCTGCTGTGGCGCAGGGGCACGGTGGTGTTCCACGACTCCGGGGCGCAGGCGCAGTCGGCGCTGCCGTTGTTGCTGGCCAACAGTGCGCAAAGTGAACTGACCTGGGAAGACTGCCGCAACCTGTCGCGGGAGGTGGAGCCAGAACCTGAGCCGGAGCCCGAACCGGCCGCTGCGCCTGAGGCCGAGCCCGAAACGACGCCTGAGCCGGCTCAGGCTCCGGATCCTGAGGCTTTGCCAGCACCGGACGCCGGGGAGCCAGAGCAGCAGGCGCCTGCGCCCGGACAGGAGGCGTCAGGCAAGCAACAGGAAACCCCCGAAGCGGTGCAGCAGCCTCCAGAGGCGGTGCAGCAAGGGGATGAGGCGGTGCAGCAAACCGCCGAGCCTGAGCCGCAGGGCGGGCCGGTCAAGGCGCCTGTGACCGCGCAGCCGGTACAACGCGTGGACCCTGCGCAGTTGCAGCAACCGGAAAATCAGGAGGCGCCCGAGGCAGGCAATTAATGAATGTAAACGTGCCTGCACCGACCGCCAAGCGCTATTCGTCATACTGTGAAATAAACTTCAAAAAACTGTCAAAGTGCTTTTTTCTGTCATCTGTTTTGCGGTATTACCTGAGTCAGACCGCCGAAACCTGCAACACAGGTGGCGTCGCACAAGACCCACCTTGAGCCCCGGCTCCCTGCCTGAAGGGAAGCCTGCGGCGGTCCCCCAGTGGCACGGATCTCAATGATGCCGTGTCCAGGCTTCTACAAAGGTGAGCGAGTATGGATGATCACGGACGCAGCCCCTCCACCAACCAGCCTATCCTTTACGTGCTCGATACCAATGTATTGATCCATGATCCCAATGCACTGCTGAATTTCGAAGAACACCACGTTGCCATTCCGATGACGGTCCTGGAGGAGCTGGACAAACTCAAGGATGGCAAGCACTCGGTCGCCGCCGAGTGCCGCCAGGCCATTCGCCTGATCGACAAGACCCTGGGCGAGGCTTGCCCTGAAGACGTCGAGCAGGGCGTGCCCATCGACCGCGGCACCGGCGTGTTCAAGGGCTATCTGTCGATCCTGATGAGCAAGCGCCAGGAACCGACCAGCCTGCTGCCCGAACACCTCAACGACAACATCATCATCAACCAGTTGATCGATCTGCACGCCCGCCAGAAAGACCGTGCCGTCGTGCTGGTGACCAAAGACATCAACATGCGCCTCAAGGCGCGCGCCTGCGGCATTGCCGCCGAGGACTACAGCACCGACCAGTTGGTCGATGACGTCTCGCTGCTGTCGCGTGGCTATCACGAGATGACCGGCTCGTTCTGGGACCGGGTCAACAAGGTCGACACCCGTCAGGACCACGGCCGCACCTGGCACCGTGTGCAATTGAACGAAAACATTCCCGCAGTGCACCTGAACGAATTCATCATCGATGAACAGGGCTTCGTCGGCTGGGTCAAGGGCGTCAAGAACGACGAGCTGATCATTCTCGACATGCACCAGGAGCCCTTGCTGCACCAGGAAGCCTGGGGCCTCAAGCCACGCGACATCCATCAGGCCCTGGCCCTGTTCGCCTTGCTCGACCCGGACATTCACCTGGTCAACCTGACCGGCGCGGCCGGTTCCGGCAAGACCATCCTGGCGCTGGCCGCCGCCATCGAGCAGACCATGGTCAGCAAGCGCTACCGGCGCATCATCGCAACCCGCAGCGTGCAGGGCCTGGACCAGGAGATCGGCTTTCTGCCCGGTACCGAAGCGGAGAAGATGGAGCCCTGGCTGGGGGCGATCACCGACAACCTCGAAGCCTTGCACATGGATGACGAAAACACCCATGGCAGCGTCGACTACATCCTCAGCAAGGTGCCGTTGCAGTTCAAGTCGCTCAACTACATTCGCGGGCGCAGCTTCCAGCAAAGCCTGATCCTGATCGATGAATGCCAGAACCTGACGCCGCACCAGATCAAGACCATCATCACCCGCGCCGGCGCCGGCTCCAAAGTGGTCTGCCTGGGTAACCTGGCGCAGATCGACACCCCCTACCTGTCGGCCACCAGTTCCGGGCTGACCTACCTGACGGAGCGCTTCAAGGACTTCCCCAACGGCGTGCACATCACCCTGCAGGGCGTGCCACGCTCCATCCTGGCCGAATACGCCGAGGGTCATCTGTAGCTGCGCAGGACAGGGTCAACATCGCCATTTGCGTTTACAATCGTGCTCCTGCAAAGGAGTAACGATTGTGCTGACTCATCTCGATTCCCAGGGCCGCGCCAATATGGTCGATGTGACCGACAAGGCCGTGACCTTCCGCGAAGCGGTGGCCCAGGCGCGGGTGCGCATGTTGCCCACCACCCTGCAAATGATCGTCGCCGGCGGCCACCCCAAAGGCGATGTGTTTGCTGTGGCGCGCATTGCCGGCATCCAGGCCGCCAAGAAGACCAGTGACCTGATTCCGCTGTGCCATCCGCTGATGCTGACCGGCGTCAAGGTCGAACTGACGGCTGAGGGCGATGACGCGGTGCTGATCACCTCGCGCTGCAAACTGTCCGGGCAGACCGGCGTGGAAATGGAAGCGCTGACCGCTGCCAGTGTCGCGGCGCTGACAATCTACGACATGTGCAAGGCCGTTGACCGCGGCATGGTCATCGAGTCGGTGCGCCTGCTGGAAAAACTCGGCGGCAAGAGCGGCCACTACCAGGCCGATGCCGGGGAGGGCGCCCCATGCGCCTGACCGTGCAGTATTTTGCCCGTTACCGTGAAGTGCTGGGCCTGGACGGCGAATCGCTGGAAGGCACGTTCAGTCACCTGGACGACGTGCGTCAAATGCTGCTGGGGCGGGGCGAGGCCTGGCAGGTGCTGGCCGAGCAAGGCTTGATGTGCGCGCGCAATCAGGAACTGTGTACGCTGGCCGAGCCGGTCGAGAGCGGTGATGAGGTGGCCTTCTTTCCACCGGTGACCGGAGGATGAGTAAGAACGTTCGGGTCCAGGCCGCCGCCTTCGATGCCGGCGCCGAGGTCAACGCCCTGCATGCGGCCAACCGCGGAGTCGGGGCGGTGGTGAGTTTTGTCGGCTATGTACGCGATTTCAATGACGGTCAGCCTGTGGCAGGCATGTTTCTGGAGCACTATCCGGGCATGACCGAAAAGGCACTGGGCACGATCATCGACCAGGCCGGCGAGCGCTGGCCGTTACTGGGCGTCGAGGTGCTGCACCGGGTGGGGCACCTGGCGCCGGGCGAGCCGATCGTGTTCGTGGGGGTGACCAGTGCGCACCGGCAGGCCGCGTTCGAAGCCTGCGAGTTCATCATGGATTACCTAAAGACCCGCGCGCCGTTCTGGAAGCGGGAGGACACGCCTGAAGGCCCCCGTTGGGTCGAGGGCCGTACCAGCGACCAGCAAGCGGCCCGGCGCTGGGATTGATCCTGGGCAGAGACAGGCCGATCAGGTGCGCTTGCGCTCTACCGGGCGCAGCAGCACGGTCGGTGGCATTTCGCAGCTGATCTTGCGCCCCAGCTTCTCTTCGATGGCCGGCAACTGGTAGGAATCGTCTTCGCCGGCAAAGCTGATCGACACCCCGTCGGCACCGGCCCGACCGGTACGGCCGATGCGGTGTACGTAGTCGTCAGGCATTTCCGGCAGGGTGAAGTTGATCACATGGCTGATGCCGTCGATGTGGATGCCACGTCCGGCCACGTCGGTGGCCACCAGCACGCGGATCTTGCCTTCGCGAAAGCCTTCCAGGGTCTTGATGCGCTTGTGCTGCGGCACGTCGCCCGACAGTTGCGCGGCATTCACGCCGTCGCGCACCAGGCGTTCCTCGATGCGCCGCACCTCGTCCTTGCGGTTGGCAAAGACCATGACCCGCTCCCAGCCGTTGTCGTTGACCAGGTTGTACAGCAACCGGTACTTGTCGGCCGAGGCCACGGCATAGATGTGCTGCTCGACATTGGCGTTGGCCAGGCCTTCGGCCTCGATCTCGACAATCGCCGGGTCCGTGGTCCACTGCTTGGCCAGGTTCATCACGTCTTCGGTGAAGGTGGCCGAGAACAGCAGGGTCTGGCGCTCGCCCTTGTGCGGGGTCTGACGGATGATCTGGCGCACCTGCGGAATGAAACCCATGTCGAGCATGCGGTCGGCTTCGTCCAGCACCATCACCTCGACCATGTCCAGGTGCACTTCGCCGCGCTGGTTGAAGTCCAGCAGGCGACCTGGGGTGGCCACCAGGATGTCGCAATAGCGCGCCTCGAGGTGCTTGAGCTGCTTGTCGAAGTCCATCCCACCGACGAAGCTCATCACGTTCAGGCCGGTGTAGCGGGTCAGGTCGGCGGCGTCCTTGGCGATCTGTACCACCAGTTCGCGGGTCGGGGCGATGATCAGCGCACGTGGCTCGCCCATGTAGCGCTCTGCGGGCGGCGGGGTCTGCAGCAACTGGGTGATGGTCGAAATCAGAAAGGCCGCGGTCTTGCCGGTGCCGGTCTGCGCCCGGCCAATGGCATCGCGGCCCTTGAGGGTGTAACCCAGGACGCCGGCCTGGATCGGCGTGCAATAAGGAAAGCCCAGGTCGTGGATGGCATGCATCACCGACGGTGCAAGGTTGAAATCGTGAAAACGGGTCTTGCCTTCCTGAGGCTCGACGCTGAAGTCTTCGGGCTTCCAGGTGTCGACCGGCCTGGGCGGGCGTTCGCGGCGCGGACGTTCGGCCCGTGGCGGCTTGGCCTGGGGCGGCTCTGTCGCTACAGAGGGTTCGCTGGTCGTCGGCAAGGGTGAAACAGAAGGCGGTGTCGCAGCCACGGGCTGGACGGGGAAGGTGTCGTCGGTCATCACTGGAGCGGGGGTCGATGCAGTCGGAAGGGGCGCGAGCGGCTCGGCCTCGTCTTTACCGAACATCTTCTTGAGTGCTTTGAGCACGGTCATCTCGTCAATTGGTCAAGGAATGTACGCCGAGCAGTGTAAAGCAAGTTTCATGCTCGGCGTAGTGTCATCCATACAGGGCTACAAGGCCTGTGGACAAATGCGCAGGCACGGGTGTTACCGCAGCTTGTCGCCGAGCCAGGTCCTGATGTCGGAAATCTCCTCGGGTAACACTTGGTGCCCCATGGGGTATTCCTGCCACTGTACGTCAACGCCCAGGGACTTGAGGTACTCATAGACGGTGCGGCCCATGGCGTTGAGCACCACTTCGTCGTGGTAGCCATGCAGGCAATACGCCGGGATGCGCTGCTGGCTGGCCGACAGGGTCATCTGTTCGGTGAAGGTCGGCGCGTAGGTCGACAGCGCCAGGACACCGCCCAGCGGCCCCTGCCAGCGGCGGTAGGCGGTGTGCAGCACCACCGCGCCCCCTTGCGAGAACCCGGCCAGGAAGATGCGGGCCGGGTCGATGCCGCTGTCGCGCTGGGCTTCGATCAGGTCGAGCACGGTCTGCGCCGACGCCTCCAGTTCATCATGGCTGATGGCCCGCGCCGGGCTCATGGCGATGATGTCGTACCAGCTCGGCATCTGGTAGCCGCCGTTGATCGTCACAGCGCGCATGGGCGCCTGGGGTAACACGAAGCGGGTAGTGACCAGCGAGGTCTGCAGCATTTCGGCAACCGGCTCGAAATCAGTGCGGTCGGCGCCCAGGCCGTGCAGCCAGATCACACAGGCATCGGCGTCATGGGTGGGCTCAAGTATCAACGGGTGGGCCATGGTTGCTCCAATCTGGTGCGCTACGGTATCAACCGTGCATTCAATAAGTGCCGGGCCGGGCGCGGCCCATTCAAATCTGAACGAAGATGTCGCAAGGTTACAACTTTTGCGCTTGACCTGTTGGTTTATCGAATCAGCCAGCAGTCTGGTACGCGCTTTGCTATGGAACAAGCGGAGTCAGAGCGCTCACGTCGTCCGGTAACACTATTTGGCTATCACCGGTCGGCGCAGCACGCGAATCCCAGCTACAGGATTCACGGCACGATTCATTCCGTCACTCAAGATACGGAAAAATCATGGGGCTTTGGTTCGCGAGGCGAGGGGTAACCGTTAAAAGCGGGCAACAGGAGGATCCTGGGCCCGTTTAATGAATAGACCCAACGTCGCATGACCCAAAAAAATGCCAGCACGGGTCGTTGATGCCCCACAAGGGTGCGGCGTGACTAAAGCTCCCACACAACAAAGAGCAAACTGGAGGTTATGAATGAAGATGTTGAAATCCACCCTGGCTGTAGTGACCGCTTTCGCCGCACTGGGCATCACCAGTGTTGCCAATGCCGGCGCCACGCTTGACGCCGTCCAGAAGAAGGGCTTCGTCCAGTGCGGCGTCAGCGACGGTCTGCCAGGCTTCTCCGTTCCAGATGCCAAGGGCACCATCACCGGTATCGACGCTGACGTCTGCCGCGCCGTAGCCGCCGCCGTATTCGGTGACGCCACCAAGGTCAAGTTCAGCCAGTTGAACGCCAAGGAGCGCTTCACCGCGCTGCAATCGGGCGAAATCGACGTGCTGTCGCGCAACACCACCTGGACCAGCTCGCGTGACTCGGGCATGGGCCTGACGTTTGCCGGCGTGACCTACTACGACGGCATCGGCTTCCTGGTAAACAACAAGCTGGGCGTCAAGAGCGCCAAGGAACTGGACGGCGCCACCGTGTGCATCCAGGCCGGTACCACCACCGAGCTGAACGTTTCCGACTACTTCCGCGCCAACGGCCTCAAATACACCCCCATCACCTTCGACACCTCCGACGAAAGCGCCAAGTCGCTGGAAAGCGGCCGTTGCGACGTACTGACCTCCGACCAGTCGCAGCTCTATGCACAGCGCAGCAAGCTGGCCAACCCGGATTCCTACGTCGTTCTGCCGGAAGTGATCTCCAAGGAACCACTGGGCCCGGTCGTGCGTAAAGGCGACGAAGAATGGCTGGCCATTGTCAAGTGGACCCTGTTCGCCATGCTCAACGCCGAAGAAGCAGGCGTGACCTCCAAGAACGTCGAAGCCGAAGCCAAGTCGACCAAGAACCCTGACGTGGCCCGTATGCTCGGCGCCGACGGTGAATACGGCAAGGACCTGAAGCTGCCGAAGGACTGGGTCGTGAAAATCGTCAAGCAGGTTGGTAACTACGGTGAAGTCTTCGACCGTAACCTGGGCGAAACCACTCCTCTGAAAATCAAGCGTGGCCTGAACGCCCTGTGGAACAACGGCGGCATTCAGTACGCTCCTCCGATTCGCTGATCTGACCCTGCGCCCGGCGGCCTGAACAGCTTGCCGGGCGTTCTGCACGGTTCCATTTTTCCCGGGGCATTTCATGCAAAAACATATCGACGCACCCAAACAAAAGCTCACCCTGAGCGACCCCAAAGTGCGCGCCTGGCTATTCCAGATCATCACCATCGTGGCGGTGATCTCTCTGGGCTGGTTCCTGTACGACAACACCCAGACCAACCTTGAACATCGCGGCATCACCTCCGGCTTCGACTTTCTCGAGCGCAGTGCAGGCTTCGGCATCGCCCAGCACCTGATCGACTACACCGAAGCGGACAGCTATGCCCGTGTCTTTCTGATCGGCCTGCTCAACACCCTGCTGGTGTCGTTCATCGGCATCATCCTGGCCACCCTGCTGGGCTTCAGCATCGGTATTGCCCGCTTGTCGTCCAACTGGATGATCAACAAGCTGGCGACCGTCTACGTCGAGGTGTTCCGTAACATCCCGCCGCTGCTGCAGATCCTGTTCTGGTACTTTGCCGTCTTCCTGACGCTCCCGGGTCCACGCAACGCCCATGGCTACCTCGACATGTTCTATGTCAGCAGCCGCGGCGTGAACATGCCCCGGGCGATGGCGGCCGAAGGCCTGACTGCGTTCCTGGTCAGCCTGGTGGTGGCGGTGCTGGCCACCGTGCTCATGACCCGCTGGGCCAACAAGCGTTTCGAGGCCACCGGCGAGCCGTTCCACAAGTTCTGGGCCGGCCTGGCACTGATGCTGGTGATCCCGGCGTTGAGCATCCTGATCGCCGGTGCCCCCGTGCACTGGGAAATGCCTGCGCTGCGCGGTTTCAACTTCGTCGGCGGCTGGGTCCTGATCCCTGAACTGCTGGCGCTGACCCTGGCCCTGACGGTCTATACCGCGGCGTTCATCGCCGAGATCGTACGTTCCGGCATCAAGTCGGTCAGCCACGGCCAGACCGAGGCGGCCCGCTCGCTGGGCCTGCGCCAGGGACCGACCCTGCGCAAGGTCATCATTCCGCAGGCCTTGCGGGTGATCATCCCGCCACTGACCAGCCAATACCTGAACCTGGTGAAGAACTCTTCCCTGGCCGCCGGTATCGGTTATCCGGAAATGGTTTCGCTGTTCGCCGGCACCGTGCTCAACCAGACCGGCCAGGCTATCGAAGTCATTGCCATCACCATGAGCGTGTACCTGGCAATCAGCATCAGCATTTCCCTGTTGATGAACTGGTACAACAAGCGCATTGCGCTGATCGAGCGGTGAGGAAACGCGCATGAGTACACATACGTTCAAACCCAATCTGGCGCCGCCGAAATCCACCGTGGGTGTGGTCGGCTGGATGCGCAGCAACCTGTTCTCCAGTTGGTTCAACACCGTACTGACCCTGTTTTCGTTGTATCTGGTCTGGCTGATTCTGCCACCGATCATCAACTGGGCCATTCTGGATGCGAACTGGATCGGCACCACCCGCGCCGACTGCACCAAGGCCGGCGCGTGCTGGGTGTTCATCGAGCAGCGCTTCGGCCAGTTCATGTACGGCTACTTCCCCGGCGACCAACGCTGGCGTGTCGACCTGACCGTGATCCTGGCCATCGTCGGTATCGCCCCCCTGTTCATCAAGGCCTTCGAGCGCAAGCTCCCCTATGGCCTGGGCTTTCTGGTGCTGTACCCGATCATCGCGTTCTACCTGCTGCATGGTGGCGCGTTCGGCCTGACCACCGTGGCCACCAGCCAGTGGGGCGGCCTGATGCTGACGCTGGTCATCGCCACCGTCGGTATCGCCGGCGCCTTGCCGCTGGGGATCCTGCTGGCACTGGGACGGCGTTCGAACATGCCGGCGGTGAAGGTGGTCTGCGTGACCTTCATCGAGTTCTGGCGCGGCGTGCCGCTGATCACCGTGCTGTTCATGTCCTCGGTCATGCTGCCGCTGTTCCTGCCCGAAGGCATGAACTTCGACAAGCTGCTGCGGGCGTTGATCGGCGTGATCCTGTTCCAGTCGGCCTACATCGCCGAAGTGGTACGTGGCGGCATGCAGGCCATTCCCAAGGGCCAGTACGAAGCTGCTGCGGCCATGGGCCTGGGCTACTGGCGCTCGATGGGCCTGGTGATCCTGCCGCAAGCCCTGAAGCTGGTGATCCCCGGTATCGTCAACACCTTCATTGCCTTGTTCAAGGACACCAGCCTGGTGATCATCATCGGCCTGTTCGACCTGCTCAACAGCGTCAAGCAGGCTGCGGCCGACCCGACCTGGCTGGGCATGGCCACCGAAGGCTATGTCTTCGCGGCCCTGGTGTTCTGGATTTTCTGTTTCGGTATGTCCCGCTACTCCATGCATCTGGAGCGCAAGCTGGACACTGGCCACAAGCGTTAGGAGTTTCGTGATGAGTGAAGCAGTCAAAAAGCCGCTGGGCGCCGAAGGCATGATCCGTCTGGAAGGCGTACACAAGTGGTACGGCCAGTTCCATGTGCTCAAGGACATCAACCTCAATGTGCGTCAGGGTGAGCGTATCGTGCTGTGCGGGCCTTCGGGCTCGGGCAAATCGACCACCATCCGTTGCATCAACCGCCTGGAAGAGCACCAGCAGGGGCGCATCATTGTCGATGGCACCGAACTGACCTCCGACCTGCGGCAGATCGAAACCATCCGCCGTGAAGTGGGCATGGTGTTCCAGCACTTCAACCTGTTCCCGCACCTGACCATTCTGCAGAACTGCACCCTGGCGCCGATGTGGGTGCGCAAGATGCCGAAGAAGCAGGCCGAAGAAATCGCCATGCACTACCTGGAGCGCGTGCGCATTCCGGAGCAGGCCCATAAATACCCGGGGCAGTTGTCCGGTGGCCAGCAGCAGCGGGTGGCGATTGCCCGTGCGCTGTGCATGAAGCCCAAGATCATGCTGTTCGACGAGCCGACCTCGGCCCTGGACCCGGAAATGGTCAAGGAAGTGCTCGACACCATGGTCAGCCTGGCTGAAGAGGGCATGACCATGCTATGCGTGACCCACGAAATGGGCTTTGCCCGTACCGTGGCCAACCGCGTGATCTTCATGGACAAGGGCGAAATCGTCGAGCAAGCCGCGCCAAACGACTTCTTCGACAACCCGCAAAGCGACCGCACCCGGCTGTTCCTCAGCCAGATCATTCATTGATCGGGTTGCTGCGTTAAAAAGGAAACCGGGCCTTGTGTCTAATGCCAGTCAGTCAAGCTGACTGGCATTTTCATTTTCGGCAGGGGTACTTTGCCGCTTTCGGAAACGATCGATCAGGCAGGGACGGCCGCACAAGCGGCGCCTGCGGAACGGGGTGTCCGGCTGATTGTGGTTTTTCCGGGAAAGAGGTTCCGACCCTCTTCGGGCCGGCTTACTTTGTCTTGGCAAAGTAAGCAAACCGTTTGCTCCTGGCTGGGCCCCTGCGGGGTCCCCTCGTTCCGGCAAAGCAACGGCAAAAGCAGAAAGGCGCTTTTGCTCTGTTTTTTATACGCGATAGTGCAGGCGCCACAAATCGCGACTTGTGCAGGCCGAGTGCAGGCGTTACGCAGGGGGAGAAAGGGCCAGGACGGCCCGTCAGCCGCTTGGGCCAGGGACGGCCCATAAGCGGCGGCCCCCGGAGTAATGCCGGAAGGAGGGAACCCCGAAGGGGCCGGAACCAGGAGCAAACGGTTTGCGCCACTTTGCCAAGACAAAGTGGCCCGGCCCGAAGAGGGTCGGAACCTCTATCACAGGCTACCTCGACCCGCAGGAACACCCCGGTCTGGCGGGTACAGCCAATCGCGGGCAGAGCCCCCTCCCACGCGATTGCGTTTCAAGCGGTCATGGGTGAACCCCGACCAGCAGGAACACCCCGGTCTGACGGGTACAGCCAATCGCGGGCAGAGCCCCCTCCCACATTCGATTGCGTTTCAAGCCGTCATGGGTGAACCCCGTCTGGACTGACGGTATTGGTACATGCCGTCCACGCCGCTGGCCTGCAGCAGGCTGAACCTTGTAATCCCCGGGCGTCTCCAACAGGATATTCGGCCCTCCCTGCGACGAGGGCGATACCTGATACCTGAGGACCCAATGACTGCCAAGGCACCGCGTGACCCTTCACCTTCCGATGACACCCTGATCCACACCCCGGATGGCCCTGTGCCGGCGCGCCTGCGTACCTGGCTGTTGCTGCTGGGCCTGGTGCTGGTGGCCATCAACCTGCGTCCGGCGCTGTCGAGCGTGGCGCCGTTGCTCAATGACGTTTCGAGGGCGCTGGGGCTGTCGGCGGCACAAGCCGGCCTGTTGACCACCCTGCCAGTACTGTGCCTGGGGCTGTTTGCACCGTTGGCACCCTGGCTGGCCCGACGCTTTGGCAGTGAGCGCGTGGTGCTGGGCATTTTGTTCGTCCTGGCGCTGGGCATCGGCTTGCGCAGCACGCTGGGCACGGCCGGTCTGTTTGCCGGCAGCCTGCTGGCCGGAGCCAGTATCGGCGTGATCGGCGTGTTGTTGCCCGGTATCGTCAAGCGCGACTTTGCGGCCCAGGCCGGCGCGATGACCGGGGTCTACACCATGGCGCTGTGCCTGGGCGCGGCCCTGGCAGCCGGGGCCAGCGTGCCATTGAGCCAGGCGTTCGGCGACCGCTGGGATGCCAGCCTGGCATTCTGGGCAGTTCCGGCTTTGCTGGCGGCGCTGTTCTGGTGGCCACAGGCGCGTCCGTCCCACGATACGCAGCGCACGCAAGTGCGCGTGCGCGGGCTGCTGCGTGATCCGCTGGCCTGGCAAGTGACCCTGTACATGGGCCTGCAATCGTCGCTGTCGTACATCGTGTTTGGCTGGCTGCCCTCGATCCTGATCGGTCGCGGCCTGGCGCCGACCGAGGCCGGCCTGCTGCTGTCCGGTTCGATCATCTGCCAGCTCATCAGCGCTTTGAGCGCGCCCTGGCTGGCCACTCGTGGCAAGGACCAGCGTCTGGCGATCGTGGTGGTCATGGGCATGACCCTGACTGGCTTGTTCGGCTGCCTGTATGCGCCCATCGAAGGCTTGTGGGGCTGGGCGATCGTACTGGGTATCGGCCAGGGCGGTACCTTCAGCCTGGCGCTGGCGCTGATCGTGCTGCGCTCGGCTGACTCGCACGTGGCCTCCAACCTGTCGGGCATGGCCCAGGGCATCGGCTACACGGTTGCCTCCATCGGCCCGTTTGCCGTCGGTGTAGTGCATGACGCTACCGGCACCTGGGGGCCGATCGGCTGGATTTTCGGCCTGCTGGGGCTGGGGGCGGTCATTGCCGGCCTCGGGGCAGGGCGGGCCCGGCAAGTCCAAGTGACGCACGACACACCCTGAGGGTGTGGCACGGTGGCACGAGGCAGTTGGCAAGCAGGTCGTTTGCCGCTTATCGTGCAGGCCTCTTTCACCCAGGACGTCTGCTCGCATGGACTACGAAGAACAAAGCCAGCTCAACAGTGCCGTGATCAGCCGTTTCTACGAGGCTTTCCAGCGCCTCGATGCCGAGGCCATGGCCGAGTGCTACAGCGACGACGTGCTGTTCAGCGATCCGGTGTTCGGCACCCTGCGCGGTGCCCAGGCCGCAGACATGTGGCGCATGCTCACTGCCCGTGCCCAGAACTTCTCGGTGATTTTCGATCAGGTTCGTGCCGACGACCGCACCGGCAGCGCGCACTGGGTGGCCACTTACCTGTTCAGCCAGACCGGTCGCACCGTGGTCAACGCCATCGAGGCGCGTTTCGTGCTGCGCGACGGCAAGATCTGCGAACACCACGACCATTTCGACCTGTGGCGCTGGTCACGTCAGGCGCTGGGCTTCAAGGGCCTGTTGCTGGGCTGGTCACCCCTGGTGCAGAACGCCATCCGTGCCCAGGCGCACAAAGGCCTCAAGGCGTTTGGCGAGAAACGGCGTGGCTGAGGTCAAGCCCGAGGACGCGCCAGCAAAACCCTGGTACGTCTATCTGGTGCGTGCGGCCAACGGCTCGCTGTACTGCGGCATCAGCAATGATCCCCAGCGTCGGTTCCTGATGCATCAAAGCGGCAAGGGCGCGCGCTATTTCCATGCCAGCCCGGCGGTGGCGCTGGTGTACATGGAAGCCTGGCCGAGCAAGGGCGAGGCCCTGCGCCATGAGCGGCTGATCAAAAAGCTGCGTAAAAGCGCCAAGGAGGCCCTGGCCGCCTCTGTGGGGCCTTCGGCCATTATGCAGGCTGAGGCCCCGGCCCACTGAGATCGTGGTAGGCGCCACTGCCCTGCACGGGTAAGCTCAGGACTTTTCCACGCAAGGAATCGATCCATGTCCGAGCTGATCCTGCACCATTACTCGACCTCGCCCTTCGCCGAAAAGGCCCGCCTGATGCTGGGCTACAAGGGCCTGTCGTGGCGTTCGGTGTTCATCCCGGCAGTCATGCCCAAGCCCGACCTGACCGCGCTGACCGGCGGTTACCGCAAGACCCCGGTGCTGCAGGTGGGCGCAGACATCTACTGCGATACCGCGCTGATCGCCCGGCGCCTGGAACAGGAAAAAGCCTCGCCGGCGTTCTATCCCGAAGGCCAGGAATTTGCCGTCACCGCCCTGGCAGCCTGGGCTGATGCGATCCTGTTCCAGCATGCGGTCAGCCAGGTGTTCCAGCCCGAGTCCATCGCCCTGCGGTTCGCCAAGCTGTCGCCTGAAGCGGTAGAAGCCTTCAAGGCCGACCGCGCTGCGCTGTTTGCCGGGGGCTCGGCTTCACGTCTGCCGTTGCAGCAGTCGTTGCACCAGTGGCCGACCTTCATGGCGCGCCTTGAGCTGCAATTGCAGCGTCATGGCGACTACCTGTTCGGGGAGCCGTCGATTGCCGACTTCGCTGTGGCCCATCCCCTGTGGTTCCTGCGCCAGACGCCGGTGACGGCACCGGCGGTGGATAAATACCCGGCCGTGGGGGCCTGGCTCAAGCGCGTTGAAGCGTTCGGTCACGGTGCTGCCAGCCCCATGAGTGCCGAAGAAGCCCTCCAGGTGGCTTTCAATAACACCCCTGTTGACGTGCCGGCCGATACGTTCGTTGACCCTAACGGTTTCAAGGCGGGCGATCAGGTGATGATTTCGGCCGTGGATTACGGTGTGGACGCAGTGGAAGGGCAACTGGTGCATGCCGGCACTGAAGAACTGATCCTGCGCCGCGAAGATGATCGCGCAGGCACCGTGCATGTGCACTTCCCGCGGCTGGGGTTCAGGATCGAGAAGCGCTAGGCGCGTTGTCGCGCAGCAAACTCAAGCTTAATAAAATCGATAATTTATTTTGTACTTGAAGGGCACGCTCCTGCATCGGGCAAGTGTTGGCTGCGCGCCAGGTCACTGCAATGCCGCTTCGATCTGCTGTTCGGAAAAGTCGCGCAGCAGGGTGCCGTTGACATCGAGCAGTGGGATGCCACGCCCGCCCAGCGCTTCGTAGGCTCGTCGGCCTTCGGCGCTGGTTTCGATGTCGTATTCCTTGAAGGCAATGCCTTTGCTGTCGAGCAGGCTGCGTGCCTGCTTGCAGTAGCCGCACCAATGAGTCGAGTACATCACCACCCGCGCCTGGCTGTAGCGTTGCGCCTGCTCGGCCGAGGGTGGGTCGATGAAGTGCTCGATCATGCCGCGATTCTGGTAGATGACCACCACCAACAGGATTAGCGCGACCTTCTTGAGGGTTCGTTGCAGCATCGGCTCAGCGTCGTTTCAACTGGTCGGTGAGCTGGGTGGGCAGACCCTTGATGATCAGCGTGCCGGCGGCTTCGTCGTACTCGACCTTGTCACCCAGCAGGTGAGCCTCGAAGCTGATCGACAGGCCCTCGGCGCGGCCGGTGAAGCGGCGGAACTGGCTCAGGGTGCGTTTGTCGGCCGGAATCTCCGGCGACAGGCCGTAGTCCTTGTTGCGGATATGGTCGTAGAACGCTTTGGGGCGTTCTTCGTCGATCAGTTCCGACAGCTCGTCCAAAGCGATGGGCTCGCCCAGCTTGCTCTGGCTGGTGGCATAACTCACCAGGGCCTTGGTCTTTTCGCGGGTGGCTTCTTCGGGCAGGTCTTCACTTTCGACAAAGTCGCTGAAGGCCTTGAGCAGGGTGCGGGTTTCGCCGGGACCGTCGACGCCTTCCTGGCAGCCGATGAAGTCGCGGAAGTACTCCGAGACTTTCTTGCCGTTCTTGCCCTTGATGAACGAGATGTACTGCCTGGACTGCTTGTTGTTCTGCCACTCGGAGATATTGATGCGCGCCGCCAAGTGCAACTGGCCCAGGTCCAGATGCCGCGATGGCGTGACATCGAGCGAGTCGGTGACCGCCACGCCTTCACTGTGGTGCAGCAGGGCAATGGCCAGGTACTCGGTCATGCCTTGCTGATAGTGGGCGAACAGCACATGGCCACCCACTGAAAGATTGGACTCTTCCATCAACTTTTGCAGGTGTTCGACCGCGGTGCGGGTGAAGGTCGTGAAGTCCTTGCCGGTCTCCAGGTATTGCTTCAGCCAGCCGCTGAACGGATAGGCACCGGACTCGGGATGAAACAATCCCCAGGCCTTGCCCTGTTTGGCGTTGTAGCTTTCATTGAGGTCGGCCAGCAGGTTTTCGATGGCGGTGGATTCGGCCAGTTCGCTGTCGCGCGCATGCAGCACTGCAGGCGTACCGTCGGGTTTTTTGTCGATCAGGTGGACGATGCAATGACGGATCGGCATGGATTTCTCGGCTCGTGAAAGTGAAGAGCGGTGCGGCTCGTGGCAAGGCCGCCAGTGTACCGCAGGGTCGGCGTGAATGGCCGATGTGGCTGTTTTTCGTCCAACCGGGGATTTTCAATCGCTTTTTTTGCTTCAAAGTCCGCAAAACCTGACCAAAAGGATAGGCAGAGGCGGATATTTGCCCGGCTCTGTGCTAGTTTTGCGCGGTCCTGCGCACTCCAGCGCGTCAGGCATGCAGTTTGTGCGCGTGCTGGCGAACCAAATCATGGTTTCAGTATCTACAACTTCGCGATTGATCGTGGCTGCCAATGGCCGACGTTGCACTCTGCAATCCATATGAATTTTATAGGGAAGGAACACTACATGGCTCTTACCAAAGACCAGTTGATCGCCGATATCGCAGAAGCTATCGACGCGCCAAAATCCACCGCGCGTAGCGCCCTGGAGCAGTTGGGCCAGATCGTTGCTGATCAACTGGAAAACGGTGCTGAAATCACCCTGCCAGGTATTGGCAAGCTGAAAGTCACCGAGCGTCCAGCGCGTACCGGCCGCAACCCTTCGACTGGCGCCGCCATCGAAATCGCTGCCAAGAAAGTGGTCAAGTTCGTTCCAGCCAAAGTGCTGACCGACTCGATCAACAAGTAAGCTTACGCTTGCTTGAAAAAGCCGTGTACGGGTTCACCCGACACGGTTTTTTTATGCCTGCTGTACGGCCCTCAGGCCTGGACCCAACGCCCGGCGCGCCACGCAGCCTGCTCGCCGGCGTCATGGAAGGTCCAGGCGACAAAGCGGCTCTGCTTCTGTCCCTGGCCCATCTCCACCACGCGCACCTCGAAGGCGCCGCTCTTTTTCAGGCGTTGCTGGATCTCGGGCAGGTTCGCCGCCTTTGACACCAGCGTGCTGAACCACAGCACCTGTTCGGGAATCCGGGCGCTTTCGTCGATCAGGCGGGTGACAAAGCCGATCTCGCCACCCTCGCACCACAGCTCCTGTGCCTGGCCACCGAAGTTGAGCACCGGCAGCTTGCGCTTGGGGTCAGCCTTGCCCAGGGCTCGCCATTTGCGCTGGCTGCCGCGCGTGGCTTCGTCCAGCGAGGCATGGAAGGGCGGGTTGCACAGGCTCAGGTCAAAGCGTTCGGTGCTGTCGAGCAGGCCGTGCAGGATGTGCTGGCGGTTGCCTTGCTGGCGCAGGCTGATGGCCTTGCCCAGGCCGTTGGCCTTGACGATGGTGGCGGCGGCCGCCAGGGCCTTGGCGTCGATCTCCGAACCCAAGAAGTGCCAGCCGTAGTCGACATGCCCCAGCAGCGGGTAGATGCAGTTGGCGCCGGTGCCGACGTCCAGCACCTTGACCGCCGCACCGTGCGGAATCACCTGCTGGTTATGCTCGGCCAGCAGGTCGGCGAGAAAGTGCAGGTAGTCGGCGCGTCCCGGAATCGGTGGGCACAGGTAATCGGCCGGGATGTCCCAGTGCTTGATGCGGTAGTGCGCCTTGAGCAGCGCCCGGTTGAACACCCGTACCGCCTGCGGATTGGCAAAGTCGATGCTTTGCTTGCCGTAAGGGTTGAGGATGACGAATTCGGCCAGCTCCGGGCTGCTTTTGATCAGCGCCGGGAAGTCATAGCGACCCTGGTGGCGGTTGCGCGGGTGCAGGGTGGCTTTTTCTTTAGGCGCGGCCGGCTTGGCCGGGCGTTGGGGTTTCTTGCGTGCAGGCTTGGGCGTGTCGGTCATGGCCGTATCCGATGGCAATTGGTACGTGCATAAAAAAGCCAGCCCGCGAACGGGCTGGCTGATCGTGACGCTGTATCAGAGGCTGCTGATGCGGGCGTGTTGCTCGGCCAGCTTGCCCAGCGCCTGTTCGGCTTCGGTCAGCTTGGCGCGTTCCTTGGCGATCACCTCAGGCGGCGCCTTGTCGACGAAGGCGGCGTTGGACAGCTTGCCGCCCACGCGCTGCACTTCGCCTTGCAGGCGCTGGATTTCCTTGTCCAGGCGTGCCAGTTCCGCGCCCTTGTCGATCAGGCCGGCCATCGGCACCAGCACTTGCATCTCGCCCACCAGTCCGGTGGCCGACAGCGGCGCCTCGGCACCCGGCGCCAGGACGGTGATCGATTCGAGTTTGGCCAGCTTCTTGAGCAGGTGCTCGTTGTCGCCCAGGCGGCGTACGTCTTCGGCACTGGCGTTGTTGAGGAACAGTTGCAGCGGCTTGCCGGGGCCGATGTTCATTTCGCCACGAATGTTGCGCACCGCCAGCATCAGGCCCTTGAGCCATTCGATATCGCCTTCGGCGGCTTCATCGATACGGGCTTCGTTGGCCACCGGCCACGGTTGCAGCATGATGGTCTTGCCTTCGGCACCGGCCAGCGGCGCCAGGCGCTGCCAGATTTCTTCGGTGATGAACGGCATGAACGGGTGCGCCAGGCGCAGGGCTACTTCCAGCACGCGCACCAGGGTGCGACGGGTGCCGCGCTGGCGCTCAACGGGTGCGTTCTCGTCCCACAGCACCGGCTTGGACAGCTCCAGGTACCAGTCGCAGTACTGGTTCCAGATGAACTCGTACAAGGCCTGGGCAGCCAGGTCGAAGCGGAACTGGTCCAGCTGACGGGTCACTTCGGCTTCGGTGCGTTGCAGCTGCGAGATGATCCAGCGGTCCGGCAGCGACAGCTCATAGGCCTCGCCGTTCTGGCCGCAGTCCTCGCCCTTGTCCAGCACGTAGCGCGCCGCGTTCCAGATCTTGTTGCAGAAGTTGCGGTAGCCTTCGACGCGGCCCATGTCGAACTTGATGTCGCGGCCGGTGGAGGCCAGCGAGCAGAACGTGAAGCGCAGGGCGTCGGTGCCGTAGCTGGCGATGCCGTCGGCGAACTCCTGGCGGGTCTGCTTCTCGATCTTCTTGGCCAGTTGCGGTTGCAGCAGGCCGGTGGTGCGTTTCTGCACCAGGGTTTCCAGGTCGATGCCGTCGACGATGTCCAGCGGGTCGAGGACATTGCCCTTGGACTTGGACATCTTCTGGCCCTGGCCGTCGCGCACCAGGCCGTGCACGTACACAGTCTTGAATGGCACTTGCGGGGTGCCGTCTTCATTTTTCACCAGGTGCATGGTGAGCATGATCATCCGGGCGACCCAGAAGAAGATGATGTCGAAGCCGGTAACCAGCACGTCGGTGGAGTGGAAGGTCTTGAGCGCTTCGGTCTTTTCCGGCCAGCCCAGGGTGGAGAAGGTCCACAGGCCCGAGCTGAACCAGGTGTCCAGCACGTCATTGTCCTGTTGCAACGTCACGTCGCTGCCCAGGTTGTGCTTGGCGCGTACTTCGGCTTCGTCGCGACCGACATAGACCTTGCCCGAGGCGTCGTACCAGGCCGGGATGCGATGGCCCCACCACAGCTGGCGGCTGATGCACCAGTCCTGGATGTCGCGCATCCACGAGAAGTACATGTTTTCGTACTGCTTGGGCACGAACTGGATGCGACCGTCTTCGACAGCGGCAATGGCAGGCTCGGCCAGCGGCTTGGTCGACACGTACCACTGGTCGGTCAGCCACGGCTCGATGATGGTGCCGGAGCGATCGCCCTTCGGCACTTTCAGGGCGTGATCATCGACGCTGACCAGCAGGCCGGCGGCCTCGAACGCGGCGACGATGCGCTTGCGCGCCTCGAAGCGGTCCAGGCCGGCGTACTCGGCCGGCAGGCGGGCATCGACAGCTTCGTTGAGCGTGCCGTCGAGGTTGAACACCTGGGCGGCCGGCAGCACGGCAGCGTTCTTGTCGAAGATGTTGAGCAGCGGCAGGTTGTGGCGCTTGCCGACTTCATAGTCGTTGAAGTCGTGGGCCGGGGTGATCTTCACGCAGCCGGTGCCGAACTCGGGGTCGCAGTAGTCATCGGCGATGATCGGAATGCGACGGCCCACCAGCGGCAGCTCGACGAACTTGCCGATCAGGGCCTTGTAGCGTTCGTCTTCGGGGTTCACGGCCACGGCCGCGTCACCGAGCATGGTTTCCGGGCGGGTGGTGGCCACGACCAGGTAGTCATTGCCTTCGGCCGTGGTGGCGCCGTCGGCCAGCGGGTAGCGCAGGTTCCACAGGTGGCCTTTCTCGTCGTGGTTCTCGACTTCCAGGTCAGAGATGGCCGTGTGCAGCTTGGTGTCCCAGTTGACCAGGCGCTTGCCGCGATAGATCAGGCCGTCCTCGTGCAGGCGCACGAAGGCTTCCTGCACGGCCGCCGACATGCCGTCGTCCATCGTGAAACGCTCGCGGCTCCAGTCGACCGAGGAGCCCAGGCGACGAATCTGGCGGCTGATGTTGCCACCGGACTCGGCTTTCCATTCCCAGACCTTGTCCAGAAACTGCTCGCGGCCCAGGTCATGACGGTTCAGGCCCTGGGCCTCGATACGACGCTCGACCAGCATCTGGGTTGCGATGCCGGCATGGTCGGTACCAGGCTGCCACAGGGTGTTGCGGCCTTGCATGCGGCGAAAACGGATCAGGGCGTCCATGATCGCGTTATTGAACCCGTGGCCCATGTGCAGGCTGCCGGTCACGTTCGGCGGCGGAATCATGATGGTGTACGAGTCACCTGCGCCTTGCGGAGCGAAGTAGTTCTCGGACTCCCAGGTCTGGTACCAGGAAGTTTCGATGGCGTGCGGCTGGTAAGTCTTGTCCATGCGCGGCGGGAACCCTGTGACATTGATTCGGAAACCGGCAAGTATAGCCTTCCAGGCCGGCAGCAAGCCATAAGCGGCAAGCTGCAAGTTAAAAGCGGCAGATACGCGATGGAAAGACAGGGGCCCCAGGTGGCGGGTGGCTTAAAGCTTGTTGCCTGAGGCGGCGATGATTCTTTCGAGCCGCGCCTCAAGTCGTCGCTTTATCTCGGTTTCGATGTGCGGGGCAAAGTCATTGATCACATCCTGCATGATCAACTGCGCGGCCGAGCGCAGTTCGGTGTCCAGGTGCAGGAGCGTATCGACATTGGGGGCCGCCGGCTTTGCCGGTGTTGGTGCCGGTGTTGGTGTCGCTGCCACGGACGGCGGGGCAGGTGGTGCAGCCGGTGCCGGTGTGGCGGTCGGTTGTGGCGAGCGCTCGACCATGTCCGACAGCATCGGGATCTGCGTGTCGCTGAGCACCGTTTCGGTCAACAGCGGCGGTTGCAGGTTTTCATCTTCCAGCAGCTTGCGGATCGATTCGAGGTCGTTCAACAGGTGTACCGATTCTGCTTTTTTAGAAGTATCCATCATGTGCTCAAAGACGCTGTAGTCGGTGATCTTGCGGAGCATAGCCCTGTTTGCGGTATTCCCGGAAGCTCTCGCGGGCTGCCAGGCGAATGCCCGGTTCTTCGGTGACCACTTCAGCCACGCGGGCAAAACGCTTGAAAAAAGGTGCGATGCGGACGTCCAGATTGACCAGCAGGTCGTGGTGCCGGCCCGGGTCATCGCCCAGGCCCAGGACTATGGGCGCCTGCTCGTCGGTTTCGGCATCGCCATGGGGCACGAAGCTTTCGCCCTTGAAGCGCCACAGGCGGGCATCGAGGTCAGCGCGCTGGGCGGCGTCGCTGCAGTGCAGGTAGACCTGGTGACCGAGGCGCCAGGCTTTTTCAGTGAGCTTGCAGGCAAAGTCCAGCCGCGCCTCGAGGGTGGGGCTGGGCAGGATATAGAAGTCGATCTGGGTCATAGGCGGTTACCGCCTGCGCCTTGCCGGCAAGGCAAGGCGCAGGGCAGGGTCAGGCTCCGGCGCGGTCGAGCAGGTACTGGGTCAGCAACGGCACCGGGCGGCCCGTGGCGCCCTTGTCCTTGCCGCCACTGAGCCAGGCGGTGCCAGCGATGTCCAGGTGCGCCCAGTCATAGGCCTTGGTGAAGCGCGACAGGAAGCACGCCGCCGTGATGGTCCCGGCCTTGGGCCCGCCGATGTTGCCCAGGTCGGCGAACGGGCTGTCGAGTTGCTCCTGGTATTCGTCGAACAACGGCAATTGCCAGGCGCGGTCGTCGGCTTGCTTGCCGGCGTCGAGCAACTGGTTGATCAGCGCGTCGTTGTTGCCCAGCAGGCCCGAGGTGTGGGCGCCCAGGGCGACCACACAGGCACCGGTCAGGGTGGCGATGTCGATCACCGCCTGTGGCTTGAAGCGCTCGGCGTAGGTCAGGGCATCGCACAGGACCAGGCGGCCTTCGGCGTCGGTGTTGAGGATTTCGACGGTCAGGCCGTTCATGGTGGTGACGATGTCGCCCGGGCGGGTCGCGGTGCCGCTGGGCATGTTCTCGGCGGCGGCGATGATGCACACCAGGTTGATCGGCAACTGCAGCTCCAGTACCGCGCGCAGGGTGCCGAACACACTGGCCGCGCCGCACATGTCGAACTTCATCTCGTCCATGCCGGCGGCCGGCTTGATGCTGATGCCGCCGGTGTCGAAGGTGATGCCCTTGCCGACCAGTACGTACGGCTTTTCACTCTTTTTGCCGCCCTGATACTGCATGACGATCAGGCGTGGCGGCTGGGCACTGCCCTGGGCCACGGCCAGGAACGAGCCCATGCCCAGCTCCTTGAGTTTCTTCTCGTCGTGCACCTCGACCTTGAGGTTCTTGTGCGCCTTGCCCAATGCCTTGGCCTGTTCGCCCAGGTAAGTGGGGTGACAGATGTTCGGCGGCAGGTTGCCCAGGTCGCGGGTCAGGGCCATGCCGGTGGCAATGCCCCGGGCGTGGGTGACGGCGCTTTCGACTTCGGCGGTGCTGGCCTTGGCGGTCAGCAGGGTGATTTTCTTCAGGGCCGAAACCGGCGCCTTGGTGCTCTTGAACTGGTCGAACACGTATTCGCCATCAAGCAGGGTCTCGGCCAGCAGGCGGGTCTTGCCGTAGGTTTCACGTTGCTTGACCCGCACCTCATCCAGGGCGATGGCCGCGTCGCTGCCGCCCAGGCCCTTGAGGCTGGACAGGATGCCATTGATGACTTTCCTGAACTGGCGGTCGGACAGCTCTTCATCCTTGCCCACGCCCACCAGCAGCACGCGTTCGGCCTTGAGGTTGGGCAGGCTGTGCAGCAGCAGGCTCTGGCCGACCTTGCCCCCCAGATCGCCACGCTTGAGCACGGCGGCCAGTGCGCCGCCGCTCAGGGTGTCGACGCCCTTGGCCGTTGCGCCCAGCGTGCGGCCTTCGCCGACGGCGAGCACCAGCGTGGCGGTTTTCAAGGTTTCTGGGCTGACGCTTTTAACAACCAATTCCATGTAGGGTCCCCGAATGACTGTGAGCTTTTTAGGTGCATGAGTGAGGCAACAGCGCGCGGCAGCGCCGGGCGGGATTGAAGTCGACCCGCAGTTTGACCCTGCTCGGCAACGGCTGACAACCCCGATCGAGCGCTGTAGGACATGGATGTGAGAACTATCCGGGCCGCGCAGTGACAGAAGCAGTCAATCACAGGATAATGCCGCATCTTTTTCGCCTGTACCGTGGCTCGTCTTTTCCCTTGTCCGGCCGATTGCGCCTGGCAAACCTGGAGTGTCTGGTTTGATTGTCTTTCGTTATCTGTCCCGGGAAGTGCTGGTCACATTGAGTGCGGTCAGCGCCGTGCTGCTGGTCATCATCATGAGCGGGCGCTTCATCAAATACCTGGCCCAGGCCGCTTCCGGCGCGCTGGACCCCGGCGTGCTGTTCCTGATCATGGGCTTTCGCCTGCCCGGCTTTCTCCAGCTGATCCTGCCGCTGGGGCTGTTTCTGGGCATCCTGCTGGCGTACGGCCGGCTGTACCTGGAAAGCGAGATGACCGTGCTGGCCGCCACGGGCATGAGCCAGCAGCGCCTGCTGGCCATCACCCTGGCGCCGGCGGCGCTGGTGGCCTTGCTGGTGGCCTGGCTGAGTTTCAGCCTGGCGCCGCAGGGCGCGGCGCAGTTCTCGGTGCTGATCAACAAGCAGGACTCGCTGACCGAATTCGATACCCTGGTGCCCGGGCGTTTCCAGGCCTTGCGTGACGGCACCCGCGTGACCTACACCCAGCAACTGTCCGAAGACCGCACGCAACTGGGCGGCATCTTCATCTCCGAGCGGCGCCTGGCCGGCGACAAAGCCAAGGACGGTGAAAAGGACGGTGGCGTGACGGTACTGGTGGCCGAAAAGGGCCGCCAGGAAGTGCGTCCCGACGGCAGTCGCTTCCTGGTGCTGGAAAACGGCTACCGCTACGACGGCAATCCGGGCGAGGCCAATTACCGGGCAATCCAGTACGACACCTACGGTGCCCTGCTGCCCAAGCCTGAAATCAGTGCCGAAGTCACCGAGCGCGACGCAATCCCCACTGCCGAACTGTTCGGCAACGAGAACCCGCGCTATCAGGCCGAGCTGCACTGGCGGCTGTCGCTGCCGATCCTGGTGTTCATCGTGACCCTGATGGCTGTCCCTCTGTCACGGGTCAATCCGCGCCAGGGCCGCTACCTGAAACTCTTGCCGGCGATTCTCTTGTACATGGCTTACCTGACGATTCTGATTACCGTGCGCGGTGCCCTGGAGAAGGGCAAGCTGCCCATGGCCCTGGGCATGTGGTGGGTGCATGCGCTGTTCCTGTCGATCGGGCTGTTGTTGCTGTACTGGGAGCCGCTGCGGCTGAAGATGGCCGGCCGCCGTACCGCAGGGGAGGTGGCTCATGGGAAGGCTTGATCGCTACATCGGCAAGAGCGTCTTCCTGGCGATCCTGGCCGTGCTGGGCATCATCCTGTGCCTGGCGTCGCTGTTCGCACTGATCGACGAGATGGGCGACCTCAGCGACAACTACACCTTGCTCGACGCAGGAGCCTTCGTACTGCTCACCGCGCCGCGCCGGGTCTACGAAATGCTGCCGATGGCCGCGCTGATCGGCTGCCTGATCGGCCTGGGCAGCCTGGCCAGCAGCAGCGAGCTGACCATCATGCGCGCAGCCGGCGTGTCCATCGGCCGCATTGTCTGGGCGGTGATGAGGCCCATGCTGGTGCTGATGCTGGTCGGTGTGCTGGTGGGCGAGTACGTGGCGCCGGCTGCCGAGAATAAAGGCCAGGCCGATCGTTCGCTGGCCCAGGGCACAGGCGCCTCGCAAAGCGCCAAGCATGGCCTGTGGCACCGCCAGGGCGATGAATTCATCCACATCAACAGCGTGCAGCCCGACGGGCTCATGTACGGCGTGACCCGCTACCGTTTCGACGAACAGCGTCACATGCTGACCTCCAGCTTTGCCCGGCAGGCCAATTACCGCCAGGATTACTGGGAGCTCAGCGACATCACCACCACGCACTTCCGCAATGGCCAGACCGATGTCGTCAAGACCCCCACCGAGCGCTGGGAAGTCACGCTCAGCCCGCAATTGCTGAGTACCGTGATCATGCCGCCGGAGTCGCTGTCGATCACCGGCCTGTGGAGCTACGCCCATTACCTGAGTGACCAGGGGTTGAACAATGGTCGTTACTGGCTGGCGTTCTGGACCAAGGTGCTGCAACCGCTGGTGACCGTGGCGCTGGTGCTGATGGCCATTTCGTTCATTTTCGGCCCGCTGCGTTCGGTGACCCTGGGCCAGCGTGTCTTTACCGGCGTGCTGGTGGGCTTCACCTTCCGTATCGCCCAGGACCTGCTCGGCCCTTCGAGCCTGGTGTTCGGCTTCTCGCCGCTGTTCGCGGTGCTGGTGCCTGCAGGCATCTGTGCCGTGGCCGGGGTGTGGCTGCTGCGCAGGGCGGGGTAAGAGATCCGCTCCTACGGATCTCTCGATCATGGGTTGTGTGTGATCGGCGGCGCTTCGCTTCAGCGGCGAGCAGGCAGGCGCACCAGCACGCTGCCTGAATACCTGTCGTGCCAGGTGCGGCCCTGTCGGTCGTACAGACTCCAGAAGAATCCCGCGCCAAAGCACAGCGCCGACGCGATGGCGACCATGAAGCGCAGCAGCGCCTGGGTCAGGCTGATGGCGCTGCCATCGGCATTCTGAACCCTTACGCCCCAGGCCTGCATGCCCAGCGTCTGGCCACTTCGCGTCCAGAACCCGCCATAGAAGGCAAAGGCTGCCAGCAGCAGCACGGTCGACAGGACCGGGTCGCCGTCCATGGCCCCCGAGTCGCTCAACTGGCGCAGGCGCGCCTGGCCGACAAACGCCATCCAGATCAATTTATAGACAAAGGCGGTGACGATCAGTATCGCCAGGCACAGCAGCAGGTCATAGCCGGCGGCGGCCAGGCGTCGCAGCAGAGGGGCAGGGGTAAAGGCGCCTTGCGGCTGGAGCAGGCGTGTGGGCATGGCAGGACCTCGTTGCATCAGGCCGGTGGCACGACAGAGCGCCCACAAAAAAGCCCCTGATAACTGAATATCAGGGGCTTTTAGCGATCACGCAGTGATCAGGCTTCAGCTTGTACTTCGTCAGCCTGCAGGCCTTTCTGGCCTTGAACAGCGACGAAAGTCACTTTTTGGCCTTCTTTCAGGCTCTTGAAGCCGTTGCCCTGAATCGCGCGGAAATGCACGAACAGATCCGGACCGCTTTCAGGAGTGATAAAACCAAAACCTTTTTCGTCGTTGAACCACTTGACGGTACCGCTCTGACGTTGAGACATGTTCTTATTTCCTTGACGCTTGAATTTAATGACAGACTCTTTCGGCGGTTAATAGAAACCGAAAAAGTACTGGGGCTGGTTGCAGGAAGTAAGAAACGTAGAGCGGGATGTAGCGATACTTAGAGCTACTGCCCAGGTCCCGATTCAGCGACCTTTGCAAACACAGTTCGAGAACTCTACGCCAACTCTCGTTACAAAAACAAGCCCCGCAGGGCCCCTATTTCAAAGGGCTCGGGCAATGCCCAATGATCGTTCATTGTGCAGGGGTTTGCCCGGCGTGCGGCCTGCATATGCACTTTGTCAGTGCATTGTGCAAGCCGTCCTGAAAACGATTTCAGCCTGATGGAAAAAACCGTCATGCGCTGTTTTCTGCCCTCAGGCGGAATATTGACGTCGGTGTTCAGCCCCTGAAGTAACGCGGCGTCACGAAAGGCATTTTGCTCACGCGCAGTGGAACTTTCTTGCCCCTGACGAGCGCATAAACCTCGCTGTCCAGCGTGCTGAAACCACTGTCGACATACCCCATCGCCAGGGGGCCGCCCAGGCTTGGGCCAAAGCCGCCGCTGCTGACTTCGCCAATCGGACGGTCCTGTTCGTCAACGATCACCGCGCCTTCACGCACGGGCGTTCTTTCCTGTGGCAGCAGGCCGACGCGCTTGCGCTGAATGCCGTCGTGCTGCTGGGCGAAAATACGCTCGGCGCCCGGAAAACCGCCAGCGCGCGCGCCGTCGATGCGACGGGCCTTGGAAATGGCCCAGAGCAGGCTGGCCTCGACAGGAGAAGTGTCACTGTTCATGTCATGGCCATACAGGCACAGGCCCGCTTCCAGGCGCAGTGAATCGCGAGCGCCCAGGCCGATGGCTTGCACTTCCGGTTCTGCCAGCAGGCGGCGTGCCAGGGCCTCGGCCCCGGCCGCCGGCACGGAAATCTCGAAGCCGTCTTCGCCGGTGTAGCCGGAGCGGCTGACAAAGCAGTCGCTGCCCAGAATCGATACGCGGGCGAATTGCATGAAGGTCATGCCGGCCACACTCGGCGCCAGGCGGGCCAGTACCGCAGCAGCCTGGGGGCCTTGCAGGGCGAGCAGGGCGCGCTCCTGGAACAGCGACTCGATCTTGCACTGGCCGGCCAGATGCTGGCACAGGTGGGCCAGGTCCTGGTCCTTGCAGGCCGCGTTGACCACCAGCAGCCATTGTTCATCGCCGAGCCTGGCGACCATCAGGTCGTCGAGGATGCCGCCCTCGGCGTTGGTGAACAGCGCATAGCGCTGCATGCCCACCGGCAGGTCGATGATGTCCACCGGCACCAGGGTTTCCAGCGCGCGGGCCGCATCGGGGCCGCTGAGCAGGATCTGGCCCATGTGCGAGACATCGAACAGGCCGGCCTGAGCACGGGTGTGCAGGTGTTCCTTCATGACCCCAAGCGGGTATTGCACGGGCATGTCATACCCGGCGAACGGCACCATCCTGGCCCCCAGTTCGCGGTGCAGGGCGTGCAGCGGTGTAACCTGCAACGATTCGTCAGACATGGTCGATTCCTTGAGCATTAGGCGTATGTGGCGTACCAGAGGCCCGGCCCCGGTATCGGGGCGGGCCTTGCAAGCGTGGGATCAGGCCGCAATCAGGCCTGCTGATAGCTCTCGATGGACGGGCAGGCGCACACCAGGTTGCGATCGCCATACACGTTGTCGACGCGACCCACTGGCGGCCAGTACTTGCCCTCGACCAGCGAGGCCACCGGATAGACCGCCTGTTCGCGGCTGTACGGGTGTTCCCAGCGGCCGGCCAGTTCGGCCGCAGTGTGCGGGGCGTTCTTGAGCGGGTTGTCGTCCTTGTCCAGCGTGCCGTTTTCCACTGCGCGGATTTCTTCACGGATGGTGATCATGGCCTCGCAGAAGCGGTCCAGCTCTTCCTTGGCTTCACTCTCGGTCGGCTCGATCATCAACGTGCCGGCCACCGGGAAGGACATGGTCGGGGCGTGGAAGCCAAAGTCGATCAGGCGCTTGGCCACGTCATCGACGGTGATGCCGCTGCTGTCCTTGAGCGGGCGCAGGTCCAGGATGCACTCGTGGGCCACCAGGCCATTACTGCCGCTGTAGAGCACCGGGTAATGCTCTTCGAGGCGCCGGGCAATGTAGTTGGCATTGAGGATCGCGATCTGCGAGGCGCGCTTGAGGCCTTCGCCGCCCATCATGCGGATGTACATCCAGGTGATCGGCAGGATGCTGGCGCTGCCGAATGGCGCCGCGCACACCGCGCCTTCCTGGCGGTCCATGTTGCGGTGGCCGGGCAGGAAGGGCGCCAGGTGCGACTTGACGCCGATCGGGCCGACGCCCGGGCCGCCACCGCCGTGGGGAATGCAGAAGGTCTTGTGCAGGTTCAGGTGCGAGACGTCGCCACCGAACTGGCCCGGTGCGCACAGGCCGACCATGGCGTTCATGTTGGCGCCGTCGATGTACACCTGGCCGCCGTGGTCATGGACGATGGCGCAGATTTCGCGAATGCCTTCCTCGAACACGCCGTGGGTCGAGGGGTAGGTGATCATCAGCGCGGCCAGTTGCTCGCTGTGCTGCAGGGCCTTGGCGCGCAGGTCGTCGATGTCGACGTTGCCACGGGCATCGCAAGCCGTGACCACCACGCGCATGCCAGCCATCTGCGCAGTGGCCGGGTTGGTGCCGTGCGCCGAGGACGGGATCAGGCACACGTCGCGGTGCGCGTCGCCACGGCTCTGGTGATAGGCACGAATGGCCAGCAGGCCGGCGTATTCGCCTTGGGAGCCGGCGTTGGGCTGCAGCGACACGGCGTCATAGCCGGTGGCGGCGCACAGCATCGCTTCCAGTTCGTCGGTCAGCAACTGGTAGCCTGCGCTTTGCTCGGCAGGGGCGAACGGGTGCAGGTTGCCGAACTCGGCCCAGGTCACCGGGATCATTTCGCTGGCGGCATTGAGCTTCATGGTGCACGAGCCCAGCGGGATCATGCTGCGGTCCAGCGCCAGGTCCTTGTCGGCCAGCTTGCGCAGGTAGCGCATCAGCTCGGTTTCGGAGTGGTAGCGGTTGAACACCGGGTGTTCTAGGATCGCCGACTGGCGCAGCAGGCCGTGCGGCAGGCGCGAAGGCGTGCTGGTGGCCAGGGCCTCGAAGTCCGGCAGGTTCTGGCCGTCACTGATCAGCACCGCCCACAGGGCCTTGATGGCCTCGGGCGAGGTGGTCTCGTCGAACGAGACGCCGAGGCGCTCGTCGTCGATGACCCGCAGGTTGATCTGGTGGGCGCGGGCCCTGGCGTGCAGTTCGGCGGTGCGGCTGCCGGTGGCCAGGGTCAGGCTGTCGAAGAAGAATGCCTGCTCGACCTTCAGGCCCAGCAGGCGCAGGCCTTCGGCGAAGATGGCGGTCAGGCGATGGGTGCGCCGGGCGATCCGGGTCAGGCCTTCAGGGCCGTGGTACACGGCGTACATGCTGGCGATGTTGGCCAGCAGCACCTGGGCGGTGCAGATGTTGCTGGTGGCCTTCTCGCGGCGGATGTGCTGTTCGCGGGTCTGCATGGCCAGGCGCAGGGCCTGCTTGCCATGGCGGTCGACCGACACGCCGACCAGGCGGCCCGGCATGTCGCGCTTGAACGCATCGCGGGTCGAGAAATAGGCAGCATGCGGGCCGCCAAAGCCCAGCGGCACGCCAAAGCGCTGCGCGGTGCCGATGGCCACGTCAGCACCGAATTCGCCCGGCGGGGTGAGCAGGGTCAGGGCCAGCAGGTCGGCGGCCACGGCCACCAGTGCATGGGCGCCGTGAAAGCGCTCGATCAGTTCGGCATGGTCGAACACGTCGCCGTTGCTGGCCGGGTATTGCAGCAGGGCGCCGAAGTAGTCGCTGACATCGCCCAGCTCGGCTTCATCGGCCACCACCACCTCGATGCCCAGCGGCTCTGCGCGGGTGCGCAGCACATCCAGGGTCTGCGGGTGGCAATGGGCCGAGGCGAAGAACTGCTGGCTGCCCTTGTTCTTGCTCAGGCGCTTGCAGAACGTCATGGCTTCGGCGGCGGCGGTGGCCTCGTCGAGCAACGAGGCGTTGGCAATCGGCAGACCGGTCAGGTCGCTGATCAGGGTCTGGAAATTCAGCAGCGCTTCGAGGCGGCCCTGGGAGATTTCTGGTTGATACGGCGTGTAGGCGGTGTACCAGGCCGGGTTTTCCAGCAGGTTGCGCAGGATCGGCGCCGGGGTGTGGGTGTTGTAGTAGCCCTGGCCGATGTAACTTTTGAACAGCTGGTTCTGGCCGGCGATCGCCTTGATCGAGGCCAGGGCATCGGCTTCGCTCTGTCCGGCCGACAGGCCGAGCACGCTGGTGCCCTTGATGCTTTCAGGAATCACGCTGGCAGTCAGGGCGTCGAGTGTATCGAAACCCAGGGTCTGCAGCATGGCGTGTTCGTCCGCCGCACGCGGGCCGATGTGCCGGGCGATGAATTCATTGGCGGTATCAAGCTCGATACGATCGGTCATGGCGCGCTCCTCAGGCTTGGTCATTGGCTTGGATCAGGCGGTCATAGGCGTCCTGATCGAGCAAGGTGGCGATGGCACCGGCGTCGGCGGGTACGAAGCGGAAAAACCAGCCGGCGCCCAAGGCATCCTCGTTGACCAGCTCGGGCGTGTCGGCCAGGGCGCTGTTGACCTCGACCACTTCGCCATCAAGGGGCATGTACAGACTGCTGGCGGCTTTCACCGATTCCACGACCGATACTTCGGCGTTTTGAGTGTAGGCCTGTAATTCGGGGAGCTGGACAAACACCACATCACCGAGCGAGTTCTGGGCGTAAGGCGTGATGCCGACGGTGTAGCTGCCATCGGCTTGGGCTTTCAGCCATTCGTGTTCCACGGTGAATCGCAACTCGCTCATAAAGACTCCTCAGGGGATCGGGATGGGCCGCCAGGGCGCGCCGTATGTAAGGTCCTTAGCAAGTTTGTGGCCAAGTCCCTGTTTCCCTTTATTTATCAGGTGGTTGCAGGGTTTTCCGGCTTTTGTGAAAGTGACGTGTGTAACGAATTCGCTACGGTAATCCAGGGCGGCATTCATCGCCTGGATGGCAAAGCCTTGCGGGGCGCGTTGTACAGGGGCTCGTAGTGAAATCGTTACGATGGAACGAAATCGCTACATGAAATGGAGTGCGCGGCGATCAGGGTTTTGCGCCGATGCCGTACTTGCGCAGGCGATGGGCGATTGCCGTGTGCGAGGTCTGCAGGCGGGCCGCCAGCAGGCGGGTCGAAGGGTGCCTGGCATACAGCCGTGTCAGCAGGTCACGCTCGAAGTCCTCGACCGCCTGCTCCAGGCTGTCGACCTCATCGTTGGGCTGGCGTGCCAGGGCGGTGCCGGCAATGTCCAGGTCGGTAACCCCCACCTGGGAGCCTTCGCTGACGGCGGCGGCGCGGAAAATCACGTTCTGCAACTGGCGCACATTGCCCGGCCAGCGGTAGCTCAGCAGGCTGGCATGAGTGCCGGGCGCCAGATGGCACAGCGGGCGCTGGATCTGCGTGCAGGCCTGCTGCATGAAGTACCTTGCCAGCAACACAATGTCCTGGCCGCGTTCGCGCAACGGCGGCACCGACAGGTTGAGCACATTGAGGCGGTAGAACAGGTCTTCGCGAAAGCTGCCCTCGGCGACCATCTGTTCCAGGTCGCGGTGGGTGGCGCTGATGATGCGCACATTCACCTTCACTTCGCGGTCGCCGCCCACCCGACGAAAGCTGCCATCGTTGAGAAAGCGCAGCAGCTTGGCCTGCAGGTAAGGCGACATCTCGCCGATCTCGTCGAGAAACACCGTGCCCTTGTCGGCCATTTCCATCAGCCCTGGCTTGCCGCCACGCTGGGCGCCGGTAAAGGCACCGGGCGCATAGCCGAACAGTTCGCTTTCGGCCAGGCTTTCGGGCAATGCAGCGCAGTTGAGGGCCAGGAAGGGTTCGCCGTGGCGGGCACTGCTGGTGTGACAGGCGCGGGCGACCAGTTCCTTGCCGGTGCCGGTTTCGCCACGAATCAGCAGCGGTGCGTCCAGAGTGGCAATGCGCTGAGCGCGGACCTTGAGGGTATTGATGGCGGGCGATTCGCCCAGCAAGGCATCGAAGCCTTCGGCATGGTCGTGGTGCAGCGCCGACAGGCGCTCGCCGATCCGGCTCGGCGGGTAGAGGGTCAGCAGCGCACCGGCCTCGGTGATCGGCGTGGCCTCCAGCAACAGCGCCTGGCCATCGAGGGTGATCTCGCGCAGCGGCAGGCGAAAGCCGTTGTCGAGCAAGGTGGTCTGCAAGTCCGGGTCGGCCAGCAGTTCACCCACCGGTTCCCCGGCCGGTTCCCGTCCGATCAGGGCCACCAGGGCCGGATTGGCCAATAGCACCAGGCCGGCGCTGTCCAGTGCCAGCACCGGGTCGGTCATGGCCGCCAGCAAGGCATCGAGTTGCAGGTGCCGGCGCTGGCCGGGGAGGATGTCGACCACGGTGATCGCCACCACGCCGCGGACCCTGAACAACGCATCCTTGAGCTCTTCGAGCATCCTGGGGCTCAGGGTCGGCGCATCGATGTACACATTCGGTGGCACCATCTCTACGGCATCGAGGTTCAGGTTGCGGCTGCCGAGTATCGCCAGCACTTCCTGGGTGATACCGACGCGGTCAATGAAGCAGACATGGATGCGCATAGCGAAGAGGCAGGTCTGGAAAGAGGGCGCCAGTATGCCTTATGGCCGCCTGCACTGCGCGCCCGGCCGTTCTTCGGAGGGCGGCCAGGCATTTGAGTCGCGGTGCTGGTGTTCCCGGCTGAAGCCGGTCCTACACCAGGTGTTCGGGCTTTATCGGTTCGCCTGACTGGGCGTGCAACTGTTCACGGATGTCCTGGAACATGCGGTCGTAGTCCTTGTGCTGGGCAAGGGGCAGGCCTGCGGTATTGGGCAGGCCGTGCTTGATGGCGATACGGCTGGCCTCATGGGCGAAGTTGAAGGCCAGGTCGCGGGGCAGCTGGAAGCTGTCGCTAAAGGCCTTGCCGTCGATGTCGCCCTGCATGTCGAAGTTCATGCCAGTGCCATGCGCCGGGTCTTCGGTGCGTTGGTAGCGAATGTGGATATCGAAGCTGTGATCGGTTTTTTGCAGGGCGTTGTGCGTGATGTGCAGATGGCCGGGCTCGAACATGGGAAGCACTCCAGCAAAAGAGGGTGTGTGGATAGACCCTGCCACGCGGGACCGGTTCAGCCCTTGTCGTCGGTCAATGTCGGCGCGCTTTCAGGCTCGGGGCGTGACCACAGCCACAGATTACCCAGGGCCATGCCGGCCAGCGCCAGGTACAGCCACCAGATATGGTGGAACAGGCTGAGCATGACGATGGCGCACACCAGCATGCTCACCGTCGCGCTGATCTTGGCCTTGCGTGCCACCCGCCGGCCGTTGCGCCAGTTATAGAGCATGGGCCCGAACACCCGGTGGTTTTCCAGCCAGGCATTGAGCCGCGGCGAGCTGCGCGTGGCTGCCCAGGCTGCCAGCAGGATGAACTCGGTGGTCGGCAGGCCGGGAATGAAGATCGCAGCAATGCCGATGCCCAGGCTCGTGTAGGCGAGCAGGCCATAGAGCAGGCGAGAGAGTCGTGAGCCGGGTGGTCTGTAAGTCATGGCCATGCTTGAGGGGATCGAAAGCACGGCCAGCTTAACAGGCGAACGGCCACCTACAAGCAACAAGCTGCAAGAAAGAGTCTGGCAATGTGAGCCTGGCCGCGAGGTTCACATTGCGCTTTGTGGCTGCTTGAGGTGGATTGCTTGCCGTTACCGGGCGATGTCAGGCCGCGCGATGCAGCGCCAGGCAGTTATCCAGCATGCGGTTGGAGAACGCCCATTCGTTGTCATACCAGGCCAGCACCTTGAGCAGCTTGCCGCTGACCTTGGTGTGGTTGGCGTCGAAGATCGACGACAGCGGGTTGTGGTTGAAGTCATGTGACACCAGTGGCAACTGGTTGTAGCCCAGCACCTTGGAGTGCTGGCTGGCTTGCTTCATCAGAGCGTTGACCTCCTCGGCGGTGGCTTCGCGCTTGAGCTGCACGGTGAGGTCGACCAGCGACACGTTGATCACCGGCACGCGCACGGCCATGCCGGTCAGTTTGCCAGCCAGCTCCGGCAGCACCAGGCCCACCGCTTCGGCGGCCCCGGTCTTGCTCGGGATCATCGACTGGGTGGCCGAGCGGGCGCGGTACGGGTCGGTGTGGTAGACGTCGATCAGGTTCTGGTCATTGGTGTAGGCATGGATGGTGGTCATCAGCCCGCTTTCGATGCCCAGCTCGCGGTGCAGCACCTGAGCCACCGGCGCCAGGCAGTTGGTGGTGCACGAGGCATTGGAGATGATCTGGTGCGAGGCGCGCAGGATGTCATGGTTGACGCCATAGACCACCGTGGCGTCGGCACCGCTGGCCGGGGCCGAGATGATCACCTTGCCAGCGCCGGCCACCAGGTGGGCAGCCGCTTTCTCGCGGCTGGTGAACAGCCCGGTGCATTCGAACACCACATCGACCTGCTGGGCCTTCCACGGCAGGTCGGCTGGATTTCGGATGGCGCTGACAGCGATGCGGTCACCATTGACCGTCAGGCTCTCGCTGTCGCACTCGACACTGCCGTCGAACGGCCCGTGCACCGTATCGAAGCGCAGCAGGTGCGCGTTCATTTCACTGTCGCCCAGGTCGTTGATGGCGACGACCTGCAGATCTTGCCTATACCCTTGGGTATAGAGTGCGCGCAGGACATTGCGGCCGATGCGGCCGAAACCGTTGATTGCGATACGAAGCGTCATACAGCCGTCCTCGGAAAAATTTGTTGTTGGAATTACAAGATTATTCTCATAAAAATAGAAAACAAGCCTTTTTAGTGGCAATATTTTCTTAAACCTACAAATACAATCCTGAAAGTCCTGACGTTTTGATCAAGGTCACATGGTTTCAATACAGGTTGATGACCCTGATCGTTCAGTGCCTTTACGGGTGACCATAGACCTTAGCCTGGAGTTCACCACATGCATCCCCGCATCCTAGAGGTCACCGAACGGCTGATCGAACGCAGTCGCCCGACCCGCGAACGCTATCTGCAACTGATCCGCGACGCCGCCAGCGACGGCCCGATGCGCGGCAAGCTGCAGTGCGCCAACTTCGCCCATGGCGTGGCCGCCTGCGGCCCCGAAGACAAACAGACGCTGCGACTGATGAATGCCGCCAACGTCGCAATTGTTTCGTCATATAACGACATGCTCTCGGCGCACCAGCCTTACGAGCATTTCCCTGAGCGCATCAAGCAGGCCCTGCGCGAGATCGGCTCGGTGGGGCAGTTCGCCGGTGGTGTGCCGGCCATGTGCGATGGGGTGACCCAGGGCGAGCCGGGCATGGAGCTGGCCATTGCCAGCCGTGAAGTGATTGCGATGTCGACGGCGGTGGCGCTGTCGCACAACATGTTCGACGGCGCGCTGATGCTCGGCATCTGCGACAAGATCGTGCCGGGGCTGATGATGGGCGCGCTGCGCTTCGGTCATTTGCCCACCGTGTTCGTGCCTGGCGGGCCGATGGTCTCGGGGCTGTCGAACAAGGAAAAGGCCGATGTGCGCCAGCGCTATGCCGAAGGCAAGGCCAGCCGCGAAGAGCTGCTGGACTCGGAAATGAAGTCCTACCATGGCCCGGGCACCTGCACCTTCTACGGCACCGCCAACACCAACCAGCTGGTGATGGAGGTCATGGGCCTGCACTTGCCCGGCGCTTCGTTCGTCAACCCCTACACGCCACTGCGCGACGCGCTGACCGACGAAGCCGCGCGCCAGGTCACGCGCATGACCCGCCAGAGCGGCCAGTACATGCCGCTGGGCGAAATCGTCGACGAGCGTTCAATCATCAACTCCATCGTGGCCCTGCATGCCACCGGCGGCTCGACCAACCACACCTTGCACATGCCGGCCATCGCCCGTGCCGCCGGCATCCTGCTGACCTGGCAGGACATGGCCGAGCTGTCGGACGTGGTGCCGACCCTGAGCCATGTCTACCCCAACGGCAAGGCCGACATCAACCACTTCCAGGCCGCAGGCGGCATGTCGTTCCTGATCCGCGAACTGCTGGGCGCCGGGCTGTTGCACGACGACGTCAACACCGTGGCCGGGCGCGGCCTGAGCCTCTACACCCGCGAGCCGTTCCTGGACAACGGCCAACTGGTCTGGCGCGAAGGTCCGCTGCAAAGCCTGGACGAAAACATCCTGCGCCCGGTGGCGCGGCCGTTCTCGGCCGAAGGCGGCCTGCGCGTGATGGAAGGCAATCTGGGGCGTGGGGTGATGAAGGTTTCAGCCGTGGCGCCCGAGCATCAGGTGGTCGAGGCCCCGGCGCGGGTGTTCGAAGACCAGCAGGCGCTGGCCGATGCATTCAAGGCCGGCGAACTGGAATGCGATTTCGTCGCCGTGATGCGCTTTCAAGGCCCGCGCTGCAACGGCATGCCCGAGCTGCACAAGATGACGCCTTTCCTGGGCGTGCTGCAGGACCGTGGCTTCAAGGTCGCGCTGGTGACCGACGGGCGCATGTCCGGCGCCTCCGGCAAAGTGCCCGCTGCGATCCATGTATGCCCGGAAGCATTCGATGGCGGTCCTCTGGCCCGGGTGCGCGATGGCGATATGATCCGCGTGGATGGCGTCAAAGGCACGTTACAAGTGCGGCTGGAACCGGCAGAATTGGCCGCCAGGGAATTGGCAACCGTGCAAATCGACAGCAGCGCAGGCTGTGGTCGTGAATTGTTCGGCTTCATGCGCCAGGCTTTCAGCTCCGCCGAGCAGGGGGCCAGCGCCTTTACTGCAAGTCTGGAGGGGCTCAAGTGAAATTGGCTTTGGTCGGTGATATTGGCGGCACCAACGCGCGCTTCGCGATCTGGGAAGATGACCAGTTGCATTCGATCGAGGTCTTCCCGACCGTCGACTACACCGGCCCCCAGCAGGCGATCGAGGTCTACCTGCAGAACCTCGACCTGCAACGTGGCGATGTCAGTCATGTGTGCCTGGCCGTGGCAGGCCCCGTCGATGGTGACGAGTTCCAGTTCACCAACAGCCACTGGAACTTCAGCCGCTCGCGCTTTTGCACCGACCTCAAGGTCGAGCACCTGCTGTTGATCAACGACTTCAGCGCCATGGCACTGGGCATGACCCGCCTGCAGGACGATGAATACCTGACCGTATGTCATGGCCTGGGCCAGCCGGAGCGGCCGCGGGCGGTGATCGGACCGGGCACCGGCCTGGGAGTCGGTACCCTGATCAACAGCGGTGCCAATCACTGGACCGCGCTGCCGGGGGAGGGCGGGCACGTCAACCTGCCGATCGGCACCGCGCGTGAAGCCTTGCTGTGGACGCGGCTGATGGCCGAGCATGAGCACGTCAGCGCCGAAACCGTGCTCAGCGGCGCCGGACTGCTGTTGCTGTACCGGGTCAGTTGCGAACTCGACGGCGTCGAGCCTGTTCTCAAGTCGCCGGCAGCGATCACCCAGGCCGCGCAGGACGGCGACGCCGTGGCCGCGGCCGTGCTGGAGCAGTTCTGCGTGTTTCTGGGGCGGGTGGCCGGTAACAACGTCCTGACTTCGGGCGCGCTGGGCGGGGTGTACATTGCCGGTGGCGTGGTGCCGCGCTTCGTCGATTTCTTCATGAACAGCGGTTTCAAGCGCGCCCTCAGGGAAAAAGGCGTGATGAGCGATTATTTTGACGACCTGCCGGTGTGGCTGGTAACGGCCGAATACCCGGGCCTCAATGGCGCGGGCGTGGCGCTGCAACAGGCGTTTGGCGAGTAGGAGCGCGCTCTGCCCGCGACCGAGTGCGTAGCGCTCGCAAAATCTGCGAAACGCTACAAATTTACGACTGCTAACGCAGCCGGTCGCGGTGGTCCGGCATTCCGGCAGAGCGCGCTCCTACGGGGGAAGTTAAAAGCTCAATAAAGTCAGTCATTTAATTTGTGTTTGATGCGGGCGGTTTTAACCGCGAAGGGCGCTATACCGCTTGAAGCCGGTCGCGCCTCATCCGTCCCATAACAATAAAAACCCACTGCACAAGGACGCCACGCTTGAGCGCTGCCCAAAAGACCATCCTGCTGGTCGATGACGATCAGGACATCTGCGAGTTGCTCGACGCCTACCTGAGCCGGGCCGGTTTTCAGGTGCGCGCCACCTGCAATGGTGCGCAGTTTCGCCAGGCCTTCAATGAAACGCCGGTCGACCTGCTGATCCTCGATGTGATGCTGCCCGACGAAGACGGCTTCAGTCTGTGCCGCTGGGTCCGTCAGCACCCGCGCCAGCCGCATGTGCCTATCATCATGCTCACCGCCAGCTCTGACGAAACCGACCGGGTCATCGGCCTGGAACTGGGGTCGGACGATTACCTGGGCAAACCCTTCAGCCCCCGCGAGCTGCTTGCCAGGATCAAGGCCCTGCTGCGCCGTGCGCAGTTCGGCCAGGAGCGCGCGGGCAGCGGCGAAGTGTGGCAGTTCGACGAGTGGCGCCTGGACATGGTCAGCCACCGGCTGTTTCACCTCGACGGCGAGGAAGTGATCCTGTCGGGTGCCGACTTTGCTCTGCTCAAGCTGTTTCTCGACCACCCCCAGCAGATTCTCGACCGCGACACCATTGGTAATGCCACCCGTGGCCGCGAGCTGATGCCGCTGGAGCGCATCGTCGACATGGCCGTCAGCCGCCTGCGCCAGCGCCTGCGCGACACCGGCAAGTCGCCCCGGCTGATCCGCACTGTGCGCGGCAGCGGCTACCTGCTGGCGGCCAGTGTCAATACGCGCGGGGAGTCAGCGTATTAAGCGCCAGGACCGCCGGGGCCTGCCGCTGCCCCGCTCGCTTCTGGGCCGGATGCTGCTGCTGACGCTGTTGGCCATTTTGCTCGGCCAGGCCCTGTCCAGCGTCATCTGGGTGGCGCAATTGCGGGCCACGCAGATGGAGGGGCTGGTCAACAGCGCGCGCAGCCTGGCCTATTCGATGTCGGCCAGCGTCAGTTACTTTCGTTCGTTGCCGGTCACTTACCGCCCCCTGGTGCTGGACCAGTTGCGCAGCATGGGCGGCACCCGCTTCGTGGTATCGCTTAACGACCATCCGCTGCAGATGCAACTGCTCGACCCGACCCCCCGCAAGCAGGCTGTGCTGGAGGCGGTGGGCGAGGTGTTGCGCAAGTACCTGGGCGACGAGCCGCAGATCGCCGTGTGGTTCGTGCGCCCCGATGACCTGCGCATCTTCAACAGCGGCCTGAAGCTTGATGAGTTGCCCCGCTCGTGGGCGCATTACGCCTTGACCCTGGAACCGGTGGACCCACCGGTGCTGGTGACCCAGATCGAACTGTCGCCAGGCGAATGGCTGTACATCGCCTCGCTGTTGCCCGAGCCGTACACCACCCTGGAAGAGCCGCAATTGCCCGTGCAGCAAGTGTGGGCGATTGCCCTGACCAGCGCGTTCCTGTTGCTGTTCATCGGCCTGCTGGTGCACTGGCAGAGCCGGCCGCTCAAACGCCTGGCCCGGGCGGCCCGTAATCTCTCGCTGGACGGCGACAGTGAACCGCTGCTTGAAAGCGGCAGCAGCGAAGTGCAGGAAGTCAGCCGCGCCTTCAACAGCATGCGCATTCGCATCAGCCGCTACCTGACCGAGCGTGGGCAACTGTTCAGCGCCATTTCCCACGACTTGCGTACCCCCATCACCCGCCTGCGCCTGCGCGTCGAGCTGCTCGACGACCCGGCCCTGCAACTGCGCTTCGAACGCGACCTGGACGAGCTTGAGCTGCTGGTCAAGGGCGCCTTGCAATGCGTGAAGGACACCGACATTCACGAAAACATCGAGCCGGTGGACCTCAATCACCTGCTCGATTGCCTGGTCGAGCCCTACGTGCTGCCCGATGGCGACGGCCGGGTAACCCAGTACGGCGTGGCCGAGGCGCCCTATCCGGGCAAGGCGTTGGCGCTGCGCCGTTGCATCGGCAACCTGATCGACAATGCCCTCAAGTACGGATACCGTGCGCACCTGCGCATCGAAGACAGCCATCTGGCGTTCGTTCTGCATGTGGACGATGAGGGGCCGGGCGTGCCGCAGCAACGCATGGAGGCGGTGTTTGAACCCAGCGTGCGCCTGGCCGGCAACGACCGCCAGGGCTACGGCCTGGGCCTGGGCATCGCCCGCAATATCGCCCACAGCCACGGCGGTGAAGTGACGATGCAGAATCTGCGCGACGGCGGCCTGCGCGTGACCTTGCGCCTGCCACGCACAGCAGGGTAGGCGCGCAAAACACAGCGCATGACCGTCATGGGAATCAGCCCTGCGTAGGAGCGCGCTTGCCCGCGACCGGCTGCGTTAGCAGTCGTAAATTTGTGGCGTTTCATCAATTTTGTGGCCGCTTGAACTGGTCAAGTAATAATGGACACCTGTTAAGGTTTTCAAGCTGCCAGCTTCTCTGCCTGGACAGGTGACCGGTAGCGGTTATAGCTGTGAGGCCTGACGGTGTTGTAGCGCGTTATGTAGCGCT
>NZ_UUIS01000021.1 GCF_900589395.1 Pseudomonas viridiflava
CATCTGCACTACGTACAGCGCAAGAGCCTGCAGGAACGCATGGGCATGGCCGCTGCGGCATCGGCAGATGGTTTGGTTGCCAAGTGGTGGGGGCGCCTGACGCAACAGCGGTTCTGGTGATCGTTGCTTCTCCGGTCAGAGCGATGGGCGCGATCAGTAGACGTCCTCAAGATCGTTCCTACGCTCCGCGCTCATCGTTATACACAAATCATCTGGCTATCCGGAGAGGCAGCCCCACTGATGTGCTTTTGTAGCGCGGTAGTAAGAACACCGCCGATTGCGACGTGGGTGAAGGCTGAGTCCTGGCGCTGATTCGGGGGGCAATCGGCATGGATGCCGATTGAGCTGCACTGGGCCATGGATGGCCCATTTGCAGCGACCCCCGAATCAGTGTCAGGACGAAGGAACCCCGGCGAAGCCGGGGCCGGAACCGGAGCGAAGGACTTTGGCTACTTTGGTCCCTCAAAGTAGCGCGCCGTACGGGCGCAAAGGTGACCTGAGCCATGCGCCCGGCTAACTGAATCCACAGTCTGTGCC
>NZ_UUIS01000006.1 GCF_900589395.1 Pseudomonas viridiflava
ACAACGAGCTGGCCAAGCTGCACATCCGCCACATGGTGGGCGGGCATTCGGAGCGGGTCAGCGACGAGCTGGTGCTGCGCTTCGAGTTCCCGGAGCGGCCGGGGGCGCTGTTCAACTTCCTCAACAAGCTGGGCGGGCGCTGGACCATCTCGATGTTCCACTACCGCAACCACGGCGCGGCCGACGGGCGCGTGGTGGCCGGGCTGGTGGTGCCGGAGGACGAACACGACCTGGTCAAGGACACGTTGCAGGAGATTGGCTACCCGTATTGGGACGAGACACATAATCCGGCGTATCGGCTGTTCATGGGGTAGCTCTGGGCACAGGCGCAGGACCGACGTAGGACCGACTTCAGTCGGGAACACAAACTCCGCAGATCCATGATTGGTTGTTCGCGGCTAAAGCCGCTCCTACGGGGAACGCGATACGATGGCGTCTGCAGATTTTTGGCACCTGTAAACGCGGCGAGGGTCCATGAAGATATCTCCTCAGGACCTGAACGTCATGCCTGACGCCATCGCCGCCGAACAGCTTCCCAGCGACCTGCATTATGTCGACGACAGCCAGCCGGGCTTCAGTCGCCGTATCCTGCGTGGCAAGTTTGCCTACTTCGATCTGGAGGGCCAGCGCATCCGCGACAAGGCCGAGATCGAGCGCATCAATGCCCTGGTCATTCCGCCCGCCTACACCAATGTGTGGATCTGCGCCGACCCGCGCGGTCACTTGCAGGCCACCGGGCGCGATGCGCGCGGGCGCAAGCAGTACCGTTACCACCCGCGCTGGCGGGAAATTCGTGACCAGGACAAGTACACGCGCATGATGGCGTTCGGCTCGGCGCTGCCGAAGGTGCGCAAGCAGCTCGAAGCGCAGATGGGCATGCCGGGCATGGGCCGTGACAAGGTGATCGCCGCCGTGGTCATGCTGCTGGACGCCACCCTGATCCGTATTGGCAATACCCGCTATGCGCGCGACAACCGCTCGTTCGGACTGACCACCCTGCGCAACAAGCATGTGGACATCAAGGGCAGCGAGATCCTCTTCCAGTTCCGCGGCAAGAGCGGCGTCGAGCATCAGATCAGCATCAAGGACAAGCGCATGGCGCGCATCATCAAGCGCTGCATGGAGCTGCCTGGCCAGAACCTGTTCCAGTACCTGGACGAAGACGGGCAGCGCCACGCCATCACCTCATCGGACGTCAACGCCTACCTGCACACCCTGACCGGGGCTGACTTTACGGCCAAGGACTACCGCACCTGGGCCGGCAGCGTCATGGCCTTGACGACCTTGCGCAAGCTGGATTGGGAGCCGGAAGCCGACGCGAAAAAGCACATCGTCGAGATGGTCAAGAACGTCGCCAGGGAACTGGGCAACACGCCGGCAGTGTGTCGCAAATGCTACATCCACCCGGCGGTACTGGAAGGGTTCGTGCTGGGCCAGCTGGCAAAGCTGCCACGGGTGCGCAAGCGCCAGGGCCTGAGTGCCGAAGAAGTCGCGTTGACGGCGTTTCTCCAGCAATTGCACGAGCAGAGCCTGGCGCACAAGGGCTGACGCGGTTACGGGATCGGCATGGCCTGGATCGGTTCGGACGGCGGCTTGCTGGAGGCAGGCTCGGTAGACAGCGACTCAATGACCGGCTGGTCGGTGGCAGGCTGTTCTGCGGCTGGCTGCGCCGCCTCACTCGGTGCCTGTGCCGGTGCGTCAAAAGACTCGACTTTGATCGACTGCGATTCAACGGGTGCCGGCTGCGGCTGGCTGCTCACATCGGTGGCGACGGGTTCGCCGGCAGCGGCCGGGGCCGGCGTTGCCTCAACCGGCGCCACCGCCGGGGTCGCCGGAGCGGTCAGTGCCGCCGGCGCGACGGCCGCTGGTGCTGGTGCTGCGGTCGGGGCGACTTCCGGCACGCCCATGTCGGCCTTGGGCTTCTCGACGATATGCGCTGCCTCTTTGACCTCGGCCGGGAGGAAGTTTTCCACCAGGCCGAAGAAGCGCTCGTAGAATTTGTCGGATGCCACGGTTTCGCTGGCGACCTTGACCATCGAGTCGTCGGTGGAGCCGATCGGCATCGACACCGATCCCAGCACGCCGACACCGAGGCTGGCCGAGGTATTGGTTTTTTTCAGCGCGTAGCGGTCCTGCAAGGCGTTGACGAACATGCTCGAGGTGCCGGGACGGGTGTCATCGGCACACACGACATTGAAGCTGATCTCGATATGGGTGTCGCCGGTCTGCTGGAAGCTCTTGCGTCCACCGATCATTTTCGGGTCGTTGCTGGTGATGATGTAGCCCTGGCTGAGCAAGGCACGGCGTGCCGCTTCGCAGGACGCCACGTCGGTGGCCGGGTAGCTGCGCGAATAGGTACCGGCATCGTCGAAATGCTCGTGATCGTAGAGCGCCTGCTTCTTGGTGGACGTGCAGCCTGCGGCCAGCAGCAAGGCAGTCACCCAGCAGGCGGTGCGTACATTCAGAAAATTGACCATCGAGGATCCTGGAGAGAGTAGCGACGAGACGACAAGGCAAAAGAGGCGCCAAGTCTGCAACAAGGCAGGCAGCGGATCAACGCAGAGTTGGCATTGATGACGATACATTTTGTGTTTCATCAACCTTCGCGACAGACGTGCGGGTCACCCGGCGTTGGCGCGCCAGGCAGGCGCATGAAACGCCAGACAATAAAAAAGCCACCCTGAGGTGGCTTTTTTATTCGCTTCAAGGAGTTCAAGGCCTTGGAGCTTTGTATGGCGCAGCGGACGGGACTCGAACCCGCGACCCCCGGCGTGACAGGCCGGTATTCTAACCGACTGAACTACCGCTGCGTATCGCTTGTGACGCTTACAACACTTTAATCGGCCTGAAACAAACTTTCGGTAGCTTGAATCACTGCCTGACTGATCAGCCCTTGGGCTTTTCAGTCCCGGACCCGGCGAACCCGGTCTGGATGATATGGCGCAGCGGACGGGACTCGAACCCGCGACCCCCGGCGTGACAGGCCGGTATTCTAACCGACTGAACTACCGCTGCGCATTCAGGACTTTCACCCTGGTTTTGAAACCTTGAAGACCCTCGTGAAACAGCCTTCAAACTCAACGATGGTGGGTGATGACGGGATCGAACCGCCGACCCTCTGCTTGTAAGGCAGATGCTCTCCCGGCTGAGCTAATCACCCTTTGCTTCGCTGAGGCCGCGAAATTTACGCACCTGTCGGACCTAAGTCAATAGCCTGATTGAAGTTTTTTAAAATCCCTGCAAATCAGAGCGCTTTTACTGGTCGCTGACAACGTGTCGCTTGCCGCTACTCAACGTAGACCATCTTGCGGCTCATGCCGCCGTCGACCACAAATTCCTGCCCGGTCACGAAACCGGAATTACGCGACAGCAGCCAGGCGACCATGGCCGCGACATCTTCGACAGTGCCCACCCGTCCGACCGGATGCTGCGCATGGTCGGCATCGGCCAGTGGTTCGGCCCGCCTGGCCGAGGGATCACGCGCATCGATCCAGCCGGGGCATACCGCATTGACACGGATCTGCGGGCCCAGGCTGATGGCCAGGGCATGGGTCAACGCCAACAGGCCGCCTTTGCTCGCCGCATACGCCTCGGTATCAGGCTCGGACTGGTGAGCACGGGTCGAGGTCAGGTTGACGATGCCGCCGCCATGAGCACGCAGGTAAGGCGCACAGTGCTTGGCCAGCAGCATCGGACCGCTGAGGTTGACCGCCAGCACCCGGTTCCAGCGTTCCAGGTCCAGGCTTTCCAGCGTGCCGTTGTGCGCCTCGGACACCGCCGCGTTGCACACCAGCGCATCCAGGCGTCCGAACTGGCGCAGCACCTGGGCCACGCCACCGACCACCTGGCTTTCACTGGCCACGTCCATGCAGATGAACAAGGCGTTGTCACCCAGGCTTTGGGCAACCTTGGCCCCACGGATGCGGTCGACGTCGGTCAGCACCACCTGCCAGCCCTCGCTGATCAGCCAGGCGGCGATGCCCAGGCCGATGCCGCGTGCGGCCCCGGTGACCAGCGCCACCCGGCCATTGCTGTGGCTGTGGACCGGCAGCGTCCAGTCACTCACAGGGCTGCCAGCCCGCGTGCCAGGTCAGCCTGCAGGTCAGCCACTTCTTCCAGTCCGACAGCTACGCGGATCAGGCTGTCACGGATACCCGCCGAAGCGCGTTCCTGGGGTGACAGGCGACCATGGGAAGTGGTGGCCGGATGGGTAATGGTGGTCTTGCTGTCGCCCAGGTTGGCGGTGATAGACACCAGCCGGGTCGCGTCGATGAAGCGCCAGGCGCCCTCCTTGCCTCCCTTGACCTCGAAACTCACCACCGCACCGAAGCCTTTTTGCTGGCGCTGGGCCAAGGCGTGCTGCGGATGGCTCTTGAGGCCGGCGTAATGCACCTTCTCGATGCCGTCCTGCTGCTCCAGCCACTCGGCCAGGACCTGGGCACTGGCACAGTGGGCGCGCATGCGCAGGCTGAGGGTTTCAAGCCCCTTGAGAAAGATCCAGGCGTTGAACGGGCTCAGGGTCGGACCTGCGGTGCGCAGGAAACCGACCACTTCCTTCATCTGCTCGCTGCGACCGGCGACCACGCCGCCCATGCAACGGCCCTGGCCGTCGATGAACTTGGTGGCCGAGTGCACCACCACGTCGGCGCCCAGTTTCAGCGGCTGTTGCAAGGCCGGTGTACAGAAGCAGTTGTCGACCACCAGCATTGCGCCCTTGGCGTGGGCGATTTCAGCCAGTGCGGCGATGTCGACCAGCTCGGCCAGCGGGTTGGACGGCGATTCGACGAACAACAGTTTGGTGTTGTGCCTGATCGCCGCATCCCAGCCGGCCAGCTCGGCCAACGGTACGTAGTCGACTTCGACGCCGAAGCGCTTGAAGTACTTTTCGAACAGGCTGATGGTCGAGCCGAAGACGCTGCGCGACACCAGCACATGATCGCCGGCGCTGCACAGGCTCATCACCACGGCCAGGATGGCGGCCATGCCGGTGGCCGTGGCCACTGCCTGTTCGGCACCTTCGAGGGCGGCAATGCGCTCCTCGAAAGAGCGCACGGTCGGGTTGGTGTAGCGCGAATAGACATTGCCCGGCACTTCGCCTGCGAACCGTGCGGCGGCATCGGCCGCCGTACGGAACACGTAGCTGGAGGTGAAGAACATCGGATCGCCGTGCTCGCTCTCCGGCGTGCGGTGCTGACCGGCGCGTACGGCCAGGGTATCGAAGCCTGCGCCGTCCAGATCACTGTCCAGGCGCCCTGCATCCCATTGCTCAGACATACGCGTATTCCTTGTCGCAATCAGTTGTTGTACAGGTCGATGATCGCACTCACAGCCTGGGTCTTGACCTTGGCCGCGTCGTTGCGCGCATCTTCGATCCGGTTCAGGTAGTGCTCGTCGATGTCGCCGGTCACGTATTTGCCGTCGAAGACCGAGCAATCGAAGTTATCGATCTTGATCTTCTTGCTGCCGCTGACCGCTTCGATCAGGTCGCTGAGGTCCTGGTACACCAGCCAATCGGCGCCGATCAGGTCGGCCACTTCCTGGGTGCTGCGGTTGTGGGCGATCAGCTCGTGGGCGCTTGGCATGTCGATGCCGTAGACGTTCGGGTAGCGCACAGCGGGAGCGGCCGAGCAGAAATACACGTTCTTGGCGCCGGCTTCACGGGCCATCTGGATGATCTGCTTGCACGTGGTGCCACGCACGATCGAGTCGTCGACCAGCATCACGTTCTTGCCGCGGAACTCCAGTTCGATGGCGTTGAGCTTCTGGCGCACGGACTTCTTGCGCGCCGCCTGGCCGGGCATGATGAAGGTACGGCCGATGTAGCGGTTCTTGACGAAGCCTTCGCGGAACTTGACGCCCAGGTGGTTGGCCAGTTCCAGCGCCGCCGTGCGGCTGGTGTCGGGGATCGGGATGACCACGTCGATGTCGTGTTCGGGACGCTCGCGACGGATCTTGTCGGCCAGACGCTCGCCCATGCGCAGGCGCGCCTTGTATACCGAGATGCCGTCGATGATCGAATCCGGACGCGCCAGGTAGACGTGTTCGAAGATGCACGGTGCGTATTTGGGGTTCGGCGCGCACTGACGGGTGTAGAGCTTGCCGTCGTCAGTGATGTACACCGCCTCGCCCGGCGCCAGGTCGCGGATCAGGGTGAAGCCCAGCACGTCCAGCGCCACGCTTTCGGAGGCGATCATGTACTCGACGCCTTCGTCGGTGTGACGCTGGCCGAACACGATCGGACGGATGGCGTCCGGGTCACGGAAGCCGACGATGCCGTAGCCGGTGATCATCGCGACCACGGCATACCCGCCGCGGCAACGCTTGTGCACGTCGGTGACGGCGGCAAAGATGTCTTCTTCGGTGGGCTGCAGCTTGCCGCGCACGGCCAGCTCGTGGGCGAACACGTTGAGCAGCACTTCCGAATCGGAATTGGTGTTGACGTGGCGCAGGTCTGACTCGTAGATCTCCTTGGCCAACTGCACGACGTTGGTCAGGTTGCCGTTGTGCGCCAGCGTGATGCCGTACGGTGAGTTGACGTAGAACGGCTGGGCTTCGGCCGAGGTCGAGCTGCCCGCTGTTGGATAGCGCACATGACCGATGCCCATGTGCCCGACGAGACGCTGCATATGGCGCTGCTGGAACACATCACGCACCAATCCATTGTCCTTGCGCAGGAACAACCGGCCATCATGGCTGGTCACGATACCGGCAGCATCCTGGCCGCGATGCTGCAAGACAGTGAGCGCGTCATAGAGCGCCTGATTGACATTCGACTTACCGACGATTCCGACGATGCCACACATGCGACACAACCCCTACTTAGTGGAACTGGATTTACCGAGCACGTCCTGGGCCATTTCCGGCGACAGCACCTGCTCCTTGAACGGTAGATCAGCAGGAATGCTGATACCGCTGGCGAACCACTGATTGGACATCCCGAGAACCAGGTTTTTCGACCAGTCAGCGACCATGAGAAATTGCGGTAGCAGGCGCGATTGCTGCCACCATTGATCCTGTTGCACCGGCCCCAGGCTCAGCAGCCCGACGGCGATGACGACCAGCAGGCCACCGCGCGCAGCACCAAAGACCATGCCCAGGAAACGATCGGTCCCGGACAGCCCGGTGACGCGAATCAGTTCGCCGATGAGAAAGTTGACCATGGCGCCCACCAGCAGGGTGGCGACAAAAAGAATGACACAACTGGCAATGACGCGTGCAGAAGGCGTTGCGATGTAGTCAGTCAGGTGGTGGGCCAGCCCCGCGCCAAACATCCAGGCGACCGCGCCTGCGATGATCCAGGTCAGCAGCGACAGGGCTTCCTTGACGAAGCCGCGCTTGAGACTGATCAAAGCGGAGATGGCGATAATCGCAAGAATCGCCCAGTCGACCGGAGTAAATGCCACGTTGCAGCCTGCAGACGGATAAGGCGGCGCATTTTAGCAGAGCGGCCGGCCCTCGGTAAGCTGCGATTATCGGTGGGGGGATTTTTCTCGAAAACGGGCCGATGACCGGCCCGTCATGCGCACAGTGGCGGCAGGTTCAGCCACGCTCGGGCTGGAAACGCACCACGATGCCCTTGAGCTTTTGCTGCTTGTCGAGCTGATCACGCAGGCGATCAGCCTCAGCGCGCTCGATCAGCGGCCCGACGAAGACCCGGTTGACCCCGTCTGCGGTGCGGATATAGGCGTTGTAGCCCTGGGCCCGCAGGGTCTTTTGCAGGTTATCGGCGTTGGCCCGGTTCGACAGGCTGGCCAGTTGCACTGACCAGCTGACCGACAGGCCGTTGGCATCGACGCCGCTGGGTGCCGCAGGCTTGGCCGGCGCTGCTGGTGCCGAGGCCGTGCTTGCAGGCGCTTGTGCAGGGGCCGGCTTGGGTGCCGGGGTCGGCCGGGGCGCAGGCGCACTGGCGACCGGTGCCTGCGCAGAGGCGGTCGGCGCCGGTGCAATCGGCATCGAAGGCGGCGTATTGCCAGTCGGCGCCTGATCCACCAGCACCTCCTGCTGCTCGGGAACCGGAACCGGCTCGACCTGCAGCGGCTGCACGACCGGCGCCTGGGGTGCCGCCGGGGCATCGACCTGCACCGAGCGGGTCTCGTCCTGACGGGTAAACAGCATCGGCAGGAAAATGACCGCCAGGGCGATCAATACCAGTGCACCCACCATCCGCTGCTTGTAAGCCTTATCCAGAAACGCCATGCGCAGCTTCCTCAATCCTCAATCGGTGTGCCGGGCCAGCCATTCCAGCGCCTCGGACACACAATAAAAAGACCCGAACACCAGGATCTCGTCATCGGCTGTCGCTTGCATGCACTGCGCTTGCAGTGCCTGCGCGACGCCCTGATAAGACGTCACATTCGCGCCAAGGTTCTGCAAGGCCGACTGTAATTGCTCAACCGGCCGGGTCCGCGGCGTCGGCAAGGGCGCAACGGCCCAGTGCCGCAGGCTGCCCAGCAGCTCGGTGACCACGCCTTCAAGGTCTTTGTCGGACAACAGGCCGAACACTGCCAGGCGCTTTTGCGCCAGTGGGCGCTGGGCCATGCGTTGCGCCAGGAAACGGGCCGCGTGCGGGTTATGACCGACGTCCAGCAACAGCGTAAGTGCCTTGCCCTGCCAGCGAAACACCCGCCGGTCCAGCCGACCGGCGATGCGCGCACCTTCCAGCGCCTGGCGCAGCACATCGGCCTGCCAGGGCAGGTCGAGCTGGGCATAGGCCTGCAAGGCCAGGGCGGCGTTTTCCATGGGCAGGTCAAGCAAAGCCAGGTCGCGCAGTTCAAGCCGGCGCCCTGCCCGATCAAGCCCGTGCCAATGCCAGGCGTGCGCCTCGACCTGCAGGTCGAAATCGCGACCGCGCAGCAACAACGGACACGCCAGTTCGGCGGCACGCTCGAACAACGGTGCAGGCGGATCGAGATCGCCGCACAATGCCGGAACCCCTGCACGGAAGATCCCGGCCTTTTCAAAGGCCACTGATTCGCGGGTATCGCCCAGCCAGTCGGCATGGTCCAGACCGATGCTGGTCACCAGCGCCAGGTCGGCATCGACAAGATTGACGGCGTCCAGCCGACCACCCAGCCCCACTTCCAGCACCACGGCATCCAGTTGCGCCTGCTCGAACAGCCAGAACGCCGCCAGGGTGCCCATCTCGAAGTAGGTCAGGGTCGTCTGGCCACGCGCCGCCTCGACCGCGCTGAACGCGGCACACAGCTGGGCATCGCTGGCCTGCTCGCCCTGCACCTGGACGCGTTCGTTGTAGTGCAACAGGTGCGGCGAGCTGTAGACACCGACCTTGAGCCCCTGCGCCTGCAACAAGGCCGCCAGCATGGCACAGGTCGAACCCTTGCCGTTGGTGCCGGTCACGGTGATCACCCGTGGCGCCGGCCGGGTCAGGCCCAGTTGCCGGGCAACCTGGCGCGAGCGCTCCAGCCCCATGTCGATGGCCGACGGGTGCAGTTGCTCAAGATAGGCCAGCCAGTCGCCCAGCGTGCGCGAGGTCATACGGTGGCCAGGTCCGGCTCGGCAGCGACGGCTTCAAAGACCGGCTTTGGCGTCTTTGGCGACGGCAGGCCCAGCATCTGTGCCAGCAGGCGGGCCATGCGCACGCGCAGTTCCTGGCGCGGGATGATCATGTCGATGGCGCCATGTTCGATGAGGAACTCACTGCGCTGGAAGCCTTCTGGCAGCTTCTCGCGAACGGTCTGTTCGATGACGCGGGGACCGGCAAAGCCGACCAGCGCCTTGGGTTCGGCAATGATTACATCACCCAGCATCGCCAGGCTGGCGGAAACGCCGCCGTAGACCGGGTCGGTCAGTACGGAAATGAACGGAATGCCCTCTTCGCGCAGACGCGCCAGCGCCGCCGAAGTCTTGGCCATCTGCATCAGGGAGATCAGCGCTTCCTGCATGCGCGCGCCGCCGGAGGCCGAGAAGCAGATCATCGGGCAGCGGTGTTCGAGCGCGTAGTTGGCGGCACGCACGAAGCGCTCGCCGACCACCGCACCCATCGAACCGCCCATGAACGAGAACTCGAACGCCGAGACCACGACAGGGATGTCCAGCAGCGTACCGCTCATGGAAATCAGGGCGTCTTTTTCACCGGTCTGCTTCTGGGCGGCGACCAGACGGTCCTTGTACTTCTTGCCATCACGGAATTTCAGGCGGTCGACCGGTTCCAGGTCGACGCCCAGCTCATTACGGCCTTCGGCATCCAGGAAAATGTTCAGCCGCGCGCGCGCACCGATGCGCATGTGGTGATCGCACTTGGGGCAGACATCCAGGGTCTTTTCCAGTTCGGGGCGATACAGCACCGCTTCACAGGAGGGGCATTTGTGCCACAGGCCTTCAGGGACCGAGCTTTTCTTGACCTCGGAACGCATGATCGAAGGGATCAGTTTGTCTACCAACCAATTGCTCATGCTTTGCTTCTCCAGTACCGGTTCGGTTCCAGCACCTGGCGCCGATGCGCCGGGTGCATGCCTAAATTCATGATATTGGCCGAAACAGACAGCCTGCGGCCGGCGCCTGGCCAGACCTGCCTGTTGCAACCTTCTGTATTTACAACCCGGCCAGGCACCCGGGGCGCCTGACTTGTTCAATAAGACCTGCTGCTGCCGTTCGACGCAGGGACAGGCTAATGGACGGCGGCACAGGGGCAACCGTCACATCAGGCTCCACGCACGGCACGCATGAAAGCGCGCATCTTGTCGTGATCCTTGATGCCCTTGCGCAGCTCGACGCCGCCACTGACATCCACCGCATAAGGCCTGACCTGCGCAATGGCCCGGGCCACGTTGTCCGGGGTCAGCCCGCCGGCGAGAATCACCGGCTTTGCCAACCCCTCGGGAATCAGCCCCCAGTCGAAGGCTTCACCGGTGCCGCCCGGCACACCGGGCACATAGGCATCGAGCAACAGGCCGCTGGCCCTGGAATAGACCTGGCAGGCGGCAGCGATGTCATCGCCGGGCCTGACGCGCAGCGCCTTGATGAACGGCCGGTGATAACCCTCGCATTGCTCGGGCGTTTCATCGCCATGGAACTGCAACAGGTCAAGCGCCACGGCCTCAAGCGTCTCGTTGAGTTCGCAACGGCTGGCGTTGACGAACAACCCGACCGTGGTGACGAACGGCGGCAGCGCGGCAATGATTGCCCGCGCCTGCAACACGTTCACGGCGCGCGGGCTGGGCGGGTAAAACACCAGCCCTATTGCGTCTGCGCCGGCCTCGACAGCGGCCAGCGCATCTTCTATGCAGGTAATCCCGCAGATCTTGCTTCGAACGGCTGACATGTCGCGAAACCTCAGTCCTTTCGGAAAGCCCCGGATGGTAACAAATGCTCGTGCGATCGTCAGCCAGCAAGGCCTGTGAAGCCGGTGAGAAAGTGCGGGCCGATGTAACGCTGCGGCAACGCGAACTCATCGTGGTACTCGACCTGCACCAGATACAGACCGTAGGGATGCGCCGTGACGCCGCCATTGCGCCGCACCCGACTGTGCAAGACCTCCTGCGCCCATTGAGGCGGTCGCTCACCGGTGCCGATGGTCATCAGCACGCCTGCAATATTGCGCACCATGTGATGCAGGAAGGCGTTGGCCCGAACATCAATGACAATCATCTTGCCGTGCCGGGTCACACGCAGGTGGTGCATTTTCTTGATAGGCGACTTGGCCTGGCATTGCCCGGCCCGGAAGGCGCTGAAATCGTGGGTGCCGATCAGGTACTGCGCTGCCTCGGCCATGCGCTCGACATCCAGCGGTCGGTAATTCCAGGTGACTTCCTGGCCCATGTGCGCCGGACGGATCTGATCGTTGTAGATGACATAACGATAGCGCCGGGCGATGGCCTTGAACCGCGCATGAAAATTCGCCGGCATCACCTTCGCCCAGGTCACGCTGACATCATGCGGCAGGCTGGCATTGGTGCCCATGACCCAGGCCTTTTCCGAGCGCTCGACCGTGGTGTCGAAATGCACCACCTGGCCGCAGGCGTGCACACCGGCGTCGGTGCGACCGGCGCACTGCAGCGAAACGGGTGTCGCCGCCACCTTGCCGAGGGCATTTTCGAGAGTTTCCTGAACGGTCATCGCGCTGCTGAGCTGACGCTGCCAGCCGTTGTAGCGCGAGCCCTTGTATTCGACGCCCAGCGCAATGCGGTAAACGCCCTCGGCGGCCATTTCGGCAGCCGGGTTATCGATGTTCGCCAAGGGATTACAGCCTGCGAGTGTTGCGAAAAGGGCGGCCATTATACGGCGGCAGACAAAAGACGCCAGCGGTGGTGCCGGATCGACCTCAACCGCCGGCGTTCACCCTCAGGTCAGGCCTGCCAGCAGCTCGCGGGCTTCGCTCTTCTGCTCTTCGTCACCCTCGTCGACCACTTCGCCGAGGATGTCACGCGCGCCGTCGGCATCGCCCATGTCGATATAAGCGCGCGCCAGGTCGAGCTTGGTCGCGGCCTCGTCGGTGCCGGAAAGAAAATCAAACGGCTCGTCATCATCGAAGGCCGCCGCATCGCTGCTGGTGAAGGAGGCCGGTTCGTTGCGGCTGAATGCCTGCTCTTCGAGTGGCGGATTTTCCAGGCTCTGCGACAGGCGATCGAGTTCGGCATTGACGTCTTCGATCTCGGAGGCGAACGCCTCGTTGGCATGCTCGGTTTCGATCTCGTCGGCCAGCGACAGGTCAAAGTCTTCGGGCAACTCAAGGTCGACGTTGGCTTTTTCCGGCTCGCTTGCCCCCAGGTCCAGAGGATCGTCACCCAGGCCGGCCAGGAAATCGTCCTCGGTGCTGAGCACCGGGTCGTCGTCGGCCAGGTCAAGGTCGAAGTCCGACAGGTCGTTCGGCTCAGGCGTGACGGCCGACAACGGCGCCTCTACCACCGGCGGATCGTTTGCCGCCAGGGCATCGTCGAGCAACAGGTCGTCGAGCTCGTCGACAGTGACCACGTTGTCTTCAGGCGTCTCGTCCAGCGCATCCAGGCTGAGGTCGAATTCGTTTTCCAGCGGATCGGCTTCAGGCTCGGCCTGCACCTCGGCCACCGGATCAACCACCGGCGCCGGCTCAGGCTCTTCATCGGCCAGCAGTTCTTCCAGGTACTTGACATCCAGTTCGGTCGACAGGGCGGCGGTGGTGGCAGCGGTCGCGGCCGCAGCTGCCACAGCAGCGGCAGGCGCTGCGGTGTCGGCCACCTTAGGTTCTACAGGCAAGGGGGCAACGGCCGGCGGCAAGACCGGGTCGGCCTCAGGTTGGGGCTTTCCCGCTGCCACCAGCTTTCGTTCATGAGCCGCGAACGCCTTGTGGTTGCCTTGTTCGGCATAGATTTCCATCAGCTTCAGACGCAGATCATCACGCTGCGGCTCTTCCCGGACGGATTCTTCGAGCAGCTCCACCGCCTGGTTCATGCGCCCGTAGGCAATGTGGATCTCGGCCTGCACCAACGGGTCGGTTGGCCGCTCACGCGTGGCATTGGCCGCAGCGGCCGCCATGGCAGCAGCTGTCATCTTGTAGCTCGGCGAGGGCGTTTCCAGACCGTCGAAGCTGTCGGCCGGGGCGTTGAGGTCCATGTCGTTGACAAACTGGGTTTCTTCAGCCAGCGCACGCGCCATGCGCTTGTGCTTTTCTTTCTCGGCCTTGGCATTGCGACGACGCGCCAGGAACAGCAGCAACAAGGCCAGGACCAGCAAGACAGCACCGCCGATCAGGCCCAGCATGACCGGGTTGTCGAGTAACGCCTTGAACGGATCGGGCTCGGATTCTGCAGCGACAGGCTCAACGGCCAGCGGTTGCTCGAGCGGTGGCGTGGCCACCAGGGCGTCTTCGGGCGCGATTTCGCCAGCCGGCTTGATCGGCGTGCCGGCTGCATCGACTGCAGTGGCCGGCAACGGGGCAACCGTGTCGGCGGGCGGGGTGGCGGCCGTCGCTGCAGCACCAGCGGCTGCGGCACCCGCGGTTGCCGCGGCCGGCGTATTGGCGGCCGCCTGCATCTTGGCCAGTTGGTCGTTCTTGAGCTCCATCAACCGCTGCAGCTTGTCGAGCTGGCTTTGCAGGTCGCCCATGCGGCTTTGCAGCTCGGCATTGTCACGGCGCGTCGTGTCGAGGGCTTCCTGGGTCACGGCCAGCCTGTTGGCCAGGTCGGCGTCGGCCGCAGCGCCTTTCTGGGCGGTAGCGGGGCCGGCGGCGACCAGGCTGAGATTGTCACCGGTTTCGACCTGGGCGGGTGCAGCCCCTGCACTGGCGCGGCGCGTGGCGTCGACCTGGCGACTGCCCGCCGGGGTCCGGCGGCCTTCACGCCAGGCGCGGTATTGCTGGGCCACTTCGGCCACGGCCTGGTTTTGCGGCAAGGCGGTGGCCTGCTGCGCGGTCGGCAGGCGTAACACCTGGCCCCTTTTCAGGCGGTTGATGTTGCCGTCGATGAATGCATCCGGGTTCAAGGCCTGGATGGCCAGCATGGTCTGCTGGATAGTGCCGCCATTGCGCACCTTCGCCGCGATCTCCCAGAGGGTATCGTTGTTGGAGGTGACGTAGCGGGCGGCCTTGTCGACACCCGGTGCCGGCAAAGAGGCCTCGGCAGGCGCCACAGCCGCCGGTGCCTGCGGCACCTGCGCGGCCACAGGCGGTGTGACTGCCGGCAGTTGAGGTGCAACCGTTGCCGGAACCGGCGCAGGTGCGGCCGCCTCGGCAGGCGCGGCGGCCGTTTCAAATTTGGGGGGGTCCAGCAGCAGGCTGTATTCACGCTGCGCGCGGCCATTGGGCCACAGCACCTGCACGAGGAATTTCACGTACGGATCACGCACCGGCTTGCTGGAGGTGATGCGCAAGACACTCTTGCCACCGGGATTGATCACCGGGGTAAATGTCAGGTCACTGAGAAACGCTTGCCGGGTCACGCCTGCCTGGGCGAAATCGGCCGTCGTGCCCAGGCTGGGCACCAGTTGCGAGGCGGTGATGCCCTTGGCATCCGTCAGCTCGATTTCAGCCACCAGCGGCTGGTTCAGGGTCGACTTGACCGACAACTCACCCAGCCCCAACGCATGCGCCATGCCCGATGACAGCGCTGAAGCTGCAGCGATTGCTACTACCAGTTTACGAACCTGAACCATAGCCCATCCCTTGTTAAATATTCCCCGACGCTGAAGAACTTAGTTCCACAATGGGTCTAAAGCCTGTTGTTACCAACGTGTTTCAGCAAATTACTGACAAGTATCTTTTACACATGGTCTTTTATCAACAATTCACCCAACTGCACAGCATTGAGCGCAGCGCCTTTGCGTGCATTATCCGACACAAGCCACAAACTGAGCTGCCTTGGATCATCCAGCGAGCCACGCACACGACCCACATACACCACATCCTGGCCAACCGCGTCGCCCACCGGCGTCGGGTAATCGCCAGCCTCGACCAGTTCGATCCCCGCGGCCGCTTCAAGGCGTTCGTTGATGGCCTGCAGATCGACCTCCCTGCTCCCCTGCAGCGACACACTGAAACTGTCGCCGAAGAACACCGGAACCTGCACGCAACTGGCCGCGACCTTGAGTAAAGGCAGGCCGAGCAATTGACGCAACTCCAGCACCAGACGTTTTTCCAGAGTCACATGGCCGTCGGCATCCGGCGTACCGACCTGGGCGAGCACGTTGAAAGCCATCTGGCGATCGAAAAAGCGTGGCTCCAGCGGTCGGACATTGAGCAATTCAGCCGTCTGGCGCGCCAGCTCACTGACGCCTTCGCGACCCAGTGTCGAAACAGCCATGCACGCGGTCACGTCGACACGCTGGATGTCCAGCAGGTCTTGCAAGGGTGCCAGGGCCAGTGCCAGGGCAGTGGCTGACGGGCTCGGGCTGGCCAGCAGCCGCGGGCCGTTCAAGCCCTTGAGCTGCGCCGCATTGACTTCGGGCACCACCTGCGGCGCCTGGTCGGCCGGGAAAGCCCCGGACAAATCGACGACCGAACACCCCTTTTCCAGCGCCTGCGGCACGAAACTCAGGCTGACAGCGGGACCGGCGGCAAAGAACACCACGCGCACGCGGGAAAAGTCGAAGGCGTCGACTTCACGCACCCGCACGTTCTTGCCGCGAAAGGCGACCGAACTGCCGGCGGATTCGACGCTGGCAAGCAAATGCAGTTCGCCGACCGGAAAGTCGCGCTCTTCAAGAATCTGGACGATGGTTTCGCCGACAGTACCGGTGGCGCCGATCACGGCAATGTCAAAGGACTGGCTCATGCAAAAACCTCAGGAAAAAACAGGGAGCGGCACTTTACGCGCGCAATCCCTGCCAGGCAAACGAGGTCATGGCTCCAGGCCGATCCGGAAGAAAGCTCCCCCGCTCCAGACCCCCAGCCAGCGCTGGCCGTCGATCTCGCGCACTACGGCGAGCTCGACCAGTTGGTAGAACACGTTGCGGTGAATCAAGGCTTCGAGATTGGCGCGCACATGCACATAGGGTGCAGGCTCCTGGGTCAGCGGGTCGATATGAACCCGCACGGGGTGTTCGGGGCCGACCTCGACTTCATCATCAACGTGGGTGTGCATGCGCAGCACCTGGGTTTCGCCATCGCCTTCCACGTGCAGGGTCACGGCCACAAAGGGCGCATCATCGACCCTGATGCCGACCTTTTCCACCGGAGTGACCAGAAAGTAATCGTCGCCATCGCGGCGGATGATCCGGGAAAACAGCCGCACCATCGGCTTGCGGCCGATGGGCGAGCCCAAGTAATACCAGGTGCCATCGCGGGCGATACGCATATCGATGTCACCGCAGAACGCCGGATTCCACAGGTGCACCGGCGCCAGTGCGCCATTTTCGGGAAGCTGCGCCAGCAGATCGCCAACCTTGTCTGAATCGCTCATGGTGAATCCTAACGGGAAAGACCTAACAGACTGCGAGCGTAGTCTTCCATGGGCGGACCAAGCAAATCTTCGGGACGGGTATCGTAAAGCGTCAGCAATCCGCCGCGACTGCGAATGCGGGCGCTGTCGATCAGGTAGCGGGTACTGGTTTCGACGAGCATCAACTGGATGACACCGCTGTCAATGCCCAGGCGATCCAGGGCTTCTTCGTCCGCCCACTGATCGTAAGTGCCGATGCGGTCGTCAGCCCTGGCAAAGCGTGTGTAGAGCAGATAATGGGCACCGGCACTGCGCGCTTCGGTCAAGGCATCGTCAAGCCCGAGCGGCCCGCGGGCGCGGCGGACCATGGGAAAGAACTCGACAAAGTTGTTGAAGGCTTCTTCGGCCACCACATTGGGCCGCGGATAGGCCTTGCCGGGCGGCACGAAGGCGCCCTGGGCGATGTAGATATAAGAATCGGGCTGCAGGCGAAAGTTACTGGTGCGCCGGGTCTGGCTATGATCGAGCAGGCCCGCATCGCTGAACTGCTCCCGCACGCCCTCCCCCATGTCACTGACTTTCATGCAACCACCCAGCGCCACAAGCGCCAGCAGCAAGACCAGGCTACGCATCATGTTCCTCCCAGAGGCCGGTGACGAAAAACCGGCGAATGGTCGCCTGATGCAGCTTCCGCGCCATTTTTACCCGGTTCAGGCGCAGAGCGGGTTCAGAACGTTATTTATCCGCAGGCGTGAGTGCCGGCTCGGGCTGGCTGTCAGGGTCACGCTTGCGCTTGTTGCCCATGCGCACGCCAATGTCCATCAGGAACTGGAAGAACCCTTCCTGATCCTCGAGCACGTTGCTCCAGAAGGGCGAGTGGTACAGCGCCACGGCGCCATGCACCAGGGCCCAGGCGGCGCAATAGTGGAAATAGGGCGGCACGTCCTCAAGCTTGCCTTCATTGATCCGCCCCTTGATCAGCAAGGTCAGGTGTTCGAAGTTGGAGGCGCGGATACGGTGCAGCTCCTCGACCATCTCAGGCACCTGATTGCCCTTGACGACCTTTTCTTCAAGGCGGTCAAACAGTCGGTAGCGCTGGGGATCACGCATGCGGAACTCGAAATAGGCACGTGACAGCGCTTCCTTGTCCTTGTCGACATCGGCCGAGTGCAACAGCGCGTTCAGGTCGCGCTCGTAATCGAGCATCAGGCGCAGGTAGATTTCAGCCTTGGACTTGAAGTGCTTGTAGATCGTCCCTTTGCCGATGCCCACGGCGTCGGCAATCATTTCGACGGTGACGCTGTCTTCGCCCTGCTCCAGAAACAGCTTCAGCGCAGTGTCGAGAATTTCCTGCTCACGACGGCGAAATTCACGGACCTTTCGAGGTTCTTTTTGCATATTGAGTACATCTGCAGGGCTCAAATCGAAGCCGCGTATTATGCCTGTCTGGCGCGAAATTGCACGGATCATCCACGCTTGCCGACACCGTGCAACCGGCAAACCTGCCGGTGTTTCAGCCCGCATTCAAGGTGTCAGTGCTCGAAAGCCGGTGACGCACCGCCAATGAACTCCATGTAGCCGGTGACTACTACATAAATGGCGAAGTAGGCAAAAATCAATGCCGAGGCGATATATGACCACTTGAGCATGCGTTCACCGAGCAGGCGGCCGCCCTGGTGCGCCAGTGCGCACAAGGCAAACGACCAGCAAAGCCCGGCAATGAAGAATCCGCTCAGAAAAGCCGATGCCCCACCCAGGTCTGCGCCCTGGCGGGCAATGATCGCCCCGCCCACCGCGGCAAACCACAAGATGGCGGTCGGTGACGACATGGCCAGGAAGATGCCGCGAAAGAACAAGGTGCGGTTGCTGTCGTTGGCGACAGGCTCCGCGGCCTGCAACACCGTCGTGGCAGCCATTGCACTCATGATCATCTTGATGCAGAACCAGGTCAGCACCGCCGTGCCGCCCAGCCACAGCACATAGCGTACCGTCTCATACTGCAACAGCACCGCCATGCCGGTCATGGCCAGTACGGCATAGGCCAGGTCACCGAAACAGGTCCCGATGCCCAGCCATAAACCCTTGGAAAAACCACGCTGCATGGCCAGGGTCATCATGGCGATATTGGCCAGGCCGATGTCCAGGCATAACGACAGGCTGAGCAGAAAGCCGTTGGAAAACTCCATTTTTCATCGCCTCACAGAAAGTGGCACGCCAAAGTGCCCTGAAAAACCGTCAGCAAGGCCCCATGAACGGCACGCAGCCATTCATCGCGCTCTGAATCGAAGGTTTAGTATTCCAAAACTGTTTAAAAAATGATCAAAAGCGACTGGAAGCTTTCGCATCCTCATCAATACTTAAAGCGTTGGTGTGCATTCCCCCAAATGTCGCGCCAGTAAAGGCACACAGGGATGACCTGCCTTTGTAGTACTCCTAATGGTCTTGGACCCGGATTCCCCCCCCAGAACCCGGGTTTCTTTTTGCCCGGGGTTTACTGGCCAGGCCACAGGACTCAACGCGGCAGGCGGGCAAGGGGGAACAGTCGGGCAAAGTTGGCGCTGGTCTGCTCGGCAAACTGCTCATAGGCCTCGCCGCGCAGCATGGCCAGGAACTCGGCCACTTCACGCACGTATTGCGGCAGGTTGGGCTTGCCGCGATAGGGAATCGGGGCCAGATACGGCGAATCGGTCTCGACCAGCAAACGGTCGGCCGGCACCTGGCGCGCAACATCGCGCAAGGCGTCGGCATTGCGAAAGGTCACGATGCCGGACAACGAAATGTAAAAGCCCAGGTCCAGGGCTGCCTTGGCCATGTCCCAGTCCTCGGTAAAGCAGTGCAGCACGCCGGCCTGCGGCAAGGCCGCCTCGCGCAACAGCTCAAGGGTGTCACTGCGGGCGGCGCGGGTGTGCACGATCACCGGCTTGCCCGTGACTTGGGCTGCCTGCAGGTGCAGACGAAACGAGTCCTTCTGCACATCGGCCGCTTCGGGCTCGTAATGGTAATCCAGTCCGGTTTCACCGATGGCCACCACCCTGGGATGATCCAGCTCGCTCAACAGCCATTGCAGGGCAGGCGCACCGCCCGGACTGACGTCCAGCGGATGAATGCCCACCGAACAGTCGACATCGTTATAGCGCTCGGCCAAGCCCTTGACTGCGGCGGCGTTGTCGGCACTGACGCCGATGCACAGGAAGTGGCCGACTCCGCGTGCGCGGGCAGCGTCCAGCGCGGCGTCAAGCGACCCTGCGTGCGAAGTCAGGTCGAGGCGGTCGAGGTGGCAATGGGAATCTACAAGCATGGGCAAGGCACAACTACATCGTGTGAGTGGGACGGTCGGACTTGAGGGCTCCGGCCAGGTGGGTTTCGATCAGGTTGCGGGCGGTGTTGTCACCGTCGCTGAATTGCACACCGACGCCAGCGGCGCGGTTGCCCTGCCCGCCCTTGGGCGTGATCCAGATCACGCGTCCGGCAACAGGGACCTTTTCAGGCTCTTCCATCAGGTTGAGCAGCATGAACACTTCGTCACCCAGCTTGTAGTTCTTGCCGGTCGGGATAAACAGACCGCCATTCTTGACGAATGGCATGTAGGCGGCATACAGCACGGATTTGTCCTTGATGGTCAAGGACAGGATGCCGTTACGCGGACCAGGACTGATCGGCAAGCTCATTGCAGCTCCTCGAAGTGAGATTCAACGCAGTCTACCCCTGTCCGGGCAAGCCTGCCCACTGCACCAGCAAGGCTTCGAGCAGCAACACGCGATTGAGATTGGCCTTGCCCATGACTTTCTGGCGCTGAGCCAGGACCCAGTCCTGGATGGCCAGCACCTTGCCGGGGGTCGACTTTTGCGCCAGGTATTGCACCACCTTGCGCATGTCCGCCAGGCCCAGCCCGTCTTCGTCCTGGGTCAGCTGATAGCGCAGCATCAGGTGTGACCAGTCGCAGAACCAGTCGAACAGCAGCAGCAGCGGCACATCCTTCCAGGCTTCGGCCAACTGGGTTGGCGATTGTTGCTGCTTGAGCAGTTTCTTGACGCCATCGACCACCAGCGCACGCTGCTCACTGACCCCCTGGGCTTGCAGCTTGACCGCCAGCAGCGGCGAACCGGCGGCCAGCGTCAACAGGTCACCGCGCAGCGATTCATCGGTTTCAGGCAGTGCTGCCTGCAGCCAGTCGAGACTCATGCGCTGGCTGGGCAAGGGACACGCCTGTTGCACGCAGCGGCTCTTGATAGTGGGCAACAAACGGCTGGGCTGATGGCTGACCAGCAACAGCACGGTATTACCCGAAGGTTCTTCCAGGCTTTTGAGCAAGGCATTGGCGGCATTGATGTTCATCGCCTCGACCGGCTCGATGAGCACCACCTTGCGACCGCCCATCTGCGCTGTCTGGACCACGAAGCTCACCAGGTCGCGCACCTGGTCGACCTTGATGGGCTTGTCGGCCTCCTCAGGTTCCAGGATGTAGTTGTCGGGATGGCTGCCGGCAAGCAGCAGCAGGCATGACTTGCATTGCCCGCAGGCATCGAGCGCCTCGGGGCGCTGGCATAACAGGTGCGCCATCAGCCGCTCGGCCAGTGCACGCTTGCCGATGCCGGCAGGCCCGTGCAAGAGGTAGGCGTGTGCATGCTGGGGACGGCCGGCCAGTTGCTTCCACAATGCGTCCTGCCAGGGATAGGCTTCAGCCACGGCAACGTTCCAGCAAGGCGGGCAGCAGCGCGGTGAGCGACTGCTGGACCTGCTCGAGCGACTGCGCCGCATCAATCAGCTGATAACGCGCCGGTTCTGCCTGGGCACGCTGCAGGTAAGTGCTGCGTACAGCTTCGAAAAACGCCCGGCCTTCCTGTTCGAAGCGGTCCAGCCGGCCACGCGCCGCTGCCCGTGACAGGCCGATTTCCACCGGCAGGTCGAATACCAGGGTCAGGTCAGGACGCAGCGGGCCTTGCACGAACTGCTCAAGAATGGCGATGCGCTCATGAGACAGGCCTCGGCCGCCGCCCTGATAGGCGTAGGTGGCATCGGTAAACCGGTCGCACAGCACGACCGCACCACGCGCCAGCGCCGGACGGATGACCTGGGCAATGTGCTGGGCGCGGGCTGCAAAGACCAGCAGCAATTCGGCGTCGGCGCTCATCGCCTCATCGCTGGGGGCCAGGAGTATCTCGCGAATCCGCTCGGCCAGCGGCGTGCCGCCCGGCTCGCGGGTTAGCACCACATCGACATCATGGGCACGCAGTTGCGCCGCCAAGTACTCACGGTTGGTGCTCTTGCCGGCGCCTTCAGGGCCTTCGAGGGTAATAAACAGGCCAGTCACAGAAAATCCTTGAAGGTCATTGCGCAACCGGCTCGTCACCGGGCGCTTGTTCAGCCTCGGCGGGGTCGGTCGGCGCTGGGGTTGAACCGGCGGCAGGCGCGGTCATCGGCGCAGGACTTGACCGATAATCGGCGCGGCGCTTGAGTTGGTACTCGCGCACGGCGGCATTGTGGTCGTCCAGATTGGCAGAGAAGACGTGGCTGCCGTCGCCCTTGGCCACGAAATACAGGCTGCGTCCTGCCACCGGATGCAGGGCGGCGTTGATGGCTTCGCGACCGGCCAGCGCGATGGGCGTGGGCGGCAGGCCGGCAATCACATAAGTGTTATAGGGCGTGGGTTCCTTGAGATGCGCGCGGGTGATCTTGCCGTTGTAACGCTCCCCCATGCCGTAGATCACGGTCGGGTCGGTCTGCAACAGCATGCCCATCTGCAGGCGCCGCACGAACACGCCGGCAATCTGGCCACGCTCGTAGGGCACGCCGGTTTCCTTCTCGACCAGCGATGCCATGATCAGCGCCTGGTACGGGTCGACATACGGCAGGTCCGGCGCACGCTGACGCCACTCGTCATCCAGCACCTCCTCAAGGCGCTTGTAGGCGAGCTTGAGCAGTTCGGCGTCAGTCATGCCGCGTACGTAGCGGTAAGTGTCGGGAAAGAAACGGCCTTCAGGCACGACGCCCGGATGGCCGAGGCGTGTCATCAGCTCGCTGTCGCTCAAGCCTTGCAGGGTTTGTTCAAGCTTGTCCTGGCGCGCCAGTGCCGCACGCACCTGGCGGAAATTCCAGCCTTCGACCAGGGTCACGCTGTATTGCACCACTTCCTTGCGCTTCCAGACCCCAAACAGGTCCTGGACGCTCATGCCCGGTGTCAGGCGGTATTCGCCACTGTGCAAAGGCTGGCCGGAGAGATTGAAGCGCCAGTACAGGCGCAGCCAGAAGGCACCGTCGATGACGCCCTCGCCCTCGAGACGGTTGAGCACGCCCGATGGCGTCGAGCCATTGGGCACGTCCAGCAGACGCTCCTGGGCGACGTTCAAGGGTTGATGCAACGCCTGGTTCTGTTCCCAGAGGGCAAAGCCGAGCCCCAGCACGACCAGCACCACGGCAGTTTCCAGCAACACCAGTAATTTTCGGATCACGAATCAGTTACCCAGAAGCACACGCGCAATAGCCTGCAGTTTACGGGTGAGCGGCCCGACCGGCCAGTTCAACTGCGCATACCCACGCACCGGCCAGATGCCATACACGCTATTGCACAAAAAGAGTTCGTCCGACAGCTCAAGGTCGGACATCGACAGATCGCGAATATCGACAGCGATCCCCAGCGTTTGTGCCTGATCGAGCAACTCAGCGCGCATGACGCCGGCCACGCCACAGCGGTTCAGCGCAGCCGTGAGCAATACGCCGTTACGAATCAGGAACAGGTTGCTGTACACCCCCTCGACCGGACGCCCCGAGGTATCGCGCATCAGGCCCTCGGCGTAATGGGCGTCGCGCCATTCGGCACGGGCCAGCACCTGCTCGAGACGGTTGAGGTGTTTCAGGCCGGCCAGCAGGGGCTGTTCGGCCAGACGGGTCTGGCAGTCGAACAAGTACACGCCCTGTTCGTAATGTCCGGCCGGGTACGCTGGTACAGCAGAGCCTTGCAGGATACGCCGCGGCAGCGCATCGGGTGCCGGTGCATAACCGCGCAGGCTGTCGCCGCGGGTCAGGATCAGTTTCATGACCCCTTCATCAAGCCCGGCAGCGAAGCGTGTCATCTCGTCCTGAATCTGCGGCCGATCAAGCTTGATCGCCAACCGCTCGCACGCGGTCTCGAGGCGCTGCACGTGGCGCTCGAACAACAAGGGCCGACCCGCCCTGACAGCGATGGTTTCGAAAACGCCATCGCCATAGGCCAACCCCCGGCTGGTCAACGACAGGGCATCAGCCGGGCAGCCGTCGACCCAGGCTTGCATCACTCGCTGAACCGGCGAAACACCAGCGAGCCGTTGGTACCGCCAAAGCCGAAGGAGTTGGACAGCACCACATCGATCGGCATGCGCCTGGCTTCATGGGCGACGAAGTCCAGGTCGCAGCCTTCATCGGGCTGCTCGAGGTTGATGGTCGGCGGCGCCACCTGCTCAAGCAGGGCCAGCACGCTGAAAATCGCCTCGACCGCACCGGCGGCGCCCAGCAGGTGCCCTGTCATCGACTTGGTGGAGCTGACCGCCAACCGGTAGGCGTGATCGCCGAACACGCTCTTGATCGCCTGGGCTTCGGCAAGGTCGCCGGCCGGGGTCGAGGTGCCGTGCGCATTGATGTACTGCACCTGTTCGGGGTTGACCTGCGCATCACGCAGGGCATTGGTGATGCAGCGTGCCGCACCGGCACCGTTGTCGGGTGGCGAGGTCATGTGGAAGGCATCGCCGCTCATGCCAAAGCCGACCAGTTCGGCCAGGATGGTCGCGCCACGCGCCCTGGCGTGTTCGAGTTCTTCGAGCACCATGGCCCCCGAGCCGTCGGACAGCACGAAACCGTCGCGCTCCTTGTCCCAGGGCCGGCTTGCACGTGCAGGCTCGTCGTTACGCGTGGACAACGCGCGGGCGGCGCCAAAACCGCCCATGCCCAGGCCGCACGCGGCCATTTCGGCACCGCCGGCAATCATCACGTCCGCTTCGCCATAGGCGATGTTGCGGGCCGCCATGCCGATGCAGTGGGTGCCCGTGGTGCAGGCAGTGGAAATGGCGTAGTTGGGCCCCTGTACACCGAGGTGGATGGACAGGAAGCCGGAAATCATGTTGATGATCGAGCCAGGCACGAAGAACGGAGAAATACGCCCTGGCCCCTGCTCATGCATCAGACGACTGCTGTTCTCGATGTTGGTCAGGCCACCAATGCCCGAGCCCATGGCAACGCCAATGCGTTCACGGTTGGCATCGGTCACTTCAAGCCCTGCATTACGCACAGCCTGAAAACTGGCCGCCAGGCCATACTGAATAAAAAGGTCGACCCGCCGCGCCTCCTTGGGCGCCAGATATTGCGTGACATCAAACCCTTTCACCGACCCGCCGAAGCGTGTGGTGAAAGCCGACAGGTCAGTGTGCTCGATCAGATCAATGCCACTGCGGCCTGCCAGAATGCCTTGCCAACTGCTGGGTACATCGTTACCCAGTGGCGATATCATTCCCATCCCGGTGACCACGACGCGTCTACGCGACACAGGACTCTCCTTCTCTCTCGTTGGCGAAACATCTTCATCGTTTTAAAGAAAAAACCGCACGCCGGTAAAAGCAGTGCGGTTTTCCCATGACAGCAGGCAGCGATTACAGAGAATCAGGCCTTGTGGCTGTTCACGTAGTCGATGGCAGCCTGAACGGTGGTGATCTTTTCCGCTTCTTCGTCAGGGATTTCGGTTTCGAATTCCTCTTCCAGAGCCATGACCAGCTCAACGGTGTCCAGGGAGTCAGCGCCCAGGTCTTCAACGAAAGAGGACTCGTTCTTCACTTCCTCTTCTTTGACGCCAAGTTGCTCGGCAACGATTTTCTTGACGCGGTCTTCGATGGTGCTCATACCTAGTTTTAACTCCTAGTGGAAATGTTCAGGCATCTGGCCAGTGGGTAAGTGTATAGAAGAGGTTTTGGCTTTTTCAAGCTTGTCGAACCCCTCCGGCTCCCCAGCGACCCCGTACCTATTGAAAGATTGCAGCTTTATAACGGATTTTAGACAGCTCGTATTACATTTTTTTGAAACGAACCGTCGCAATCAGCTCACATGTACATCCCGCCGTTCACCGGGATCGTGGCCCCGGTCACATAGCCTGCACCCTCGGACGCCAGAAATGCCACGACATTGGCAATTTCCTGCGCCTGCCCAAGGCGACCCAGGGGAATCTGGGTCAACAGCGCTTCGCGCTGGGCATCAGGTAATTCGCGGGTCATGTCGGTGTCGATAAAGCCTGGCGCTACCGCGTTCACAGTCACTGCACGAGAGCCGAGTTCACGCGCCAGAGCACGACTGAAACCTTCCAGCCCAGCCTTCGCGGAAGCGTAGTTTACTTGACCGGCGTTGCCCATGGCACCGACAACTGAACCAATATTGATGATTCGGCCCCAACGCGCCTTGGTCATGCCACGCAATACGCCCTTGGACAGGCGGTACAGGCTGGTCAGGTTGGTGTTGATGACATCGTGCCATTCGTCGTCTTTCATGCGCATCATCAGGTTATCGCGCGTGATGCCGGCATTGTTGATCAGGATCAACGGCACGCCTGCGCGGGCCTGGATGGTTGCCAGGGCCGCATCGACGGACTCGGCATTGCAGACATCCAGCGCCAGGCCGAAACCTTCGATGCCATGTTCCTTGAGGGTCGCGCTGATGCGCTCTGCACCGGCTTCGGATGTCGCCGTACCAACCACCACGGCACCGTTGCGCCCCAGTTCCAGGGCAATGGCCTGGCCGATACCCCGGCTGGCGCCGGTCACCAGTGCAACTTTACCTTGCAGACTCATGCACATGTCTCCTTGTTCAAGCCAGTGCTGCGCGGGCGGCAGCAAAGGCGTCAGGTGTATCCAGGTTGTAGGTCACCACGCCTTCGGCGCAGCGCTTGTTCAGGCCGGCGAGCACTTTGCCCGGGCCACACTCCACCAATTGGGTCACACCGAGACCGGCCAGGCACTGGATGGACTCGACCCAACGCACAGGCTTGTACAACTGCTCAAGCAGGTCGCGCTTGAGCGTAGCCAGATCGGTAACCGCGGCGGCGCTGACGTTCTGCACCAGAGCGATGCGTGGCTCCTGCCACTCGATCGCCTCGATGGACTGGGCAAAATGCTGCGCCGCAGGACGCATCAGCTCACAGTGCGACGGCACGCTGACCGGCAGTGGCAGCGCACGCTTGGCGCCACGCGCCTTGCACAGTTCCATTGCACGCTTGACGGCCTCGGCGCTGCCGGCGATGACGACCTGGCCTGGCGAGTTGAAATTCACCGCACTGACCACTTCACCCTGCGCAGCTTCAGCGCAGACGGCGATGACGTCGGCATCGTCCAGGCCCAGAATCGCCGCCATGCCGCCCTGCCCGGCCGGTACGGCCTCCTGCATCAACTGGCCGCGACGCTCGACCAACCTGACGGCATCTTCCAGCGCCAGGCTTTGCGCAGCCACCAGGGCGCTGTACTCGCCCAGACTGTGGCCGGCAACATACGCGGGCACCGCACCGCCCTCGGCCAGCCACACATGCCACAGGGCGATGGAGGCGGTAAGAATGGCCGGCTGGGTCTTGTCGGTGCGATTGAGGTCTTCGCCCGGACCTTCCTGGACCAGCTTCCAGAGATCGTAGCCCAGTGCTTCGGACGCCTGTTCAAAGGTATCAAGGATCAACGGATGCTGAGCGCCTTGCTCGGCAAGCATGCCGAGCGATTGCGATCCTTGACCCGGAAAGACGAATGCGAGGGATGCAGACATGTAACAGGCCCCTGAGTGGTTATCTTCGAAATGAGCCGCCGGCAGGGCCGACGACATGATGCAAACTGGCACGACTGAACGGTTGGATGATCGGCCCGCAGGCAGCGTCACATTTGCCCACGCTCCTGAAACAGCGCCTCAAGCCGCAGGCCCAGGCGGTGCGGCAGGTTTTCCTGGACCTGCACCACCGCACGCTGGATGGCGCTCTGCAACCCTTCGACGCCGGCGGCGCCATGGCTCTTGACCACGATGCCCTGCAAACCCAGCAGGCTGGCGCCATTATGGCGGGCCGGCGCCAGGTCGTTTTTCAAACGCCTGAACAGCGGCAAGGCAACCACACCCGCCACCCTGCCGAGCACGCCCTGAGTGAACAAGGCTTCGATCCGATCGGTGATCATGGTCGCCAGACCCTCGCTGGACTTGAGCAGCACGTTGCCAACGAAGCCGTCGCACACCACCACATCGGCCTCACCGCGATAAAGACCGTCGCCTTCGACAAAGCCGATGTAGTTGAGCATCGGCGCTGCCTGCAGCAGCGCAGCGGCCTGGCGCACCTGTTGGTTGCCCTTGATGTCTTCAGTGCCGACATTGAGCAGCGCGACCCTGGGTCGCGGCATGCCCAGGACCTCGGCCGCCACCGCACCCATGACGGCGAACTGGTACAGGTTTTCTGCACTGCAGTCGACGTTCGCCCCCAGATCCAGCAACTGACAATAGCCACTGCGGGTGGGGATCGCCCCTACCATCGCCGGCCGGTCGATGCCAGGCAGGGTCTTGAGCACGAAGCGCGACAGCGCCATCAGGGCACCGGTATTGCCAGCACTTACACACGCCTGGGCATCACCTGCCGCCACCAGACCGAGCGCCACGCGCATCGAAGAGTCAGGCTTGCCGCGCAGGGCCTGGGAAGGCCGCTCGTCCATGGTGATGACTTCGCTGGCATGCACAACGTGCAGGCGCGTACGGTCAACACCCTGTTGGCGGGCGATCAGTTCTTCAATAAGGGGGGATTGGCCGACAAGGACCAGGTGCAACGAAGGGTTTGCAGTCAGGCAGGCGAGGCTTGCCTTTACAATGCTGCGGGGACCGAAGTCCCCGCCCATTGCGTCGATCGCGATGATCGGAGCGGACAAGAAATTACTCGTCAGCGCCCTTGTCGATCACTTTGCGGCCACGGTACACGCCTTCTGGCGATACGTGGTGACGCAGGTGAACTTCACCGGTGGTTTTCTCAACCGACAGAGCGCTGGCATCGAGAGCGTCGTGCGAACGGCGCATGTCACGGGCAGAGCGGGATTTTTTGTTCTGCTGAACAGCCATAATTGATTAACTCCTAAACGTTTGGGTCACGCTTTAACTGCGCCAATACACTGAACGGGTTGGACCGTGTTACCTCGTCCACGCTCGGTTCGGGCTCATCGAGACCCGCCGGTTGCTGGCATTCTTCCGGTTGATGAGCCGGCACGATGGGCAAGGCGAGCAAAAGCTCCTCCTCGATCAGTGCCAGCAGATCCAATGGATCTTCGCCCAGTTCCAGTACGTCATAACCTTTCGGCAACGACTGGGTATTCGCACCCTCCTTCACCACGATGTAGGTACATTCGCTTTGGATCGGCAGGGTGACCAGCTCGAGACAACGCTGGCAAACCATTTTGACCGCGACCTGCAACTGGGTGTGGAAAACCACCGACCGGCGCTCATCTCGCTCGAAAATGAATTTCGCTTGTACCGTGCCGACACTATCGGCCAACGGGTCGCACAGCCTCTCCAGATCGGCCAACTGCACATTCCCTTCAAGGGAAGTGCCGCGGTCTGCCAATTTGCGAGGGTCAACGTGAGGTGGAATCTGGTCATTCAACATAGGCGCAGCATTCTAGGGATCACCCCTTGGCATGTCAAAGGAAATTCAGGCCTGTCAGCGAGTACCGGCCTTGATTAGAATTCAACGTTCAATCCGTGGAGAACCGCATGCCATCCTTGCTTCTTGCCTCCAGCTCGCCCTACCGCCGCGAACTGCTCGCCCGCCTGTGCCTGCCGTTCACTTGCAGCTCACCGGACATCGACGAAAGCCGCCGCCCCAACGAGAGCGCCATCGAGCTGGTGCAGCGCCTGGCCCGGGAAAAAGCCCAGACCCTGACACACAGCCATCCTGACCACCTGATCATCGGCTCTGACCAGGTGGCGGTGCTGGACGAGCAGATCCTCGGCAAGCCCCACACCTTCGAGCGCGCCCTGGCGCAACTGTCGTCCGCCAGCGGCAAACAGGTCACGTTCCTGACCGGCCTGGCGCTGATCAACAGCCGCACCGGCCAATGCCAGGTCGATTGCGTGCCGTTCAGCGTCACCTTTCGCACACTGGACACCGCCACCCTGGAGCGCTACCTGCACGCCGAGCAGCCTTACGACTGCGCCGGCAGCTTCAAGGCCGAAGGCTTGGGCATCAGCCTGTTTCGCAGCACCGAAGGCACGGACGCCACCAGCCTGATCGGCCTGCCGCTGATCCGGCTGGTCGACATGCTCATAAAGGAAGGCATCAGCGTTCCGTAACCCAAAAGGCCCGACCAACGGTCGGGCCATTCACGCACCGAAACAGTCAGCGCAGGCTAGGCCCGGCAAAGCCGGCCCACATGGCCAGGCGCTCGGCAATGCTGGTGCCCAGCTTCTTGGAGAACCGATCGAACGGTGACTCCTGGATCGTGTAGTCGACGATATCCTTGGCGCCGATCACTTCGCGCGCAACATAGCTCGAACTGCCCAGCGCATCGACCAGCCCAAGTCCCACGGCCTGTTCACCGGTCCAGATCAGACCGGAGAACAGCTCGGGATGCTCCTTGTCCTTAAGGCGCTCACCGCGCCCCTGCTTGACGCTGGCAATGAACTGACGATGCGTGGTGGCCAGTACTTCCTGCCAGAACTGCGTCTCGTCAGCCTTCTGCGGTTGGAACGGATCGAGAAAGGCCTTGTGCTCGCCCGATGTGTAGGTGCGCCGGTCCACGCCCAGCTTTTCCATCGCACCGACAAAGCCAAAACCGGCGGCGGTCACGCCGATGGAACCGACCAGGCTGGACTTGTCGGCATAGATCTGATCGGCGGCACTGGCGATGTAATAGGCGCCGGAGGCTCCCAGGTCGGTAATCACTGCATAGACCTTGATCGCCGGCTTTTCTGCACGCAGACGACGGATTTCGTCATACACGTAACCCGACTGCACCGGACTGCCGCCCGGGCTGTTGATACGCAGGATCACGCCACGGGTATTGGTATCCTCGAACGCCGCGCGCAGGCTGCCGACAATGTTATCGGCACTGGCCGACTCCTTGTCGGCGATCATGCCCTGAATCTCGATCAGCGCCGTGTGGCTGCCGCCGCCCGAGATCTTCTTGTCGCCAAACAACGGCATGAACAGCAACAGCGCCGAAAACAGATAGGCAAATGTCAGGAACTTGAAAAAAATACCCCAGCGCCGGCTGCGACGCTGCTCCTGAACACCGGCCAGCAGGGTTTTCTCCAGCAGCTTCCAGCTCTTGGCGTCTTCCGGCAATCCGTCCCTGTCCGGCGACGGCGCATTCCATTTATCAGACATAGCTCATTTACCCCGGCTGCAAAAACGAGTTGCCGCGCTTACCCAACCAGGCGCGCAGCTCGGAAAAATGCTCGATGGCCAGCCGTGGCTGGTACGCACGCAGCGAGTCCAGCGACTGGGCACCGTAGCCCACCGCCACTGAATCCATGCCGGCATTGCGCGCCATCAGCAGATCGAAGGAAGCATCACCAATCATCAGCGAACGCTCAGGCGGCACATCACAGTGCGCCATGATCTCGTGCAGCATCAACGGATCGGGCTTGCTGGCGGTTTCGTCGGCAGCCCGGGTGATGTCGAAATACTCGAGCCAGCCATGTGCCCCCAGCACCCGGTCCAGCCCGCGCCGCGCCTTGCCGGTGGCCACCGCCAGGCGATAACCCTCCTCGCGAAAGGCCTGCATCGACTCCAGCACACCCTCGAACAGCGGCGAAGCCACCTGGTCCATGGCCATGTAGCTATCGGCATAGCGCTGACGAAAATCGAGCAGCGCACTGGGGGAAATGTCCGGATACAGCGTGCGAATGGCCTCAGGCAGGCCCAGGCCAATGATGCCCTTGATCGACAGCTCGTCACGCACCGGCATGTCGCCGGTCAGTGCCGCCTCGCTCATGGCCTGGACAATACGCCCGATGGAGTCGGCCAGCGTGCCGTCCCAGTCGAAGATCAGCAGGTCATAATCACGGCGCACTCAAACGCTCCACGGTTCTGGCCCACATTTCATCAACAGGCGCCTGCAACTGCAGCAATCCGCCATCGGGCAACGGCACGTTGAGCATATAGGCGTGCAGGAACAGACGCTTGCCACCCAGCTCACGGATCTCGCGAGAGAAATCCTCATCGCCGTATTTGGAGTCACCGGCAATGCAGTGCCCTGCATGCAGGGTGTGCACACGAATCTGGTGAGTACGGCCCGTCACCGGCTTGGCCTCGACCATGGTGGCGAAATCGCCGAAGCGACGCAGCACCTTGAACAGCGTCAGGGCCTCCTTGCCTTCATCATTGACCTCGACCATGCGCTCGCCCGAGCGCAGGTTGCTCTTGAGCAACGGCGCACGCACCTGCTTGCAACTGGTCGCCCAGTTGCCACGTACCAGCGCCATGTAGCGCTTGTCGACACCGTCGCCGCGCAGGGCTTCGTGCAGGTGCCGCAGCATGCTGCGCTTCTTGGCAATCATCAAAAGGCCAGAGGTGTCACGGTCCAGGCGATGGACCAGCTCCAGCTCCTTGGCATCGGGACGCAACTGACGGAAAGCCTCGATTACGCCAAAGCTCAGGCCACTGCCGCCATGCACAGCGATGCCGGCCGGCTTGTTGATCACCAGCAGCGCCTTGTCTTCATGGACAATCGAGGCTTCCAGGCGCTGCAGCAGGGCCTGTGCCACCGGCACCGGCTCGTCGCGCTCGGGCACACGCACCGGCGGAATGCGCACGATGTCGCCCGCCTGCAGCTTGTACTCCGGCTTGGTGCGCCCCTTGTTCACCCGCACTTCGCCCTTGCGCACGATGCGGTAGATCAAGGTCTTGGGCACGCCCTTGAGGTACGTGATCAGGAAGTTATCAATGCGTTGACCGGCAAGTTCCGGCGCAACCTCGACCAGCTGGACGCCGGGGGTTGGGGGGGCAATATTCGTCATGCCGCGAATCATAACAATTTTTTATGGATTTGAAGCACTTAATGATTGCTGCTATAGTCGCGAACGCCGCCAAAAGCGGTCGGACAGCGGACAAACGGTTGACAACCGGCCCTGACCAACGCAATTCACAGGGCGGGAGGCCGCCCTGCAAGGCTCTCGGTGATAACGAAGCCACCCCGGAATGTAACAAGCGCGCGTGACATGAGGCCTGAAATACGCCGGATCGCTGAGTCGACACTCGCCTTCCCGAGCGAAGAACCCACGGCCAGTTCACAAGGTGCTGTCGCTTCCAGGTGCTTTGAGCGAAGCCTTACGAACAACGCCTCGAGCCATGATGCGCGACCTTCCACGGGAAGATCGCGGTAAATGCCAACCCGCTGCGGATTCTGCGCACGGCAGCACCCGAATTATCAGGGATACGTGTAGGGCGGAGACGCACGACCATCGGACTGTGTAGCAACAACGCTGTTCAAGACGCTTCATCTCGTCCGCTACCGATGGCCGATTCCTCCTCCTGATCAAGCTTTTGCTGGCTGGGTGCCTTATGTCACCACAGCAAACAGGAAACGTCGTCGCGACTTTCCGGCCCTGTTGGGCGGAATCCTCGCCAGAAACTGGAGTACCCCGGTACTCCTGACGTGCTCTGACACCGACCGTGAGAAGTCGTGTGTGCCGAACGCCGTTTCCGGCAGCCCGGAAACCGACGGTACTACATGAAAAGAATGCTGATTAACGCAACTCAACCCGAAGAGTTGCGTGTTGCCCTGGTAGATGGCCAACGCCTCTATGACCTGGACATCGAGTCCGGCGCCCGCGAGCAGAAAAAGGCCAATATCTATAAAGGCCGCATCACTCGCATCGAGCCAAGCCTGGAGGCCGCCTTCGTCGATTTCGGCTCCGAGCGCCATGGCTTCCTGCCCCTCAAGGAAATCTCCCGCGAATACTTCAAGAAAAATCCTGAAGGCCGCGTCAACATCAAGGACGTCCTGAGCGAAGGCCAGGAAGTCATTGTTCAGGTCGAAAAAGAAGAACGTGGCAACAAGGGTGCCGCCCTGACCACCTTCATCAGCCTGGCCGGTCGCTACCTGGTGCTGATGCCCAACAATCCGCGTGCCGGCGGCATTTCACGCCGCATCGAAGGCGAAGAGCGCAACGAGCTGCGCGAGGCCCTCAACGGCCTGATCGCACCGGCTGACATGGGCCTGATCGTACGCACGGCCGGCCTGGGCCGCAGCAGCGAAGAAATGCAGTGGGACCTCGACTACCTGCTGCAGCTGTGGACCGCCATCAAGGAAGCGTCCCTGGACCGCTCCGCTCCTTTCCTGATCTACCAGGAAAGCAACGTCATCATCCGTGCCATCCGCGACTACCTGCGCCAGGACATCGGTGAAGTCCTGATCGACAGCATCGAGGCCCAGGAAGAAGCCCTGACCTTCATCCGCCAGGTGATGCCGCAGTACGCCAGCAAGATCAAGCTGTACGAAGACAGCGTGCCGCTGTTCAACCGCTTCCAGATCGAAAGCCAGATCGAAACCGCCTTCCAGCGCGTGGTCGAGCTGCCGTCCGGCGGCTCGATCGTGATCGATCCGACCGAAGCCCTGGTGTCGATCGACATCAACTCGGCACGCGCCACCAAAGGCAGTGACATCGAAGAAACCGCGCTGCAGACCAACCTGGAAGCGGCCGAGGAAATCGCCCGCCAGCTGCGTCTGCGTGACATCGGCGGCCTGATCGTCATCGACTTCATCGACATGACGCCGGCCAAGAACCAGCGTGCCGTCGAAGAAAAAGTCCGCGAAAGCCTCGAGGCCGACCGCGCCCGCGTTCAGGTCGGTCGTATCTCGCGCTTCGGCCTGCTGGAAATGTCCCGTCAGCGCCTGCGTCCTTCGCTGGGCGAAAGCAGCGGTATCGTCTGCCCACGCTGCAACGGCACCGGCATCATCCGTGACGTCGAATCGCTGTCGCTGGCCATCCTGCGCCTGATCGAAGAAGAGGCCCTGAAGGACCGTACCGCCGAAGTCCGCGCCCAGGTGCCGATTCCGGTCGCAGCTTTCCTGCTCAACGAAAAGCGCAACTCGATCACCAAGATCGAACTGCGCACCCGCGCCCGCATCGTCATCCTGCCGAACGATCACCTCGAGACGCCGCACTTCGAAGTGCAGCGCCTGCGTGATGACAACCCGGACGCCAACATCAACACCAGCTACGAAATCGCCGCAGCCGCGGCCGAAGTCGAAGAAGTCGTGCCACAGGCCAGCGCCACCCGCACCCTGGTTCGCCAGGAAGCCGCCGTCAAGACCGCACCGGCTCGCGCCAACGCCCCGGTCCCGGCCGAAGAGGCCGCACCCGCCGCCGCTCCAGTGGCCGCGCCTGCGCCAACCCACGAACCCAGCCTGTTCAAGGGCCTGGTGAAGTCGCTGGTCAGCCTGTTTGCCACCAGCAAGCCGGAACCGGTCGCTCCGGTCGCTGCTGAAAAGCCTGCCGCCACCGAACGCCCGGCGCGCAATGACGAGCGCCGTAACGGTCGCCAGCAGAGCCGCGGCCGCAACAACCGTCGCGATGAAGAACGCAAGCCACGTGAAGAGCGTGCCGAGCGCGCTCCGCGCGAAGAACGTGCACCGCGTGAAGAACGCGCTCCACGTGAAGAACGTGCCCCGCGTGAAGAACGCGCACCGCGTGAAGAGCGTGCCCCTCGCGAAGAGCGTGCACCGCGTGAAGAACGTGCACCGCGCGAAGAGCGTGCACCGCGTGAAGAAAACGGCCAGCGTGAAGAACGCCCGGCCCGCGCGCCACGTGAAGAACGCAATTCCCGTGACCGCAAGCCACGTGAAGAACGCGTGCGTGAACTGCGCGAACCGCTGGACGCTACACCGGTCGCCGCCGCCCTGGCAGCCGATGCCGTAGCACCGGCTGCCGACGCACCGGTTCGTGAAGAACGTCCGGAACGCGCTCCGCGCGAAGAGCGTCAGCCACGCCCACCGCGTGAAGAGCGTCAACCTCGCGCCGAGCAAGACAGTGCCGCCGGCGAAGAAGAAGTCCTGAACAGCGAAGAGCAGGCTCACGACGATCAGCAGGAAGGCAACGAGGGTGATCGCCCGCGCCGCCGCTCCCGTGGTCAGCGTCGCCGCAGCAACCGTCGCGAGCGTCAGCGCGATGCCAATGGCAACATCATCGAAGGCAGCGAAGAAGCCGGCAACGATGACAACGGCGACGCCTTGGCCGCCGGCCTGGTCGTGACGGCTGCCGTTGCAGGCGGCGTGCTGAGTGCTCCGGCTGAAGCCGATGCGCATCAACAGGCCGAACGTGCCAGCGAAGCTGCAGCTTCATCCACCCACGAGCCGACCGCCAGCCACACTGAAAACCAGGCACCTGTGGTCGCGGACGTCGTGGACGCCACGGTCGAAGCACCTGCCGTCGACGCGACTGACCGCACTGAAACCCCGGCAGTAGACGTCAGCGTCAGCGAAGCATCGGCGGTGCAGGAGCCTGCCGCACCATTCGCGCCGGTGGAGGCACCGGTGGTCGAAAGCGTTGAGCCTGCGCCCGCAAGCCCGGCCGCTGCGCAAGTCGAACTGATCCAGGAAGCGCCTGCTCCTGTCATCATCGCCGACGACCAGCCAGCCGCACGCTTCACGCCGACGCCTGAGCCGACGCCCGAAGCTGAAGCGCCAGTAGCAACCGCCGCCATCATCGACACGCCGATCACCGAGTCGGCGGAGCTTGTGCCTGCCGCCGTACCCGAGCCTGTAGCCGAAGCGCCAGTGGTCGAAGCGCCAATGGTCGAGCCAGCCGTCGTTGAACAGTCTGTGGTCGAAAGCCCAGTGGTTGAAACGCCTGCCCAGGCCCCGGTCATCGAAACGCCGGTGGTCGACGCTCCTGCCCCTGTAGAAGCTGCGGCCCTGCCGGTCAGCAGCTCGGGCCGTGCGCCTAATGACCCGCGTGAAGTGCGTCGTCGCAAGCGTGAAGCCGAAGAGCAACGTCGCCTGCAGGCTGAAAACCCGTCAGCGCCTGTGGCGCCGGTCGAGGCGCCTGTCGTTGAAACCCCTGTGGTTGAAAACGCTGCGATCCAGGCGCCAGCCGTAGAACCTCTGGTCACCACCGAGGCCGCTGCGGTACAGGACACTGCAGAGGACAAGGTCGAGCCGACCGATCTTCGCAAAGCCCTGACTGAGGCAGAAACCAGCGAAAGCAAACCGCTGGTCTGATCGACCTCATGAAAAAGCCCCGCCTGCGCAAGCAGTCGGGGCTTTTTTTTGGTCTGTGTTTATGACCCCCAAGCCGGTGGCTTGCTTCCTCACACGAGTTTCGTCATGCCCTCCCCCCTGAAAGGCTTCATCGATACTGATGTCCCGGACCAGTCCGGAAAATGTTTTATCGTCACCGGGGCCAATACCGGACTCGGCTACGAGATAACACGAGTCCTGGCAGCACGCGGTGCACGCGTGCTGCTCGCTTGCCGGGACGCGGCCAAGGCCGGGCAGGCCATGGCGCGCATCACGGCCCTTACGCCACAGGCCGACCTGGCATTCCTGCCGCTGGACCTTGCCGACCTGCCCGGCATCCAGGCGGCGGCCCGACAAGCGAATGGTGAACCCCGCCTGGATGCACTGATCAATAACGCTGGCGTGATGACGCCACCGCTCATGCGTACCCGCCAGGGTTTCGAGTTGCAATGGGGCGTCAATCACCTCGGCAGCTTTGCGCTGACGGCGCTGCTGCTGCCCAAACTGGGGGAAACACCCGGCGCCAGGGTCGTGACCACCTCCAGCCTGGCGCATCGGGGCGCCCGCATCGACTGGGATGACCTCAATGCCGAGCGCAGCTATAACCGGATGAAGCGCTATGGCGCCAGCAAGCTGGCCAATGCGCTGTTCTTTTTCGAGCTTGATCGACGGCTGCGTGCGGCTGGTTCGAAGGTGACGGCGCTGGGCTGTCATCCTGGCATTGCCGCTACGGAACTGGGACGCTTCATGGGCCCCATGAAGGTTTTCGGGCCCATGGTGGGCTGGTTGCTCAACACGCCGCAAAAAGGCGCATGGCCTGCGCTGCAAGCAGCAACGGGAGCCGTGAAACCAGGTGCTTACTACGGCCCGACCGGCCTGGGTGAAGCCCGAGGCACCTCAGGCGAGGCATCACGCTCGGCACAGGCACAGGACCCGGTGCTGGCGCGACGCCTCTGGGATCAATCGATCAGCATGACCGGGATCGACCCCGGCCTGCCACCTGCACCTTGAAGCTCAATACAGATTGGGCTCCATCTCCAGACTGACACCGAAACGCTCGACGATATCGGCCTGGATGCGCTGCGCCAGGCTCAACAGTTGCAGGCCGCTGGCCTGGCCGTAGTTGACCAGCACCAGCGCCTGCAACCGATGCACTCCGGCATCACCTTCACGAAAGCCCTTCCAGCCCGCCTGCTCGATCAGCCAGCCGGCCGCCAGCTTCATCTGATCGTCACCCTGTGGATAAGCGACCAATTGCGGGTAGCGCAGCTTGAGGGCCTGGGCCTGGGCAAGCGGCACCAGCGGATTCTTGAAGAAGCTGCCAGCATTGCCCAGCACGGTCGGGTCCGGCAGTTTTTCGCTGCGGATGGCACAGATGGCCCGGCTGACATCCAGCGGGGTCGGTTGCTCGATGCCCTGCTCGCCCAGGCGCTGGCGCACCGGACCGTATTCCAGATGCAGGTGTGCCTGGCGGCTCAGGATGAACCTGACCCGCAGGATGATCCAGCGCCCGGCCTGCTGTTTGAACACACTGTCGCGATAACCGAACCGGCACTGCTCCAGAGAGAATTCGTGCAGATCGCCGGTTTCACGCTCCAGCGCGACCAGGCTATGGAACACATCCTTGATCTCGACCCCATAGGCGCCAATGTTCTGCATCGGCGCCGCACCGACTGTGCCAGGGATCAAGCTGAGATTTTCCAGGCCCGCCAGGCCCATCTGCAGGCACGTCTGCACGAACGGGTGCCAAGGCTCGCCGGCCTCGGCCTCGACCACCACCCGCTGGGGCTCATCGCTCAGGATGCGCACGCCACGGCTGGCCATGCGCACCACCAATGCCTGTACATCCGCCGTCAACAACAGGTTGCTGCCGCCGCCGATCACCAGCAACGGCACCTGTCGCTCACGGGCACAGGCCAAGGCCTGACGCACATCGTCGTCGTTGTGGGCCTGGGCAAACAACCGGGCCTGGACATCGACACCAAAGCTGTTGAATGCCTTGAGCGAAACCCCGGGCTGCACCTCAAGGCGCGCGTGCCGAACCTCTTCAGCGCCCACCTTCAACCTTCCAGCAAGCGCCGTACGCGCTCCAGGTCTTCAGGGGTGTCCACGCCTGCCGGCGGCGCCTCGACAGCGTCGGCGACATGAATGCGCACGCCATGCCAGAGCGCTCGCAACTGCTCCAGAGACTCGGTGTTCTCCAGCCAGCACGGACCCCAGGCCACGAAATCGTGCAAAAACCCTGCGCGATAGGCGTAGATGCCAATGTGGCGACGGTAAGGAACGCCTGCGGGCAACACATCGCGGCTGGCCGCCAGTGCATCGCGCGCCCAGGGCAGCGGTGCCCGGCTGAACGTCAGGGCCAGGCCATTGATGTCGGTCGCGACCTTGACCACATTGGGGTTGAACAGACTGGTCACATCCTCGAGCGGTTCGGCCAGGGTGGCGATGCCCGCTTCAGGATGGGCCGCCAGGTTGGCCGCCACCTGATCGATGACCGAGGGAGGAATCAGCGGCTCGTCACCCTGCACATTGACCACGATGGCGTCTGCCGCCAGACCCAGCTTGCCGGCCACTTCGGCCAGGCGGTCGGTACCGGAGTTGTGGTCTTCGCGGGTCAGCAGCACCTCGGCGCCAAACCCCTGGCAGGCCTCGAAGATGCGTGCATCGTCGGTGGCCACGACCACCCGTGCGGCGCTGCTCTTGCGCGCCTGTTCCCACACATGCTGGACCATCGGCTTGCCGGCGATGGTCTTGAGCGGCTTGCCAGGAAAGCGGCTGGAGCCGAAACGCGCCGGAATCACCACGGTAAAGGGGGCGGTCATTTTTCCAGGCGCTCCTCGGCAGTCAGGGTGCGCGCCTCGGTTTCAAGCATCACCGGGATGCCGTCGCGAATCGGATAGGCCAGGCCTGCGCCCTTGCTGATCAGCTCGGTCTTGTCGGCGCTGAGTTTGAGAGGTCCCTTGCAGATCGGGCAGGCGAGGATGTCGAGCAGTTTGGTATCCATGGAAGATCCCGTCATTGAATGAGTTGTGCCAGGCGCTCGTCGAACCAGCTGACGAAGGCCGTGGACGGCTGGGCGTCCACGGCCAGGTACCACCAGTCGCGGGTGGCAAAGGAGCGGCATTTCACCGCGTCCTTCTCGGTCATGATCAGCGGCAGCGCCGGCGTGAAATCCAGCGCCTGTGCGTCGAACACGGCATGGTCGGCAAAGGCATGAGGTACAGGCCGCCAGTCTAGCCCTTCGAGGGTTGTGAAGAAACGTTGCGGGTTGCCAATGCCGGCCACGGCATGCACGGCCTGCCCGGCTGGAAAGTGGTCCACGCCGACCCGTTGTCCGGTGTGCAGGTTGACCAAGGCTGAAGGCTGGAGGGTAAAGGCAAAGCCGTCCTGTCGATCACTCGCGGCGCCGTTGTACAACAGCACATCGACGCTTTGCAGGCGCTCGACCGGCTCACGCAAGGGGCCGGCCGGCAGACAGCGACGGTTGCCCAGCCCGCGGGCGGCATCGATCAACACCAGCTCCAGGTCACGGGCCAGGCGGTAATGTTGCAGCCCGTCATCGGAAAGAATCAGGTCCAGCGGTTCAGCATCGAGCAGCGCCTGCACGGCACGCCCGCGATCCGGGTCGATCACCAGCGGCACACCGGTGCGCTGCACGATCAGCAGGGGCTCGTCGCCGGCCTCGCTTGCGCGCTGGTCAGCGCGTACCCGCCACGGCAGACTTGCAGGCCTGGCGCCATAGCCACGACTGACGACCCCGACCTTCAGGCCGCGGCGGCGGCAATGCTCGATCAGCCACAGGATCATCGGTGTCTTGCCAGTGCCGCCCACCGTGATGTTGCCCACCACGATGACCGGCACCGTGGCCTTGTAGATCGTGCCTTGGCCGGCCAGGAATCGCGCCCGCTTGCGATTGACCACAAGGCGGTACAGGCTTTCCAGCGGCCGCAACAGCGCCAGGGCCGGATGGCCTCGATACCAGGCCGCAAGCAGACGGTCGGAAAGCGCCATCAGTTGTCCTGGGCGGCCTGGACAGTGGTCATGCGCAGATGACTGAAACCCAGTTTGCCGGCCGCGTCCATGGCCGTGACCACCGCCTGGTGCGGGGTCTTGCCGTCGGCGCTGATCGACAGCGGCAGGCTGGTGTCGCCACCCGACTCGCTTTGCAAGGCGTCGATCAGGCTGGCCAGGTCGTTGCTGGGCAACAGCCGGTTGTTCACCGAGAAGATGCCATCGGCATTGATCGCGATGTCCACCTGCTTGCTGGCGGCGTCATCGTTCGAAGCCCCGGTCACCGCCTGCGGCAGGTCGACACGCAGCTGCGTTTCACGGGTAAACGTGGTGGTCAGAATGAAGAACAGCAGCAGGATGAACACCACATCGATCAAGGCCACCAGGTTGATGTCGATGATGTCGTGCTGCTTGCGGCGACGGAACTTCACTTTTTCTTGCCCCCGGTCCTGGCCAGGGACTTGAGATCGACAGGTGCGTCGACCAGGTCCACTTCGCGGTCGCCCTGCACCACCTCGACCAGGCGAATGGCCTGCTGCTCCATGCCGACGACCAGTTCGTCGACCCGGCCTTGCAGGAAGCGATGAAAGAAGATCGTCGGGATAGCCACCATCAGGCCCGAGGCCGTACACACCAGCGCCTTGGAAATACCGCCCGCCAGCACCACGGCGTTGCCGGCAGTGCCGGTGGCGTTGAACGAGGCGAAAATGTCGATCATGCCCAGCACCGTGCCCAACAGGCCCAGCAGCGGCGCCATTGCACCGATCGAACCCAGGGCGCTGAGGTAGCGCTCCAGTTCGTGGATGACGCGTGCGGCGGCCTCTTCGATGCTCTCCTTCATGATCTCGCGACCGTGCTTGGAGTTGGCCAGGCCGGCGGCCAGGATTTCACCCAGCGGGGAGTCGGCACGCAGCTGCTTGAGCTTCTCGCCGTCGAGCTTGTTTTCCTGGATCCACTGCCAGACCTGCCCCAGCAGGTGCGGCGGTGTGATACGGCTGCTGCGCAGCGTCCAGAGGCGTTCAATGATGATGCCGGCGGCGACGATCGAACTCACAATGATCGGTAGCATCATCCAGCCACCGGATTTGACCAGTTCCCACACAGTGCCGTCTCCCCTGAAAAATTGGCGCCACTCTAACACGACCGATGTTCGGTATCGACGCATCAATCTCGCCAGAAACGCCGCTGCGCCCGTGCCGCCACCGGCTGGCCGAAGGCGCCGAGGCGCAAACCGATCGCGCCCGCCTCGGCGCTGTCGTGAACGTCGATGCCCAAGGCCTTGTAGCGGGCCAGCACCACCGGGTGCGGGTGATTGAAGGTGTTATGTCGCCCGCGGGAGATCAGCACGCCTTGAGGCGCCACGCGTTCCAGCAGGCGCCGGGAAGATGACGTGCGGCTGCCATGGTGCGGCGCCTGCAACCAATCGGCCTGCACCTTGAAATCCGAGGCCAGCAACGCACGCTCGGCTCCGGCTTCGATGTCTCCGGTCAACAGCAGGCGTTCGCCATTGGCCTCGACACTCAACACGCATGAAGACTCGTTGCTGCTGCCGGCCTGCTCCCAGCGCCAGGTGGCGAAATTTACGCCATTCCACTGCCAATGCTCGCCGTTGCGACACGGTCGGGCCGCCAGCAAGACGGGCAGGGCCTCAGCCTCACCGCTCACCACAGCCATCACCGGCAGGCCGCGCTGCACGGCCAGGGCACCGCCGGCATGATCGGCATGTGCATGGCTGATCAGCATCATGTCCAGCCGGCGCACCCCGGCCTTGCGCAGCACAGGCAAGACCACGCGCTCACCGAGATCGCCCCCTGCCGTGGCGGGGCCGGCGTCATACAGCAGCGCGTGGTCACGGGTGCGCAGCAGGATCGCCAGGCCCTGGCCGACATCCAGCTGCAGCACTTCAACCTGCCCGGGCGCCATCCTGTCTGCCGGCGCCCACACGCACAGCAACAGCAAAGGCCAGCCCAGCGGACGCATCGGCAGACCGGCCGGCAGCAGCAACAACAGCGCACCGATCAGGCTCAGCACCCAGGCCCATACGGGCAGTGCCGCCGGCACCCAGGCCGGTGCTACTCCGGCCAGCCAGCCCAGCGCTTCGAATAACATGTGCAAGGCACCGCCGGCGAGCCATAACAACGCCTCCCCCACTCCCGGTATCGGTAACAGCACGGTGCCCAGCAACGCCAGCGGCAAGACAACCAGGCTCACCCACGGCACCGCCAGCAGGTTAGCGAACGGTGCACTGAGACTGACCGGCAGGTTCAACGCCAGCAACACAGGCAACAGCCCGATAGCGATCAACCACTGTGCCCGGGTCCAGGCCTGCCACCAGCGCCAGGCCCCCAGACGTGCGCCGAAGCTCAGCATCAATACGCCCACCGCCGCAAACGACAGCCAGAACCCCGGTTGCAGGCTGGCCAGCGGTTCGAATAACAGCACCAGATTGAGCGACACCAGCCAGGGCCAGAGCAGCCCCAGGTGTCGAAAGCGCAAGCGCCATAGCAGCACCATGGCCACCATTGCGCAGGCCCGCCGCACCGGCACCTCGAAACCCGCCAGCAGCCCATACCCCAAGGCAGCAGCAAAAGCCAGGCCACACGCCCAGGGCAGCCATGGCCAGGCGCGCGGCCACAGTCCCCAACGGGCCAGGGCCGCTATCAGGAAATACACCGCGCCGGCCAGCAACCCCACATGCTGGCCCGAGATCACCAGCAGATGCACCGTGCCGGTTTCCTGCAACACCTGCCAGTCATCACTGCCCAACCCGGCGCCATCGCCCAGCACCAGGGCGGCCAGCGCGCCCTCGCGGCCCTGCGCATCGACCGCCAGCAGACGCTGGCGGATGGCTTCGCGCCAGGCGCCCTGCCCTGGCGCCAGTCGCTGGCCATCGACCACCGAGCCACTGGCGCCGATGCGCCGGGCCAGCAGCCAGGCCGGGTAATCAAATGTACCGGGATTGACCAGCCCGTCGGGACGTCGCAGCTTGACCGCCAGCCGCCAGCGCTCGCCGCTGCGCACCGGCGGCCCGCCCTGCCAAGCCACCCGGATCCGCTGCGGCAACCGGGCGCGGCGCGACTGAGGCTGGGTGAGTTCGAAACGGATGACGCCCTCGCTGGCGCTCGGCAATCCGCTCACGCTCCCCTGCACCCAGAGCGTCTGGCCATCGAGCCTTGGCAACAATCGATCATCCAGCGCCCATTGCGCTGACAGGCAGGCCCAGCTCAAGCCCAACAGCCACAGCGCCAGCGGGTAGGTGCGGTACGGCAACAGCATCAAGGCCAATACCGGCATCAGCAGCAACAGCCAGCCCGGCGGCAGTACCGGCAAGAAACGCAGGGTCAACAGACCCAGTGCAAACGCGACCATCCCTGTGCGCATGACCATCCCTCGGCAGAAAGGCCCAAAGCATGGTCGCCAATCGCAGGCTGTACAGCCGCAGAGTGTTGCAGCGTTTAAGCAGTAAAAAACCTGCCGGTATATAGCCGTTTTCTTACGCAACCTGTGGAAATGCCTGGCTTTTTCCTGAGCGCTTCATGGCTAGCCTGCCAAGTCTTTTCGATGCCACGACGGCCAGGACTCTACGCATGCTCGCCAATGACGGTCATTTCAGCCTGCACCTCGACAACGTCAACCATGATTTTCAAGTGCTGTCTTTCGACGGCGAAGAAGCGATCAGCCAGCCGTACCGGTTCAATGTCGAGCTGGTCAGCGAACACCCACAACTGGCGCTTGCCTCGCTGCTGCATCAAATGGCGTTCCTGGCGTTCGATCGCACCGGGGCGGGCATTCATGGCCAGATCCAGCGCATTGAGCAACACGACAGCGGCCAACGCCTGGCGCGTTACAGCCTGACCCTTGTGCCGCGGCTTGATTGCCTGCAGCACCGGATCAACCAGCGCATCTTCCAGAAAAAGTCAGTGCCGCAGATCATCGAGGCGATTCTCAACGAGCACGGGCTGTTCAGCGACACCTGCCAGTTCAGGCTCGCCGACAGTTACAGCGCCCGGGAATACTGCGTGCAATACGCTGAAAGCGACCTGCATTTCATCCAGCGCCTGTGCGAAGAAGAGGGCCTGCACTTTCACTTCCAGCACAGCCGCGAAGGCCACACCCTGATCGTTGCCGACCACCAGAGCATGTTCAGCCAGTTGGGCTTTGCACTTTCCTACCACCCACCCAGCGGCCAGCCAGCACAAGAACCGGTGATGCAGCACCTGAGCCTGCGCCTGCAGGCACGCACCGGCCGCACCACGCGCCGCGACTACGATTTCCAGAAGGCCAGCCGGCACCTGGAGTACGAGTCGCCCGCCGACCCGGACCTTGCCCAGCCTGACCTTGAAGACTATGCCTACCCCGGCGGCTTCGACGGACAAAAGCGCGGCAAGCCGCTGACCCGGCGGGCGCTGGAGCGACGACGCACCGACTACTGCCTGGCCGAAGGCGGCAGCGATCATGCGCAATTGCGCAGCGGCCACTTTGTGACGTTTGCCGATCACCCGCGCCAGGAGTGGAATACCAAGTGGCTGCTGAGCCGTGTCGAGCACCAGGGCAGACAACCTCAGGTGCTGGAAGAAAACGCTCTGGGCACTGACGACCGTGACGGTTTCAGCCAGGGCTACCGCAACCGTTTTACCGCCACGCCTTGGGACACCTTCTTTCGCCCGGCCCTGCGCCATCCCCGGCCACGCATACTCGGCAGCCAGACCGCCCGGGTGACCGGCCCGGCCGGTGAGGAGATTTACTGCGACGCGTACGGGCGGGTCAAGGTGCAGTTTCACTGGGACCGTCACGGCCAGTACAACGAAGCCAGCAGTTGCTGGTTGCGTGTGGCCTCCAACTGGGCAGGCAACGCCCATGGCAGCGTTTCCATCCCACGCGTGGGCATGGAAGTGCTGGTGACCTTTCTGGAGGGCGATCCCGACCAACCGGTGATCAGCGGTTGCCTGCCCAACAGCATCAACCCTGTGCCCTACCCGCTGCCGGCGCACAAGACCCGCAGCGTGTACCGTAGCCGCAGCACCCCCCAGGGCACCGGCTACAACGAACTGCATATCGAAGACCGCGCCGAACAGGAGCTGATCTACCTGCATGCCCAGCGCGACCTGGAACAGAAGATCAACCACGACAGCCGCCTGGAGGTGGGCAAGGACCGGCAGGAAAGCATCAAGGGCAACAGCATCAGCCAGGTGGAAGGTGAAGCACAGTGCACTGTGACATCTGATCGAAAGACCCACCTCAAGGCCGACGATTACCTGCACATCGAGGGCAACAGCTACACCCGCACAGGCCAGGTGCTGGCCATCGAGGCCGGCCAGCAAGTGCACCTCAAGTCCGGCGCCAACCTGATCATTGATGCCGGGGCCAGCATCACGCTCAAGGCCGGAGGCCAGCACCTGCTGATCAGCGCCGCCGGCCTGTTCAGCAGCAGCCCGATCCTGCCCGGCGGCCCGGCACTGGCCGGCATGCCCGCGTTGTCGGCCCTGCCGCCTCCTGTGGCCGCGTTGCAGGCACTGACCCTCAATGTACAGCGACAGGCGTTTATCGATGCGGCCAACAGCGCAGCACCGGTGTGCGCCCTATGCCAACAGCTCAAGGCGGCCACCGCATGAGGCACGCCTATCTGCTGCTCGACAACGCCCTGATCGAGAATCTGCCCCGGCACCTGCTGAGCCTGGGCCAGTTCATGCCCTGCCACCCGCTTTACCTGACCACCGACTACGCCGAACTGGCCGATTGTGGACCGTTGCTGGTCCCGGTGGTGCCGGACAGTCCGCTGGCACAGTTGTTCAATGCTAAGTGGCGCTTGCAGGCCGGTCTCTGGCTGGAAACCGAGGCGCCGGAACCGGTCTTGCTCGATCACTTGCGCAGCCTGGTGCATGTCAGCCTGGACGGTGATGTCACGACGTTCTTTCGTTATTACGACCCGCGCATCGCCCGCGTGTGGCTGCAAGACCTTGCGCCTGCCGAGCGCGGCCGGGTCATGGGGCCCGTCCAGTCGATCCGACTGCCGGCCGAGGACGGCAGCGACCTGTTGATCAGCAACATCAACCCGGCGTCAGGGCAGCGCTATACAACTGTCCCCTGGCTACGCCTGAGCGCGACCCAGCTGGAACAGCTCAGCGAGGCCCGGTACCGGCAATTCGATCAGCACCTGATCGAGCACTGCCAGCGCTATTTTCCGCACGTTTTGCAGGGACTGGACCGCCCGGCGCAATACGCCTGGGCCAAGGCTTGCCAGGACAGCGCCAGACGCCATGGCTACAGCACGAAAAACGAGATCACCCGCTGGGTCAGCCTGTACGCGCTTCTGGGCGCCAACTTTCCCGATGAACCAACGCATCAGCCCTATCGCCAGATTCTTCAAGCACAAGGCCGTTCTCCTGCGCAGCGCCTCGATGACTTGATCGACGAACTCACCCTGCAACGGGTCCGCAGCCTGGAGCCCCACGCATGAGCACCGACCCAAACGAAACCGCCCTGCTCAACCTGTGCAATGCCCAGCGCGCCGCCAAGGCACAGCCCCATGAAGACATCAGCAGCCCGGTGGCCGCCTGCCCGGCCAGGCAGGACACGATCTTCGTGGTGCCGGTGCGTTACGCCCTGGCCGAAAAAGCCGCCAGCCACCCAGGCTGCCAGCCCGGTGTCGAAACCAGGTCCCACGCCATGGCCGCCCGCCGGCTGCGCGCCGGCTACCTCTACCTGTGGCAGGGCAACGGCCCGCTGCAACGCTTTGGGGTGTGCCCGGAAGGCAGGCTGGACCCGGACCCTCTGGATGGCGATGACACGCTGATCCAGTGCGGCACCCTGACCGGTCTTGCCCTGAACAAACACCAGCCGGCCTGGCTGATGTACACCGAATACCCCCTCGACCAGCAACGCTGCGCGGAACTTGCCCAACCGGCCACACGGCAAAGACGCATGCGCCTGATCGACCTGCCGCAGGTCGCCAATAACTTGCAGGCCGCCCATTGCCCGCCGCTGCGAGCCGCCGAGAAGGTCATGGCCGAACTGATGCCGGAAACCTTCAGCTGGGGGGCGGCCAGCGAACATCAACGCCGTGGCGAGGCCGAGCGCCGCAAGGCCCAACAACTGTACGACACGATGATCAAGCACCACACGGTTGAAACCGCCCGGGCCTACACCGCTGCCATGAACTGGATCAGCGCACGCGAGGAGCTCCTCGCCAGGTACCCCGACGCCGACAAAGACCGCCCTGCCCCCGGCCAGTGGAGCGCCCACCATTGGAATGCCCTGACCACCTACCATTGGCTGCGAGCGGCGAGGCAGGAAGCGCAAGGGCTGTGGGCAGTGCTCGCCTGCCTGGACGATGACCTGGGCGTGCTGCGCGACATCGATCACGAACAGGATCATCTGGAAATCAGCCACCAGCAGTGGATCGGTGACAACCAGATCCGCCTGACCGTGGGCGGGTTCGTTCGCAGCTTGCTGAGGGAAGACGGGACGGAGCTGGCAAACCTGCTCAATTACCGCTTCGCGCAGCAGAAGCCCAACATAACGCCTGAACAGGGTGAAACCTTGCTGGAGATCAGCCGCCAGCTGGAGCCGTTGCGTGCTGAAAAGGCCAGGATCATAAGGTCCGGCAGGCTGCGTACACAGGCCAACGCTCAAGCAAGACTGGCCGACATCGACGATGAAATCGAACACGTCAGAGCCCCTATGGGCTCGTCCTTGCCCAGGAAAATAGACAGGGACGATCTGGAAAGCGAAGTACGCCGTTATCGCCAGCAGAAAAAGCACAACAACAAGAATGGCATTCTCGACGGAAAAATCGGTGAATACGTCGACCTGCCGACCATGGACCACTGGCTGGATGTAACGGCCCCCGACCATTACCGACACATAGAAGACCGCCAGCAACGGCTCTATGCCGACCGTGGTGTCTTCCTGCCCCGCCATGACAGCGGCACATGGTTCGTGAACTATGACGACGCCGGCTACCGCACCTGGCTGAATGGGCTGGCGGAAAGTTGCCTGACGGCACAATGCATACGCAGCCAGGGCGCCCAACAGTACGCCGACTATGTGCGCAGCAAGGACCCGGGTGCCTTGCGGCAGTTGTTCTTTTCCTGGAGCCCGAGCCTGGAAACGGCACTCAACAGCGAGACGCGCCTGGGCGAAATACTGGCGGCGCTCAGCGACGAAAACATCGCCAATACCAAAGCCTTGTTATCAAAAATCCTGGGGACCGAAGGCCAACCCGTGCTGGCCCATATGCAGGCCATGGCCAATAACAGCCAATGGACCGCCATGGTCAATCGACTGGCCCCGGCCGTGTTGCAACTCAAGGGCGACAAGGTGGATCGCTTGAGCGGAACCTGGATAAGCCTGATGACCTTTACCCGCCTCAATTCACAACTGGGCTTTCGCTGGGCACAGCAACAGAACGTTCGGACACTGGAGGCCTTTGGTCAGAACGTCGATGAAGTACGGCGCTGGGCAGCCAGAACCGGTGCGGCTATTGGCAAGGGGCGTGTGGCCGACATCGTCAATAGCCGTGCGGTGCAGGACAGCGGCGGGCTGACACCGTTGATCGTGTTGATATTGAATATATGGAATGCCAGTCGGTACTTAGGACAGGCCGGGGTTGTGGAGACGATGGATAAGCAGCGCTTTCATGACACCTTGTCGGCGACACTTTATACGGCAGCCGCGTTGGCGGCCGTGGTGGACAATAGAGTGCGCAAAGGCGCAGGTATAACACAATTCAATACACGGTCAGGCACACTACTCGTCCCGCCATTATTTATAGCCATCATTGGATCGCTTTCAGCAGGTGCGGCCTATAGCGAGTTTCAATCTCTAGCATTCCAGATAGAAAGATCCCAAGACTTCGTCGATCCGTGGCTTGAATTTCGAAAGAATATCGTCGGCGCACAAACTGCTGTTTATGCTGCTCAAGCAATAGCCGGTACGTTTTATACGTTCGCCGCCTTCACAGGCCTCATGTCGGCAGGCGCTGCCCTTACCGGCCTTGGCATAGCGCTGGCGCCTATCATTTTGATTACTGCAATCCTGGGTGTGATTTACCTTGTGGCCTCGCTGTTTCAGCGCACGCCACTGCAGAATTTTTTATCCCACAGTTGCTGGTCACATGCCAAGGCCAAAATACCGGGACCTATCGATGGAAAAAGCCAACAAGAAGAGATGAATCATCTGTTGACGCTTATTTATACCCCTCAGATCAGCCATGAACACAATTTCGATTATGCACTGACCGACAGCAGGGATGGCATGAAGCAGCACGCTTATATTTCAGGCTTGCGCATCGACCTGCCGGGTGCGACACCGGAAACCATGAAACTGCAAGTGGCATTGACCGGTGATCCCATCATTTACGACGCCTGGGTGGACAGTCGCGGTAAAACGGTTCTTGGCAGTCCCGTTCACAGGATGCGAGACATCGGCGAGTATTGGTTGAAAGACCTGCGCTGCCAATGGATCCCTCATGAACAAGGCCAAGGCCTGCGCTTGAGCGGGCCGTTCAAACTGATAACCGGCACATTCCTGTCCCTTCCTCGCCAACTGTATCTGCGAGTGAAATACAGCACGCCACTGACAACAATGCTTGAGATAGACCCATATCTAGGAGGCAAACACGGCCTGGCCTTCGCCCTGTCGGTCGACGGCGGTGCCATCCCGTTACGCAGCTCAGGCACACCGGTGCTGGATCAGGCGCGCCTGCATAACATTCGCATTCAGGATAATTCGATGATCTCGCTCCCCAAGGAGAAGCCATGAGCCTTCCTCCATCTGGCACCTGTAAAAAAGGCTTTTTTTCCAGGCAGGATTATCTGGCCCCCCTGCCTTTACCGACAGGACAAAAACCCAGTGACGGTATGCGGATCATCTGGCGTAAAAATGATGTCTTCATGGACATCAGCAACTACAGCATCGGCTCGGGCATCATGATACTTTGGCCTATTATTATTATTTTTTGCAGCCTGGCCTATTTCACGGACGATATTAACTTTCTGATTCTGGGAGCCGTCATAACAGTACCCTCCTGCCTGAGACTGATCTATTTACTCTTTCGTCCCACCCCTCTTCCTATCCGTTTCAATCGGCAACGTCGCGAGGCCTGTTTTTTGAAAAGAAGTGGTGAATACTGGATTGTCCCCTGGGAAAGTGTCGTGGCTGCCGCCACCCAAGCCTCCTCGACCAGCCAAGGTGGAAAGATGACCTACGGCATGCTGGTTGTCAGCCTTGAAAACCCTGACCCAAACGCTACTAAAGACAACCAGCACTTCACGATGGGCTTCGGCTGTGGCGGCGGTGAAGCAGCCATGGCGTTATGGGAGTGCATTCGTTGCTACATGGAAATCGGCCCCGACGCGGTCGAGGACCAGACGTTTCAATACAATCGGCCAGGCAAAAATATATTCACCTGTTACAAAGAGGACTTTATCGAATTCGCACACAGACGTGGCTGGGTGCTCGCCTTTCTATGGGAGGGCCTGGTGGGCCTGTTCATCTTCAATTCGTTATTAATCTATGCCGTTGTAAAGTTGAAAATTTCCCCACCGCCCGACCTCGACCACCCCGACATCATCGAATGGTCCAAACCTCTGCCCCCCGAACAATGGGCCAAACCCTCCGCCGAACTGCAAGCGGCCCTGGCTGAAATGGGTCTGGAAGCGGAAGTTAAGATATGAATACACCGGCAGCTGGCATCTGTAAAAAAGGTTTTTTTTCCAGGCAGGATTATCTAGCACCATTCCCTGTACCCACAGGACAGACACCCAGTGATTCAATGGGAATTATCTGGCGTAAAAACGACACGTTTCTGGATATAAGCCATTACAGCATCGGTACAGGCATCATGCTGCTCTGGCCGCTTCTCGTGCTTTTTTCCAGTATGGCCTATGCGCTGGACGACATCGCCATCCTGATCATGGGCGCTGTGATAACGGTGCTGCCCTGTTTGATGCTGATCTACTCACTCTTTCGCCCCACGCCTCTCCCCATCCGTTTCAACCGTCAGCGCCGCGAGGCCTGTTTCTTGAAAAGAAATGGCGACTACTGGATCGTTCCCTGGGAAAGCGTCGTGGCCGCCGCCACCCAAGTTTCCTCAACCAGCCAGGGCGGAAAAGTTACCCAAGGCATGCTGTTTATCCGCCTTGAGAACCCCGCCCCAAACGCGACGAAAGATAACCGAAACTTCACCATGGGTTTCGGCTGCGGCGGCGGCGAATCCGCCATGGCTCAGTGGGAATGCATACGTACTTATATGGAGGTTGGCCCTGATGCCGTCACCGACAATACCGCCAGACTTGCTCATACCAAAGGCATCCTGGCCAGTTGCCTGGATGACTTAAAGGACGCAGCTCAGCGCAAGGGTTGGTTCATGGCCTTGCTCTGGGATGGTTTTTTCGGCGTGTTCATTTTCAACACATTGCTGGCCAATCTGCTGGAGCGCTGGAAGCTCTACCCGCTTCCCGACCTCGACCACCCCGACATCATCGAATGGTCCAAACCCCTGCCTCCCGAACAATGGGCCAAACCCTCCGCCGAACTGCAAGCGGCCCTGGCTGAAATGGGTCTGGAAGCGGAAGTTAAGATATGAATACACCGGCAGCAGGCACCTGTAAAAAAGGCTTTTTTTCCAGGCAGGATTATCTGGCACCCCTGCCTTTACCGACAGGACAAAAACCCAGCGACGGTATGCGAATCATCTGGCGTAAAAATGATGTCTTCATGGACATCAGCAACTACAGCATCGGATCGGGCATCATGATGCTCTGGCCTCTTGTTATCATTTATTGCAGCTTGGCTTATATGATGAACGATGTCATCGTCCTGATGATGGGGGCTGTCGTAACAGGTTTACCTGGCCTTATGCTGATCTATTCACTCTTTCGCCCTACTCCCCTTCCCATTCGCTTCAATCGGCAACGACGCGAGGCCTGTTTTTTGAAAAGAAGCGGTGAATACTGGATCGTTCCCTGGGAAAGCGTCGTAGCCGCCGCTACCCAATTCTCCTCAACCAGTCAGGGCGGAAAAATCACTCATGGCATGCTGTTTTTAAGCCTTGAAAACCCTGACCCAAACGCCACTAAAGACAATCAACACTTCACCATGGCCTTCGGCTGTGGCGGCGGTGAAGCAGCCATGGCGTTATGGGAGTGCATTCGTTGCTACATGGAAATCGGCCCCGACGCGGTCGAGGACCAGACGTTTCAATACAATCGGCCAGGCAAAAATATATTCACCTGTTACAAAGAGGACTTTATCGAATTCGCACACAGACGTGGCTGGGTGCTCGCCTTTCTATGGGAGGGCCTGGTGGGCCTGCTCATCTTCAATTCGTTATTAATCTATGCCGTTGTAAAGTTGAAAATTTCCCCACCGCCCGACCTCGACCACCCCGACATCATCGAATGGTCCAGACCCCTGCCGCCCGAACAATGGGCCAAACCCTCCGCCGAACTGCAGGCCGCACTGGCCAGATGGGAAGCCGACCAGCAAGCGGCTTGATCCGGATGGGTCACCGGGCCGAAGACCCGCTGACCCATCACTTGATCAGTGGCGCATGCCGCGGCCGCTGACCAGCAGACGAATGCAGAACAGGTACAGCACCACGCTGGCCACGACCATGAAGGCCAGGGCGATGCTGATGCGGATGTCGGACACGCCCAGGATGCCGTAGCGGAAGGCGTTGACCATGTGCAGCACCGGGTTGGCCAGCGAGACGGTCTGCCAGAACGGCGGCAGCAGGCTGATGGAGTAGAACACGCCGCCCAGGTAGGTCAGCGGGGTCAGGACGAAGGTCGGGATGATCGAGATGTCGTCGAAATTGCGGGCAAACACCGCGTTGACCAGGCCCAGCAGCGAGAAGATGGTTGCGGTCAACAGCACCACCACAATGGTGACGCCCAGGTGATGCACTTGCAGGTCGGTGAAGAACATCGACAGGACCGTGACGATCACGCCCACCATCAGGCCGCGAAGCACGCCACCCAGCACATAGCCGATAAGAATGGTGTGCGGCGAGACCGGTGAGACCATCAGCTCTTCGATGGAGTGCTGGAACTTGGCGCCGAAGAAGCTCGACACCACGTTGCCATAGGAGTTGGTGATGATCGACATCATGATCAGCCCCGGCACGATGTACTGCATGTAGGTGAAGCCGCCCATGTCGCCGATCTGTCGGCCGATCAGGTTACCGAAGATCACGAAGTACAGAACCATGGTGATGGCCGGGGGCAGCAGGGTCTGCGGCCAGATACGGGTGAAACGCCGCACTTCGCGGTAGACGATGGTGTTCAGGGCCACCAGGTTGGGGCGCAATTCGCCGCCTTGCTTGTTCATTGAGCCACCTTCGCCAGATTTTTCTCCACCAACGACACGAACAGCTCCTCAAGGCGATTGGCTTTGTTGCGCAGGCTCAGCACGTCGATGCCTTGGTGGGCCAGTTGGCTGAACAACGCGGTGATGCCTACGTTCTTGTCGACCTGCACTTCCAGCGTATGGTCATCGATCAGCTTGCAGGGAAACCCGGCCAGTTGTGGCGCGGCCGTGTGCGACTGTTTGAGGTCGAGCACGAAGGTTTCCACTGTCAGGGTGCTGAGCAGTTGCTTCATGCCCATGTTCTGCACGATCTCACCGTGGTCGATGATGCCGATGTTGCGGCACAGCTGCTCGGCCTCTTCCAGGTAATGAGTCGTGAGGATGATGGTGATGCCCTTCTGGTTCAGTTCGGTCAGGAAGGTCCACATCGAGCGGCGCAGTTCGATGTCCACGCCGGCGGTGGGCTCATCGAGGATCAGCAGGCGTGGCTCGTGCACCAGGGCGCGGGCAATCATCAGGCGCCGCTTCATGCCGCCGGACAGCGAACGTGAAGGCACATCGCGCTTGTCCCACAGCCCGAGCTGGGTCAGGTACTGCTCGGCGCGCTCCTTGGCCACCTTGGCCGGAATGCCGTAGTAACCGGCCTGGGTCACGACGATATCGAAGGTCTTTTCAAACTGGTTGAAGTTGAACTCCTGCGGCACCACGCCGATCGAGCGCTTGAGCGCGGCCGGGTCGTGGTCCAGGTCGTGGCCGAAGATATTGACCGTCCCGCCGCTCTTGTTCACCAGCGTGGAAAGAATGCCGATGGTGGTGGACTTGCCGGCGCCGTTGGGGCCGAGCAAGGCAAAAAAGTCGCCTTCGGCAACGTCCAGGTTGATGCCCTTGAGGGCCTGGAAGCCGTTGCTGTAGGTCTTGGTCAACTGTCGGATGGACAGGGCTGAACTCATAGCTAAAAACGCACCCATCTGAAGAAATAAGGAAGGTCCATGGTGGCCCGATAAAACCATGGTGCTGGGCCGGGCCACCCAAGTACAGACACATTCATTAATAATAAGTATTAAACAGACACAAAAAAGTCCGATGAAGCGCAGCAGGCCTTATCAGGGTCTCAGGTCAGTGGTGTCATGACCGCCTTGCGATACGCGGCACGGGCTGTCAGGCGCTCATACCAGGCCTGCAGGTGGGGCAGATCGGCTCGTGTTATCGGCATCTCGAACCAGGCATAGGCGAAACAGCCCAAGGGGATGTCACCCATGCCCAGCTCATCGCCAGACAGGTAAGGCTGCTGCGCCAATGCCGCATCGACGATGGTCCATAACTCGTTGAGGGTTTGCACGCCCTGGGCAATCGCCGCCTTGTCCTGCTGCTCGACCGGGGTTCGCACCAGCCCCCAGAACACCGGGCGAAACGGCCCGGCCAGGGTCGAGCTGGCCCAATCCATCCACTTGTCAGCCTGGGCACGGGCTTGCGGGGCGGCCGGGTACAGGCCGGAACCGGCGCCATGGACAGCCGCCAGGTAGCGCACGATGGCGTTGGATTCCCACAGAATGAACGTGCCGTCCTCGATCATCGGCACCCGGCCATTGGGGTTCATGGCGCGGTACTGCGGCGTGTCCACCAGGCCGAATTCGCCTCCGGCGTTGAGCGACTCATAAGGCACGCCGAGTTCTTCGGCAACCCACAGCGCCTTGCGCACATTGGTGGAATTCTGACGTCCCCAGATCTTGAGCATTACGTTCTCCTGCTTGGCAGTTCGGGCAATCACGGCCCGCCAGTCTACCCTGACAGGGTCGCAACTTCCTCGTCGCAACTTCCAGAGAGCCGCAGGGTCACTATCGAGATTGCCCGCTGTCGGGCATCCAGCCTTTGATAACGCTCGAGCCGTTGTCATCACGGAGGATTTCTTATGCTGTTGTTGTGGATTGCAGGACTGGTGGCCGGCATTGCCTGGCTGGCCCACCGGCGCATCACACCCATCGCCACGCTGGGCATCGTCGCCGTTTATTTGCTGGCCATGGGTGCCTGGAGCCATGCACCGGGCTGGCTGCTGGTGATCTTCTGGCTGCTCTGGCTGGCCGTGTTGTTGCCGCTGGTGTTGCCGGACCTGCGCCGCCAGTACTTCAGTGCGCCGATGTTCCGCTGGTTCAAGAAAGTCCTGCCGCCGATGTCCGAGACCGAGCGCGATGCCATTGAGGCCGGCACGGTCTGGTGGGACGGCGAGCTGTTCAGTGGCCGCCCGGACTGGAACACCTTGCTGGCCTACCCACCGGCACGCCTGACTGAAGAAGAACAAGCCTTCATCGACGGCCCCACCGACGAACTGTGCGCCCTGGTCAGTGACTGGCAGATCGGCCAGGACATGGACCTGCCGCCGGCGGCTTGGGCGCATATCAAGGAACATGGTTTCTTCGCCCTGATCATCCCCAAGGAATACGGCGGCAAGGGGTTCTCGGCCTACGCGCACTCGCAAGTGGCGATGAAACTGGCCACCCGCAGCGGCGACCTGGCGTCCACCGTCATGGTCCCCAACTCGCTGGGCCCTGCCGAGTTGCTGCTGCATTACGGCACCGACGAGCAACGCAATCACTACCTGCCGCGTCTGGCACGTGGCGATGACATTCCCTGTTTTGCGCTGACAGGGCCTCTGGCCGGCTCCGATGCCGGTGCCATGCCCGACAAGGGCATCATCTGCAAGGGCCAGTGGCAGGGCGAAGAAGTCATCGGCCTGCGCCTGACCTGGGAAAAGCGCTATATCACCCTCGGCCCGGTTGCCACCCTGCTCGGTCTGGCGTTCAAGGCCTATGACCCCGACCACCTGCTGGGCGAAGAAGAAGAGCTGGGCATCAGCCTGGCACTGATTCCCACCGACACACCGGGAGTGGAGATCGGCCGGCGTCACCTGCCTTTGGGCGCAGCCTTCATGAACGGCCCCAACTCCGGCAAGGATGTCTTCGTCCCGCTCGATTACCTGATCGGGGGTCAGGCGATGCTCGGCAAGGGCTGGATGATGCTGATGAACTGCCTGTCGGTCGGCCGCTCGATCTCGCTGCCGGCCGTCGGCACTGGCGCGGCCAAGTTTACCAGCCTGGTGACCGGCCAGTACGCCCAGGTACGCGAGCAATTCAATGTGCCTCTGTCGGCCTTCGAAGGCATCCAGGAGGCGCTGGCCCGTATCGGCGGCAATGCCTGGCTGATGGACAGCGCCCGCATCCTGACCGCCAACGCCGTGGATCTGGGCGAAAAGCCCTCGGTGCTGTCGGCGATCCTCAAGTACCACCTCACCGAGCGTGGCCGCGAATGCATCAGCCACGCCATGGATGTGCACGGCGGCAAAGGCATCATCATGGGCCCCAACAACTACCTGGGGCGCAACTGGCAGACTGCACCGATCTTCATCACGGTCGAGGGCGCCAATATTCTCTCGCGCAACTTGATGATCTTCGGCCAGGGTGCGATTCGCTGCCATCCATTCGTGCTCAAAGAAATGGCACTGGTTGGCCGCCAGGATCAGGAAAGGGCGTTGTACGAGTTCGACGACCTGCTGATGCGCCACATCGGCTTTGCCGTAGGCAATGCTGCCAGCACCCTGATGCTCAACCTGGGACTGGGTCATTTCGACCGCCTGCCCGGTGACCGCATCAGCCAGGGCTACTTCCGTGCATTGAACCGTCAGGCGGCGGCCTTTGCGCTGCTGGCTGACCTGAGCATGATGCTGCTGGGCGGCGAACTGAAGCGTCGCGAGCGCTTGTCGGCGCGCCTGGGCGATGTGTTGAGCCACCTGTACCTGGGCTCGGCGGCGCTCAAGCGCTATCACGACCTGGGCTCGCTCCAGGATGTGCGTCCCCTGATGCGCTGGGCCATGGAAGAAAGCCTGGGCGAAGCCGAACGGGCGCTGGACGAACTGCTGCGCAATTTCCCCAACAAATGGCTGGGTTGTGCGCTGCGGGTGATCGTGTTTCCGTTCGGGCGCCGGCACAAAGGGCCGAGCGATGCCCTGGATGCCGAAGTGGCGCGCCTGCTTGGCCAGTCAAAAGGCGATCCGGCGCTGGAGCAGTTGCTTACCGGCTGCTACCGTCCACAATCGGCTGACGACCCTGTCGGCGCCCTGCAACAGGCCCACGACCTGCTTCAGGCCGCGTACCCGGTGCGGCGCAAGCTGGCGCATGCGCTCAAGAGCAAACAGCTCACGCTGGCGCCCGGCGAGTCGCCGGTGGCCGCCGCTGTGCAGGCCGGCATCCTGCAGGCCAGCGAAGCGCAGACCCTGGAAGAGGCCGAGCACGCGCGGCGCAAGGTGATCGACGTGGACGACTTTGACAAGGAGCAGTTGACGCTGGCCCCCGGCAAGACTCGCTGAACCGGCAAGCCATCGGGCGCCTCTGAAGACGCCGTGCGTTTTTAGAAGTGTCCAATCCGCACAGCGGGCGCGTAGAGCCTTATACTCTCGCGCCCTTTTTTGCCTTTGAGGAATTCATCATGGCCGGCACGATCATCGATCATCACTTGGGCCTGCTGGCTCACCTGCGCAGCATTCTGGTGGCGCTGGGCGAAGCAGAACAGGTGCCTGAAGAAAGCCATGCGCTGTTTCTGGAGCGTTTCGACGAATTGACCGAGCAATTGCCGCAGGATCCGATCGAAAGCCAGTACCTGGGCCAGGACATCATGTGCCAGGTGATCCAGCGCTACCCGCAGATTGCTCATCTGGTGCCACGCGACCTGCTGTGGTTCTTTGGTGGCGACTGCCTGCACTTCATGCCCGACGATGAAATCGACCTGTATCAGGCACTGGAAGAGCGTCGCTTCGAGGCCGAACAGAACGAAGAGCCCTTCGACTGGCTGCAAGAGAAACAATTGCTGGCCCTGTCGACCCAGGGCCAGGGGCACTAGGCCAGGGCCACGCAGGGTTACTCCAGACTGGCCAGCAGGTCGCTGGCCATCTGCCGATGCGCCTCGTCAGACTCCTGCATCACCTGCAACAGCAGGCGCCGTGCCGGCTCGATCTCACCTTCGTCGATCAGCAACTGTGCCTGGTTGATCAACGTCAGTGGCGCTTCGTCGAGGTCCAGCAGGTCGAACTCCATGCCGTCGTCGCCGGCAAAACTGTCAAGAAACGCATCGTCCAGCTCATCGCTGGCGGCCGGCTCGATGATTTCGAGCGTGTCGATGCCTGAAGCGCTCAGCGCCTGGAAATCATCCAGCCCTGAGGCGCCAAACCGTTCCCCGGCCAGATCCTGCGGTGCGTGCCCTGCCGCCGGCTCGATCAACTCGATAGACTCAGGTTCGTCCGCCTGAGGCTGCGAGAACTCATCAAGGAACTGATCGTCCTGCAGCTCGAGCACTTCGGGCAATTGATTGAGGTTCGAAGCGAACTCCGGATCGACGTCGACAGCGGCCGGGGCGGCAGGCGCCTGGCGCACCGCAGGGTTATCGAAGGGGTCGACCAGATCCCAGTCGGCATCCATGGACAGGTCGTCAAGGTTGAGCTGGAACTCGTCAGGGCGCTCGGGATTGAGTGCCGCCGCGGTCGTTTCGTCGAGTTGCGCGGGGGGTTGGGCCTGCACCGGCGTTGCTGCCACGGCTGCGGCGGCCAGGGCGGCGCCACCGGCTGCAGCGGCTACCGGTGCAACACTCGCCACCGGAGCGGGCTTGAGTTGCGGATAGCGTGTGCGGATGGCCTGGACCTGCTCGTCGGCCATACCCTGGTCAAGCGCCGCCTGGGCTTCACGCTCAAAACCCGGGGTATCGCCCTGCTCGGCCAGCAACTCGAGAATGCGCACGCGGATGTCGTCACGCTCGGGTTGCTTGTCCAGGGCGTCGCGCAAGATACCCATGGCCTCGTTGAAGCGACCGTAAGCGATATAGATGCTCACGCCATCGAGCGCATCGGGTGCAGTGCCCGCCAGACGCCTGGCCGGGCTCGAAGCCTTGTCCAGTGAGGGGCTCGACACCTGGCTCGCCACAGATTGAGGGGCGACTGCCGGAATCTCGTACACCGGTAGCACGGTCGATTGCGCAGGCTTTATCAAAGGTTCATCAGGCACTGCGGCCGGTCCCACCGGCGCCGGCCCACGACTTTTGCGACGCCGATAGACAAGCCCGAGCAACACCAGAATCGCCAGCAGTGCGCTCAGCAGCAGGGGCAGGCTGAACAGTGGGTTGTCCTCGACAGGCTGTACGACCGGGGCAGCCACAGGCGCGACAGGCACGACCGCGGGCGCAGGTGCAGGTGCAGGTGCAGGTATTTCGGCCACACGTGCTTGCAGCAACGACACCGCCTTGTCTCTTTCGACCAACTGCTCCTGCAGGCTCTGGTTTTGCGCCTTGAGCTCTTCGAGGCTACGCGCCAGTTGCTGATTTTCCAAGGCTGCGCCGGCCAGTTCCGCCGCTGCACGCTGGACCTCGGCCGCTGCCGGCACCGGTGCCGCCTGGCTTTCTGGAGCAGATCCGGGCACATCGGGTAGTACGGCGCTGTCAGGCACCAGCAGGGTCTGGCCGGCTTTCAATCCCGAACCTGCGCCATTGGGGAACGCCAGAGGGTTAAGGGCCTGGATGCCGTCAGTCAACTGCGCGGCAGAAACCTTGCTGCCCGGTCCCTGCAAGCGCCGCGCGATGCCACTCAACGTGTCGCCACGGGCCACGGTGTACTGCTTGCCCTGCACCGCAGGCGGCGGCGCTACCGGTAGACGCGAGGCCGGGGCGGCAGTGGCCTGGGCCCTGGCTTGCTCCTGTCGGCTGCGTGTTGCCGCCAACCCCTGGGGCGAGGTGGGCGGATCCAGCAGCAGGGTGTACTCATGCAGCAGATCGCCATTGGGCTGGGCGACCTGCACCACAAAGCTCAGGTAAGGCTCGATGACCGGCTTGGCAGACACCACCTGGATAAAGCTGCCATTGCCACGGATGACCGGCGAAAAACGCAGGTCGTTGAGAAAGAACGCACGCTCGATACCGGCCTTGGCAAAGGCCTCGGGCGAGGCCAGCTTGACGACCAGGTCCTCACTGCTCAGGCCGTTGGTCTCGATCAGGGCAATCCGCGCATTGAGCGGCTGGTTGAGGGCCGAATGCAGCGTGATGTCGCCCAGCCCCAGCGCCGATGCCAGCCCCGTCCAGGACAGCGATGCCAGAGCGATGCACAACACCCTCGTGACGTTGCCGGCACGACCACGAACAACAGCCATGGCGTCACCCTCGACCACTACCTGAGATCTTTTCAGCATGCGTCCTCTTCAGGAAACCGGACACGGCTTCTCGCGCTTTGAAATTAAGTGTAATAAGTATGAGCGAGAACCGGCAGGCGCGCCTCAGGTTCTTTCCAGGTTGGCCAGTATGCGGGCATGGACGTTCATGCACACCTGCAGCTCGTTTTCATCGATGCCGGTCAGCAGCTCGGCACGCAAGGTGTTAGAGATGGCTTCGATCTGTGCGATCAGCGGCGTGGCACTGTCACTGAGCAGGATCTTTTTGGCGCGGCGGTCTTCAAGTACCGCCTGCCGATGCACCAGCCCCTGGTTCTCCAGGCTGTCGAGCAGACGGGCCAGGGTCGGGCCCTCGACGCCGACGCTCTGGGCCAGCTCTCGCTGGGTCGGCGCGTCATCGAACCGGGCCAGATGCAACAGCACCAGCCAGCGGGCCTGGGACAGCCCCAGGCTGGCCAGGCGCCGGTCCAGCTCGGCGCGCCAGCCACGGGTCAGTTGGGCCAGTTGCATCCCGAAGCGGTGTTGATCTGTGAGTGGCATGGCAAACTCTTGGTTGAAACAATTGTTAGGCAGCTAAGCATGCCCCTCGGTGAGGATCAAGGCTGGGCAGATGACTTTCGTCACGACCTGTTACGCCTCGAACTCCGATTGCAAGGCCGCCCGTACGCAATACAACACGCCATCAGGCACTCGCCCGCTGAACTGCGCAGCCACCTCGCTCACAGCCGGCAACTCCCCTTCACCATCAAGAAACGCATCCTGGATCTCGCTCAACAGATCCTCGGGCAAGTCCAGTGCCTGCTCCACCGATAGTTGCTGCTTGCCAATGGCTTCGGCCAGCAGGCTGTAGACATTCTTTTCCGAGCACTGCAATTGCCCGGCGATCTGCGCAGGCGTCATGCCGGCACGCGCCAGGCTGATCAGTTCGTGCCGCAGATCGGTGACCACCCTTGGGGCTTCGGCCTTGCCGCTGAGTACTTCAAGAAAGGCTTCGCCGTAGCGCTCCAGCTTGCGTGCGCCCACGCCACTGACCCGGGCCATGTCGGCCATGGAGCCGGGCTGGCTGCGGAGCATTTCCAGCAGGGTCGAGTCAGGAAAGATGACATAAGGCGGCACACCATGTTCTTCGGCCAGGCGCCGGCGCAAGGTGCGCAAGGCTTCCCACTGCTCGCGCTCTTCACTGCGCACCAGTTGGCTGGCCGGGCTGGCGCCACTGGTCTTGCTGCTGGTCTGCGGCTTGAGGTCACGGCGCAATTGCAGGCTGACTTCACCGCGCAACAGCGGACGGCAGGTGTCAGACAAGCGCAGCCCGCCGTAGCCTTCCAGGTCGATATCGGCCAGGCCGCGGGCCACCAGTTGGCGGAACAATGAACGCCATTCGCCCTCGGAATGGGCCTTGCCGACGCCGAACACCGACAGGCGCTCGTGACCAAAGCTCTGCACCTTGTCGTTGCTCTTGCCCAGTAGCACATCCACCAGATGGCCCACGCCGTAGCGCTGGCCGGTGCGGAAGATGGCCGACAGCGCCTGACGCGCAGGCTCGGTGGCGTCCCAGGTCTGCACGCCATCGACGCAGTTGTCGCAATGCCCGCAGGGCTGGGGCAGGTCTTCGTCGAAATAGGCCAGCAACGCCTGGCGTCGGCAGCGGGTTTCTTCGCACAACGCCAGCATGGCATCGAGCTTGTGGTGTTCCAGGCGCTTATGCCGCTCGTCGCCTTCGGAGCCTTGCAGCATCTGCTTGAGCATCAGCACATCCTGCAGGCCGTAGGCCATCCAGGCATCGGCCGGCAGACCGTCGCGCCCTGCCCGGCCGGTTTCCTGGTAGTAGGCTTCCAGCGACTTGGGCAGGTCCATGTGCGCGACAAAGCGTACGTTGGGCTTGTCGATGCCCATGCCGAACGCAATGGTCGCCACCATGATCAGGCCTTCCTCATTTAGGAAGCGCTTCTGGTTGGCCGCCCGGGTCTCGGCCGGCAGGCCGGCGTGATAAGGCAGCGCCGGGTAGCCGTTATCGCTCAGGAAGGTGGCGGTTTCATCGACTTTCTTGCGCGACAGACAATAAACGATGCCGGCATCGCTGCGCCGCTGTGACAAGAACGCCAGCAACTGCTTGCGCGGCTGTTCCTTGGGCACGATGCGGTAAAAGATGTTGGGACGGTCGAAGCTGGACAGGAAGCGTTCGGCGTTCTGCAGGTGCAGGCGGGTGACGATTTCTTCTCGGGTACGCTTGTCGGCCGTGGCGGTCAGGGCAATGCGTGGCACGTCCGGGAACAGCTCGGCCAACTGGCCCAGCTGCAGGTATTCAGGACGGAAGTCATGGCCCCATTGCGAGACGCAGTGGGCCTCGTCGATAGCGAACAGGGCAATCTTCAGGTTTTGCAGGAATGTCAGCATGCGCGGTTGCACCAGACGCTCTGGCGCCAGGTACAGCATCTTGATTTCGCCCTGGCGAATGCGCACCGCCAGGTCACGCTGCTGTTCGGCACTCAATGTGGAGTTCAGTGCCGCAGCCGATACGCCCAGTTCATCCAGGGTCGCGACCTGGTCATCCATCAGCGCAATCAGGGGCGAAACCACCACGCACAATCCGTCGCGCAACAGCCCCGGAACCTGGAAGCACAGCGACTTGCCGCCGCCGGTCGGCATCAGTACCAAGGCATCGCCGCCATTGGCCACACGCTCGATGATCGCACCCTGGCGACCCCGGAAGCTGTCGTAGCCGAAGATGTCCTTGAGAATGTGTTGCGCCTGTTCGAGCATAAATACCCCGGTTGTCCTGCCACAGCAGGCCGCAGCGGTAGAGCCGCCCGGCCGTAAACGCGGCAGTATACCCGAGCCTTTGGGGCAAGGGACGCTCGGGACATAAGCGGTCGAATATCAATCCGGACCACCTGGCGGGTGGCGCACAGGCCGCTCAGGGCCTAGAATTCAGCATCGTTTATTTCCTAGGTAGTCCGTCCATGTCCTTCGCTGAGCAACTTACCCGCCTGCAAGTCTTCCTCGATGCAGATGATCTGCACGATGAAGCACTGGACTACGTGGCCGCTCATGGTTTCATGACTGCCTTGTCGATCTGCGCCGAAGAAGTGCCGGAGCGCGAGTGGATCGATGCCCTGTTCTCAGAGCCGCCTCATTACTCAAACGACGCGCAGCGTGAAGAAGTCGAGACCACGCTGGTGCTGCTCAAGGCCCACATTGCCCGCCAACTGGCCTCGGACGAAGAGTTCGAGCTGCCGTGCGACCTGGACCTGGGTGACGATCCGGACGATTCCGACCTGCGCGGCTGGTGCATCGGCTTCATGGAGGGCGTGTTCCTGCGCGAAGAAGCCTGGTTCGAACAAGCCGAGGAAGAAGTCAGCGAAATGCTCCTGCCGATCATGGTCGGTTCCGGCCTGTTCGACGAGCAGCCCGAGTTCGCCGACATCGCCCAGGATGCCAACCTGATGGACGACATGATCGTGCAGATCCCCGAAGCCCTGACAGCGCTGTTCCTGCTGTGCCACGCGCCCGACGAAAAACCGGCGATCCTCAAGCCTCGCCACCACTGAGGTGGAGCAAGGCCCGCCACGCCCCCGCGGGCCTGCGCTGGTGCGCTACGCGCTGCTGGCCTTCGGCTGGCTGAGCGTGGCGCTGGGCATCATCGGCATCTTCCTGCCGGTGCTGCCCACCACCCCTTTTCTGCTTTTGGCCACGGCCTGCTTCGCGCGCAGTTCGCCGCGTTTCTACCACTGGCTGATCGACCACCCGCGCCTGGGTCCCTGGATTGCCGATTACGTGCACGGCCACGGCATCCCGCTCAAGGCCAAGGTCTACGCCATTGCCCTGATGTGGGTAAGCATCGCGGTGTCGTGCTGGCTGGTGCCGCTGACCTGGGTGCGCCTTGCGCTGCCGGTCTGCGCCATGCTGGTGAGCGTCTGGATCTGGCGGCAGAAGACGCTGCAGCCCGCAAGGTAGCACGATGAGACCGGCATAAGCCCTATGCAAAAACCGTCTGATGCCGATGAAAAGTTGTTCTTAGCTGTTGTTACGCCTTTGTAACGCCTGGCGTTTCAGAGCGCGAACACGCCCTTCATCAGCCAGGACACATTCATGCGCGATTGCCCTGCGCTTTACCGTGCCGCCCAGCAGGCCTTGATCGAGACCCTGCCCACAGCCTTGCCCGCTGCGACGCCGCCAACACGACGCACCACTGCCCGCAGCACCGGCGCCTTGCCCGGCCAGGCACTGGCGCGTCATAACAACGCACACCTGCACTGAACAACCAGGCCGTTGTCAGGCAGTGGTCAGGGTATCGAGTGAACAATCGACAAGGACCTTGGCCATCTGCGCCAGGTGCAGGATCGACAGGCTCAGGTCGCGCCCCGATCCCTGCGCGGCATCGGTGCACTCGCCAGCCGTTGCAATGATGCAGCGCAGCAGGTCGGAAGCGTGATTGAGGGCGATTTCCGGGGTTACCGTATCGGCAACCGCAAACACGGCGTTTGGGTCAGGCTTGTAGTCGGACATGAATGGATCTCCATGAAGCTTGCGGTGGCCAGCATCCTTGTCGACCAGAGAAGTGTCGCAACAGGCTTTGCAGCGTTGACCACAGGGCGACCGGCAACGTTACGACCGGCACAGGGTAAAAGCCCCTTGGGGCACGTGCAAGACACTGACAAAGACTAGGACATTTCATGCAAACGAATAGGAAGCATCTGTCGATACTTCCCACCTGAACGCTTGTGCAATGTGCGCCGGCTACTTTTTCCGGTCTTTGGCGAACGCCGCCTCCAGGGCTTCGTTGAGCGTGCGCAGGACCTTGACCCGCGCCCAGCGCTTGTCGTTGGCCTCTACCAGGGTCCAGGGCGCGATCGAGGTGCTGGTGCGATCGACCATATCGCTCACCGCCTGGCGGTACTGTGGCCATTTATCACGATTGCGCCAGTCATCCTCGGTGATCTTGTAGCGCTTGAAGGGAATGGTCTCGCGGGCCTTGAACCGCTCCAGCTGGGTCTGCTGGTCGATGGCCAGCCAGAACTTGACCACAACCACGCCAGCGTCGGTGAGCTGCTCTTCAAAGTCGTTGATTTCGCCGTAGGCGCGCAGCCAGTCGGTGTCACTGCAGAAACCCTCGACCCGCTCCACCAGCACCCGCCCATACCAGGAACGGTCGAAGATGGTGAACTTGCCACGTGCAGGGATCTGCCGCCAGAAACGCCACAGGTACGGCTGCGCCCGTTCATCCTCGGTGGGAGCGGCAATGGGTACGATGTGGTATTGACGCGGATCGAGTGCGGCCGCGGCACGGCGGATTGCTCCGCCCTTGCCGGCCGCATCGTTGCCCTCGAACACCGCGACCAACGCATGGCGCTTCATATGCTTGTCACGCAGGTTGCGCGACAGCCGGGCCTGCTCGGCGATCAGCTCGGCCTCGTATTCGTCCTTTTCCAGCGACAAGGTCAAATCCAGGCTGTCGAGCAGGGTCAGGTCGTCGTCATGCGTGGCGCGCGGCCCCACGGTCAGCGCCTGCGGCTCGACCTGCGGGGTCTTGAGCGCAGCCTGCAGACCTTCGAGCAGCAGGCGGCCGACCGTCAGACTACGGTAGTTGGCATCCACCCCTTCGATCACATGCCAAGGCGCATATTCGCGGCTGCTGCGTCGCAGCACACGCTCGCCGAAGCGCACGAACCGGTCGTAGGTCTTCGATTGTTGCCAGTCCAAGGGGCTGATGCGCCAGCTGTGCAACGGGTCGTCGCGCAGGCTCTTGAGCCGGTGTTTCATCTGCTTGCGCGAAAGGTGGAACCAGAACTTGAAGATCAGCGCGCCTTCATCACTGAGCATCTTTTCCAGGCGCTCGGCGCCGCTGATCGCCTGGTCGAGTTCAGGGTCCTTGATCAACCCATGAACGCGGTCCTGCAGCATCTGGCTGTACCAGTTGCCAAAGAAAATGCCCATCCGGCCCTTGGCCGGCAGTTGCCGCCAATAGCGCCAGGCCTTTGGATGATCAAGCTCTTCATCGGTTTTCTGATCGAAGGTGCGCACTTCGATCAGGCGCGGGTCCATCCATTCGTTGAGCAACTTGACGGTTTCACCCTTGCCGGCGCCTTCGATGCCGTTGATCAGCACGATGATCTGCCTTTGCCCCTGCTCGTGCAGATCGTACTGAGCCTCCAGCAGCGCCTCGCGCAAGGCTGGAACCTCAGCCTCGTAGGCTTCGTCGTCGATGACATGGCCGATTTCGGCGGATTCGAACATCAGAAACTCCCTTTGCCAACCCTGGTTGATAGCGCTTTGCCCATTAAGACCACCGATGTGCCGGATCGGTCAATTGCGTTTGCCTCACGGGGCGAACGGGCGGGTAAACTGCAGCGGTTTTCTGCCCGCCCCGTGACCGAGCCCGACATGACCCGCCCCTTGCACCACGCCCAGATCGTCTGGGATGAACATGGCAACCCCAACTCCAGCGAATTTGGCGATGTGTACTTCGCCACCGGCGCAGGCCTTGAAGAAACCCGGCACGTGTTCATGACCCAGAACAATCTGCACGAGCGTTTTTCGGCCTTGCCCGCCGGCGGGCGACTGGTCATCGGTGAAACGGGCTTTGGCACCGGCCTCAATTTTCTCTGCGCCTGGCAACTGTTTGCCGAGTGCGCCCCGGCCGATGCCCGCCTGCACTTCATCAGCGTCGAAAAATTTCCGCTGAGCCATGCCGACCTGCAACGCGCCCTGGGCCTGTGGCCGGCGCTGGCTGCCCAGGCCGGACCCTTGCTGGCGCAGTACGTCGCCATCCACCCGGGCTTTCAGCGCCTGGTGTTCGAGGACGCGCGCGTGACGCTGACGCTGCTGATCGGCGATGCCCAAACGATGCTGGCGCAACTGGACGGGCAGATCGACGCCTGGTTTCTCGACGGCTTTGCACCGGCGAAAAACCCGGACATGTGGAACGAGGCGCTGTTCGCCGAACTGGCCCGGCTGTCAGCCCCGCAAGCGACCCTGGGCACCTTCACCAGTACCGGCTGGGTCCGACGCGCCTTGAAAGCGGCCGGCTTTGCCATGAAACGCATTCCGGGCATCGGCCATAAATGGGAAGTCATGCGCGGCACCTTTGCCGGCTGGCCGGCGGATGTAACGCCGCCTGCACCCCTCAAGCCCTGGTTTGCCCGCCCGCCCCGGTGCGCCGATGAGCGCCGGGCGCTGGTGATCGGTGGCGGCCTGGCCGGTTGCAGCACCGCACGCAGCCTGGCAATGCGCGGCTGGCAAGTCAGCCTGCTGGAGCGCCATGACGCCCTGGCCGGCGAGGCCTCGGGCAATCCGCAAGGGGTGCTGTACCTGAAGCTGTCAGCCCATGGCACGGCCTTGTCACAATTGATTCTCAGCGGCTTCGGCCATACCCGTCGCCTGCTGGAGCGCCTGCAGCGCGGCCATGAATGGAGTGATTGCGGGGTCTTGCAACTGGCCTTCGACGCCAAGGAGGCCCAACGCCAAGAGCAACTGGCCCAGGCCTTTCCAGCAACATTACTGCACCGGCTGGATCAGCCGGCAGCCGAGCAGCAGGCCGGCATCGGCCTGGGCAGCGGCGGGCTGTTCTACCCTGAAGGCGGCTGGGTGCATCCACCAGCGCTGTGCCAGCAACAGGCCGCCCACCCGAATATCCAGACCCTGCTGCACCATGAGGCGCTTGAGCTGCGCCGGGTCGATGGCCAGTGGCAAGCCTGGGCCGGCGAGCAGCTGCTGGCCAGTGCCCCGGTGGCGATCCTGGCCAACGCGGCGCAGATCAAGGCCTTTGAGCAAAGCGCCGGGCTGCCGCTCAAGCGTATTCGCGGGCAGATCACTCGCCTGCCGGCCACCGCCACCAGCCACAGCCTCAAGACGGTGGTGTGCGCCGAAGGTTATGTGGCGCCGGCCCGTGATGGCGAGCACACGCTGGGTGCCAGCTTCGACTTTCATAACCAGAACCTGGCCCCGACCCTCGAAGAGCATCAAGGCAACCTGCACTTGCTGGAAGACATTTCGGGCGACCTGAGCGAACGTCTCGATGCCGCCCATCTGGACCTTGAACAGCTGCAAGGCCGGGCGGCTTTTCGCTGCACCAGTCCGGACTACCTGCCGATCGTCGGCCCGCTGGCCGACAGCCAGGCCTTTGCCGAGACCTATGCCGCCCTGGCCAAGGATGCCCGCCAGGTGCCAGCGCTGTCCTGTCCGTGGCTGGACGGCCTGTACATCAACAGTGGTCATGGCTCACGCGGGTTGATTACCACCCCCTTGGCCGCCGAGCTGCTGGTGGCCTGGCTGGACGACGAACCACTGCCGGTGCCGCGCAGCGTGGCCGAGGCCTGCCACCCCAATCGGTTCGCCCTGCGCAGCCTGATACGCGGGCCGAAAAGCCCGGTCCAAGGTTAGATTTTGCGTCGTTCTGTAACAGATAATTGCAGCAAGGCCTTTGACCTGAGCGGTGATTCACCCTACGGTGAACACCTGCACAGTGCTGAAAATGGAGACTTGCATGCTGTTCCGTCAATTGTTCGACAGCCAGACATCCACCTACAGTTACCTGCTGGCCGACCATGGCCAGGCCATGCTGATCGACCCGGTAAAAGAGCACCTGGACACTTACCTGCAGTTGCTTTCGGACCTGGACCTGCAACTGATCATGGCCCTCGATACCCACACCCACGCCGATCACATCACTGCGTTAGGCGACCTGCGCGATGCCACCGGCTGCAACACCGGCCTGGGCCAGGAAAGCCAGGTGCCCTGCGCCAGCTTCACGTTCCATGATGGCCAGAGCCTGGCCCTGGGCAGCCGCGAATTGAAGGTCTGGCACACCCCGGGGCACACGCGCGATTCCTACTGCTTCCTGCTGGCCGCGCGCGGTCGCCAGCCCACCTGGCTGTTCAGCGGCGACACCTTGTTGATCCGCGGCAGCGGGCGTACCGACTTTCAGAACGGCAGTGCCCACCAGCAATGGACCAGCCTGCAACGCCTGCTGGACCTGGGCGATGACACCCTGGTGTTCCCGGCCCACGACTACAAGGGCTGGACCTGCTCGACCATTGGTGAAGAGCGCCGGCATAACCCACGCCTGCAGGTGGCCAATGCCGAGGAGTACGCCGCCCTGATGAGCGACCTGCACCTGCCACCGCCACGCTTGCTGGATATCGCCGTGGCCGCCAACCGCGCCTGCGGCCAGAACTGAGCCGCCCTTTATCACGAGTCGCCGTCCATGTTGCAGGTTGTCGATCTGCTCAAGCGCTACCCCACCGCCCAAGGCTCGCTGCAGGTGCTTGACGGCGTCAGCCTGCAACTGGGGCAAGGTGAAAGCCTGGCCCTGATGGGTGAATCGGGCAGTGGCAAAAGCACCCTGCTGCACCTGATCGCCGGGCTGGACCGCGCCGATGGCGGGCATATCGAAGTTGACGGCCAGCGCCTGGACGGCCTCTGCGAAGCCGGCCTGGCGCACTGGCGGCGCACCGGCATCGGCCTGGTATTCCAGCAGTTCAACCTGATCGGCAGCCTCAAGGTCGTGGACAACCTGGCCTTTCAGGCGCGCCTGGCCGGGCGCCATGACCCGGCCTGGCAGGCACACTTGATCGAGCGCCTGGGGCTGAGCGATCTGCTGACCCGTTACCCTGAACAACTGTCCGGTGGTCAGCAACAACGCGTGGCCATCGGTCGCGCCCTGGCCTCGCGCCCGACCTTGCTGCTGGCCGACGAGCCGACCGGCAACCTTGACGAAGCCACCAGCGATGAAGTCCTCAAGCTGCTGCTGGATCTGGTCGCCGACAGCCGCACCAGCCTGTTGATGGTGACGCACAGCCCGCGCATCGCCGCCCACCTGATGCATAGGGTGGTATTACACAAAGGGCGGCTGGTCAGCGCCGAGGCCCGCTGAGATGGCGGTGCTTTATTGGACGTTGCGCGCCCTGCTCAGTCATTGGCGTCGCCATCCTGTGCAACTGTTCAGTGTGCTGACCGGCCTGTGGCTGGCCACCGGTCTGCTGACCGGCGTGCAGGCGCTCAACAGCCAGGCCCGCGACAGCTACCAGCGCGCCAGCCAGTTGCTCGGCGCGCAACCGCAAAGCTGGCTGAGTACGCCTTCGGCTGCAGCCTTTGCGCAACAGGTGTTCGTCGATCTGCGCCGGGCAGGCTGGCCGGTATCACCGCAGCTGCAAGGACGCGTCACCCTCAATGGCGAGCGCCTGCAATTGCTCGGCATCGAACCGCTTACCCTCCCGCGCGACCTGGAGCTGGCCGGCCAACGCCAGGACATCGACCAGTTATTCGACTTTCTGCAACCGCCTGGCGTGACCTGGATCGCTCGCGACACCCTGCAGGCGCTGGGCTTGCAAGAGGGCCAGCAACCGTTGACCGAAAACGGCCAGAGGCTGCCCCCACTGCGCGGCCTGCCAGACATGGCGCCTGGTGTGCTGCTGACCGATATAGGCCAGGCCCAGCGTGTGTTGGCGTTGCCAGGGCAAGTCAGCCGCCTGTTGGTGAGTGCGGAATTTGCCGCCACTCACCCGACCTTGCCGGCCGCGCTGGCTGACCGTCTGGTGCTGCAACACGGCGATGCGGCAGACGACCTTGACCGCTTGACCAAGAGCTTTCATCTGAACCTGGATGCGCTGGGCGCCCTGGCCTTCGTGGTCGGCCTGTTCATTGTGCACGCCGCCATCGGCCTGGCACTGGAACAGCGCCGTGGCCTGTTGCGCAACCTGCGCGCCAGCGGTGTCAGTGGCCGCCTGCTGATCGCAGCCCTGGTTCTTGAGCTGACCGGCATGGCCCTGCTGGCCGGGCTGGCGGGCGTGATCAGCGGCTACCTGCTGGCCGGCTGGCTGCTGCCGGACCTGGCCGCCAGCCTGCGTGGCCTGTATGGCGCACCGGTGGCCGGGCAACTGAACCTGGGGCTGTCATGGTGGTTGACCAGCCTGGGCGTGGCCTTGCTGGGCGCTTTGCTGGCCGGGGCCAGTAGCGTGTTGCGTGCCGCACGCCTGCCATTGCTGGCCCTGGCGCGGGCCCAGGCCTGGCGCCAGGCCCATGCACGCTGGTTGCGCCGTCAGGCCTGGGTGGCCGCCGCTGCCGTAGTCGTGGCGCTGCTGGCCTGGGCCGGCGACAGTCTGCGCAGCGGTTTTGTCATGGTCGCAGCCCTGCTGCTCGGTGCCGCATTGGGGCTGCCGGTGCTGCTTGATGGCGTACTCGGTGCCATGTTGCACCGCACACGTTCGGTGCTGGGCCAGTGGTTTGTGGCCGACTGCCGACAACAACTGCCAGCCCTGAGCCTGGCCTTGATGGCGTTGCTGCTGGCATTGGCCGCCAGCATCGGCGCCGGGGGCATGACCTCGGGCTTTCGCCAGACCTTCGGTGACTGGCTCGACCAGCGCCTGAGCGCCGAACTGTATGTCACCGCCAGCAACGCCGAGCAGGCCCGGGACCTGCACGCCTGGCTGACACAGCAATCGACGATCAGCGCCGTATTGCCCGACTGGCAGGTCAGCCTGCGCCTCAAGGGCTGGCCGGCCGACCTGCACGGCGTGGTCGAACACCGGCACTATCGCGATCACTGGCCCCTGCTGGCCGCCAGCGCCGGCGATGCCTGGCAACGACTGGCACAGGACGACACCGTGATGATCAGTGAACAACTGGCGCGGCGCCTGGACCTGAGCGTGGACGACACACTTGACATCCCGGTGCCTCAGGGACGCTGGACGCCGCGCATCGTCGGTCTTTACGCCGACTACGGCAACGCCCGCGGGCACCTGCTGGTCGATGCCCGGCATCTGTTGCAGCACTGGCCGGCCCTGGCGCCGGGCCGCTTCAACCTACGCCTGGCCCCTGCCGACATCCCGGCCCTGAGCGCACAGTTACAGACGCACTTTGCCCTGGACGACAGCCGTATCGTTGACCAGCAGCAACTCAAGTCATGGTCCAGCCGCGTGTTCGAACGCACCTTCGCCGCCACGGCCGCCCTCAACAGCCTGACCTTGGGGGTGGCCGGTATCGCCTTGTTCATCAGCCTGCTGACCCAGAGCCAGGACCGTCTGGGGCAACTGGCACCGCTCTGGGCGCTGGGGGTTACCCGCCGGCAACTGATGACGCTCAACCTGGGCCAGACCTGGCTGCTGGCAAGCCTGACCCTGCTGGCTGCCTTGCCATTGGGCGTGCTGCTGGCCTGGTGCCTGAATGCCGTGATCCAGGTGCAGGCCTTTGGCTGGCGCCTGCCTTCGCACCTGTATCCGGGGCAATGGCTGAACCTGACCGTCCTGGCGCTGCTGGCCACGCTGCTGGCCTCGGCCTGGCCGCTGTGGCGCCTGTATCGCAGTCAACCGAGCGACCTGCTCAGGAGCTTCGACCGTGAAAATTGAGTGGCTGGCCATTCTGCTCGGCGCCTGGCTACTCACCGGCTGCGACGATTCGGCGCCAGCACCGCAAGGCTTTGCCGGGCTGGGCGCGCAGACCGGCGACTTTACCGAGGTGACTCCCGGGCGCCGGTTTGTTTTCCCGCAGGACCACGCGCCGCACCCGGGCTTTCGCATCGAGTGGTGGTACATCACCGCCAACCTGCAAGACGCCAGCGGCCAGCCCTTTGGCGTGCAATGGACGCTGTTTCGCAGTGCCCGGCAAGCCGGTCCGCCCACGCAGGACTGGAGCGACCCGAACCTGTGGATGGGCCATGCCGCCGTGACCTCGGCGACTCGCCATTACGCCACCCAGCGCCTGGGGCGTGGGGGCATCGGCCAGGCGGGCGTGACGCTGGCGCCCTTTACCGCCTGGATCGACGACTGGTCACTGAGCAGCACCCTGCCAGCCGGCAGCCGCGCCGACCCCATGACCCAGGCGCGCTTGCAGGCCAGCAGCCCGACCTTTGCGTACGACCTGCACCTGAGCACCGACCGGCCACTGGTGCTCCAGGGCGACCAGGGCTACAGCCGCAAATCCGAGCAAGGGCAGGCCTCGTATTACTACAGCCAGCCGTTCTTTACCGTGCAAGGTCAGCTGCGCATCGACGGTCAGGAGCACAGTGTCAAAGGCCAGGCCTGGCTGGACCGGGAATGGAGCAGCCAGCCACTGACCGCCGACCAGCGCGGCTGGGACTGGTTTTCCCTGCACTTGCACGATGGTACCCGGCTGATGCTCTACCGCATTCGTCATGACAGCGGCGCCCGCTACCTGATCGGTAACTGGATCGGTGCCGATGGCCAGTCGCAGCCCCTGGCTGTCGGCGACATCCGGCTCGAACCGCTGCAAACGACCGACGTGGCCGGCAAGGCCGTGCCCACTCGCTGGTCGATCCAGATTCCCGGCAAGCACCTGGCAATCACCGCCGAAGCGCTCAATCCCAAGGCCTGGATGGACCTGGATGTGCCGTATTGGGAAGGCCCGGTGACGGTCAGTGGCAGCCAGGAAGGGGTGGGGTATCTGGAGATGACCGGGTACTGAGCCCGCGTTCCTTTTATGCCTCTCGAGGGTAGCGGCCTGTTACTGCACGCCCCTTGTCATCTCCTTGCGGCAGCGCCACTTCGATCCTGCGCTGGGGTACACCCTGAGCATCAACGGCCACAATGAATGACAGTTTTTCAAGTGTCTGCGTGGGATCGGCACAGGTCAGGCAGAAATGATCCTCTTGAAGTTCATAAATGTACGTGCAGGCTTGCTCGGGAAAGAAAATAGGCTCAGCGGTACTGTAGGGCATGGCCTTGATGGCGGCAGGGGGCATCGCTTTGAAAAATGTCCCCAAGGCCACATTGTCGCCATCACCCGATACATGAACATCCGACACAAAGCCCAGCGGTGCAGTGCTTGCCTGCGTCTGCGGCAACTCACTGGCCGACTCGACTCGATACAGGTAAGAGGCGTTCTCACGCTCAGGGTGATTGATCCACAGCGAGAACACATCAAGGGTCACGGTGTCAGGCGAGCCCGAACGGTTTATATCGGACCATGCCCCAGTCTGCGCTTTCAGCTGGACTGTAACACTGGGGCGTGCCCAGTCGCTGAATGTGTATAAAAAGCCATCGTGATGCACCTGATGTATATCCGATGAGGTCAGCGATTGTCCTGGGGCCAGCACAAAGGCCTTGCCTGCAAAGTCCCGGTAACGAACAGGCCCGCACGCCCGGCACTGGTTGATACTGGTGATCACTGGATGGCGTGCTGAAGGGCTGTTGATATTGCTGCCCATGCAGATAGCGTGCTCGTCAATGACCAGGACGGTCTTGTAGGCGTTGGTGATCGTGCCGCGCGACCATTTCATGGACAACACGCCTCGGCCACCTTGGGCGACGCCCCCGGCAAAATCGTGGTTACCCCACGAATCGCGGCCCCATTCGATCAACGGGAAAGTAAAGCCGGGATCTTGCTCGGCCGTGATTCCAGGCAAACGCTGCCAGTCCCAGATTGGCTGAATACCGTCATATTCCTGACCGTGGCGGCTCAGCAGACAAGTGCCCTGTCCCATGTAATAGCCTTTGAGGCTTTCGCCATTGCCACTTTCCGAACCTATCGTGCGCGTAGAGACGGCCTTGGCCCACAGGGAAAACTTCGGTCCCAGATACGCCATGTAATCGTTGACCCAGAACAGTCGTGCGCCGTGGTAATAGGCATTGCTTGACTCATCGCCTGCGGTGCGCCGGATCAGCTCGGTCAACACCTCTGCAGTCCGCTCATCGACGAAAGGCATCAGTGCCTGGGCCCATCGGGTATAAGTCGAAAACCCTTTGCTGCCTGCCCGGCTGATGGCCCTGCCGCACACTTGCAGGTCCAGATGTTGCGCGTAACCCATCCAGCCCATGCCGTCTATCAGCACGCGGGCCAGGGCCTGCAATGCTTGCGGCGCAAGTGCGAATGTGCCGTTGAGCACCCGCAGGCTCTCGAAGATACGGCTCAGCAACTCGAATCCGTAGCTGCCCGAATACAGTTGCGAGCAATACCGGTTGTTGTGCAAATAGTTGTGCTGGCTGATGGAGTAGTCAACGCTGATGCCTTCACCATGCTCCTTGCCCTGGCGCGCAATCGGCAGGCACAACTCGTTCAACGCATCCACCGCCGCACTCAGGTAAAGGAGTCGGGAATCCTCTTGGCTGTTCTTCCAGGCACACAAGCTCCAGACGATCTGGATGGCTGCAAAATCAGCCAGGTTGGCACCAATCTGGGTATGGTCGAAGGTGCTGGTATTTTTCATGGCATGAGGAATGAACACATCCATCAAGGTTCCAACAGGCAGGTGCCTGGCCAATAGCAGCCCTGCGACGGTTGCGCGTTTAGCCAGACCGATCTGCCGTTCCCACCAACTGACGATCTGGTAATCCTGTGCAGCATAGAAATTCAACGCCTCAGTGGCACATGACAGGAATGCAGCCGGCGACGGTTCAGCCTGTTTGTAGAGGTACGACGCTATCTGCACCGTACGGACCAGATGGCTGGTCAGGCTTGAGATATCGCTGACGGCAGTTCCAGGTGATGGATAGTTCAGGTCATGAAAGCGGCCGCCTGCAAAACCCTGCAACCAGCCATTGATGACTTCGGCGCTCGGTGCCGCGACCGCCGTTTGTGTGCACAGGGCGTCATAGATCATGCGGGCATCGTCCCTGGACTGACTGGCTACCGCGACCTGATAGTCCACCTGGAGCCTGTAGCCTTGCGATGCCCAGCAATGATTGCGATAGCTGCTGCCGAGCACGACGAACGTGTTGCTGACCGGATCCTTTTCACCGGCGCGCAGCAAGCCACCCTGGGCATTGATGAAACGGCTCAGGTAAGCCGGCCATTGATAACGTCCGCCTTGGTCATCGGGAACTGAACAGACTATGGTCTGCAAGCTATCGCCGGCGCTGAACAAACGACAGGTAAACGTCGAGCCTGATGGCAGTGGACCGATCGACCGAATCACCCCTTTGTCAGCCCAGTGGCTGATAACACAGGCCGTCGAGATCAATGCTCGAGAAGCGCCATTTTGCGTCCAGTATTTATTCAGATAAGTACTAAATTCAGGCTTGAACGATCCATCGGCCTGTCGAGCGCCAGCGCGAAGATGAGTGGCCGTGGCATTGAGATGAGTAGCTAGCGCACAGGTCCAGCGGTAGCGACTCAGGTCGCCTGGACCTGGGGTGAACTCAAAGCTTTCGATGACTTTGGCGGTCTGGCTGTCGAGCAGACTGACCTGAAGCTTTTCACCTGCGAGCAAATCCCTGTCTGATCCGATTTCGCCCAGGGAGGTCCATTCGCCTGTGCCTTGCATGGCCTGCTCCTTAAATGTCGACAAAGGCAATCCAGCCTCGTCTGCGATGATAAAGCTGGGTAACCCGAGCACGGAACTGGCATTTCTTTTAGGTTCAAGCACTTGCAAGACATGAAAATGTAACTGTAAACCCAGATTACTTATAACCAGTTGTTCTAAAACTCCTCGGTTTTCTTCGGGTCAGTTTCTGGGTGACGACCTTTACAGTCACCTCCCCAACGGAAACCCGGTAAGGACCTATGTGCGGATTAGCAGGCGAATTACGTTTTGACCATCAACCGGCGGATCTTGCCGCGGTTGAACGCATCACCCATGAACTGGCCCCCCGCGGCCCGGACGCATGGGGCTTTCATAGCCAGGGGCCGATTGCCCTTGGTCATCGCCGTCTAAAGATCATGGATCTGTCCGACGGCTCGGCGCAGCCGATGATCGACAATCATCTCGGCCTGTCGCTGGCCTTCAATGGCGCGATCTACAACTTCCCCGAATTGCGTGCCGAGCTGGAAAGCCTGGGCTATGCGTTCCATTCCGGTGGCGACACCGAAGTCTTGCTCAAGGGTTACCACGCCTGGGGCAAGGACATGCTGCCCAAGCTCAATGGCATGTTTGCCTTTGCCATCTGGGAGCGTGACAGCAAGCGCCTGTTCATTGCCCGCGACCGCCTGGGTGTCAAGCCGCTGTACCTGTCGAAGACCGACAAGCGCCTGCGATTTGCCTCGAGCCTGCCGGCATTGCTCAAGGGCGGCGACATCAGCGGCCTGCTCGACCCGGTCGCGCTCAACCATTACCTGAACTTCCATGCCGTGGTGCCCGCACCGCGCACGCTGCTGGCAGGCGTTGAAAAGCTGCCGCCGGCCAGCTGGCTGATGATCGATGCCGACGGCAAGAGCGAGCAACAGGTGTGGTGGACGCTGCCTTACGGCCCACATGAAGACGAGCGTAACCTGAGCTTTGAAGACTGGCGTGGCCGTGTGCTGGACAGCACCCGCGAGGCCGTTGCGATTCGTCAGCGCGCCGCGGTGGATGTCGGTGTGCTGCTGTCGGGCGGTGTCGACTCCAGCATGCTGGTGGGCCTGTTGCGTGAAGTGGGTGCCGAGAACCTGTCGACCTTCTCGATCGGCTTTGAAGATGCCGGCGGCGAGCGCGGCGACGAGTTCCAGTATTCGGACCTGATCGCCAAGCACTACGGCACGCGCCACCACCAGTTGCGCATCCAGGAAAGCGAGATCATCGAGCAGTTGCCAGCGGCCTTCCGAGCCATGAGCGAGCCGATGGTCAGCCATGACTGCATCGCGTTCTACCTGCTGTCGCGCGAAGTGGCCAAGCACTGCAAGGTGGTGCAAAGCGGCCAGGGCGCCGACGAGCTGTTTGCCGGCTATCACTGGTACCCGCAAGTCGATGGCGCCAGCGATCCGGTAGCGGCTTACCGCGCCGCGTTCGTTGACCGCAGCTATGAAGAATATGCCGCCACCGTGCAACCGAAATGGCTGCTCGACCATGATGCGGCCGGTGATTTTGTTCGCGATCATTTTGCCCAGCCCGGTGCCGACGCGGCGGTGGACAAGGCCCTGCGCCTGGACAGCACCGTGATGCTGGTCGATGACCCGGTCAAGCGGGTCGACAACATGACCATGGCCTGGGGACTGGAAGCACGTACGCCGTTCCTTGACTACCGCCTGGTCGAGCTGTCGGCGCGGGTACCGGCCAGATTCAAGCTGCCCAATGGCGGCAAGCATGTACTCAAGGAAGCGGCACGCCTGGTGATTCCGGCCGAGGTGATCGACCGCAAGAAGGGTTATTTCCCGGTGCCGGGCCTCAAGCACCTGGAAGGCAACACCTTGAACTGGGTACGCGAACTGTTGCTTGACCCCAGCCAGGATCGCGGGCTGTTCAATCCGTCGATCGTCGACACCTTGCTGACCAACCCCAAGGACCAGCTCACGCCCCTGCGCGGCTCCAAGCTCTGGCAACTGGCGGCCCTGAACCTGTGGCTGAGCGAACAAGGACTCTGATTCATGAAATCCAACGCCACCACTTACAGTCAGCGACTGCTGCGACGTCAGTCGCCCTCCTACGAGCGTCTGCAGGCGCAGTTTGCCGAGGACGGCAACCAGCCTGAAGGCGGACCGCTGGCCCTGCATTGCGGCTGGGGGCGTCTACTGATCGGCCACACCTACCCCGAGCCTTCGGCCCTGGCTCAGGAGCTGCTGAACGAAAAGCCGGGCGAACGCGACATCGCCTTGTACGTGGCGGCCCCGCAGCAGGTGCTGGCCCAGTCGCCGCAGCAACTGTTTCTCGATCCGTCCGACACCCTGCGCCTGTGGTTCAGTGATTACCGTCCGGCACAACGGGTGTTTCGCGGATTTCGGATCCGCCGGGCGCAGAACGAAGCCGACTGGCAGGCGATCAACAACCTGTACATTGCCCGCGGCATGCTGCCCATCGACCCTGCCCTGCTGACGCCGCGCCATCAGGGCGGTCCGGTGTACTGGCTGGCCGAAGACGAGACTACCGGCGCGGTGATCGGCAGCGTGATGGGCCTGAACCACCTGAAGGCCTTTCACGACCCGGAAAAAGGCAGCAGCCTGTGGTGTTTGGCCGTGGACCCCAACTGCACACGCCCAGGCGTTGGCGAAGTGCTGGTGCGCCATCTGATCGAACACTTCATGAGCCGTGGCCTGAGCTACCTTGACCTGTCGGTGCTGCATGACAACCAGCAGGCCAAGGCGCTGTACGCCAAGCTGGATTTCCGCACCCTGCCGACCTTCGCCATCAAGCGCAAGAACGGCATCAACGAGCCGTTGTTTCTGGGGCCCGGCCCTCAGGCCGACTTCAATCCCTATGCACGGATCATTGTCGAAGAGGCCCACCGGCGCGGCATCGATGTGCAGGTCGACGACGCCGATGCAGGCCTGTTCACGCTCAGCTACGGTGGACGCCGCGTGCGTTGCCGCGAATCGCTCAGCGACCTGACCAGCGCCGTCAGCATGACGCTGTGCCAGGACAAGAGCCTGACCCACCGTGCACTCAAGGCGGCTGGCCTGAACCTGCCGGCGCAGCAACGTGCAGGCAACGCCGACGACAATCTGGCGTTCCTGGAAGAACACGGGCGCGTGGTGGTCAAGCCGCTGGACGGCGAACAGGGCCAGGGCGTGGCCGTGAACCTGAGTACGATCGAGGATGTGCAACAGGCCATCGAACGGGCCCGCCAGTTCGATACACGGGTCATCCTGGAAAGCTTCCATGAAGGCCTGGACCTGCGCATCGTGGTCATCGGCTTTGACGTGGTGGCCGCCGCGATCCGTCGCCCGGCCGAAATCCTTGGCGACGGTCGGCACACCATCAAGCAATTGATCGAAGCCCAGAGCCGGCGTCGTGCGGCGGCCACCGGCGGTGAAAGCCGCATTCCGATGGATGAAGAAACCGAGCGCACGGTGCGTGAGGCCGGCCTTGACTACGACAGTATCCTGCCGATGGACCAGCGCCTGGCCGTACGCCGTACGGCCAACCTGCACACCGGCGGCTGTCTTGAAGATGTGACTGCCATTCTGCATCCGGTGCTGGTCGATGCGGCCGTACGCGCGGCACGTGCGCTGGATATCCCGGTGGTTGGCCTGGACCTGATGGTGCCGGCCGCCGACCAGCCTGAATATGTGTTCATCGAGGCCAACGAACGAGTAGGCTTGGCCAATCATGAACCACAACCCACCGCTGAGCGCTTTGTTGATCTACTGTTTCCCCATAGCCTGCCCGTCCATAACTGACAGCAGCCTCAAGCGATAAGCTGCAAGCCGCAAGGGGTCTACACCGCTTGCAGCTTGCAACCCGAAGCTTGCCGCTGCTGCGAAGGAGCCCTCCACCATGCCTGATGCAAATATCCCTGATCCGGATCTGAATTATCTGCAGAAAGTCCTGCTGGAAATGCTCGCCATCCCCAGCCCCACCGGTTTTACCGACACCATCGTGCGCTATGTCGCCGAACGCCTGGAAGAACTGGACATTCCCTTCGAGCTGACGCGACGCGGCACCATTCGCGCCACACTCAAGGGCCGCAAGAACAGCCCGGACCGTGCGGTCTCGGCGCACCTGGACACCATTGGTGCAAGCGTGCGCGAGGTCAAGGAAAACGGTCGCTTGTGCCTGGCCCCCGTGGGCTGCTGGTCAAGCCGTTTTGCCGAAGGCAGCCGGGTCAGCGTGTTCACCGACACCGGCGTGATCCGTGGCAGCGTGCTGCCGTTGATGGCCTCCGGTCATGCCTTCAATACCGCCGTCGACCAGATGCCGGTCAGTTGGGACCATGTGGAACTGCGGCTGGACGCCTATTGCGCGACCCGCGCCGACTGTGAATCGCTGGGCGTGGGCATTGGTGATTTCGTCGCCTTCGATCCGCTGCCGGAGTTCACCGAAAGCGGGCACATCAGTGCTCGCCATCTGGACGACAAGGCAGGTGTCGCAGCCTTGCTGGCGGCACTCAAGGCCATCGTCGACAGTGGCGCGGAGCCGATGATCGACTGCCATCCGCTGTTCACCATTACCGAAGAGACCGGCACCGGTGCAGCGGGCGCCCTGCCGTGGGACGTGAGCGAGTTCGTCGGCATCGACATCGCCCCGGTCGCTCCCGGCCAGCACTCCACCGAGCACACCGTCAGCGTGGCCATGCAGGACTCCGGTGGTCCATACGACTATCACCTGTCGCGGCACCTGCTGCGCCTGGGGGTCGACAACGAACTGCCGGTACGCCGCGACGTGTTCCGCTATTACTTCAGCGATGCCCATTCAGCGATCACCTCAGGGCACGATATCCGCACCGCCCTGCTGGCGTTCGGCTGCGACGCAACCCACGGCTACGAGCGCACCCATATCGACAGCCTGGCAGCGCTGAGCAAGTTGCTCAGTGCCTACATGCTCAGCCCGCCGGTATTTGCCAGCGACGCACAGCCAGGCAAGGCGTCGCTCGAAACCTTCAGCCATCAACTGGAACACGATACGCAAATGGAGCCGGAAACCCGTGTACCGCCGGTGGACAGCCTGATCGGCCAGGGCCGCGAGGACTGACACAGCGGCCTGCAACGCATCGGGCCGCCCAAGGCAGGGCGGTCCGATGCGGCTGCACAAGCGCCCTGCCCTGCACTATCATTCCCGGCCTTGCCGTGAGAACCCGCCATGCTGATTCCGTATGATCAACTCGAACCCGAAACCCTGACCCGCCTGATCGAGGACTTCGTGACCCGCGACGGCACCGACAATGGCGATGAAACGCCCCTTGAAACCCGAGTGCTGCGCGTACGCCATGCATTGACCAAGGGCCAGGCGGTGATTTTCTTCGACATGGACAGCCAGCAATGCCAATTGATGGCCCGTCACGAAGTGCCCAGGGAGATGTTTGACTGAGTGATGTCAGGCCGCCGGCGACTCCGGTCGCTCCTGCGGCTGCGACAGGGTCTTGGCGATGCGCCGGAACACTTCGGCGCGATGGATCTTGATGTGCTTGGGCGCCTCGAAGCCAAAGCGCACCTGATTGCCGCTTACCCCGAGAATCTGCACGGTGATCTCATCACCGATCGAAAAGGTCTCGCCTACTTCCCGCGTCAGAACCAGCATCTGGCTGCTCTCTTGTAATCAAGTCAGCAGGCAGATTGCCGCGCATGGCACATCGCTTCAATGCAGCGAGGGCAAATCAGTCAAGTCCTGCACAGCAGACGGAGCCGACTGAAAGAAACGTCCTACCGGCGCTTGAAACGCCTGAGTACCCACCCGTAGGCCAGCACATTGACCACCAGCACGACACTGCCCAGCCACAGCTGGATCGATGTGGTCAGGCCGGCCGGATAAATCAGCGGGATCAGGTAGTGTTCGACAAAGCCCCCGTCATAACCCTGCTCCCCGGCGCGGGCCCGCAAGGTGTTTTCCAGCGGCGTGAGCGGGCAATACAAGTGCAGGAACTCCACCGCCATGCCCCACGCCACCGCCGGCAGATGCAATAGCGCCAGCCACGGCTTGTACGCCACCAGCAAGGCCCCGAACAGCACGAACACAATAAACATCAGATGAAAGACAACCACCAGGTCGGCGGCCAGGCTGATCAGCATGCAAGGTATCCTTTTTAGGCGTGCGGCAAGCAGTGTCCGGCATGAAACAAAAAGGGCTTCATACGTTCAATGTTTTTACAACGCCCCAATAGACAAGCAAAAACGAATGCCTGCATCCGAAGCGCGAAAAATTTAAAAATCTCTTATAAATCAGAATCCTGCGAAATTGTAAAAAAATATGCACAACCATTAGAACCTTTGAGTAAGGCCCACAGTCGGAGTATGCAAGAGGCCTGCAAGCTTGATGCCTACCGGATCAGGCATTGACGGCAATCTTCGCCTCCATCATCGAAAGAAGGAACTCGTCATGGGCATCAGTACAATTCTTATCATCGTTTTGATTCTGCTGCTGGTCGGCGGTCTGCCAGTGTTCCCCCACTCGCGCAGCTGGGGTTACGGCCCATCGGGTGTGATCGGGACCATCCTGATCATTCTGCTGGTGCTGGTACTACTGAACAGGATATGAATCCAGGGAAGAAGTGATGCCGATTCGCGACGGACGCGAACCTACATCCAGACGAAAAAAAGCAGCCCTCGGGCTGCTTTTTTCGTCATGCCAGGTTCAACCCTCAGTGCGAGACGGCACCGCTGGCGCCCAGGCCGGTTTGGGAACGGACAAACTGTGGCACGAATAGCGCGCGCTCGTCTTCGGCTGCCTTGGACTTGTCGGTGATCGAGAAGAACCAGATGCCGACAAAGGCGATGATGATCGAGAACAGCGCCGGGTACTCGTACGGGAAGATCGCCTTGGGGTTGTGCAGGATCTGCACCCAGATGGTCGGGCCGAGCACCATCAACACCACCGCACTGATCAGGCCCATCCAGCCGCCGATCATGGCGCCGCGGGTGGTCAGGTTCTTCCAGTACATCGAGAGCAGCAGCACAGGGAAGTTGCAGCTGGCTGCAATCGAGAACGCCAGGCCGACCATGAACGCGATGTTCTGGCTCTCGAAGGCGATACCCAGGATGATCGCCACGACCGCCAGGGCCATGGTGGTCATCTTCGACACACGGATTTCGTCTTTTTCGTTGGCCTTGCCTTTCTTGATCACGCTGGCATACAGGTCATGCGACACCGCCGAGGCACCGGCCAGGGTCAGGCCGGCAACCACCGCCAGGATGGTGGCAAACGCCACTGCCGAGATGAAGCCCAGAAACAGGCTGCCGCCCACAGCGTTGGACAGGTGCACCGCCGCCATGTTGTTACCACCAATCAGGGCACCGGCGGCATCCTTGAATGCAGGGTTGGTGCTGACCAGCAGGATGGCGCCAAAGCCGATGATGAAGGTCAGGATGTAGAAGTAACCGATGAAACCGGTGGCGTAGAACACCGACTTGCGGGCTTCCTTGGCATCGCTCACGGTGAAGAAGCGCATCAGGATGTGAGGCAGGCCGGCCGTACCGAACATCAGTGCCAGTCCCAGCGAGAACGCCGAGATCGGATCTTTCACCAGGCCGCCCGGGCTCATGATCGCTTCACCTTTAGGGTGAACGGCGACCGCTTGAGCGAACAACTGGTTGAAGTCGAAGTTGACGTGCTTCATGACCATCAGGGCCATGAACGAAGCACCGGACAGCAGCATGACCGCCTTGATGATCTGCACCCAGGTGGTGGCCAGCATGCCGCCGAACAGCACATACAGGCACATCAGGATGCCGACCAGGATCACCGCCACGGTGTAGTCCAGACCGAACAGCAGCTGGATCAGCTTGCCCGCACCGACCATCTGCGCAATCAGATAGAACGCCACCACCACCAACGAGCCGCAGGCGGACAAGGTGCGGATTTCCATCTGCTTGAGGCGATAGGACGCCACGTCGGCAAAGGTGTATTTGCCCAGGTTACGCAGGCGCTCGGCGATCAGGAACAGAATGATCGGCCAGCCCACCAGGAAGCCGATCGAGTAGATCAGGCCGTCGTAGCCGGAGGTGTAGACCAGTGCGGAAATACCCAGGAAGGACGCCGCCGACATGTAGTCGCCCGCGATGGCCAGGCCGTTCTGGAAACCGGTGATCTTGCCGCCTGCCGCGTAGTAGTCGGACGCCGATTTGTTTTTCTTCGAGGCCCAGTAGGTGATGTAGAGGGTGAACAGTACGAACGCCACGAACATGACGATTGCCGGAACGTTGAGCGGCTGTTTCTGCACGGCGCCGGTAAGGGCATCGGCCGCCAGCAAAGCCGGCGCAAACGCTGCAAGACCAAGACCTGCCAGGAGACGACGGATCATTGCTGGATCTCCTTGAGCACGGCGTTGTTCAGGTCGTCGAATTCGCCGTTGGCACGGCGTACATAGACACCGGTCAGCACGAAGGCGGTGATGATCAGGCCGACCCCGATCGGCATGCCCCAGGTGATGGTCGAAGCAGGGCTGAGTTTGGCCCCCAGGATATGCGGCCCATAAGCAATCAGAAGAATGAAGCAGGCGTAGATTCCGAGCATGATCGCCGAGAGAATCCAGGCGAAACGTTCTCGCTTGGCAACCAGCTCTTTAAAGCGCGGGTTGTTCTGTATCGTTTGATAGATGCTGTCGTTCATTGTTTTTGTCCTCGCAGCACGGAAGAGATGACACAACTTTACTTTAGTCCGCTGCGGGGCCGACTCCAGACGACCTTAGTATTAGAACGACATTAATTACGCGAGCCTGGCCGAAATGACCTGCCCCTGAAATGCAAAAACCACCTGGCGCCGGCGCCAGGTGGTTTTTTACAGGGCGGCACGCAGGCCGCTTGAAGAAGGGAAGTATTACTTGGCGGTCCAGGCGGCCACGCGCTCAGGGTGCTTGGCCACCCAGTCCTTGGCTGCAGCCTCGGGCTTGGCACCGTCCTGGATGGCCAGCATCACGGCGCCGATCTCATCCTTGGACTCCCACTGGAATTTCTTGAGGAAGGCCACCACGTCAGGCGCTTTCTTTTCCAGGTTCAGGCTGCCGACACTGTTGACGGTTTCAGCAGCGCCATACACGCCCTTGGGGTCTTCCAGGAAGCGCAGCTTCCACTTGGCGAACATCCAGTGCGGCACCCAGCCGGTCACGGCGATGGATTCGTTGCGTTTTTCGGCACGGGCCAGTTCGGCAATCATCCCGGCCCCGGAGCTGGCCTGCAGTTTGTAGCCGTCCAGCCCGTAGTCCTTGATGGCCTGGTCGGTCTTGAGCATGACGCCGGCGCCGGCATCGATACCGGTGATCTTGTTCTTGAAGGACTCGTCGGTCTTGAGGTCGGCAATGCTGATGGCCTTGACGTACTCGGGGACGATCAGACCGATCTTGGCATCCTTGAAGTTGGCACCGTAGTCGACCACCTGGTCCTTGTACTTGGCCATGTATTCGCCATGTGTGCCCGGCAGCCAGGCCGACAGGATCAGGTCGAGCTTGTCGTTGGCCACCGCCTGCCACATGATCCCGGCGGCAACCGATTGCAGTTTGACGTCGTAGCCCATCTTCTGCTTGAGCACTTCGGCGGCGACGAAGGTAGTGGCGACGCTGTCGGACCAGCCTTCGACATAACCGATGCTCACGGTCTTGGTTTCGGCACTGGCCAGCGTGGAGCCGGCAGCCAGCACCAGAGCGGCACCCGCCCCCAGGAGTTTGCGCATATTCATCATTACTTCCCCGGTAGAGTCCTGCACCGACAAAGGTCGGGCATCGTTGACGTTGTTCTCAAGGCGGTGCACCACGCCCGAAAACGGGGCCATGCACATCCTTCACGTTTCAAGCACTCTTGCGTGCAGTCAGAAGCCCTGCATCGACCCGTTGATCATCTGCCCCACGGATGAACGGACATGCTCTGTCAGCGACTCCCAGGCAGCGGTAAACGACATCACTGAGCCATCAGCGACAAACCTGCAAGAATCGACGTCGTAATCCAAGGTCCGTTGCCGTTGAAAGGCACGTGCTTCCAGACTTGTCTGATTTGTCCTCCCCTGCAATCGCCACCCTCGCTTGCAGCGCGCACGCTCCAGAATGGGTCACTATTGACATTGCGAGAGCCAGCCAAGGCAAGAAACACAATGTGTTACCGAGCCTTGTGCCAGTCGCTGGCGAACGGGTAACACGGGAACACATCAAGGTCAGAAACGACGCGAACGAATCTGGATATTTTTTAACTATTTGATTTTAAAGAACTTTAAAAAGTTGGCACAGCACCTGCTTTAGCTCAGGCACAACAAGAATAAAAACACGCAGCACCCCAATAAAAACAAGACGTAACGGCTCTGACATAACAAGAACAACACGGACAGAGACGCAGCCAACTGATTTTTTTGGAGTAGATACGCTTCACCGGGTCTTTTGCGGAAGGCCACGCAACCTTGCACAGAACAATAAAACTATCTTCAGGTAGCACCGCACGGGTTGGATCGAGCTGTTGTGCAGGCAGTCGATTGAAGTTGGGTCAGCGCTCAAAAAAATACGTTTGCTCTTGATCCTGCATGAGGATCGCAAGAACGCAGTGAAGGGCCAGCCGACAAAAACAACAACAGGCCACCCTATAAAAATAAAAAGAGCACGTGAATCCACTGAAAAGGGAGCCTTAGGGCTCCTTTTGTGCGTCTGGATTCTGGAGCCGCTCAAGGCCGGCTTGAAGCCTGTTTGCGGCTTTCGCGGCTGAAGCGGACCGCCACCCGGCCGCGCCTGCAAACGATGCGTTCTACACCACGCTTTCAAAAAAAACGCACATCGCTACATTCCGCAATCGCGGGAGCGTGTATCGTTTCACCCACCTTACAAAGATCGTTTGCCGATGCGGCACTTTGGCAGCATGCCGAAGGTCATAGGGTGCGAACTTAACCTGCTCTTCTTTCCATGGGATTCAGTCATGCTCCGTCTCCTGCGTTTCGCTGCAGTCCTGGGTGGCCTCTGTATAAGTACGGCCACCCTGGCGAAAACCGTCGATCCAGCCACTTATGGCTACCCGCTGACTAATCCGTTTGAAGCGACCATCGCCACAACGCCACCAGACCTGCGGCCCGACCTGCCTGCCGATGATGACATCGACCAGGACGATTACACCCTCAACCTGCACCCGGAACGCGAGTTCACGCTGCCCGACAACTTCTGGGCGGTCAAGAAACTGCGTTACCGCCTGGCCAGGCAGGATCATGCCGCCCCGCTGATCTTCCTGATTGCCGGTACCGGCGCGCCCTACAACAGCACCCTCAACGAATTCCTCAAGAAGCTGTATTACGGTGCCGGCTACCACGTGGTGCAATTGTCGTCGCCTACCAGCTATGACTTCATGAGTTCGGCCTCGCGCTACGCCACCCCGGGCCTGTCCAAGGAGGATGCCGAAGACCTGTACCGGGTCATGCAGGCCATCCGTGCCCAGAATGCCGAACTGCCGATCACCGACTTCTACCTGACCGGCTACAGCCTGGGCGCTTTGAATGCCGCGTTCGTCAGCAAGCTGGACGAAACCCGCCGCAGCTTCAACTTCAAGAAAGTGCTGCTGCTCAACCCGCCGGTCAACCTGTACACCTCGGTGTCCAACCTCGACAAGCTGGTACAGACCCAGGTCAAGGGCGTCAACAACACCACCACTTTCTATGAGCTGGTACTGGCCAAGCTGACCCGCTACTTCCAGCAGAAAGGCTACATCGACCTCAACGACGCCCTGCTCTACGACTTCCAGTTGTCACGCGAGCACCTGAGCAACGAACAGATGGCCATGCTGATTGGCACGTCCTTCCGCTTTTCGTCGGCCGACATCGCCTTCACCTCGGACCTGATCAACCGTCGCGGCCTGATCATCCCGCCGAAATTCCCGATCACCGAAGGCACCAGCCTGACGCCGTTCCTCAAGCGCGCCATGCAATGCGATTTCGACTGCTACATGACCGAGCAACTGATCCCGATGTGGCGTGCCCGTACCGACGGTGGCAGCATGCTGCAGCTGGTCGACCAGGTCAGCCTGTACGCCCTCAAGGATTACCTGAAAAACAGCAGCAAGATTGCCGTCATGCATAACGCCGACGACCTGATCCTGGGCTCCGGTGACCTGGGCTTTCTGCGCCAGACTTTCGGTGATCGCCTGACCGTGTATCCGCATGGCGGGCATTGCGGCAACATCAACTACCGCGTCAACAGCGACGCCATGCTGGAGTTCTTCCGTGGCTAAACGTCTCTTGCTTCTTGCCGCCCTGCTGGCTGCCGGTACGGCACATGCCGAAAAAACCGACATTTCCCATGCCACCAAGGATGAAGCCACGGTCGTGCCCCGGTACGATGCGGACGGTTTTACCCAGCCGCTCAAGGCGTTGAAGTTCAACCCGGGCCTGGACCAGCGCGAATTCGAGCGTGCCTCGATCAATGCCCTGGAAGTGTTCGATCCGCTGGAGTCGTGGAACCGTCGGGTCTACCACTTCAACTACCGCTTCGATGAGTGGGTGTTCCTGCCGGTGGTCGATGGCTACCGTTACATCACGCCAGGCTTCGTACGCAGCGGTGTCAGCAACTTCTTCGGCAACCTGGGCGATGTGCCCAACCTGGTCAACAGCCTGCTGCAGTTCAAGGGCCAGCGCTCGCTGCAGACCACCGGCCGCCTGTTGCTCAACACCACAATCGGCGTAGCCGGCCTGTGGGACCCGGCCACCCTGATGGGCCTGCCTCGTCAAAGCGAAGACTTCGGCCAGACCCTGGGCTTCTATGGCGTGCCGGCAGGTCCCTACATCGTGCTGCCGCTGTTTGGTCCTTCCAACCTGCGTGATACGGGCGGGCTGATCTTCGACGTGGCCGCCGAAGCGCAGATCAACTTCCTCAACGTCGCCGAGGTCAGCAGCGACCATCCGGAAATCCTGCTGCTGCGCGCCATCGACCGCCGCTACAGCAACAGCTTCCGCTATGGCCAGATGAACTCGCCGTTCGAGTATGAAAAGGTCCGCTACGTGTACACCGAGTCGCGCAAGTTGCAGATTGCCGAGTAGGTTGACAGCGCAATGAAAAAGGCCAGGCCGGGAAACCGGACTGGCCTTTTTTCAGGAGGGCGTATCAATCGACGGGGACAGGCCCATAGTCATTGACCTCTGTGTCACCGGCCTCCAGAAGCAGCAAGAGCTGGATCAGCGTCCCGATGACCGGAATCAGTCCCAGCAGGCATAACCAGCCACTGCTATTGCCATCATGAAAGCGTCGTACCGTCAGTGCCCATGATGGAAGCCAGACCACAAGGCAGAACAACGCCATGTGCGGCCCGATGAAATCGCCCTCATAAAACTTCACCGTGTGCAGGTCCCACGCGATCATCAGCCCCGACATGACCAACGTGAATATAAAAAACGTCACGAACTCCCTTCTGCTCGAGCGCCCGCCAAAATCGAGGCTTTTAAGAAAAACGCGTCCTATTGTCTTGACCATCAACAGCTCCCCTTGTCCGGGACAACCTGCCGTCAGGCACGCTGCGGGGCAGGCCCAAAGCGATTATCTTTGTCTGTCGCCGGCTGAATCAGCAGAAACAGAAGAATGAACGGCCCCACAAAGGGAACGAAGTTGATGAGAAACCAGGCGCCACTGCGGTCCGAGTCATGCAGGCGACGTACGCTCAAGGCGAGATTGGGCAGCAGATTCAGGAGCATGAACACCCACACACAAGGCCCCACTCCCCACGCCGGATCAAACCAGTCATTACTAATATCCATATAAACAAGGGGCACGCTGACAACAATGAGGTACAGCATGTAAATGGCAAACTCACGGACACTTGAGCGCCCTTCAAAATCCAGCATTCTCGTGTAAACACTTAAAAGTTCTTTCATCCTGCTCCCTTACACCGACTGTCAAATTACACCCTGGCCAGCATCCATCGGATGCAGAGAAGGCAATATATAGACAGCCCTGACTGTAAGAAGCGGGATAAATCATCACGCGCCGTAGGAAAACTCAATAAACAAGATGATACAAACGGATTGCAGTCGATTGACAGATCCTGTCACTCACAAGGCGGCAGACCGTAATAGTTTTCTTCAGGATCGCCCTTGTCCAGAAGCATCCACACCTGGAGAACCGCGCCACTGAAAGGCACCAACCAGGACAGGCTGACCCAGGCGCTGCAACCGATATCGTGGAGCCTTCGCACCATAAGAGCAAATGCTGGGACAGCGATGACTATCAGCAAGGCCTCGAGGGCGCGCTTTTCACCCCACACCGGGTAGAGCCATTCGACCCTGAGCTCCATTGCGAGCCGAAGCAGCCCCCAGGCATGAATGAACGCAAAATAGTAAAGCAGTTCTCGCCTGCTTGAGCGCCCCTCGAATTCGAAGGTTCTTGAAAAGGTTCGCCAAATGCTTATCAACATGGTCAAGTATTCCGGCCCGCAGACTTGAAAGTGTTTTGGGCAATCAATATATAAGCGGGCAGAAACTCAAGAAGCTGGAAACTACGCCAGATCAAGTAGGAAATTTCAGCAACAAACGCGAGATCAAGAACACCGCACAGCGTGAGGATCTGATCACATTCAAAAAACCGATAGATGTGGCACGAATTTCAAACCCATTCATCAATCCAACGCGTTTACCATGCTCTACATTGCCACTCGATAAGGAGCACCGCCCCATGACTCAATTTCGCAAGGTCCTGTCGATCCACACCGGCCAGCCCACCTCCGACGGCGCAGGTGTGCGTCTGACGCGGGTGTTCGGCGGCGCAGGCATTGAGCAGTTCGATCCGTTCCTGATGCTCGACGAGTTTGGCTCCGACCAGCCCGATGACTACATCGCCGGCTTCCCGCCACATCCGCACCGGGGTTTCGAGACCGTGACCTACATGCTTGAAGGCCGCATGCGCCACGAAGACCATCTGGGCAATGTGGGACTGCTGCAAGGCGGTGGCGTGCAGTGGATGACCGCCGCACGCGGCATCATCCACAGCGAGATGCCCGAGCAGGAAGAAGGCGTGATGCGCGGTTTTCAGCTATGGCTGAACCTGCCGGGCAGGCACAAGCTGATGGATGCCAGCTATCGCGATATCCAGCCGCAGGACATTCCGCGCCTGACCACCGCCGCAGGTATCGATGTGGTGGTGATCGCCGGCCGTTTCGATGACGGCCAGGTGCAACAGGATGGCGCCGTGCAACGGCCGGACACCGAACCGCAGTATTTTGACCTGCACCTGCCCGCCGGCAGCCACGTCAGCCCGCAGATTGCCCAGGGCCACCGGGTGCTGCTGTATGTGTACGAAGGCCAGGTCGAGGTGGCCGGCTGCCCGCAGCCGGTGACGACCCGTCGTTTGGTACGCCTGGGTGAAACTGGTCAGTTGCGCATCGACAGCGCCGCAGGTGCGCGGCTACTGCTCATTGCCGGCAAGCCGCTGGGGGAGCCGATCGTGCAATACGGGCCGTTCGTGATGAACACCCGCGAAGAGATCGAACAGGCTCTGCGTGACTTTCGTGATGATCGATTGACGGCCTGAAGCGTGGCCTTGCGCTGAACGTGGAGTGACCGACCGGCAGTCGGTGTGTGACGGATGCGCAACAGGGCCCAACAGACACGCAGGTTTCACGGGGCCTATCGCGGGCAAGCCCTCTCCCAGGGCAGTGCGTCCCCGGCATCCGCTCGACAGGGCGCCTACGGGGCGATGCGCAGGAAGCGCTGCAAGTCTTCGCTTTGCGCCTTGGCGTCGTGCCGGCCCAGTTCGATCAGCTCGCTGCAATAGCCGGCCTCGAACAACAGGTAGCTCAACACGCTGGCGCCGCTGGTCTTGGTCGCCCCCGGGCCGCGCAGGAAGGTGCGCAGGGCCGGGGGCAGTTCGTGACGATGACGGGCCGCGATCTCATCCAGCGGGCGGCTGGGGGAAATGACCAGCACGTCCACGGGCGCCATGCCCGGCTGGCAGCGCACCTGCGGATCGGGCAGCAAGGCGCTCAGGGTGTTGAGCCGCTCCAGCAGTTCGATATCACTTTCCAGGCTGTCAATGAAGGTGCTGTTAAGCAGATGGCCGCTGATCTGCGCCAGGCTCGGTTGCTGGCCACTGGTGACCTTGTGCAGCGGCGCCTGGGCTTGCAGGCCTCGCGGGTTGCCGCTGACGCCGATCACCAGGACACGATTGGCCCCCAGGTGCAGGGCCGGGCTGATCGGCGCTGACTGGCGCACTGCGCCGTCGCCAAAATACTCCTGTTCGACCATGACCGGCGCGAACAACAATGGAATCGCCGAACTGGCCAGCAGATGGTCCACCGTCAAACGGGTCGGCAGGCCGACGCGGCGATGGCGCAGCCACGGGTCGATGGTGCCGCGGCCTTGATAAAAGGTCACTGCCTGCCCGGACTCGTAGCCAAAGGCGGTCACCGCCACGGCGCGCAACTGCTGGGCTTCGATGGACCGTTCGATGCCGGCAAGGTCCAGGTGCTCGATGAGCAGGTCACGCAGCGGAGCACTGTTGAGCAAGGCCACTGGCACCTGTGACCCCAGGCCCAGCAAGCTTTTGCACATGAAGCGCCCGGCCTGGCGCATGACACCGGGCCAGTCGCTGCGCAGCACCTGGTGACTGCGGAAGTTCTGCCAGAACAGGGTCAACTGGTGGATGGCCGCGCGAAAGTGCATGGCATCACTGGCCAGTTTCACAGCGTTGATCGCCCCGGCCGAGGTGCCGACAATCACCGGAAACGGGTTGGCCGCCCCATAGGGCAACAACTCGGCAATGCCGGCCAGCACGCCGACCTGGTAGGCCGCGCGGGCGCCGCCCCCAGAAAGAATCAGACCGGTGACCGGCTCGGCGTCGCTGCACGGGTTTTTCACTACGGCGGGTCCGGACATCAGGTAGAACCTCGGCGATCGCTGTTTTTTATTTTCTTTTTGCGTACAGCTTGGGCTCACCGGGCGGGCGGCTCTTGAAGCGCCGATGCGCCCACAAGTACTGCGCGGGGCACTCGGTAATGGCCTTTTCTACCCATTGATTGATGCGCAGGCAATCTTCTTCATCGTTTTGCCCGGGGAAATTTTCCAGCGGCGGGTGGATCACCAGCCGGTAGCCACTGCCATCGGCCAGCCGCTGCTGGGTGAATGGCACCACACGGGCCCGCCCCAGCCTGGCAAACTTGCTGGTGGCGGTGACCGTGGCGGCCTGGATACCGAACAACGGCACGAACACGCTTTGCTTGGCGCCGTAGTCCTGGTCCGGTGCATACCAGATGGCCCGGCCACTGCGCAGCAGCTTGAGCATGCCGCGCACGTCCTCGCGCTCCACGGCCAGCGAATCGAGGTTGTGGCGCTCGCGACCACGGCGCTGGACGTAATCGAACAGCGGGTTGTTGTGCTCGCGGTACATGCCGTCGATGGTGTGCTGCTGGCCCAGCAGCGCGGCGCCGATCTCCAGCGTGGTGAAATGCAGGGCCATCAGAATCACCCCCTCACCCTGCTGATGCGCCTCGCGCAGATGCTCCAGGCCTTCGATGCGGGCCAGCTTCGCCAGGCGCTGCGGCGACCACCACCAGCTCATGGCCATTTCAAAAAAGGCGATGCCGGTCGAGGCAAAGTTTTCCTTGAGCAACTTCTTGCGCTCGGCATCGGACAGGTGCGCGAAACACAGTTGCAGGTTGCGCGCGGCAATGGCTTTGCGATCAGCGGCAAACCTGTACATCACCGCGCCCAGCACGCGACCGATCAGCAGCAGCACGCGAAACGGCAATTGCACGATCAGCCACAGCAGCGCCAGCCCCAGCCAGAGCGCCCAGAAACGCGGATGCAGGAAATACAGTCGAAAACGCGGGCGATCCATTTGAGCTTCCGTCAGAACAATGGCCGCGCATTCTACATCGGTTCGTCATTGCTTGCGGCTTGTCGAGGTTCTCGTTATAAGTCACGGCACTTTTAGCGACAAGCCGTTGTCTATGCCGACCATGAGCCAGATCGAATCGCAATACACCGACCCCGTGTTCCAGCTCAAGGGCAGCATGCTTGCCATCACTGTGATGGAGCTGGCGCGCGCCGACCTTGAAGCCCTGGATCGCCAATTGGCCGCCAAGGTCGCCCAGGCGCCGAATTTCTTCAGCAACACACCGCTGATCCTGGCCCTGGACAAACTCGCGCCTCAGGAAGGGGCTGTCGATCTGCCAGCCCTGATCCGCGTGTGCCGCCAGCACGGCCTGCGCACCCTGGCGATCCGTGCCAGCCGCATCGAGGACATCGCAGCAGCCATCGCCATTGATCTACCGGTACTGCCGCCTTCGGGCGCGCGCGAACGGGCGCTGGACCCGGCGGAGGCCGAAGCACCGAAGAAACTTCCGGAAAAACCGCCCGAGCCACTGATCCGCCCGACTCGCGTCATCACCTCGCCGGTGCGTGGTGGCCAGCAGATCTATGCCCAGGGCAGTGACCTGGTGATTGTCGCTCCGGTAAGCCCCGGTGCGGAACTTCTGGCCGATGGCAACATCCATGTCTATGGCCCATTGCGTGGCAGGGCACTGGCGGGTATCAAAGGCGATACCAAGGCTCGAATCTTCTGCCAGCAAATGGGGGCCGAGCTGGTTTCCATTGCCGGCCAGTACAAGGTAGCCGAAGACCTGCGCCGTGACCCGCTATGGGGGACCGGTGTACAGATCAGCCTGTCCGGCGATGTGTTGAACATCATTAGGCTTTAACGGATACTGCCGCTATTTATCAAAGCATCTCTGATTGCTGGCGAACATGTAGCACAGGCTTTAGGAACTCCAGAGAACTTTGTGTTTTAAAGAGCACCTCCACAGGTTGCTTGAAAGCCGATGACTTCCCTGATGTTCACTCAGCGCTACTGACGCCGCTTCAAGGGACGCTCTTCAGGACTGAACAAGTCCGTTTGCTCTAGGGGTGAAACACCTTGGCCAAGATTCTCGTAGTGACATCCGGCAAGGGTGGTGTGGGCAAGACCACCACCAGCGCTGCCATCGGTACAGGCCTCGCACTGCGCGGTCACAAGACAGTAATCGTCGACTTTGACGTCGGCCTGCGTAACCTCGACCTGATCATGGGCTGCGAACGTCGCGTGGTGTACGACTTCGTCAACGTCGTCAATGGCGAAGCCAACCTGCAGCAGGCCTTGATCAAGGACAAGAAGATCGAACACCTGTTCGTCCTGGCTGCCAGCCAGACCCGCGACAAGGATGCACTGACCAAGGAAGGCGTAGAACGGGTCCTGAACGAACTGCGCGAAACATTCGAATACATCGTGTGCGACTCGCCGGCCGGCATCGAGACCGGGGCGCACCTGGCCATGTACTTCGCCGACGAAGCCATCGTGGTCACCAACCCTGAAGTGTCCTCGGTCCGCGACTCCGACCGCATGCTTGGACTGCTGGCCAGCAAATCGCGCCGCGCCGAGAACGGCGAAGACCCGATCAAGGAACACTTGCTGCTGACCCGTTACAATCCCGAGCGCGTCAGCAGGGGCGAAATGCTCGGCGTGGAAGACGTCAAGGAAATCCTGGCAGTGACCCTGCTGGGCGTGATCCCCGAGTCCCAAGCCGTCCTCAAGGCATCCAACCAGGGTATTCCGGTGATTCTCGACGAGCAGAGCGACGCCGGCCAAGCGTACAGCGATGCCGTTGACCGCCTGCTGGGCAAAGACCGGGAGCATCGGTTCCTGGATGTGCAAAAGAAAGGATTCTTTGAACGTCTGTTCGGGGGTTGACGCATGAATATTTTCGACTTCTTTCGTGACCGCAAAAAAGCCAACACTGCTTCGGTTGCGAAAGAGCGTCTGCAGATTATTGTGGCGCACGAGCGCGGCCAACGCGGTCAACAGACACCTGATTACCTGCCTGCGTTGCAGCAGGAGCTGGTGGAAGTGATCCGCAAATACGTCAACATCGAGTCCGATCAGGTGCAGGTTGCCCTGGAAAACCAAGGCAGCTTTTCGATTCTGGAACTCAACGTCACCCTGCCCGATCGCTGATCCGGCAGTCGCCAGCGGCGCAACACACGGCTCTTGAATCCTGGAGACGCGTGTTGCGCCGCTGGCGTTTTTCCATACCCGATTCGAGGCCGTCACTTCGCATGCCGCTGTCCAACATCCGCATTCTGCATCAGGACAGCGCCGTCCTGGTCATCGAAAAACCCACGCTCCTGCTGTCAGTCCCGGGTCGCGCCGATGACAACAAGGACTGCCTGATCACGCGCCTGCAGGACAACGGTTATCCCGAGGCGCGCATCGTTCACCGCCTGGACTGGGAAACCTCCGGGATCATCCTGCTGGCCCGTGACGCCGACAGCCACCGCGAACTGTCGCGTCAGTTTCATGACCGTGAAACCGAAAAGGCCTACACCGCCCTGTGCTGGGGCCAGCCGGCGCTGGACAGCGGCAGCATCGACCTGCCCCTGCGCTACGACCCGCCGACCAAGCCCCGCCACGTGGTCGACCATGAGGCGGGCAAGCACGCCTTGACCTTCTGGAAAGTCATCGAGCGCCACGCCGATCATTGCCGCGTCGAGCTGACCCCCATCACCGGGCGCTCACACCAATTGCGCGTGCACATGCTGTCGATCGGCCATCCACTGCTGGGCGACGGTTTGTATGCGCACCCCGAAGCGCTGGCCGCCTCCGCACGGTTGTGCCTGCATGCCAGCATGCTGAGCTTCACCCACCCGGTCAGCGGCGAACGCCTGCGTTTCGAGTGCCCGGCCCCCTTCTGAATCGCCGCAACGCATGACCCCATCTTGCCAGCCAATGCGTTAAACTCGCGCCATTGCTGTCTGGAGTGACTTATGCGTGAAGAGTTGAACAAGGGCCTGATCGACTTCCTCAAGGCCTCGCCTACCCCGTTCCATGCCACCGCCACATTGGTGCAACATCTGGAAGCCGGTGGCTTCCAGCGCCTGGATGAACGTGACACCTGGACCGTCGAGTCGGGGGGCCGCTATTACGTCACCCGCAACGACTCCTCCATCATTGCCTTTCGCATGGGCCGCCATTCGCCCCTGATCGGCGGCATCCGCATGGTCGGCGCCCACACTGACAGCCCGTGCCTGCGCGTCAAGCCGCAGCCTGAGCTGCAACGCCAGGGCTTCTGGCAACTGGGCGTGGAAGTCTATGGCGGCGCATTGCTCGCCCCCTGGTTCGACCGTGACCTGTCGCTGGCCGGACGCGTGACCTTTCGCCGTGACGGCAAGGTCGAAAGCCAACTGATCGACTTCAAGTTGCCCATCGCTGTCATCCCCAACCTGGCGATTCACCTCAATCGCACGGCCAATGAAGGCTGGCCGATCAATCCCCAGCTCGAACTGCCGCCGATCGTCGCGCAAGTGGCCGGCGACGAGCGTCCGGATTTCCGCGCCCTGCTCACCGAGCAACTGGCCCGCGAGCATGACCTGATCGCCGACGTGGTGCTCGATTACGAGCTGAGCTTCTACGACACCCAGAGCGCTGCCGTCGTCGGCCTCAACGGCGACTTCATCGCCGGCGCCCGGCTCGACAACCTGTTGTCGTGCTATGCCGGCCTGCAGGCGCTGCTCAATGCCACAGGCGAAGAAACCTGCCTGCTGATCTGCACCGACCATGAGGAAATCGGTTCGTCTTCGGCTTGCGGCGCCAACGGCCCGATGCTGGAACAGACCCTGCAGCGCCTGCTGCCCGAGCATGAAACCTATGTGCGCAGCATCCAGCGTTCGCTGCTGATCTCGGCCGACAACGCCCACGGCGTGCACCCCAACTACGCCGACAAGCACGACAGCAATCATGGCCCCAAGCTCAATGCGGGTCCTGTGATCAAGGTCAACAGCAACCAGCGCTACGCCACCAATAGCGAAACGGCCGGATTCTTCCGCCACCTGTGCATGGCTGAAGAAGTGCCGGTGCAAAGTTTTGTGGTGCGCAGCGACATGGGTTGCGGCTCGACCATCGGCCCGATCACCGCCAGCCACCTGGGCATCCGCACCGTGGACATCGGCCTGCCGACCTTCGCCATGCACTCGATTCGCGAACTGGCCGGCAGCCAGGACCTGGGGCACCTGGTCAAGGTGCTGGGGGCGTTCTACGCCAGCGTCGAACTGCCCTGATTGCCGCGCCTCACCCTGGCACCACGGCGCTGATATCAATCGCGTCGTGACGCCAGTACTCCAGGTCGCAATCGATCAGCCGACCTTCCCGGTCGTGGTTGACCCGGGCGATGCGCAGCCCCGGGGTGCCCGGCGAAACCCTCAGCGCAGCCGCCGCCTGGGCGTGCAGCGCCGTAGGCTGTATCTCGAAATCCACTTGCCCGTAGTGCAGGCCATAACGCTGGCCGTAAAGTTCGGTCAGCGACTGGCTCAGATCGCAATCGAGGATGTGCGGAAAACAGTCAGCCTTGAGGTAGTGCTCCACATACAGCACCAACCGCTGATCAATGCGCCGTGCCCGACAGATCTGGATCACGCTGGACAGCGCCGGCAGTTGCAGGCGCTGGCAGATCATTGCCGGGGCTGGCTGCAGGCGCGCCGATAACAGTTCGGTGTGCGCCTGGCGACCCTGAACCTGCACCATGGCGTGAAAATGGCTGCGGCTGTTGAGGTCGTAGGCCAGGCGCGGTGGCGAAATGAACCAGCCGCGACGCTCTTCGCGATAGATCAGCCCCAGTGCCTCAAGCTGCACCAGTGCCTCACGCAGGGTAATGCGGGTGGTGGCGAACACTTCACTGAGCCGGCGCTCGGCCGGCAGCTTGCTGCCCGGCGGCAAGAGGCCACGCTCGACCTGCTCTTGCAGAGCGTTGCAGATAGCGGTGAAGGCTCGTGGTTCGTCGTCGCGCATTGTGTTACCCATTTGGTCTAGACCAGCGCCATAAACGGGCATGATCGACACAGCCTGCAGCGCTTGTACACGTTTCCCAGCCTAGCCACCCTCCATGACTGTGCTGTGACACAGACGCTTTGACCGCCTGCCAAGATTAGCTCATACCGGGACCAATACCCTGCCAGGCAAGCCTTTTGCCTTGGTCTACGCTTGTATTGCAGCGCAACCTCGTCAGCCCCACGCGCCTTCATCGACACGAAAATGTCATGCAAGGCGCATAACTTGGCTCAGGTATTGCTGATCTAGACCACATCCGGTGCAACCAACACTTTTTTGCCGCAGCGTATTCAAGGAGCTTCGAATGAAACACCTTTTGTTAGCGTCATTGCTGGGTTCGGCCATTGCCATGAGCAACCTGGCCTTCGCGGCTGAAACAGACCTCAAGACCCTGGAAGACGCTGCCCGCGCCGAGGGCGCGATCAACAGTGTCGGCATGCCGGATGACTGGGCCAACTGGAAAGGCACCTGGGCCGACCTGACCGCCAAGTACGGCCTCAAGCACATGGACACCGACATGTCCTCGGCTCAGGAAGTGGCCAAGTTCGATGCCGAAAAGGACAACGCCAGCGCCGACATCGGTGACGTGGGCGCCGCCTTCGGTCCCATCGCCACCGCCAAGGGCGTGACCCAGCCGTACAAGCCCAGCACCTGGGAGCAGGTCCCGGAGTGGGCCAAGGACAAGGACGGCCACTGGGCGCTGGCGTACACCGGCACCATCGCCTTCATCGTCAACAAGAACCTGCTGCACGGCTCGGAAATCCCGAAGAGCTGGGCCGATCTGAAAACCGGCAAGTACAAGGTTTCCATCGGCGACGTCAGCACCGCCGCCCAGGCCTCCAACGGCGTGCTGGCGGCGGCCATGGCCTTCAAGGGCGACGAAACCAATATCGAGCCCGGCCTGCAATTGTTCACCGATATTGCAAAGCAGAAGCGCCTGTCGCTGGCCAACCCGACCATCCAGACCATCGAAAAAGGTGAAGTGGAAGTCGGCGTGGTCTGGGACTTCAACGGCCTGAGCTACAAGGCCAAGATGGCCAAGCCCGATGATTTCGTGGTGCTGATCCCCTCCGACGGCTCGGTGATCTCCGGCTACACCACCATCATCAACAAGTACGCCAAGCACCCCAACGCGGCCAAGCTGGCGCGCGAATACATCTTCAGCGACGCCGGGCAGATCAACCTGGCCCGTGGCAACGCCCGGCCGATCCGCGCCGAGCACGTGACCCTCCCGGACGACGTGAAGGCCAAGCTGCTGCCCAACGAACAGTACAAGCACGTAACCCCGATCAAGAACGCCGACGCCTGGGAAAAGACCGCCAAGGCCCTGCCACAGAAATGGAACGAGCAAGTCATCATCGAGATGAACTGATCCCGGTGTTGTAAACGGATTGCCCGTTTGCAGGGACGCGCCTGGCCCAGGCCAGGCGCGTCCCTGCCATCCATCCACTGCCTGCGAGCCATTCATGTGAAACCTCTTTCCCGCGGTCAATGGCTGGCCCTGTTGTGCCTGCTGCCCTTTGCAGGGTTTTTCATCGTCTTCCAGATCGCACCGCTGGCCTGGGTCGCGATCCACAGCCTGCAGTCGGACAACGGCTGGGGCCTGGACAACTTTGCCAAGGCGTTCAACTCGCGCTTCTACCGCCAGGCCATGCAGTTCAGCCTGGAGATAAGCTTCTGGTCAAGCCTGTTCGGCATCGTGATCGCCACCCTGGGCGCCTGGTCGCTGCACCAGGTCGATTCACGGCTGCGAGACTTCGTCAGCGCGTTCGCCAACATGACCAGCAACTTTTCCGGGGTGCCGCTGGCGTTTGCCTTCATCATCCTGCTGGGTTTCAACGGCGCACTGACCCTGATCCTCAAGCAGGCCGGGATCATCGATGACTTCAACCTGTACTCCAAGACCGGCCTGATCCTGGTCTATACCTATTTCCAGATTCCGCTCGGCGTCTTGCTGCTGTACCCGGCCTTCGACGCCCTGCGCGATGACTGGGCCGAATCCGCAGCGCTGCTGGGCGCCAGTCCCTGGCAGTTCTGGCGGCATATCGGCCTGCCGGTGCTGACCCCGGCGCTGCTGGGCACCTTCGTCATCCTGCTGGCCAACGCGCTGGGGGCCTATGCCACGGTGTACGCGCTGACCACCGGCAATTTCAACGTCCTGCCGATCCGCATCGCGGCGATGGTGGCCGGCGATATCACCCTGGACCCGAACATGGCCAGTGCCCTGGCGATGATTCTGGTCGGGCTCATGACCCTGGTGACCGTGGTGCATCAGTGGCTGCTCAAGAGGAGCTACCATGTCGCGCGCTGAACGCCGTTCTGCCCCGCTCTACCATCGGCTGGTGGTCTGGCTGCTGTTTGCCATCCTGCTGCTGCCGCTGGTGGGCACGCTGCTGTATTCACTCTCGACCAGTTGGTCGGCCACCGTACTGCCCAGCGGGCTGACCTTCAAGTGGTACCTGGCGCTATGGAGCGATGCGCGTTTTCTCAGCGCCTTCGGCCAGTCACTGCTGGTGTGCGTGGGCGCCCTGCTGCTGGCGGTGGTGCTGATCCTGCCTTTGCTGTTCGTGGTGCATTACCACTTCCCGCGTCTGGACGGGCTGATGAACATTCTCATCCTGCTGCCCTTCGCGGTGCCACCGGTGGTGTCTTCGGTGGGCCTGATGCAGCTCTATGGCTCCGGGCCCATGGCCATGGTCGGCACGCCGTGGATCCTGATCGGCTGCTATTTCACCATCGCCCTGCCGTTCATGTACCGCGCCATCACCAACAACCTGCAAGCCATCAATCTGGTCGACCTGATGGATGCCGCCCGCCTGCTGGGCGCCAGTACCTGGCAAGCCGCATTCCTGGTGGTCCTGCCCAACCTGCGCAAGGGCCTGATGGTCGCCCTGTTGCTGTCGTTTTCGTTCCTGTTCGGTGAGTTCGTGTTCGCCAACCTGCTGGTGGGCACCCGCTACGAGACGTTGCAGGTGTACCTGAACAACATGCGCAACAGCAGCGGCCACTTCAACAGCGCGCTGGTGATCTCCTATTTTCTCTTCGTACTGGTACTGACCTGGGTCGCCAATCGACTGAACAAGGACAAAGACTGAGATGAGCTTTATCAGTATCGAAAACCTGCAGAAAACCTACAGCGGCACCCCGGTGTTCAGTGACATCCAGTGCCACATCGCCAAGGGCGAGTTCATCACCCTGCTGGGCCCGTCCGGCTGCGGCAAGTCGACCCTGTTGCGCTGCATTGCCGGCCTGACACCGGTGGACCACGGCCGCATCCTGCTCGATGGCCAGGACCTGGTGCCCCTGAGCCCGCAGAAACGCCAGATTGGCATGGTGTTCCAGAGCTATGCACTGTTTCCCAACATGACCGTGGCGCAAAACGTCGCCTTCGGCCTGCGCATGCAGAAGGTCAACACGGCCGACAGCCAGCAACGGGTCGACGAAATGCTCAGGCTGGTCGAACTGCAGGACTTTTCCAGACGCTACCCGCACCAGTTGTCCGGCGGGCAATGCCAGCGCGTGGCCCTGGCACGCTCGCTGGTCACCCGGCCGCGCCTGCTGTTGCTCGATGAGCCGCTGTCGGCGCTGGATGCACGGATTCGCAAGCACCTGCGCGAACAGATCCGCGCCATCCAGCGCGAACTGAACCTGACCACGATTTTCGTCACCCATGACCAGGAAGAAGCATTGACGATGTCAGACCGCATCTTTCTGATGAACCAGGGCCGTATCGTCCAGAGCGGCGACGCCGAGACCCTCTACACCGCGCCCGTGGATGCCTTTGCGGCCGGCTTTATCGGCAACTACAACCTGCTGGAGCCCGACGTCGCCAGCCGCCTGCTGCAACGCCCGGTCGCCGGCCGCATCGCCATCCGCCCCGAGGCCATCGAATTGCATGCCCAAGGCACCCTGCACGCAAGGATCCGCAGCCACAGCCTGCTGGGCAACGTGATCCGCTATCGGGTCGAGGCCAACGGTGTGGACCTGGTGGTCGACGTACTGAACCGGTCGGCCGCTGACCTGCACCCCGACGGCAGCCCGGTCAACCTGAAGATCGAACCATCGGCCCTCTGCCTCGTAAGCTGAAGCCTCGGCAAGGGGCAAGTTGACCGCATCGCTTTTGCTTTACTTGCGGCTTGGGGCTTGCGGCTCGCCATTTACCCCTTGAAACGAGCGGTTGCGTGCCCTCACCATGACCGCTTCGCTCAAACGCCTTGGGAGGCATGCATGCCCGTAGCAATTTTCGACCTGGACGAAACCCTGATCGACGGCGATTGCGCCACCTTGTGGTGCGAGCAGATGGGGCGGCTGGGCTGGGTCGACACCGCGTGGTTCATGCAGCGCAACGATGAACTGATGACCGCCTACAGCGCTGGCGAACTGGCCATGGAAGATTACATGGCCTTCAGCCTGGAGCCGATGGTGGGGCGCACGCCGGAAGAAATCGAGCACCTTGTCGCACCCTGGGTCGAAGACTTCATCGAGCCGATCATTTTCAGCGATGCCTGCAAGGCCATCGCCGCGCACCGCGCCAAGGGCGACCGGATCCTGGTGATCTCCGCCTCCGGCGAGCATTTGGTGCGTCCGATTGCCGAGCGCCTGGGCATTGATGAAGTGCTGGCCATCGGCCTGGACGTTCAGCATGGTGTCTACAGCGGGGCCACGGTGGGCGTGCTGACCTACCAGCAGGGCAAGGTCACCCGCCTGCTGGAATGGCTGGACGCCGAAGGCGAGAACCTCGAAGGCGCCAGCTTTTATTCCGACTCACGCAACGACCTGCCGCTTTTGCTCAAGGTCGACCACCCGCAGGTGGTCAACCCTGATCCCGTATTGCTGGCACACGCCGAGCAGGCCGGCTGGCCGGTGCATCGCTGGAAGTGACCGGCCCCAACAGGGTGCCTCTGGAAACGCAGCTTCTGGAGGTGCCCGACAGGTTCAGGCCAGGCTGGGGTCGATCACCAGCACCAGCTTGCCGTTGACCTGATTGCTCTCCAGCGTTTCATAGGCCTCGCCGGCCTGGTCCATCGGGAACGTACGGGCCAGTTGCGGGTTGAGACGGCCTTCGCTGAACAGTGGCCATACATGCTGGCCCAGGTCGCTGAGCAGGTCGGCCTTGAACTGATCGTCACGACTGCGCAGGGTCGAGCCCAGCACGTGGATACGCTTGCCCAGCACCTGCGCCAGGTCGATCCCGGCCTGGCGCCCGCCCATCAGACCAATCAGGACCCAGCGTCCATCCTGGCCGAGCAGCTTGAGGTTGAGCGCGGCATAATCGTTGCCACCGACCGGGTCGAGCACCACATCGAAGGGGGCAAAATCCTTGAGGCTTTCAAGGTTGTCGCTGCGCACGACACCGCCCTGGGCACCCAGCCCGGTGCAATACGCCAGACGCTCGGCAGAGCCGACGCTGACCCAGACCGGGCTGCCGAAGGCCTTGCATAGCTGAATGGCGGCTGAACCAACGCCACTTGCCCCGGCGTGCAGCAAAACCTTTTCACCGGGCTTGAGACCGGCCAGCTGGAACAGGTTCAACCAGGCCGTGGCATACACCTCCGGGATCGCGGCGGCCTGATGCAACGACAACCCCTCGGGTACCGGCAACACATGCCGGGCATCGACCACCACTTCTTCGGCCATGCCGCCGCCTGCCAGCAGGGCGCAGACCCTGTCGCCCTTTTGCCAGGCGGTGCCGGGGCCGACCTCGGCAATCACGCCCGAGCATTCCAGGCCCAGAAATTCACTCGCCCCCGGCGGTGGCGCATAGTGACCCGCACGCTGCAACAGGTCGGCACGGTTGAGTCCCGCCGCTGCCACCTTGATACGAACCTGGCCGACATCCAGAGCCAGGCTCTGTGTCTGGACCCATTCCACATGTCCGTTAACGCCTTGCAATGCCTTCACGGTGCCTCCATAGTGAGTCAGGACTGAGCCCGCGGCTGCTGCCCCGGGCTTTTGCATTATGCGACCGGGTCCATGGAACCGGCGATCTCTAAGACGGCCTAATATGCGTGATCAATTGTCTCCGCGTCGAATCAGCATGAAGCATTTCTTCCCAAGCACCGCCCTCGCCCTGCTCATCGGCTTCAGTATTGTGCCGATGTCGGCCAGCACCTTTGCTGCCAACAGCTGGGACAAGCTTCAGCCTGACCGCGACGAGGTGATTGCCAGCCTCAATGTCGTCGAACTGCTCAAGCGTCACCACTACAGCAAGCCGCCGCTGGACGACAAGCGCTCGGTCATCATCTACAACAGCTACCTCAAGTTGCTCGACCCGGCACGCAGCTACTTCACGGCCAGCGATATCGCCGAGTTCGACAAGTGGCAGACCCAGTTCGACGACTTTCTCAAGAGCGGCGACCTCAACGCCGGCTTTACCATCTACAAGCGCTACCTGGATCGCAGCAAGGCACGCATGGACTTCGTCCTCGCCGAGCTGGACAAGGGTGTCGACAAGCTGAGCTTCACCGACAAGGAAACCTTGCTGGTCGATCGCAAGGAAGCCCCTTGGGCCAAGAACCAGGCCGAGCTGGACGACCTGTGGCGCAAGCGCGTCAAGGACGAAGTCCTGCGCCTGAAGATCGCCGGCAAAGAGCCGGCCAAGATCCAGGAGCTGCTCACCAAGCGCTACAAGAACCAGCTGGGTCGCCTGAACCAGACCCGCGCCGAGGATATTTTCCAGGCCTACCTGAACTCGTTCGCGATGTCGTATGACCCGCACACCAACTACCTGTCGCCCGACAGCGCGGAAAACTTCGACATCAACATGAGCCTGTCGCTCGAAGGCATCGGCGCGGTGCTGCAAAGCGACAACGACAACGTCAAGGTCGTGCGCCTGGTACCGGCAGGCCCTGCCGCCAAGACCAAGCAGGTGGCGCCGGCCGACAAGATCGTCGGCGTGGCCCAGGGCGACAAGGAAATGGTCGACGTGATCGGCTGGCGCCTGGACGAAGTGGTCAAGCTGATCCGCGGGCCGAAGGGCTCGGTGGTGCGCCTTGAAGTCATCCCGGCCAGCAACGCGCCGAACGACCAGACCAGCAAGGTCGTGTCGATCACCCGTGAAGCGGTCAAGCTTGAAGAGCAGGCTGCCAAGAAGTCGATCCTGCACCTGAAACAGGACGGACGCGACTACAAGCTGGGCGTGATCGAAATCCCCGCGTTCTACCTGGATTTCAAGGCCTACCGTGCGGGCGACCCGGAGTACAAGAGCACCACGCGTGACGTGAAGAAACTGCTCACCGAGTTGCAGGACGAAAAAGTCGACGGCCTGGTCCTGGACCTGCGCAACAACGGTGGCGGCTCGCTGCAAGAGGCCACCGAGCTGACCAGCCTGTTCATCGAGAAAGGCCCGACCGTGCTGGTACGCAATGCCGACGGCAAGGTCGATGTCCTCGAAGACGAGGCCAAGGGCGTGTTCTACAAGGGCCCGATGGCCGTGCTGGTCAATCGCCTGTCGGCCTCGGCCTCGGAGATTTTCGCCGGCGCCATGCAGGACTACCACCGCGCGCTGATCGTGGGTGGGCAGACGTTCGGCAAGGGCACGGTGCAGACCATCCAGCCGCTCAACCATGGCGAACTGAAGCTGACCCTGGCCAAGTTCTACCGGGTTTCCGGCCAGAGCACCCAGCACCAGGGCGTGGTACCCGACATCGCTTACCCATCGCTGATCGACACCAAGGAGATCGGTGAAAGCGCCCTGCCAGAAGCCATGCCATGGGACAGCATTCGCCCGGCGATTCGCCCGGCAACCGACCCGTTCAAGCCGTTCCTGGCGCAATTGCAGACCCGGCATGACCAGCGCAAGGTCAAGGACGCCGAGTTTGTGTTCATCGAGGACCGCCTGGCGCTGGCCCGCCAACTGATGAACGAGAAAACCGTCAGCCTGAACGAGGTGGACCGTCGTGCCGAGCACGCCGCCATCGAAAACAAGCAACTGGTGCTGGAAAACACTCGCCGCAAGGCCAAGGGCGAAGAGCCCCTCAAGGAGCTGAAAAAGGAAGACGAAGAAGCCCTGCCGGTGGAAGACGAAAAGACCAAGCCCGAGGACGACGCCTATCTGGCCGAGACCGGGCGCATCCTGCTCGACTATCTGGGACTGAACGGTTCGATCGCGAAAAAGTGACCTTCCGAATGACAGTGGCAAACTGCTCATAATGTCATTAAACAGTCATGATTCTGTCGTGCAATAGGGCCAGGACGCTTCGGCGTGCTGGCCCTTCTTTTTGCCGTAGAGACCATCATGACCGTGACCGAACAACTGAGCGCACTGAGCTCTATCCTGGTTCGCAGTGACCTGCACAGCTTGTTCCAGCCCATCGTCATGCTCTCGCAACGCCGCATTCTGGGTTATGAAGCCCTGACCCGCGGCCCGTCCAACAGCCCTTTGCATTCTCCTGTCAGCCTGTTTGCCGTGGCGCGCCAGGGCGGGCGCCTCAGCGAACTGGAACTGGCCTGCCGTGACAGTGCCTGCCGGCGCTTCAGCCAGCAGAAACTGCCGGGCAAGCTGTTTCTCAACGTCTCGCCCGAATCACTGCTCGAAGCCTCGCACCCGCCGGGCCGTACCCTGGAAATGCTGCAACGCTACGGCATTGCGCCTCAGGACGTGGTGATCGAGCTGACCGAACAAACCCCCACCGACGACTTCGAACTGCTGTACAAGGCGCTGCACCATTACCGCGACATGGGCTTCTCGATTGCGCTGGACGACCTGGGCGCGGGTTATTCAAGCCTGCGCCTGTGGTCGGAACTGCGCCCGGACTACGTCAAGATCGACCGGCACTTCATCGATGGCATTCATCAGGATGCGGTCAAGCGCGAATTCGTAGGGTCCATGCTGCAAATGGCCAAGGCTTCGCGGGCCACCGTGATCGCCGAAGGCATCGAGCTGGCCGAAGAGCTCGAAGTGCTGATCGAAATGGGGGTCGACCTGGTCCAGGGCTACCTGCTGGCCCGTCCGCAGGAGCGCCCGCCACGCGATATCCGCAGCATGCTGCCCAAGACTGAAAGCACAGGCCTGCCCCTGCCACTGAGCGAGGAAGCCGCCGACCTGAGCGCCCTGCTCAACCCGCAACCGGCCATCGACCAGCACACCCCGACCACTCAGGTATTGGAGGCGTTCCGCTCGCAGGCCAACCTCAATTCGGTGGCGGTGCTGGATGAGCAGTCGCGCCCGTGCGGCATTGTGCATCGCCACTCCTTGTCCGAGGTCCTGCTCAAGCCTTTCGGCACCGAGCTGTTTGCGCGCAAGCCGATCAGCCGGTTGATGAGCGATGACTTTCTGGCCGTGGAACTGAACCAGTCGCTGCAACAGGTCAGCCGCCTGCTGACCAGCCGGGCTCGCCAGCGCATCGAGGAGGATTTCATCATCACCAGCAACGGCGTTTATGCCGGCCTGGGCCGGGTGATCGATGTGCTCAAGCTGATCACCGAATTGAAAATCCAGCAGGCCCGCTATGCCAACCCGCTGACCCTGCTGCCTGGCAATGTACCGATCCAGCAATGCCTGACCCGCGTCTTGCAACAGCAGCGCGAATCGATGGTGTGCTATGTCGACATCGACAGCTTCAAACCTTTCAACGATATCTATGGCTACGCTCGCGGCGACGAAGTGCTGCTGTGCCTGGCGCAGTGCCTGAGCGACCGCATCGACCCCAGCCGCGACTTCGTCGGGCACATCGGTGGCGATGACTTTCTGATGGTGCTGGGCCCGGATGAATGGGAAAAGCGTCTGCACACCCTGCTGGAGGACTTCCAGAACCAGTGTCGGCGCTTCTATCGCGCCGAACATCTGGAAGCCGGTTGCTTCAGCGCCCTGAATCGCCAGGGCCAGCGCCAGGAATTTGCCTTGCTGTCGTTGTCGATCGGCGTGGTCCACCTGCGCAGCGACGCCTGCAACCGCGTGGATGCCAGCCAGGTGGCCGAACTGGCTTCACAGGCCAAGCACTGCGCCAAGGACATCAGCGGCGCCAGTATTCACCTGATCGATACAGCACTGGCACAGCCCTGCCACACCGCCAAAGCCTTGTAGGAGCGCGCTTGCCCGCGACCGAGTGCGAAGCGCTCGTAAATTTGCAGCGTTTCATAGATTTTCAGATCGTAAATTTGTGGCGTTTCGCAGATTTTCAGATCGTAAATTTGTGGCGTTTCGCAGATTTTCAGATCGTAAATTTGTGGCGTTTCGCAGATTTTCAGATCGTAAATTTGTGGCGTTTCATCAATTTTACGAGCGCTTCGCACTCGGTCGCGGTGGTCCGGCATTCCGGCAAGCGCGCTCCTACACAGCCTACCCCACCTGCTGTTTTTCTTCCTCGACCGGATAAGCAAACTCAAACACCCGCACCACTTCCGAGGCATGCCAGGCGGCAGCTGCCGTGCCATCGGAAGGGCCATTGAAGCGACCAAGCCGTGTCACGCATTCGAAAAAGCCGGTGCGTGGCAACCGGCTGGCGCCCTGGCTGATGACCAGCGAACTGCGCAATGGCTGCTCGGCACGGGCGTCCAGTACCGCAAGGTATTCCAAGGCGGCGGTCAGGGTCTGCATCGCCGGGGTAGGCAGTTGCAGGCGCTCGATCAATGCCCGGTAAGTCAGCAGATGGCGCTGCCGGCGGGCCATGTCCAGCTCGTTGAGCAGGCTCTGCCAGTGCTGCCGGCTGATGCGCACGCTCATGATTCGGCCCGCCAGCCCGGCACCCCCAGATTCCAGGCCAGGCTTCGCTTGATGGCCGCATCCGGCTCGCGGGTACCGCTTTCGATCAATTCCAGATAGGCCGGGCTGATGCCAACCAAGCGAGCCAGACCGGCCAGCTCCAGGCCCTTGGCCTGGCGCAAGGCAGCCAATTGGTCAAACCCGGGGAACGTCTCGGGCGCTGGCGGCACCGGGGCCGCAGCAGAAGGCTGTTTTTCCTTGAGGCCGGCGGCATCCAGCAGCGCTTGGTATTGGGCCCAAGGCAGGACGGCATACTCGGGTTCGCCGTCACGAGAGATGACCTGAAGATCCATACGACCCCCTCTGTAGGATGTGGGCTCATGTCGAGCATGAAAAAGTACCGACATCTTAACAGCGGATGAGCATAGATTGCCCACCTGCAAGGGCGCCGCGCAGCGCCTCTTGCCCAAGGGCACTCAGCTACCGGCTTTTTCCTGCTCCAGCAGCGCTTCGGTTGGAGGCAGGCGCTCGACAATGGCCAGCTTTTCGGGGGACTGCTGCTCGCGCCAGGTACGAAAAGCGTCCAGCTCGTCGGTCACTTGTTTCATGACCCAGGCCAGCACCGCGATGTCATCGAACATGCCCAAGCCCGGAATGAAATCAGGCAGGGCATCCAGCGGGCTCAGGAAATACATCAGGCCGGCAACGATAAACAGAATCGACTTGGGGCTGATGCTGCGGTATTCGCCACGCCAGTACGCCAGGCACAAGGACTGCAACAGGCGCAAGTCATCCTTGATGCGCCCCAGCCGGCTGCCCTCGCTGGAGCCCTTGCGGGCCACGGCAAACAGTAACGCCGGCAGCCGCCCGGCGGCCAGCAGACGTCGGGCGCCGGGCAGAAAACGAATAAAAGTCCAGGGTGCTTTCATCATCAGTCCCCAACGGATGCGCTCAGGCACGGCCCTTGCGTTGTCCGGATATGAAGGTTATGGCTGTCATGTTATCCACATAAATTGTGGATAACCTTGTGAACAGCCGTCGTTTTCACGCCTGAGCCCCCCGGATTACGGGGCGCGCGCTTAAATCGGGCATTTTTTACTCACCTGAAAAAACCAGTGAAATCGTTGACTTAGAGCGCTTCAGGCGTTCTATCACGGCCGTGGCGTGATTGTCCGACGAAACCTGTGCAGGCTGCATGATACTGGGACTGTGTGAACGCCAATGCGTTCGACCGGATACAAAAACGCCCTGTCGAGACAGGGCGTTTCGGTCAAAGCGCAGAATTTACTTCTTGGCTTCTTCTTTCTTGGCAGGCGCCTGGGCCGGTTCTTCGCCCTCTTGCTCGTCCATTGCACCTGGCATACCCAGGGCTGGCGCGGCGGCCGGATCCTTGATGCCCAACAGCTCCAGGTCAAAGACCAGCACCGAGTTGGCGGGGATCAGCGGGCTCGGGCTCTGGGCACCGTAGGCCAGTTCGCTCGGGATGTAGAGCTTGACCTTCTCACCCACGTGCATCAGCTGCAGGCCTTCGACCCAACCTGGAATCACACCGCCGACCGGCAGGTCGATCGGGCTGCCACGCTCGACCGAGCTGTCGAAGACCTTGCCGTCGATCAGCTTGCCTTCGTAATGAACGGTCACGACGTCGGACGGCTTGGGTTGCGCGCCGTCGGCTTTCTTGATGACTTCATACTGCAGGCCGGAAGCGGTGGTGGTCACGCCAGGCTTCTTGGCGTTGTCAGCCAGAAACTTCTTGCCGGCGGCCGCTGCTTCTTCGCTCTGCTTGGCCAGACGCTCTTCGGCACGCTTTTGCAGCGCCGCGAAGGCTTCGATCAGCTCTTCGTCCTTGAGCTTCTGCTCTTTCTTGCCGACGGCATCTTCGATGCCCAGGGCCACGGCCTTGGAATCCAGGTCGTCCATGCCTTCCTGAGCCAGGCTCTTGCCCATGTTCAGGCCAATGCCATAAGAGGCTTTCTGGGCCGGGGATTTCAGCTCGACAGTACTGGCCTGCTTGTCACAACCTGCGAGTACCAGACCTACCAAGGCAATCGCCGCTGCCAACCGATGCTGTTTCATGCTGTTTCCTTGTTCATGCGCCGAAAGGGCAAACGAGTAAAGCCGCGAGCTTATCAGGCCGCCGCGATCAATGGCTACCGGGATCAGAGGCCGCAAAGCCCGATAAGTTCAGGTAAACAAAGGTATTCCCGGATCGGCTGTCGCCTGTTCAGGGCCGGTTCAGATGACGCCTGCCGGGGTACTGTCGATTGCCCGGCGAAACCTGGCCTGGCCTGCCGCACCCGGCGTCTTGATGACTGGCCCCGGGCCGCCGCGTCAGGCGGTCCTGGCGGCAATGGCCTCGACTTCGATCAGCGCACCGGGCAGCGGCAGGCCGGCCACTTGCAAGGCGGTGCGTGTCGGCGTTTCAGGCTGCTGCTCAGTGCCGAAGAATTGCGTGTAGCCGGCCTGCAGGCCGGCAAAGTCCAGGCGTCCGCCGGTGGCCTCGGTGCCCAGCAGGAACACCTTCAGCGACACGATATCGCCCAGGTCCAGGTCGTGCTGGCGCAGGATGGCGCGCAGTTTGTTGAACACCGAGACCGTCTGCACCTCGGTGTTGCCATAAGCGGCCTGCGTACCGGGCGGCGCGCTCGGGTCGGCCACATCCGGCAAGGTGCCGCTGATGAACACCAGGCTGGCCGAGGCCGGCACGGTCACGGTTTGCGAAATGGGAAAGGTCCCTGCGCGGGTGCGTTGAATGCTGTCGCTCATGGTGATACTCCTTGAAAGGCGCGCCGCATCACGGCGTTCGGTTGAGATGTGCGCTGCAAAGACCGGCCTCGGCCGCCTGGCGCTGCGCGATGACCTGCCCGGCCAGCAAACCGACCACGTGGCGCGCCGAGTTGGCCGCCGATTCCTGCCAGATGCCGACACCGCTTTGCACCAGCCCGTCGCCGGCGAAATACACCCGCCCGTGGGGTACTTCGAGCAGGGCGCTGTCGAGGGCGGCAAAACGATCACGCGCCAGCCACGGCCCTTCACTGAACCGGATCTGCTCCCAGGACACCGCCAGTGGATGACACAAGTGCTGCGAATAGCCGGGGTGCAGCAGCTCGACCACCTCTCTGGAGGCCTGGTATTGCGCCGCCAGTGGCTGCCGGCCAAATTCGCGGGCGTCGTCGCCGGTGAGGTAGCCGGCTACCAGCAAGCCGTTGCGGGTGTTCAAGTCGTTGCTCGGGTACCAGAGCAGGCGCGCCGGATGCTCGACCCAGGACAGACCGCCATAGATGCGGTAGTCGCTTTCCCAGAAACGCGGTGACTGCCAGGCCACCTTGGTGGCCTGGCCATTGGGCGCACGCTGCAACGCGGCCTTGACCGGCTCGCTGAAGTCCGTGTCGAGCCGCGCCAGCAGCGGCAGCGGCACGGTGGAAATCAGGTAGTCGGCACGCACCACCTGCTCCAGACCGCTGGCGTGGTCGTGATAGGTCACCGCCACGCCGTCGTCGCGCTGGCGCAGGCTGCGCACCTCGGCGCCCAGCTGCACATGATCGCGAACCCGCTGGTAGAAGGCGTCGGTGATCCGGTCCATACCGCCGACCGGCTGGAACATGGTCGCCGAGAACTCGGGAAACTCACTGTGCAGCAAGGCGCCCCACAGCTCCGGATGCAGTAACCGGTCAAGGCTTACCGGCGTCAGGCTGCCCGGCAAGGCACCGGGGTGCGGCGGTGATTCGCGGTGGCCGGCGCGCAGGCTGCCTTCATAGGCCAGTTCCTGGGACAGGTCACCATAGACCTGGAGAAACGCCAGCAGCCGGGTGCGCTCCTCGTGGCTCAAGACATCGTCCAGCGCATCGCGCCTGACCGCCGTGGCCAGCAAGCCGGCCAGGTGCCCACGGGTGTCGTTGACCGCCTGGCCGACGGTAAACGCCGGCTGCTGCAGGTCCGGCCTGACCTGGGCGCCATGGCTGCTGTTGACCAGCACCTCAAGCGGTACGCCCAACTCGCTGCAATAGTCGAGCAAGGTGCGATGCTGGCTGGGAATGCGCGCAGGCCCGGCATTGAAATAAAGGCCAGGATCAAGCCGCGCGGTCTGGCTGCGACCGTCGAGGTAATCGACCCGGTCGCCATCGCGCAACGTCCAGGTGCGCCCACCCACGCGCTGGCGGGCTTCCAGCACCTGCACCTGAAACCCTGCGCGAGTCAGTTCCAGAGCCGAAACCAGCCCGGCAATCCCGGCGCCCAGCACCAGCACGCTGGCGCCCTGCCCGGTGTTGGCGGCCAGCCTGAGCGGTTGCGGGCGACGGTGTGCAGAAGGCCCAAGGCCCAGTGCGGCCAGCGCCCCGGTCACTGCGCCCTCACCGCCGACAGCGGCAAGGGTCGTCAACGCTTCGCGTCGTGTCAGCGTCATGTCCGTTCTCCTGGGTCAGTCCGGCAGGCCGGGCGGGTTGATCTGCGAGCGGTCGATGCGCTCGACATCCAGCCCCCAGCGCTGCAGCACCTGGGTGTATTGGCCACCCTCGATCACCCCTTGCAGGGCGGTGTGAATGGGCGTGATCAGGCCATTGCCCTTGCGGGTGGTCACGGCAATGTCGGCCTGCAGGGGCCAGCCGCCGTTGACCACCCCGACCCGGCGGGTGCCGCCGGTCAGGGCGGCGGAATAGGCTGAGGTGGCGTTGGGCCCGAAGGTGGCATCGGAACGCCCGGACTGCACCGCCAGTTGCGCCGAGGCGTTGTCGTCGTAGTACTGCAGCAAGGCCGGCTTGCGCCCGGCCTGTTCATTGGCCTGGTTCCAGGCCAGCAGGACCTTCTCCTGATTGGTGCCGGAGCCGACGATGATCTTCAGCCCGGCGATATCCGGGGCGGCGTTGATGGCCTGGATCGGGCTGGAACTCTTGACGTAGAACCCCAGCACGTCCTGGCGATAGGTGGCGAAATCGAACCGCTTCTTGCGGGCCTCGGTGACGGTCACGTTACTGATCACTGCGTCGTACTTGCCGGAACTGACGCCCAGCGGCCAGTCCTCCCAACTGCTTTGCACGACATTCAACTGCAGTCCCAGACTGTCGGCGATCAATTGCGCGGTGTCGGCCTCGCTGCCGATGGTGGTTTTGTCGTCATTGGCCAGCAACGCCAATGGCGGGCTGGATACACCTGACACCGCCACGGTGAACTTGCCCGGCTGGGCAAACCTGAAGCCGGCCGGAATCTGCGCGATGGCCGCCTCGTTGCGCGGTGCATGAATGCGCTCACGCTCGGCGCTGAGGTCAAATTTCACAACCCTGACGTCGGCCGGGCCTGGGTCAGCCACGGCCAACTGGCCGAGGCTGACGGCCAGCGCCAGAAAAGTGATACGGGTGGTATTAATAAGCATCATCGATGGACTCCCTGTGCATCCGGATTCATAAGACCTTGCCGAAAAACGCGGCGGTGCGCGGCTGGCGCGGGTGGTTGAACATCTGCTGCGGCGGACCCTGCTCGACCAACCGGCCTTCGCACAGAAACACCACATGGTCGGCCACCTCCCGGGCGAAGCCGATCTCGTGGGTGACCACCACCAGGGTCACGCCCAGGCGGGCCAGGCCCTTGATCACGTCCAGCACTTCCCCGACCAGCTCGGGGTCCAGTGCCGAGGTCGGCTCGTCGAACAGCAGGACCTTGGGCTCCAGCGCCAGGGCCCGGGCAATTGCCACGCGCTGTTGCTGGCCACCGGACAATTCCCGGGGGTAGGCATCCGCCTTGTCGGCCAGACCCACACGGGCCAGCAGGTCCAGGGCCTTGCCCGCTGCCTGGGTCTTGCTCCAGCGCTTGTGGGCCAGCGGCGCCTCGGCGATGTTCTGCGCGGCGGTCAGGTGCGGGAACAGGTTGAAGTTCTGGAACACAAAGCCCACTTCGGCCCGGCGCTTGAGGACTTCGCGCTCCTTGAGTTCGTACAGAAGCTCACCCTTGCGCCGGTAGCCGACGTACTCGCCGTCGATGGTGATCAGCCCGTGGTCAATCTTTTCCAGGTGGTTGATGGTGCGCAGCAGGGTCGACTTGCCCGAGCCGGACGGCCCGAGAATGACCGTGACCTTGCCCGGCTCGATGTCCAGGTCGATGCCCTTGAGCACCTCATGTTGGCCGTAACGCTTGCCCACGCCCTGGATACGGATATGGCCGGCCGGCCGTGCAGCAGTGGCTTCAGCCATGACGACGCACCTCGATCCAGTGCTGCACGCGCTGCAGCGGTGTCGGTGGCAAGACCCGGCAGGTACCGCGGGCGAAGTAACGCTCGACGTAGTACTGCAGGACGGTCAGCACGCTGGTGATGATCAGGTACCAGACCGTGGCCACGATCAGCAGCGGGATCACCGCCTGGGTGCGGTTGTAGATGACCTGCACGGTGTAGAACAGCTCGGGCAGCGCCAGCACGTAGACAATCGAGGTGCCCTTGACCAGGCCGATGATCTCGTTGAAGCCCGATGGCAGGATCGAACGCAGCGCCTGCGGCAGGATGATGCGCAGGATGCGCCGGTGGGCCGGCAAGCCCAGCGCGGCGGCCGCTTCATGCTGGCCCTGATCGACGCCCAGGATGCCGCCGCGGATGATCTCGGCGGTGTAGGCCGCCTGCATCAGCGACAGGCCCAGCACCGCCACGGTGAACTGGCTGAGCACATCCACCGTTGACCATTCGGCCAGCACCCAGCCGGTGAACGGCACGCCCAGCACGATGTGGTCGTAGAGGTAGGCGAAGTTGTAGAGGATGATCAGCACCAGCAGCGCCGGCAGCGACCGAAAGAACCAGATATACCCCCAGGCCAGCGATGCCAGCAGCGGCGACTTCGACAGCCGCGCCAGGGCCAGCGCGGTGCCGAGCACAATGCTGAACAGCGTGCCCAGCAGGGTCAACAGCAAGGTCTGGCCCAGGCCACGCAGCACTGACGGTGCCAGGAACCATTCAGCGAACACGCCCCATTCCCAGCGTGGGTTGGTCAACAGCGAATGCCCCAGGGTCAGCAGCACCAGAGCAGCGAACGCGGTGCCGACCCAGCGCCACGGATGGCGCGTCGGCACTACCCGCAGCACCTGGACAGGCGCCTGTCGGCGTGGGGCCACGGCGGTGTAATCCTTGACCTCGCGGTGCAGATCGAAGGGTTTGGCGATGGTCGGCATGTGATGTTCCTCGCAGGCAAAGACGTGTGTCGTGATCGAGCGCACGGGCGGCTCAGAAGGCGTAGCTCAGGCGCGTGTAGTAGTAGCCACCGGTGAAGCCGTACGGCGAGTAGGTGCCGTAGTTGCTGACCATGGTGCTGCTGGGCACGCCTTGTTTGCTGGGGTACAGGTCGAACAGGTTCTTGGCGCCGATGGCCAGGTTCAGGTCGCGGGTGATGTCGTAGCCCACGTCCAGGTCGGTGATCCAGCGGGCCTGGTAGGTGCGATCCAGCGAGCGGTCGCTGGCGGCATTGACCTCGGTGTACTTGCCGTAGCGGGTCAGGGTCAGGTTGACGTTGAAGCGCTCGACCTGCCAGTCGCCGCTGAGGATGAACTTGGTGGCGGGCTGCACGCCGTCGATCACGTTGCGCGCCTGGCGGTCCATCAGCGCGTAGTCGGTGCCCAGGATGGTGGTGGAGTTCTTGTAGTTGAGGATCTCGGTGTCGTTGTAGTTGAACGCCGCCGTCCAGCGCAGCGAGCCGAAGGCTTCAAGGTCCTGGAGGTAGTTGCCGACCAGGTCGATGCCTTTTGTGCGGGTGTCGGCGCCATTGATGAAATACTGCCCGCCCGAGGTCGAGTCGATACCATTGCCCAGCAGCACCTGGGTGACTTCGCTGCCCAGCAAGGTATTGGTCAGGGTGATGCGGTCACGCAGGTTGATCACATAGGCATCGGCAGTCAGGCTCAGGCGCTCGGTGGGCGTCAGCGTCAGGCCCACGCTGAAGTTGGTCGAGCGCTCTGGCTTGAGCGATTCGGCGCCCAGCGCCTTGGCCGCGCCCGAATCCACCGGCAGCACGCCATAGTTGATCGACTGGTAGACGCCATCGACCACGCCATAGGTGGTCGAGCGGGCACTGAACAGGCTGTTGGCCAGGGACGGCGCCCGAAAGCCGTTGCTCACCGTGGCACGTACGGCAAACTGTGGCGTGAATTCATAGCGGGTGGTCAGCTTGCCGCTGCGGGTGGCGCCCACGCCCTGGTTGTAATGCTCGTAGCGCAGCGCCGTGCCTACGTACCACTGCGGCAACGGGTTGAACCCTACGTCGATGTAGCTGGCCAGGCTGTTGCGGGTAGCCTTGTCGGTCTGGTCGGGGGCAATACCGTTGGTGACCTGCGCGCCGGAGGCCGCGCAGTTGCCCGCCGCCAGGCAATAACCACCGTTGGCCCAGGACGCCCAGTCGCCCTCCTCGACCTCATAGCCATCACGGCGATGCTCGAACCCCAGCGACACATCCAGCGGCTTGCTCAGGCCAACGTCGAAGCCGCGTTTGAAATCCAGGTTGGTGGTCAGTTCGCTGGCAATCCAGGTGCCCGACTTGAACGAATTGGGCGTGGCCTCGCCCAGCGACGGGTTCTGGTTGTGCCAGGTGCCCTGTTCGGCATGGTTACGGCCATAGGTGGTCGACAAATCCCAGTCCCAGGCACCGACCTGGCCCTTGCCGCCCAAAGCGGCCTGGAAGTCTTCTTCATCGATGTACCAGGTGGGCGTGTAGCCGCTCGGGTAGCCATTGGGGCCGGTACGAATGGTGTTGACGATGGTCGGCAGGCGAAAATTCTGGCCCTGCTCGTATTGGCGCCGGGACCAGGTGCTGAACGAGTACAGGGTCAGGTCGTCGCCAACCGGCAGTTCGGCGTTGTAGGCCAGGTTGAGCAGGTTGTTCTTCGGCGTGCCGTAACCGCCATAGGTCGATTTGCCCGCCAGGTCATAGGCCTGCGCATAGGTGTAGCCATTGTCGCTGGCCTTGTTGTCGTCGTTCTGGCTGCGCGCATCAAGGGCCAGTTGCAGGATACCGCCGCTACCCATCTCGAAGCCCTTGTTCAGGCTCTGCTGCACGGTCTGCTTCTTGCCGTCGTAGCCGATGCCGGCATGGGTGATGGACGTACCGCTGGTGTCGGCCTTGAGGATGATATTGATCACCCCGGCAATCGCGTCCGAGCCATATTGCGCCGCGGCACCGTCGCGCAGCACCTCGACGTGGTCGATGGCGCTGATGGGGATCAGGTCAAGGTCCGCGGGCGCTGCGCCGGTGTTGATACCGTTGATGTTCAACGTCGCGCTGGTGTGGCGGCGCTTGCCGTTGACCAGCACCAGCACCTCGGAGGCCGGCAGGCCGCGCAGGTTGGGGGCCTTGACCATGCCGCTGGCATCGGAGCCGGTCTTTTCCGGCAGGGTCAGCGACGGGATTACCGCACTCAGGGCTTCCATCAGGCCGGGCTTGCCGGTTTCCTGCAATTGCCTGGCGCCCACGACATCAATCGGCACCGGGCTGCTGGTCACCGTGCGCTGCTCAGCACCGCGGTTGCCGGTCACCACCACGGTCGACAGGGTGTCGGCCTGGCTACGGGGCGCAAGTGCCGGGTCATCGGCCTGCACGGCACCGGCCCAAAACAGCCCGGCAATGGCCAGCCCCAACGGGACGGGTGCGAATGTAGGGCGGCTTTCTTGCGCACCTTTGCCTTGAATCACAGGCTCCATGGTCACTCCAGAACGAATGGCATGCGCCATCCGTGTCGCCAGACGGCGCAGTCGGGTACGCACGCCATCGTCGCGATGGCGTGTCAACAAAGGGGTGGGTCAAAGTCCGGGCAGCGCGTCGACCTCAACGGCAAGGCGCGTGCAGGCAGACTTCAGCTATCAAGGCCGGGTGGCGCCAGGCCACACGCCGGGCGTGACCCGGTCTGGAGAGGCCGGACGGGCACAAGGCAGGGGGAAAACCGGAGACGGGATGGGGTATGCAGCATGGGGGAAACTCCCTTCCAACATGCCTGCTCAGGGATCCTCTGGGATCACCCTGACAGCCTGCACAGCCTCAGGCGTCTGGCCTGGGGTGTGAAGGTCTGCGAGGCAGGCGCTTCTTCACATTGGGACCATCCTGGGTGCGGGGGTAGGCTGTTGAAACCAAACATAACGGAATTCATAAAAGGCAGATAATTCTATTTGGCTATATCCAAATATGAATAAACCTTATCTAATCCGGGACGTTTAATTCAGCACGAGTATAAATATGCAGGCATTGGCTTGGGGCAAGGGCGTCAAGGTCACAACGGCCTGTTCAACGCGCAGAAAGCAAAAAAGCGACCCGAAGGTCGCTTTTCTGTTTGGCCCGGGTCGTTCAGTGAACCTGGGCTGAAGATGGCGCAGCGGACGGGACTCGAACCCGCGACCCCCGGCGTGACAGGCCGGTATTCTAACCGACTGAACTACCGCTGCGCATTGCACTGAGATTGGTGGGTGATGACGGGATCGAACCGCCGACCCTCTGCTTGTAAGGCAGATGCTCTCCCGGCTGAGCTAATCACCCTTTTGTATCTCGGTGCGGCGCGCATTCTACGGCGCCCTTTCGGCAATAGCAAGCTTTTGTAACATCAACGTTTACGTACCAGGGCAGACCCCAGCGCCCAAGGGGCCGGTGTAGAGCGAATCCATAATACGCGGCCAATCCACATCCCGATAAATCTGCACGTTCATGGGTATTTGATAAAAGACGCGGCGCATGCAGACAAGCGATCCGCCGGGATACACTCACCACCCGGCCGGCCTGGCTTGCGAGGAATGCCCCGTGGAATTAGTGATTCATAGCTATTGCCTCAGAGGCGCACGCCAGGAGCCCTTGCTGCCTTCGGTCAGCCTGAGCCCCGTCTCATCGACCCTGACGGTCGCCGAGCTCATCGGCCTGGCGGTGGCCGAACAGATCGCCGTGCTGTCGGTCCGACACGTCGCGCATCAGGCCTCGCTGCGTGACGTACTCGACCGCCAGTACCTGAGCGAGCGGGACATCGCTCAACAAGCCGTTGAAGGCGCAATTGCCATGCCCCAGGCCCGCGCAGCTCCAGCGCTGGACGTCGGCCTTGAAATCAGGCGTGCCTTGAAAGGATTTGAAACCCGTGCGTTCCGCATTCTGCACAACGGCGTCATGCTGCAACGGCTCGATGAGTCAATCGAGCTGAATCCGACCTCCACGCTCGCCTTTATCCGCCTGATCCCCCTGATGGGCGGTTGATCCTTGTCGCTCACTTTCCGGATGCCTTATGCCATTACGCCGTCCTGTGCCCGAACAAGCCACACGCCTCGCCGCCCTGCGCGTGTTCTGCGAAAACGCGCTGGATAACAATCGCGAACTCATAGGCCATGACGAAGGCGAGCCCGACTTCTGGAACAGTGTCGACTTGCTGCGCATCGCCACCGACTGGGTCAGGCAGCATCCTGAGGAGGGCCCCAAGGCACTGGCGGATGGTTTTGTCTTCCCCACCGTCTGGGACGATCTGGAAGATCGCCGCGATCAACAGCGTCATGAGTTGCAGTACCGACTCTGCGATGCCTGGATCACTGCTCACCCGGATGCCTATGCGCAAGAACAGATCGGCGCGCGGTTGCAGCACATGCTGCAACACGCCTTCGAGGACAGTGACTATCCATTGCCCTCGGATGAAGATGGCCCGGCCTGTTACCGCCGGCGTCACGACCAGGCCTGGGCTTTTCCGGATGTCGAGGACTGCATCAGGCGCCTGAGCCATTACCCGCCCACCGCGGCCTGGCAGAGCGTCGCCGGATGGTTGCTCGATGGCCGCTGGAACCGCGAGCAGCCATTGTCCTCGCCGCATGACGAACCGCGAAAAATCGCCGACGCCTATCTCTACGCCTACCAGGACATCAGGCGCATCGCGGCGGCCCTGCTGCACGCCGGTGACCTTGATTACCCGCGTTTTGTGCGGGCCGCCGACACCTGGGGCCGCGCCATGATGGGCTATTCGGACGATAGCGGGCTGGACAGCAACGACGCTGACCCGGATCGGTATGCCGATGAGGCATTCGCAGAGCACGAGGATGAACAGCCCACAGACGAAGAGATCGATGATCAACCGCCACCACAGGATGCCTCTGGCGCCGCCGCCACCACGGCCGTGCCACCGGAACTGATTGATTTCACCGTTCGCTATGTCGAGGCGGCCCTGGCCGCCTTGCCCGATAACGCCGCAAGGCTAGCCGACACCTTCCGTTCGGTCGAGGTGTTCCAGCCGCGCTGGCTGCTGCAGGCGCTGGGGGTCATCGAACGCCTGGGCATGACGCCGGCTCACTTCCATGACGGTTTTGGTGATACAGCCGCGGTGCTTGAGCGCTTCCTGAGGCTTGAGCAATTGCCGGGTAGCCAGTCAGCAGAACTGCGCACAGCGCTGCGCGCTTTCTCTAAAGCTACCCTGCTGACCGCCCTGCCCTACGCCGGCCAGGCCAGTCCGGTGCTGCTCGACGCGCTCGGCTGGAACGACCTGCAAGCCTTCCAGCATGTATACCTGGACATTGCCTTGGCACCTCGCTCCGGTTGGGGTAGCGACCTGCCCAATACGCTGGATGAAACCGTGGGGGTGGTGGATCGCGACCGGCTGGACCAGGCGCTGGCCGACGCCGACCCGGACCATCTGCGCGATTATCTGGCAGCACTCGAACCCTCGCACTGGGCGTTTCCCCAGACCCGCCTGCTGCTCGACGCCTACCGCGGCATCGGCCGACCGGTGCTGGAAAAGAAGCTGGCCCGTCATGCGCAGGCCGCCATGCGCATCTATGGCGTGCTGCCCGTCACCGATGTGGACGACATTCGCCAGCGCTACCTGATGTTCAAGAAGCTGCACAAGGAGGTGTGCAAGTACGGCGCCGAGCGTCAGGCCAACTCTCACGCGGCCCTACAGGCGGGCCTGGAAAACCTGGCGCGTGTCGCCGGTTATCCTTCGGCGATTCGCCTGGAGTGGGCGATGGAATCGCAGATCGCCGAATCCGCCGTGACCGCCGCCACCCTGGATGGCTATGAGGTCACGATGGTGATCGACGGCCTGTCGCCGACGCTGCACATCGGCAAAGCGGGAAAAACGCTCAAGAGCGCACCGCCTGCGCTGCGTAAAAACGCCGACTTCATGGCCTTGAAAGCGCAGCAGAGCCAACTCAAGGAACAGATCGCCCGCTTCTGCCGCACGCTGGAAGCGATGATGAGCAGCGGCGAAACCCTGGCACTGGCCGACCTTGGGCCGCTGTTGAACCTGCCTGCCGTTCGCCTGCTGCTGGAACAACTGATCGTGCAGGCCGACGACACGGTGCTGGGCTGGCTCGATGCCGCCACGCTGACGGTGACGAACCTCGAAGGCCGCCAGCACGTCGTTGAAAAGAGCCTGCGTATTGCCCACCCTTTTCACCTGTTCACGGCAGGACAACTGTCGGCCTGGCAGAAAGAGGTGGTCAGCCACCGTCGCGTGCAGCCGTTCAAGCAAGCCTTTCGCGAGCTGTACCTGCTGACGCCAGCCGAGCGCGACACCACCCTGTGGTCCAACCGGTTTGCCGGCCACCGCCTCAAAGGCAAGGTCGCCGCCCGGTTGTTGCAAGCGCGCCACTGGTCGACCTCAAGCGTCGAGGATGTGCATTATTCGAGCAAGGAACACGGTGTCCAGGCCCGGTTCGACTTCCTGGAGACCGGCCATTACCTTTCGGAGACCGAACATGTTGTCCTGGGCACCATTGCGTTCCGGCGCGACGGCGATGCCCTGGCGCTTGAGCAGGTCCCGCCGCTGCTGTTCTCGGAAGTCATGCGTGACGCCGACCTGCTGGTGTCGGTGGCCCACGCCGCCGACGGCTACAGCACCAGCCAGGAAACCCTGCAACGACGCGCCGAACTGGTTGGTGAGCTGATTGCCGGGCTGGGGCTGCAAAACGTCCGGTGCGAGGGGCATTTCCTGCGCATTACCGGGCAACGGGCGAACTACCGCCTTCACCTGGGCAGCGCGGTCATCCATATCGAACCAGGCAACTACCTGTGCATCGTGCCCGCCGGCAGCCAGCCCACGGCGTTCTACCTGCCGTTCGCCGACACCGACCAGAAAATGGCCGAAGTGCTGAGCAAGCTGTTCCTGTTGCTGGACGATATGAGCATCACCGACAGCCTGATCCTGGAACAGATACAACGCGGCAGTTGATGACGGTTCTTGTTCGACGGCACGATTGCAGCCGTGCCTTGGACGGCGCTTGCAAAAGCGATGCTCAAGTCACTTCGCGTCGCCGATCCTCCCTCGGGCATCTGGCAAACCGCGCCCGGTAACGACGGGTGAAATACGACGGCGACTCGAACCCGCAGGCAAGGCTGACTTCCAGCACGCTCATGTCGCTCTGGCGTAGCAGTTGCCGGGCTTTTTCCAGGCGCAGCCCCAGGTAGAAATTGCTCGGTGTGTCGTTCAGGTGCAGACGGAACAAGCGCTCCAGCTGGCGCCGGGTGACCTTGATCGTCTCGGCCAGCACCAGGGTGCTCAGCGGGGGTTCGGTGTGTTGTTCCATCTCGCCGATCACCTGCACCAGCTTCTTGTTGCTGATGTCGTAGCGCGTGGCGATCTGCATGCGCTGGTGGTCCTGGCGCGGACGGATGCGGCCGAGCACGAATTGTTCGGAAACCTGGATGGCCAGCTCCGGGCCGTGCGCCTGGGCGATCAGGTCGAGCATCAGGTCGATGGAGGCGGTGCCGCCAGCGCAGGTGATGCGGCGGCGGTCGATTTCGAACAGTTCCTGGGTCACCGTCAACTGTGGATAGGACTCCTTGAAGGCGTCGATGGCTTCCCAGTGCAGGGTCAGGCGATGGCCATCAAGCAGCCCCGCCTCGGCCAGTACACAGGCGCCGGTGTCAATGGCACCGAGGGTCACGCCCTCGTGATCGAGGCGACGCAGCCAGTGCTGTAGCGCAGGCGTGACGGACTGCAAGGGTTCGAAGCCGGCAACCACCAGCAGGGTCGCGCCTTTTTTCAGCGGCTCCAGCGCGGCATCGGCATTGACCGACATGCCATTGCTCGCCAGTACCGCACCGCCGTCGGCGCTCACTATTTGCCAGCGGTACAACTCGCCACGAAAGCGGTTGGCCACCCGCAAAGGCTCCAGCGCGGAGATAAAGCCAATGGCCGAAAACCCTGGCATCAGCAAAAAGTAGAAGTTCTGGACCACGATGGCGCTCTCGAAGGACGGGCAGCGTGGCACTGTGATACTCCCGTTCACAGGCAGATTCAAGCGTTCAGGTCGCCACAGTGCAAGCGCCGGTCGCCGCCGTACGCTTTGTCAGCCTCGAAGGTCCGTAACGTGGCGTCACGGTGCACAAAGACGCCGCCTCCCCACAATAACGACTGCCGAGGGCTCCACCATGAACCGACTGATCAGCCGCTGCGCGTTCGCACTCGGCGCCAGCGCCATCCTGAGTACACCGGTGATGGCAGCGGATGCCGCGTCCTGCCAGACCGTGCGCATGGGTGTGGTGAACTGGACTGATGTCATGGCCACCAGCGCCATGGCCCAAGTGCTTTTCGATGGCCTCGGCTACACGACCAAACAGACCAGCGCGTCCCAGCAGATCATCTTCGCCGGCATCCGCGACCAGCGCCTGGACCTGTTTCTGGGCTACTGGAACCCGCTGATGACCCAGACCATTACCCCGTTTGTCGACGCCGGACAGGTCAAGGTCCTCGACAAACCCAGCCTGCAAGACGCCCGTGCCACCCTCGCGGTGCCGACCTACCTGGCAGACAAGGGCCTGAAGACCTTTGCCGACATTGCCCGGTTTGAAAAGGAGCTGGGCGGCAAGCTCTACGGCATCGAACCAGGCTCGGGAGCCAATACCCAGATCAAGGCGATGATTGGCAAGAACCAGTTCGGCCTGGGCAAGTTCCAGTTGGTGGAGTCCAGCGAAGCCGGCATGCTCTCTGCGGTGGACCGCGCCGTACGCCGCAAGCAAGCGGTGGTGTTCTTCGGCTGGGCGCCGCACCCGATGAACATCAACGTCGCCATGACCTACCTCACCGGCAGCGAAGATGCCCTGGGCCCCAATGAAGGCATGGCCACCGTCTGGACGGTGACCTCGCCCACCTACGCCGGGCAATGCCCCAACGCGCACCGGCTGCTGAGCAACCTGACGTTCACCGCCGCCGACGAGAGCCGGATGATGCAGCCGTTGCTGGATCACAAGGATCCGCTGGAATCGGCCAGGCAGTGGCTCAAGGATCACCCGCAGGATCAGGCTCGCTGGCTGGAAGGCGTGACCACCTTCGACGGCAAACCAGCGGCCGCCAACCTGCAACTGACCGGCAAATAATCCCTGTTCAATCACCGCTTCGCCGCTTTGAAAGGCTGCGAACAGCCTTAACACGCCCTAAGGAATTGCCTCATGAACCATGACGTCATCATCACCTGCGCACTCACCGGTGCTGGCGACACGACCGCCAGAAGCCCGCATGTACCGGTCACGCCCAAGCAGATCGCCGCGGCCGCCGTGGAAGCCGCCAAGGCCGGCGCCACCGTGGTGCATTGCCATGTGCGCGACCCCGAGACTGGCAGGTTCAGCCGCGATGTGGCGTTGTACCGTGAAGTCATGCAGCGCATCCGCGAGGCCGACATCGACATCATCGTCAACCTGACCGCCGGCATGGGCGGCGACCTTGAGATCGGCGCGGGGGAAAATCCGATGGCCTTCGGCCCGGGCACTGATCTGGTCGGCCCGCTGACCCGCCTGGCCCATGTCGAAGAACTGCTGCCGGAAATCTGCACCCTGGACTGCGGCACCCTGAACTTCGGCGACGGCGACACCATTTACGTGTCCACCCCGGCGCAACTGCGCGCCGGGGCCAGACGCATTCAGGCACTGGGGGTAAAGGCCGAGCTGGAAATCTTCGACACCGGTCATTTGTGGTTCGCCAGGCAGATGATCAAGGAAGGCCTGCTCGACAACCCGCTGTTCCAGCTCTGTCTCGGCATTCCGTGGGGTGCACCGGCCGACACCACCACCATGAAGGCCATGGTCGACAACCTGCCGGCCGATGCCGTGTGGGCCGGCTTCGGCATTGGCCGCATGCAGATGCCGATGGCGGCGCAAGCGGTGCTGCTGGGCGGCAATGTGCGCGTCGGCCTGGAAGACAACCTGTGGCTGGACAAGGGCGTACTGGCGACCAATGGCCAACTGGTGGAACGCGCCGGCGAAATCCTCAGCCGCCTGGGCGCACGCGTACTGACCCCGGCTGAAGGCCGCGTGAAGATGGGCCTTGCGCAGCGCGGCTGACCGATGTCCGAAACCGGCATCAGGACCGTGGACGATGGCTGGCCCGTCGCCACAACAGATTACCCATCCCCTTCAGGAAATCGTCATGCGCTTTATCACTGAGATCAAAACCTTCGCCGCCCTGGGCAGCGGCGTTATCGGCAGCGGCTGGGTGTCCCGCGCCCTTGCCCACGGCCTGGATGTCGTCGCCTGGGACCCGGCGCCGGGCGCCGAAGCTGCACTGCGCCAACGCGTGGCCAATGCCTGGGGCGCCCTGGAGCAACAGGGCCTGGCAGCGGGTGCCTCCCAGGACCGCCTGCGCGTTGTCGACACCATTGAAGAATGCGTGAAAGACGCCGACTTTATCCAGGAAAGCGCGCCGGAACGCCTGGAATTGAAGCTGCAATTGCACCGTCAGATCAGCGCCGCTGCCAGACCCGAGGCACTGATTGGCTCAAGCACCTCCGGGCTGCTGCCAAGCGAGTTCTATGAAAACGCCACCCATCCAGAGCGCTGCGTGGTCGGACACCCGTTCAACCCGGTGTACCTGCTGCCGCTGGTGGAAGTGGTCGGCGGCAAGCACACCGCACCCGAGGCGATCCAGGCGGCGATCACGGTGTATGAGTCGCTCGGCATGCGCCCGCTGCATGTGCGCAAGGAGGTCCCCGGCTTTATCGCTGACCGTCTGCTGGAAGCGCTGTGGCGTGAAGCACTGCACCTGGTGAATGACGGCGTGGCGACCACGGGCGAAATCGATGACGCGATTCGCTTTGGCGCCGGCCTGCGCTGGTCGTTCATGGGCACTTTCCTGACCTACACCCTGGCCGGTGGCGATGCCGGTATGCGGCACTTCATGGCGCAGTTCGGCCCGGCGCTGCAGTTGCCGTGGACCTATCTGCCGGCACCGGAACTGACCGACCGGTTGATCGACGATGTGGTCCAAGGCACCACCGAGCAGTTGGGCCAGCACAGCATTTCAGCCCTGGAGCGTTACCGTGATGATTGCCTGCTTGCCGTACTGGAGGCCGTGAAGGCCACCAAGGCCAGGCACGGTATGAACTTCGCCGACTGACCCATGCCAAGCCGAGTACCGCCCATGCCTGCACTGACCACCTACACCACCCGCATCCAGCCTGATTGGGTCGACTATAACGGCCACCTGCGCGACGCGTTCTACCTGCTGATCTTCAGCTACGCCACCGACGCGCTGATGAACACCCTGGGCCTGGACAGCGATCACCGTGAAGCCTGCGGCCATTCACTGTTCACCCTGGAGCTGCACCTCAATTACCTGCATGAAGTGAAACTGGATGCCGAGGTCGAGGTGCACACCCAACTGATCGGCCACGACACCAAGCGCCTGCACCTTTATCACAGCCTGCATCGGGTTGGAGAGCACCAGGAACTGGCCGGCAATGAGCAGATGCTGCTGCACGTCGACCTGGCCGGGCCGCATGCGGCGCCATTTACCGAGGCCATCCTGGAACGACTCGCCACGATCAGCGCCGGGCAGGCCGAGCTGCCAAGGCCTGCCCTGCTCGGCCGGGTCATCGGTTTACCCGCTAAAAAATAGCCCACAGGAAAAGCCACGGTCAGCCGTGGCTCAAGAGGTCGCTCAGGAGCACCAGAAACGAAAAAAGCGACCCGAAGGTCGCTTTTTTGTTAGCCCGGATCGTTCAGTGAACCCAGGCTGAAGATGGCGCAGCGGACGGGACTCGAACCCGCGACCCCCGGCGTGACAGGCCGGTATTCTAACCGACTGAACTACCGCTGCGCATAACACTGAGATGGTGGGTGATGACGGGATCGAACCGCCGACCCTCTGCTTGTAAGGCAGATGCTCTCCCAGCTGAGCTAATCACCCCTTGTCTCTCGGTGTGGCGCGCATTCTACGGACACACTCTATTGCTGGCAAGCACTTAATCAAAAAAATTTATAAATTTTCCAAAGACTTAGCTCAGGGTTGGCCCGGAGGGTCCAGGCAGCGAATAATGCCCCCTTTGCAATGGAAAGAGAGACTCACCCCATGTGGTTCAAAAACCTGCTTGTCTATCGCCTTACCCAGGACGTGCCGTTCGATGCCGAGGCGCTGGAAACCGCCCTCGCCACCAAGCCTGCGCGGGCCTGTGCCAGCCAGGAGTTGACCACTTACGGCTTCGTGGCACCGTTCGGCAAAGGTGAAGACGCGCCCCTGGTGCATGTCAGCCAGGATTTTCTGCTGATTGCCGCGCGCAAGGAAGAACGCATCCTGCCCGGCAGCGTGGTGCGCGATGCCGTCAAAGAGAAGATCGACGAGATCGAGGCCGAGCAGATGCGCAAGGTTTACAAAAAGGAACGCGATCAGATCAAGGATGAAATCATCCAGGCCTTCCTGCCACGCGCTTTCATTCGTCGCTCGGCGACCTTCGCCGCCATTGCGCCTAAACAAGGCCTGATCCTGGTCAACGCCTCAAGCCCCAAGCGTGCCGAAGACCTGCTGTCGACCCTGCGTGAAGTGATCGGCTCGCTGCCGGTGCGTCCGCTGACCGTGAAGGTCGCACCAAGCGCCACGCTGACCGACTGGGTCAAGACCCAGAAAGCCGCCGACAACTTCTTCGTGCTGGACGAATGCGAACTGCGCGACACCCATGAAGACGGCGGCATCGTGCGCTGCAAGCGCCAGGACCTGACCGGCGACGAGATCCAGCTGCACCTGAACACCGGCAAGATCGTCACCCAGCTGTCGCTGGCCTGGCAGGACAAGCTGTCGTTCGTGCTTGACGACAAGCTGGTGATCAAGCGTCTGAAGTTCGAGGAACTGCTGCAGGACCAGGCCGAACAGGACGGCGGCGACGAAGCCCTGGGCCAGCTGGACGCCAGCTTCACGCTGATGATGCTGACCTTCGGCGAATTTTTGCCTGAGCTGTTCGAAGCCCTGGGCGGTGAAGAGATTCCGCAAGGGATCTAAGCGGTATCGTTATCTGGCGCCGCCCTGCGAGGCGGCGCTTTTCATTGAAGAAAACCATAAGAAAAGGAAAGGGCCATGCGTGCACTGGCAGCCTTGAGTCGTTTTGTCGGCAACACCTTTGCGTATTGGGTCTTGCTGTTTGCGGTACTGGCGTTCCTGTTCCCACAGGTGTTCATTGGCCTGAAGGGCTGGATCGTGCCGTTGCTGGGCCTGGTCATGTTCGGCATGGGCCTGACGCTCAAGGTCGAGGATTTCTCCGAGGTCGCCCGCCACCCGTGGCGCGTGGCCTTGGGCGTGGCCGCACAGTTCGTGATCATGCCCAGCGTCGCCTGGCTGCTGTGCCAGGTCTTTGCCCTGCCGCCGGAAATTGCGGTCGGCGTGATTCTGGTCGGCTGCTGCCCGAGCGGCACCTCCTCCAATGTCATGACCTGGCTGGCCAAGGGCGACCTGGCGCTGGCCGTGGCGATTTCCTCGGTCACCACCCTGCTCGCCCCTGTGCTGACCCCGACCCTGATCTGGTTCCTGGCCTCGGCCTGGCTGCCGGTGTCGTTCGTCGACATGTTCCTGTCGATCGTGCAGATGGTGATCCTGCCGATCGTGCTGGGCGTGGTTGTCCAGCGCCTGCTGGGCGCACGGGTCAGTTATGCCGTGCAGGTGCTGCCGCTGGTGTCGGTGGTCAGTATCGTGCTGATCGTCTGCGCCGTGGTGGCCGCCAGCCAGGCGAAGATTGCCGAGTCGGGCCTGCTGATCATGGCGCTGGTCATGCTGCACAACAGCTTCGGCTACCTGCTGGGGTACTTCACCGGCAAGCTGTTCGAGCTGCCCCTGCCACAGCGCAAGTCGCTGTCGCTGGAAGTCGGCATGCAGAACTCCGGTCTGGGCGCCGCATTGGCCGCAGCGCACTTCTCGCCACTGGCGGCGGTGCCCAGCGCGCTGTTCAGCGTCTGGCACAACATTTCCGGCGCCTTGCTGGCGACGTACTTTCGCAAGATGCCTGATGAACAGGCGCCCACCGGGCCGCTTGACTCAAAAGCATAAACGCGTGAACGCCAGCGTGGGTGGCCCGGCTTTAAAAGCGCGGCTCACCCACACTGCCGGGTCCATGCGACTCGGCCATCTACAGCTCTTCCCCAATCAACAGTTGCCCCGCAGGCCAGGCTTGCCTATGATCGCCAAGACTACCTATCGGTAGGTTGTGCTATTTTCAACCTATTGATCACATGAATTCCTGGCAGGCTGAACCTCATGACCTCCGACATCCTCGACACCCTGCAACAGCGCGGCTTCATTCATCAAGCCACGGACATCGAAGGCTTGCGCCAGCACCTGGCCCAGGCGCCGCGCACTGTCTACCTGGGGTTCGACGCCACCGCCGACAGCCTGCATGTCGGCCACCTGCAGGGCCTGATGCTGATGCGCTGGCTACAGAAGGCCGGGCATCGACCGATCATGCTGATCGGCGGCGCGACCACACGCATCGGCGACCCCAGCTTTCGCGATGAGAGCCGCCCGGTACTGTCGCAGGCGCAGATTGACGCCAATATCGCCGGCATCTGTGCAACCTTCGCCCGTTATGTGGCACTGGGTGAAGCGGCGGGACGGGTGGTGGATAACGCGCAGTGGCTCGACGGCATCGGCTATTTGCAGTTTCTCAGCGAGGTGGGCCGTTACTTTTCGATCAATCGCCTGCTGACCTTCGATGCCGTGCGCCAGCGCCTGGATCGCGAGCATTCGCTGTCATTCCTGGAGTTTGGCTACACCCTGCTGCAGGCCCATGACTTCACCGAGCTGGCGCGGCGTGTCGACTGCACGGTGCAACTGGGCGGCGCCGATCAGTGGGCCAATATCATCAATGGCGTGGAGCTGGGGCGGCGGCGTGACGGCCGTGAACTGTTCGGCCTGACCATGCCGCTGCTGGCCACCAGCGATGGCAAGAAGATGGGTAAATCGCTGAACGGTGCGGTGTGGCTGGCCGGCGAGCGGCTCACGCCGTTCGATTTCTGGCAGTTCTGGCGCAACTGCGACGACCGCGATGTGGGGCGCTTTCTCAAGCTGTTTACCGAACTGCCCCTGACAGAGATCGAGCACCTCACAGCCGAGGGTGGCGCGGCGCTCAACCAGGCCAAGATCGTGCTGGCCAACCAGGTCACGGCCCTGGCCCATGGCGAGGCAGCGGCCGAGCAGGCGTATCAGGCAGCGCAGGCAATCTTCAGCGAGCATGGCACGGCTGATCTGCCGCAGATTCCGGTAAACCGGGCAGCGTTGCAGGCCGGCGTGTCGGTGGCCGGCCTACTGGTCGAGGCGGGGCTGGAGCCGTCGCTCAGTGCCGTGCGCCGGCTGGCCAGGGGTGGCGGCCTGCGCCTGAACGGCGAACGGCTGGATGACCCGGACCTGCCACTGGATCCTGGCGGATCACAGTGGCAAGTGAGCCTGGGCAAGAAGCGCCATGTGTCGATCGTGCTGAGGTGACACGCCTCAGCGCCGGTCGCCGCGCAACAGCCTGACCTGCTCGCGCACCTCCACCGGCTTGGCCAGGTCGGCGGTGATCGGCGCACCGGCCACCAGCACCACCCGCGACCACAGACGGCGCAGCAGGCCCTTGTCCGGGTCGCGGCTGAAGAAGCTGCCCCACAGCCCCTGCAAGGCCATGGGGATCACCGGCACCGGGGTTTCTTCGAGGATGCGGCTCATGCCGGCCTTGAAGCCGCTGATCTCGCCGTCGGTGGTCAGCTTGCCCTCGGGAAAGATGCACACCAGCTCGCCATCGGCCAGGTAGCGGGCAATGCGCTTGAAGGATTGCTCATAGATGGCCATGTCTTCATTGCGCCCGGCGATCGGGATGGTGCCGGCGGTGCGGAAAATGAAGTTGAGCACCGGCAGGCGGTAGATCTTGTAGTACATGACGAAGCGGATCGGCCGGCGCACCGCCCCGGCAATCAGCAGCGCATCGACGAACGACACATGGTTGCACACCAGCAGGGCCGCGCCTTCGTCGGGAATCTGCTCAAGGTCACGGTGCTCGACCCGGTACATGGAATGGCCGAGCAGCCAGATCATGAAGCGCATGGTGAACTCGGGCACGATGCTGAAGATATAGACGTTGACGGCAATGTTCATCAGCGACACCACCAGGAACAGCTCGGGAATCGACAGCCCGGCCACGCTCAGCAGCAGGATCGACACCAGCGCCGAGACCACCATGAACAGCGCATTGAGGATGTTGTTGGCGGCAATGACCCGCGAGCGTTCCCTTTCGGCGGTACGCGACTGGATCAGCGCGTACAGCGGCACGATATAGAAGCCACCGAAGATGCCGATGCCCAGAATGTCCAGCAGCACCCAACGGCCCGGCCACTGGGCGAGGATGTCGCGCCAGCCATTGATCGTTTCGGGCTGGACCAGGTGCCCGGAATGCCACCACAGCAGCAGGCCGAAGACGGTCATGCCGAACGAGCCGAACGGCACCAGGCCGATCTCGACCTTGTGTCCGGACAAGCGCTCGCACAGCAGCGAGCCCAGCGCGATGCCGATGGAGAACACGGTGAGGATCAGGGTGACCACGGTCTCGTCGCCGAACATCAGGTCCTTGGCGTAAGTCGGGATCTGCGTGAGGTAAATGGCGCCGACGAACCAGAACCAGGAGTTGCCGACGATCGAGCGCGACACCGCCGGCGTCTGGCCAAGGCCCAGGCGCAGGGTGGCCCAGGACTGGCTGAAAATGTTCCAGTTCAGGACCAGCCCCGGTGTGGAAGCGGCGGCGCGCGGAATGCCCCAGCTGGCTGCAAAACCCAGGCAGGCGACCAACACGATGGCGCCGGCCACCACCCAGGCGTAGTGGGTGAACGTCAGCATGACGCCGGCGCTGATGGTGCCGGCCAGGATCGCCAGGAAGGTGCCCATCTCGACCAGGCCGTTACCGCCGACCAGTTCGTTTTCACGCAAATGCTGGGGCAGGATCGAATACTTCACCGGCCCGAACAATGCCGAGTGGGTGCCCATGGCAAACAGCGTCAGCAGCAGCATCCACAAGTGATTGAACAGAAAGCCCATCGCCCCCACCGCCATGATCAGGATCTCGGCCAGCTTGATCACGCGGATCAGCGCATCCTTGGGGTACTTCTCGCCCAGTTGCCCGGCCAGTGCCGAGAACAGGAAGAACGGCAAGATGAACAGCAGAGCACACAGGTTGACGTACACCGACGGGTCGCCCTGGACCGCAAGTTTGTAGAGGATGGCCAGGATCAACGATTGCTTGAAGACGTTGTCGTTGAAGGCCCCCAGCGACTGGGTGATGAAAAACGGCAGGAAACGCCGCTTTTTAAGGAGAGAAAACTGTGACTGCTGGCTCATCGTCCGTGTCCTGAATGGCATTGACGGATTGAAGATCAAGGCTCAATCCGAGGCACATTGAAGACGTTGGGCGCCGGAATGTCGATAGGGCATTTCCAAAAGTGCGCGCCGGTACCGTAGGACTAATGCCGATCAGTCAAGATGAATGTCGTCGAATGCCAAACAGGTGGGAGCGAACTCTGCTCCGGGCGGCGATCCGACGATGGAGCCGGTAACACAGGCACATCTGTTGCGCTTGTACCGCCGCATTCGCCAGCAGAGCTGGCTTCCACAGTCTGATGCCAGGCACGAGACCTGGGGCAACATCTATCCAGTGGGAGGGGGCTTGCCGGCGATGAGGCCAGCAAGGCCCATACACCTGCTGCGTCTGACACATAGCCATCGCCGGCAAGCCGCCTCCCACAGCCTGGTGTCAGGCACGAGACCTTGGGCAACATCTATCCAGTGGGAGGGGGCTCTGCCCGCGAAAGGGCCAGCAGGGCCAACACATCTGTTGCGTCTGTCACATAGCCATCGCCAGCAGAGCTTGCCTCCCACAGGTCCGCGTCGAGGCTTGACTGATCGGCATTAGTCCTACAGAGACGAATCCTGCGCGGCATGCGAGACTGCCGCTTTCGATTGTTCATGGAATACAGCATGTCATTGTCCAGCGGGCTGATCGCCGTCGTTGCCCTTTGCTACATGGCGTTCATGTTTGCGATTGCCTTTTATGGCGATCGCCACAGCAGTTCGCTGCGCCCGGCGCAACGGGCCTGGGTCTACAGCCTGTCGCTGGCGGTGTATTGCACCAGCTGGACGTTTTTCGGCGCGGTGGGCCAGGCGGCGGAGCAACTGTGGTCGTTCCTGCCCATCTACCTGGGCCCCATCGTGCTGATGGTGCTGGCGCCGCGCGTGCTGCAGAAGATGGTGCTGATCAGCAAGCAGGAGAACATCACCTCGATCGCCGACTTCATTGCCGCCCGCTACGGCAAGTCGCAGTCGCTGGCGGTGATGGTCGCGGTGATCTGCCTGGTCGGCATGCTGCCCTACATCGCCCTGCAGCTCAAAGGCATCGTGCTGGGGGTCAATATCCTGATCGGCGCCGGTGCCGACTCGACCGGTACCCGCGCCCAGGACACCGCGCTGGTGGTGTCGCTGATCCTGGCGCTGTTCACCATCGTGTTCGGGGCGCGCAACCTGGATGTCACTGAACACCACAGAGGCATGGTGCTGGCGATCGCCTTCGAGGCGGTGATCAAGCTGCTGGCGTTCATGGCGGTCGGTGTGTTCGTCACCTATGGCCTGTACGACGGCTTTGGCGACCTGCTGAACCAGGCGCGCCTGGCCCCGCGCCTGGAGCAGTACTGGCAGGAAACGGTCAACTGGCCGTCGATGATCGTGCAGACCAGCGTGGCGATGATGGCCATTGTCTGCCTGCCCCGGCAGTTCCATGTCACGGTGGTGGAGAACATCGAGCCGCGCGACCTGAACCTGGCCAAATGGGTCTTCCCCATCTACCTGGCCCTGGCAGCGCTGTTCGTGATCCCGATTGCGCTGGCCGGGCAAATGATGCTGCCGGCCTCGGTGCTGCCCGACTCCTTCGTCATCAGCCTGCCGCTGGGCCATGCGCACCCGGCGCTGGCGCTGCTGGCGTTCATCGGTGGTGCCTCGGCGGCCACCGGCATGGTCATCGTGGCCAGCGTGGCGCTGTCGACCATGGTTTCCAACGACATGCTGTTGCCGTGGCTGTTGCGACGCAAGAACACCGAGCGGCCGTTCGAGGCGTTCCGTCACTGGATGCTCACCGTGCGCCGGGTCAGCATCGTGGTGATCCTGCTGCTGGCCTATGTCAGCTACCGCATGCTCGGCTCCACCGCCAGCCTGGCCACCATCGGCCAGATCGCCTTTGCCGCCATCACCCAGCTGGCGCCAGCGATGTTCGGCGCCCTGTACTGGAAACAGGCCAACCGCCGTGGTGTGTTCGCGGGCCTGGCCACCGGGATTTTCCTGTGGTTCTACACGCTGGTGCTGCCAGTGGCGGCGCACGGCATGGGCTGGCCGCTGGAAAGCTTCCCGCTGCTGGCCTGGCTGCACAGCAACCCGTTCGACCTGCCGATCAGCCCACTGACCCAGGGCGTGGTGCTGTCGATGGCCGGCAACTGCACGCTGTTTGCATGGGTGTCGATCCTGTCGCGCACCCGGGTCACCGAACACTGGCAGGCCGGACGCTTCATCGGCCAGCAGACCCACGCCTTGTCCGGCAACCGCTCGCTGCTGGCGGTGCAGGTCGATGACCTGTTGCACCTGGCGGCGCGCTTTGTCGGCGAAGACCGCGCCAGCAAGAGCTTCATTCGCTTTGCCTACAGCCAGGGCAAGGATTTCAATGCCAGCCAGAATGCCAACGGCGAATGGATTGCCCACACCGAGCGCCTGCTGGCCGGTGTGCTGGGCAGTTCGTCGGCCCGCGCCGTGGTCAAGGCGGCCATTGAAGGCCGCGAAATGCAGCTTGATGATGTGGTGCGCATCGCCGACGAAGCCTCCGAGGTGCTGGAGTTCAACCGCGCCCTGCTGCAAGGCGCCATCGAGAACATCACCCAGGGCATCAGCGTGGTCGACCAGTCACTGCGGCTGGTGGCCTGGAACCGCCGTTACCTGGAGCTGTTCGATTACCCCGAAGGCCTGATCGGGGTCGGACGGCCGATTGCCGACATCATTCGCTTCAATGCCGAGCGCGGGCTGTGCGGACCGGGCGAGGCCGAGGTGCATGTCGCGCGGCGCCTGCACTGGATGCGCCAGGGCCGCGCCCACACCTCCGAACGCCTGTTTCCCAATGGCCAGGTGATCGAACTGATCGGCAACCCGATGCCTGGCGGCGGCTTTGTCATGAGCTTTACCGACATCACCGCCTTCCGCGAAGCCGAGCGCGCACTCAAGGGGGTCAATGAAAGCCTTGAGCAACGGGTGGCCGCCCGTACCCATGAGTTGTCGCGGCTCAACCAGGCGTTGAGCGAGGCCAAGGCCCATGCCGAAACGGCCAACGAGTCCAAGACCCGTTTTCTCACCGCTGTCAGCCACGACCTCATGCAGCCGCTGAACGCTGCGCGGTTGTTTTCCGCCGCACTGTCGCACCAGCCCGAAGGCCTTTGCGGCGACGCGCAGCAACTGGTCCGGCATCTGGACAGCTCGTTGCGTTCGGCCGAAGACCTGATCAGCGACTTGCTCGACATCTCGCGCCTGGAAAACGGCAAGATCACCCCCGACCGCCAGTCGTTCGTGCTCGACAGCCTGTTCGATGCCCTGGGCGCCGAGTTCACGGCGCTGGCGCGTGAACAGGACATTGGCTTTCGCGTGCGCGGCAGTGCCTTGCGCATCGACAGCGACCCCAAGCTGCTGCGCCGGGTCCTGCAGAACTTTCTCACCAATGCCTTTCGCTATGCCAAGGGCCCGGTGTTGCTGGGTGCCCGGCGCCGTGGGCGCTACCTGAGCCTGGAAGTCTGGGACCGCGGCCCGGGCATCCCGGAAAACAAACGCCTGGAAATCTTCGAAGAATTCAAGCGCCTGGACAGCCACCAGACCCGCGAGGCCAAGGGCCTGGGCCTGGGCCTGGCGATTGCCGACGGCCTGTGCCGGGTGCTGGAGCATCCGTTGCAGGTACGATCCTGGCCCGGTCGCGGCAGTGTGTTCAGTGTGCAGGTGCCCCTGGCCGAGGCCGCCGCACCGGCGCTGCCCGCCCCGGTCGAGACCGACCGCCAGCCGCTCAACGGCGCTCAGGTGCTGTGCGTCGATAACGAAGACAGCATTCTGATCGGCATGAACAGCCTGCTCAGCCGCTGGGGCTGCCAGGTCTGGACCGCCCGCAACCTGCGCGAATGCCAGGCCCTGCTCGAGCGCGGCGTGCGCCCGCAGCTGGCGCTGGTGGACTACCACCTGGACGCAGGCGAAACCGGCACCGAACTGATGGCCTGGCTGCGCACCCACTTGGGCGAGCCGATCCCGGGCGTGCTGATCAGCGCCGATGGGCGCCAGGAACTGATCGCCCAGGTCCACGCCGCCGGACTCGACTACCTGCCCAAGCCAGTCAAGCCGGCCGCCTTGCGCGCGCTACTGAGCCGGCACCTGAGCCTGAACTGATATCACCGTCCTTTGTAGGAGCGCGCTCCTACAAGCGGTGGATTTTATATTCAACAAATCAGGGGCTTCAGCCCTGCATCGGGCGGCGATAGGGAAACACGTCGATCACCCTGCCCGCGCGGATATCGGCCTGGATGGCCTGCCAGTAGCCGGCCTCGAACAGCTCGCCATGCAGGCGTTCGAACAGGCGGCGCAGTGCGGGGTCAGGAAACAGGAACGGCGGGAACTCTTCCGGAAACACGTCATGTGGGCCTACCGTGTACCAGGGCTCGGCCGCCCATTCGTCTTCGGCGCAGCGCGGCGCGGGGATGCAGCGGAAGTTGACCTCGGTCAGCAGGCTGATCTCGTCGTAATCGTAGAACACCACACGGCCATGGCGGGTCACGCCGAAATTCTTCAGCAGCATGTCGCCGGGAAAGATATTGGCCGCCGCCAGTTGCTTGATCGCCAGCCCGTAGTCGTACAGCACCTCCTGCACCTGGGCGGGACTTGCCTGTGCCAGGTAAAGGTTGAGCGGGGTCATGCGCCGTTCGGTCCAGCAATGACGGATCAGCACGGTGTCGCCGTTTTCGATGACCACGGTCGCGGCGGCCACCGCCAGCAACTCGGCCAGGCACGCGGGCTCGAAGCGGCTGAGGGCAAAGCGGAAGTCGGCAAATTCCTGGGTGTCGGCCATGCGCCCGACCCGGTCGCTGTTCTTCACCAGCCGGTAGCGGTCGATGACCGTGGCGCGGTCGACACGCTTGACCGGGGAAAAGCGGTCGCGGATGACCTTGAACACCGTGTTGAAGCCCGGCAGGGTGAACACGCTCATGACCATGCCCGGCACGCCCGGCGCCAGGATGAAGCGGTCATCGCTGCGTGCCAGATGGCGAATCAGCGCGCGGTAGAACTCCGACTTGCCCTGCTTGTAGAAGCCGATCGAACTGTACAGCTCGGCCAGGTGCTTGCCCGGCAGGATACGCTTGACAAAAGCGACAAACTGCGCCGGCACCCGGACATCGACCATGAAGTACGAACGGGTGAACGAGAAGATGATCGACACGTCGGCCTCATCCAGAATCAGCGTGTCGATCACGATGCCCTGCCCTTCACGGTGCAGCAACGCGATGACCAGCGGCCATTGCTCATCGACCGTGAACAGCCGCCCGACCAGGTAAGCGCCTTTGTTGCGGTAGAACACGCAGGTGAACAGCTCGACGCGCAGCGCCGGGTCGCGGACCACCCAATCGGGCAGATGACCGCGCAGCACCTCGCACAGGCGTTGCACATCACCGGGCAAGTCGGCGTAAGGCACAGTGAAACGGTAGTCGTCGAAGATTCGCGCCAGCAGGCCGTGCAGGTCGCCCTTGGGCCGGTAGCGACGAAGCTGCGTCAGCGGGTGGTGCTGCGACAAAGGCTGACAGGTGCTGTGGATGAACATGCAGCGGTCGCTGATCAGGTCATGGCTGAACAGTGCGCAGAACACCGAGTTGAACCAGGTCTCGGCCAGCTCGGCATCGCGGCGGGTGGCGATCCGCTCAAGGTACGCGTGCTTGATCGACGGCCAGTGGCTGACGTCCAGCAACGGGCATGAGGCAAAGCGCTCACGCAAGTGGGCCACGGTCTGGTTGACCTTGAGCTCATAGAGCTCGATGCGCTCGGCCGAGACGCGCTGGATCAGTGCCCAGTGCGCCTGCTCGAAGCGCGACCGGGCGCCGTCGGTCAGGCGCCGGAAGTGACGGCGGTAAGCATCGAAGCCGGCCAGTATCGATTTGGCGACGGCTTCGGGAAAGGATGACGCCATGTAAGGTGGCCCCTCACAGGAGCGGCCGGGACGCTTAACCGAACAGCCAATACCCCAGCAGGGTCAGTACCAGTATCGCCAGTACCGGACGCAGGATGCGGTAAGCCTTGGGGTTGCTGCGCTTGAACTGCTTGACCTGGCCACTGATGCCGTTGCTGAAACGCTTGCTGAAAGCATAGGCGCGATTGATGCCGCCGACGCGCTCGTCGTCGAGATTCTGCGGGGCGGTGGCGCGCCCCAGAAACGCGCTGACGCTGCGGTTGATACGGGTCATCAGGCGGTTGGTCAACGGCCGTTCGATGTCGCAGAACAGGATCACACGGGTGGTGGTGGTTTCGTTCTTGACCCAGTGCACGAAGGTTTCGTCGAACATGACGTCTTCACCGTCGCGCCAGGCGTATTCCTCGCCATCGACGAAGATCCGGCAGGCATCGGAATTGGGCGTGGACAGCCCCAGGTGATAGCGCAGGGAGCCGGCGAACGGGTCACGGTGCGGGTTCAGGTGGCTGTCGCCGGGCAGCAGGGCAAACATCGCGCCCTTGACGTTGGGGATGCTGTTGACCAGGGCCACGGTCTGCGGGCACAGGGTTTCGGCCGACGGCAGGGCCTTGTCGTACCATTTCAGGTAGAAACGCTTCCAGCCTTTCTTGAAGAACGAACCGAAGCCGGCGTCGTTGTCCTTCTCGGCCGCGCGGATGTAGCCCTCGTCGAACAGGCGCATGGCTTCTTCGCGGATCACCTGCCAGTTGTCCTTGAGCACATCGAGTTCGGGAAACTGGCGGCGGTCCAGGTAAGGCTTGGACGGCACTTTCGAAAACAGGTACATCAGGCTGTTGTAAGGAGCGAACAACGCCGAATGGTTGACGAACTGACGCAACAGCGGCAACCGCGCCCGGCCGCGCAGGTGCACAAACAGGGTACTGCCCACGAACAGCAGCAGGATCGACGCCTTGACAGCGAACGATAAGGTCATGGAACTCTCCTTCAACACTGCCTGCCTTCCCGGACGGGAACAACAGGCAGGGCGTGTCATGAGGCCAGCTGCAGGACTGGCCGGGTATCTTCGAGCGTGTCAGGCGGCTCGCCAGTTGGCCATCATAAACTGTTGGCCCGCTGGCGAGAAATCGACATACCGATCAGGGCTGCAACTGCTCGTCGGTAAAGAGATCGGCAAACAGCATGGTCGACAGGTAGCGCTCGCCCGAGTCGGGCAGGATCACCACCAGGGTCTTGCCTTGCATTTCCGGCTTTTGCGCCAGGCGCACGGCGGCGGCCATGGCCGCACCGCAGGAAATGCCGCACAGGATGCCCTCTTCCTGCATCAGGCGCAGGGCCATGGCCTTGGCCGCGTCTTCGCTGACCGCCTCGACCCGGTCAATCAACGACAGGTCGAGGTTTTTCGGGATGAACCCGGCGCCAATGCCCTGGATCTTGTGCGGTGCCGGCACGATGGCTTCACCGGCCAGGGCCTGGGCGATGATCGGTGAACTTTCAGGCTCGACGGCCACTGACAGGATCGGCTTGCCCTGGGTGTTCTTGATATAGCGCGAAATGCCGGTGATCGTGCCGCCGGTGCCGACCCCGGCCACCAGCACATCAATGGCGCCGTCGGTGTCTGCCCAGATTTCCGGGCCCGTGGTCTTTTCGTGAATGGCCGGGTTGGCCGGGTTGTCGAACTGCGCCGGCATGAAGTACTGCCCGGGGTTGGCCGCCAGCAGTTCCTCGGCCTTGGCGATGGCGCCCTTCATGCCCTTGGCCGGCTCGGTCAGCACCAGTTCGGCACCCAGGGCCTTGAGCACCTTGCGCCGCTCCAGGCTCATGGAGGCCGGCATGGTCAGCACCAGCTTGTAGCCGCGTGCTGCGGCCACGAACGCCAGGCCGATACCGGTGTTGCCCGAGGTCGGCTCGACGATGGTCATGCCCGGCTTGAGGCGGCCGCTGCCTTCGGCGTCCCAGATCATGTTCGCGCCGATCCGGCATTTGACCGAGTAGCCAGGGTTGCGCCCTTCGATCTTGGCCAGGATGGTGACGCCGCGCGGCGCAATCCGGTTGATCTGCACCAGCGGCGTGTTACCGATGGAATGGGCGTTATCTGCGTAGATCCGGCTCATGACGGTGTCCTTGTGGCAAAGGCATTGAGAAAGACCCGACAGCCTATTCTTCTGGTGGTTAGGCGTCCAGTTGCAGCGAACCTGTGCCGCCGCAGGCAGTCCATCGCTTACTGTTCCGGGAGGTTTGCCCCATGAAACGTCGTTACCGCTGGCCCTTGTGGACCCTGGCCAGCCTGGCTGCGCTGCTGTTGATACTGCACCTGGCCCTGCCGTATGTGGTGCGCGACTACCTCAATGACAAGCTGGCCGACATGGGCGACTACCGTGGCCGGGTCAGTGATGTGGACCTGGCCTGGTGGCGGGGTGCCTACCGCATCAAGGATCTGGAGATCGTCAAGGTCGACGGCAAGGTGCCGGTGCCGTTCGTGAAGGCCCCGCTCATCGACATCGCCGTCAGTTGGCACGCGTTGTGGTACGACCATGCGGTGGTGGGCGAGGTGCAGTTCAGCGAGCCGCAACTGAACTTCGTCGACGGCGGCCAGGACCGCGCCGCGTCACAGACCGGTAAGGGCACTGACTGGCGCGCCCAGCTCGAAAAGGTCTTGCCCTTCACCCTCAACGAAGCGCGGGTCGAGAACGGTCGGATCACTTTCAATAACTTCACCACCACGCCCAAGGTGCGCATCCAGGCCGACCGGGTCAACGCCAGCCTCTATAACTTGACCAATATCGTGGATGTCGAAGGCAACCGCGATGCGCGCTTCGAAGGCAAGGCGCGCCTGCTCGAAAGCGCCAGCCTGGAAACCCATGCGACCTTCGATCCGTTTCGCAACTTCCAGGATTTCGATTTTCGCCTGCGTGCCCGCGGCATCGAGCTGCGACGCATGAACGACTTCGCCGCGGCCTACGGCAAGTTCGACTTCAATGCCGGCCACGGCGACCTGGTAATCGAGGCCCAGGCCGAGAACGGCAAGTTGTCCGGCTACATCAAGCCGCTGCTGCGTGATGTCGAGGTGTTCAACTGGCAGCAGGATGTCGAAGACCGCGACAAGGGTGTGTTGCGCTCGGTCTGGGAAGCCTTGGTCGGCACCAGCGAAACCGTGCTCAAGAACCAGGCGAAAAATCAGTTCGCGACCCGCGTGGAACTGAGCGGCAGCGTGGACCAGAAGAACATCAGCGGTTTGCAGGCGTTCTGGGGCATCTTGCGCAACGGTTTTATCCAGGCGTTCAATGCCCGCTATGAAGGCAGCGATTGACGCCGCGCGTCAGCCGATACGCCTGCGCTATAGTCCGTTTCACATTGCACCGAGGATCACTGATGAAGTTCGAAGGCACCCCCGTCTACGTCGCCACCGACGATTTGAAGCTGGCCGTCAATGCAGCCGTCACGCTGGAGCGGCCCTTGCTGGTCAAGGGCGAGCCGGGCACCGGCAAGACCCTGCTGGCCGAACAACTGGCGCAGGCCTTCAATGCCCGGCTGATCACCTGGCATATCAAGTCCACTACCAAGGCCCAGCAGGGCCTGTACGAGTACGATGCGGTCAGCCGCCTGCGCGACTCGCAACTGGGCGTGGACAAGGTCCACGATGTGCGCAACTACCTGAAGAAAGGCAAGCTCTGGGAAGCCTTCGAATCGCCCGAACGGGTCATCCTGCTGATCGATGAAATCGACAAGGCCGACATCGAGTTCCCCAACGACCTGTTGCAGGAACTGGACCGCATGGAGTTCTACGTCTACGAGACCGATGAAACCATCAAGGCCCGTCACCGGCCGATCATCATCATTACCTCCAACAACGAAAAAGAACTGCCCGACGCCTTTCTGCGTCGCTGTTTCTTTCATTACATCGCTTTCCCCGATCGCCAGACCCTGCAGAAGATCGTCGATGTGCATTTCCCCGACATCAAGCAGAGCCTGGTCAGCGAGGCGCTGGAGATTTTCTTCGATGTGCGCAAGGTCCCGGGCCTGAAGAAAAAGCCTTCGACCTCCGAGCTGGTCGACTGGCTCAAGCTGTTGATGGCCGACGACATCGGCGAGCAGGTGCTGCGTGAACGCAACCCGACCAAGGCCATCCCACCGCTGGCCGGCGCCCTGGTCAAGAACGAGCAGGACGTGCAATTGCTTGAGCGCCTGGCGTTCATGAGCCGGCGCGGCAACCGCTGACCTCTGTGTTCCACCAAGAGACAAAAGGCCGACAGCCATGCTGCTCAACCTGTTCAATGAAATGCGCGCGGCCAGGGTACCGGTGTCGCTGCGTGAATTGCTCGACCTGATCGAGGCCCTGCAAAAGCGTGTGGTCTTCGCCGACATCGATGAGTTCTACTTTCTGGCGCGCACGATCCTGGTCAAGGACGAACGTCACTTCGACAAGTTCGACCGGGCGTTCGGCACTTACTTCAACGGCCTGCAGGACCTTGACGAGGCCCTGCAGGCGCTGATCCCCGAGGACTGGCTGCGCAAGGAATTCGAACGTTCCCTCAGTGACGAAGAGCGTGCGCAGATCCAGTCGCTGGGCGGGCTGGACAAGCTGCTCGAAGCCTTCAAGCAGCGTCTTGAAGAACAGAAAGAGCGCCATGCCGGCGGCAACAAGTGGATCGGCACCGGCGGTACCAGCCCGTTCGGCTCCGGTGGCTATCACCCCGAGGGCATTCGCGTGGGCGATGCCGGCAAGCGCCAGGGCAAGGCGGTCAAGGTCTGGGATCAGCGCGAGTACAAGAACCTCGACGACCAGGTGGAGCTGGGTACGCGCAACCTCAAGGTTGCGCTGCGCCGGCTGCGCAAGTTCGCCCGCCAGGGCGCGGCCGAAGAGCTGGACCTGGACAGCACCATCGAGCACACCGCCCGCGATGCCGGCCTGCTGAACATCCAGATGCGTCCCGAAAAGCGCAATGCGGTCAAGCTGCTGTTGCTGTTCGACATCGGCGGTTCGATGGACGCGCACATCAAGGTCTGCGAAGAGCTGTTCTCGGCCTGCAAGACCGAGTTCAAGCACCTGGAGTATTACTACTTCCACAACTTCGTTTACGAGACGCTGTGGCAGGACAACCTGCGCCGCAATGCCCAGCGCATCGCCACCCAGGACGTGCTCAACACCTATGGCGCCGACTACAAGGTGATCTTCGTCGGCGACGCCGCCATGGCGCCGTACGAGATCAGCCAGCCGGGCGGCAGTGTCGAACACTGGAACGAGGAACCCGGCTACCTGTGGATGCAGCGCTTCATGGCCCGGTTCAGGAAAATCATCTGGATCAACCCGTACCCGAAGAACACCTGGGACTACACCACCTCGACGCACCTGGTGCGCGACCTGGTGGCGCAGCACATGTACCCCTTGACCCTCGAAGGGCTCGAAGAGGGCATTCGCTACCTGGCCAAATGAGCAACGGCAGGCGGTGCCAGCCGCCTGGCCGCCAGCCGACAAAAGGCCACTACCCTGGTGTTGGTGCGGGCTAACCTGTCCATGCAAGCAAGCACAAGGCCAGGCATGGATCGCCTGCAAAGGCGGCCTTTGATCCTTCCGGCAGTTCCTGACGTTATCTGTGCCGCACACCTCAACCACTTCCTATCGGTGCGCACAGACAAATGACTCATACCCTTGGCATCATGCAGCCGTATTTCTTTCCGTACCTGGGTTACTTCCAGTTGATTGCATCGGTCGAGCAAGGCCTGTTGTTCGATATCGTCCATTACCAGCGCCAGAGCTGGATGAACCGCAACCGTGTGCTCGACGCCCAAGGCGGCTGGCAGTACATCAAGGTGCCGGTGACCCTGGAACAGGGCCGGCTGATCGAGCATGCCCGTGTGCTGGATCGTACAGGCGCGTTGTGCCGCATCAAGGGCCAGCTGGAGCACTACCGGAAAAAGGCCCCGTTCTTCAAGCAGACCCTGCAGGTGCTGGAGCGCACCTTTGACCTGTGCCAGAACGACAGCCTGACCGAACTCAATGCCCGCAGCCTGCAAAGCGTATGCGATTACCTGGGGATGGACTTCACCTGGAAGCGCTGTTCGGCCTTGCAACTGCCCTTGCCGCCGATTCGCTATGCCGGGCAATGGGCGCTGGAGATCAGCCAGCTCCAGAACGCCCGGTGCTACATCAATGCGCCGGGTGGTCGAGCAATCTTCAGGCCACAGGACTGGCTGGACCGGGGCATCGAGCTGCGGTTTCTGGCGCTGACGCCGTTGGTCTACGACCCCGCGCCCTACCCCTTCATCGAGAACCTGTCGATTCTCGATGTGATGATGTGGAACGCGCCGGACACGATCATGACGTTCATCCGTGAACAGACCCGGGTGGTGCCCTGACACCCCACAGCCGCAAGATCCCCTTGTAGGAGCGCGCTTGCCCGCGACCGAGTGCGCAGCGCTCGCAAAAATCGTCTAAACGCTGAAATTTTACGACTGCTAACGCAGCCGGTCGCGGGCAAGCGCGCTCCTACCCTTGAGCGCGCCATGCCTGACCGGGCCTAGCGCCAGCTGGCGCGCGGTGGCGGCTGGCGGCGGCCGCCGTTGATCACCCAGCCGACCAGCAGGAACAGGCACTCGACCAGCAAGGTCAGGACAAAGGCGCTGAACACGCCCCAGCCGATCACCGCCGGCGCCAGCAGCACCTGCCAGGTATAGCCATCGAGGGTTTCTCTGCGGATGTCCGGGTCGGCCGCGGTGGTCACGTGCCAGGCCTTGCTCAGCCAGGAGCCCTGAAGACCCAGCCATTGGCGCTCCAGCACCTGGGTGCGGGTCAACAGCGTCTCGATGTTGCTGGCGTCACTGCGAAACACCGGGTCCTGGCTGTTGCGGTAGTGCTGGATCAACGCCTGGATATCACCGTTGAAGAACTGCTGCGCGGTGGCCTTGAACCCCTTGATCGCCTGTTGCGCCTCGATCAGGTGCGCCTCGACGCGCTTGCTGTAGTCGCTGATCAGGCCGGGGGCCTGGACGCCGAACAGCAGGCCGGTGGTGAACAGCACCAGGCGCAGATAACTTCGCAGCATTGATAGCCCTCTTGTTGGTCTTTTTCAGGGGTTGGCAGGCAGGTGTTCGGTGGTGCCGTGGGCGATGCATTCGCCCTTGCGCCACAAGCCCCATTGACCGGGCTCGTAGCGGTTCCAGGTTTCGTTTTCGGTCAGCGCTTCGGTGGCGATCACGGTGACCACATCATGGGCGGTGGTCTCGGCCTGGAAGTCGACAATCATGTCGACATCCTTGAGCCGCGCCGGGCCAAAGGGCGCCCGACGGGTGATGTGCACCAGCTTGGTGGAGCAGAAACAGAACAGCCAGTCGCCATCGCTGAGCAGGCCATTGAACACGCCCTTGCCGCGGTACTCACTGCAGGCCTGCACCAGGTACGGCAACAGGTGCTCGATTTCCACCGGCTCCGGGAAGGCTTCGCGGACCCGGTTGAGCAGGTCGCAGAACGCCGCTTCGCTGTCGGTATCGCCCACCGGGCGGTAGAAACTGCGCAAGGGTGTGAAGTCCGCCAGTTGACCGTTGTGAGCAAAGCACCAGTTGCGGCCCCACAGCTCGCGTACGAACGGGTGGGTATTGGACAGGCAGACCTTGCCGACATTGGCCTGGCGAATATGGCCGATCACCACTTCGCTCTTGATCGGGTAGCGCTGCACCAGGTGCGCCACCTCCGATTCGCAACTGGCCGCCGGGTCCTGGAACAGGCGCAGGCCGCGTCCTTCGTAGAACGCAATGCCCCAGCCATCGCGGTGCGGGCCGGTACGGCCACCGCGCTGCATCAGGCCGGTAAAGCTGAAAACGATATCGGTCGGGACATTGGCACTCATCCCCAGGAGTTCACACATGGGCAGGTTCTCGCGTCAGTACTGGGCCAGGTGAAAGGCTACAGGCGCGGCTCGACCCGACCGCGGCCGGCACCGGGTACCAGCGCCGGGCGACGGGCATAGCGATCGTCGGAAGTGAAAGGCTGTTCGTCTTCGTCTTCTTCGGCAGCCTCTTTCGCCGCCGCCTCCTGGCGGGCTTGCTGTTGCGCCTGGCGTGCCTTGCGCTTGCGTTCGATCGGCCAGCGCACCAGTACGAACACTCCGTAGACGATGAACGCGCACAACGCGTACATGCCCAGGTCGAGCAAGGCGGTCCAGACCGTACTGCCGACCTTGAACAACAGGTCCAGCGCGGTAATGGCCAGGGCCGGGGCGTAGACGTCCTTGGCCGGGTCGACGATGGTCGGGGTGAACAACAGCACCGCGATCAGCACCCGCAGCGGCTCCTTGAGGTAGCGCCACATCCAGCCGGTCATCACAAAGCTCACCCACAGGCAGCCCAGTGCGGCGACAGCGTACAGGCTCCAGGCGATCAGATAGTCGTGTTCAGTCATGTCGTGCGTGGTAAGCCGGCCAAAGAGGCGCTTATCATAACGGCTTTTCGCCGACCCGGCGCATCTGGCTGATGTATGAATGCCAGCAAGGGTTGTACGCTCGCCCATCAGTTACCCACGTTTCGATCTTCGAGAGAGCCCGCATGCCTATATCCCCTGCCCTCGTCAGCGCCCCGATCGCCCGCCAGGGCGATGGCGCCGATCCTTATGCCTGGCTGCAAGCACGCGACGAAGCCGAGGTGCTCGACTACCTGAAAGCCGAAAACGCCTGGCAGGAACAGCAACTGGCCGATCAGGCCGACCTGCGCGAGACCCTGTTCCAGGAAATCAAGGCACGCATTCTGGAAACCGACCTGTCGCTGCCCTCGCCGTGGGGGCCGTACCTGTATTACACACGCACCACTGCTGGCGACGAATACCCACGCCACTACCGCTGCCCGCGCCCGGCTGACGGCTCGCACGAGGCCGACCAGGCGCAGGAGCAGCTGCTGCTTGACCCCAACGAACTGGCCGAGGGCGGCTTTCTGTCGCTGGGCGCGTTCAGCATCAGCCCTGATCACCGGCGCCTGGCCTACAGCCTTGATACCTCGGGCGAGGAAATCTACCGGTTGTTCGTCAAGGACCTGGACAGCGGCCAGATCCACAGCCTGCCGTTCGAGGACTGCGATGGCAGCATGACCTGGGCCAACGACAGCCAGACGCTGTTCTTCGCTGAGCTGGACGACACCCACAGGCCTTATAAGCTGTACCGCCATCGCCTGGGCGAAGCCGCCGCGCACGAGGTGTTCTGCGAACCGGACGGCCGGTTCTTCCTCAGTTGCCTGCGCAGCAGCTCCGAACGCCAGTTGATCCTGCAACTGGGCAGCAAGACCACCGGCGAAGTCTGGGTGCTGGATGCCGATCAGCCGCAACAGCCGTTTACCTGCATGGCCCCCAGGGTCGAAGGGCATGAATACGATGTCGATCACGGCCTGCTCGACGGTGTGTGGAGCTGGTTTATCCGCAGCAACCAGGACGGCATCAACTTTGCGCTGTACCACGCCCCCCAGCGTGATCAGGGCGTGCCGCCCCGTGACGACTGGCAACCGTTGGTGGCGCACAGCGACACGGTGATGCTCGACGGCGTGACCTTCAATGCCCGCGCCATCACCTTGAGCCTGCGCGAAGGCGGCCTGCCGGTCATCGAAGTGCGGCCGCAGGGGTTGCCGGCCTATCGCGTGCAATTGCCCGACGCGGCCTACAGCCTGTATGTGCAGGACAGCCTGGAATTCGACAGCGACCACATCCGCCTGCGTTATCAGTCGCTGAACCGCCCCGCACAAGTGCGCCAGTTGCTGCTCGACAGCGGCGAACAGCGCGTACTCAAGCAGACCCCCGTGCTGGGCGAGTTCGATGCCGATGCCTATGTCAGCCAGCGCCTGTGGGCCACCGCGGCCGATGGCACGCAAGTGCCGATCAGCCTGGTCATGCGCCGCGACCGGCAAGGCCTGCCTGCACCGCTGTACCTCTATGGCTATGGCGCTTACGGTGCCAGCCTCGACCCCTGGTTCTCGCATGCCCGCCTGAGCCTGCTTGATCGCGGTGTGGCCTTTGCCATCGCCCACGTGCGCGGCGGCGGAGAACTGGGCGAGGCCTGGTACCGCGCCGGCAAGCAGGCGCACAAGCACAATACGTTCGACGACTTCATCGCCTGTGCCGAACACCTGATCGACCAGGGCATTACCCGAGCCGAGCAACTGGTGATCAGCGGCGGCAGCGCCGGCGGGCTGTTGATCGGCGCGGTGCTCAACCAGCGTCCCGAGCTGTTCAAGGCGGCGATTGCCGAAGTGCCGTTTGTCGATGTGCTCAACACCATGCTCGACCCGGACCTGCCGTTGACCGTCACCGAATACGATGAGTGGGGCAACCCGCAGGAGCCTGAAGTGCATGCGCGCCTCAAGGGCTATGCGCCCTACGAAAACGTGCGTGCCCAGGCCTACCCGGCTACGCTGGTGATCGCCGGTTACAACGACAGCCGCGTACAGTACTGGGAGGCCGCCAAGTGGGTGGCCAAATTGCGCACGCACAAGACCGACGATAACCTGTTGCTGCTCAAGACCGAGCTGGACGCCGGGCACGGCGGCATGAGCGGGCGCTACCAGGGGTTGCGCGATGTGGCGCTGGAATACGGGTTTGTGTTCAAGGTGTTGGGCCTGGCCTTGTAAACCGGGCGCTCGCCGTCGACACTGCGGCAGCGAGCGCCATCAAACCGAACACGATCAATTACAACAGACCGAACCATGCCTGAACACGCTCCCCACCTGAACAAGGCCATTCGCGACATGCTGCTCGACTGCGGCCTGTTCAATACCCTGCTGCCGGCCGACCTGCTGAGCATCGCCGGCTTTTTCAGCATCACCGAATTCGAGCAGGACCAGGTCATTTTCAATGAAGGCGACGCCGGTACGTTCATGTGCATCGTCCATCAAGGCAGTGTCATCGTGCGCAAGCTCAACCCTGACGGCCAGCCGGTGAACATCGCCACCTTGCGTCGCGGTCGGGCGCTGGGCGAGATGGCCGTGCTGGACGGTGAACGTCGTTCGGCCAGTTGCATTGCCGCCAGCCACTGCCAGTTGCTGACCCTGGGCCGCGACTCGCTGGACAAGATGATCGAGGAATCGCCGAAGATGGCCGCCAGGATCATCCGCGCCCTGGCCATTTCGCTGTCCAAGCGCTTGCGCATGGTAGACGGCCAATTGCTTGCGCAACAGATGTGAAATCCACCGTCAGGCACTAGACTGACGGCACATTAGTACCCGGATACAACAGGTCAAACCATGAGCACGCCTACCAATACTTCCAAGCTGGACCGCATCCTGGCCGACGCCCAACGTGATCGCGAGATGGGCTATCGCGACAAGGCCCTGCGCATGTACCCCCATGTCTGTGGCCGCTGCGCCCGTGAGTTCGCCGGCAAGCGCCTGAGCGAGCTGACCGTTCACCACCGTGACCACAACCACGACAACAACCCGCAGGACGGCTCGAACTGGGAGTTGTTGTGCCTGTACTGCCACGACAACGAGCACTCGCGCTACACCGACCAGCAGTATTTCGGCGAAGGCTCGCTGAGCACGCCCAAGATCGCCAAGGCCACGCATAACCCGTTCGCGGCGCTGGCGGGGTTGATGAAGAAAGACGACTGAGGCCGGGCTGGGTTTAGCGGCAATGCTGTTTTTCAGGCAGTTTTTGGGATGGCTGTGCTCTTGCTGGCGAAGGTAGCCTGTGAGAGAGGTTCCGACCCTCTTCGGGCCGGCTTACTTTGTCTTGGCAAAGTAAGCAAACCGTTTGCTCCTGGTTCCGGCCCCTTCGGGGTCCCCTCCCTCCGGCATTG
>NZ_UUIS01000029.1 GCF_900589395.1 Pseudomonas viridiflava
CTCTCAGCCTGGGCCTTTGCACTGATCGCCTGAGTGGCCGCTGCTTGAGCACTCACGCTTGCAGCATTAGCTTTTTGCGTGGCCGCCTGTACCTGCTCCTCGCCTTTGGTTTCAGCCGCCTGAGCACTTTCGGCAGCGTCATCTGCACGCTGATCGATAAAGTCCAGCACCTGGTTCAACTGGTCAGCAAAAGGCGGCAGCGCGGACATGAAGATGTCAGCTTGCGTTGCAAATGTCCCAGCCGAATTTTGCCGGCTGGGCGGTGCCGGTAATGGCGTGATAGTGGGTGTCACCATTAGACAAGTCCTTCAACAGAAATTGAGCAATCCGACTTTTCAATACCGCTGATGACGATATTGAAATCTCGGTAGTACCCGTAAATGATGGTCGCCTCATGACCATGGTCCCCGATCCAAACCAGAGGCCGGGCGCGATACCGTGCGAGCTTGCGTTTGACGCTGCTCACCCGATCCGTATCAATCGCCACGTCGTACTCAGCCTTGTTTGAAAAGCCACGTTCCACGATTACGAAGTTGCCGAAGTCATCGCGGTCTTTCTTGCTGAAGTCGGTGATCCCTACCGACGTGCCGTAAAGCGCTTCGCCCAACTCAGCCATCTTTCCCAGGATCAGCGCGGCAGCACGGGCCGTACCGCCTGGCTTGGAAAGAACAATCTCAATCGAGCCAAAGCTGCCGGCCGGCACATCCAGAACAACAAAGTCCTCGATGATTTCGACCGGGCTAAAAAAGTAGTCGAACCAGTTGTCGACGCCATCCGTTGAAACCGGCGACACCCGCGACTCGAACACCACCCCCTGGTACGGATCGGTCACCCGAACAAGTACAGAAGCGGCGTCAACACCAAAAAACGCCAAAGCATCGACAGATTTCCCAGCCACAATCCTGAGCGAAATGCTCTCAGGGTTGCTGGTGACGCTGTTCATCTTGTCGTCGAACATGGCCCAGCGGTTGCTGGCTCCCAGATCGAGCCACTTAGATGGATCGGTAGGAGGCGCGGTCGGACTCGCGTTCGTACTGGCGACCAGCGCTTCATAGATGCGGTGCTCCAGCATCACCTTTGCGCCCACTGCGTAAGCTTGGGTAGGACTCCATACGGGCTGATCAGCCTCAGGCACGTTGGTGAGCAGGGAAGCCACCATGAATGGCTGGCCGACCTGCACAACCAACGGCTCTGAATCCGGCGCGACCTGAAACGCCTGCATGTTTGCCAAGCCCGGCGAGATCTCGACCGGTTCAATGATCCTCACGAAAACAACTCCTGTTCCAATTTACGTGGCAGCAAGTCAGTGTTTTTCGCTGCTTTCATTGTGTGTTTGGCAATCGCGAACAGAGCCACCTTCAACTCGGAGCGGAGCTCGTTCAGCTCAAGGACGACTGATTGCCAATCACCCCCACCCAGACCCAGCATCGCGGCGGTCTGATTTGCGTTGTAGATATAGCTCGGGCCGGTGACCTCAAGCTCAGGCCCGTTCTCACCCACCAGCCGCAGCCCTCCACCGAACGCGCCACCAGCGGCATACCCAGGAACCTTCACAGACTCACCGTTGAGACGACCGCCGGTGGCGATGGTGTCGACCAGATCGGCGTAGTTCACCGTGCCGTTTGCCAGGGCCGCCGTCCATGTCGCCTTACCCGAGGCATCAAGACCACGCCCCAGCACCGCTTGATACACCGATTCCAGCAACGCGACGTTGTTGTCGTAGGTGTTCTGCGCTGCCGATCCGGCCTCCTTGCCTGAAAGCGCAGCGACCACTGCAGCATTCATCGCCTGCATGGCGGCCGCGACCGACAGTACAGAGTTATCAATGCCGTTGAGCGCATCGAGCTGCGCCTGAGCGCTGGCCAGTTGGGTGTCGTACTGCGCCATTTGCAAGTCGTAGGCTTTCTTAGCCGCATCGATCTGCGCCTGCAGTGCCTCCACTGACTTTTCAGCGTTGCTGAGCTGCTTGCCGTTGAGCGCATTAAGCTCAGCGATGACATTGGCTGTACGGCCTTGCTCGCGGTTGAAGTCTTCGAGCGACCCGTACAGGCCAGTGTCGTTGCTGCTGACGGTGTTCAGAGCATCTTCAAGCCCCTTAAAGCCCGCAAGAGAGCCGCCAGAGCGGGCTTTGCTCAAGGCGCTCTGCAGCGTTGCCTGAGCCTGGACGCGCAGCCGCTTCACCGTCTCGTCCGAAGTGCCGTTCAGCGATTTCAGCGCACTTTCAAGCGATGAGCTAATGCTCGACAGATCGCTGATGTTCGCGGTAACAGTGCTGAGCATGTCGCTGAAAGAGGCAGTCCTGGAGTTATACGCATCGGTTACCGTTTTCTGCTCTGCAGCAATAGCGCGCTGTACAGCGGAAAAGCTCGCAGTAGCCGACGACATCAGTTGTTCAGCGAGCGCTTGAGCCGCTTGGGCCGCCGCGTCAGCCGCTGCCTGAGCCGCCTGGGCCGCTGCGTCGGCCGCTGCCTGGGCGGTGGCTTCCATGGCGTCGAACACCGTGCCGGCCGCTGCTGCAACACTTAACAACGATTCCAGCATCGCCTTGCCGGCGGTCGACGTGTCCTTCTCGGCCGCTTCAACCATTGCCCGAAACGCGGCGCGGGTACCAGGCAATGTCACGCCCAACAACTTGATTTCTGCCGTAGTGTCAGCAATGGTCCGCGCCGTGTTTTCCGCTTCCGTGTGAAAGGCGCCGTAGTAATCCGCCTGCCGCTGCTGGAGAACCGCATAGACCTGCGCCGCCGATTCAGCATTCGCTGTCATCGCGGTGAATGTCGCGCGCCCTGCCTCAGTTGTCACATCAATGGCTTTCAGCATGTCGCGGAAAGCATCTTCTGTGGCTGGCAACTGGACGCCCAAGGCGGCGAACTGCTGACGTACACCCAGGATCGAATCGTTAGCCCGCTGGGTTTCGCTCGTGAACGCCGCGTAATAGCCGGCAATGTTCGTATTGAGCGTGTCGATGTCCCCCGCTGCCGTCACCAGGCTTTCGACGATCCGGCCACCGGCAATCGAGAACGCCGCAGCTTTCACGCCGAGCAGACCCAGGCTGGCATTCACGCTGTACAGGTTATTGACGAAGGTCTGCAGGCTATCGAAAGTAAACCCGTCGAGCCCGGCGGTCGTCGCGCTGTTGATCGCTGACACGGCCGAATCGCCGAGGCTCGTGAACCAAGCTGTGATATCCGCCTGGATCTCTTCTGTCGTGCGATCCTGCGTGCTGATGTTCAGCCGCTCGACATTCAAGCCATCGAGCACGGCCTTGTTCAACGTGACGTTCAGCGCGGCGAACAGATCCATGGCGCCGAGAACCGTGCTGTTATAAGCAGCGCCAAGCGTATCGGCCATCTCTGCATCGGCCATCTCGCCGTATACGAAGCGCTTCTTGTTCGATCCGAACAACCCGCCTTTTTTCTTTTGGTACTGAAAGTCCTCAGCATTGAACTCGCCACCACTGACCGACAACGCCATGCCGGTGTCTTTCGTGGCCCATTTTGTGCCGAACAATTTTTCCCCGATAAACGTCTCGACCGCCGTGGCCAACGTCGAGCCGGACAGGATCGCCCCCATTTTGTCACCGAAGATTGATGACATCGTGCGGTCAGCAAAACCGATGGAAGCAAATGTCAGCGCGCGGTCGAACCCGACCATGCCGGGCAATGCACGCCCAACCTGCGAAAGCTTGGACGTCTGCATGTCGCTTGTGTCGTAGCGAACACCTGCGTCGTACAGCTTGCCGCTCTGGTACATGCCCATGAGGATTGCCAGCGGCCCCATCATGGCAGAGGTACTAGCCGCAGCACTGGCCGCCGCTGCGCTCTCAGCAGCAGCGTAGGACACAGTTCCGGTGATCGCGCCGAACTGGGTTGCATAACCGGCCGCAGCGGCCTCCATACCCACGGACAGCGAAGCGGCAGTCACGCCTTCGGCCCCGACAATTGCCGCAGTTTGTGCTGCCGTGCTGCCGGTAATCGTGGCCATCAACCCGCTGAAACCACTGCTGATCGAAGCACCGACACTGGACAACATCGATGTGTAATAGCCCACCCCGCCACTGACCGCGCCGCCGATCCCGCCCGTGGCGTAACCGCCCGCGATGCTGGAACCGACACCAGTCAGCGAACTCCACGCCTGATACAGCGACTTGCCAATGCCTGCCAGCGAGCCGCCGCCCAGGCCGCCGATGGATACACCGCCAGAAGATCCGCCAACCGTGCCAAGGAGCTTGCTCCAGACCGACCCCAGACCCTGGCCATTGTCCGTGCCGGTCAGCCAATTGCTGATCGATGCGAGCAAAGGCTTGGTGGTCAGCATGTGCATGATCTCGCCCAAGGTCTGCTTGAAACCCTTCTTGAGGTCATCCCACAACGTATTGGCACCGTCGCCGATATTCGCCCACGCATTGGCAAACGACTGGTCGATACGGTCGATGGCTCCTTCGGTCATCTGCCCCCAAAGCGTTGCCTTCGAGCGGTTTACCTCGTACTCGGTGCCCAGTTTCACCAGGGCAGCCTGGTACGCAGCGGCATTCTCAGGGTACAGCGACATCGCGGCATTCAGCGCGTGCTGCTCAGCCGTGTACTCACGCAACGCAGCGGCTTCAGGGTAAAGGCGGTCCATGATGCCGCCGACCGACTCAGCCCTTTCAGCCAGTTTGACGGCCTCCTGATGCGCCTTGTTGGCATCCAGGAGCAGCTCGTACTCCTTGCTGCCCGTCGCAATGTTTTTGCCCGCCAAGGCCACGCTCATCGACTTCTGAAGGTTGTAGGCCTCCAGCGCCTGCGCGCCGGCCAGTTGTGCCTTTGCCTGCGCGATCAGGTCAGCGGTCTCTTTCCCCAGGTCATAAGCCGCCTTGATGACGTTCAATTTGTCCTGGGCATCGGCCTGGGCATGAATGGCTTTTTCGACTGCCTTACGCGCCGACGCGCCTGTCTTGAGCAGGGCTTCTTCGACTTTCTGCTGGAGCGTTAGCTCACGAGACTTGTCGGCGCCGACAGCGTACGCAGCAGCCATGCCGTTGGCCGCTTCGATTTCACGAATCGTCTGGGCGGTGAGATCGGCCAAGGCCTTGCTCTGGGCTTCGGTTTCAGACGCTGATTTCTTGGCAGCCGAGGCCGCAGCATTGGTCGCATCGGTAGCATCCTTATCGGCTTTCTTCTGGGCGTCGATGGCCTTGGCATGCTCCAGCACCTGCTTGCCCAGCGCGCTTTCGGCTGCAATGCGGTTCTCGGTAAGCCAGGTGCCGGCCTGCTCGACGGCGGTCTTGTCCTTGAGCTTGGTGAGCTGCTTGTCCAGCTCTTCGGTGTAGGTCTTGGCCGCGCGGGCGGCGATGGCATCAGCTTCAGCCTTGCCATCCGTTGGCTTGATGCTGGCTGCCAGCTCCTCCCGGAATGCAGCTACCTTCGCAACCGCCTGCCCGGTGGCAACATCCAGTTTGCTAACACCACCGGCGGCTTCCTTCAGCGTACGCATACCCTCTTCAGGAATGCGGAAGCGCTTCTGCAGATCCTCCAAGGTGGAGCTCAGTCCGCCGCCCGACTTGCGGGCCGCTTCAAACTCGCTGGCCACCCGCGTGCCGACACTGCTACCCAGCACCTGACGGGAAGTTTTGAGGAAGTCGGAAAACGCCACTTCCGCCTCACCGGCCACCTGTTCCTGCTGACGCAAGGCGGTGACGATGGTGGCCTCTTTCTGGTCGCGGGTCAGCGCCTGGAACTCTTTACGCAGCTCGGCAATGGGCCGCTTCAATTGCTCCAGATCGGCGCCGGCCTGCTTGGCATTGCCACCCATGGTCAAGAAGGCAATACCGACACCGACCGCCAAAGCAATAATGCCGGCCGGGCCGCCCATCAACGCCATGACGCCACCCGACGCCCTACCCAGTGTCGCCTGGGCGGCCGCAAGCTGGTTTGTGGCCACACGCTCGGCCATGCGGGCTTCGGCCAACTGGATCGACATCTGGGTCTGAATCGCGGTACCGCTCGCTACCGCACGCGCTGCAACAACTTCACGCTCAGCCCGGATAACGGCAGACTGCGCCGCGATCTGGTTAGCCAGGGCCAGCTCGACCGCGCTGGCAGCGGCCGCAATGTTGGCGGCACGGTTCTGGTAGGTCGCGGCCGTGCTGCTGGCCAACCCCGTGATGTAGCCGACGAACGCGGCCGCAAGCTTGCCGCCCATCAGAGCGACAAGCACGTTCAGGTTCTCAACAAGGAAACCGACGGTGCCGCTCAAAATCTCCATGGCACCGTTTTTCGACATCTCGGTGAGACGACCGGTGACATCTTCGATGGCCGGCAGCAAGCCGAGGACCATCTGGCGACTTGCGCCATCCAGGGAAGATTGCAGCCCCTTGATGGCCAGGTCGGCCTGCACAAGACGGCTTACCTCAAACGCGGTAAGCACCTTGCCCGCTTTCTCCGCGCTATCACCGATCTCCTTGAAAGCCTGGCCGTTATTCTTCAGCAGCGGAATGAGCGCGGTGGCCTCATCCGCCATCGCTTCCATGTAGGTGGTCATCTGCTGCTGGTTCAGCCCGGACTTTTCCAGGCTGGTGTAGTACAGCTGCAGGGCCTCAGGACCAGACAGTGACGCAAAGTGCGCAATCGTCACACCCACCGACTTGCTCAAGGTATCGAGCTGGTCACTGGTCACGCTGACGTTGGGCGCGATCTCCTTGAAGAAATCGGACATCTCCCCGCCGCCGCGCTGCATGAACTCGCCGACACGGTCGTTGACGTCCTTGAAAATGTCAGACAGCTTGTCCTGCTCGACACCGACCGTTTTCGCACCGGCGGCCAGGCGCTGAAAGTCCGTGACCGTGGTGTTCGACAGCGCCGAAAGATTCTTGATTTCTTGCGCGTATTCGGCCGCCTGGGTCGTGATCGTCACCAGCCCAGCCACTGCCGCACCGGCCGCGATGCCCATGCCCGTGAAGGCGCCACTGATGGCACGCTGAAGGACGCCGGCATTCTCGCCGGTTTCGTCCATGGCGCGGTCGATGCGTGCCAGCTCCCGATCAATGTTGACGGCAGCCTGACCAACACTGACTTCGCCACGCGACATCTCTTGCCGCAGCTGCGCGGTGGTGGCTTCGATACGGACCAGTAGCCCCTGAACGTCAGCGTCGGCCATACCCTCTCTCCCAAAACGAAAAAAGCCCGCACATGGCGAGCCTGGTAACTGCGATCAACACCAGGGCAACGCTGCCCTAGCCCTTGTTTCGGACACCCCGCAAGCGCTCTTTCAAGCGATCAGCCACCGACATCTTGGATTTCTCCGGGGTCTTCTTGGCGGCGAAGGGGTTGGTGTTATTGAGGAACTGACGCCTGGACTCCCATGCCATCAGGATCTCGACGACGGGAGTGTTCCAGGCCTCACTGGGCGGCCAAGCCAGCCAGCCGGTGGCAATGCCAAAGAGCTCATCCACATAGCTGCTGTTGGCCTCGCGCTTTACTCGTTTCCCGACTCGGCAGCCTTTTCCAGCTCTTCAGGCGTCTGGGCACCAGGGTTGAGAAGCGCGGACAGGTACGGAATGACCTGGCTACCCACGTCATTCAGACCCGCCTCGAAGACCGCCTCTTCCAGCGGCTCCAGCGCTTTTTTCTTGCTGAGATCCAGGCCGGTACCGACACCGACGACGAAGGCGGTCGCCGTCAGGTTGCCCGAGCCGAGCGCAGTCAGTGCCGGTAAGATGCCACCGAAGCGCGCCTCGATGGCCTTAACGGCCTTCAGGGTTGGTTTAAGGGTGTGGATGTCATCGCCGATGGTTACTTCGACAGTGCCGTGGTTGGTCTTGGACATGAAGCGGTTCCTTAAGTGGATATCGAATAGAGGGGAAGACGCCGCGCGCACGCAACGTCACCCAGGTCAGGCCGGCAGGATTTCGAGAATTTCGGAGTTGATCGCGACGGTGACGTTACGGCGCACCACGTTGTCCGCGCCGCCCGGTGCCACCTTGTTGTTCATCACCTTGCCACGGAAGTAGAACGTGGTCGGGGCAACGGGCGGGGTGGCATCCGGGTCACCGTCATTGAGGGTGATTTTGCAGTTGTAATCGCCCTTGGTACGGTCCTTGTGAGCCGCCTTGATGGCGGTTTGACCGGCATCGCTGTTATCCAGACCCAGCGCCAGGGTGATGTCGCCAGCATCGGCGGTGCCCTTGTACTTACGCACACGGCCATCACGCAATGCGGTGAAGTTCACCGCGCTGAACGTATCGCCGAACTCGCCCAGATCCTCGATCTCGCCGATTTCAACGTAGGTGTCGGCCTTGTATTTGACTTCAGTGTCGGCACCGCTTTTGGTGCCCAACGAAAAGATGCAGCCAGCGGCTGTGTTGAGGTTATCGTCGGCCATGAGGGATCCTCCAAAGGCACATTGGATGTAATGCCGCAGGGGCGGCGTTATAGAGCTAGTGGGTGGTAATCACCCGAACGGTGACAGCACCGGTGTACGTGACGCCATCGGCATCACGTTGGGCGTCAAGCCGCTCAACAGTGACGGCCACGGCGCGCCCGACCGTCAGCGGCAGCCGCTTACGATCCAGCGCATCGTAGATTTCACCGTTGATTTTCTTCACCTCGGCCTGGCCGACCGTGCTCGACCAGACGCTGAGATAGATGAAGCGCAACTCGCGCGGCTTGCCGAACAACGGCCGCATGTTGGTGGCGACCTCCCTGTCGATCGACACGTACGGCATCGGCGTATCCATGGGTGCGCCGTCGTACACCGGGCAGGAAAGCTGAGCACTGAGGCGCTCGAACAGCGCCGCCTGAAGTGCAACCGAGGGATCAGCCATTGCCGAGCTCCTGGGACGCACGCAGAAGTGTCTTGGAGATCGCCCGAGCCAGGTTGGCCCGGACAAACTCCTTGTTCACGTCCAGTGCTGGCCGCAGCCAGGGATGCGCGGGACGAGCCGGGATATCCGGGTATTTGCCGAAGAAGTTGGTTCCGTCCGATTTGTTCTTGGTTTCCCTGGCATTGAGCGCGTTGCGTCGCCCGCCCATCTTCGACTTGTCGCGGTTGTTGGTGTGCTGCCCCCCGACAGCATTGCTGTCGGCACGCCGGTACATGGCACCGCTGTATCCCTTGGTGCCGTACTCGATGAAGCGCATATAGAAGAAGCGCTTGTTGTCGCGCTTGCCACGTAGACCTACCTGCGCATCGAGACCGCTCTTGGAGACATACACCTTCAGCGCGGCCGCCGCTGCACCGGTATCCTGAGGCATCAGCTCGCGCATGGTCGACAGCACCTCCTCGGCCGCCGCCTGCATCTCGGGTTTGATTTCGTTGTCGAGCGTTTTGTGAATCTTGCGCAGGACACTTCGCAGCTTGAAATCACCGGACATCCGGGACCGTCGTGCGGCCACGACCTACGACGCCCCGTCTTCTGGAACCTGCACCGGGACGGCCTCGGCAGCGACCTTACGCTCGCCACGAACCGCGACCGCCAGGTTACGCGCAATCAGTTGCTCCCCCAGGACAGCACTGACTTTGAACTTTTCGCCCGGCTCGCGCGTGCCCGGCGCGCCCGAGATACGCGCAATCGCTTGAACTTCCATCGTGTTACCTCGCTCAGGGATTGACCACGGTCGAACACAACAACCGCAGCAATGAGTTTTTGTTGTCGATCAAGGCAGCCTCAATTCGGTAGGCAACACCGGCTCGCACCAGACGGCGCCCCGCCACAGCCTCGGGCGTGGGCCGGATGAGCAGCTCAGCGGTCACCTGCGCATCCATGCGCTCAGCCACCGCCACCAGGCGCCCCGAAGGCAGCGCCACCTCGGCCCACACCTTGCGAACCTCGGTCCAGGTTTCAACGGCGCCGCCTGAACCATTCGGCGTTCGCGTGGCTGCCATCAACGCGAAACGGTGTCGTGCTGAACCTGCGCGCATGTCAGAACCTCGGGGGAACAGTGATTTCCGACAACAGCGAGTCGATCATCGCCGCCGGAAGTTGGGCCAGACTGACACCGCTGACCAGCGTTTCCCTGAACTCATGCGCCGTGGCAGCACTCATCAGCAGCCAGGTGCGCGCCGCTGGATAGCACTCTAGGTCTACGCCTGCCGTGTAGCGAATGAGCAATTCCCCCTCAGGTCGGCCATCAGGGAAAAACAGAAAGCTCTCTCGGGTGTCGACACGCAGCCGGTGCACCACATCCAGCAGCTCAAGTGCGCCGTCAGGGTGAACGCGGCTTATCGAAACAATGGCCTTCGCCTGACCGACATCGAGGGCGTGCCCGGAGCGATAATGCTCGGGCCAACAGTCCTCATATTCAGCTGCACGAATACCGGCGCCGGTCAGCGCCTCGGCCTGCGCCGTGACACCTGGAATGATCACGCCGCTGATCAGTTCCTCCTGAACGTCCTCAGGCTCCAGCCGGCACTGATAAGCCACCTCGGCCACGCTCAGCACCGGATCCCCGGTGTAGGCGATACGCCGGCCCACGGTCAGGGCTTCTCGTCGTCGAGATCGCCAGTACCACCGGCATCACCGGTACCGGCAGGATCTAAAGTCCCGCCTCCCCCGCCCAGATCAAGGCCACCCGGAGCGATGTCGGCCGGCCCTTCCGGGGTATCCACTGCGCCCGTGCCGGCGGCCACCGGCTTCTTGGCAGCCAGGGCTTTGTCAGCAGCCTTGCCCGGCTTGGGGCCTTTTGGCAGCGCAGCCGCAGCCGCGTCCACTGCATAGCGGGTGGCAACACCACCGCCGATCAACGAAGTGGCGGCATCCTCCGCAAAGCCCGCCACTTCACCCGGCGAATAGCCGCGCCAGGGCTTGGTGAACGTCACAATCACTTTGTCGCTCATAACCTGTACCTCAACCTTCGATTGTCGTTTCAACCCCGCCAGACGGCGGGGCCGGGGCATTACATGCCAGCGCCCCAGGTGATCCCGGTACCGACCGCCACGGACTCGACGTGACGCGGGCCAAAGTCGTGCTTGCTGATCACCCGGATCAGGGTCTGGTCGCGCTGGAACGCGCTGACGGTGTTGCCGTTGGCATCCTTATAGGAAGCCTCGGTACTGATCGCGACGGCCAGGTTGGTGTCTTCGCCGATGTAGCAATCGGCAAAGTTGACGAAGTAGATCTCCGACTCGTTGCCGCCCGCGCCTAGGTTGACCGGGATCTGCGTAGTGAGCGCCACCTTGTAGCCCTTGAGCATCCCGGCATCGATCTCGGGGTAGGCTTTGTTGCCATTGCCATCACGCAGCGATTGCAACCAGCGGATGGTCCGGGGCGCCATGATCCAGCCGCACGCCGACAGATCGACGTTGGCCGCCTCCAGGCGCAGCATCATGCTGCCCAGATACAGATCAACGATGGCCAGGGTCGCACCGGCCGGTGCAGGCAGGACGTTGCCAACTGGTGCCCAGTAGCGCAGACCCTTGGGCAGCACGGCGCTACCGGCACTGCGAATGAAGTGCAGGTCTTCGGACAAGCCCATGCTCGTGGCCAGGTCACTGCTGACCTGCGCATCGATACGCGGGTTGACGCCGGCCCAGGCCAACAGATCGTTGGAGATCGGCACAATGGCCGCCGCCTTCTTGGAAGACAGCTTGAGGTCACCGAACTGCATATCGGTGACGGTGATGTCTTCCTCGGTACCGATGTAGGCAACCTGGGTATTGCCCAGAACACGCGGCATGGTGAGGTTGCCGTTGTTCAGCGGCAGACTGACCGCGCCCATCGCACGCACCACCGACTTCGGACGAAGGGACTCGATCACACTGGTGCTGAAGTTCTCCGGCACCAGCACGCCACCAGCGCCCGGCGATACCGTCGACAACGCCATGTGCACGTCAGCGCCATAACCGCCTGTCTTGGCCAGTTCAGCGGCCTGATGTTGATTGCCGCTGGCCTGGACCAGCAGGCGAACCATCTGAGCCATGGCCACGCCAGGCCTGGTGACTTCGTTGAATGGCCCGGAGATCGAGCCAGGCGGAGCGGTAGCGACCGGAGCGGTTTCGGAGACTGGCACAGCGGTGGCGGCGGCCAGACGCTCAGCCGACTCGGCCCGAGCGAGCTTCTCGTTGAGCGCCTTGAACTGCACTTCAAGCTCGCTGAACTGGGTCAGCTGCTCAACCGTCAGCGTACCGCCAGCGCTTTCCAGTTTGGCCAGCGTCTGAATCTTATCGTTGAGAGCGGCGCGTTCGCTGCGCAACTGGGTTACAAGGGACATAGTGCCTCCTGGGCATAAAAAAACCCGCCGAAGCGGGTGGTTTGCACTGCCGCGAACGCGGTCAGAGGGTTGCTTGAATGTTCATGGCCGAAGCCCGCAGGCCGACCCGGCCGGACTGACGCTGCGTACGCGCCTGAATCACGGCCCGCGCTAGATCATCAACGGCCGCTTGCGGGCTCAGCAGGCGATCAGCAAGGCCCGCCGTAATGCCGGCTTGCCCGCGATACAGGCCAGCCTCGGTAGCACGCACCGCTTCGATACTGAGCCCGCGATAATCGGATATAGCCCCAGCGAATAGCACATAACTTTCCTGCACCAGTTCGCTCAGGACCTTCATCGACTGCTCGGTCAGCGGCTCGTTGGGGGAAAGGTCGTTCTTGTGAGCCCCGGCGTAAACGGTTGTCACCTTCACGCCCTGAGCCTCTTGCTGCTTGGAGCGATCCATGTGACTGGCGATGACACCAATCGAACCGACCCCACTGGTCATGCTCACGACCACCTCACTGCACGCCGCCGCAATCAGGTAGCCGCCGCTGTACGCCATGAAGTTGACGATTGCGGCAATCGGCTTGATCAAGGACATGGCCCGGATATCGGCAGCCAGCTCGAACGCGCCGACGGCCGAGCCGCCGGGGGTGTCGATGTCCAGCACGATGCGCTCGACCAGCGGGTCAGCGATGGCCTGCCGCAGTTGCTGCCGAAGGCCCTCATAGCTGGTCATCGTCTCGCAGGCATTGATATGGCTGCCGCGACTGACCAGGAAGCCATGCACAGCGATGACCTGCACACCGGTGGCCACCAGTTGCGCCCGGCGCCGATCTTCCTCTTGCTCGGCCAAGGCTTGGGCGTCATCGTCGTCGAAGCCCAAGTTCGCCACCGTGCCGGGCGCCAGGTTGATAATGTTGAGGTTCATTGCCTGGTTGGCCCAACGCACGCCCAGGTCGAGCATGTCAGGGGAAACCAGCAACGGCTGATTGAACAACAGGCCTGAAGCCCGCAGGTAATGCTTCATTGGGCAAGCATCCTCTCGATCTCGCGCTGTTGCAGCTCCAGCTGCGCACGCACCATCGGGTTGTTGGGGTCAGGCGCCGTCTTGCCGGTACCGACCATGTTCAGGGGTTGCAGGTAAACATCACCGCCCTCCACCGGGGGCATGTTCTCCAGGCGGCGAATGTCGTTGACCGACAGCCAGCCCCACTGCCGGCCAATGGCGTAGGCGTCATAGCGGGACTTCTGATCGCCCCGCATCAGGCCGGCCACATTGAACTCAATGAAGTACTCGCGGCGATCCGCGCGCAGCAGGAAGTCACGCATCATTGCCTGCTCGTGCCGCTTCACCCACGGCAGCAGGCCAAACACCACGAACTGGATCAGCAGTTGCTCGATGGTGTTGTAGTTGGCCTTGTCCAGGTCGTTGACCATCGGCAGCGGGATCTTGTAGATCCGTGCGCAGTCCACGCCGGAGAGCTTGAGCATGCTGATGATTTCGGCATCGACGTTGGTCATCGACACCGGCCGGAAGGTCATGCCTTCCTGCAACATGGCCACTTTCTTGGCGTTGTCCATACCGCCGAACTTGTTGCCCCACTGATCAAGGATCCGGTCAATAGACCCCTGATCCTTGATCGCCATCGACTCGCGCGGCCGCTCGATCACGCCCGATACGGCGGCACCGTTGGCAAACGACTTGCCGGAGTACTGTCGCACCGCCTGCGCCAGGCCCACGGCCTCGGCGTGCAGCATGATTGGCGACAGCCCCTCATAGCTGTTCAGCGAGTGCCAGCGCACATGGTGGATCTGGCGCATGGCCAAGCGATCCGGCAACGTGCCGACCTGGTAATACGGCATCAGGTCCGTGCCCTTGAGCACGATTACCTTGTCGTTATCCAGAGGCCAGAGCGCCGCCACGTTACCGTCAGGCCGCCGCTCGATGAAGCTGTAGGCGTTGCCCCGCAGCCCGAGCGCCATCTGGCCACCCTCACGAAACTCGTAAGGGGTCTGACGTGCGTTCGGCTGCCAGCGCAGCACGTCATACAGCGGATGATTAATGGCGGCATCGCGCTGACCATTGCCCGACCGCCTGTACAACTCCAACGGCAGCTGGGCCACGCTCTCGGCCAGCAACGTCACACAGTTCTGAATAATCGGCACCGCCAGGGCGCTATCAGGTGTGACCTGTACGCCGGTGCTGCTCTTGCCGGACCCGATCAACCCCCGCCAGAAAGTGCCGACCGGACTGGAGACTACGCCGCTCGACGTGCCCCGTTGTTTGCTAAGGAACATGGTCAGCCTCCATCCGGGTCAGGTTTTGCCGGGACAACGCCTGCCGCTGCCTTGTCGGCCAACCAGGACCAGGCCATCAGCATCACGCCGGCCACGATGAGCGCGACCGGCACGCTGATGAGCGCCACACCGGCGACCAGCAGGCCGAAGCCGAACAGGCCGGCGACCCAGGCCAGGACTTCAAGAATTCGCATGTACCCACCCATTTACAATTGAAGGACGGGGCTTGGGCTCCCCAGCACCACTGAGGTGGATCGCCATCAATGTGGCAACTGCCCCACCGATGTGGCCCCTGACCTCCCCTTTCCAAAGGCTGCACGGCTTACCGTCAAGGTAAACGGGCTTGGCGTTATCGAAGCACAGGGTTAACACCGGGTTGTCTGCACAGCGCAGATCGGTCCCCACGGACAAACGACCTAGCGCTTCCAGGGCCGGCCCCATCACCTTGCTGCCCACAGAGCAGCCAGCAAACTCGGGCAAGGAAGTGCCTACCACGTCGAGATACGGCTGAAGGTCATGGATCCTCCATCGGTCAAATGCGATGCCGCTGATGAGCGCACCTGGACACGCAGCGCAGAGTGCCGCGATTTGCTGCAACACAAATGGCCTGAAGGCCGTGCCCTCGGGGCAACTGACGACATGCTTTCCGAGAAGCGCCTCAAACCAGAATGCGTCGTTGCCCGCCAGTCGGCCGCGCAGTTCAACCTCTGGCATCCAGAAGTGTGAGAACAACCGCCAGCACGGATCGTCAGGAATGGGCGCGAACAGCACCACGAACGACGCCAGGCCAGCAGAGTTGAGGTCGAGTGCGCCGTACCCGATGCGGGCTGCCATAGGTATCGCCGAAAAGTCCGGGCCGACAGCGGTTGAGGATGTCTGATTCATATGCCTACACCTTCGTCGTAAATTGATTTGCCACCGACCACACGGCCGGTACCACTGAGTCCGGTCGCCATGAGGGCCGCGACAATGCCGTCGATGCGGCCGGTGGCTTTGGCCTTGTCGGCCTTGCGATTGCCCGCCGGGTCGCTGACGATCACCGCGTTGCTTGCGCACCAGGTCATGACCGGGTTGTCGTCATGGCGAAGGGTCTCGATCTCAATAACCTCGACAACCTCGCTGATGACCTCGAAGTCTTCAGGCCCAAGATCGATCACGTCGCCCTGTTCAGCAGCAGGTTCCATCCCCAGCAAGCGGCGCTCGAATTCGTCCACAGCCGGCCCCATCTCCTTGAACCCTTGCCCAAAGGGCACCATCTCGGGCAGCGCGATGTCGTGCTCGATCATCAGTTGCAGAAGGTCTTCGATCCGCCAACGGTCGTAGGCGATTTTGATCACGTCGAAGTACGCACAGATCGTCTGCAAACGGCGCAGCACGAACAGCTTGCTGATCGCCCGACCCGGCGTGGTCTCCAGATGCTTGTCCTTGATCCACAAGGAATACGGCACCTTGTCGCGCTTCTCGCGCTCGGCCAGGTCGTTATCTGGAATCCAGAAGTAGGTGAGTAACCGCCAGTGCGGATCCCAAGGGACCGGGTAGAACAGCAGCACCAGAGCTGTCAGGTCGGTTGTGCTGGCAAGGTCGAGGCCCGCCACGCACGGCCGGTCGCGCAGCATCCGCATCGGTACCCGCTCAGCGGCCTGGCTCCAGACTTCCCAACTGATCCACGGCGACTCTGCCTGGGTCCATTCGCAGAAGTTGAGCCGGCGCACAACAGACTCTTGAGCCGGCAGCCCCCGCGCGGCGCGCACTTGCTCGCGCAAGTAGTTGCGGCCGGGGATACCGTCGCTCAGCCCCTCGGCAATGAAGTCCAGACTGGGGTTGACCTTGGGCCAACAGCTTTCATCCTTGAACGGATCGTCGCCTTCATCCAGCGAGCAGATGAACGCGAAGAAGCTGTCGTCCTCTTCCTGGCCTTCACAGATCCGCACGCCGAGATCGTGGTACTGACCGCAGACCGTCTTCTTGTCCGACCCGCTGTTCGTGATCATCACCACCAAGGCCTTGCGGCGGTTCTTGGTGCCGGCCCGCATCATGTTCACAACCGTGGCGGTCTTGTGCTCGTGGATCTCATCGAGCAACCCGACATGGGGACGGGGGCCGGACTGGCCTTCGTCCGCACTGATGGGACGGAAAAAGCTGTTGGTGTTCGGGTAGAACAGGTTCCAGACCTTCTCGTCACGGCCCGACTGCACGACCCTGGCCACCAGCGCGGGCGACATGTTGACCATGGAGACGGCATCGCGGAACAGGATCATGGCCTGGTCGCGCTTCGTTGCCGCAGCGTAGACCTCGGCCCGCTGTTCACCGTCCGACACAAGCCCGTACAGGCCAATGCCCGCCACCAGCGGCGACTTGCCCGAGCCCTTGCCTGTCTCAACATAGGCAAGACGAAAGCGCCGCCGCCCCTCATTGGTCATCCAGCCGAACAAGCTACCGACGACAAAGGCCTGCCAGGGCGCCAACAGAAACGGCATGCCCTCATAGTCGCCGCCGTTGAGGCACAGCACGTCTTCGAAAAAACCCAGCGCCCTGTCGCATGCTTCCTGGTCCCAGACCAGCCCGCGCTCGGGGCCGTGCTCGCGGTCGCGCAGGTGTCGACGGCAGGCGTTTCGCACATCGGGGCCGACGATGATTTCGCCCGCCAGCGCAGCATGGGCAAAGGCCGTTACACGGTCATCAACTGAAGTATCGGGTGGCGGCGTCTCGTTCGTCATTGGTGAATAGCTCGCCTTGCGGCTGCATGGCCGTCTTCATGTTGCGACGTGCCATCGGTGAGAAACCGAAGGCAGCACCCGCTGCGTTCGCCCGCTTCTCTGCATCGTTGGCCAGTTGCCGAAGGACGTGCATTTGCTGCGCGCCGGTTTTGAATGTCTGAATGTCGCCGGCCAGCTCATCGTCCGAGGCCCGATTGCGAGCCGCGATCAAGCGCTGGTACTTGAGCCAGTCGCCGTAGGCCTGGCAGTAGGTCGCCAGCGCCAGCAGGTCAAGACGCGATACCAAACCAAGGGCCATCAGGTCCGGCATCAAGCGTTCCCACTCAGCCACGGCATCGTCACTGAGGACATCGGGCATCGGCGGAGCAGCCACCGGCACGGCCGGTTGCTTGACCTCATCGATCAGCTCGTTGAAGTTCTTTTTGCTGCGGTTCCCTTGTAGGATATGGATCGCAGCTGGCTTGGACGGACGCCCGGAATTCCCATTTCCCGCCATTTTTAACCCCCATTTGCTGATACCCCCCCCTCCCCATATTTCCCGACTTTGCGAGAAGAGATCGGGAGGCGGTCTAGTACCAGACGAGTAAGAAATTTTTTGGCCCCCCTCCCCGCCCGCAAAAAAAATTGCACTTTTTTAGTGCGTTTTTCGGTTCCAGTGATGGCCGGGGTCAAGGGGCAGACCCGCCGACGAACAACCGACCATTCGTCCGGTTTTCTCCAGGCGTTGCTTGGTCGAGTCGTGGCACAGCTTGCAGAGCGGCTGCCAGTTGCCCTGGTCCCAGAACAATTTCCAGGCAGCCTTGATACGCAGGGGGTCATTGCTCGACTTTGCGTCGATCAAGCGCGGTGCCTTGATGTGGTCGACCACCGTGGCCGGTACAGGCCGGCGATCCGTCGAACACATGCAGCACAACGGGTTAGCCCGCAGGAACGTGTCACGAGACTTCTGCCAGCGGTGGCCATAACCGCGCTGGGCGCTGCTCGTGCGCTGGTCACTGCCCGCCATGGTCGGGAGTCCTTGGCACATCACACACACCCAGTCGGCGGGCGGCCCAGCGTTCGTATAACCCGATGGCAACATCAGCACCGGCCATTGCCGTAAGGCATCCGAATCCGCCTGCTGTCCAGATCGACACACCCGCCGCGTACAACAGCATCATCGTCGACAAGCCGCAGACCACACAGGCGCCGGAGCGCAGTGCAAGCCGGCGGACCAGCGACCACCCATGCACGCCCTCTTTGTCTGCCCGCCACATCTCGCCACTTACGCCACCGACCAGGGCCAGGACGACCACCAACCAGATCGGCGCCTCGGCGAGCGCTTGCTGCTCGTCTGTCATGAGAACCTCGAAGAACTAATAGAAATAAAAAACCCCGCCGATTGGCAGGGTTCTGAGGTGCCGAGGTGAACACCAGGGCGGGGCATCGCGAGCCCCTAGGGCGGAGATCGCAGATAGTGGCCACTTTGTAACCCCATTCGGAAAAACCGAAAAGAGTCATTTAACGGTTGGGTCGAGTTGTACCGCAGTTGTGCCGCAGTTATACCGCACTTGTACAACATGCCTCGACGAGTGGTCAGGGTTGCACGGGGCGAAGCTGGAGCTGGAGCTTACCGGCAATTGCACGGCCAGAGCCGGCCCGCAGGATCAGCATGGTCATAACTTGCTGATGCAGAGCAGTGACCCAGTTGCGATACGTACGGTCAGCACCCTCCGCAATTCCGACCTCCCGCATTTGTTCCCGAACTGTCGCTTGGTGCAGGTACCGAAGCTTGGCAAGTTTGGCGAGCCGAGGTCCACGACCTGCCGCACCAGCCCATCGGTGCTCAAGCTCGGCCACCACCGCATCGACCTCGCTGGCAATGTGATCAAGCCCCATCCCGTCTTTAAGGATTCGCGAGCCAGGCGTACCGCTTGGCGGCAATCCCTTCCACTCCATGATGCTCCCCATCTGACTGCCAATCCCAGCACCCAGGCCGAGCCGGGCGTGCTGCTCGCCCCAATGAATCATCAGGCTCTCAATCTCAGCATTCATGCCCACCCCCCCTTCAATTGCGAACCCAACACACTTAAAGGCCAACCCAACACACACCCAACACACTTAAAACCTAACAAAAACAATGAATTAATAATAAATGTGCAGGGTGTGTAGGGTGTGCAGGCTTTTTTAGAGTTCGCATGGAGATTTTTTTCTGTTGTTATTGCCGGATGAAATTCGTGCGTACGCGCCCGCGCGCACGACAACCCTACACACCCAACACAGCACCCGGCAGGCCGTGAAAACAGGGCACTTTTGCTGTGCAGACGATGAAACACCAACCCTACACAACCCTGCACACCCAACACACTTTCATGCGAAGTCATGCGGCCACCGCTTTCACATGTTCCCAGTTGTCCACATTCCACCCTGCCAGCCGCGCAGCAGCTCGCCAGGCCGTAACGCACGCTCCAAGATCGGCCGATCCCCATGATGGGGGCAGGGAAGCCTGGTCATCGTCAGGGAAAAAGAAGATGCCGAACCTTCGAGTGTTACGATCCGTATAGGGAATCCCCCTGTCAGTCTTGGGCACGTCGGCACTGAGGAACTCGGCAAACCGGGTGTGGCTGACTGAGCCCTCTTTGCCTCTGCTGCACCACTCCAGGAACAATGCGTAAAGGTCGCTGGATAAACATGCTCCCCACATGTTCTGGCCGATCTCACCAGTACGCCAAAGGTGCAGGAACGCTTGCCAACCATTGCGACTCAACGCAACCAAGCGCTGGCGAGCAGCCGTCTTTGGAGGTCGAGTGCGCTGATCGAAATCGCCCAAGTCGACCCTCAACAGCCAGCCATACAACGCTGCCACACCATCGCCATCCAGCTCACGCCCGATGGCTTTCTGCCGCTCGACTGAAAGTGTCTCAAGCGGCCACACCACCAACTGTCGCCGGTCACTGTCACTGATTGGCCATGGCAGGATCTCGTTCGACAAGAACACCGCGTTCATGAAGTTCGATTCCTCCCAACCGTTCACGAACTTCGATTCCATCCGAACAGTCTTGCCGGTGACCAGGTGCTTGATCTTGCCCACCTGGTTGTAACGTTGGTCGCGGGAAACCACCTCCTCAAAAACTGCCCACAACTTACGGCTTTGCCAGACGTTGAAGTTACCCTCCAACTGGGCCTGCCCCACCGTGGCTGCGTACTGTCCATATAGTCGGCCCATGATGTCGGCGAACATCAGGCTCTTCCCGGAGCCTTCCATGGTTGAGTGCATCAGCACTGCGGTATCCATCTTCGACCCAATGTGTTGCAGGGGGTAGGCAAGCCAACGCAACAGCCATTGCCACGGCTCATCCTCATGGTTACAGAGAGACTTGATCAACCAGAGAATGTTTTCGCACGCCGCCGGGTTATCGATGGGTTCAAGCGGCAAGCCCTCAAACGTGTTGATGTAGACCGCCGGATCCTTTGTCAGAGTCGGGTCAAAGACGATGTGATCGACGTCGACGACTTTTCTATCCGGGCTGTTCAGCCACATCTGATAGAAGTCGCCCAAGGCCATCTTCAACGCGCCCTCAGGGATACGGCGCTTTTTCTCTCTGTCCCAGACATCCTTCGTACCGTCGATATAGACATACCGATCAGTCGGAGACATGCCCAGCGCACCACCTTTCTTGCCAGCATTCTTGCGGGCACGCTCAATGTCTTTCACCTGGTCGTCGCCGATCAGCTTGCGATCAGGGTCATCGATCCACGTCTTGTACGCAGCCTTGCCGATCAGCGTCTCGAACGCCGTCTTCTTCATGCGCATGGCCTTGTCGACGTCCCACACTTGAGTGGTGCCCTCGATCAATGCGAAGCGCCGAACGACCTGCGCACTTCCAAACGCCTCCCCCTGCCCCCCGGTTGCAGGTGGCGCCGCTTCGCCGCTTTGGCCAGGCTCGCCGTTGCCACATGGGGTCGGGGGAAGATCACCAAGCGGCGGCGGGTTCGGACTCGATATTAACGAGCTGTTCGAGAGTCCCAACATGCGTGCCGCCTCTTTCACTGCACGCGCCTGGTCGCCATCATGCTCAAGCAGACAGAACACCTCGAACGCATCGTTCTTGTGCCCGTTTGCAAGTGGATCGGCGGCGTGGTGCGAGTAAACACGGCCCTCATCCTTATCCACCGTAATACCCGGCAAGCCGGTGCTTGATCCGGGGTAAAGCCACTTGCTGCCTTTTTGGATATAGCCATTGGCGCGCAGCAGCTCGGTGACGTCATGGCAACGATTGAACTCATCGATCACTGATGGCCGGTTGCCGGCCGGCGGCGAAATACGCTTGGGCTTGGCCGGTGCAGCTTTGGGTTTTGGCGCCCACGGGCACGCAGCACCGCCGTCTCGCTTGACGATGTCCCAGTTATTCCAGAGAGCTAATAGTGCATCTGGCACCACTGGCAGCCCATCAACTGGCGGGGTCCGCCATACATACGGCTTGCCTGTGCCTGGGTGGATCGAGGGGGGCAATACGTCTTGCGTTGCGCCGGCCCGTAGCTCGAAAACGGTCAGCCGCGGATACTGCGCCGCCTCGGCCCGATACAGTTTTTCACGGGCCTTGTCGCCCGACGTAGCAGCCTCTCGTGCCTTACGCATCAAGTCTCTGTGCTTCGAGCCATCCGGGTCGTTTTCATTCGGCCAGGCCAGCGCATGCTGGCTTAGCTCTACACCCTCGGGCGCACGAAACATGATGCGGAATCGTGCCGGGTTACCCACTACTGTCGGGTACACCAGAGCCAGCGCATCAAGATCGATGCCGAATTGGTCATAGAGAACCTTGTGAGTCCACTGCACGTCATCGACATCCAACGAGCAGACCCCGCTGGGCGCGTGGACGACACCCATGTTGGATGTTGGGTTTTCCTTCCAGTAAGCTTCGGCGGCAACAGGATCGGTGAAGTACCCGCCAGGCTTGTTCCAAGCTGCGCCTTTCGGCCCCTTCTCACCAGGTGAGATAGGGACCAAGGCCATGTTGAGTTTTTCTACATAAAAACGGGCATACGCGGAGATAGGAGACGACGCATCAATCATGCTCGGCGCTCCCGGTCCGATTGACAGTCGACACAGGTAGAGCATCCACGAATGGCTGAGCGGCGCAGTTCAGGAATCGGCTCATCACAGTCATCGCAAAAAAGCGCGCTAGCTGCAGTTGAGGCTGACGGCAGCCGGCGAAGGGCAACCTGCAGATGGTATTCAGCCTGTTCATTAGCGACATCAACTTCATCAGCCATGGTCGCGTCCCTCCACCGCCTGGGCGGCACCGGCCATGATGCCAAGCACTTCACGAATCAGGTCGTGACCAGCCTTTTCCAGCGCCGCGACTTCGTGTTCTTCCCATACGCCGTCGACAGCACCGTGGTGCATGGTCGCTACGAAATGCCCAGCCTGAGCGAGCATGGCACCGACCGCTTTCAGGGATTCCTGAGTTGCAGGCACCGGCACCGGCTTGTACCAGACGGCACCCGCAGGACGTACCAAGGCGTCGAGCAGGCGCGGATCAGCTGTCAGCCTGATGACCTCTTCAAGTTCATCAGGCCCAAGCCAACGGCGCTCTTCATCAAGATGGAGTTTCTTCTGCAACGTATCGGTTTCAATAACCATGGCAAAAGCAAGGGCAGTTACCCCGCCTTTGTAGTCGCGTCCGGCGCGGTAAAGCGCGTGACGCAATGAAAGAACAGGACCGGGATCAGGCAATAGATCTGCACGACTCATAACCGTAAATGCTCCTTTTACGGTGTAGCCAAAAGACAAGGCACGCCCTATCCTTCAGCCACAACCGAAGCGCTGTAATGTTTCGTTTGAGCCAGTCAGAAACGCTTGTGGTGAGGGGTTCTGGCCGGCGGAGTTGATGCGTTCATTCGTTATCTCTGTCTTGCCGGGTTACCTGTAGAAGGGGGATCCCGGCATGACAGCTTTAGGCAACCTTCGAGCCTCGCAAGTAACCCCAGTCAATGTCTGGGCGCAGGACTTCGCAGGTGACCTTCCCTTTGGATTCCCGCTCGATGTCTACAGCCAGCCCAGCAGCTGCCCTGCGGTTGCCGTAGGACACTTGACGAAGCTGACCGACAGTCGTCTTGCAGCGCAGAGCGAAGTCGTCCGCTGACGGCTTATCCAAGACTTTCAAAAACTCGTACAGGGTCATATGCACCTCCTATCGAGCGGCGAGATTAGCAAATGCTAATTGTCATCGCAATAGCAAACCGTAATTTACTGTTTGCTAACAGAAAGCGATGATTGGGAGATGGATATCAAAGAACTTCGAATCAGCGCGCTACGCCAAGCGATGGGCGATCTGACTCAAAAGGATTTCGCCAACAGGCATAGCCTGGATGCGTCTTATCTTTCTCAATTGTTGAACGGCCACCGAAACCTCGGGGAAAAAGCTGCCGCCAGCCTGGAGCAAAAGATAGGATTAGCCCCAGGTAGTTTGGTGACGCCGGCTGCAACCGCACTGCCTGAGGCAAACGCACCAGTTGCCAAGCCTGTTCTCGACAAGAAGCGCCTGATGGAAACCCTCGGGTTTATCACCATTCCACACCTCAATGTGGCAGCCTCGATGGGTCCAGGGAATGATCCCGGACACCATGTGGAGGTCATCCGCGACATCACAGTGAACTTTGATTGGCTCAAAACGCAGGGTTTGGCTTTTTCCAACCTCGACAATTTGGCAATTATCACCGGAGATGGAGACAGCATGGAGGGCACCTTTCGTGATGGTGATTCCCTCTTGGTGGATCGAGGCATTACAGAAATCAAGACAGATGCAATCTACGTCTTTACCCTTGATGGAGAGCTTTTCATTAAACGTCTCCAAAGGATGACGAAGGGCTCGTTACTGATGATCTCTGATAACAAAGCTTACGAATCCATCACGCTTGAAGGTGCCGATCTGGAGAAGGTCCATATCCAAGCACGAGTACTTTTGGTGTGGAATGCCAGAAAGCTTTAAGCGGAACGTGAAGCTTGAGTGCCTTGAAGGCCCGCCAAACGTGCGGGTCTTTTTGTATCCGTCCCTCGCCTGCGGCATGCGAATGCCAATGTAGAGCCCGCACATCGCCCCAAAGTCCTTGCCATAGTGCCATCCTATCAATACTGTATATACGTACAGCAACCAAGGACGTGTGTCATGGCTAAATCCAAAACCCAACCCCCTTCTGCCCCGACCTCAATCGAACACTTGGGCATGCGACTTCAAAAGATAATCAACTCACCTTCAGCACAGAAGAATCGAGCGGCTGTTATCTACAAAGCGCCTGACGAGCTGCAAGACGATTGGAATCAAATCATAGAGGCGATCATCGAAACAGAAGGTGTACACGTCACCTCGCTCGATGATGGAGGGGCGCGCGTACATTGGGACGTGCCGAGCACTGACTGAAAGGCTAAAATCAATTAATTTAGCAAACGCTATTGTGGATATATTTAGCTTTTGCTAATTTTGCATTGCACCCCTCACCAAGGTACTCGCAATGCAAACCACAAAACGCGCCACACGCTGCCCGGTATATGTGCACCCGGCAGCAACCAACCCCCGCACCATCGAAGCTATCCAGCAAGCTACTGGTCTGGTCGTCATCGTATGCACCAAACGCCACGCTGCGGTGACTGTACCCACCTCTCCATTCGGGGGTGATGCAGCATGAAACAGATCCTTATCGGCCTCACTGGCCACGCACGCACCGGAAAAACAACCGCAGCCAACCACCTGGCCAGCGAACATGGGTTTGAAACCTATGCATTCGCCACCCCGCTCAAAGAAGGCGTGGCCGCCATTTTCGGACTGAACGTCGAGGACCTGGACGGCGATGCGAAAGAGGAGTTGATCCCTTGGCTGGGTCGCTCTCCACGCCAACTGATGCAGTTGCTGGGCACGGAGTTCGGCCGCGACATGATCAGTGCAAACCTGTGGGTCGATCTCGCAGAACAGAATCTGGATGCGCTGGCCGAACTGGTGCCCCATGCAACCGGCTTTGTAATCAGCGACGTGCGGTTCGAGAACGAAGCGGACTACATCCGCAAGCGCGGTGGGCTGGTAGTCCACATCACGCGCAGCGACGCTCCTGACGTGAGCCCTCATCTCAGCGAGCTGGGTGTCGCCGCTCAGCCCCAGGACCTGGTGATCAATAACGACGCAGAACTAAAGGACCTATTCGGTCAGCTCGACCGAATTGTCATCGCTCAGCTCGCCGCTGCTCACCTTAAAGTCGCCTGAGGCCCATATGAACCAGACCGCAATCACCCAGGCCGTGGGCGCCCCTAAGCTCGTCCCTATGTTCCTCAATCACCCAACGATCATCAGCCGCGAAACGCCCATCGGCGCGAGCAGTGAAGCATTGCGCATGCTTGAGACGTTGCCGGCGGTTACCACTGAACTGGCCGAAGTATTCAGGCTGGTCGACGCAGCAGTGCAGCCGGGCCAGGTGGCCTATGTCACCCCTACCGAAAGTCCAGAAACGCCCTACGGTGCTGTCGTCGCGGATGCGAACGGCTGCTTAGTCGCTACCGCCGTGGGCAAATCGAAGCAGGACCTGGCCGAACTGATCCGCCTGCAACTCCAAGCTCTGCCCCTCCCGGTGGGGTCCGGGGAGAGCCGAGCGTGAGCCAAACGCTTGACATTTTGCGTTCCGAGTTTGCCACTCCCTGCCCGCCACTGAGCGCGGTCAGGGAGCGCTATTTCTCGCACCTCGCAGATGACCGTGCATTGCTTCGCAGGATCAATGCTGGGCGCATCAAGCTGAAAGTAAATCGCACTGGCGGAACCAGGCAGGGACACCCCTTCGTTTACCTGAATGACCTGGCCACCTACCTCGATAGCATCGGGGCAAAAGTCGCATAGCTCGACCGCCACCTCTCCACCGTGGCGGTCCACTCTGAGAGACACAGCACATGAAAATTGAACACATTACGATCCTGATCGGGCTGCTCTTTGGCTTCATCTTGCTCACCCTTTTTATCCGCCGTGCACTGAACCGCGCTCTGGGCAAAGGCTTCAGCTTGGGCAAGATCGCCGGATCCGCCGAACAGGACGACCGCTACAACGCACTCAACAACACTCTGGGTAATGCCTCGCTTCAGTTTGAACGTGTGCGGACCAGCCTGCGTTACATGATCCGCATCAAGAACGAAACCATCGTCAACCTCACCGAGCAACTGCACACGGCAGATAGCTGCACTCTTTCCAAGAGCGACTTGCAGGTACTGAATAACATTGCCAGCACCCTCGATATGGCTTGCAGGACCTGGGCACCAATCCATGGCACTGAGCCTCATCAGGCCAGAGCCAAACAGCAGCTCCAGCAGATCAATGCCATTGCAGAACGGATTCTGGCCGGCCTCGCCAGACGCCCAGCTCCAGCAGTCAAGGGCGCGATGCATAGCTCTCTGTGCAGTCGCGGCATCGTGGCCGAGGGCGACACCCAGATCGCAGCCGCAGGAGATGCGGCATGAACGCACGCGAAGAGCTTCACGCTGATTACATCCAGTCGACGTACCGCCGCGAAGTCGTTCACGTCTTGATCGAGGACATCAGCCACTTCAAAGCCGAACAGAAGTATGTGGTCGTCTATCACGACGGCGGCGAGCTGCTGTTGAAGACCCCTCTGATCGAGGTAGAGCGGATCTATGCAGATCGCGTGATCAGGGCGCATCGCAATGCCCTTGTAATGCGTGAGCGCCTGCAAAGCTTCCGCAATCCCAACGAACTGTGCGGCGTACTCGCAGCTGTGTACCTTTTCGGCCCGGCTCTCCCGCCGGTCGACGTTTCCCGCCGCTACACCCCCAACGTGCGCAAAGCAGTAGAGCAAGCCATCGCCAAGCGGACTCAGACCGGAGAAACAGCATGAGCAAGCCCGTCGTCCGCACAACAACCTCTGCCAAGGTCACAGTCACTCTAGAGCTGAGCAGCCTTGGAAGCTGGGGCCCCGGCTGCAAGATTGAGCAGGTCTACGAGCAGGCCCGCGAAGCTGCAATCGGAAGGCTGAACAAAGTTTTCAAGGACCACATATCTACGACCTCGATCACGCAGATCAAGGTTGAGGCGATCACCACTGACGTGGAGCAGCGTCGATGACCGACATTGAACAAAGCGAGGATCTGCTGGCAACCTTGCGCGCCTTGGTAACCGAACTGCGCGCTCCCAAGGTGTCTATCGAAGACGAGCTATGGACCACCGACGACATCGCCCAATACCTGAAGCTGGCCCAGTACACGGTTGAACGGCGCGTTGTCATGCAGCCTGGCTTTCCGCCCGCGTTTCAACCATGCGCGACCGGCACCAAGGCTGTTAAGCGTTGGTTTGCCGGCGAGGTGATCAAGTGGGCTAGGCAGAACCGGGCAAAGTTGCCAAGTCCGCGAGCCCCACGCAAAGCCGCATGACATCAATCAAGCCTTGCCGCCATCTCGGCGGCAGTGGCGTTGTAATAGACCATCAGCGAACGCGGATCCTTATGGCCAGTGATCCGGGCTAGGTCAAGCACATCCACCTTGCGCGCAAGCCGCGTAGTTGCCTCATGCCTTGTGTCATGGAAGTGCAAATCCACAATCTTCAACTCGTCCCTGACCTTCCTGAACATTGCATCCGCAGATCCAGACTCAAGCCTGAACACAGCACCCTCCCCTGTGCGGTCACGCAACAATACTTCCAGCAGATCACCTGCCCGCTTCGTCAACGGCACGTTACGGCTGTCGCCGTTCTTTGTCTTGGCCAGGTGCACATACCGATCCTTCAGGCGAACAGACTTTAACGTCAGCCCCAAAATTTCCCCCTGACGCATGCCAGTCTCCAAAGCCAACAAGAAGACATAAGCAAGCTCTTGCTGCAGCGTGATCGGTGCAGCGCCTTCAACGTACCCGAAGCGATCTATTAGGGCCCTCTCTTCAGCAACGGTGATTCGTCGATCACGCGGCCGGCCATTAGAAGGACGCTTCACCTCCCGTACCGGGTTAATGGTGCAACACTTCCACTCACGCCTGGCAATTTCAAACACTGAAGAAAGCAATGTCATCTCCCGCCGCACCGAGGGGCTCGCAACCTGCTTCAAGCGCAGGTCACGCCAATCAGCGATCTGGTCTGCTGATACGTCATTGATCAGCAATCCGACGAAACTTAACTCGTTGTCCATCTTGTCTAGGCGCAACTCTTCCCAGCGCTGCCCAGCTTTCGTAGGGGATACGTCTCGCTTGTAGCGCATCAAAGCATCTGATAGCGTCATTTGATTACTAACTTTCGCCTTGCCGCTACCGCCCAGGATCTCTGCTTCCCGATGCGTAGCCCAAGCAACTGCTGCAGCTTTTGTAGGAAAGGTTTGGGAATCCCTCACCCCCAGCTTAGCGACCTCAGCTCTCCAGCCACCACTCCGCTTCCTGTAAGACGCCACAGCCAAACCCCTATTGGCGTAAAAATGGCGTAAAGACTATCACGCCATTGCAACCGGGCGCCTTGAACTGTCGCACTCTTTAAGTCCGAAACCCTTGCAGAACAAGACTTTGCGACGAATAGCACCGATCTGAAACTATTAGTCAGAAGTATTAGGATTCCCCCTCGGGGCACCAGCACAATGAAGAAAGGCCTTGATTATCAAGGCCTTTTTTTCGTCTGGCGTAAAGTTTCAGTAGGGCATCGGCCTGCAACCTTGCACCTGAGACCAAGCCGTTATGCTGAGCCCTCCCCACGGCCTCAAGGTTTAAAAATCCCTTCTACGAATTGCAAACCGCTCACCTGATGAGCGTCACAGAGCGCCTTTATCCGGGCCACGGCCAGCATGCTTGTAAAGTCTTCCTCAGCCCTGAACATGTCCACACGCGTATCAACGTTTTCCTTTAATACAATTTCGGTATAGCGCGCAGGCCCTTCTGGCAAATAGCTCAAAAGCGGCTCGCTCTTTGACTTGCTTTCATCGAATGCTTTTGACTTCGAGGTAAAATTCACCACCTTGTAACCATGGCATTCAGCTTCCCCCATATAGACGTCAGCGTCAAAAAACTGAAGACCCTGCACGTCATGGTCCAGTAACAGTTGATGAAACCTGGGGCTTATGAAGTTAGGCCCATCACTGAACAGAAAGTCATAGCTCAACAGGCGTCCCGCATCAGGCTTTGAGCCGACCCTGAATTCAATCGACACCTCCTCTTCCAGCGGTATGCCTTTTTTAAAAACGCCAGGATCCTGACCGCTCAACACCGTGCAGCGAAACCAATAGCTTTCCGGATAATCATCAGAAATTTTTATTAAAAACAGTTTAGTCACCTGCCACTCCTCGTACCGATGCCGACTTCAATGCTGTGATACCCGAACGCTGGCAGGACCTGAAAGCCCAAAATTCCTCCCCTCTCCAACCTCTCATCAAATATAAAATAACTTATTGATTTTACTGAGTTTTAAATTTTCACCCTGTGGGAGGGGGCTTTGCCCGCGATTGAGCGCAAAGCGCTCACGGAAATCGATGAAACACTGCCAATTTACGACTGCTGCGCAGTCAGTCGCGGTGGTCCGGCATTCCGGCAGAGCGCGCTCCTACACCGGGTCCATGTTTGATGCGCGACAGCGTGCCGCCTTGGCGCGGTGTCAGTGACACAGGGTTGTTGGGGTCCTATAGAATCCAGTGTTTGCTGTGCGGCCTGCTGACGTACGCGTGCGCCATGACCACGATGCAAGGTCTGGAAGCGGCCATCGCCGACCTGGACATGTGCCACCACTTTCCACAGCCGGCCTTCGCCTCGATGAAGGTCATGGGCCTGTGGCATTGATCCGCGCAGGACGCTGACCGCCTCACGGGTGTCGAGCATCCTGCAGACAATCAAGCCTTAATAACCTCGTTGATTGCATTGCCTTCCAGCGATTCAAAAACCCTTTACTACAACGCCAGCGACAAACGTACGCCTTCATAAATGGCGGCATGAATGTCCCGGCTCGCCACCGCATCGCCAATCCGGAACAACGCAAACTCACCCTCGGCATTCACGACCACCGCCTGCTCGCGCACCTCGATAAACGCCTGGTGATCCACTTCACCCCGATTCCTGGAGCGCTCTTTCAACGCAAAATACAACTCATCCAGCGGCAATGTCCCATGTTCCACCACCACATGATCAACCCTGTGTTCAACGTGACTGCGCGTCGCCTCGCACCACAATTTCGCCACCCGTTTCACCCCTTCGGCACGCACGCCCACCAATCGCCGCGATAACGTCTGCTGCACGCCCTGTTCGATAAATACTTTCAGGTAAGCCGGCATGTTCAGCCCGCCCACATCCGGCCCGAGCATGGTTTCGCCGGTCACCAGTTGCACCTTCACCCCCGGCACCTGCGCCAGCATTTCAGTGCAGCTCATTGCCTGGTGCCCGCCATGGCCATCGAACACCAGCACGTCACCGGTGGGTTTGAAATCGCCACTGAGCACGTCCCAGCTACTGTGGACCAGTTCATTGCCCTCTTCCAGAAATTCACAATCGGGTATTCCGCCGGTGGCGATGATCACCGTGTCAGGCTTGAGCGCCAGCACGTCGTCGACCTCGGCGTAGCAGTTGTAGCGGATATTCACGCCCAGCCGCTCGCACTCGCTGACGCGCCAGTCGATGATGCCGATCAGTTCGCGACGCCGAAATGGCATGGCAGCCACGCGCACCTGGCCGCCGGCCTTGTCGGCGGCTTCCAGCACCGTGACACGATGGCCGCGCTCAGCGCACACACGGGCGGCTTCGAGCCCGGCAGGGCCGGCACCGACAATCACAATGTGCCTGCCCGGGGCAGGACTGGGCGGGGTGATGTGGGGGATCGTGGCTTCGCGGCCGGTGGCCGGGTTATGGATGCAGTGGGCCTCGCCCGAGATATAGATGCGATCGATGCAGTAGCTGGCACCGACACAGGGACGAATGCGGTCCTCCTGGCCGGCCGCCACCTTGGCCAGCAGGTACGGGTCGGCCATGTGTGGCCGGGTCAGGCCCACCAGATCGACCAGCCCTTCGCGCAGCGCGTGGCGAGCGGTGGCGACGTCACTGATGCGGGCGGCGTGCATGACCGGCACCGGGACTGTGCGGCGTACTGCACCGGCCAGTTCCAATTGCGGACCGGCAGGCGTACCCATGCCGGGAATGACGCGTGACAGCCCTTCGCTGCTGTCGATCCGCCCCTTGGTGACGCTGATGAAGTCCATGCCATGGTCGGCGAGCGCGCGGGCGATGGTCAGGCCCTGGGCCTGATCGATACCGCCAGGCAAGTCTTCATCGACGGCCATGCGCACGCCGATGATGAAGTCCGGCCCGACCGCCTTGCGCATGGCGTTCAGCACTTCAAGCGGAAAGCGCAAGCGACCTTCCAGCGTCCCCCCGTAGCCGTCCTGGCGCTGGTTCGACGGACTCCAGAAAGCGTCGAACAAGTGCCCGTAGGCCTCGATCTCGACCCCGTCCAGGCCACCGGCCTTGCAGCGCTCGGCCGCGTCGGCGTACTGGCGCACAATGCGCGTGATGTCGAAGTCCTCCATCTGCTTGGTGAAGCTACGGTGCGTGTGTTCACGGCCGCGTTGTGGCCACATCAAGGGCAGCCAGTCGTCGGTGAAGTTGCTGGCGCGCCAGCCCAGGTGCGAGAGCTGACACATCACCGCACTGCCGTGCTGGTGCACGCCATCGGCCAAGGCGGCCAGCCATGGCACCACTTCGTCCTTGTACAGGTGCAGGTTGCCAAACGCCGGCGGGCTGTCCGCGGCGATGATCGACGAACCGCCGATCATGGTCAGCGCCACGCCGCCCCTGGCTTTTTCTTCGTGATACAGGCGGTAGCGCTCACGCGGCATGCCGCCTTCGGAGTACGCCGGTTCGTGGGAAGTGCTCACCACGCGGTTGCGCAGGTGCAAGTGTTTGAGCACAAAGGGCTGCAACAGCGGATCATTGGCGCTGGCCATGGGTAAATCCTCATCGGCGTCAGAAATGACAACGGCGGCACATCAGGGCTGGGTGGGGGTTACGGTCTTCGCCGCATCGAACATCGCCTGGAAGCGCGGTCTGTTGGCCGCGTAATAGCTGGCCACCACCGCGTCGACGCTGCTTTCCCGGGCTTTCATCATGAGGTCTTCAAGCTCGGCCAGCGGCATCGAGTAATGGGCGAAGAAGTACGCCACTTGCGGGTGTTGTCGGCTGAAGCCCTTGCGTGCCACCGCGTGGATCTGTTCGGCGCCGCCGAACAGGCCCTTGGGGTCGTCGAGGTAGCGCAGCTTCCATTTGGAGAACATCCAGTGCGGGTTCCAGGCGTTGATGACCGACCACTGACTGCGGCGCAGACCGCGATCCATCTCAGTGAGCATGCCGGTTTCGGATGAGGCCACCAGCTTGTAGCCGGTGAGCGTGTAGTCGTCGATGGCCTTGAGCGACAACTTGTACTGACCGTTGCCGGCTTCGGAGGTCAGGATACGGCCGCCGAATTTTTCCCGCACATGGGGCTTGCCGAGATCGTCGATGCTAGACACTTCGCTGACCGGCACGCTGTCAGGCACCGCCCAGCCGATACGCCCCTCATACAGCACGCCAAGGTCTTCAAGCTGGTCCTTGTACTTGTCCCAATAGCCTTTATGGGTGTTCGGCAGCCAGACCATGGGGATCAGGTCGATGTTGCCGTTGGCCAGGGCCTGGAACTGGATACCGATATCGGCCTGGACCATTTTCACCGGTTGCTTGAGCACGTCCTGCAAGGCGGTTTGCACCAGCTTGGCGGTAATCTCGGTGTCGGACCAGTTGACCCAGCCGATGCGCACCGGCTCGGTGTCGGCCGCGTGCGCCAACAGGCCGCTGGTGGCCAGGACCAGGCCTGCGAACCAGACATAAGGTTTTGGTCTAGCGAGGGTGTAGACGCTCATCGGCTTTTTCCTTCAACGTGGGAGGTGGTGGCAGTCGAAGTCAGCACTTGTTGCTTTTTGCAGATGACAACAAACCCAGGGCCGATGCCGCAACCGATTAAAACTGCCGGTTGAGATAAGGAAATGTTATGGAAAGGCTACGTCGGCGCTTGCCGCCCCTGACCGCGCTGGTGGTATTCGAGGCCGCTGCGCGCCTGCACAGCTTTACCCTGGCCGCGCAAGAGATGTGCATCACCCAGGCAGCCGTAAGCCGGCAGATACGCCTGCTTGAAGAGCACTTGGGCAATCCGCTGTTTGTGCGTAATCACCGCAATGTCACGCTCACCAGCGCCGGGCAGCGATTGTTCGAAGCGGTGGACGAAAGCCTGGAGCGCATTGCCCAGGCCAGCACCGAAATCCGCAGCGACGCCAGCGGCGCAATCACCATCGCCGCGACGGTGTGCATGGCGACCTACTGGCTGATGCCGCGCCTGGATGCGTTCCAGCAGCAGTTTCCGGAGGTGTCCCTGCGCTTGTTCGCCCTGGATCGCGAGGTTGACCTGCGTGCCGAAAATGTCGACATCGCCATCACCTGCGGCGTTGAAGGCCAGCGCCATGGCGTACGCCTGAGTTACCTGATGGATGAAGAACTGGTGCCGTTATGCAGCCCGGCGTACCTGCAGGGCCGCACCTTTAGCGAACCGCAACAGTTACTGGATGAACGCCTGCTCAACCTGGACCGCGAACACTGGCGCGGCTTCAACTGGGCGGTCGCCGACTGGCCGGCCTGGTTCGACCAGATGAACGTGCGCGGCCCGCTGCCCCCGGCGCGCATGGCTTTCAACAACCACGCCCAGCAGATTCAGGCCACACTCGAAGGCCGCGGCATCTCGCTGGGCAGCCCGCACATGCTGGTCGACCTGATCCGGGCCGGTCGCCTGGTCGAGGCGCTGCCCTACCGCTATGCCACGCGGCGCGGGTATTACCTGGCGGTCAATGAGCACTCGCCGCGACCGCGGGCGGTGGCGACGCTGCAAGCGTGGCTGGAGGCGACTGACTGCGCAGCGCAAGCATGAAATAACCGCTGGATTCAATGAATGGAACGCTCGCGGCGACTGGCGATGACCCGGCCCGGGGCGCACTTGGACGACCGAATGCCAAGCGCTTGCGGAAATGGCCTGAGCCCAGCGGGTCACGCCGGCGAACGCAGCCGGTCGCCGGCACAGAGAAATGGCCGCCCCACGCCTCTACACCTGGGGTGTCGATGGCTCCTTGCGTAGCGCTTTCTCACTTGCAACCCTCAGGTCCACCACCCGCAACCGGTCGCGTCCTGCACGCTTCGATTCATACAACGCGGCATCGCCCTGTTCGATCAGTCCTGCCAGGGTCGCAGGCGCCTGGTCGAACAGGCCGGCTCCGATGCTCAGGGTGACAGGCTTGGGCGTGGCGAAGGTCTCAGCCGCGACCTTGTGAAACTGCTCGCGCAGCATGCTGCCCAGGGCGCCGACCTGTTCGCACGAGGCATCACTGAGCAGGATCACGAATTCGTCACCGCCCAGACGCGCGGCCAGTGAGCCGGGGGGCAGTTCGGTGCGGATCAGCTCGCTCAGGGTGATCAGCAAACGGTCGCCGGCGGTGTGGCCGTGCAGGTCGTTGACCAGTTTGAAATTGTCGATATCAATCAGCAACAAGGCACCGGGTCGGGTATCGCAAACCTCTTCGAGCTGGCGCAGGGCACGCTCTTCGAAAGCGCGGCGGTTGTACAGCGCCGTCAACGGGTCGCGTGCGGCCAGCCGGGCGATGCGCCGTTCGCGGCGGTGGCGTTCGGTGCCGGTCATCGACAGCGCGATGAGCATTACGGCCATCACGCCCTCGACCAGGGAAATCTGGATGATCTGCCCGCGTAACGAGGCGAGGTCGATCAGGGTGCCCGGCACCACAGCCGTGGCGGCCTTGACCACATAGAACAGCCCGTGCAGCAACAGCACATAACGCAACTGCACCGCCCCGACGGTCAACGACTGGCCATGCGGGCGCAACAGGGCGCTGGCACGCAGGCTCAGCAGCGCCACCAGCAGCGAATTGACCAGCAGCATGACCTTGGACCACGACGGATCGGCGGGCAGTAACAGCAAGGCACACCAGACCACCGCAATCAGGTACCAGGCGCGCGACAGGCGCACTTCGGTAAAGCGCGCAACGCCCAGCAGAAACAGCCCGTGCGCCACCACCAACAAACCATTGGCAAACCAGATGCCGATCACCAGCAACCCGCTGCTGCGCATCACCGCCAGGATGCAGCCCACGCTGATCGAGGCAAAGCCGGCACTCCAGAACAGCAAGGATGACTCGCGCACGCTGCGCCACTCGATGGCCAGGTACAGCGCCGCAGAAGCCGCCAGGGCAACAGTGATGACCAGCATGGTAAGGGGGTCGAGCGCCATGAACGGACCGGCCTGAATGAGTTGCCCTGAAGAGCGTGGATTGTAGGCCTTTGCAGCCTTTTTGGCAGAGCCTGCCAAGCTTTAATATCAGGCCGCAAGGATGTGCCACGGCGGGCCCTGTTGTTCAAGCCTGTCAGCCGTCAGGATGCCCCGGATGACGGGTACCCGGACAGGCGCAAGACCGTAGCGGATTTGCGAGGTGCCTCACGCAAATCACCCGCGCCCCCGAAAACCTAGCTCATTTTCTGCGGTCTATTGCTGCCATAGACCAGCGCCCTGCTGGAAACGCTTCCCTTCTAAGCGCAGGCATTCCATGAACAGCAAACTCGACGATACCACCCGCGACGCCATCGACTTCATCAACACGCTGTGCGAAGACGGCCTGATCGACTGGCCCATCGATTTCGAGCCTGCAGCGTTCAGCGACCAAGAGCTGGCAGAAACCTTCGGCCAATGGTTCGGCGGCCAGCGCTGGTCCGAGGCCGGCGACTCGTTTGTGCAGTTTGGCCAGGACGGCACCGGGTCGATGTTTCTGCTGTGGTATTACCCCGGCTTGAGCACACGGCCACCCGTCGTCTTTCTTGGCTCGGAAGGCGCAACCAGCCTGGTGGCCAACGATATCGAGGATTTCATTCGTCAACTGGCCAGCGGCAAGCAGTTCTTTGACGGCGACTGGTTAGAGCCCGATGAAGACGAAGACCGCGAACTGGACTGGCAGGCGCTGGCACAGGCTGTCGATGCCCGTTTCGGGTTGGGAGACGAAACGCCTGAGCAACTGACGGACAAGGCCCGGCGCGAACACCCGGACTTCGATCAGTGGGTCGCCCTGAAAGTCGAATGATCCGCGTGGCCCGCTATCAGGCGGGCTCCACGCTGACCCAATAGCGGGTCAGGTAACGCACCCTGACCGGCAGGGTCTTGCCCAGGTTTTCCAGCACTGTGTCGATGTCATCCAGGCTGAAGGCGCCCGAAATGCGCAAGCCCCTGATTGACTCGTCACAACGCAACACGCCCGGGCGGTAGCGGCGCAATTGATCGATGAAGTCGCCCAGCGACCCGTCATTGATGCTCAGCAGCCCCTGCACCCAGGCGGTCGAGCCTTCAGGCAGGCGCTCAGGCGGGCTTACCTGGTTGCAATCAAAGGTCACTTGCCAGCCGGCAACCAGGCGGTCGGCGTGATGAATGCTCTGCAACGGCCGCACTTGCACGGCAGCCTCCAGGACCGCGACACGGGTCTTGCCGGGCAACTGGCGAACACTGAACCGGGTGCCCAGCGCCAGCACGGTGCCCTCCTGGCTCTGCACGATAAAGGGCCGCTCGGCAGCCTCCCGGGCGGCTTGCACCAGAATCTCGCCCTGATGCAACTGCACCAACCGCTGCTGCACATCGAAACGGATGTCCACGGCGGTGTCGGCATTGAGCACCAGGCGCGAGCCGTCCTGCAGGTCCAGCGTACGGCGCTGATTGCCATGGGTGTACTGCTGGGCAAGCAGGGCGCGGTACGGGACATGTTCGACGGCCAGCAAGCCAGCACCGCCCAGGACCAACATGCATGAAAGCACCTTGAGCACGTCGCGCCGTCGAGCCTGAGCGGTGGCCTGCTGAGGCATCCCCGCCCACTGCCTGTGCAGCCTCTCGACCCGCTCCCAGGCAGCCGCATGCTGCGCCGACGCCTGCAGCCACTGCTGCCAGGCACGGATGCGCGCTTCATCGATAGCCCCGTCGTTGAGTTGCGCGTACCAGGCGGCAGCCGCTTCAAGGGCCTTGACGTCCGGGGTGTCATTCATGGCGTATCGACCCGCCGCAGGCAACGTGCCCGCGACCAGCCTTGCGCCAGCCGTGTTGGTCGCTGTAAGACGAGGGAATGGCTGAAGTATCACGGCTCGACATGAGAAGACCTTGCAGACGCTAATAATAATTGCTCGCATTTTCTTCAGGCTGCCGGCTTTATGCAAGTGCCAGCCTGCTCCTCTGCCACAACCGGGCCGATTTCACGCCCTGTCCAACATTCGCGATCAAACCCGTTACCCTAGGCATTCTCCCTTCTCCAGCAGTGAGTCGTGCCCATGATGAATGTTCAATCCAGCAGCCTGGCCGTTCTGGTACTTGGTTTCTGCAGTGTGGCTCACGCCCAGGAGCCGCTTTCACACCTGGATAAAGTGCAGCAAGCCGGCCAACTGACTGTGTGCACCACAGGCGATTACAAGCCCTACACGTTTCTGCGTGAAGACGGCGAGTACGAAGGCATCGACATCAGCATGGCGCGCACGCTGGCCAAGAGCCTGAACGTGTCGGTCAAATGGGTGCCTACTACCTGGAAGACCCTGATGCCGGACATGCAGGCAGGCAAGTGCGACATCGGCATGGGCGGCATTTCGGTCACGCTGGAGCGGCAGAAAAAGGCTTTTTTCAGCACGATGCTGGACGTGGACGGCAAGATCCCGCTGGTGCGCTGCGAAGACCAGGCGCTGTACCAGAGCATCGAGCAGATCAACCAGCCTTCAGTACGCCTGATCGAACCGGCCGGAGGCACCAACGAAGCCTTCGTCCGCGCCTTTGCGCCCAAGGCGCAGTTGGGCTTTCATGACAACAACACCATCTTCCAGCAACTGCTGAACAAGCAGGCCGATGTGATGATCACCGACGCTTCCGAAGCGCTTTACCAGCAAAAACGCCTGCCAGGGCTGTGCGCGGTCAACCCGACGCGCTTCATGCAATACGGTGAAAAAGCCTACCTGTTGCCCCGTGACGACATGACCTGGAAAAGCTATGTCGACCAATGGCTGCACCTGAGCAAGGCCACGGGCGCCTATCAGGCCATTCTGGGCGAGTGGCTGGCCGTGCCGGCCCAGTAAAAGCCTGGATCGGACACGTCTACGGCCACAGCTGCAGGAGCGACCAACGGTCGCGAAAAGACCCGCCTGATTGGCGGCGGCATTCGCGACCGTTGGTCGCTCCTGCGGTCTATTCATGTCGGTCATGCGCAGCGTCCGATAAAAGCCCTCCGCCTTGAGGCTGGCGGTCTCCCGCTGCGACATCAGACAACCATTGAAAACCTTGAATAATTTGCGATCCAATAATTTCTCAAAGACAGCGCAATCTCGTCTATGGATGCGACGATAGAGCGCTTGACACTCATAAGGAAATCATTCGTTACATATAGAAATGAGTCTGCTAACATCGTATGACCCGTGATGAGCAAGCGATCGACACGTATCGCACCTCTGTCAATGGACCGGATCGCGACCTGAGCCGGCCACCCGATGCAAACGAATCACAATGAGAGCAGCCCCCAAGGACTGCCAGCCCCTGTTGCGAAAGCCTTCGCCTGCGATAACGACCCGCCGTGCACTGGCGTGGTTCCGTCTGCCCTGAAAAAGGTGGCAGGCCAAGGCCTTTTCAACCTGACGCCGAATACGCCTGCCCACAGGCTACTGCGGCGGCCGCCAACGTTTACGCACAGGGTCAGGACCGTCGCTTGCGATGTGTAGCCATAGAGCGTTGTGCCGTCCGGGATTTTCTTGTGAGCCGTCATAGGTGGTCCCTGTATGTTGTTGAACAAGCCGACATCGCGAAGGAAGTTCCTGCTTTCTTCCCTGATTGCCTTGCCTGCGCTGGGCGTGACCGTAAACGGGCTCAGCGCCGCCGTCGCCGCCGACATGGTCGCCCCCAACCTCGAGTCTTACTCGCCCACGTTTTTCAGCCCCGCCGAATGGGCGTTCATCATGGCCGCCTGCAACCAGTTGATTCCCGCCGGTGGCCGCGGCCCTGGTGCCCTGGAAGCCAACGTGCCGGTGTTCATGGACCAGCAACTGGCCAGTGATCTGGGCAGCGAGATCTACCTCGAAGGCCCCTTCGACCTGAATGCCCCCAAGACGCTGGGCTACCAGATTCCGTACCGCCCGCAGGACATCTATCGCAAGGGCATCCAGGCGGTCGAAGCCTGGTGCAACGAGAACCACCACGGCAATTTTGCTGCGCTCAAGGCCGACACACAGGTCGAGGTGCTCAAGAAGCTGCAGGCCGGTGACCTCAAGTTCGATGCCTTTGGCGAGGGCATCCTCAAGTCGCCGATGTTCTTTTCCGAAGTGCTGACGCTGGCCCAGCAGGGCTACCTCTCCGACCCGATCTACGGCGGCAACAAGGGCATGAAGGCCTGGATTGCCATCGGCTTTCCCGGCGCCCGCGCCAGCTACCTGGAGTGGGTCAAGCAACACAACGTTGCGTACCCGCTGGGCCCTGTGAGCATCAGTGGCGACCGCGGCTGACCCCTTTTTCGTCAAGCGTTAGAGCGAGCAAGATTTTTATGGCAACTATTACCAATGACGAAGTCGACGTCGTCGTCGTCGGCCTCGGCTGGGCCGGCTCCCTGATGAGCATCGAGCTGGCCCAGGCCGGTTTGAAGGTCCGCGCCCTGGAGCGTGGTGAAGACCGCAACAACGCGGACTTCATGTACCCCAAGCCGGCTGACCAGTACGCCTATGCCGTACGCAACAAGATCATGGTCACCCCCAAGGACGGCGCCCTGACCGTGCGCCACAACATGAGCAGCACGGCCCTGCCGACCCGCAAGTGGGGCGCGTTCGTGCCCGGCACCGGCGTCGGCGGCTCCGGCCTGCACTGGACCGGCGTGCTGATCCGGCCAACGCCGACCGACATCAAGCTCAAGACCTATGCCGACCAGGCCTATGCCAAGGGCATCCTGCAGGACGACATGCGCATCGGTGACTACCCGTTCACCTGGGACGAGATCGAGCCGTACCTGGACCGCTTCGACAAGATCTGCGGCCTGTCGGGCAATACCGGCAACCTCAACGGCAAGATCATCGAAGGTGGCGACCCGTTCGAGGGCCCGCGCTCGAGCCCCTTCCCGCTGCCGGCGCTGGAAGACACCCTGAACTGCTCGATGTTTGCCACCGCGGCGCGCAAGCTGGGCTACCACCCCTTCCCCAACCCGTCGGCCAATGTCTCGCGCGCCTGGACCAACCCTTACGGCAACCAGATCGCGCCGTGCAATTACTGCGGCTATTGCAGCAAGTACCCGTGCCTGAACTACTCCAAGGCGTCGCCGCAAACGGCGGTCATGGACGCGCTCAAGCGCATGGACAACTTCGACTACAAGGTCAACGCCAACGTCCTGAAAGTCGAACTGCACCCGGACGGTAAGACTGCCCGCGGCGTGACCTACGCCGACGGCGACGGCAACCTGGTGTTCCAGCCGGCCAAGATCGTCGTGCTGGCCGGTTTCCAGTTCGTCAACGTGCGCCTGATGCTGCTGTCCGGCATCGGCAAGCCGTATGACCCGGTGACCGAGACCGGCACCATCGGGCGCAACTACGCCTACCTGAGCGTGGGCGCCAGCACCCTGTTCTTCAAGGACAAGACCTTCAACCCGTTCGCCACCGCCGGTGCCACCGGGCAGATGTTCAACGACATCTCGCCGGGCAACTACGACGGTGCGGCACTGGGGTTCATTGGCGGCGCCAAGATCCACAGCTCGCAGGCCACCGGCACACCGATCGGCACGTCGCTGCCGGCCGGCACACCGGAGTGGGGCCAGGCCTGGAAAGACGGCATGGCCGACTGGTACGGCCACTCGATGAAGGTCAGCATCTCCACCGGCTGCATGTCCTATCGCGACCATTACCTGGACCTGGACCCGACCTACAAGGACCCGTGGGGCCAGCCGCTGCTGCGCATCACCTTCGACTGGAAACAGAACGAGCTGAAACTGCAGCAGCACCTGCGCGGCATCGTGCAGAACATCACCAGGGAACTGGGCCCGGACAGCGTGTCGGAAAGCTTCCTGGGGCTTGATTCGCACTGGGACATCACCAAGTACGTGTCGACCCACAACGTGGGTGGCGCGACCATGGGCGACTCACCACAGACCAGCGCGCTGAACCGCTACCTGCAGAGCTGGGACGTGCACAACGTATTCGTGCCGGGCGGCAATGCCTTCCCGCAGAACTTCCAGGCCAACCCGACGGCCCTGATCGGCGCGCTGACGCTGTTCGCCGCCCAGGCCATCAAGGACCAGTACCTGAAAAACCCTGGCCCGCTGGTGCAGGCATGAGGAGCGCACACGTGAAATCCAGACCCCGTTCCCTGCTGATCGCCCTGGTGGTGATCGGCGTCGTGCTGGCGCTGCTGGGCTGGCTGCTCGCCGGCTGGCTCAACCGCGCCGGCGACACCGGTGCGCAACTGTCGCAACCGGTGACGCCGGCACTGATCGCCAAGGGTGAATACCTGGCGCGCGCCGGTGACTGCGTGGCGTGCCACACCGCCCATGGCGGTCAGCCGTTTGCCGGCGGGCGCGGCATCGAGTCGCCGATCGGCACCATCTACGCCACCAATATCAGTCCGGACAAAGAGACCGGCATCGGTGGCTGGAGCTACGGCGAGTTCGAACGCGCCGTGCGCCGCGGCATCGGCCATGACGGCAGCGCGCTGTACCCGGCGATGCCCTTCCCGTCCTATGCCCGCACCACCGACCAGGACACCGAAGCGCTGTACGCCTACTTCATGAATGGGGTCAAACCGGTCAGCCAGGCCAACAAGGCCAATGACATTCCCTGGCCGCTGTCGATCCGCTGGCCGCTGGCCTACTGGCGCACCCTGTTCTCACCCACACCGGAGCAGGCCGCCGTGTCGCTCAAGGTGTCGACCCAGGGCAATGCCAAGGAGGTCGCGCGCGGCGCCTACCTGGTGCAGGGCCTGGGCCACTGCGGCTCGTGTCACACACCACGGGCGCTGACCATGCAGGAGAAGGGTCTGGACGAAAAAGACCCCGACTACCTGGTCGGTGCCGAACTCAATGGCTGGGCGGTGCCACCGTTGCGCGGCATGCCGCACTGGTCGCACGAGGAAATCGTCGATTACCTGGGCACCGGCCGCAACGCCAAGGCCTCGGTCGGTGGCGAAATGACCGACGTGGTTGCCAACAGCACCTCGCACATGAGCGATGAAGACCTGGGCGCCGTGGCGGCCTACCTGAAATCGCTCGATGGCAAGAAAGCCCCGGCAGCGGCCAAATCGTCCGCCAGCGAAGCGACTACCGCCAAGCTGACCGCCGCCAAGGACCTGACCCTGGGCGAGCGCCTGTATGTGGACAACTGCGGTGCCTGCCACTTCGTCGGCGGCAATGGTGCTTCACGCATCTTCCCGCAACTGGACGGCGCATCGATTATCAACGCCGATAACCCCAGCGCGCTGATCAGCGTGATCCTCGCCGGCGCCCAGACGCCGTCGACGGCACGGGCTCCGTCGGTGTTGCCAATGCCGGGCTTTGCCTGGCGCCTGGACGACAGCGAGACCGCGGCCTTGGCGACCTTCCTGCGCCAGGGCTGGTCGAACAGCGCCAGCGTGGTGTCGGCCGATCAGGTCAAGGCCATCCGCAGCACGCTGGACGCCGGCCACGAAACCGCCAAGACCAGCGTCGAGCCGTCCAGCCCTCAGCATTGAGGGCTGGCAGCCCGTAGGAGCGACTAACGGTCGCGAATGCCGCCCTGAATGATGCGGATCTTTTCGCGACCGTTGGTCGCTCCTACCGATCGGCAACGCCTGAGCAGACTTATTGACCCTGGCCCCACCCGAAGCGTTTACGGATCGCCCGTCGATAGGGCGTGTCGATCTGCCGAGGGACGTGTTCGATGTAATGGCGGGCATGTTCAAGACGCTCGCCCGACAGTCCGTCGAGGTAGCCCAAGGCATCCTTCAGCGATGGCAAACGCCCTTCGAGGGTGTCCAGCCGGGGTGGCAATGCGGTCCAGATAATCGCATCGACCCTGCGCAGCGCCGCCCATTCGGCCAAGGGGCCAACCTCGGTGGTGCCGGGCACAAAGACACCGATGCCATCCTCGCGCTCAGCGGCGATCTGTTCACGCTCGCGCAGCCTGGCACAGGCCTGTTCAAGACTGTCTACCGCCAGCAACGCCCACAGCACCTGGCTGGGCGGTGCATTGCAGCACAACACCGTGGCCAGCTCGCCCTTATCCCCCATCCGACAGAACTCGACCGGCAGCTCAGGCCCATCCTGATACCACTCGCCCGCCAGCGGCAACGCCCCCGGCTTCCAGATCAGCGACCCCCATCCCAGGCATGCGATATTCAATGGCTGTTCCTCGATCATGGCTATGAGCACGTGCCCATCACTCTGATAGGAACAAGCGATAAAAGATTCAGCCGGCCTGCATCACACAGGTTGCCCGCGACCGCTCACCGACTCTGCGCCCAGGCCACCAACAGGTTCGGCAGCATGGGCCGGGCCACGTAATACCCCTGAATCTGATCGCAGCCCCAGGCCTTGAGCCGCTCATACAGCTCGGCGGTTTCCACCCCTTCGGCCACCACCTGATAGCCAATGGTCTGCGCCAGCTGGATGATCGAGGTCACCACCGCCCGGTCCTTGGCGTCACTGCACACTTCACGCATGAATGACTGGTCCAGCTTGACGGTGGTGGCCGGCAGCATGCGCAAGTAGGTCCAATTGCTGTAGCCGGTGCCGAAGTCATCGATGGCCAGGCGAATGCCGCAATCGCGGATGCGTTCCAGGTTGGCCCGGGTCAGCTCGGGATTGGTGATCAGTGCGCTTTCGGTGAACTCCAGTTCCAGCAAGTGAGGCTCAATCGTTTTCTCGTGCAGCAGGCCGATCAACTGGTCGACAAAGGTCGAGTCGGCCATGTCGGCGGCGGACACATTGATCGACACCTGCCACTCGAACCCCTGGGATTTCCAGGCGGCCAGCTGCTGCAACGCATGGCGTGCCACCCAGGCACTGATCCTGCGGATCAACAGAGTCTTTTCCGCCAGCGGAATGAACTCGGCCGGACTGACCAGCCCCAGCTCCGGGTGCCGCCAGCGCAGCAAGGCCTCGACACCGCACAGTCGGCCGCTCGCTGCTTGGACCTTGGGCTGGTACTCCAGATAGAACTGGTCATCGCACTCCACCGCCTTGGACAGCGATGTCAGCAACGTAAACGCGCGCATCTGCGCCCGATCCAGCTCCGGTTCGAAATACACCCAGCCCTTGCCGGTGTGCCGCGCATGGTCGGCCGAACTGATCAGGCATCGCAGCCAGTCCTCATGCCAGTTGTCCGCAGTGAGCCGCAACATGCCAAGCCCCGCACGCGGCTGCAGCGGAATGCCGGAGCACTCGATGGGTTGTTCGATTTCAGCGGACAGCCGGCGGATCACTTCATCGATATCGCCCGCTTGCGCAATCATGAAGCCAAAGCGGGTCGGGCTGATCTTGTACAGGTCACGCTCGCCGATGATGCGCTTGAGCTTGTCCTTGAGCAGGACCATGACCTGCGCCGAGAAGGGATAGCCCAGGGACTTGACGATCTCATTGAGGAACGTCGGCGAGATCATGTCCGCGGCGATGACCGTCACCGGCTCGCCGCGATGCCTATAGGCCTGGACGTCCTTTTCGAACTTGGTGCGGTTGTACAGGCCGATGCTGCCGTCGACGTAGCTGTTTTCACGCAGGTCGCGGATGCGCAGCATGACGATGCGCGCCATTTGCCTGAGGATGTCCTGTTGCTCAGCGGTCAGGCCGGGACGAGGCTTTGTGTCGATGATGCAGAACATGCCCAGCGTCAGGCCTTCGCTGGTCACCAGCGGGTAACCTGCGTAGAAGCGAATGCCCGGATTGCCCTGCACCAGCGGATTGTTGCAAAACCGCACATCGTCAGCCGCATCCGTGACCTGGAAAAAGCCATTGGCGGCGACGGCGGTGGCACAGAACGAGTCAATCAACGGTGTCTGGTTGCAATCCATTCCGGCTTGCGCCCAGAACCACTGGCGGCGGCTTTCCAGAATCGAGATCAGCGCAATCGGCACAGCAAAATGCGCCGTGGCCATTCCGATCAATTCATCGAACACCTCGTCCTTGATACCCTCGAAGCACGCTACATTTTTCAACAGTTGTTGACGCAGCGGCGTGTCCGACAAAGGGTGTGTTTCGTACTGCACGTTCCAGACCTCATGGCTTATTGCTATCAAGCGACTACTGTAAGGGATTGCGCAAGGCTTTAGATAACGCTTCCGGACACAATGCACCTTTGTGTTGAGTGATGCCATACGCCATTTTTCCGCCAGCAAGGGCTTTCCCAAGCACAACAAATACTTAACTTCACTTTCACAAGTACGCGTATATAATCGCCGCTTCCGTTGGGGAGTAACCTGCTGGCGAGCAATCGCGAGCGTTCGTATCAACATTCTCGGCTTCAGTCAGCCGTGGTACGAACACCATTTTTGGTTGGTGAGACCAGCGACACAGCACATGCTCAAGCCGGGCGCGTGTCTTTGTCGTTGACTCATAGCCCGGCGGACGTACACCGTGAACCCGATTTCCCTCATCTTTCTCGCTCTGGCGATGTCTACCGACGCCTTCGCAGCCGCTATTGGCAAAGGCTCGGCGCTGCATAAACCGCGTCTTTCAGAAGCCCTGCGCACCGGTGTGATCTTCGGCGTGATCGAAGGCCTGACGCCGCTTGTCGGCTGGACGATCGGCCAGGCTGCCACCGCCTGGGTCGCGGACTGGGATCACTGGATCGCCTTCACGCTGCTGATCGCCCTGGGCCTGCACATGATCTACAACGGCGTGAAAGACGAGGATGAGGAGCAGGAGAAGACCAGCCAGCATTCGTTTCTTGTACTGGCCGTCACGGCCTTTGCGACGAGCATCGATGCGCTGGCTGTCGGTGTTGGCCTGGCGTTTGTCGATGTGAATATTGTGGTAGCGGCAGCGGCTATTGGTTTGGCCACCATGATCATGGTGACGATCGGAGTGATGCTGGGTCGGGTGCTGGGGACGATGGTTGGCAAGCGGGCCGAGATTGCGGGTGGGGTGGTGTTGATGATCGTGGGGGCGACGATTCTGTTTGAGCATTTGACGGCCTGAGCCAGGCAGGTCGTCATCCCAGAGGATGGCGGCCTGAAAAGCACTAGCCATACCGTTCTTCAAGCACTGCAAGCTCTTGTTCTATGACCCCAAGCAGCGCTTCCCACTGCGCCTCTGTGCGCTGGCGTGACCATCCTTGCGCCGAGTAAAGAAAATCGACAACGCCCGGGCTGATCCGCCCCTTGTGAGCCACGCCGAACACTTCACTCGTCAATGCACGGGCCAGCATGTCCAGCTCTGATGCATGGTTGATCCAGCGCCAGTCGCGCTTGAGCACAACCTTGTCGAGCAGGATGCACTGTTTCCTGAATGCCCGCAGCGCCAGCCCCAGTGGACTCGCACTGAGCTGGGCATTGAGCCGGTCACTGTCAGTACCGGCTTTGTGTTCGGCACCGGGCGCGAAAAACCACTCGCTGAACCCGATTTCAATCTCGCGAAAAGCCACGCTTGCATCCCAGAGGATGCTCAAGGTCTTGTGCTGGCGAACGTCGTGCTTCCAGGTGCCATAGGCTGCGAAAACCACGCCGGCAATGCCGATGGCGGCCAGCGCTTCAAGCAATGCGGATGTCGAATGAATGATTTGCCAGGCTTGTACTGCGCCGACTCTGACACTGAAAAAGGCAGCCAGTACAAACACTGCCAACGCCAGGCAAGCGCTGTAGAAACCATAGGCGTAGGGGTCTTTCATGGCACGCCTGCTGTATGAGTCAAGGGACCGATCAATCAACAGCACGGATGATTGATCTGAGCGTAGCCAAGCCTGATTGGCTTTGCCCTCCCCACGCGACAACAGGCCAGGTTGAACCAAACGCGTTGTATAACTGCCAAATTTGTCAGCCTTGTCGCGAGACGAAGGCATAAAGACGGTAGACGACAGCACAACAGCCCCTACCTTTGACCGCTTCTCACTTCGATCAACGAACAACAGGATGTGTCGAATGACCATGAAAAAGACCCTCTGGCTCGGTCTGTTTGCAGCACTGTCTCTCAGCGCTCAAGCTGCATCGCTGGACGTGCCGGTCAATCTGGTGAGTGCCGACGGCGCGCCAAAACCGATTGGCAGCGTGCATATCGAAGAAACCGATTACGGCCTGCTTTTCACCCCGAAACTGACCGACCTGCCAGCGGGTGTGCATGGCTTTCATGTACATGAAAAAGGCAGCTGCGATGCGGGTGTGAAGGACGGCGTCAAGGTCGCCGCCCTGGCGGCAGGCGGTCACTTCGATCCAGAGAAGACCGGAAAGCATCTGGGACCTTATGACAAGGACGGCCACTTGGGCGACTTGCCAGCAATCTACGTGAACGCAGACGGCACGGCCGATTACCCGGTGCTGGCACCCCGCATTAAAGAGCTTTCGCAAATCAAGGGACACGCACTGATGATTCATGCAGGCGGCGATAACCACTCGGACCACCCCAAACCCTTGGGCGGTGGCGGCGATCGGGCGGCATGCGGTGTGATTCAGTAACGGATGGGGCGGCGTATGAGTATTGCTTCATACGCTGCCACCTTTGTCGGTCGGCCCGCCTGAGCTGCGTATACGGCAGTATTACCCGCCACAAAGGCTGCTGACCAAACCGCTTACTCCAGATGCCCAAGCCGCCTTCGTACAGGCACCGGCAATCAAACGCCTATCCTCCCCTCGCTCTCAATGCATCATCTCTTGAAATCACTTGTCCCATATCGAGAACCAGTAAGCTGTCAACGCACACGGCATCAGGGATGTATCGTATGAAACCCACAAAGCCCATCACCCGCGCCTTTTGTGTCGAACTGCAGCAGGAGCTGTCGATTGTCGCTGCGCGGCGTGAATACTTTTCACAGGAACCACCCCGCACCCGCTTCGAGTTTCTGTGCTCAAGCGAGCCGTGCCGCGCACAGGGTGTAAAGGTCACCGGGGTGCGTTACGACGTCAAACCCCAGGACAACCCGACCTTCGTGGCAGCGCACTTTCGTGCCAATCCGCACTACGATCACCACGCTGACTGCGAATGGGTCGATGACAGTGACCCTGAGACCGAACTGACAGCATCAAGCGATCCACAGACGCGTTTGCGCCAGCTCAAGCGCAAGCTCGACGATGCCATCGATGTCTTCGATCCGAATCCGAAGGAGCCGGTCAAGGAAGCCGCAACGCGCGAGCGGGTCGGCAAACCGTCAGAAAAGCCGGCCCCCGCAGGCCTCGTGCTGCCGCCCAAGGAGCCGGCCACCCCGCGCTACAGCGAGACCCGCACCAATAACCTGGAGCGCCTGGTGGATTTCTACCGTCAGGCCAAGGCCGAGCTGTCGCCTGAGGATTTCAAGCAACTGACGCTACGGGTCGCAGGGCAAGGCGAGGTTACGCTGCGTTCGTACTTGCGGCACATCAAGTACGCGCAGGCCGGCGACAAGGACCGGGTGATGTTCGGTGGCGGGCTGGTGGAACGTTATGGCGTCGGCTTCAAGTTCGTGTTTTTTGATCGCATCGACGGCAAGCGGGTCAGTCTGTACGTCTCGCCAGCGAGGATGCAGGCCTATCGCTCCAGCCGCTACATCAATGAACTGCTCAGCCATGCCGATGAAGTGAAATTCTTCACCTTCTTCGCCCTGGGCAATCTGGTCATGAGTCCTTCGGGCAAGAGCCTGAACCTGGAGGTCGACGACCTGCGGCATTTGGCGATTGTGCTCGGGCCGGCCAGGGAGGACGCGGCGCCTGCCGAAGAGTGAAAGAAGGACGCCATTCTGCATTGTGGGAGGGGGCTTGCTCCAAGCAGCGATACGACGATGAGGCCGGCAAGGCCAATATATCTGCTGCGTCTGCTCCATCGCCATCGCCGGCAAGCCGCCTCCCACAGTCCGGTGTCAGGCACAAGATTACGGGCGACATCAATCCTGTGGGAGGCGGCTTGCTGCGGGCGGCGATCCGGCGATGAGGCCAGCAAGGCCAACACACCTGCTGCGTCTGTCACACAGCTATCGCCAGCAGCGGCCTCCCACAGGCATGCATCGAGACCTGGCTGATCGACATCAAGCCATGCCTGCCTTTTCCATGCGTCGACAGCGCAGGGTCAGACCTTGACGATCCAGCCTTGTGGCGCCTCGACATCGCCCTTCTGCACGCCGGTCAGTTCCTTGTACAGGCGCTGGGTCACAGGGCCGACTTCGGTCTCGCTGTAGAACACATGCAGCTTGTCCTGGTAGGAAATGCCGCCGATCGGTGTGATCACCGCAGCGGTGCCGCAGGCGCCGGCTTCCTTGAAGGTGTCGAGCTGGTCGATGAACACATCGCCCTCTTCAACCGTCAGGCCCAGGCGGCTGGCGGCCAGTTCGATCAGCGACAGACGGGTGATGCCTGGCAGGACCGACGGCGAGCGCGGAGTCAGGAACTTGTCGTCCTGGGTGATGGCGAAGAAGTTGGCTGAACCGACTTCCTCGATCTTCGAGTGGGTCTGCGGATCGAGGTAGATGCAGTCGGCGAAGCTGTTTTTCTTGGCTTCGGAGCCCGGCAGCAGGCTGGCGGCATAGTTGCCACCAACCTTGGCGGCGCCGGTGCCGTTGGGCGCGGCGCGGTCATAGCCGGAAATCACGAAGTTGTTCGGCTTCAGGCCGCCCTTGAAATAGGCGCCGACCGGGATGCAGAAGATCGAGAAGATGAATTCCGGCGCGGTGCGCACGCCGATGTTGTCACCCACGCCGATCACGAACGGGCGCAAGTACAGCGCACCACCAGAACCGTACGGCGGGATGAAACGCTCGTTGGCCTTGACGACCTCTTTGCAGGCCTCGATGAAGGCATCGGTTGGGACTTGCGGCATCAACAGGCGCGCGCAGCTGCGTTGCATGCGCTGAGCATTCTGGTCGGGACGGAACAGGTTGATCGAACCATCCTTGCAACGATAGGCCTTGAGCCCCTCGAAGCACTGCTGGCCATAATGCAGAGCAGTGGAGCCTTCACTGATGTGCAAAACGTTGTCTTCGGTCAACGAACCCTGTTCCCAGGCGCCATTGCGCCAGTAGGACAGAAAGCGCTTGTCGGTCTTGATGTAGTCGAAACCCAGATTGTCCCAGTTGATGCTTTCTTGACTCATAACGCCCTCTTTCCTTTTAGCAGACTGCCTGGATGAGTCAGGCCAAGGCCGTATTCTGCCAGATGATTAGCGATCTGAGTCTGAAATCACGCACTGCGTCAGCCCACTGGAACAGCCTGGGCAGCCTGGCGCTGGCGCACATAGTCCAGGAAGGGTTGCGGGTCCTCGGTGCAGAGGTCTCGGGCGATGGATTTGATTTCATCCATCGGCCAGTCCCACCATGCCGACTGCAATAGCAGCTCGCGCGTCGGCTGCTCGAAACGCCAGCGAATGAAACGGCACGGGTTGCCGCCGACCACTGCATAAGGTTCGACATCCCGAGTGACGACAGAGCCGGCGGCCACCACGGCCCCATGACCGACGGTCACCCCGGACAGAATCATGGCGCCAGTGCAGATCCAGCAATCGCTACCGATCACCACATCGCCCTTGCTGGGCGCATACCCCTCGATGTCGCCGAGCTTGTCGACCATCGCCGGAAACGGGTAAGTGCTCAGCCAGTCCGTGCGATGGCCACCCCCCAGAAGAATTTTCACGCCTTCGGCCATGGACGTGTAGGCACCCACTTGCAGGATCGCCTGCGGGTCAAACTCGAGGATTTCCGGAATGCCGTAACTGCCAACGCCGAACTGATGACGCGTGTGCCGCAAGCGGGTCCTCTCGGGCAGCCGCTCGAGCTTGTCCAGGCGCTTGAGGCGCTTGCGTTCCTGTCTTTGCGTGTACCACTCGATCAACTTCATAGGCGCTCGGAAAACTCAGCGGTGCAGGACCAGGCGCTTGAAGCGGCGCCAGGTGGTGGTATTCATGTATTTGAAGGGAATATCACGCAAGAGTTTCCAGGCATGAGGCTTGTCGCTTACCACCGCGTATTTGAGGGCCTTGTGCAGCGCGTGCGCCTTGGCGCTTGGATAGTCAGGATGGTCGATATAGGACGAGAGCGCCTGCAGATCGGCGTCGAGCAGCACCTTGTAGTTGCGCGACAGGTTGTTGGGGTGGCGCCGGTAACGGGTGACCTTGACCGGCAGGACATCGATCCGGTACCCCCTGGCGGCAATGCGCAGGGTGATCTGGAAGTCCTGCACCCTGATGGCCGGGTTATAGCCACCGGCATCACGCAGCGCCTGCATGCGGTACAGCGCCACCGGCGCGCCGACCACCACAGCCCCGCGTACCACCTCATCGAAATGCAGGCACTCGACTTCCTCGCGGTGCTGGCACTTGAGGTCTTTACCTTCACAGTCCATGTAGGTGATCAATGCGCCGACAATGCCGACCTGCGGATGCAGGTTCAGGTACTCGGCGCGAATGCGCACCGAGAACGGCAGCATGATGTCGTCCAGGTCCGGCGTGGCCACGAACACCCCGCGGGCATGACGCAAGCCGTGATTGAGCGCGGCGCTCACGCCCTGGTTGGGCTGGCGGTAAAGCTGGAACGGGTAACGGGCTTGCAGGGCCTGCAGCCTGGCATAGCTGTCATCGGTAGAGCCGTCATCGACGATGATGACCTCGAAAGGCTCATAGTCCTGGGCAAAGATGCTGTCGATGGCGCATTCGAGGTAGGTCCCGGCGTTGTAGCACGGAGCAATGATGGAGACGAGCGGCCCTTGTGTTGCGGCCTTTTGTTGAATTGACATCATGGTAAGTCACACATCATCAAGGGTTACTACAGCCCGCAACGTGAGGGCGCGACATTCAAGCATTCCCTTTGAAAAGCAACTTCCTGTCTGTTATCTGGCAGTTCAACACAACGCTCTGCGCACGTAGACGCCTTGAAGCCGAAAGGTTCGGGTCTGCGTGTCGTGGCGTGCCGCGATTATCGGGGGGTGATGCACCGCTTTGAAAGCGATCTAACAAATCGTTACCAATAAAAAAGCCCTGTTCATTGAACAGGGCTTTGGGGTACCGCTCAGGCACGCTTCAGAAGACGTAAGCCACCAATGATTCTTCGGCCACCTGAAAGTCCACCGACATCATCACGCTCAGCGCGGTAATGGTGACGATGGAGAACACGAACAGCTTGCGCGCCCAGACAGTATCGTCGACGGCCTTGTAGCCTTTCCAGGCCATGTACAACCAGTACATGCCCATGCCTGCCGCCACCGCGAGGTAGTTGAGGCCCGCATAGCCGCCGAACGTCAGCATCAGGGTAGCAACCAGGAATGCCAGGATGTACAGCAGGATGTGGCGCTTGGTCACCAGAATGCCACGTTCGACCGGCAGGACCGGAATCTTCGCTGCACGGTAGTCGTTGAAGCGAAAGATCGCGATGGCATACGAGTGCGGCATTTGCCACAGGCTGAACATCACCAGCAGCGTGAGGGCCGCGAAGTCGAAGCTGTTGCTCACCGCGCAATAGCCCACCACCGGAGGCATGGCCCCCGAGAGGCTGCCGATCAGCGTGCCGTGCACCGACTTGCGCTTGAAGTACAGGCTGTAGAGACCGACGTAGACCACAAAGCCGATCACCACCAGCAGCGCCGACAGCGGGTTGGCGTAGGTGTACAGCAACCCCACGCCTGCCACGCCGAGAATCGTTCCGTACAGCAGGGCCAGCTTCAGTGAAACCAGGCCCTGGACCAGCACACGGTTGCGCGTACGCTCCATGCGCTGATCGATGTCACGGTCGATGCAGTTGTTGAACACGCAACCGGAGGCCACGACCAGCGAGGTCCCGATGATCGCCGCCAGAAGCACGACGAAATCGATATCTCCCTTGGAAGCCAGGAAAAAGCCACCTGCCACCGAAAGCACATTACCGAAAATGATCCCCGGTTTGGTGATTTGGATAAAGTGCTTCAGCGACATCAGGATTTCCTCACTGCGCCATCATTTCACGGTGGATGCTGAAGATGATCCACAGCGACAGGCCGACCAGGAACACGATCACCAACGCGGTGAAGACAAACGCCGTCACGTTGTTGCGCTGCGTATTGCTGAAGTCCAGGTGCAGGAAGTAATGCAGGTGCACCAGGATCTGGATGATCGCAAAGGCCATGATGATCATGATGGTAGTGTCTTTCGGCAGAACCGGAGACATCACCAGCGCGAACGGTATGGCCGTCAGGATGATCGACAGTACGAAGCCGATCATGTACGACTTCACCGAGCCGTGGCTGTGATCGTCGGCGTGGCCGTGATCACCGGCAGAGTTGTGTGGATTAGCCATTTACAGCGCCCCCAGCAGATAAACGATGGTGAACACACCAATCCAGACCACGTCCAGGAAGTGCCAGAACAGGCTCAGGCAGCTCAGGCGGGTCTTGTTGGTGTTGGTCAGGCCCTTTTTCTGGACCTGATACATCATGATGCCCATCCAGATCAGACCACTGGTCACGTGGACGCCGTGCAGGCCGACCAGCGAGAAGAAGGCCGACAGGAAGCCGCTCTTGCTTGGACCGTAGCCTTCGTGGATCAGGTGATGGAACTCGTAGACTTCCATGGCGATGAACGCCGCACCGCACACGAACGTCAGGGCCAGCCAGGCCAGGACCTGGCTCTTGTTGCCCTTGTACAGTGCCAGCATGGCAAAGCCGTAGGTGATCGAGCTGACCAGCAGGAACGCGGTTTCCACGGCCACGAATGGCAGCAGGAAGATGTCCTGGCCCGACGGGCCACCGGCGACGCTGTTTACCATCACGGCATAGACCGCGAAGAACGAGGCAAACAGCACGCAGTCGGTCATCAGGTACAGCCAGAAGCCGTAGACCGTCATGCCACCACTGTCGTGGTGATCGTCATGCCCGTGGTCATCGTGGTCGTGACCATGGGCTCCGGAGTGAATAGCGGTATTAGACATTGTTTAAACCTGTTCCAGCGGAGACTTGACAGGAGTGTAGGCACCGTTGGCCGCCAGGACCTTGTGATGCTCACCTTCGATACGTGCAACTTCTTCGGCCGGCACCATGTAGCCCTGGTCGTCACGCGCAGCGTGGGCAACGAAGACGGCGATGGTTGCTACCAGGCTTGCGCCCACCAGCCACCAGATGTGCCAGATGAATGCGAAACCGAAGACGGTTAGCAGCAGACCCATGTACATGCCGGTCGGCGTGTTGTTCGGCATGTGGATCGCCGAATACTTGGCCGGAACCTGGTACGCGGTACCTGCACGCTTGGCATCGGTGAAGGCATCGATGTCCTTGGCTTCAGGCAGCACGGCGAAGTTGTAGAACGGCGGTGGCGACGAAGTGGACCACTCCAGGGTGTGGCCATTCCATGGGTCGCCGGTGACGTCCGGGTTCTTGTGGCGGTCGCGGATACTGACGAACAGCTGGATCAGTTGCGAAGCGATACCACAGGCAATCAGCACGGCACCGAACAGCGCGATGTTCAGGTAGACGTTCCACTCCGGCATGTCGGTTGCGTTCAGACGACGGGTCATGCCCAGGAAGCCCAGCGCGTACAGCGGCATGAAGGCCACGAAGAAGCCGACGATCCAGAACCAGAATGCCGACTTGCCCCAGCCTTCGTGCAGCTTGAAGCCGAACGCTTTCGGGAACCAGAACGCAAAGCCTGCGATGTAACCGAAGACCGCACCGCCGATGATCACGTTGTGGAAGTGAGCAATCACGAACAGGCTGTTGTGCAGAACGAAGTCAGCACCCGGAATGGCCAGCAGAACGCCGGTCATGCCGCCGATCGAGAAGGTCACCATGAAGCCCAGGGTCCACATGACTGGCGCGGTGAAGCGCAGACGGCCCTGGTACATGGTGAACAGCCAGTTGAACAGCTTCACACCCGTCGGGATCGCGATGAGCATCGTCGCCAGGCCGAAGAAGGCGTTGACGTTGGCGCCGGCGCCCATGGTGAAGAAGTGGTGCAGCCAGACCACGAAGCCCAGTACGCAGATACCGCCAGACGCGAAGATCATCGACTTGTGGCCGAACAGGCGCTTGCCGGTGAACGTCGAGATGACCTCGGAGAACACACCGAACGCCGGCAGGACCAGGATGTACACCTCAGGGTGACCCCATGCCCAGAACAGGTTCACGTACATCATCGGGTTACCGCCCAATTCGTTCGTGAAAATGTGGAAGTCCAGGTAACGGTCAAGGGTCAGCAGGGCCAGACACGCTGTCAGGATCGGGAACGAAGCCACGATCAGGACGTTGGCGAACGTACAGGTCCAGGTGAAGATCGGCATGTCCATCAGTTTCATGCCAGGGGTACGCATCTTCAGGACGGTAACCAGGAAGTTCACGCCCGTCAGTGTCGTACCCAGTCCGGATAGCTGTAGCGCCCAGATGTAGTAGTCGACCCCCACGCCAGGACTGTATTGCAGGCCCGACAGCGGTGGATAGGCAACCCAGCCCGTCTTGGCGAACTCACCGACACCCAGGGAGATGTTGATCAGCAGCATGCCGGCAACCAGCAGCCAGAAGCTCAGGGAGTTCAGGAACGGGAAGGCAACGTCGCGCGCACCGATCTGCAGCGGCAGGACAATGTTCATCAGGCCGGTGAAGAAAGGCATCGCCATGAAGATGATCATGATCACACCGTGGGCGGTGAAGATCTGGTCATAGTGCTCAGGCGGCAGGAAGCCTTCGGCGCCGTTCTGCGCCATCGCCAGTTGGGTACGCATCATGATGGCGTCGGCAAAGCCGCGCAGCAGCATGACCATGGCCACGATGATGTACATGACGCCGATTTTCTTGTGGTCGACCGACGTCAGCCACTCGGTCCACAGGTAGTTCCACTTCTTGAAGTAGGTGATTGCACCGACCACGGCCAGACCGCCCAGAGCGATCATGGCAAGGGTCACCATGACTATCGGCTCGTGGAACGGTACTGATTCCAGACTTAATTTGCCTAACATTGTTTACTCCTCTGCCCCGGCAGCTGAACGTTCGCTCTTGACCGCACCATCGGTACCGGTGACCTGTTTCTGGTCACGGATGCTCTGCTTGCTTGGCCCGTGGTTCATCCCCTCGTACTTGTCGATGATGATCTGGAACAGACCAGGCGTGACAGTGGAGTAGAGTTCTACGGGGTTGCGCTCGCTAGGTTTGAGCAATGCTGCGTATTCAGCCGAGTCAAGCTGTTTAGGTGAATTCTTGACTTCTTTGATCCAGGCCTCGTAATCAGCCTGGCTGGTTGCGATAGCCTTGAACTTCATGCCGGTGAAGCCCGCGCCACTGTAGTTGGCCGAGATACCGTTGAACTCGTGGTTTTCGTTGGCGATCAGGTGCAGCTTGGTGTGCATGCCTGCCATCGCGTAGATCTGGCCGCCCAGACCCGGGATGAAGAACGAGTTCATCACGCTGTCGGAAGTGACCTGGAAGTTGATCGGCGTGTTGGCCGGGAAAACGATCTTGTTGACCGTGGCAATGCCCAGTTCCGGGTAGACGAACAGCCATTTCCAGTCCAGCGAGATAGCCTGGATGACCACCGGCTTGACGTCGGAATCCAGAGGACGATACGGGTCCAGCTTGTGGGTCGACACGTAGGTGAAGTAACCCAGGAAAATCAGCAGGATGATCGGCACACCCCAGACCGCGACTTCGATCTTGGTCGAGTGCGACCAGTCAGGCGTGTACTTGGCAGCCTTGTTGGTGGCGCGATATTTCCAGGCAAAGATGAAGGTCATGAAAATGACCGGGATGACCACGATCAGCATCAGCAACGTGGCGATAACGATCAGGTTGCGTTGCTCGATACCCACCTGCCCTTTCGGGTCGAGCAGCGGGAAGCCTTCACAACCACTGAGTAAAAGCATACTCAACAGGGCCAAGTAGCCAAAAAACCTGGGGTACCTATTTTTACTCATCTCACGACCTCTAAAAGCAGCTTGCGCGGTGCTGTTGGGTTTTGACCGCCAACACTTCACCCTGCCAGTGCCGGCATATTTTTTAAAATTGAACAAGGGCCTGCCAGAACGCAGTAGCGAAACGACAAATCCGGTTTTAGCTTGGAGTCTCTTATCTTGAATGGCTGAAAGCCGCCTGTTGTGCAGGACAGCGTTCTTCAGCGCGGCCATTCGGTGCGCTCTGAGGCAAGCGTTGCGCGGCCTGTAGGGTACACAGCGGCACTCCGGGCCTCAAAAACAGCTAATCGTCAAGCCGGGCCGGACGATAACTGCGGGCGATTGTAGATATGTAAATTTTTATTGACTATGCCTTATTTTGCAACAGTTAATCTCAAGATCGGTAACAATTGCAACATATTGTTGTCGCCGAGCCTGGTAAAACGCCCCGCAAACGAGGCGTTTCTGGCTAAAGCCCTTGTAACTCATAAGGCTTACGCCGGTTGCGAATGATCCCCAGGGGAACCAGCACAGCAGTGAGGACGAATGCTACCAGAGCCCACTGCGCCAGGGACAGTCCCAGAACAGGCGGATAGGGTGTGGAGCAGAAGCCGCTGACCTGAAAGCCCAACGGAAACATTGAGGCCAAGGGTAGACCATCCACGATCGGTTGCAGAGTGTCGATCCCGCAACTGACCGCCGGATTGGCCAGTACCCAGACGTGTCGGCCGGCCGCCGCAATACCGCCGATGGCACTGAGCACCACCAGTACCTCGAACAGCGTCAGGCTGCGCCGGCCAGGCATTGCAGCGCCGATGAAGGCGAACAGAGCAATGCCCAGCAAGGCGTAGCGCTGCAGAATGCACAGCGGGCAAGGCGCCTCGCCGAGCACCACCTGCATGTACAGGGCCCCGCCGATCAGCGACAGGCAGATGATTCCCAGCAGAACCAGAAAGCGTTTTTCGCGCCTCAGGTACAACATGTTGTCGCTCATTCACTTACCTTTCGAATTGGAGTGCGGTTTAACCCGCGATGATCGGTGTCATCTGCCGATAACTCAAGGGGTTGGACGCTGCGCGGGCGCATTTTCCGGTCCGGTGGCAGTGCATTTATCCGCCACTGAAGGTGCGACCATCGGACGCAGATCGCTTCCTTATATATAGAAGGCTGCGGCCTTTTGTCGCACACCCCCTTTCAACCCCCTTCTGCGCTGATTTGTCGCACAGCCGGCACCGCGCAAGGTGCGGTGATTGGTCGCAGGTTTTTAACCCCGCACAGGGCGCGGTCATTTGTCGCAGCATTGCCTCTGCAGACACACCTGCGGTCATTTGCCACACCGGACCTCCAACAGGGGTCCAGGATTTGACGTCAATAAAGCCAAACTGCCAGTATACTCTCTCATTTTTGTCGACCCGTACCCTGGCCTGCATCAAAACCGTGAACCGGCTCGCGGGCCAAATCATGCCAACCCGCTATTCTCAGTCCATGGCCCACGGCCATTGCTGCGCAGACACGCGTTGCCTGCCGATGCCACCCATGACCTGTGGTCGACGCCACTCCACTCAGAAGGTTCTTATGTCCACCAGGAACGTGCGGGCTGACTCTCTCTCGTTGCTGCTGTTCACCTTGCGTAGCGGCAAGCTGATGGCAATCAACCTGCTCAAGGTCAGCGAGATCATTCCCTGCCCTCCCCTGACCCATTTGCCCGAGTCGCATCCACACGTCAAAGGCATCGCCATCCTGCGCGGCGCCTCGCTGTCGGTCATAGACCTGAGCCGCGCCATCGGTGGCCGCCCGCTGGCTGACCCGGATGCCGGCTGCCTGATCGTCACCGATGTCAGCCGCAGCAAGCAGGGCCTGCATGTGCAGGCGGTCGTGCGCATTGTCCATTGCCTGAGCACCGACATACGGCCACCGCCCTTTGGTTCCAGCAGCCGTTCCTTCATCACCGGCGTGACCCAGGTCGACGGCGTGCTGGTGCAGATCCTGGACATCGAGAAAGTGATCCATGGCATTTCACCGGCGCAGATCACCGCCGAGCCGGACCAGTTGAGCAGTGAAGAAATCGAACTGCTGAGCACGGCGCGCATTCTGGTGGTCGACGACAGCCAGGTTGCCCTGCAGCAGTCGATCATCACCCTGCGCACGCTGGGCCTGGAGTGCCACACCGCCCGCAGCGCCCGGGAGGCCATGGATGTGCTGCTGGAACTGCAAGGCACGCCCGGCCAGATCAATATCCTGGTGTCGGACATCGAGATGTCGGAGATGGACGGCTACACCCTGACCCGCACCTTGCGTGAAACCCCGGATTTCCAGGACCTGTACATCCTGCTGCACACCTCGCTCAACAGCACCATGAACAGCGAGAAAGCCCGAGCGGCCGGTGCCCATGCCGTACTGACCAAGTTTTCGTCACCCGACCTGACCCGCTGCCTGGTCGAAGCCGCGCGCACGGTGCAGGCAGGCGCATAAGCGTCGCTGGCCGGGCGGCGATCCGTTTCAGCCGGGAACGCGGTCACCGCAGCGCCCGACATTCGCCGCACCGTCACCCAACGCAGTACCATCAGCCTTCACCCACCGCTCATGGAGACGGCGATGAAAACCGCCTTTGCACTGTTGATCACCACCGCCTGCGCCATCGGCCAGGCCCACGCGTCCAGCGGACAAGCCTGGAAAGACCTCGACAAGGCTGTCCTGGCCGGCTGCCAGAAAGCCAGCCAGCTCAAGGACCCCACGCCCGTCGGCACCCCCGCCCGCTTCGATGACCGGACCGGTTTCGATGCCGTGCTGCTGCAAGGGCGCTACCCGCAAAAACACATGAACAACCGTCAGGGCCGCGAGCTGTGCCTCTACCAGCGCAAGACCGGCAGCGCCAGCGTCACCGAATGGGACAGCATCCAGCCGCGCTGAACCCGCGCTGGCACATGTCTTGCGTCGCCATGGTTTGCGACCTGCAAGGTCAAGAAACAGACAACGTTCTGGCGCCGACACGGATGACCCCCAACGACCATGAATACCCGGTTTAACTGCGTCGGGTGCGGCAGCTGCTGCACCGACCATCATGTGCCCCTGACCCTCGGGGAAGCGGCGCAATGGGCCGCCGATGGCGGCAGTATCATCGTGTTGACCGAAGCCTTTCTCGACAATGGCTATGGCGTGCCCCCAGAGCAGCTGCAGCACGCCACCCGCCGCTCGATCCAGGTGACCAGCGGCCAGGCACGCGCATGGGTGGCCATCACCTTCGCCGCTTATAACGTCGGTCCCTGCCGTAATCTTGACGCCGAGAAGCTGTGCCGCATCTACGAGCGCCGGCCTCTGGTCTGCCGCATCTACCCGATGGAAATCAACCCGCACATTCCGTTGCGTCCCCAGGCCAAAGATTGCCCGCCCGAATCCTGGGACCAAGGTCCGTTACTGATCGTCGGCAACGCCGTGGCGGATCCGGCGCTGCGCAACCTGATCGAGCAGTCACGCCAGGCCGACCGTGATGACATCGCAGCCAAGCAAGCCATCTGCCAGCAATTGGGTATTCATACCACGGCGCTCAAGGGCAACGGCTTTGTCGCCTACCTGCCTGACATGCAGGCGTTCGGCGCCGCCCTGCAAACACCCCGGACACCGCCCGGTCCCGCCCAATGGACCTTTCATGTCGCCGGCGACCAGGTGATCGACACCTTGCAGCAGGCCGGCGCGCAGTTGGTCGACCACCAGGCGCCCTCTTACCTGTTCATTCCCTTGCAGTCCGCCTGATCACTTGTAGTAAAGGTCGACCATGACATCGGCCTCGAAGGGCCCAGGCACCGTGCGGGTGGTCTGCCACAGTAGCTCGGCGTTGAACTCGACACTGGCCGCCGACGTGTCGCCTGCCAGGTCGACCAGATGAAAGAGCCGGTTGTAGGGCACGATTTCGTTATTGGCCGCCCGCACGATGCGAATACCCAGCGAGGCGTTGTTTGCCGGCACCAGCAGCTCACGTTCGAGGCTGCCGGTCACAGGCCGAAAACGCGCATCCAGGCTGAAGGGCGAGTTGCAGGTACGCCGGGCCGTCAGGGTGAACGGTCGGCGCTCGAACACCTTGCCGACCACCACCTGACGGATCGGGATACCGCCAAAGGCCAGGGTTTCAGGGCTGACCAGCAGTTCGGCATCGCAGGCGATGAAGCGCAAGCCGCGCAGGTTATTGATCACATAGCTCAAGCTGTGCCCTGCCAGCGGGTCGGGCACGCTGCCGCCCAGCTGGAACAGGCGGTAGTCGGGCAACTCGCCGGGCATGCCCGAAGGCGGCGTGGCCCCGAACTTCTGGATGAATACCGAAAAGCCCAGGTTGAAGCGCACCTTCGGGCAGGCCTCGATGTTGCTGTCGCTTTCATGACACACCGGCAGCACCTGCCCTGTCGGGATCCGCCCGGCAAAATGATCGACCCCCTCCAGGGTCAGCCCCGCCCGAATGCCCTGGCCGATCGACAGGTTGTCCGGGTTGAGGTGCACGAAAACTTCCTGCGCAACGGCCTGCGGTCCTTCAACTGCGCATTCGACCTGCACGATGTGACGCTCGGACCGCCACACCACCTCGCCATGGGGCAAGGACGCCGGTATTGCCACCGTGCTGCCCAGGTCACTGCGCAGCACCTGCTCTCCCGAACCCTGGACCGAGCACACCAGCGCAAAGCCGGTGGCAGGGCCGCACAACGATAAAAGCAATACGGCCAACAACCGTTTGAGCATGAAGTCGAACATCAGCAGGATTCCGCAATCGATAAAGTGTCCAGCAGGCGTGCCGAAAATGGCCCCTGCCCTGTGGTGGGCGCGCAATAGGCCCGCTGCGCGCCGTAATCGGTCAGCGCCTTGAAGGCCAGGCGCTGCGGCCGCACGATACTGACCGGCCATTCGAAACGCGCCCCCGGCGCCAGCAACAGGTGGTCGCTCACCCGGTGCTCGTCCAGGTACAGGGCTTGCAATGCGACATGGAACGCCGTGGGGTTGCTGACGTGCAGGTACGGCTCGCCCGCTGCGGTGCGGTTCAGCGCCCAGCGCAGTGTCGCGGCCGCTTCGGCCGGATCGCCGGGCAGGCCTGTGGGGCGGTAGAACAGATTGATACGCTGGCGCACGGCGATATTGAGCTGTTGCCCGGCGTCACGGCGCTGCGGCACTTCGAGCACATACACGTGCAACAGCGACTCGCGCCCGGCCGGCATGCCCTCGCCGTGGTACAGCACCCGCAGCACCTGCCGTCCTTGTGCCGGCAAGCGCACCAGCGCCGGGGTGAGCACAAACGGCAGCTCGACACGGGGTTGCGCGCTGGCGGGATCGTCATCGTCTCCCGGCACGCCCAGCCAGGCCTGAATCAGCACCTCACGTTCGGAGCGGTTGCTGACCTCGATGGCCACTTCGCTGAAGGCACCGGGGAACACCAGCCGCGTGCCCCCCAGCGACACGGCCGCCTGGGCCTGGGCCCAGACCGTCATGGCCAGCCCCCACGCGACCAGGCTATACAGGCACCTCATTGGCACACCACCCTGAGCCGCTCATAGGCACGCGACGGATCGCGCGCAGGTAACTGAAACGGCGCAGCGCAGCGTTGATCGGCCCAGCGCACATACAACACGCCGCTGTCATGCGCACTGAGCACCAGGGCCTGGCTGGTCGGGTCGACCGTGGCCAGCACCTTGCCTTGTGCATCCTCCACTGTCGCCCCCAATGGCAGCTTGCTGGTATCAGGGCGTACCAGCGAAAACTGCACACGGCGCCCGACCGCGGCCTTGAAGCGCAGCAGCGGCATCGCCCCACGCCGCGGCACGACCTGGCCGACGGCGTTGTCCAGCTCGACATCGGCCCCCAGCCGACGGGTGTCCAGGCTGATCCAGTTGCTGCGGTAGGGCTGGGCAAATGGCAGCACGGCATAGCCGTTGTCGGCGGTCTCGACCTGGCGATACGTGGCCAGGCTCGCCCCGCGCACCTGCGGCACCTGCACCAGGGCGAAGGTTTCGCCCAGCGGCTGGGCAAAGTTGACCCCGCCAGCGTGCGCCACCACCGACCCGGTGCCGCCCAGTTGCAGGCTGCGGTAATCGCGGCCCTGGCTGTAGCCGGCCTCGAAACGCCCGTACGGCACCAGGGTGCTGAGTTTGCCGGCGCCAAAGCTGCCGGACTGGCTGTCGTGGCCGGCCTGCACCGAGTAAAAGCTGTCGCGGTTATCCAGGATCTGGCCGTTGAGTCCGCTTTGCAGGTTGTAGTCGCCCTGGCTGTCACGCACGGCATTGAAGAACAGCCGCGACGCCTTGGCTGTGTCGCCCAGCGGCACGGTCAGGCTCAGCACCACGCGGTTGTCGACATCGCTGTTGCCGGAGCGATCGTAGTTCTGGTTGCGCTCTATCGACAGGCTGTAGGTCAGCCGGCCCCACACCGAATTCCACGACAGGTACGCCTGACGGGTTTTGCCGGGCAGGTTCCAGTAACGCTGCTCGGAGGCGGTCAGGCTCAGCGAGGCCGCCTGATCGGCCAGGGCCTGGGTCACGTTGAGTTCGAGGCGGTCACGTGCGCGGCCGATAAGCGCCAGGCCGTCGCGCTCACCGGCCTCCTCGACATGCTGGCCCAGCGTGCGGTAATGCGCGGTGGAATAGCGATACCCCGCCACGGCCAGCGTGGTGCGGGTCAGGTCAAGCGTATTGGCATACCGCAGCCGCAGGCTTTGCCCTGCACGATCCTGGCCGCGCAGCTCACTGTTGGAGTGAGTCAGGTCGACCGACAGCGCGCCCAGGCCGGTATTGATTCCGGCGCCCAGGTTGGCAGCCTGATAATCCTCGGCCAGCTGCAATCCGCCAAAGTCAGTGAGGTTCTCGCCAAATCCGTGGATCCAGGCGCCAGCGAGAAAGTTGGCGGAGCTGTAGGCGCCTTCATTGCTGTCCACCTGACCGGCGCTGAGGCTGTAGCGCAAGGCCCCTACCGGCAGCATGATGGGCAACGAGGCATAGGCCTGGGTGAAGCTGCGACGCCGACCGTCAGCCTCGATGACCGTCACCAGCAGGTCACCGTTGGAGCCGCTGGGGTAGATATCGGTCACCTCGAACGGGCCCGGCGAGACGTTACCGCTGTAGAGCACAAAACCGTTCTGGCGCACCTCAACGGTCGCGTTGGTTTCAGCAATGCCGCGCACCACCGGCACATAGTTACGCTCGCTGTCGGGCAGCATGCCATCGTCCGAGACCAGGGCGGCGCCCTTGAAGCGCACGCTGTCGAACACCTGCCCGTCGCTGAATGTCTCGCCCAGGGTCAACTGGCTCTTGAGTGCCGTGATATCGCGCTGCACAAAGGTGCGGTTGCTACGGAAACGATAGGGCTGCTCGTCGCCCTGCACCAGCGAAGACTCGTTGCGCAGCCGCCATGCGCCCAGGTTCAGGCCATTGCGCAGCCCCAGGTAATGCTGCTCATGACGCTGGCCACGCTGAGTGCGCAGCCCGCTGTTGAAGCTGTAGTTGATGAAGCCTGCGGTCTCGCCCTGATCCCATAACTGCGGCGATACATAGCCCCGGGCACTGCGTGCCATCAGCGCTTGCGGCACGCTGATGTTCAGGCGCAAGGCACCGGGTTGGTACTCGACACGGGCAAACTCGACCTGGGCGACCAGATCGAAACAGCCCGGCAAAGGATCGGTGGGGTGTGGCAGTTTCTGCACGTCCAGGCCCAGCTCGCGCAGCATGTCCAGACTCAGGCAGGGTTCGACGCGGGCGGTGTGCGTGTTGCGCACGAACTCAACATCACGGCGCCCGCTCAGCGAGCGGTTGACATGAATGTCGACCCGATAGACACCTGGCAACACAGCGCTGGCGCGCAGAAACTCTGCCAGGTCCGGCGGCTGCTCACTGCCCTGGATGAACGCGGTATTGAAGCGCCCGGCACCCGTCTCGCCATTGCCTGCCGCCTGCGTTGCCAGCGCACTGACCGACAGGCTAAGCCCCAGGCCGACCCCCAGCGGCAACCGGTGCGATGAACACGACCATACGACGACAGACCCGGCCAGGCGTTTGATCGGGCCGCGAACGGACCGGGACCTGGATCCCTTGTTTTTTATAAGCCATTCCATTAGCTGTGTTTACCCTGCTTGGTGTCTCTGGCGCGTCGCGCCTTCCGTGGCGCAACGCATGACGGCTGAGCCCTCGCGGCAGGCGAGGTTCAGCGAGCGGCAGCCTGGGTGCGGGCAACCGGCGGCTAGGGCGAATCGACCCGGCTGGCCGACACCGCCTGCGCGCCTTTCAACGTGGCCCGGTACGTTTCCTGGCCGCCATAATCGTTGATGCTGGTAAAGCGCAGTTCCAGCGGCGCACTGGCCGAAGGTGACTGGAGCGGCAGGCGCCAGTGTTGTCGTGGCGCGATCATGCGGCTGTCCTGGCGGGCCAGCTCCCTGGCACCCTGATGCGCGCCGATGCGCAGCATCGACACATGGAACGGCCCTGGGTTGAACACTTCAAGCTCGCCACCGGGCAGCCATTGCCATTGCAATTGCCGGGCGGCCAGGGCGGGATCGCCGCTCAGGCCACCCGGCCTGAAAAACAGCTTGATACGCTGGCGCACGGCAATCTGCAGGGTATTTTCCGCCGCGCTGCGGGGGATTTCCTGGACATTGAGCCACAGCACCGATTCTCGGTCGGACGGCATGCCGTGGCCGGCATGGATGATGCGCACCAACTGCTTGCCATCACCTTGCAGGTGCGCCAGCGGTGGAGTGACCATGAACGGCAGATCGCTGTCTTGCGGCTGCGCACTGACGCCAGTGGGGTCGTACGGTTCGAGCCAGGACTGCAGCAGAATCTCGCCGGCGCCACTGTTGTGCACGCCCAGGCTGACTTCCTTGTCCTTGCCCTGGTAGATGACGCGCGTGGTGTTGAGCACGATGCCCGCCTGGGCGCTGAAGACAAACAGGCACCCGAGCGCGAGCATCGCACTGCGAAAAAAAGGGAAAAGCATGCTGGCATAGGCCTCGGAAGGGAAACGGCAGGGCGAGCAGGCCCGCCCTGCCTGGGGTGTTACTCGTAATCCATTACAAAAGGCATGAAGCCGTCGGCATTACCCGGGTTGGTGGCCGTGCCGTTGAGGACATACACCGCGCCAAAGTCGAGCTGCGCCGTGGCACCGCCAGCCCCATCCTTGATCAGTGGCTTGTCGATGGTTTCGGTGCCCGACAGGTCCATGAGGCGGTTGGCCGCATTGATCAGACCGATGCCCACGCCATCGGCAGCGCCGGTGGTGCGCAGCAGGCTCTGATCGTTATTGTCCAGCCCGCTGCCGTTACGCGCGGCAAAGCGCATCTTGACGGTGTTGTATTGATCGGCGCCGGCACTGCAATTGACCAGCAACTGGATTGGCGTGGCCGTTTGCAGTTTGCCTTCGCTCGACAGGCCGATGTCGGAAAACGATACATTGCCCAGATCGACATTGATCTCACCTGGATTGGTACCCGGGCTGACCCCCGTACCCGGCGCCACATCACACGTCATGTTGGTCAGGGTGCCATTGAAGATCAGCTTGCCGTTGTTGGCGGCATTGGCAGCACCCGTCAAACCCAGTGCACCCAAGACGGCCAGAGTAATAGACAGCTTTTTCATGTTAACAACGTTCCTTGTGTTATTTCGTGTGTGCCCGCTAGTGGACGGCGAGCACTATAGAGCCCGGACTCTATAACCGATGTCAGGCGCTTCCATTTGCCGTGACAGAATCAGCAATATAAATTGCAGGATATTTCTGTAAGAAGAAAATGCCGGACACTTAAGCACTTGAATTGATGAAACTTCCTTGAAAGACCCACTAAAAAGCTCAACCGAACCTTCGGCCGGGAGCGGTGGCAAGCCGCGTCGTCAACGATCTGCCGCCACGCCGAACAGGCCCTGGCCTGTGCATCGCAGGCATGCCCATTACCGCTTTATTGATAAGTAACGGTGACCACCCCTGCCGGGCCGCCTGGGTCGCCATCGGTCACAGACACTGCCTGAAACTGCGTCGTGAACGGCACCGCTTCGCCGCTGCAGGCGTTGTAGTGCGTGTTGACCTCCAGGAACACGCCGGGTTGTACGGCCACTTGAAACTTGGGAACCGATCCACCGGCCGGTCTTGATTGATGCAGGTCACACGTTGAATGAACCAGTTGCCCGCGAAATGCCAGCACCCCTTCTTGCGCCAGAGTTTGCATCGGCGTGACCGCGGTGATCCACAGCATTAATAACGGCCCGACGACTCGCCTTGCCGAATGACCCGCTTGTATTTCCCCTCTTGACGTATCGCTGCTCATGGCCCTGCTCCGTTACTTGGGGATCACCTTGAAAAGTTAAGTCGAGCGTAGGAATATTCGCCAGAATCCGCCTACAAGTTCTGTAGGACATTTCTTAAAAGTTTGCACTTATACCTGGCTTCAAGCACTGCAGCAGCGCCCGACGTTCGACCGTCAAACAGCTATCGCCTGTACCCTGGGTTTCTTGATAGTCGTTCAGCGGTAAAAACAGGATTTGCCAACTGACGCAGCCCTTGCTGACAATTCTGACAGCCAGAAGTCATTCTGCTGACCCGATCAACCGGCTATAAAGGCGGTTACGATTGCTGTTGCTCCCTTCATCGACCCTTCCGGCGTTGCCATCGCATGCGTAAATCGACTCCATTTGTCCTGGCCATCCTGTGCGTGGCCGTCCTGGGCGCTGGCGCCCTCTGGGTGCTCATGCGCCCCGCGCCCAAGCCTGCGACGGCAGCAGCCGCCATTCCGGTCAGGGTGGTGAGCATCCAGACCGCCGATGTGCCGCGCTTCGTCACCGGCATCGGCACGGTGCAGTCATTGCAAAGCGTGGTGATCCGCGCGCAGGTCGACGGGATTCTCAACCGGGTGCATGTCACCGAAGGCCAGCAAGTCAAGGCCGGCGATTTGCTCGCCACCCTCGATGACCGGGCGATCCGCGCAGCCATGGAACAGGCCCGCGCGCAACTGGCGCAAAGCCAGGCGCAACTGGACCTGGCCCGCCTGGACCTGGCGCGCTACAAGGAACTGACCCGCGACAACGGCATTTCCCGCCAGATCTACGATCAACAGCAGGCGCAGGTGGTCCAGCTGGGTGCAACCGTGCAGGGCAACAAGGCCACCCTTGAAGCCGCCCGGGTGCAACTGTCGTATACGCGCATCCAGTCGCCGGTGACCGGCCGGGTCGGCATTCGCAATGTCGATGAAGGCAACTTCCTGCGTGTCAGCGATGCCGACGGGTTGTTTACCGTGACCCGCATCGACCCGGTGGCGGTCGAGTTCTCGCTGCCGCAACAGATGCTGCCCTTGCTGCAGAAACTCACCGCGCAAACCGAGCAAGCGGCCGTGCAGGCCTGGCTGGGCGACGACACCCGTGGCACGCTGCTGGGCGAAGGCCGGCTGAGCCTGATCGACAATCAGGTGGCGCCGACCACAGGCACCATTCGCGCCAAGGCGCGCTTCGATAACCCGGCGCATACGCTGTGGCCGGGCCAACTGGTGACCGTGAAAATCCAGACCGGCCTTGAGCGCAATGCCCTGAAAGTGCCACCGCAGGTGGTGCAGCGCGGCATGGACCAGCATTTTGTGTTCCGCATCCGCAATGACAAGGCCGAGGTCGTGCCGGTCAAGGTGCTGTACCAGGACAGCGACATGACCCTGATCAGCGGTCCGGCGCCCGGCGATGTGCTGGTCCAGGACGGCCAGTCGCGGCTCAAGGCCGGCAGCCGGGTCGAGATCATCCCCACGCCTGCACAGACCCAGGACAGGGTCCAGGCGGCGGTGCAACCATGACTGACACCTCAGCGCCCAAGGCATTGCCGGGCAGCCCGGCCCACAAGGGCAAGGGGTCGCTCTCGGCCTGGTGCATCGATCACCCCGTCGCCACCTTGCTGTTGACCTTTGCCCTGGTGCTGCTGGGGGTGATTGCCTTTACCCGCCTGCCGGTGGCGCCGCTGCCGGAGGCGGAATTCCCGACCATCCAGGTCAGCGCGCAATTGCCCGGCGCCAGTCCCAAGACCATGGCCTCTTCGGTGGCCACGCCGCTGGAAGTGCAATTCAGTGCCATCCCCGGCATGACCCAGATGACCTCCAGCAGTGCATTGGGCTCGACCAACCTGACCTTGCAGTTCGCCCTGACCAAAAGCATCGACACTGCCGCGCAGGAGGTGCAGGCGGCGATCAACACGGCTGCTGGCCGATTGCCGGCCGACATGCCCAACCTGCCGACCTGGCGCAAGGTCAACCCCGCCGACAGCCCGGTGCTGATCCTCAGCGTCAGCTCCGTGCTGATGCCTGGCACTGAACTGAGCGACCTGACCGAAACCCTGCTGGCGCGCCAACTCAGCCAGATCGAAGGCGTCGGCCAGGTCTCGCTCAGCGGCCAGCAACGCCCGGCCATCCGCGTGCAAGCCGCACCGGAAAAACTCGCCGCCCTGGGCCTGACCCTGGCCGATATCCGCCTGGCCGTGCAGCAGACCAGCCTGAACCTGGCCAAGGGCGCGCTGTATGGCAAGGACAGCGTCTCGACCCTGTCGGCCAACGATCAACTGTTCCGGCCCCAGGACTACGCCAAGCTGATCGTCAGCTACAAGGACGGCGCGCCGGTGCACCTCAATGACGTGGCGCGCGTCGTCAATGGCGCGGAAAACGCCTACGTCCAGGCCTGGGCCGGCCAGCAACAAGGCCTGAGCCTGGTCGTGTTCCGCCAGCCGGGGGCCAATATCGTCGACACCGTCGACCGGGTGCTCGGCCAGTTGCCGCGCCTGACCGCCATGCTGCCGGCCTCGGTGGAAGTCTCGGTGCTCAACGACCGTACCCGTACCATTCGCGCCTCGCTGCACGAGGTGGAACTGACCCTGGGCATTGCCGTGCTGCTGGTGGTCGCGGTGATGGCGCTGTTTCTGCGCCAATGGTCGGCGACCCTGATCGTCACGGCCGTACTGGGGGTGTCGCTGGTGGCCACCTTCGCATTGATGTACCTGTTCGGCTTCAGCCTCAATAACCTGACCCTGGTGGCCATTGTCGTGGCGGTGGGCTTTGTGGTCGACGATGCCATCGTGGTGGTGGAAAACATCCACCGCCATCTGGAGGCCGGCCAGGACATGCGCGAGGCGGCAATCAAGGGTGCCTCGGAAATCGGCTTTACCGTGGTCTCGATCAGCTTCTCGCTGGTGGCCGCTTTTATCCCGCTGCTGTTCATGGGCGGTGTGGTCGGCCGGCTGTTCAAGGAATTTGCCCTGACCGCCACGGCCACCATCCTGATTTCGGTGGTGGTCTCGCTGACGCTCGCCCCTACCCTGGCCGCGATGTTCATGCGCGCGCCCAACCATGGCAGCCATGGCACGCCCGGTTTTGGCGAGCGCCTGCTCAACGTCTATGAACGCGGCCTGCGCAAGGCGCTGGCGCATCAGCGCCTGACGCTGGGCGTGTTCGGCCTGACCCTGGCCCTGGCGGTGGCCGGCTACGTGTTGATTCCCAAGGGCTTCTTTCCGGTGCAGGACACCGGCATGGTGCTGGGTACCAGCGATGCGGCGGCCGATATTTCGTACCCGGACATGGTCGAGAAACACAAGGCGCTGGCGAAGATCATCAATGCCGACCCGGCCGTGCAGGCGTTCTCGCATTCGGTGGGTGCCTCGGGCAACAACCAGACCCTGGCCAGCGGGCGCTTCTGGATTTCGCTCAAGCCACGCGGCGAGCGCGACGTCTCGGCCAGCGAATTCATCGACCGCCTGCGCCCGCAGGTCAGCACCCTTCCCGGTATCGCCCTGTACCTGCGCGCCGGGCAGGACATCAACCTCAGTCCCGGTCCCAGCCGCAGCCAGTACCAGTACGTGCTCAAGAGCAACGACGGCGACCTGCTCAACACCTGGACCCAGCGCCTGACCGACAAGCTGCGCGGCAACCCTGCGTTTCGCGACCTGTCCAACGATCTGCAATTGGGCGGCAGCGTCACTCACATCGACATCGACCGGCGTGCCGCGGCGCGCTTCGGGCTGACCACCGCCGATGTCGACCAGGCCTTGTACGACGCCTTCGGCCAGCGGCAGATCAGCGAATACCAGACCGAAACCAACCAGTACAAGGTCATTCTCGAACTCGACGCCTACCAGCGCGGGCGCGCCGAAAGCCTGGCGTACTTCTACCTGCGCTCGCCCCTGACCAATGAAATGGTGCCGCTGTCGGCCCTGGCCCGGGTCAGCGCGCCGACCATGGGCCCGCTGTCGATCAGCCACGACGGGATGTTCCCGGCCGCCAACCTGTCGTTCAACCTGGCCTCAGGCGTAGCGCTGGGCGACGCGGTGCGCATGCTCGACCAGGCCAAGGAAGAGATCGGCATGCCGGCGGCCATCATCGGCAGCTTCCAGGGCGCGGCGCAGGCCTTCCAGAGTTCGCTGGCCAACCAGCCGTGGCTGATCCTCGCCGCGCTGGTGGCGGTGTACATCATCCTCGGCGTGCTCTACGAGAGCTTCGTCCATCCGCTGACGATCATCTCCACGCTGCCCTCGGCCGGCATCGGCGCCCTCTTGCTGCTGTGGCTGATGGGGCAGGATTTTTCGATCATGGCGCTGATCGGCGTGGTGCTGTTGATCGGCATCGTCAAGAAAAACGGCATCCTGCTGGTCGACTTCGCCCTGGAAGCCCAGCGCAGCCAGGGGCTGAGCCCCAACGAGGCCATCTATGAAGCCTGCCTGACCCGCTTTCGGCCGATCATGATGACCACCCTGGCGGCACTGTTCGGTGCCTTGCCGCTGATGCTCGGCTACGGTGTCGGGGCCGAACTGCGCCAGCCGCTGGGCATCGCCGTGGTGGGCGGCCTGCTGGTCAGTCAGGTGCTGACGCTGTTCACCACCCCGGTGATCTACCTGCAACTGGAGCACCTGTTTCACCGTCGCCACACGGCACCTGCCGCCCGCCAGGCAATCCCCTCATGAGGCCCCTCGCATGCGCGTGCTGATTATCGAAGACGAACAGAAAACCGCCGACTACCTGCACCGCGGCCTGAGCGAACAGGGCTACAGCGTCGACCTGGCCGCCGACGGCATCGAGGGCCTGCACCTGGGGCTGGAAAACGAGTACGCGGTCATCATCCTCGATGTCATGCTGCCGGGCCTGGACGGCTTCGGCGTGCTGCGGGCCTTGCGCGCACGCAAGCAGACACCGGTGATCATGCTGACCGCCCGCGAGCAGGTCGACGACCGCATCCGTGGCCTGCGCGAAGGCGCCGATGACTACCTGGGCAAGCCCTTCTCGTTTCTCGAACTGGTCGCCCGCCTGCAGGCCCTGACCCGGCGCAGCGCCGCCCAGGAGCCGGTGCAGATCGGCATCGCCGACCTGTGGGTAGACCTGATCAGTCGCAAGGCCAGCCGGGCAGGTGCACGCCTGGAACTGACCGCCAAGGAGTTTGCGCTGCTCAGCCTGCTGGCCCGCCGTCAGGGCGAGATTCTCTCCAAGACTTCGATTGCCGAGCAGGTCTGGGACATCAATTTCGACAGCGACACCAACGTCGTGGAAGTGGCCATCAAGCGTCTGCGCGCCAAGCTCGACGGCCCGCATGAGCACAAGCTGCTGCACACCATCCGCGGCATGGGCTACGTTCTGGAAGACCGGCGTGCGCACTGATTCGATTGCCTGGCGCCTGGCCGGCCTGTTTGCGCTGGTGGCCTGCGGGGTGTTCGTGTTGATCGGCTGGGCGCTGTACCTGCAGGTCGACAAGCACCTGGACCTGTTGCCGGAAGCGGAAGTCGAGGCGCGCTACAGCGTGCTGGAGTCGACCGTCAACCGCTTCGGCAACACCGAGCACTGGGGCAAGATCAGAAACAAGTTGCGCCTGCTCAGTGAGGAAGACAAACGCATCCGCTTCTGGGTGGTCAGCGAAGACCCCGCCTATGAATACGGCAACCCCGGCCCCGAGGTCCGCCGCTTCGCTCAGGGTACGCCGGGCATGCGCGATCTGCTGTTGCCCGGCGAGCCGTTCCCGTACAAGGTGCTGGTCAGTGAATTTGTCGCCCGGGACCAGCGCCCTGCCCTGCGCTTTCTGATCGGTATCGACACCGAAACCTTCCGCCAGACCCAGCATGCCTTGCTGGTGGCGCTGATCAGCCTGGCGATCATCGGCACCTTGCTGGCGTCGGTGCTGGGTTACTGGGTGGCGCGCATCGGCCTGCGGCCGCTGACCCAGCTGTCGCTGGAAGCGCACAAGCTGTCGCCGCCGCACCTGTCCGGGCGCTTGCAGCTCTCACCCTTGCCACCGGAACTGGCGCAGTTCGTGACCGCCTTCAACTCGACCCTGGCACGGGTCGAGCAGGCCTATTCGCGCCTGGAGTCGTTCAATGCCGACGTGGCCCACGAGTTGCGCTCGCCATTGACCAACCTGATCGGCCAGACCCAGGTGGCACTGACCCGCGGACGCTCGGCCGAGCATTATTTCGAAGTGCTGCAATCGAACCTCGAAGAACTGGAACGCTTGCGCTCGATCATCAACGACATGCTGTTTCTGGCCAGTGCCGACCAGGGCAGCAAGGCCACGCCCTTGACCTGCGTGTCGCTGGCCGAAGAAGTCGCCACCACCCTCGATTACCTGGATTTCATTCTCGAAGACGCCCGCGTTGAGGTGCAGGTGCACGGTGATGCCCACGTGCCCATCGAGAAAGCCCAATTGCGTCGCGCCCTGATCAACCTGCTGCACAACGCGGTGCAACACACCGGGGCCGGCCAGACGATCCAGGTGGCCATCGACACCCTTGGGCAACAGGTGCGCATCGGCGTGAGCAACCCCGGCCCGCCGATTGCAGACCGACACCTGCCTCACTTGTTCGAGCGCTTCTACCGGGTCGATGCCGCACGCCACAACAGCGGCGCCAACCACGGACTGGGCCTGGCCATCGTCAAGGCCATCGCCCTGATGCACGGCGGCACGGTCTTCGTTGACAGCCAGGACGGGTGCAACACCTTCGGCATCAACCTGCCAACGCCTGGATGAGGTCATGCGCCAGCGGTCATATTCGCCACGCTGCCATGCGGCCCGGAAAAAACCTGTTATACCCTTGAGGACAAACTCCAACGCCACAGGTCATAGGGGTCGTTGTCACGGATCTGACAGAGTGCAGTTATGAACGCTCCCGCAGCCCAGTCTTCAGCCTCACCTGGATGGATCACCTCGGAACGTCTGTTGATCGGTGGCAGCCTGTTGTCGATGCTGGCGATCCTCGGCATCGTCGCCTACTTGCTGGCCCGTGAGCGCAACGATGCGATGCTGGCCGCCTCACGGTCAGCCACCAATACCATCAAGCTGATCGAAGCCGACATTCAGCGCAGCGTCGAGCTTTACGACGCCTCGCTGACCGGCATGCTCAGCGCCTGGAAAAGCGCCGACCTGCCACTGCTCTCGCCTGAGCTGCGCAAGCGGCTGCTGTTCGACCGCGCCAGCGCTGCACCTTACAAAGGTGATGTCGCGTTGCTGGACCGACAGGGCAATGTACTGGCCGACCCGTTGCCGGGCCCTGCCCGCCAGGACAATTTCGCTGACCGGCGTTTTTTCATGCACCACCGCGACAGCCCGTTGACCGCTCTGCACATCAGCGAGCCGTTCAAGGCACGCTGGGGTTTCCATGACTGGAACCTGGGGTTCAGCCGGCGCCTGTCAGGCCTGCACGGCGAGTTTCGCGGGGTCGCCATGGCCGCCATGCGCCTGGCTTATTTCAGGCCGTTGTTCAGAAGCCAGTCGCTGGACCGCGACAGCAGCATCAGCCTGATCAACGCCAGCGGCACCTTGCTGGTGCGCGAGCCGGAACTGAGCCCACTCGACCAGACCGGTGTCGACCTGAGCCGGATGGCCAACTTCCAGCACATCCTGGAGTTGCCCGAGGGCAGTTTTGTCGGGCTGTCGCTCAAATTCGAAAGTGAACGGCTGTACACCTTTTCACGCGTTTCCGGCTTGCCGCTGATCGTGGTCATCGCCCAGCCGGTGTCGGAAGTGTATGCCACCTGGCGGCGCAATGCCTTGCTGGTCGGCAGCGCCACCGGCGCCTTGTGCCTGGGCCTGCTGTGGCTGACGTTTCTATTGATTGTCGAACTGCGTCGGCGCCAACAGGCCGAGGGGGTCCTGGCCAGCCTGGCCGCCACTGACGGCCTGACCGGCCTGGCCAATCGCCGTCAGCTCGACCGCACCCTGACCATCGAATGGGCACGCGCCCAGCGTTCAGGCGAGCCGTTATCGTTGCTGTTGCTGGATGTCGATCATTTTCGGCGCTTCAACGAGCGTCACGGTCATCTGGGCGGCGACCAGGCCCTGCGCCAGGTGGCTGACAGCGTAGCGGCCCATGTGCGCCACACCAGCGACCTGGCGGCGCGCTATGGCGGCGAAGAGTTTGCCATGCTGTTGCCCGCCACTGACCAGAACCGGGCACTAGCGATGGCCGAGTCCATTCGCCAGACCGTCATGCAATTGCCCACCTTCGAGCATGAGCAACAGGCCCTTACGGTCAGCATCGGGGTCACCACCGGCACCGTCGGCAAGGGCGACAGGCTGGAATCCCTGATCGAAGCAGCCGACAAGGCGCTGTACAGCGCCAAGCATCACGGCCGTAATCGCGTTGAATTCCTGGCCTACGCGCAAACGCAAACCGCCAGCCCTGTGTAAGCGGCTGGCGGTTTCTACTGCGGTCTGGCACAACGCTGGAGAACGCGGCTCAGGCGTTTCTCAGGCGCTGTTGGCAGGCCTCAGGACTGGGCGCGAACCTGGTCACGCAGAGCCTTGACCTGGTCGTGGTTGCGCTGGGTGCCTTCCAGTTGTTTCTGGATCAGGCTGGTCACGTTATGCGGCAGGGCTTTTTCCTGCGCCTTGACCAGCGCTTCACGGTAAGCCTTCAGGGCGTGGTCTTCACCGCGCTCGACTTCATTCAGGATGGCCTCGTCGCTCTTGCCGGTGACCATGGATTTCAGGTCGACCCAAGCGCGGTGCAGTGTACCGCTGACGCTGGACGAAGTTTCCGGGTCGCCGCCCAGAGCGCGCACTTCAGCTTGCAGCTCACGTACCGCGGTACCGCAGTCGGCGGCGTGGGCCTGGAAGAAACGCTTCAGTTCAGGGTTTTTCAGGTCTTCGGCGCTGGTCTCAAAGCCTTTCTGACCATCCTTGCTGGTCTCGATCAGGTCGTTGAGCAGGTCGATCGATTCTTTGTTGATGTCAGTCATTTTCCATTTCCTTCCTAGGCAGTTGATACCAATGTTTGCAACTGAACTAACAATTGCAGCGGCCGTGCCAGCTTTAAGGAAATAAATTTATTCTTATAAATCAGTAAGTTAATTAACTTATAGAAAATCCTGGTGTTGCGTTCTGCATGAAGTGTCATTTTGCCTGCATGCAGAATGCAAGTCGGTGGATGGCTCAGGTCGACGGGCGTGCCTGCCGCTTGAGCACACCTGCCAGTCGCGCACCGTACAGACCTGTTGCCAGCCCTGAAAGGATCAGCATCACGGCCACCACTTTGGTCGTCGACAGTTGCTCGCCGAACATCAGCATCGAGCCAAGCATGCCGAAAACGGGCACCAGCAACGACAAGGGTGCCACGGTGGACACCGGGTACAGGCGCAGCAGCGAGTTCCATACCCAGTACGCAAACAGGGTGTTGGGGTACACCTGGAACAGGAGCGACAGCACCGTCGTCAGGTCGATGTGATTGACCAGCATCACATAGCCCTGGCTGCCGTTGACCAGGTAATCGAGCAGGAACAGCGGCAACGGTGCAAAGGCGCACGACCAGACCAGAAAGGCCAGCACCTGGGTGGTACCGGCCTTCTTGATGATGATGTTGGTGATGCTCCAGGCAAAGGCACCCAGCAGGACCAGCAGCAGGCCAGGGACAGTGACCGAACCGTCGGCCACGAAAATGATGCTCAGCAAACCGCCCAGGGCAATGATGATACCGGCCAGTTGATAACGGGTGACCCGCTCCTTGAACACCCAGCCGCCCAGCAGCAAGGTAAAAAAGGCGCTGAACTGCAACACCAGCGAAGCAATGCCCGCCGACAGCCCCAGTTGAATGGCCAGGTTCACCGTCCCCCACATACCGGTGCCGAACACCAGGCCATAGCCGATGAGGTAGCGCCACGGCACATCGGGCCTTGGAATGAACAGCATGGCCGGCAGGGCACAGAGCGTGAAGCGCAGCCCGGCCAGGATGAACGGATCGACCGTGGCCAGGCCTAGCTTGATGATGGAGAAGTTCAGGCCCCACAAGGCGGTGATCAGGATGGCAAGCAGCAGATGATGCATTTTCATAAAGGCTTTTTCCGTACGTCAGGCCATGAAGCGTTGGTCAGTGACTCATTGTTTTTATCGGCTTCGGCCAGCGCCCTGCCACCAGAACACCAGGGCAGCGGTACTGATGGCCGCCCCCAGCAGGCACACCGCAAGCCAGCCCCACCACGCGTAGACCTGGGTGGCGGTCACAGCGCCCAGCGCGCTGCCGGCTGAATAGAAGCACATGTACGCACCCACCAGGCGACTTTGTGCCTCGGGGCGGGCGGCAAAAATCAGGCTCTGGTTGGTCACGTGCACAGCCTGCACGGCAAAGTCGAGCAGGACCACCCCCACCACCAGCGCCAGCCACGAGGTTTCGGCCCACGCCGTGGGCAGCCACGACACGAGCAACAGCGCCAGCGAAAGACCGGTCACCCGATGCTCGAGTCCTTGATCGGCCCAGCGCCCGGCGCGGCTGGCAGCCAGCGCACCGGCAAGCCCCGCCAGGCCGAACAGGCCGACCTGGGTAAGTGAGAACGACAGCGGTGGTGCACTCAGCGGCAGCACCATCGCCGTCCACAGGACGCTGAAGGCAGCAAAGATCAGGAAAGCGAACACGCCACGCGTGCGCAGTACCGGCTCGCTGATGAACAACCTGCAGGTCGATGCCACCAGCGTCCACCAGGAATGCCTGACAGGCGCTGCGGCGGTGGCTGGCATCTTTTTGTACAGCACCGCAGCCATGACCAGCATCAATCCTGCCGACAGTCCATACACCGCCCGCCAGCCGGCCAGGTCGGCAATCACCCCGCTGGTGAAGCGCGCCAGCAGGATGCCCAGCACCACGCCGCTGGTGACCATGCCCACCGCCTGGCCACGTTGCGCAGGCGCAGCCAGGGTCGCTGCACACGCGACCACCACCTGCACCACCACGGCCAGCAACCCGACCACCAGCATCGCGCCGAGCAGCATCAACCCATGCTGCGCCAGGGCCACAGCCACCAGGGCAACGGCCGACAGCAACAGTTGGCCAAGGATCAGCGTCTTGCGATCGAGCCGGTCGCCCAGCGGCACGATCAGCAACAGGCCGGCGGCATAGCCGACTTGGGTAACCGTGATGACGACGCCGATCAGGCCAGGGCTGACGGACAGACTGCGGGCCATGGCCGTGAGCAGCGGCTGGGCGAAATACACGTTCGCCACGGCCAGGGCACAGGTGGCCGAAAACAGCAGCGTGAGCGCGCGTGAAAGCGCAGGCCCGGACTGTTCGGGGATGACATCAGTGGGGTGCTGGAACTCATGGCGGGCCGTCATGCATTCGTCTCTGAATGAAAATGTGGTTTTATTTTAAAACCGGTTATTTGATTTCTATCGTTTCCGGTTTTAATCTGCAACCTGTTTTTTCAAGCCAAGGTGATGTGCATGGCCCGGCAAGCAACGCTGCAGACCAGCGAATGCCCCGTAGCAAGGACCCTGGAAGCGATTGGCGAGCGCTGGACGCTGTTGATCATCCGCGACGCGTTCGACGACATTCGCCGCTTCGGTGATTTTCAGAAAAGCCTGGGCCTGGCCAAGAACATCCTGGCCGCACGCCTAAAAGTGCTGGTTGAATTGGGAATCTTCGAGATCTGTCCGGCCTCGGACGGCAGTGCCTACAAGGAGTACGTGCTGACCGAGCGTGGCCGGTCCGTTTTTCCGATTGTGGTGGGCCTGCGCCAGTGGGGCGAACAGCACCTGTTCCAGGCCGGCGAAACCCACTCGGTGCTGTTGGACAAGGACAGTGACCAGCCGGTGGCCCGCCTCGAAGTCAGGTCGGTCGACGGCAAGCGGCTGGCGCCGCAGGATTGCCACCGACGTCGCGTCACGCGCTGATTCGCTGTGTTTTTTGCCTTGTCAGGAAGCTGTGAACAATGAACCCGGAAACACTCAAACTGCTGGTCACCCGTGAAATGCCCTTCGGCAAATACAAGGGCCGGCTGCTGGCCGACCTGCCCGGGCATTACCTGAACTGGTTTGCCCGTGAAGGCTTTCCCAAGGGCGAGCTGGGCGCGCTGCTGGCGCTGATGCAGGAGATCGACCACAACGGCCTGAGCGAACTGCTCGACCCCCTGCGTACCCGTCCCCGACAATTGGGCCCGTAGCGCGTAGAAGAAAACAGACCTGCGATCGGCATGGAAATCACCTCCACAGGAGCGACCAACGGTCGCGAAAAGAGCCGCCTGATTCACAGCGGCATTCGCGACCGTTGGTCGCTCCTACAGACAGCGTGCCGCCTTGGCGTGCCGCCTTGGCGCGCCGCCTTGGCGGCAGGTAATCTCCTGCGAGGATCCAACAAGGTTCAGTCGAACAACGCCACCGCCTCAGCCGTGGCTTCCTGAATACGGCCCCAGTCGCCGTTTTTCACCCAGGCGTTGTCGATCATCCAGCTGCCGCCCACGCACATGACGTTGGGCTGGGCAATGTAGTTCTTCAGGTTCTGGGCATTGACCCCACCGGTCGGGCAGAAGCGCACTTCATTGAAAGGCCCTCCCAGGGCCTTGAGCGCGGCCACGCCGCCGCTGACTTCGGCCGGGAACAGCTTGAAGCGCCGGTAGCCCAGGCCGTAGCCGATCATGATGTCCGAGGCACTGCTGATACCCGGCAACAGCGGCACGGTGCTTGGCACTGACGCTTGCAGCAGCTCCAGCGTGCTGCCAGGGGTGACGATGAACTGCGCGCCGGCTGCCTCGGCCTCGGCCAGCGAATGACGGTCCAGAATGGTCCCGGCACCGACGATCAGCTCAGGGCGTTGCTCGCGCAGCACGCGGATGGCATCCAGGCCGAAAGCCGAACGCAAGGTCACTTCCAGCACCGTCAGGCCACCGGCGGCCAACGCATCGGCCAGCGGCAGGACATCCTGCGCACGGGCGATGGTGATCACCGGCAGGATCTTGGCCTTGGCACACAGTGCATCGATCCGGGCCGTCTTGCTCGCCATGCTGTCAAGCGGCTGATTGTTTTCATAATGGGTCATGGCGATGGTTTCCTCAGGCCCTACGGGCACCAGTAGATCTCTAGGGACAGGTTAAGAAAGGCACGCACCGGCATCTGCGCCAGGTCCGTGCCGTCGAGCGCCACGCGCAGGGTGTGGAGCTTGGATTTGCCGGACACTGACAGGATCGGTGCGCGGGCCGAGGCCAGCAGGCGACGGGTCAGGGTCAGGCGCTGATGCGGCACGCTGGGTGCCAGCATCGGCAGGCAGCGACGCTCGCCCTGCTCGTCCAGCGCCTCGGCCAGGTTCGGGCTGCCGGGAAACAGCGAGGCGGTATGGCCGTCATCGCCCATGCCCAGCACCAGCACATCGATCGGTGGCAACTCGGCCAGCAGGCGGTCGGCTTGCTCGGCGGCGGCCTCAAGCGTGGGGGCTACGTTGTACAGGCCGATGAATCTTGCCTGGGCGGCCGCGCCTTGAATCAGGTGGCGTTGCACCAAAGCGGCATTGCTGTCGGGGTGTTCGACCGGCACCCAGCGCTCATCGGCCAGGCTGATGACCACACGCGCCCAGTCCAGCGGCTGCACGGCCAGGTGCTCGAAAAAGGCCACCGGACTGCGCCCGCCGGACACCACCAGGGTGGCCGTGCCGTTCTGGGCAATGGCCGTGCGCAGACGCTCGGCCACGTTCAAGGCCAGCGCCTCGGCCAGTTGCTGCGGCGTGTCGAAGTCGTGGGCTGTCAGGCCCGCCGGCAGTTGCAATTCACATATCGCCATACCAGGATCTCCCGTCTCGCGTAATAAGGGCTATGGAACTCATCGGTCCCCAGGACCCGGCGGCGTAAGGCTTGGGCGCATCGCCCGCTTTCTTCCAGCCGGCGATCAGTTGATCGCACCACTGCCAGGCGTATTCGATTTCATCTTTGCGCACGAACAGGTTCTGGTTGCCGCGCATCACTTCCAGCAGCAAACGTTCGTAGGCATCGGGTACCCGCGCACTGCGATAGGTGTCGGAAAAATTCAGGTTCAACGGGCCGGTGCGCAGCTGCATGCCCTTGTCCAGGCCCTGATCCTTGGTCATCACCTGCAAGGAAATGCCCTCGTCGGGCTGCAGGCGGATGATCAGCCGGTTGCTGATCTGCAGGCGCTGCTCGGGGGCGAAGATGTAGTGCGGCGGCTCCTTGAAGTGGATCACGATCTGCGACAGTTTCTGCGGCATACGCTTGCCGGTGCGCAGGTAGAACGGCGTACCGGACCAGCGCCAGTTGCGAATGTCGGCGCGCAGCGCGACGAAGGTCTCGGTATCGCTCTCTGTGTTGGAGTTTTCTTCTTCCAGATAGCCTGGTACAGACTTGCCTTCGCTGTAGCCGGCAGCGTACTGGCCACGCACCACCTGGGTGGCCAGGCGTTCCGGCGTGAACGGCGCCAGGGCCTTGAGCACCTTGACCTTCTCGTCACGGATGCTGTCGGCCGACAGGTCGCTGGGCGGGTCCATGGCAATCAGGCACAGCAGCTGCAGCAAGTGATTCTGGATCATGTCGCGCAACTGGCCGGCCTGATCGAAATAGCCCCAGCGACCTTCGATACCGACCTTCTCGGCCACGGTGATTTCCACGTGGGAGATGTGGTTCTGATTCCACTGGGTTTCAAACAGGCTATTGGCAAAGCGCAGGGCGATCAGGTTCTGCACCGTGTCCTTGCCCAGGTAGTGGTCGATGCGATAAACGCGGTTCTCCGGGAAGAACCGCGCCACGGCATCGTTGACCCGCTTGGACGAGGCCAGGTCATGACCGATGGGCTTCTCCAGCACGGCGCGGGTGCGGGCGCTCAGGCCCACGGCATCCAGGTTTTCGCAGATGGCACCATAGACCGCCGCGGGCGTGGCGAAGTAGGCGATCAGGGTGTCGACATCGGCCACCTGCCCGGCCAGGTCGTGATAGCCCTCGACCTTGAGAAAGTCCAGGTGCAGGTAGCTCAGGCGTGCCAGAAAACGGGTGACGTGCTCGCCTTCAAGTTCGGCATCGGGAATGAAGCGGCGCATGGCCTGTTGTATATAGGCCAGGTGCGTGGCCGGGTCGCCGGCCTCGCGCGCCAGGGCGATGATGCGGGTGTCTTCATGCAACAGGCCGGCACGATCGAGCTGATAAAGAGCCGGGAACAGTTTGCGCACAGCCAGGTCGCCCAGGGCGCCGAACAAGGCGAATGTGCACGGTTCAACCGTAATCAGGGGCATAATGTTGGTTCTTTTATCAAGTTAGACTACAAATACCTTTTTTAAAGGCGTTTCTCAAGGCCACATGTAGTAATAACCACAACATTTTGTCGAAAAGCGCATACCAGTGGTGATTCACACAGCCTCTGAGTACGATAGGCCACCTTTGCTACAGGCTAAAGGGGGCATTTGGAGTCCCCTGTGCAAAACGCTGCCCGATAGCCCCCACAAGGATCAGGAATGGACCGCACACGTAATTTGCTGGAGCAGATCCAGAACCGACTCCTGGAATTGAACAAGGCCGAGCGCAAGGTCGCCGAAGTCATCCTGCTCAACCCGCAGATGGCCACCCGGCTGAGCATCGCGGCCCTGGCCCAGGCGGCCAAGGTCAGCGAACCGACGGTCAATCGTTTCTGCCGTTCGTTCAGTGTCAGCGGTTACCCGGAACTCAAGCTGCAACTGGCCCAGAGCCTGGCCAGCGGCGCGGCTTATGTCAGCCGGGCGGTGGAGCCCGATGACAATCCGGAAGCCTACACCCAGAAGATTTTCGGCAGTGCCATTGCCTCGCTCGACAGCGCCTGCCAGCAACTGGACCCGGCGCAGATCAGCCGCGCCGTGGACATGCTGATCCAGGCCCGGCAGATCCACTTCTTCGGCCTGGGCGCCTCGGCGCCGGTGGCGCTGGATGCCCAGCACAAGTTCTTCCGCTTCAACCTGGCAGTCAGCGCCCATGCCGACGTGCTGATGCAGCGCATGCTGGCCTCGGTGGCGCACACCGGTGATCTGTTCGTGATCATTTCCTACACCGGCCGCACCCGTGACCTGGTCGAAGTCGCCCGCCTGGCACGCAGCAGCGGCGCCTCGGTGCTGGGCCTGACCGCCGCCGGTTCGCCGCTGGCCCAGGCGTGCAGCGTCAGCCTGCACATCCCGCTGCCGGAAGACACCGACATCTACATGCCGATGACCTCGCGCATCATCCAGCTCACGGTGCTGGACGTGCTCGCCACCGGCATGACCCTGCGCCGCGGCGTCGACTTCCAGCCGCATTTGCGCAAGATCAAGGAAAGCCTCAACGACAGCCGCTACCCGCTGGATGACCAGGGGTAGGACCGGCTTTGGCCGGGACCCCATGATCGGTATCCCTCCGGTGTAGGAGCGCGCTCTGCCCGCGACCGAGTGCGCTAGCGCTCGCAAAATTGTGGCGTTTCATAGATCCCGGATGGGTTAGCAGTCATACATTTGTGGCGTTTCCAAAATTTTGCGAGCGCTTCGCACTCGGTCGCGGGCAAGCGCGCTCCTACAGATCAGGGGGTTGCCAGATCAGGGGGTTGCGGCGCGCCAGGACGGCGCCCGTGAAGTTCAGTGCGCCAGTTGTGCCTGCAGGCTCAGGCTGGCCTGCTGGCCGGGGCGCAGGCCCTGGCCTTCGCCGGAGCCGCACACCGCTTCGACCCTGACGAAACCTGTGCTTTCAATACCACTGACGCCCAGCAGCGGGCGGCTGCCGGGGTGCCAGACAGCGGTGCCGGCGCTGCTGCCGGTGTCGATGTTCAACCGGCGCTGCCAGGCCAGGTCCTGAAGCTGCACCGCGCCTTCATGCTCGAACAATCGCTCGCAGCCGCCCAGCACACGCAGTTCGCCACGCTGTCGGCACGCCTGACGCCGCAATTGATCGTAGCCTTGCGCACCGTCCAGGCCTTGCAGGGCGACTTCAGCCACATCACTGATCTGCCAGTAGGCATGCAGCGCATGGCTGAAATGACAGGGCTCGCTGTCCTGATGGCGGGTGCTCAGGCGCAGGTTCATGCCCTGGCCCAGCTCCGCATGCAGATCCACCTGCCAGTCCCATAGCTGCAATTGCCAGTGCATCTGCACGCAGTCTTCATCGCTCTGGCTGTCGATGAGTGTCCAGTTCAGCAGGCGCGCCCAGCCATGCGCCGGCCAGCCGCCCTCCTCCGGGTGTCGTCCGTACCAGGGCCAGCACACCGGCACGCCGCCACGAATCGCCCCGACTTGCGGCCATTGCGCCGCACACCACAACCAGGGCTTTTGTCCACGCGGTTGAAAGTGCAGCAATTGCGCACCCTGGCGGCTGAACACCGCCTGGCAATGCGGGTGCTCGATCACCAGCACCTCACGCGCCTGAAAGCGTTCCCATTCAAAGGTCGCACGCGGACGCTGCGCCGTGAAAAACCGCTGCAATGGATGCTCGTGCATCGGCACTTCCTTGATCAACATGACGCATCAGGCCATCGAATGGTTCATAGCATGACCTGAACCGGAAATATTGGCAGCCAAAAAAAACGGGCAGCCAGGCTGCCCGCAAAGCACACACGACCTGATCAGAACTTGGTCTGGATCTTCAGACCTGCCACCAGTGCATCGTCCACCTTGTCGACCCCGCCCGGATGGCGGATGTACTGCAGGTTGGGACGCACGGTCAGCCAGTTGGTGACATGGAAGCCGTAGTAGATCTCGGAGTTGTACTCGGTGTCCTGCACAGGCAGGAAAGCCGGGTTGTCGTAGTCGTTGATGTTGTTGAGCTGGTTGACCAGCCGGCGACGGTCCTGGGCGTCATCGTTGACGTGGATGCGCGCCACACCGATGCCGATGTCATCCTTGGGCCGCGAGTCGAACGGGCCTTTGTAGACCAGGCCGATCTGCTGGAAGTTATCGATGTAGTTGGTGTCCTTGTCGTGCACGGTGGCTGCGGCAAACACGGTCAGGCCGCGCGAGGCGTCACCGTTGTGCGCCGTCAGCTGCTGGGTCGCCATGATCCAGCCACCGTGCTTGCCGCCATGCGACTTGAAGGCCCCGCCGCCGACCGGCTGCGGCTGGCCGTTGGCGCCTTCGTAGACATCGTCGGCATCCGGGCTGCTGTGGTAGTAACCCAGGCGGTATTCACCGGGCAGCGAGTTGACCTTCGGACTCCAGACCACTTCGACCGGCACGATGGTGCCCTGGCTGCCACTGCCGCTGAGCTTGAAGCCGTTGCCGATTTCGAGGTTGGACGGGTTCTGCTCGAATACGCCGATCTGGGCGAAGAACTCCGGCGTGATGTTGTACTTGGCACTCAGTGCCCACTGGCTGACCGGCCAGTTGTACCAGGTGTTGACGTAGTTGGCCGGCTGCGCGCCGCACAGGGTCAGGTTCTGGAAGTCGCACGGGGCCGAGGCAAACTCTTCGCCCGGCCCGAAGCGGCCGAACTTGACGTCCAGCGCACCATTGAACAGCTTCTGCTTGATCCACATCTGGGTCAGGCGCCAGGTCTGACCACGGCCCCACACTTCCTGCGAGGAGCTGAGGGTGCCGGCGCGCGGGTCGCCGATGCGGTCATTGGAAATGTTGCGGCCACTTCGCTCGGTGATTGCCAGCTTGAACTCCGCATCCTGCCAGCCAAAGGCCTTTTGCAGGTCGACCTTGAGGCCGAACGCGAACTGATCGGCGTAGCGCGCGGTGACATCATCGTCATAGCCACCGTTGATGTTGCTGGCCGTTTCGCTGACGTACTCCAGCGACAGGTCATAGCCCTTGTCGAGCAACTCTGTCCGCAGACCGCCCCAGTCGCCGGTCATCCATGGCGAGTCGGCGCTGAAGGCACCGGCCGCCTGGGCAGTGCCGGCCAGGGCCAGGGTGCCCAGTACCGACAGCTTGCAGGCCCAATAGAGTCGCGAACGCGCTGCTGTGTTGATGTTCTTCATCCCTTCGATCCTCGATTTATTGTTATTGGCTTTTTAGGTTTACAACGTTCACAGACGTGCTCGACGTCACTGCCGGGCAGAGCGGGCACTGCCCGGCAGCACAACAATCATTTGCGACTCAACTGGGTCACGTTGCCGGCCCGCTCGGCAGCCGCCGGCTTCCCCAGTGCGCCCAGGCGCTGGCCGGTGGCGGCGTCGAACAGCAACACCCGCGCCGGATCGAACTGCAGGGTCAGGCTTTCGCCAGGCAAGGGCGCCTGGTCCGGCGCCAGCCGGCAGCAGACCTTGGTCTGGTTGAGGGTGATGAACACCAGGGTGTCGGGGCCGGTGGGCTCGACCACTTGCACTTCGGCACGAATGCCCGGCTGCCCGCTGGCTTCGCTGCCAGCCAGGGTGATCTGTTCGGGCCGCACGCCCAGAATCACTTCGCGGTCTTCAAGCCCCGGCTCATTGAACGCCAGGGGCAGCTCGCAACGCGCCTGCCCACTGTCGAGCAACGCGATCAGGCGCCCGTCGCGGCGTTGCAGGCGCAGAGGAATGAAGTTCATCGGTGGCGAGCCGATGAAGCTGGCCACGAACTGGTTGGCCGGGTCGTTGTAGATCTCACGCGGGGTGCCGAACTGCTGGACGATGCCGTCCTTCATCACCGCCACCTTGTCGCCCAGGGTCATGGCCTCGATCTGGTCGTGGGTGACATACACCGTGGTGGTCTTGAGGCGCTGGTGCATCAGTTTCATTTCGGTGCGCATCTCGACCCGCAGCTTGGCGTCGAGGTTGGACAACGGTTCGTCGAACAGGTAGATCTTCGGCCGCCGCGCCAGGGCCCGGCCCATGGCCACGCGCTGTTGCTGGCCGCCGGACAACTGGCCGGGCTTGCGCTCAAGCAGGTGCTCGATCTGCAGCAGGCGCGCCACGCGGCTGACCTCTTCATCGATGGCCGCCTTGGGCAGCTTGCGGATCTTCAGGCCGAACTCGATGTTCTCGCGCACGCTCATGGTCGGATACAGCGCATAGGACTGGAACACCATGGCGATGTCACGGTCCTTGGGGCTGGTGTTGCTGACGTCCTGGCCGTCGATCAGGATCGCCCCGCCGCTGATGCCTTCCAGCCCGGCGATGCAGTTCATCAGGGTCGACTTGCCACACCCGGACGGGCCGACCAGGATCAGGAATTCGCCGTCATTGATCTTCAGCTCGATGTTTTTCAGCGTGTCGGGCAGGCTGGCACCGTAGGTCTTGTTTACGTTTCGAAGTTCGAGAGTTGCCATGGTTGATCCCTTGATTCAGCCCTTGACCGCGCCGGCTGTGAGCCCACGCAGGAAATACTTGCCGGCCAGGATGTAGACCAGCAGTGTCGGCAGCCCGGCAATCATCGCCGCTGCCATGTCAACGTTGTATTCCTTGGCCCCGGTGCTGGTGTTGACCAGATTGTTCAGGGCCACGGTAATGGGCTGCGAATCGCCACTGGAGAACACCACGCCGAACAGGAAGTCGTTCCAGATCTGGGTGAACTGCCAGATCAGGCAGACCATGATGATCGGCGTCGACATCGGCAGCACGATGCGCCAGAAGATGGTGAAGAACCCTGCGCCATCGAGGCGCGCCGCGCTGACCAGGGCCTGGGGCACGGTCACGTAGAAGTTGCGAAAGAACAACGTGGTAAAGGCCAGGCCATACACCACATGGATGAACACCAGGCCTGTGGTGGTGTTGGCCAGGCCCATCTTGCCCAGCGTGAAGGACGCCGGCAGCAGCACGGTCTGGAACGGCAGGAAGCAGCCGAACAGCAGCAGGCCGAAGAACAGCTGCGAGCCGCGAAAGCGCCACATCGACAGCACATAACCATTGAGCGCGCCGATGGCGGTGGAAATGATCACCGCCGGGATGGTGATGCGCATCGAGTTCCAGAAGTAGCCATCGACGATGTCCCAGGCCTTGATCCAGCCGATCACCGTAACCACCGTCGGCCAGCTCAGCAGGTTGCCGCTGCCAATGTCTTCAGGGGTCTTGAGGCTGGTCAGCAGCATGACCACCAGCGGCACCAGGTAAACCAGGCAGGCCAGCAGCAGCACGGCATGGATCAATACGCGGCTGGCACTCAAGCCTGAATTGAATCCGACAGGGTTAGCCATTGCGTTTGGTCCTCAGTTCGGAATACAGGTACGGCACCAGGATCGCCAGGATGGCGCCCAGCATCAGCATGGCACTGGCCGAACCCATGCCCATCTGCCCGCGGCTGAAGGTAAAGGCGTACATGAACAGCGCCGGCAGGTCCGAGGCGTAGCCGGGGCCACCAGCGGTCATCGCCGACACCAGATCGAAACTCTTGATAGCGATGTGCGCCAGAATCATCACCGCACTGAAAAACACCGGCCGCAGGCTGGGCAGCACCACCCGCCAGTAGATCAGCGGCAGGCTGGCGCCATCCATTTGCGCGGCGCGGATGATCGACTGGTCGACGCTGCGCAGGCCGGCGAGGAACAGCGCCATGACAAACCCGGATGACTGCCAGACCGCCGCGATCACCAGGCAATAGACCACCCGGTCGGGATCGACCAGCCAGTCCATGCGAAAGCCTTCCCAGCCCCAGTCGCGCAGCATCTTGTCCAGGCCCAGACCAGGGTTGAGCAGCCACTTCCAGGCGGTGCCGGTGACGATCATCGACAAGGCCATGGGGTACAGGTAAATGGTGCGGATCGCCCCTTCGCGGCGAATGCGCTGGTCGAGCAGCACCGCCAGGATCACGCCGATCACCAGGCTGATGACGATGAACAGGCCGCCGAACACCAGCAGGTTCTTGCTCGCCACCCACCAGCGGTCGTTGTCCATGAGCCGGGCGTATTGGCTCAGCCCCGCCCACTGGTAGTTGGGCAGGAAGGTGGAGCGGGTGAACGACAGCACCAGCGTCCAGAGGATGTAGCCGTAGAAGCCCACCAGCACGATGAGCATGCTCGGCGCCAGCACCAGCCTGGGCAGCCAGCGCTGCAGGGCATCGAAGGGCGAGGCCTTGGTGAAAACTGCGACAGAACTCATTGTAAGCATCCAGTCGGGTCGAATTCGGGCCGCAGGGCGCCGTGAAACCGTCAGCGGGCTTCATCGGCATGCACCGCGGGGAGTGCCGCCCGTGCGGGCGGCCAGGTCAGGGCCTTACTTGGCGGATTTGATCGCCGAGTTCAGTCGTTGCGCCGCCTTGGCCGGGTCAGCCTGCGGGTCGTTGATGTAGTTGGTCACCACATCGAAGATGGCGCCCTGCACGGCCAGCGAAGTGGCCATGTTGTGCGCCATGCTCGGTTGCAGGCCGCCATTGCCGGCGTCTTTCAGGAAGTCCTTGGCCGAGGCCTGGGCACAGGCGTCGAAACCGTACTTCTCCATGTTGGCCTGCATGTCCTTGCGCACCGGGATCGAGCCCTTGTTGATGCTGAAGACCTTCTGGAAATCCTCGCCCAGCGCGACCTTGGCCAGGTCCTGCTGGGCGGCGATATCACCCGTGCGTTCGGCGTTGAGCTTGAACACGGCCAGCGAGTCGACGTTATAGGTAAAGGCGTTGGCCGTGCCGGGGAAAGGCACGCACTGGTAATCCGTGCCGGCCACTTTTTTGGCCGCGGTCCATTCGCTCTTGGCCCAGTCACCCATGATCTGCATGCCGGCCTTGCCGTTGATGACGTCAGCTGCGGCGATGTTCCAATCGCGCCCGGCGCGATTGGCATCCATGTAGGTGGCGACTTTCTTGAGCTCGGTGAAGGACTTGACCATTTCGGGACCGGTCAGGGTTTTTTCGTCCAGCGCGACGAACGCCTGCTGGTAGCCCTTGGGGCCCATGACCGAGAGCACCACGTTCTCGAACACGGTGCTGTCCTGCCATGGCTGGCCGCCATGGGCCAGGGCGATGAAGCCGGCGGCCTTGAGTTTGTCGGCGGCGGCATAGAACTCTTCGAGGGTGGTCGGCGCTTGGGCGACCCCGGCCTTTTTCAGGACCTCGGGGTTGACCCACAGCCAGTTGACCCGGTGGACATTGACCGGCACGGCCACATAGTCACCGTCGAACTTGACGATGTCGGAGACTTTCTTGTCCAGCAGTTCATCCCACTTTTCCTGCTTGGCGACGTCCTTCAGGACATCGGTGCCGAGCAGGCCGGTGGAGCCCCAATCCTGAATGTCCGGACCCTTGATCTGCGCCACACCCGGCGGGTTGCCGGACACCGCACGGCTCTTGAGCACGGTCATGGCTGTCGCACCGCCCCCACCGGCCACGGCGCCGTCCTTCCAGGCAAAGCCATCTTTTTCGACCTGCGCCTTGAGCACATCGACTGCCGCCTTTTCGCCACCGGACGTCCACCAGTGCACGACTTCGACCGAGCCTTTGGACTCATCGGCAGCCGCGGCAAGAGGGAGTAACGAGGCAAGGGAAATAACCACAGCGAGCGGTGACAGAGCATTCATCGATAAAACCTTCTTGTTGTTATGGGGTGCATTGCAGGTCTGATGCCTGCGCTTGAAAGCAGCTTAACCAAGCCCGATGGGTGCTGGGTAACGAAGGGATGCGGATTGGTCACAGACTGGTGACATTCAGTGGCAATGCAATGGCATCTTCACCCGACAAACCTGGGCCCCGGTAGGAGCGCGCTTGCCCGCGACTGGGCGCGAAGCTGAACTGGCCTAATGATTCTGGACACCTCTATCGGGCGCTATGATTGCGCCCAAATCCGAGGTGTTTATGAATATGCGTAATTCTTACTCGAATGAATTCAAGCTCAAGGCAGCAGGCATGGTTCTG
>NZ_UUIS01000027.1 GCF_900589395.1 Pseudomonas viridiflava
AACAGCAACAGCTTTTGCTCTGCTTTTCACGCGCGAGGGTGCAGGCGACGCAGAACGCGACTTGTGCAGGCCGAGTGGAGGCGTTGCGCAGGGGGGAAAGGGCCAGGACGGCCCGTTAGCCGCTTGGGCCAGGGACGGCCCATAAGCGGCGACCCCCGGAGCGACGCCGCAGGGAGGGGACCCCGAAGGGGCCGGAACCAGGAGCAAACGGTTTGCTTACTTTGCCAGGACAAAGTAAGCCGGCCCGGAGAGGGCCGGAACCCCTTCTAAAAGACCACCACAAATAGTCCAGACACCATCGTCCCCCCTTCAAAAACAACAAACCCGCCATCAGGCGGGTTTGTTGTCTTTCAAACGCGAATCAAAACAACTGCACGGAAGGCTTTTCCTTGGCAATCGGCTGATTCTGCGCGCTGTTCTCGTACCAGCCACCGCCGAGCGACTTGTACAGATTGACCTCGCTGGTCAACTGCGCCAGGCGGTCGGTGATCAGCGTCTGCTGGGCACTGAACAACGAGCGCTGCGCATCGAGGAAGGTCAGGTTGCTGTCGATCCCGATCCGGTAGCGCCGCTCGGCCAGACGGTAGTAATCCTGGTTGGCCGTGACGAAATCACGCTGTGCCTGCAACTGCTCGTCGTAGGTCTTGCGCGCCGCCAGGCCATCGGACACTTCCTGGAAGGCCGTCTGAATCGCCTTCTCATAGTTGGCGACGCTGATTTCCTTCTGGATCTTCGAATAATCCAGGCTGGCACGCAGGCTGCCGGCATTGAAGATCGGCAGGTTGATGCTTGGCTGGAACAACCAGGTGCCCGAGCCGCCCTTGAACAGCCCCGACAGGTCCGGGCTGATGGTGCCGGCATTGGCGGTCAGGCTGATGCTGGGGAAAAACGCCGCACGGGCCGCGCCGATATTGGCATTGGCCGCCTTCAGGTTGTACTCGGCCTGGAGAATGTCAGGTCGACGCTGCAACAGGTCGGACGGCATGCCGGCCGGCATTTCGCTGAACAGGTCTGCGCTCAGGGGCTGGGCCTGTGGCAGGTTGTCCGGCAGGCCGGTGCCCAGCAGCAGGGTCAGGTTGTTCTGATCCTGTGCCACCAGGCGCTGGTACTGGGCCAGGCGGGCCTTGGCGCTTTCCACCGAGGTGCGCGCCTGGCTCAGGTCCAGGGCCGAGGCCACGCCCACTTCGTTGCTGCGGCTGGTCAGGCGCAGGCTTTCGTTGTAGGTCTTGAGCGTATCCTCGGTCAGCTTGAGCAGCTCCTTGTCGGCCTGCAGGGTCAGGTAGGCATTGGCCACGCTGGCCACCAGGCTGATCTGCGTACTGCGCCGCGCCTCTTCGGTGGCGAAGTAGCTCTGCAAGGCTTGCTCGCTGAGGCTGCGCACCCGGCCGAACAGGTCCAGTTCATAAGCGCTTATGCCCAGGGTCGCCGAGTAGCTGCTGTTGATGTTGCTTTGCCCGGTGGTCGACATGTCGGCCGGCAGGCGTTGGCGACTGGCGTTACCGTCGGCCGAGACCGCCGGGAACAGATCGGCCCGCTGGATGCGGTACTGGGCGCGGTAGGCATCGATGTTCAATGCCGCCACGCGCAGGTCGCGGTTGTTGACCAGGGCCGTCTGGATCAGTTGCTGCAAGGCCGGGTCACGGAAAAACTGCCGCCAGCCTTGCTCGGCCGCCGCCACGTTGGCCGCCTGGGCCGGCTCGTAGGCTGGTCCTTGCGGGTACTGGGCGGCCACTGGAGCGGCCGGTTGCTGGTACTCGGGTATCAGGGAGCAGCCGCCGAGGATGAACGCGGTGACTGCCAGGGAGATCAGGGACTTGCTCATTGGCCAGCCTCGTGGTGTGGAGTGTTTTTCTGTTTGCTCTTGAACAGCCCGGAGATCGAGACGAAGAACAGCGGCACCCAGAAGATCGCCAGGACGACGGCGGTAATCATACCGCCAATCACGCCAGTACCGATCGAGTGCTGGCTGCCGGAGCCGGCACCGGTGGAAATCACCAGCGGCACGACACCCAGGATGAACGCCATGGAGGTCATGATGATCGGACGCAGACGCATCCGGCATGCTTCGACCGTGGCTTCCACCAGGCCCTTGCCCTGTTCGTGCAGCTCTTTGGCGAACTCGACGATCAGAATGGCGTTCTTCGCCGCCAGCCCCACCGTCACCAACAGGCCAACCTGGAAGAACACGTCGTTGGACAGGCCACGCAGGCTGGTCGCCATCAGCGCACCGATGACCCCCAGCGGTACGACCAGCATGACCGCGATCGGGATCGACCAGCTTTCATACAGGGCTGCCAGGCAGAGGAACACCACCAGCAGCGACAGCGCATACAGGGCCGGTGCTTGCGAACCCGACAGGCGCTCTTCGTACGACAGGCCGGTCCAGGAGATGCCGATGCCGGCCGGCAGGTCCTTGGCCATGCGCTCGATCTCGGCCATGGCCTGACCGGTGCTGTAGCCCGGTGCCGGTGTACCCAGCACTTCCATGGCCGGTACGCCGTTGTAGCGCGTCAGCTTCGGTGCACCGTAGACCCACTCGCCACTGGCGAAGGCCGACAGAGGCACCATTTCGCCTGAGCTGTTGCGTACATACCACTTCTTCAGGTCTTCAGGGCTCATGCGCGAACCGGCGTCGCCCTGCAGGTAGACCTTCTTGACCCGACCGCGGTCGATGAAGTCGTTCACGTAGCTGCCGCCCAAGGCAATCGACAGGGTGTCGTTGACATCCGACAGGGTCACACCCAGGGCGCTGGCGTGTTCGTCGTCGATGATCAACTGGTATTGCGGCTCATCGTTGAGGCCGTTGGGACGCACGCCGGCCAGGATCTTGCTCTGGGCAGCGGCGCCCAGCAGCTGGTTACGGGCGGCCAGAAGCTTCTCATGGCCGACACCGCCCTGGTCCTGCAGGTACACGTCAAAGCCGGTGGCGTTACCCAGTTCCAGCACCGAAGGCGGCACCACGGCAAACACCATTGCATCGCGCAGGCTGAAGAAGTAGCCCTGGGCACGCTTGGCCAGCTCGAACACGCTGTTCTCGGCGTTACGCTCATCCCATGGCTTGAGCAGGACGAAGGCAATCGCCGAGCTCTGGCCGCGGCCGGCAAAGTTGAAGCCGTTGACCGTGAACACCGATTTAACAGCCCCCGATTCCTTGGTCAGCAGGTGTTCACGCATGGTGTCGAGCACCTGCTGGGTGCGTTCGGAGGTGGAGCCTGCCGGGGTCTGGACCTGCACGAACATCACGCCCTGGTCTTCCTCGGGCAGGAAGGCGGCCGGAATGCGGTTGAACATCCACACCATGCCCACGCAGATCAGCACGTAGGCAATGTAGGCGGGCCACTTGTGCTTGAGCATGCCGTTCACGCCGCGCTCGTAACCGTGTACGCCACGGTCGAAGGTGCGGTTGAACCAGCCGAAGAAGCCGCGTTTTTCCAGATCGTGGGAGTGGTCGATCGGCTTGAGCATGGTGGCGCACAAGGCCGGGGTGAAGATCAGCGCCACGACCACCGACAAGGCCATGGCCGAGACAATGGTGATGGAGAACTGCTTGTAGATGACGCCTGTCGAGCCGCCGAAGAAGGCCATGGGCAGCAAGACCGCCGACAGCACTAGGGCGATACCGACCAGCGCACCCTGGATCTGGGTCATCGAACGAATGGTCGCATCACGGGGTGACAGCTTGTCTTCGATCATGACCCGTTCGACGTTCTCCACCACGACGATGGCATCGTCCACCAGCAAGCCGATGGCCAACACCATGCCGAACATGGTCAGTGTGTTGATGGTAAAGCCGAAGGCCGCCAGGATACCGAACGTACCGAGCAGGACCACCGGCACCGTCAGGGTGGTGATGACCGTGGCGCGGAAGTTCTGCAGGAACAGGTACATGACCAGGAACACCAGCACCACCGCTTCGATCAGGGTGTGGACCACCCCGGAAATCGATTCGCTGACCACCGGCGTCGTGTCATACGGGAAAGCGACCTGCATGCCGGGCGGGAAGAACGGTTCAAGCGAGGCGATGGTCGCCCGGATGGCCTTGGCGGTGTCCAGTGCGTTGGCGCCGGGTGCCAACTTGATCGCCAGGCCCGAGGCCGGCTTGCCGTTGAACTGGGAGTCGACGCTGTAGTTCTGGGCGCCCAGACCGACCGTGGCGACGTCCTTGATCCGCACTTGCGAGCCGTCGGTGTTGACCTTGAGCAGAATGTTCTCGAACTGCTCGGCAGTCTGCAGACGGGTCTTGCCGATGATCGTGGCGTTGAGCTGCTGGCCGCTGATCGACGGCAGGCCGCCGAGCTGACCGGTGGCCACCTGGACGTTCTGCGCGCTGATGGCGGTTCTTACGTCGCCCGGGGTCAGCTGGAAGTTGTTCAGCTTGGCCGGGTCGAGCCAGATACGCATGGCGTACTGGGCGCCGAAGACCTGGAAGTCACCCACGCCCGAGGTTCGCGAGATCGGGTCCTGCATGTTGGACACGATGTAGTTGGCAAGGTCTTCCTTGGTCAGGCTGCCGTCCTCGGACACCAGCGCGATCACCATCAGGAAGTTCTTCACCGCCTTGGTCACGCGGATACCCTGCTGCTGCACTTCTTGCGGCAGCAGCGGGGTGGCCAGGTTCAGCTTGTTCTGCACCTGGACCTGCGCGGTGTCAGGGTTGGTGCCCTGCTCGAAGGTCACGGTGATGGTCATGCTGCCGTCGGAGTTGCTCTCCGAACCGACATAGCGCAAGCGGTCGATACCGTTGAGCTGTTGCTCGATGACCTGCACCACGGTGTCCTGCACGGTCTGCGCCGAAGCGCCCGGGTAGCTGACCTGAATGTCGATGGCCGGTGGCGCGATGCTGGGGTACTGGTTGATCGGCAGCTTGAGGATCGATAAACCGCCGACCAGCATGATCACCAGGGCGATTACCCAGGCGAAGATGGGACGGTCAATAAAGAATTTCGACATGAATTACTCCCCTTTGCTGCCGGCGGCTTTATCGGTGGCCGCAGCAGGTGCCGGGTTGGCGCCTTTCACGTTGGTGGCTTCGCTGGCTTTCACTTCAGCACCTGGTTTTACGTACTGCAGGCCTTCGGTGATGATGCGGTCACCCTCGTTCAGGCCTTTCTCGACCAGCCATTTGTCGCCGACGGTGCGGTTGGCCACCAGAGTGCGCTGCTCGACCTTGTTGTCAGCCGTGACGACCAGAGCGGTCGGCGTGCCTTTCTGGTCGCGCGTGATGCCTTGCTGCGGCGCCAGGATAGCCTTGGCATTCATGCCGGCCTGTAGCTGCGCATGCACAAACATGCCCGGCAGCAGGCGGTGCTCGGGGTTGGGGAACACGGCGCGCAGGGTCACCGAGCCGGTGGTCTGGTCGACCGACACTTCCGAGAACTCCAGGGTGCCTTCCTGCGGGTAGGCGCTGTTGTCTTCCAGGGTCAGCTGGACCTTGGCGGAGTTGTCGCCGGTTTTCTGCAGTTTGCCGCTTTCAAGGTCGGCACGCAGCTTGAGCATCTCGGCCGAGGACTGCACCACGTCGACGTAGATCGGATCGAGCTGCTGGATGGTGGCCAGGGCGTTGGTCTGGCCGCTGGTGACCAGAGCGCCTTCGGTGACGACCGAGCGGCCGATACGGCCGGAAATCGGCGCCAGCACCTTGGTGTAGCGCAGGTTGATCTGGGCGGTCTGCAGGGTGGCCTGGGCTTCCAGGCTGGTGGCCAGGGCCTGGTCGTATTCCTGACGGCTCACGGCTTGTTCGCTGACCAGCTGCTTGTAGCGGTCAGCCAGGGACTTGGCCGACTGCAACGTGGCCTTGGCACTGTTGGCGGTGGCTTCGTAAAGCGCAGGGTCGATCTGGTAGAGCTGCTGACCGGCCTTGACGTCGGCACCTTCGGTGTACAGACGCTTGAGAATAATGCCATCGACCTGCGGCCTGACTTCGGCCACCCGATAGGCCGTGGTGCGGCCCGGCAGCTCGGTGGTCAGGGTGTAGGGCTGGGCTTTGAGGGTCACCACGCCGACCTGAGGAGTTTGAGCGGGCGGGGCCGCTTCTTCCTTCTTGCTACAACCGCTGAGCAGTGTTGCCAGGGCGACGGCAGTGACCAGAACGGGAACAGCTGGCTTGAATTGCATGAAGATCCTCGGAGGGTCAGAAGCCTTGATTGCTCAAGAATGTGGAGATGTAAAAAAGCGTTGCCGCTAGATAAGTAGCATGCTAATGAATATACTTACATTCATGGCTGTTTGTAAACAGTCGATTATGAGACTTTAAGCCGCAGCCAGCGGGTCGGGACACGGCAAACAACGCCCGCCCGATCGTGCCTTCAGCGTCTGTACACACAGGCTGGAGCATTTTTATTGAGGTTTTACTGCCATGGTTCGTCGCACCAAAGAGGAAGCACAAGCCACCCGTAGCCAGATTCTGGAAGCTGCCGAACAGGCGTTCTATGAGCGCGGCGTCGCGCGGACAACGCTCGCCGACATCGCGACGCTCGCCGGGGTGACCCGGGGGGCCATTTATTGGCACTTCACCAACAAGGCCGAACTGGTACAGGCCATGCTCGACAGCTTGCACGAACCCCTCGAAGAAATGTCTCTGGCCAGCCAGAGCGAGGCCGAGCATGACCCCTTGGGATGCATCAAAAAGCTGCTGATTCATTTGTTTCATCAAGTTTCCAGTGATCCGAAAACCCGGCGCATCAATGAGATTCTTTTCCACAAATGCGAGTTCACCGATGAAATGTGCGATTTCCGTCGGCAACGCCGGGCCAACGCACTCTTTTGTAACGAACGAATCGGCCTTGCATTAAGCAACGCTGTGCGCAGGGGACAACTGCCGGCCACACTGGACATCTTTCGCGCCTCGATCTGCATGCATGCCTATATAGATGGTGTTCTGGGACAGTGGCTGCTGGTCCCCGACAGCTTTTGCCTGCACGAGCAGGCCGAGCCACTGGTCGACACCTGCCTGGATATGCTCAGGTTCAGCCCGGCCCTGCGCATCGCCTCCTGACAGGTGACCGGGCGGTTTGATTGCCCGGTCGGAAATCATACGCCGACCAGGTGTACATATCGCTATCAGCGGTAGGAAATTGCCCCGTCTGTCAGACCGAAAGTCGGATATTTCCAGATGTGTGTAGCTGATTTCCCAAACTTCCCAGGCCGTATTGCTCATTGCCACATCTGTCTTCACTCTTCGGCCCTTGATCGTGCCGCTTGGGAGGGGCAGACATGTTGCAAACAGCATCGGAACCTGGGTGTTCACTGGCAGACCTGGCGCGTCAGGCACAAGCGCTGAGCATCGATAATGCGCGATGCCTGGCCGTCGTGCGGTTGGGGCTGATCACCACGCTGTATTTCAGGAATGGCCACGCCCAGACGGTGCGCGAACGTCTTGACGGGTGTTTCCAGCGTTTCTACCAGGCCTTCAGGGCTGAGCTCAAATGCCAGTTTTTCCAGCATCGACGCACGCTTTCGGCGTCGGGGTTTGCCACCTGCCGGCGCCAGGCCGTCAAGCGACCCGCAGAGCAGCCGCTGTTGTGGTCACTGTCGAGCTGCGGTGCCGAGCAGGCAGCGGTCTACAGCCTGTTTGTCATGGCCGCCTCCCGGACCCAGGGAGAGAACGACCTGTCCTGTCTGAAGATGGTCTTGCCCTGGTCATACCTGACCGAGCCCGACGGACTGCGCAACTACGAAGCGTGGATTCGCTACCTGTGCAGCGCCGTACAGGCCGAGCATGGTTTTGGCGGGCTGGCCTGCGTACTGCCCACCGAAGGGCATCGTTACCTGCCGCTGGAATACCAGCTGGCCTGTCGCTACAGCGGGCTGATGGTCGACCCGGTCCCGCACATCGACAGCTTGCGCTTGCTGCGGCACATCAAGGGCGTGAGCTGGTACACGGTGCTGGGGCATTCGTTCGTCAAACGCCTGGGCGGCAATGATGCCTTGCGGGCGCGCTCCAGTAGCTGGAGCGATGTGCAGTTCCAGGCCTATGACGGCGGGTTGTTGATTCGTGCAGGCCTTGTACCTGACCTGGGCGATGTAAAGGCGCCCCTGCCCAGGGCCTATGTACGGGTCAACAGGCTCATCAGCCCGGTGCGTTTGCAAGACACCGGTTGCCTGCATCCCTATTTGCCGAGCGACAAGGGCTTTACCCGGGAAAGCACGGCCCGCTGGTACGCGCGCTTCGATGACGAGCCTGTGCAACCGGTCAATGCCGGGCAGGCCTGCCCGCAGGGTGGCTACTGGTTCAGCAATGCCCGCGCCGGCTCGCGACGCCTTTTTTGCGAGGGCGAGCTGATGCCCGGTTTTGCAGGCGTCAAGGCCGAGCGAACGCAGTGGTTTCTGGACCCGCAGCAAGACGCGCCGCAGGATACACCTGGCTAGCGCCCGCGCAACACGGTATTGGGCATGGCCACGGCAACCCCCAGGCCCAGCAGGGCAATGCCGGCGCTGACCAGCAGCAGGTGGCGAAACGTCTGCGCCAGTTCTGTGCGCAGGGCTTCGAGCGCCGGCCCTCGGGTCGCCTCAAGGCTGGCGAGCAGGGCATTGCCTGAATGGCCTTCGCCACCCAGGGCGCCTGCGCCCAGTACGCCCAGCCCTGTACCTTGCAACATGGCCAGCAGCAACGCCGACATCAGCGCCACGCCCATGGCCCCGCCCAGCGAGCGAAACAGGTTACTGGTACTGGTCGCCACGCCCATGTCACGTGCCTGCACCGCGTTCTGGCCGCCTACCAGCGCGGTGGGAAACAGCATCCCGGTGCCGATGCCGGTCAACACCATGAACGCCCCGGTCAACCACACTTGCTGTGGCGTGGTGAAGGCCAGGCCCGTAATGGCCAGGGGCAACAGCAGCGTGCCGCCCAGGATCAGGGGTTTGTAGCGCCCGGTCAGCGACGCGCGCCGACCGGCACAATAGGCGCCCAAGGGCATGCCCATCGCCAGCGGCAGCAAATGCAAGGCGGCGCTGTCGGCACCGGCACCGGTCAGTGTCTGGTAACGCAAGGGCATGAGCACCGTCAGCGAAATGGACTGGAAGCTGGCGAAAAACACTGTCAGCCAGCACAGCACCGCACTGCGGCTGGCGAACAGGTGCATCGGCAATACCGGCTCGGCGGCGCGGCGTTCATAGGCAATGAAGCCGACCAGTGCCAGCACGGCCACACCCAGCAGCCCTTGCACGTGCCGGTCGGCCAGACCATGCCCCTGGCCGATTTCCGTAATCCCCAGCAACAAGGCGCCAAGGCCCAGGATCATCAACATCGTGCCCAGGTAATCGATCACCGGTTTGCGCTGCGGGACCGGCAGACCCTTGAGGGTGCGATGGGCGACCACCAGCGCGACGATGCCCAGCGGCAGATTGATCAGAAACACCCAGCGCCATGACCCGTATTCGGTCATCACGCCGCCCAGTACGGGGCCGGCGACGCTGGCCACGGCATACATACTGCTGAAATATCCCTGATAACGGCCGCGCTCGCGCGGCGGGATAATGTCGCCGACGATCGCCTGGCTCACCGACACCATGCCGCCAGCGCCAATGCCCTGCAGCACCCGCGCCAGCACCAGTTGCTCCATGCTCTGAGCCATGGCGCACAACAGCGAGGCCGCCGTGAACAGCGACAGACCGACCAGCATCAGTCGCCGGCGACCATACAGGTCGCCCAGCTTGCCGTAGATCGGCACGGCCACGGTCATGGCAACCATATAGCCGGAAATCACCCAGGCCAGCAGGTCGACCTCTTTCAATTGCGCAGAAATGGCCGGCAACGACACCGCGACAATGGTCTGGTCCAGAGCACTGAGAAAGGTCGCCATCATCAAGGCGAACAGAATACTGACGATGGCAGGCGAGGTCGGATCAGGGCGGGTCACGGCAAAACCTGAAGGTTGAAAACCCGCTTCAAGCGGGCAAATGATGCCGGCCAGTCTAATCCGTTAGCTTGCTAATCGATAGCCTCGTGCAGTGTCATCGCAACGCCGCGAGGGAGGCATTGGTGGGTGAGCAATGGCCAAAGGCGCAAGCCACGGCAGCAGGGGCCTGGCGGATCTGCTCGATACGGTAGGCGCCGGCGGCATACAGGGCAAAGACGCTGACCAGGCCCAGTGCAGCCAGGCATTTTCTTGTTGTGACTCTCATGACGCACCCCTTGGATTGACCGGTGGAGTATTTGAAGAGTTACTTCAAGTGTAGGACAGCGTCACGCATTGCAAGAAAAATCGGGCCAGATGCCAGCACCCATCCCATGGCTCGGGAAGGTTAGAATCACCGGTCTTTTTTCATCACAGGAGCCACCTTAATATGGCGCGCAAGGTATTTGAGCATTTCGAGGCCGTGTCGGCCGCGATCCCGACGCAGGGGGTCTACCAGGCGGCCATTGCCGTCAAGGCGTTGTCAGGCGGCGGGGCGCCGCGTTTTCATGCCGTGCTCGAAGGCCAGACCTTCAAGACCGCTGATGAGGCCGACCAGGCCGCCGCCGAGGCGCTGGAGCGCCTGGTCGACGTCGACAGCGAGGCGGCGCTGGTCTGGCGCCCGGCTTCGTAAAGCGGCTCAGCCTTTGGGGCGGTGCATCTTGAACAACGCCTCCGGCCCCAGCTGGAAATAATCGGCCGGGCCGCCGCCGCGCAGGATCGGCTCGGCGGCCGCTGTGTCGTAGATACCGTCCTTGAGCAGCCAGTTGGCGATGTGCACGGCCACCACCTCACCGAGAATCAGCCAGCTCGGTACCAGCGCCTGATCGGCCCGTTGCAATTGCACGATCTGGGTCACCTTGCATTCGAACGCCACCGGCGTTTCCTTCACCCTTGGCACGGCCACACGCTGTGAGGCTTGCGGTGTCAGCCCGGCCAGTTGAAATTCGTCAATTTCGGCCGGCACGGCGGCGCAGCTCTGGTTCATGGCCTCGGCCAGTGAACGGGTGGCCAGGTTCCAGACGAACTCGCCGGTCTGCTCGATGTTATTGAGGCTGTCCTTGCGACCTACGCTGCAAAAACCAATGATGGGCGGCACATAGTTGAAGGCGTTGAAGAAACTGTAGGGCGCCAGGTTCAGAACCCCCTGGGCATCCTGGGAAGAGATCCAGCCGATCGGGCGCGGGCCGACAATGGCGTTGAACGGATCATGCGGCAGGCCGTGGCCCTTGGACGGTTCGTACGAGTAGATGTCATCTGACATGGCGTGCTTCCTGGCAGCAGGGTTTGATCAGGCCTCATAGTGCTGGCGCAGGCAGGTTGTGGCAATCAGTGCGGCGACATGAACGGACAGGCCATAAAAAAATGCCAGTCAGTGGAGCTGACTGGCATCAAGCAGGAGCATCGGGCAAAGCGGTAGCGCAGTCATTGATCACCGGATCAGGTCAGGCGGTTGGCACCGACGCGATCAGCACCGTCAGCGGCCAGGCGGTTGGCACCGACACGGTCGGCACCGTCGGAGGTCAGGCGATTGGCACCGACGCGATCGGCACCGTCAGCGGCCAGGCGGTTGGCACCTACACGGTCGGCACCGTCGGAGGTCAGGCGGTTGGCACCGACACGGTCAGCACCGTCAGCGGCCAGGCGGTTGGCGCCTACACGGTCGGCACCGTCGGAGGTCAGGCGGTTGGCACCGACGCGATCAGCACCGTCAGCGGCCAGGCTCTGGTCGGCACCCTTGATGTCGATCAGGGGCTGGCGGTTAGGGCCGACGTTGTCGGAACCATCGGCGGCCAGGTAATCGGCGCTGATGGCTTGATGAGCGGTGTCAGTGGCTGGCAGGGCGAAGGCGCTGGAAGCCAGAACAGAGAAAACGAGGCCGGCGAATACAGTGGTCTTTTTCATGGTGGTGTCTCCAAGTTCGGGAAGTCTGTTCGGGTGAGTTGTTGTCCCGGTATGGAGGCCATGCTACGCCGCGCATGATTATTAAGAAGTTAATAGGGTTGCTAGCGAACATTGCTGAAAATGATAGTTGGCCGCAGCGCCCGGTTTTCGGGCCGCGCAGACCGGAATGGGCATTGGCGGTGCACTTTCTGAAATATCGTGAAATAAGCCCTCTTGACAAAACAGAAAGTGGCTTTAGGCGAGCCAGGCAGGGCGGCGCCGTGCACCGTCGTGAGTCGGCTGAATAAATCCCCGGCCATGAAAAAAGGGACAGTCCACGCCGGTGGACTGTCCCTTCTCATCAACGCAACGCGAGGTCAGTCGGTTTCGATACGCGAGTGCTTGCGCGTGTCCTTCATGAACACGTACACCAGCAGCGAGCAGGCGATGCAGGCGGTCACGTACCAGTAGTAACCGGTTTCCATGCCGACGCTCTTGAACCACAGCGCGATGTACTCAGCGGTGCCACCGAACAGCGAAACGGTCAGCGCGTACGGCAGGCCGACGCCCAGGGCGCGGATCTCGGTCGGGAACAGCTCGGCCTTGACCACGGCGTTGATCGAGGTATAGCCGCTGACGATGATCAGCGCCCCCATGATCAGGAAGAACGCGCCCCACCAGCTCTGGATGGTGTGCAGGGTGGTGAGGATCGGCACCGTGAACAGCGTACCCAGCACACCGAAGGCGATCAGGATCGGACGCCGGCCGATCTTGTCCGACAGTGCGCCGATCACCGGCTGCAGCAGCATGAACAGGAACAGGGTCGCGGCCGAGATCGAGGTCGAGTCAGTGATGCTCATGCCAACGGTGTTGACCAGGTACTTCTGCATGTAGGTGGTGTACGTGTAGAACGCCAGGGTGCCGCCCATGGTCAGGCCGACCACGGTCAGAAGCTCCTTGGGATGGCGCATCAGAGTGCGCATCAGGCTTTCCTTAGGCTTTTCCTTTTTCTTCTTGGTGAACGACTCGGTTTCTTCCATGCCGCGACGCAGGTACAGCGCCACCACCGCACACAGCGCGCCGATCATAAACGGAACGCGCCAGCCCCAGGCGTACAGCTCTTCGGTGGTCAGGATGCGTTGCAGCACGATCAGCACGCCCAGGGCGATGAGCTGGCCGGAAATCAGCGTCACATACTGGAAACTGGAGAAGAAGCCGCGGCGTTCCTTGGTCGCCATCTCGCTGAGGTAGGTGGCAGAGGTGCCGTATTCGCCACCGACCGACAGGCCCTGCAGCAGGCGGGCAAAGATCAGCAGGATCGGTGCGCCGATGCCGATGGTTTCATAGCCCGGTGTCAGGGCAATGACCAGCGAGCCGAAGCACATCAGGATCACCGAGGCCATCAATGCAGCCTTGCGGCCCTTGTAGTCGGCATACAGGCCCATCAGCCAGCCGCCGATCGGACGCATCAGAAAGCCGACGGCGAAGATCGCGGCGGTGTTGAGCAGTTGTGCGGTGGTGTCGCCCTTGGGGAAGAAGGCCTTGGCGAAATACAGCGAGAACGCCGCATAGACATACCAGTCGTACCACTCGACCATGTTGCCGACCGAGCCACTGAAGATTGACTTCAGGCGCGAAGAAGTGGTTTTCGGGGCGGCGATGATGCCCGCCGACTCAGAAGAAGAGTTGGGAATAGCCATCTTGATCCTTTACCAGTCATTGTTTTTAGTAAGGGCCGCGTGACTGCGGTCCATGAACAAGACATAGCAGGACTTGTGCCACCCCCCGAACGCCCGTACTAGAGCGCTGGAAGAGGGGGTTGTGAGCAAGAATCCGCCTGTTGTCGCGTAGGCGTGAGCGGATTATTGCCGATAGGGCTGCGTGGCGGGAGCGGGGCGCGCGCTGGCATACAGCCGTGCGCACAAGTCTTCGATCCGGTAAGGCTTTTGCAACAGCTCGAAGCGTGGCGACGGCTCTCGATTGAGGTCGGCAAACGCGACGCTGTAGCCGCTGGTGAGAATCACCGGCATGCCCGGCCAGGCCTGTTGAATATTGGCGTACAGTTCGACGCCGCTCATGCCCGGCATGGCGATATCGGAAAAGACCACGTCGAAAGGTTCAGGATCATGGCGCAGCACCTCCAGGGCCTGTTCGGCTGTTGACGCCCAGACCACCTTGAAGCCGCTCTGTTCCAGCATCGCCGAGGTGTAGGTCCCGACCTGCGGATTATCCTCGACCATCAGCACCCTCAGGCCACCCTCGGCCAGCTCCGGCGGGTTCTGTTGCACGGGCGCTTGGGCAGGGTGGGCGGCGCTGGGCAGGTACAGGGTAAAGCGGCTGCCGTTTCCCAGCTCACTGTGCACCGCCACTTCACCCCCCGATTGTTTGACGAAACCGAAGACCTGCGACAGTCCAAGGCCGGTGCCCTGGCCGATGCCCTTGGTGGTGTAGAACGGTTCGAAAATCAGGCCCAGCTTGTCCGCAGCAATGCCCGAGCCGGTGTCGGTCAGGGAAATGGCCACATACGCCCCAGGCGTGAGGGTAGCCAAGGGAGCAAGCGCCGCGTCAACGGCTTCGACCCGGATCGTCAACTGGCCGACACCGTCCATGGCGTCGCGCGCATTGACCACCATGTTGATCAAGGCCGTGTCGAACTGGCTGCCATCGGCATAGATGTAGCAGGGAGCCTCGGGAAGTTCGATACCGACCTGAATGCGTGATCCGGTCAGGCTGTCCATCATCTCGCCAATACGCGACACACTTTCGTTGATGTCGAACACTTGCGGTTGCAAGGCCTGGCGCCGCGCAAAGGCCAGTAGTTGGCCAGTCAGGCGTGCGGCACGATCGACCGTGCTGGAAATGGCTTCCACATAGCGGATGCGCCGCGCTTCAGGCAGGTGTTCAGGCTTGAGCAGGTCGGTGCAGGATTTGATCACGGTCAGCAGGTTGTTGAAATCATGGGCCACCCCGCCGGTCAACTGGCCGATGGCTTCCAGCTTCTGCGCCTGGCGCAAGGCCTCTTCGGACACCCGCAGGGCTTCACTGGCCTCGACCTGAGCCTGGATGTCACGGCCGACGGCATGAATGAACTGCTGGTCGGGAACGGCGGCCCAGGCGATGGTCCGGTACGAGCCGTCAGCCTGCCGATAGCGGTTCTTGAAGTCGGCGATCCTCAGGCCGTGCGCCAGGCTGGCCATGGCTGCCAGGGTCGGCTCGACGTCATCCGGGTGCACCAGGTGCATGAAGTCATCGCCCAGCAGCGCCTCTTCATCCCAGCCAAGCACGCTGTTCCAGGCCGGATTGAGCGCATGAATGATGCCGTCAAAACGTGCCACCAGCATCAGGTCAGTCGACAGCTGCCAGATCCGGTCGCGGTCAAGGGTGCGTTCCTGTACCCGTTGTTCGAGTGAGTCGTTCAGCGCGCGCAGGGCTTCTTCGGCATCGTAGAGCGCGGTCATGTCGCGTGACACGCAGAGAATCTTTTCCGGGTGGCCGTTCTTGCCCAGCACCGGGCTGACTTGTACGTGCCACCATTTGCGCTTGCCACCCAGCGTCTCGGCCATGCCGGTAAAGCTTCTGCTCTGGCCGGCCTTGGCAGCGGCAACGGCAGCCCGGGCTTCCAGGTTGCCCTGGCCTTCCCAGAAATCCGGCCAGGGACAACCATGCACGGCATTGAAGTCGCTGACTTCCATGATTTTCTGGCCGCCTTCGTTCATGAAGGTCAGCCGTGCTTCCAGGTCCAGCACCTTGATGCAATCGTTGATACTGGCCAGCACACGCTGGCTGAAGGCATGTTCCTGTTGCTGAACCGCCTGGGCTGTGACGTGCGCTGTCAGGTCGTGCACCACGCACAGCGCACCGGCCACCAGGCTGTCTTGCTCGGCCAGCAATGAGTCCGACAGCGGGGAGCACGACAGCGTCCACCAGCGGGTCTGCGGCGGTTCAAGGTGCGTGCAGGGCACAGGCATGGATTCGCATTGCGTACTGTGCCCGGCCAGCGCCTGCTCAATGGCTGGACTCAGGCAGTGCCAGGGCAGGCCAGCCACTGAGGCGGCAGGCTTGCCCTGCAGCAGGTGCGGCGCAAGGCCCAGCGCCTTGCAGGCGGCGTCATTGGCAAACACCCGCTGTTGCGGGCCCCAGACCAGCAGCATGCAGGTCGGCGAGGCAAACATCATGTTCAGGGCGCCAAGCAGGGGCGTAGGCCAGTGCTCACGCACGCCCAGGGCACTGCTCGACCAATCATGCTCGCGCACGAATCGGGCCGCTTGTGCGCGGCTGACGGGCTGTTTCGGGGAAATGGTCACGGCAGGTTCAGCCCAGGTCTGGTTCCATGAAGCGCAAAAGTCGCGGCCATAGGGTGTCATTGTGTCCTGGTCCTGGCGGCGGCCATGGACGCAGGCGCACCGCTCAGGCCAGGAAGTGTTCGCGTACCAGTCCGTGGCGTTGCATTTTCTCGTTCAGGGTTCGTCGCGGCAGTTGCAACTCATTGAGCACCGCCTTGATATCGCCTTTGTGTCGGGTCAATGCCGCACGCAGGCATTGAGCCTCGAAAGCTTCCTGTTGATCGACCAGCGATTGCCCGGAAGGTTCGCTGGGGGACTGATTAAGGCCCAGCACTTCGCGTTCGGCCACATTGGCCAGTTCACGGACGTTGCCCGGCCAGTCATGGCTGAGCAAGCGGCCCAGCTGTGCGCCGTCCGGCCTGGACGCCGGCCGGCCCAGGCGTTCGGCCGCCGCCTGGGTAAAGTGCTGGTACAGCAGGGCAATGTCTTCGCGGCGTTCACGCAGCGCCGGCAGGCGCAGCTCGGCCACGTTCAGCCGGTACGCCAGGTCTTCGCGAAAGCGCCCGGCGCGGGCTTCATCCAGCAGATCGGGCTTGGTGGCGGCGATGATACGCACATCCACCGTAATGCTGTGGTTGGAGCCCAGCCGCTGCAGTTGCCGGTCCTGCAGCACGCGCAGCAGCTTGGCCTGCTGGGCCAGGGGCATGCTTTCGATCTCGTCGAGAAACACCGTGCCGCCGTCGGCAAACTCCAACCGACCGATGCGCTTGCCCTGGGCGCCGGTAAACGCGCCGTTTTCATGGCCGAACAACTCGGCTTCGAACAACTGCTCGGGTATCGCCGCGCAATTGAGGGCCACGAAAGGCTTGCCGGCGCGCGGGCCGAAGTCATGCAGGCAGCGGGCAACCAGCTCCTTGCCGCTGCCGGTTTCACCCCGGATCAACACGTTCACCGGCAGGCCGGCCAGCTCCAGCACCTGGCGGCGCAGGGTTTGCAGGCTGGGTGACACCCCCAGCAGCGTGGCCTCGAGCCGGCTGCGCGCGTCGGCCTGTTCATGCAGGCGGCGATTTTCCAGAATCAGCTGACGCTTTTCCAGGGCGCGGCGCAACGTGTCGAGCAAGGCCTGCGGGCTGAAGGGTTTTTCCAGAAAGTCGTAGGCGCCTTCGCGCATCGCTTGTACGGCCATCGGCACGTCACCGTGACCGGTCAGCAGAATGACCGGCAGGTCCTTGTCCTGGGCCTGCAAGCGAGCCAGCAGCGCCAGGCCGCCCATGCCGGGCATGCGCACGTCGCTGATAATCACGCCGGGAAAGTGCTCGGGCAACTGCGCCAGGCACTCCTCGGCGCGGCTGTGCAACTGCACCTCGAAGCCTGCCAGGGTCAGCCAGGGTTCGATGGCCTGGCGAATGGCGATTTCGTCATCGACCACAATGACCGAGTTGAGCGTCATGGTTCGGACTCCAGAAAATCATTGGCCAGGCTGAAACTGAACACCGCGCCGTGCTCGCCATTGCGGGCAGTCAGCTGCCCGCCCAGGCTGTGGATGATCGCATAGGACACCGCCAGCCCCAGGCCCAGTCCGTCACCTACCGGTTTGGTGGTGAAGAAGGGGTCGAACAGGCTGGACAGGTGCTCGGCCGCGATACCCGTGCCGCTGTCGATCACGCTCAGTTGCCACTGCTCGGCCCGGGCCTCGATACGCACCTCCAGGCGCTTGCACGGCTGATCGCGCAGGGCATCCATGGCATTGCGCAGCAGGTTGATCAGCACTTGTTCCAGGCGGATGGCATCGCCGCGCACCCAGGCCGGCCGCGCCAGATGCAACACGCATTCGACGTGCTCTTCACGCAGCCGGGTGTCGAGCAACAGCAGGGCCTGGTCGACCACATTGGCCAGGTCCAGACGCTCTCGCAGCCCATCGGGGCTCTTGCGCGCAAAGGTCTTCAGGTGACCGGTCAGGGCGGCCATGCGCGTCAGTTGCTGGTCCAGCAAGGTCAAGGCCTTGCAGGCATCTTCGATGCGACCGTGGTCGAGCAGCAGGCGCAGGGTGGCCAGCTGCATGCGCTGGGCGGTCAGGGGCTGGTTGATCTCATGGGCCAGGGCCGCCGACATCTGTCCCAGCGCGGCCAGCTTGGTCGATTGCACCAGGCCTTCCTGGGCGGTGCGCAAGTCACGGGTGCGTTCCTCGACCAGGCGCTCCAGCTCGTTGCGGCTGCGTTCGCGCAAACGCGCCATGCGCCAGCGCTGCCACAAGAACAAGCCGAGAAACACCAGCATCAGCCAGAGGCTGGCGGCGGCGAGCCCGGCATTGCGGATGTCCTCGTTGACCGACACTGGCTTGCGCAACAGGTGCAGGGTCCAGTTCTCGTCAGGCATCGCTTGCGATTGCCACAGGTAATCGGCGCTGCCTTCAGGGGCTTCGACACGGCTGAGGTGGCTGCCGGGGCCGAAGCGCTGCAGCACCCGGCTGCGCAAGGGCGACAAGGGTTTCTTGTCATATTGACGGGTGCTCAGCAGGTCGGCGCGGTCCTCGGCCGAAATCGATTGCAGCTCGCGGTAGCGCCAGTCGGTGCGGTTGGCCAGAAACACGATGCCCTTGGCATCGCTGGCCATCAGCAGGTCGTCGTCCTGGGCCCATTCGCGCTCAAGGGTAGGAAATTCCAGCTTGACCACCATGGCGCCCATGAATTCGCCATCGTCATCGAGCACGGCATTGGACAAAAAGTAACCGGGAATGCCGGTGGTCACGCCCACGGCATAGAAGCGCCCCGTGCCTTTGGCGCGGGCCTGCAGGAAATAGGGACGAAATCCGTAGTTGTTGCCGACATAGCTCTTGGGGTTGCGCCAGTTGCTGGCGCCCACCGCCACCCCGTGCCGATCCATCAGTTCCAGCGAAGAAGAGTGCGCCGCACCGTTGATGCTCTCAAGCTTGCGGTTGAGCGACGCCCGGGCCTGTTCGGTCAGCGGTGTCCGCACTGCATTGCGGATTTCGGTGTCCAGCGCCAGTACCGCCGGCAAGGCGCGGTAACGCTCGATCAGCGTGTGCAAGGCGTTGGCATACAGGGCCAGCCGGTCGCTGGCGCGCCTGGCCTCTTCACTGAGCACGTGCTGCTGGGTCTGACGCATGGCAAGGGCGGCGCAAATCGCCGCACCGGTGACGATGACCAGCACATAGATGAACAGGCGCAGTGTGCGTTGCGTAAGCGTCATGGGGAAACCTGCAGTTTTCAAACGGATGCCCGGGCGAGCCTTGGCCCGCCCGGTGCCGTCAACAACCTTAAAGCAGGTTGAAGCGGGTTTCTTTCACGTTGGCCGAGTCCAGGCCGATCATCACCTTGAACTCGCCGGCTTCGGCTGCGTACTTGAGCGCCTGGTTATAGAACTTCAGGTCGTTCTCGCTCAGGGTGAAGGTCACGACCTGCTCCTGGCCAGGCTCAAGCGTGACGTTCCTGAAACCCTTGAGCTCCTTGACCGGGCGGCTGATCGAGGCGGCCACGTCGCGCAGGTACAACTGCACCACAGTGGTACCGGCGACCTTGCCGGTGTTTTTCACCGTGACGCTGGCGGTCAGCTTGCCCTGGCGCGGCAGGGTATCGGCCGACAGGGTGATGTCCGAAACATCGAACTGGGTGTAGCTCAGGCCATAGCCGAACGGGAACAGCGGGCCGTTGGTTTCCTCGAAATACTGCGAGGTGTAGTTGCCAGGCTTGCCGGGGGTGTAGGGGCGACCGGTGTTCAGGTGCGCATAGTAACTGGGCAACTGGCCAACCGAGCGGGGGAAGGTCATGGGCAGCTTGCCCGACGGGTTGTAGTCGCCGAACAGCACGTCGGCGATCGCATTGCCGCCTTCGGTCCCGGCAAACCAGGTTTCCAGCACGGCGTCGGCCTGGTCGAGTTCCTCGCCCAGAGCCAGCGGCCGGCCATTCATCAATACCAGCACCAGTGGCTTGCCAGTGGCCTTGAGGGCCTTGATCAGGTCACGTTGCCTGCCCGGGATGTACAGCGTGCTGCGGCTGGCCGACTCGTGCGACATGCCGCGCGATTCACCGACCACGGCCACGATGACATCGGCGCCCTGGGCGACCTGGACGGCCTCGTCGATCATTTCCTGGGCCGGACGCGCGTCGACTTCAACCTCCTTCTCGATGAAGTTCAGGTAGCTGAGGACGTTTTCCTTGTCACTGACGTTGGCGCCCCGGGCATAGACCAGCTTTGCCTTGTCGCCGACGGCCTGGCTGAGGCCTTCATAGACGGTCACCGACTGGTTGGGACGTCCGGCAGCCGACCAGCTGCCGAGCATGTCCAGCTTGCTCTGCGCCAGGCTGCCGATCACCGCGATGGTGCCTTGCTTGTTCAGCGGCAGGGCATTGTTGTCGTTTTTCAGCAGCACCAGGGTCTTGCGTGCCACCTCGCGGGCTTCGGCACGGTGCAGGCGGTCTTCGGAATAGGTGTCGGCCGGATCGTCACCGGCCACGCCGATGCGCTTGTACGGGTCGGCAAACAGGCCCATGTCGTACTTGGCGCCCAACACTTCGCGTACGGCGTTATCGATCTCCTTGACCGACACTTCACCGGACTTGACCAGCTCGGGCAGGTACTTGCCGTAGGCGGCATCGTTCATGCTCAGGTCGATGCCGGCCTTGATCGACAGCTTGGCCGCCTCGCGGTTGTCCTTGGCGACGCCATGCTGGATCAGTTCGCCGATGGCACCATGGTCGCTGATGGTCACGCCCTTGAAGCCCCAGTCCTTGCGCAACAGGTCCTGCATCAGCCAGGTGTTGGAGGTGGCCGGGATACCGTTGATCGAGTTGAGCGCGACCATGACCGCGCCGGCACCGGCGTCCAGGCCGGCCCGGTAAGGCGGCAGGTAGTCCTGGTGCATGCGCGTCGGGCTCATGTCGACGGTGTTGTAGTCGCGTCCGCCCTCGACCGCGCCATACAGGGCGAAGTGCTTGACGGCGGCCATGATGCTGGCCTGCTCGGCCGGGCTGTTGCCCTGGAAAGCCTTGACCATGGTTTCGGAAATGCGCGAGACCAGGTAGGTGTCTTCGCCAAAGCCTTCTGAGCTGCGGCCCCAGCGCGGGTCGCGCGAGATGTCGACCATCGGCGCGAAGGTCATGTCGATACCGTCGGCGGCGGCCTCTTTGGCCGAGATCCGGCCGCTCAGGGCGATGGCCTCGAGGTCCCAGCTGGCCGCCATGCCCAGGCTGATCGGAAAAATCGTGCGGTGGCCGTGCACCACGTCGTAGGCGAAGAACATCGGAATCTTCAGACGGCTTCTGGCGACAGCGGCCTCTTGCAGAGGACGGTTTTCTGCACGTGTAATGGAGTTGAAGGTGCTGCCAATCCGACCGGCGGCAATTTCCTCGAGAATCATGGGCTGCGGCACTTCACTGCTGATGCTGATCAGGCGCAACTGGCCGATCTTTTCATCAAGCGTCATCTGTTTCATCAGGTTGGCAATGAAGGCATTCTTGGCTTGCAGAGGTGTTTGCTGCGCAGCTCCGGCCGGGGTTGCGGCCAGCGCCGAGTGGCTGGCCAGCACGGCCAGCAAACCTGTTAAGCACAATTTGTTCATGAATGTTTTCTCAAGGCTTTAGCCAGTAACCTGCGTCAAATACCGGCTGCCGGATTTTAGGGTTTGAACCTTTGGCGGTATTGTTGAGCCAGAGCAAAAGGTTGTCGCTGGGCGTTTTGTTGCATCATGCAGCGCAGATGCAGCCAGTTTTGACCGATACTCCGGCATTGGCGCCGGATTATGCCGGGGAACTTGCGATTTGGCTAAGGCAGCGATTTCAAGGCGACGTTACACAGTACAACAGGAGACACCTCAGGATGCATGCACAGGGTTGCAGTCATGCCCCAGGCCTGCGGCATAGAGCGCCGGGGCGTCAATGGGTTACCCTCTGCGGGTTACGGGTTGGCAAGGTCGGGCAGGTGAAGTTTTGAAGGGTGTTCTACACATGATGCTGTCTGTGCTGTTGCTGTGTACCGGCACGCAGACGGTGCGGGCCGATGAGCCCGCCTTATTGTTCCCGCCCATGACGGGCAGCGTGGTCGATGCCGCCCAGATGCTCGACACCCCGACCACGGTGCGCCTGTCGGCCATGCTCGGCGAGCATGAACAGGTCACCGGCGAGCGGGTCGTGGTGGTGACGCTGGTCGACCTGCAGGGCACGACCATCGAGGACTACAGCGCACGGCTGGGCAAGGCCTGGGGCATGGGCAGCAAGGGCAAGGGCAACGGTGCCCTGCTGATCGTCTCGCGCGACAACCGCAGGGTGCGCATCGAGGTGGGCAGCGGTCTGCAAGGACGCCTCAACGAGGCGCAGTCGGCAATGATCATCAACATGCTGATCACCCCCGAATTTCGCGAAGGCAATTTCGCCACCGGCATCGAACGCGGTGCCCAGGCGGTGATTGCTGCACTGGGCGGGCATGTGCCGGAAGACTTCGACCCTTCCCCCGAAAGCACCTACGTGGGGCAGTCGGGCAGCGTGCTGTGGTCCGTGCTGCTGCTGGTGCTGGCGTGCGTGGCGCTGCTGATGGCGGTGCTGGCAATGACCAACCTGGGCCGGCGCCTGCGCAGCAAGGCCGATGGCGGCCGGTGCAAGCTCGACCCTTCGGGCTGCCGCCTCATTCGCGGCAGTGGCAAGGGCTTTGACGGCGGCGGCGCTTCCGGCAACTGGTAAAACAAGAATTGAACACGAGGCACCCATGGCTTTACTCAGTCAAGACGAGCAGCAACTGGTCGCCGAAGCGATCAGTCGTGTCGAACGGCGCACCGATGCCGAACTGGTCACAGTCCTGACCGCGAGGTCTGACGACTACGCCTATGTACCGCTGGTCTGGGCGGGCGTGATGGGGCTGTTGCTGCCAGGCATCGTCAGTTACATCACCGGGGCGCTGACGGCCAATCAACTGCTGCTGGCCCAGTTGACCACCTTCGTGCTGGTCGCGCTGCTGTGTCGCATCACCCGGGTCACCAGCCAACTGGTACCGTCCTCGGTGCGTCGCTGGCGGGCCGGCAACCTGGCGCGCCGGCAGTTTCTCGAACAGAACCTGCACGCCACCCCCGGCAGCACCGGCATCCTGCTGTTTGTCAGCGAGGCCGAGCGTTACGTCGAAATCCTGGTCGACCAGGGCATTTCCAGCCGCCTGCACGACGAGACCTTCAAGGCGATGGTCGATGTCTTCACCCAGCAACTGCGCAACGGCCAGAACCTGCAAGGGTTCCTGGGCTGCATCCATGCCTGTGGCGAGCTGCTGGCCGACCACGTGCCGGTGACTCGCAGCCGCAGCGAATTGCCGAACCGACTGGTGGTGCTGGGTTGATCGATGCCGGCCGGCCGCGCAGACAAAGCGGACTTCTGGCAGCGCTGGCGCTAAAATGCCCCGCTTCCTGATCTGCCCAGCCGCCCGAGGCGTTTTCGATGTCTGCCACTTCCACACCTTCTTCTGCCACCGACCCGCGTGACCGGTTTCTCGGCCTGCTGGACGACTGCCTGACGCAAAATGCCCTGGTCAAGCTGGTCCTGGCCCGTCATGTGGGCACCGAGGCCGACCTGCAGCGCATCATCATCACCCCGGTGACGATCAAGGCGCAGGCCTGCCTATCGTTCGTCTACCGCTACAAGACCCGCGACATCACCAAGAACCATGCCCTGGGCGAGGCGCAGGCATTGATTGGCGACTTGCTGCCTGGCGCCTTTCGCAATGCCCATCTGCTGACCCTCAGTGATGAAGCGCAACTGGAATTCAGCAAGAAGGGCAAGGCCAGCCTGGCGCGCCATGCTGCCCAGCAGGCACGCCAGGCGCCGTCCGCTGATCATGACCGCGAGAAAAAGCGTTACCTGGAACTGACCCGGCCGTTTCTCACCGACCTGGGCGTGACCAACCGCCAGCACGAGCTGATCCCGGCCATGTCGCGCAAGTGGAAGCAGATCAACAAGTTCATCGAGGTGTTTTCCCACGCCCTGAGCGCCTCACCGCTGAGCCTGGACAGCCCGATCCGGGTGGCCGACTTCGGGTCGGGCAAGGGCTACCTGACCTTCGCCATCCATGACTACCTGCGCAACACCTTGCAGGCCGAGGGCGAGGTGACCGGCGTGGAGTTGCGCGAAGACATGGTGGCCCTGTGCAACACCGCCGCCGCGCGCCTGGAGCATCCCGGCCTGGTGTTCCGCTGCGGCGACGTGCGCAGTGTCGCGCCCAGCGAGCTGGACGTGATGATCGCCCTGCATGCCTGCGACATTGCCACCGATTACGCGATCCACACCGGCATCCGCTCCGGCGCGGCCATCATCATGTGCTCGCCGTGCTGCCACAAACAGATCCGCCAGCAGATCCAGAGCCCGGGCCTGTTGCAGCCGATGCTGCAATACGGCCTGCACATGGGCCAGCAGGCCGAAATGGTCACCGACAGCCTGCGCGCCCTGTTGCTCGAGGCCTGCGGCTACGAGACTAAGGTCTTCGAGTTCATCTCGCTGGAACACACCAACAAGAACAAGATGATCCTGGCGGTCAAGCGCGCAGAACCGGTCGACCCGGCCCGCCTGCTGGTGCGCATCGCCGAGCTCAAGGCGTTTTATGCCATCACCGAACAGTGCCTGGAAACCCTGCTGCGCGCCGACGGCTTTCTCAGCTGACGACGGGCTTGGGCGCTATGACGGTGGTCTTGCGTCCCAGGACCACTGTACCGATCACGGCAACCGCAAAGAGCCAGGTGATCGGCTCGACCTGTTCGCCAAACAGCAGCGCCGACAAGGCGATGGTGAAGAAAATCTGCAGCAGCTGGATCTGGCTGACCCGCGAGATCCCGCCCATCGCCAGGCCTGAGTACCAGGCAAAGAAGCCCAGGAACTGCGAAAACAGCGTCACATAGCCAAAGGCCCACCAGGCGGATGCCGAGACCGGTCCCTGATGCTGGCTGGCCAGCCAGAGCACCGGCCCCAGCAGCAGCGGAAACGACAGCACCAGCGCCCAGCAGATCACCTGCCAGCCGCCCATTTCCCTGGCCAGTCGTCCGCCTTCGGCGTAGCCCAGGGCGCCGACGGCAATGGCGCCCAGCATCCACAGGTCACCGACCTGAATGCTGCCGGCGCCATTGATCAGGGCATAAGCAAGCACCAGCGCGCTGCCCAGCGCCGCACACGCCCAGAAGGCCCGGGAAGGGCGCTCGTGCGAGAGCCAGGCGGCATAAAGGGCCACGAACAATGGCTGGATGCCGTTGACCAGCGCGCCGTGCGAGGCCGGCAAGCTTTGCATGGCCCAGGCCGACAGCACCGGAAAACCGACGATCACCCCCAGCACCACCAGTGCCAGGCCCTTGAGTTGCTGGCGGGTGGGCCATTTCTCCCGGCGCCAGAGCAACAGCAGCGCGGCAGGAATCGCCGCCAGCAAGGCGCGGCCCATGCCGTTGAGCAGGGGATGGATTTCCTGGACCACGATGCGCGTCATCGGCAGGGTCAGGCTGAAGATGATCACGCCCAGCAGGCCCAGGGCCATGCCGGTATTTTCACGAGAGGACATAAGCGACGCCAGCTTCGTACGGTGGATGCAAGGCGGCATCTAGCCATAGACCCACCGGTTTTTCCTTCACAGCTGGGCAGTGATTGAGCCGTACAGTTGGTCGGTTTGCCACCCGACAGGGTGTTTTCGTTGCGCTGGGTCAATATGGGTGTCATGTGCCCGGTCGATGCTGGGCACCTGTCCGAATCAGGGAGATCCGCCATGAGCAGCACCTTTTTCATTCCCGCCGTCAACATGATCGGTAGCGGTTGTCTGCAAGAGGCCATGCAGGCCATCCGCAAATACGGTTTTCACAAGGCATTGATCGTCACGGATGCAGGCCTGGCCAGGGCCGGCGTGGCTACTCACGTGGCCGGCCTGCTGGTCGAGCAGGGCATCGACTCGGTGATCTTCGACGGTGCCCGGCCCAATCCGACCATCGCCAACGTCGAGCAGGGACTTGAGCTGTTGCAGGCGCATCAGTGTGATTTCGTGATTTCGCTGGGCGGCGGCTCGCCCCATGACTGCGCCAAGGGCATTGCCCTGTGCGCCAGCAACGGCGGTCACATCAGCGACTACGAAGGCGTTGACCGCTCGCAGCAGCCGCAACTGCCATTGGTGGCGATCAACACCACCGCAGGCACGGCCAGCGAAATGACACGCTTCTGCATCATCACCGACACGGCGCGTCACGTGAAAATGGCCATCATCGACCGCAACGTCACGCCGATCCTGTCGGTCAACGACCCACAGATGATGGTTGGCATGCCGCGGGCACTGACCGCCGCCACCGGCATGGATGCCTTGACCCATGCCATCGAGGCCTATGTATCCACGGCCGCCACGCCCATCACCGATGCCTGTGCGCTCAAGGCCGTCGGCCTGATCGCCGGCAACCTGCAGCGGGCGGTGGAGTACGGTGATGACATGCAGGCGCGGGAAAACATGGCCTACGCACAGTTTCTGGCCGGCATGGCGTTCAACAATGCCTCGCTCGGCTACGTGCACGCCATGGCGCACCAGTTGGGCGGCTTCTATGACCTGCCGCATGGGGTGTGCAATGCCGTCCTGCTGCCCCATGTGCAGCGCTTCAATGCCAGCGTCAGCGCCGCACGGCTGACCGACGTGGCCCATGCCATGGGCGCCAATATCCGTGGCATGAATCCCGAGGCCGGCGCCCAGGCGGCCATCGATGCCATCAGCCGGCTGGCGGCCAGCGTCGAGATTCCGGCCGGGCTGACCGCGCTTGGCGTCAAGCAAGGCGACATCCCGACCCTGGCCGCCAACGCCCTGAAAGACGCCTGCGGCCTGACCAACCCGCGTCCGGCCGATCAGCAACAGATCGAAGGTATCTTCCAGGCGGCGCTGTAACCCGCAAACACGGTCCTGCACCGAATTCAACACCCGGTAATCAGTGATTCATTGATGTTTGATGCGAGCGCAAACAGCCCACTACGCCCATTACCAGCAACACAATGGCGGTATATTCCACCGGTTGCGGCCAGCGGCCTTCCCAGAGAAAGCCCAGTAGCAAGGCCGCCAGGGTTTCGATGACCAGCACCTGGCCGCTGAGCGCCAGCGGCAGCAGGCGACTGGCCTGGTTCCACAAGGCGCCGCCGAGCACCGAAGCAAGCAGTGCCACGCCACCGGCCACCAGCATGAAGTGCAGCCAGGTGTACGGGGTGTGTGCACTGAATGCCGGTCCCAGCAACGGCACCGCGAGCACCAGTGACTGGGCACCGGTCATGACCCCGGCCAGCAATGCCCAGTCATTGGCCGACACGCCGGTCATGGTGCTCAGGCGCCGGGTATTGCTGACCGCAAACCAGCTCCAGCTCAACAGTGCGCCGACAGCACACAGCAGGCCCCAGCCGATATCGGCTGTGTTTTCAGCGTGGCCGCCGATGGACAGGGCGTGCAGGCTGATCAGCAGGACGCCGGTGATGGCGCAGCACAATGAAGGCGCCAGCCTGGGCAGCGAAACGGCATTGGCATCCTTGCGCCCGGCCAGCGTCATCAGTACCGGGATCAGGCCGACAATCAACGAGGTGGTGGCGACGCCGGCCAGTTGTACACCACTGCCGACCAGCGAGTAATACAGCAGGTTGCCGATCAGGCTGAGCCAGAACAGCGACACCCAGTCCTCACGGCGCAGGCTGGCACAGGCGCGGCGCCAGCGCGGGGTCAGCAGCAAGACCGAAAGCAGCCCGTAACAGAGAAAACGCAGCACGGCGAACTGAGCACCCGACAGACCGGGCGTCAGTTTCGGCCCGAGAAAAATCACGCCCCAGCACATCCCTGCACCCACGCCAAAACCGATGCCCCTGAGCAGTACCCGATCAGCCACCATCACCACCACCGCCGTGCAGATTCAAAGCGGCCAGTCTGAAAGGTGGCGATCAGGTTTTATTGTCTGAACGTCCCGGGTTTTTTACCCAGGCTCTTGCGATAGGCTGCCGGTGTGACGCCACACAGGCGGTGCATGGCGCGGGTCAGCGCGGCCTGGTCGGAAAAGCCGCAGCGAAGGGCGATTTCGGCAATCGGCAGACGGCTGTCGGTCAGCCATTGTCGAGCTTTATGCAGGCGTACATCGGCCAGCCAGGCTTGCGGGGTTTGATCGAACAGCGCTCGAAAGCGCAGGTGCAGCTGGCTCAGGCTCATGCCGGCCAGGCGGGCCATGGCGTCATTGGTCCACGCCGCGGCGGGGTTGGCCTGCAATTGCGCCAACAATGCCTGGATGCCGCTGGGCGCCGACAGCGGGCTGCAGGCCAGGGACGACAGCAGCAAGGGCGCCAGTTGCCCGGCACTGTTGCCAAGCGTTCGAGCGTCGACCAGTTCGGCGAACTCGATCAAGCGTCGCGTGGCCGGCGAAATGGGGACATAAATGCGCTGCGCCAGGCTGTCCAGCGCCTGTTCCTGCCAATCGCCTGGCGGGCAGTCGAGCACCAGAAAGCGGCTGCCGGCCTCGGCCACCTGCGCATGCCGGGCGCCTGGTGCGACCAGCGCAGCGGTGCCAGCGTCCAGGCGTGCGCCATGACCTTCCACGTCGATTTCCATGCGTCCACTGATAGGCAGCACCAGTTGGGTGAAATCGTGCCGATGGTGGGGATGCTCGCCGTGATAGCGGCGGATGTCGAGCGTTGGGGCCACGGGAAATTCCGGTGCAAGGGGCCAAGGCCATGAATCTATCACAGCCATCGACCGCCGTAGGGAGGCCCTTGTGCGGGGTGTGCCATCTTCCTTCAGAAATAAAATAAGTTATTGATTTAATTAAATATTATATGCACCGCCTGTAGGAGCGCGCCTGCCCGCGACCGAGTGCGAAGCGCTCGCAGAAATCTGCGAAACGCCACAAATTTACGACTGCTACGCAGCCGGTCGCGGGCAAGCGCGCTCCTACACCCTATGTTTGCGGCGCGACAGCGTGCCGCCTTGGCTATCGGGCCTGGTCCCGAATCGCTTTCCACTCCAGCCCGAACCGCGCCAGGTATTTGCGCAGCCGGTCGGCGTCGTTGGGGTTGGCCTTGCCCAGGCGTGATACCCCGAACAGGGTGCGCCCGGCAGCGGACAGGCTGTCGGCCTGGCGGCACACCTCGACCACCGCTGCCAGTTGCAGGCGGTCAAACAGGTCCAGCTCCAGGCCGTCTTTGAGCAGCGGTTGCAGGGCGTCCTGTTCCTGCTCGAGTCCCCAGGCAAAGCGCAGCCGCTGGATCTCTTCTTCGACCTGGCTTTCATCGATGCGTCCGCTGTCGGCCAGGGTGGCCATGCGTGTGATCGAGGCCGACAGTTCACGGAAGTTGCCCAGCCAGGCCGCTTCACTGGCGCAGGCAAAATCCAGGTAGCGCCGTCGTGCTTCGAGGTTGAAGCGCACCAGCCGGCCTTGCTCGCGGGCGTGGCGTTCCAGTTCGAAGTCGATGTTGGGCTCGATGTCTTCGCGCCGGCCATTGAGTCCCGGCAGGCTGAAGGTCCACAGGTTGATGCGCGCATACAGGTCTTCGCGAAACTGCCCTTGCAGCACCCGCTCGCGCAGGTCGCGGTGGGTGCCGGCAATGATCAGGAAATCGCTGTCCACCTCCTTGTCCGAGCCCATGGGGAAGAAACGTTTTTCTTCGATGGCCTTGAGCAGCATGGCCTGTTCGTCGGCCCCCAGTTCGCCGATTTCATCAAGGAACAGCATGCCGCCATCGGCGGCGCGCAACAGGCCGTCGCGGGCATTCTGCGCGCCGGTAAAGGCGCCCTTGAGATGGCCGAACAAGGCCGACATGGCGCCATCGCCGCGCAGGGTGGCGCAGTTGACCTCGACAAAGCGGCCTTGCACCTGATGCCGGCTGCGCTTGAGTTCGTAGATGCGCCGGGCCAGGAACGACTTGCCGGCCCCGGTCGGGCCGATCAGCAGCATCGGCGCGGTGGAGCGCAGGGCGACCCGTTCGATCTGCTCGATGGAGCGATTGAAGGCCGGGTTGCGCGTGGCAATGCCGGCCTTCAGAAACGCCAGGCCTTGCAGGCGCTTGTCGGCAAAGCGCGACGCAATATGATCGTAGCGCGACAGGTCCAGGTCGATGATGCTGTGGGTGCCAGTGGCGAGCGCTTCCGGGTCCAGGCGCCGGGCCGGCGAGGTCTGGATCAGCCGCGCCGGCAGGTAGCGCGCCTCGGTCAGCAGGAACCAGCAGATCTGCGCAACGTGGGTGCCGGTGGTGATGTGCACCAGGTAATCCTCGTGTTCCACATCGAACGGGTAGGCGCTGGCAAAGTCGTGCAGCGCGCCATACACCTCCTGGAAGTCCCAGGGGTTTTTCAGGTCCATCGGATGCAGGCGCACCTCGGTTTCCGGCGACACCTGGCGGATGTCCTCGACCACCCGCTGGGCCAGGCTGACGTCGCGGGCGTCGATACCGTGGATCAGCTCCAGACGGTGAATCAGTACATCCGGCTGCTGGCACAGGCCGATGCTTGGTCGCCAGTGGCTCCAGCGCGCCGCGCCCTTGCCGACCCGGTCAAGGGTGGCGCCGAGAAAACCGATGGCAACGGTATGCTTGGTGGACATGTTGATACTCTGGGATAAATAACGATAAGAGAGGATAGATTTTCAGCGATTAAATTGCCATTCAAAACCAAGGACAAAATTATTTTTAAAATTTAAATACTTATAAATCAATAGCTTAAAAATTTATTGGCATTGAAAAACAAACCTGGCACGTCGGCTGCAATATCTCTCGTAACAACAGGACAACAGAGTGAGATGCCACGATGGCCAACGTCAAACTGTTCAACAGTCACCCGGCAACCTTGCCAGCCAGCGATACGCACAATGCGGCCAAGGCCCCGGCCTATGCCTACAGTGCCCGGCACCAGCTGGCACAACTGACCGTAACCGGCTGCCTGAACCAGACGTTCTACGCCGCTCCCGAAGCGCAGCTCGACAGCGTGCTGCAACGGGTGGGCGAGCTGGACAGCCGCTACGTGGCCAAGGCCGCTCTGTATGCCCGTCGCAAAGGCCACATGAAAGACATGCCCGCCTTGCTGCTGGCCGCCCTGGTGGCGCAGCGCTCGGCCCTGGTGCCAGTCCTGTTCGGTGAGATCATTGACAGTGGCAAGATGTTGCGCACCTTCATGCAGATTCTGCGCAGCGGCGTGACTGGGCGCAAATCGCTCGGTTCGCAGCCCAAGCGCCTGGTACAGCAGTGGTTGAACAACGCCACCGAGTACCAATTGTTACAGGCCTCGGTGGGCAACCAGCCATCGCTGGCCGATGTGCTGAAGATGGTGCATCCCAAGCCGACTGAAACCTGGCGCGAAGCGTTTTTCGCCTGGGTGATCGGCAAGCCGGTGGATGTCCAGGCCTTGCCTGAGCTGACCCGCGCACTGTTGGCGTTTCGCAGTGGCGCCTCTACGGAGGTGCCTGGCGTACCCTTCCAGTTGCTGGGCAACGAAACCCTGAGCGCCGGGCAATGGGCGCACCTGGCCGGCACGATGGGCTGGCAGGCCCTGCGCATGAACCTCAACACCCTGGCGCGTCACGGCGCGTTTCAGGTGCCCGGTTGTACCGAGCGGGTCGCCGCCCGCCTGGCGGATCCGGCGGCAGTCGCCAAGGCACGGGTGTACCCGTACCAGTTGCTGGCGGCGTACCGCATGACTGGCGACGATGTTCCGGCCAGCGTGCGCAACGCCTTGCAGGATGCACTGGAATTGTCACTGGGCAACGTGCCGGTATTGCCGGGCAACGTGGTGGTCTGCCCGGATGTATCGGGGTCGATGCACAACCCGGTCACCGGTTACCGGCAGGGGGCGACCTCGGCGGTGCGCTGCATCGATGTAGCCGCCCTGGTGGCAGCGGCGGTGTTGCGCAAGCAGCCCAATGCCCGGGTAATGCCGTTCGAGGTCGATGTGGTGGACATACAGCTCAATGCCCGCGACAGCGTGATGACCAATGCGCAGAAACTGGCCGCCATCGGCGGTGGCGGCACCAACTGCTCGGCACCGCTGGCGCGGCTGGCCAATGCCGGCTGCAAGGTCGACACCCTGATCCTGGTTTCGGACAACGAGTCGTGGATCGATGCACGGCGCCACGGCGCCACCGAGACGATGCGGCAATGGGAGCGCATCAAGAAGATCAACCCGCAGGCACGGCTGGTGTGCATCGATATGCAACCCGGCGCGACCACCCAGGCGGCAGACCGCGAGGACATCCTCAACGTCGGTGGCTTCAGTGATGCGGTGTTCGATGTGATTGAGCAGTTCATCAGCGGTCGCTACGGCGCCCGGCAGTGGGTACAGGCCATCGAGGCCATGGAGTTTTGAATGACGGGCATCCGTTGGGTGCCCTGCGAAAACTGTTTTTCACCGGCGCTGAATGCCGACGGGACTACATCCAAGACGTCTCGTCAGACCCTTGTCAGCGCCAGTGAACGGTGCGAATGCCGGTGGCTGTACATCTTAATGTACTTAACCAGTCACCTCCTTTGTCGCACCACCTTTTTCAAGCTCGCCTTGCGAGCGATGTTTTCACCGGCGCTGAATGCCGACGGGACTACATTCCAAGACGTCTCGTCAGATCCTTGTCAGCGCAGATGAACGGTGCGAATGCCGGTGGCTGTACATCAAAATGTGCTTAATCAGTCACCTCTGTTGTCGCACCACCCTTTTTGAATTTGCCCGGCGAATGCCGGTGGAACTACAGGATGCTGGGGTCGCGGGTTCAAGTCCCGCCAGCCATAAGGCTGTAGCTCAGTCGGTAGAGCGCAGCAAATGTTTCACCTCAATTTGTCGCCCAAGGGCCCGGAACACAGGCCGCACGATCGGCCAGAAGGAATGATCATGAAAGAGCAGCAAACCAAGAGCACCTGGCAGTTGCTGGAAGTGGCCAACGGCAAGCCCATCAAACTGTGGACCGAAGGCGTGCCGGTCGAAAACGAAGCCCGCAAGCAGTTGATGAACACCGCGAAGATGCCGTTCATCTTCAAGCACCTGGCGGTGATGCCCGATGTGCACCTGGGCAAGGGTTCGACCATCGGCAGCGTGATCCCCACGGTCGGCGCCATCATCCCGGCCGCAGTCGGGGTCGATATCGGTTGCGGCATGATTGCCGCCCGTACCTCGCTGACCGCCAGTGACCTGCCGGACAACCTGGCCGGGCTGCGCAGCGCTATCGAAAAGGCCGTGCCGCATGGCCGTACCGTGACCCGTGGTGGCCGCGACAAAGGCTCATGGCAGGATGTCCCGCAGCAGGCCGATAACGCCTGGGGTGCGCTGGCGCCACGTTTCAAGGCCATCACTGACAAGTACCCGAAGCTGAGCAAGACCAACAACCGCCAGCACCTGGGTACCCTGGGTGGCGGCAACCACTTCGTCGAGGTCTGCCTGGACGAAGCCAACCGGGTCTGGTTCATGCTGCACAGCGGTTCGCGCGGGGTAGGCAATGCCATCGGCAACCTGTTCATTCATATGGCCCAGGACGATATGCGTCAGCACATCGCGAATCTGCCGGACCGGGACCTGGCGTACTTCGAAGAAGGCAGCGAGCACTTCGATGACTATGTCGAAGCGGTCGGCTGGGCCCAGGATTTTGCCCGGCAGAACCGTGAGCTGATGATGCAGGCGGTGATCAAGGCCACCCGCCAGGTCATCACCAAACCGTTCGAGGTGGCGCTGGAAGCGGTGAACTGCCACCACAACTATGTGCAGAAAGAGCGGCATTTTGGTGAAGACGTGCTGATCACCCGCAAGGGCGCGGTGTCGGCCAAGAAGGGCGAGTTGGGTATCATTCCAGGCTCCATGGGCGCCAAGAGCTTTATCGTGCGCGGGCTGGGTAACGAAGAGGCGTTCAGCTCGTGCAGCCACGGCGCCGGGCGGACCATGAGCCGTACCCAGGCCAAGAAGCAGTTCACCGTCGAGGACCAGATTCGCGCCACCGCCCATGTGGAGTGCCGCAAGGACGCCGATGTGATCGACGAAATCCCGATGGCCTACAAGGACATCGATCAGGTCATGCATGCCCAGCGCGAACTGGTGGAAGTGCTGCACACCCTGCGTCAGGTGGTGTGCGTGAAAGGCTGAACAGACAGGAGAAGGACCATGGACCGCACAGAGGTTCATCCACTGAGCAGCACCATGCGCGAGCGGGTGCTGCAAGAGCTGCAACGCATAGAGCGTGAACATAACGTCACGGTGTTGTATGCCTGCGAGTCGGGCAGCCGCGCCTGGGGCTTTGCCTCGACCGACAGCGACTACGACGTGCGCTTTGTCTATGTCGAAAAGCCCGACTGGTTCGTGCAGGTCGACACGCCGCGCGATGTGATCGAGCGGCCGCTGGACGACGAGCTGGATGTCAGCGGCTGGGAACTGCGCAAGACCCTGGGGTTATTGCGCAAGTCCAACCCGACGCTGCTGGAGTGGCTGGACTCGCCCCTGGTGTACCGCCAGGAAGTGGCCGCCACGGCCGGGCTGCGTGCCCTGGCCGAGACGTTCTACAGCCCGCCGGCAGCGCGTAACCATTACCTGTCGATGGCGCGCAAGAATTTTCGCGGTTACCTGCAAGGCGACACGGTGCGGTTCAAGAAGTACTTCTATGTGCTGCGTCCCTTGCTGGCGGTGCGCTGGATCGACCAGGACCGGGGCCGTCCGCCGATGACCTTCGAGGCCTTGTTGGGCACGCTGGACGACCCGCTGTTGCTGGCAGAAATCAACGAGCTGCTGGCGCTCAAGCGCAATGCCGACGAAGCCAGCTACGGCCCGCGTCGCCCGCAACTGCATGCGTTCATCAACGCTGAGTTGCAACGCGAGGTCCCGGCGCTGCCACGCACACGCCAGGACAGCGGGCTGCTGGACATGTACCTGCGCGACACCGTGGCGCGGTATGCCTGAACGGCTGACACCGGACTGATGCGCTTATCGGCAAACCTATTCGATTCCAAGGAACACCATGAAAAAGGACGTTATTGAACTGGACGGCAGCATCGGCGGCGGGCAGGTGCTGCGCAGTGCCTTGAGCCTGTCAATGATCACCGGCCAGCCGCTGCGCATTGACAACATCCGCGCCCGGCGCGTGCGGCCCGGCCTGTTGCGCCAGCACCTGACCGCCGTACTGGCCGCCGCCGAAGTGTGCGGCGCCACGGTCGAGGGCGCACAGATGCATTCGCAGCAGCTGTATTTCGAGCCCGGCACGATTCGCGGTGGCGACTACCGCTTCAGCATCGGCACTGCCGGCAGTTGCAGCCTGGTGTTGCAGACGCTGTTGCCGGCCTTGCTGCATGCCCCGCAAGCGAGTCGCGTGCACATCAGCGGTGGCACGCACAACCCGCTGGCACCGCCGGCCGATTTCCTGCAGCGCGGGTTCTTGCCTCTGCTGCAGCGCATGGGCGCCCGGGTTGAATTGCAACTGCTGCGCCATGGCTTCGTGCCGGCCGGCGGCGGCGAGTTGCTGGCCTTTGTCCAGCCCTCGACCTTGCAACCCTTGCACCTGTGCGAGCGCGGTGCGCTGTTGAGCCGGCGTGCCACGGCAGTCATCGCCGGGGTGCCGGGGCATGTGGCCGAGCGTGAGTTGAGCCGTCTCGCCAAGCGCTTGAACCTGGCACCTGAAGCGTTGCACTGGCAGGTCCTCGACCCTGAGCACGGCCCCGGCAACGTGCTGATGCTTGAAGTGGTCTGCGAACACCTGAGCGAGCTGTTTTTCGCCTTCGGCCAGTCCGGGCTGCGCGCCGAGAAGGTGGCCGATTACCTGGTCGATGCCGCCCGGCCGTGGCTGGGCAGCGAGGCGGCGGTGGCCGAGCACCTGGCCGACCAGCTGTTGTTGCCCATGGCCCTGGCCGGCGCCGGCAGCTTTACCACCACGCACGTCAGTGAGCACCTGCGCAGCAACATCAGCGTGATCGAGCGCTTCTTGCCGGTGTTGATCGATTGCCAGCAGCAAGGGGAAAACCTGTGCAAGGTCGAGATTGAAACCTGTTGAGACGCGGTGTGACGACGTATTGTGAATAAAAAATATTCACAAATGACATTCAATCCTATCTAATGTCGCCGCGCCTTGACGCTGCCGACTGTCCTGAGATGCACAGGGACCGCTTCTGGTACGGGCACGTCCAGCCACGCCCGTCCAGTCTCTGCCCATCAAGGAATCGTCATGCGGCCTCTTTCCCGCCCGTTCTTCATCGCTGTCCGGGGCACGGCCCTGGGCCTGCTGGTCACCAGCCCGGCCGTGCTGGCCGACACCCCCGGCACGCCTGCCGGCAGCGCCGTGCAATTGCCGGACATCAATGTCGAATCCAGCCGCGAGCAGACCTCGGTCACGGCGCCGTTCACCGGCTACAAGGCTGCGCGGGCGCAGAGTGCGACCAAGACCAACACCGCCATCAATGAAACCCCGCAATCGATCACCGTGATCGGCAGCGAACAACTGCGTGACCAGAATGTCCAGTCGCTGGCCGAAAGCCTGCGCTACACCGCCGGTGTCAATGCCGGCCAGCGCGGCCGGCGCGGGCTGGATGACTTCATCGTGCGCGGTTTCGTGCAGAGCGCCTACAAGTTCGTCGATGGCATGCGCATGGACTCGGACATGTGGATCCAGAGCGATCCGTTTGCCTTCGAGCGCATTGAAGTGCTCAAGGGCCCGGCGTCGATCCTCTATGGCCAGATTGCCCCGGGCGGTGTCATCAACCAGGTCAGCAAGCGACCCACCGACGAACCCTTGGCCGAGGTCGGCATGGGCCTGGGCAACTATGGCCAGCGCAAGTACACCGCCGATTTGTCCGACCGTCTCAATGCTGACGGCAGCCTGCGTTATCGGCTAGTGGCGCTGTATTCCCAAAGCGATGACATCGTCGATTACGTCGACCGCGACCGTACCTATCTCGCGCCTTCGCTGACCTGGGACATCAGTGACGACACAAGCCTGACCCTGCTGGCCAGCTATCAGAAAAGTCACTATGTGCCCATTCGGGGCCTGCCGGCCGAAGGCACGGTGCTGGGCAACCCCAACGGCAGCATTGCCCGCGACCGCTTCGTCGGCGTGCCGGGCATCGACAACTACACCACTGAACAGCAGATGCTGGGCTACGAGCTGGAGCACCGCTTCGCGCCCAACATCACCTTGCGCCAGAAACTGCGCTACAACGACTACGACCTGGACGGCGCCTTCTCCAGCCCGACCTCGCTGGCCGCCAACAAGCGCAGCTACAACCGGCAAGTGCAGTGGCGCGACGTGCAGGGCCAGGTGTTCACCATGGATAACCAGTTGAACGTGCAGTTCGACACCGGTCCCTTCGGCCACGATGTGCTGGTGGGCCTGGACTGGTTCGACTTCCACACCGACGACACCCGTCACACCTCGACCCTGGCGGCCATCGACCTGTACAACCCGTCCTACAGCGTGGTGCCGGGGCCCAAGACCTTCCAGGCCAGCACCAGCGGCAGCGAAGACATGCTGCAGCGTGGCCTGTACCTGCAAGACCAGATTACCTTCGGCGATGGCTGGAACCTGTTGCTGGGCCTGCGCCACGACGACTCGGAACTCAAGTCGCATCGCGGCAGCACCCGCACCACCACCAACGAAAATGCCACCACCGGTCGCGTCGGCCTGCTGTACGCCTTCGACAATGGCTGGTCGCCGTACATCAGCTACAGCGAGTCGTTCGTGCCGGTGACCGGCAGCGACATCAGCGGCAAGGCCTTCGAGCCGGAAACCGGCGAGCAGACCGAGATCGGCCTCAAGTACGAGTCGCCCGGCAAGGCGCTGGACGTGACCTTTGCGCTGTACGACCTCAAGCGCCAGAACGTCACCACCACCGACCCGAGCAACAGCGGCTTCAGCGTGCAGGTCGGCGAGCAACGCCACCAGGGCGCGGAAATCGAACTGCATGGTCGGCTCACCGAGCAGCTTGATCTGGTGGCCACCTACAGTTACATCGACGCCGAAGTTACCAAGAGCAATGACGGTTTCCAGGGCAACCGGCCGATCCAGGTGCCCGAGCACATGGCCAATGCCTGGCTGCGCTATGACCTCTCCAGCCTGCTGCCGGGCCTGGGCCTGGGCGCCGGGGTGCGCTACATCGGCGAACAGGCAGGCGATCAGGCCAACACCTTCGACTCGCCCGACTACACGCTCTACGACATGATGGTCGACTACAAGACCGGCCCGTGGCGCTTTGCGGTCAACGGCAGCAACCTGACCAACAAGGACTACATCGCCAGCTGCGCCAGCACCTCGGCCTGCTTCCCGGGTGATCCGCGGATGCTGATGTTCAGCGCCAACTATAAATTCAAATAAATTCGGCATCGCGGCACTTGCGCCACCTGGCCGGGCTGGCGCTGTACACGGTGGTGTTGACGGGGCCGGCGCCGCAAGCCGGGCAGGGGGCGGCCTGTGCCAGCGCCCCAAACAGGGTATTTCAGCGCTTGGGCTGGCGACCCTGGCGCAGCTATCCTTGCGGGCATGAACACACACGACTGGGTCCGGCACGGCGAGTCACCCTCGCGCATTGAGCGTATCGAGGCGTATTTCAGTGGCCACGGCTACACACCGCACCGGCACGACACCTATGCCATCGGCCGCACCCTGGCCGGTGTGCAGAGCTTTGAGTACCAGAAAGTGCTGCGCCACAGCCTGCCGGGCGGCACGCTGGTGCTGCACCCGGATGAACTGCACGACGGCATGGCCGGCACCGAGGCGGGCTTTCATTACCGCATGATCTACGTCGATCCGGTGTTGATCCAGCAGGTGCTCGGTGGCCGGCCGTTGCCGTTCATCAAGGGCGGTGTGTGCACCGATGCGCGTATGTACCAGGCCTGCGAGGTGTTCATGCAGGCCATGGACTGCCCGTTGGAAGCGTTGCAGGAACAGGATGCGCTGTTTGACCTGGCCCAGGCCCTGCAGGCCGTGGCCGGCAAGCCCCGGGCACGGCGTTGTTTCGATTACCGCGCCGCCGAGCGCGCCCGCGACTACATCCACAGCCGGCAGGGCGCCGGGGTGACCCTCGATGAGCTGGAGCAGGTCAGCGGTCGCGAACGCTGGAGCCTGTCGCGTGATTTTCGGGCGCTGTACGGCACCAGTCCTTATCGCTACGTGACCTTGCGCCGCCTGGACCTGTGCCGTCGCCTGCTGCGCTCCGGCTTTGCCCTGGTCGATGCAGCACTGGCCGCAGGGTTCTTCGATCAGAGCCACATGACTCGACACTTCATCGCCTGCCATGGCCTGTCCCCGTCGCGCTGGTTGCGCATGCAGGCACGCTGAAGCTGCACGATCGTACAAGAACGCCCACGGCGGGCCCGCTAGGCTGGCGACACTTTATCCATCAGGAGTTTCGCCGTGAGCCAATCGATCAACCTCATGCACAAACTGTCGCTGTTCAACGACCAGTGGTCGCCCCGGGTCGTCGCAGAAATGAACGACTACCAGTTCAAGGTGGTGCGCATCCAGGGCGATTTCATCTGGCATGCCCATGCTGAAACCGACGAGGCTTTTCTGGTGCTCGACGGCACGCTGCGCATCGACTTTCGCGACGGTCACGTGCTGTTGAACCCCGGCGAACTGTATGTGGTTCCCAAAGGGGTGGAACATAAGCCGTATGCCGAACAGGAGGTAAAGATGATGCTGATCGAGCCCCGTGGCGTACTTAATACCGGCGAACAGGGCGGCGAGCGCACGGCGCAGAACGACCTCTGGATCTGAGCCAGCCTGCCCTCAGCACGCCGTGTTGCTGATGATGCGCTCGCTGGATGAGCGCGATGCCCTCAGTCACTGGGTGCTGCTGGCGGCCGGCTGCAATGGATCACTCAGGCCGACGGGCTTGAGGTCAGGCTGTGGATGCCCTGAAGGTCTCGGCCGCTGGCGCGGATGGCTGCCGGCGAGGTGTGGGCCAGGCGCCCCTGCGGTTAGTGCACCTGTACTATTGAACAAAACGCCAGCAGTTGATTACCGTGTATCAACTGCACAAGGATTACTGCCATGAACAAAACGCTCCCGGCCCTGCTTTTTTCGACTGTGTTGCTGGCCGGCTGTGGCCCCGACGCCGTGGTCCGTGATCTGCCTTCGCCAGGCGGGAAATACCATGCCCAGGTACGCCACTGTCCTGAAAACGGTGCCATCAACTGGAGCGAGCAACTGGAGGTCTACGTGCTTGAGGCTGGCGTCGAGTCGCGATGCCATTCCTATGTAGAGCCTCTGGTCGGACTCACGGTGCGTCCGCCGCAGACCCCGCTCGACCAGTTGCAGGTGGAGTGGCTGACCGACACCCGATTCAGGGTCTGGTACCCGTCCTTGAAACCGAACGTGCGGCCCGATGGCATGTACCTCAAGCAAGATTCGCCGATCGAAGTGGTGTTCTTGCCCAAGCCATGACATCAGGCTGGCCTTGCGGTGTTGTGGTCCCTGCAAGGCCCTCAGTTCGAGGACAGTGGCGCTGGCACAGGGTAGTGTTTGCCGTCGTATTCCAGCGTGAACCGGGAGACAACCGGTGTACGTTCGACATCCTCACAGTCGTCACCCTTGGCCACGCTTTTGATATGAATGACCTTCTGCTCGACCTGCAGGCTGGCCAGGCCGTTCTTGCGCTTGTCAGCGATCGAGATCGTACGCTCTGCCTGGGTGAAATCACCGTTGCAGGTACCGTCCCAGTCAGCGCTGCTGCTGCTCACTTGCAGTGTGTCCATGACCGGGCGCAATGTCTGGCCCTCCAGGACATAGAGATTGAGCTGCTTGCTGCTGGAAGGATTGACCCGCGAAGACCCCAGGTGACTGATGCGTACGCCAAACGCCCGCAGCCCGGGGGCAAGCTGATAGCGAGCGGTGTCCAGGGCCAGGCTGTCAAGGTAGACGGCGTCTGACACGATCGCGCTGCGCTCGTAGTGCTGCGCAATGATCTTGCCGGTGGCCGTGTCGGCAACGACCACGCCCAGGCCATACTCACCCTGGCCATCAGCATCGACATTCTCGGCCAAGGGCAGGGCGGCCAGGGTCTGGCGCGGGTTACCCGGATTGATCTTGCACACCGCATGTTCGCTGTCGAGCTTCAGGTCGGGCTGCAGGCTCCTGGCCCAGGTGGGCAGATGCTCGGTGCAGTCGGCCGACGCCAACAGGGGTATGAACAGCAGCGCCAGCGCGGAAAGTTTACGCATCGCACAGATCTTCCTTTGAGTATGTGGGCTGAAGGGTATCAAGGCTTGAAGGCTTGGACACCCAGCAACACGGCCAGCAGGAGTGCTACCAGCGCGATGACCGATGTCCGGACCATTATCGATCGCCTCCTCCGGCGACGCGGGCCTGGGCGCGGCGCCTGCAGCGTTGTTGCCGGCGTGCCGTAGCGCAGGGCCTGTGTCTGTTCTGGCGACAGCAGACGGTTGTTGATGCCGGGTTGGAGCCGGCGGGGAAAATGCGGCACCGGCATATACATCAGCTCGCCAAAGGTGCGGTAGGCGGAGTTGCTGTTGACGGTGCCACGCAACAGGCTGAAGCCGTAGCTGGGGTAGTTCAGGTCTTGCGCATTGAATGTGCAGACGGCGTTTACGGCGGTGTTCCAGCGCGCCAGGATTTCTTCCCTGTCACCCATGGCCACGGTGCAGCACGGCTGGTCATCGCGAATGAAGCTGGTGCGGTTGACCGGCGCGCCGATCGAATCGGCGTAACCGGCATCGTGCGGGTAATGCCAGGCCCGCAGCGAATGCCGGGCTTCATTGAAACCGATCGCAATGGCCTTGCCGGTCCGGCGCTCGGTGGCCAGGCCATGCAACTGCGCCAAGGCATGACCGTGCTCGTCGCGCAGCACCCAATAGTTGTGCCCGGCCCAGCCGAGGACAGTGAGAGATCGTGCTTCGATGGAATAACCGGGCATGGTTGTCTGCTGTGCCGTGGGAGGGATCTGCCGAGTATGAAGCACAGACTCGACAGACACCGGCACCAGACGGCAGGTTGCACCCTTTGAGACGTATACAGCGATTGCGACCTGCCTGCTCTTACGAAGGCGCCCCGGCGCTTTCGCGGGTCAGCAGCAGGCGGGCCAGCGCAGGCGTCAGGATCAGCGCGCCGAGCATGTTCCAGATGAACATGAAGGCCAGCAGGATGCCCATGTCGGCCTGGAACTTGATCGGCGACAAGGCCCAGGTCGCCACGGCAATGCCCAAGGTCACGCCGGTCAGCACCACCACCTTGCCGGTCGACAGCAGCGCCAGGTAATAGGCGCGTGACAGGGCGATGCCCTGGCGCAGGTTGGCCAGCGTGACGCTGAGAATGTACAGCGAGTAGTCCACGCCGATGCCCACGCCCAATGCGATTACCGGCAGGGTGGCGACCTTCAGGCCGATTCCCAGGCCCACCATCAGCGCTTCGCACAGAATCGAGGTGAGCATCAGCGGCAGCACCGTGCACACCACGGCGCGCCAGGAGCGGAAGGTGATGTAGCACAGCACCGTTACCGCCGCGTAGACCATCAGTAGCATCTGCACGTTGGATTTCTTGACCACAATATTGGTCGCCGCCTCGATCCCGGCGTTGCCGGCCGCTGACATGAACTGCAGGGTTTCGCTGTTGTTGGCTGCGGCAAAGGCTTCGACGGTGCTGGCCACGCGGGTTAGGGTGTCGGCCTTGTGGTCGGCGAGAAATACGTTGAGGGTCAGCAGGTCGCAGTTCTGGTTGAACAGCTCGCGCGGTGCCCTTGTGATGATGGCGTTCAGCAGGCCCTGATTACGCGGAATCTCGTACCAGGTCAGGCTGCCTTCGTTCATGCCGGCGGCGGCCTGTTTGCTCAGGGCGGCCAGCGAGGTAGTGGAGACCACGCCGGGCAGTTGTTGCAGGCGCGCCTCCAGGGCATCGACCTTGACCAGGGTTTCGTAGTTGGCGCAGTAGTACTGCGGGGTCTTGACCATGACCACGTACTTGTCGCTGCTGGCGGCGTAGTTGCTGACCATGAACGCGTTGTCCAGGTTGTAGCGCGACTCGGCGCGCAGCTCGGGCGCGCCGGGGTCCAGGTCGCCGACCTTCAGGTGCAGGCTGACGGCAAAGCCGGCCACTGCCAGCGCTGCCGCCACCAGCAATGCGCCGTTGCTCCAGCGCCCGGGTCGGGTAAACAGGTCAAGAAACGCCCACAGCGCATTGCGTTCGTGCCACAGGTTGCGGGTGGCGCGCTGTTCGGCTTCGGCCTCGCGTTGCGCGGCCCGCTTGCTGACACCGGTGTACGACAGCAGGACCGGCAGCAGCACCAGGTTGGTCAGCACCAGCACCAGCACCCCGATGGTCGCGGTGATCGCCAGGTCCTGGATCACCGGAATATTGATGATCATCAGCACCGCAAAGCCCACCGCATCGGCCAGCAAGGCCATGGCGCCGGTGAGGAACAGGCGACGGAAGGTCAAGCGTGCGGCGGTCAGTTTGTCGGCGCCGCGGCCGATGTCCTGCATGATGCCGTTCATCTTCTGTGCGCCGTGCGACAGGCCGATGGCAAAGATCAGGAACGGGACCAGGATCGAATACGGGTCAAGACTGTAGCCCAGCGCCGCCAGCAGGCCCATCAGCCAGACCACGGCAATCACCGAGCACAGCAACACCAGCAAGGTGCTGCGCACGCAGCGGGTGTACCCGTACAGCACCAGCGCACAGATCAGCAGGGTGCCGGCGAAGAACAGCTGCATCAACGCCAGGCCGTCCATCAGGTCGCCCACCACCTTGGCGAAACCGGTGATTGCAATGTCGACCTGGGCGTTGTTGTACTGGCTGCGCAGTGCTTCGAGCTGTCGTGATAGGGCCTGATAGTCCAGTGCGGCACCGTTGGCGGTGTCTTGCAGAGGCACAATGATCACGCTGGAGCGCAGGTTCGGCGCCACCAGTCGACCGATTTCGCCGGAGCGTTCGACGTTCTGGCGCACCTGCTCGATGCTGGCCGTCGAGCCGTCGTAATCCTCGGGGATCACAGGCCCCCCGTCAAAGCCCTCTTCGGTCACGCCGATCCAGCGGGTAGCCGGCGTCCACAGCGACTTCATGTAGGGGCGGTCCACGCCGTCGAGCAAGAACAATTCGTCATTGAGTTGCTTGAGGGTTTCCAGGTACTGGGCGTTGTAGATGCTGGTGCCGTTGCTGCGTACCGCGATGCGCAAGGTGTTGCCGCCTTCGCCCAGTTGGCTGCGGTACTTGAAGTAGTTTTCGATGTAGGGGTGGTCGACCGGGATCATGCTTTCGAACGCGGCGCTCAGGCGCAGGTGCTGTGCCTGCCAGCCCAATAAGACGCTGGCCAACAGGCACAGCAGCACAATCAACAGCCGAAAGCGAAACAGCACACGCTCGGCGATACCACCTGAACGCGGATCAAACGGGGCAACGCCGGCGTCGCTGCCAGGCGGCGGGGAAAGGACTTTACTGTTCACGTGGCGTGCTCCGCTTCAAGGCATCGATGGTGTGTGGATCAAGGCCTTGGCGCGACAGCCCGCGCGCACTGCTGACCACCACTTGGCCGTCGGCCAGTTCAGTGAGGCCGGTGAGGTACGCCGCCTCATCCAGCGACAGGGAGGCAAAGCCGTGCAAGGGATCTGCGCTGGTCAGCAGCCGGCCGGATTCGTCGGCCAGCACAAGGCGCCCGTCGCTCAGGCGGGTGCCGGCGGTGAGGGTGATCGGTTGCGGATTGGCAATGCCTTGCCAGCTGTCGCCGGCATCGTCGGACAGATAGAGCTTGCCGCGCAGCCCGAAGGCCAAAAGGCGCCTGGGGCCTGCCGCGACCAGCCCGAACAGCGTGCCGCTGGCCGGCGAGTCCAGGGCCTGGAAGCTGGCGCCGCCATCCTGTGAGCGCAACAGCAGGCCTTGTTCCCCGGCGATGAAGACCTGAGCGCCCAGTGCTTCGATGGCGTACAGGTGCAGCGCGCCAGGGTTCTCCAGGTGTGTGTCGATCGATTGCCAGTGTGCACCGCCGTCCTCGGTGGCGAAGGCCAGGCCGTAGGCGCCGACCACCAGACCGCGCCGGGTGTCGAAAAAGTGCACGGCCAGAAACGGTTTGTCCGGACCATCGGCGACCTGGTTGCGCGCCTCGTTCAGGCGCCGCTCGGCGGCCGCGCCAGGGGCTGTGGCCAGGGCTTGCTCGGCCGCCTGCTGCATCTGCAGGGCGGCGGCACGGCCGTCCAGTTGCAGGTGCCAGCTGCGCCCGCCGTCACCGCTGTGCAGGATCACCCCTGCATGGCCCACCGCCCAGCCGTGTTCGGCGCTGGGGAAGGTGACGCGGGTCAGGGTCACGCTGACCGGGGCGGGCACCTGTTGCCAGGTGTCCCCGTTGTCTTCGGAGCGTACGATAAACCCGCGCTCACCCACGGCGACCAGAGCGTTGCCGGCGGTGGTGACGTCCAGCATCAGCGCACGTGGCGCCAGGGCGCTGTGCAGGGCCGGTTGTTGTAGCGGCTCGGTGAGCACCGGTGGCTCGTTGGCGAGGGTGCTGGCATTGCCAGGCAGGCTGTGCAAGGTACTCAGGCACAGGCAGGCCGTCAGCAGGCCGACTGAAAATCTAGGCATCATTGGATCCTCAAGCATGGGCGGGCCCGCAGGCCCACCCTTGATGCTGGGTCAGCGTGCGGAGTCCGAGGCCACCGCATTGCCGGTGAAGAAGTTCTCCGGCTTGCGTGGCACCACCGAGTAGCGCTCGCCATTGAGGCCCTGGACCACGCTGTAGGTGCCGGCCTGCAGGTTGTAGATGACCACCGGCTTGACCACCACGGCCGGGATCGACGGCACCACGAACGGCAGCACCTGGTTGACGCGCCACAGTTTGCCCTGGGCGTCGTAGCCGTCGACCATCGCCACTGTCCAGCTGTCTTCGTCGATATAGAAGCGCCGCTTGGGCACGGCATGGCGTTTGCCTGGCGCGACCGTGGCCTCGACCTCCCAGATCCGGTGCAACTCCCAGCGCATCTTCTCGGGGTTGAGCACGTCCTTGGTGTTGACGTCGTCAGGCTTCTGGGCGTGGAAGTTGTTGAGGTTGTACGGAATGTACATTTCCTTCTTGCCGATCAGCTTCCACTGGTAGCGATCCGGGTGGCCGATGAAACCGTGCACTTCGTCGAAGTAGTTGGCGCCGGAGGCGACGAAGTCTGGGGTGTCATAACCCACGGTGGGCGCACGCCGTACCCGGCGCTGGCCGACCAGGTATTGCCAGGCATCGCGGGGGCTGGCGGCATTGATGCTGTCATGGGTGACCAGCGATTCACCGGCCTTGAACGGCGGCTCATTGGTGATAAAGCGCAGCAGCACGTATTGCCCCGGCCATTTTTCGGCGCTGCCGTCCTTGTAGTAGTACGGGTATTGCCAGTTCTCGATGCCACGGCTGGCCATGGTTCGCGAGCCGTCGGCGTTGCCGATGGTGTTGCGATAACCCATTTCGACCGATTCGGCTTCCACGCGCAGCAGCGAATTCCAGATCAGTTCGTTGCCGTTTTTCGGGATCGGAAACGGAATGCCGCCGTAGCAGCCTTGCACCGACAGGCCACCTTCGGTGAGCTGGCATTTGGTGGCGTTGGTGGCGGTGTTGTCGTACACCCACTGCGGCGCAGCGGCGCTGCGATGGGTCGGGTAAATGTCCAGGTGAAAGCTGTTGGGGTACTTTTGCAACAGTGCCTGGGTGCCTTCGCTGAGCTTGCCGGCGTACTGGCTGGCATTGGCGGCCGTAATGCGCACCAGCGGTTTTTCACCGGGGAACGGATCGGCCGGCACATCACCGAACTTGGGGCCGGCAACGTCCTTGGTCAGCCCGCCGGTCCAGGCCGGGATGCTGCCATCGGCATTGCCGGCGCGTTCGGCGCCAAGAGGCGTCAGGCTGGTCTTGAGTCTGGCCGCTTCATCGGCGGAGACGGCGGCATGGGCTGCGCCGGTGAGCAGGCTGGTCGTCAGGACGGTCAACAGCAGAACCTGTCTTTTCATTTTATTGTTCTCCGTGGATCAGAAAGTACGCTGGATCGAAAAGGCGATGAAGTCCCGGTCTTTCAGGGTTTGCTCGAAGGTGTAGTTATTGTCCTGGCCGACAATGGGGCCGCCGTCGCCGAAGAAATTGGTGTAGCTGAGCGAGGCGTACCATTGCTTCTGGTAGTCGGCCTTGAGTGCCAGGGTGACGTCACCGCCGTGCTCGGGGGCAAACGCCTGTGGGGTGACCGAGGAGCGGCCGTAAGGCGTGTAGCCCACCGTAATGGGCAGTTGCACATCGATGCCGGGAATGACCTGAAAGTACTGCGGCTCGAAAGTGGCACGCACCGAATAGGCATCGCGGGTGCTGTTGGGGTCCAGTTGCCCGGCGTTGCGCTTGACGCTCAGGCGTCGGTTGAAAGCCACCTCGCCGAGCAGTGACGCGCCGTCCCACAGGGCCGAGCCGCCATAGACATTGACCATCGACAGCTGTGCATGCAGCGAGTCGCCGATCGGGTACAGCGCCCGGCTGCTGTTGTTGCCCGTCATGTCGCCGGTGACCACCACACCGCCATTGGCGGCCAGGGGGGTATCGACGCGCATCGAGATTTCACCGGCGATATTGGCCTCGCCCACCAGCGTGCTGAAGCTGGCGCCATAGACCTTGATGTCTTCGGGGTAGACGTTGATGAAGCTGTCGTCGCCGCCGAGAAAGCCGGGGCGCCAGTACCAGACCGGGGTTTTCTCGTGATAACGCGCCGCGTACAGGCCGAACTCCCAGTCTTCCAGGGCGAAGCGTATCTGGCCGCCGAACTGGCCCGAGTCGCGGGCCTTGATGTCGCGGCCGCGCAGCAACCGGCCACCGGCGAAGTACAGGCTTTCGGCGCCATCGCCGACAAAGTCGCCAGCGCTGAAGTAACTGCCGGAGCCGGGCAGGCGGGTCTTGTTCCATTCGAACTGGTAGTAGGCGCCGACGCTGACGGTGTCGGTCAGTTGCCAGTTGAACGAGAACTGCTCGGTGGGCAGCAGGATTTCCTTGAACTGCGAACCGGGCACCGATTGCAACTTGACCAGATCCACCGTGCTTTGCGCATTGGCAATGCCATTGGCACCGAAGAACAGGCTCTCGCCGTAGATCTGGTTGAACTGGCCCAGGCGGGCAGAGAGACGGGTCGAGCCGATGTCGGTGGCGCCGTACACAAAGGCGTCGAGCAACTCGCCGTCACGGCCATGCAGGTTGCGGGTCTTGCGCGTGAATTCGTTGTAGCGAACGCTCACCGGGTTGGCGGTGCCGGGCGAATTGTTGTCGTTGCTTTCGTTGTACACGGTGTCGTACCAGGCCGCGCCGCTGAGGCGCGCGCCGACATCGCGGTACTTGATGTCCAGCTCCGAAAGCAGGTCGAAGCGGTTGGAGATCAGCCCGGTACTGAAGTTGCGATCACCATCGTCGACGTTGGGATTGGTACGGGAGGCCATCACATTGTCGGCGCGTTCGTTGAGGCGCCAGGCGTTGCTGTACTTGACGGTGTTGTCCCACCGGGTGGTCAGTCCGTCGACGCCGGTATCGAACGTCATGGCCATGGCATTGGCCGAGCACAGGGCAATGGCGGCACTCAGGGTATTGACCGTACGCCGGGTGAAGGCGGGTGTAACGCGATCGCGTTGCTGGATATTCATGGATACCTCTTCTGCATTCTTGTTGTTGTTACAGGGGTTCCATCCGTGGGCACGGATGCCTGGGTGGCCGCGTCTTTGCGCGCCTTGCGTCAATGACGAACAGGTGGCGAACAGGCCGGCTGCGATTGGGTCAGGACGACCTTGGGCCAGGCGATGGGGAGGTGGGCGGCGGGGAGGATTGATTCGTGCATCGCAGTCTCTCTTTTTTGTGCATTATTATTTTGTTTTTGCTTAATGTCATGCTTTGTGCACAAAAATAGGATGCCTGTAGAAGGGAAGTCAAGCAAAAAACCGAGACTTGCCGCCAAAGGCGCCATCCCTGCAATGCCATAGGAAGAACAAGAAGATGAAATCTGTGTCTGCAGCACTTGAATCGTTATCCATCGGCGCCTTGCTGGCGCTGGGCTTCAGCCTGCTGTGCGGGCTGAGCGTACTGCTGGCGGCAGCCATGGCCGGCAACCTGCAAGCGGTGTTCGAAGGGCAGGGACGGTTGCAGCGAATCGTTAGGGTCTGTTGCCGTTTCAGCACGAGCCGCGTTGCTGGGCCCAATCTCGCCAGGCCTGCCTTGAACTGGAACACCTGGCCGGGCAATTGCGCGAAGCATTGAGTTATTTTCGACTTGAATGATGTCAAAATTGCACAAATCATCTTTTGTGCATAAAATTCGTGAGCGTGCAACATCCATGGATACCCCCTGAACATGCAGACTCTACACAGCGGCTCTCTCATCGAGGTGGCCTTGCAGCAGATGAAGAAGTCGATCATCTGTTGCGACCTGGCCCCCGGTGAAAAACTCAAGGTAGCCGAGCTCTCGCAGAGCTACGGCCTGAGCAGCTCACCGATTCGCGAAGCACTCAACCGCCTGGCCCAGGAGGGCATTGTCGAGGCGGTCGAGAACAAGGGCTTTCGGGTTGCAAGGTTGTCGGTCGAAGATTTCCAGCAGATCACCCAACTGCGCCGCTTGCTCGAGTGCCAGGCGCTGGCCGACGCGATCCGTCATGGCGACGACGGCTGGGAAGCCAGTGTGCTGGGCGCGTACCATCGGCTCGGGGTGATCGAAAAGCGCCTGGGCAGCATTTCCGTGGCGCTGGATGACGACTGGTCGGTGCGTCACAAAGCGTTCCACTTCGCCCTGTTCTCGGCCTGTCCATCGGGCATGTTATTGCGCCTGATCGACTCGTTGTTCGACCAGGCCGAACGCTACCGACGCTTCTCGGCCCTGCACCGCAAGGTCGAGCGGCACAAGGGCGACGAGCACAAGGTGCTGATGGATGCGGTGCTGGCACGTGATGTCGAGGCCTCGGTGCAAATGCTGGGTGACCACATCGGCGGCACCCTGGCTAACATCACTGACGTGTTGCGCCAGCAGCATTCGACGTTGCAATAGGAGACGACCCATCGCCTTGGCGCCGTAAACGCCTGATCTGTAGCGACCAGCGGTCGCGAAAGGGCCCGCATGATTCACGGCGGCCTTCGCGACTGCTGGTCGCTCCTATGATGTTCAACCGCGCAGGTGGTCCAAAGCCTGGCGGATCAGCAGCACGGCCTGTTCCAGGTCGCTGGCACCGCCGTAGACGTAATGGTCCGGACGCACCAGCAGCACCTGGCATTGCTGCCGGCTCATCCAGTCGCCGAGTACGCCATCGTGCTCGCGGTACTGGTGCACCCTTTGCGGTCGTGCACTCAACTGCACTACGCTCACTGGCCAGTGCTGCCCGGCCAGGCTGTGGTCCAGCGCCTCCAGCAACGCATCGGTCGCAGCAAACCCTTCTGCGATCACCAGCCGCAGGCTTTGCCCGGTGAAACGGTCGAGCAAATCTTCGCGGCCCTGGTGGTCGGTAACACGAGGTTGCGGGAACAGCTCGCCAGCCGGGGCGCGGCCATCAATGAAACCACCCTTGAGCCCCGGGATCAGCGATTGGCGAACGGTGCCGCTGGGCGTGCTGGCCAGGCTGGCGACCAGCATCCGGTCACGTTCGGCAGCGCGCTCGGGGTCACGCTCGCAGATGGTCTGGCCGAATTCCTTGGCCACCTCGGTGGTGCGCTTGACGTGCGGCGCGCGCTCGACCTGATAGCTGTCGAGCAGGTCTGGCGTGGCCAGGCCGCGCTGCACCAGCGCCAGCTTCCAGATCAGGTTCATGGCATCGCGAATGCCCTGGCACATGCCCTGGGCCAGGAACGGTGGGGTCATGTGCGCGGCATCACCAAGAAAGAACAGGTTGTCGACTCGCCACTGCTCCAGTATCAGCGCATGAAAGCGGTAGCTCGAGGCACGCCAGATGTCATAGTCGCCGGCCGGCAGCCAGCGCGAGATCAGTTGCCGGATCGAGTCGGGATGGATGATTTCGGTGGGCGACTCGCCATCGTTGATCATGAACTCCCAGCGCCGGTGCCGACCAGGGCCGACCACGAACGTGCTCGGCCGACTGGTTTCGCAGTACTGCACATTGGTCGTGGGCAGGCTGTCGCCAGCGCCTTCCTTGAGCATGACGTCGACCACCAGCCAAGGCTCGTCGAACGCCAGGTCTTCCATGTTCAGCTTCAGGTGCGTGCGGATCGGGCTGGTGCCGCCGTCACAGGCCAGCAACCAGGCGGCGCTGGCTTGCCCCGGCGAGCCATCAGGGTTGTTGAAGCTGACGCTGACCTGGCCATCGCTCTGGATAAAACCTGCCACCTCGCGACCCAGGCGCACGTCGACATGTGGCCAGACCTGCAGGTTGCCGCGCAAGGCGCGCTCCAGCGGCGGTTGGGAAAACACGTAGTTCGGCGCCCAGCCCAGTTGGAACGGCGGCCTGGCGGCGTCGATGTGCTTGATCAGTTGCGCCTGGGCGTTGAGGTAATGCGAGGCGCGATACGGCATCACATGCTCAGCGATACCCTCGGCCAGGCCGATATTGTCGAAGGTGCGCATGGCTTCATGGTCCATGCCCATGGCGCGTGGGTTCTGGTAGACGCTGTCGCTTTTGTCCAGCACCAGCGTGCGCAGTCCCCACTGGCCGGCCAGGTTGGCAGCAGTCACACCCACCGGGCCCATACCGACGATGATCAGGTCGTAATCCATAGTGTTCTCACTCTTGTTGTTGTCAGGTAGCGGGCGGTTTCAGGCCTGGGTGTAGGCGGTTTTCACCGTCGTGAAGAAGTCGATGGCATGCCGGCCCTGTTCGCGTGGCCCGTGGCTGGAGGCCTTGGTGCCGCCGAACGGCACGTGGTAGTCGACCCCGGCGGTGGGGGTGTTGACCATGACCATGCCGCTTTGCACATGGCGCTTGAAATGCGTGGCGTACTTGAGCGAGGTGATGCAGATCCCGGCAGACAGGCCGAAGGGCGCCTTGTCGGCCACCGGGCCGATCACGCTGCCGCGGCCCATCATCAGGTCGGCCGGCTTGAACACCACGGCGTTGCCATAGGCCAGGGCCGGGGCGATTTTCCAGGCCGGGATGGCAATGGGAAAATTCCACGGTGTGATGATGCCGACCACGCCCACTGGCTGGCGCAACACGTCGACCTCGATGCCGGGCCGGACCGAGTCCAGGTGCTCGCCGCTGACCCGCAGCGCCTCGCCGGCAAAGAATTTGAAGATGTGCCCGGCGCGTACCACCTCGCCGATGGCTTCGGTCAGCACCTTGCCTTCTTCGCGGGCCAGCAGACGGCCAAGTTCTTCACGGCGGGCGAGGATTTCGCTGCCGATCAGGTCCAGCGCCTCGGCCCGGCGCCGGGGGCCGGCGGCCTGCCACAACGGTTGGGCGGCGGTGGCGGCGGTGATGGCGCGCTGGGTGTCGTGGTCAGTGCCTTGAGCGTACAGGCCGACTTGCTCGGTCAGGTCCGATGGGTTGAGGTTGTCGCGGACCGTGTGGCCTTCGCACCACAGGCCATCGATGAAATTCTTGTGCATGACAGATTCTGCCCCGGGTGATGTGCGGCCCGGCGGGCCGCACAGAGGTGGCTTGGCGTGGGCCTTTACCAGCGCACGCGCTGTTCGGCGATACGCTGGCGGGTCGACTCGATCCACTGCGTGCGGGTCTGGAATCCCGGCCGGCGGCGGCACATCGCTTCGGTGGTGGCCAGGATTTGCTCGCTGCTCTGCTCCAGGTCCAGCGGCTCGCGGCACGGCTGGTTGGTGTAGAAGGGCGCGTCGACGTACATCTCGATCGGGTTGCCTTCAGGGTCCTTGAAATACATCGACCAGGCGTTGCCATGATCGACCTGATCGAGCGGGCCCAGGCCCTGCGCCTTGGCGAAGGTGTAGAACGCCTTGAGGTCATCGAGGCTGTCGAGCAGGAACGACAACTGGTTGATCGGGTTGAACGGCAAGTCGGTGGGCTTGCCGTCGAACAGCACCAGTTGGTGGTGCACCTCGGGGTTCTGGGTCATGAAGAACAGGCGATGGCCGGTGGAGGCAACGCCTTTGTCGCTGACGATGAAGCCCAGCTTGCTGCAATAGAACTCGACCATGTTGTCCAGGTCGCTGCAGAAGGTGCCGGTGTGGGTGAACTCGATGCGGGGCAGGGTGGCCATGGGTGAGTGTCCTGATCTTGTCATTGTTGGAGGATGGATGGCTCAGTCTTCGTCGACGACCGGGTTGGACAAGGTGCCGATCTGGCTGATGTTCACCTCGAACACATCACCGGGCTTGAGGAAAATGGGTGGGTTGCGCTTGAAGCCGATGCCGCTGGGCGTGCCGGTGGCGAGGATGTCGCCGGGGTTCCAGTCCAGTGCCTGGGAGACGTAGGCGATCAGGTGCGGAATGTCGAACGCCAGCTCCGAAAGCAGGCCCTCTTGCAGTTGTTCGCCGTTGAGGATGCCGCGAACTTCCAGTTGGCGATAGTCGGCGATCTCATCGGCGGTCACCAGCCATGGGCCCAGGGCCCCGGTGCTGCGAAAAGTCTTGCCCATGCCGTACTGGTGAGTGTGGAACTGCCAGTCGCGCACGCTGGCGTCGTTGAAGCAGGTGTAGCCGGCCACGTGTTCCATGGCGTTTTCCGGGCTGATGTGCGAACCGCCTTTGCCGATCACCACCGCCAGTTCGGCCTCGAAATCGAACTGTTCGGACACCTTTGGGCGCACCAGCGGCGCGTCATGGGCCTGCAGGGTTTCGGCAAAGCGCTGGAAAATCACCGGGTGCTGGCCGACCTTGCGTCCTGCTTCTTCGGCGTGGGCCACGTAATTGATGCCCACGCAGATGACCTTGCCGGGGGCGGGGATCACCGGTGCCAGGGTCACCTCACTCAGCGCGTAATCGCTTTCACCGCTGGCCACACGTGCACGCGCCTCGTCGAGCCTGGCGGAATCGGCCAGCAGACCTGCCAGATCGCGCACTTTACTGAAGTGACGCCCCAGGTCGACGACCCGTTCGCCGACCACGGCGCCATAGCCGGATTGGCCGTTCAGCGTGAAGGAAATGAGTTTCATGGTGATGCCTCGCTGTTGTTTTGTGCATAAAACATAATTTCTTGCACAATAAATCGCAAGATGCATAATGCAAACACGCCAATAAATATTTCAGGCCGTTACCGGGAGAGTGAGCATGGCATTGGTGAAAGTCCGCAAATTCAAACTGGATATCGAGGAGGTCCTGCACGAAGGCGGCCCGCTGGCGACCCGGCCCTTGAGGGTCGCGGTGGCCACGGCAGTGATCGAAAACCCCTATGCAGGGCGCTATGTCGAGGACCTTTTGCCGTTCATGCAAGCCCTGCGCGGGTTGGGTACCGAGCTGTCACAACGGCTGGTCGACGCCCTGGGTGGTGTCGATCAGGTGCAGGCCTACGGCAAGGCCGCCATCGTCGGTGAGGATGGCGAGCTTGAGCACGGCGCGGTCTGGCACGAAGCCGGCGGCTGGGCCATGCGCGCCTTGCTGGGCGAGCCCAAGGCCATCGTGCCGGCGGCCAAGACCATCGGCGGCCCCGGCTGCCGGCTGATGATGCCGCTGGGCCATATACACGCCGCCTATGTGCGCAGCCACTTCGGCGTGGCCGAGGTGACCGTGTGGGACGGCCCGCGCCGCAACGAAATTGCCTTTGCCCTGGCCATGGCCACCGGCGGACGCATCCAGGCCCGCCTGGGCGGTCTTGCCGCCGCCGACGTCAAGGGTGAAGACGGCCTGCGCTGAAAAAATGCAATCAAGGTTTCTGCGCCCACACCGAAATACGTGTGAGCGGCCAGCAAAAACAAGAACAAGAGTCGGAGAACCCCAGCATGACCCTAAAAACGATGCGTGCCGCACGGATGTACGAAGGCGGCAAACCCATGCAGATCGAGCAGGTGCCTGTACCTGCCATTCGCCCTACCGAAGTGCTGGTACGGGTCAAGGCTTGCGGCATTGTCCCCAACCTGCACAACATTCTGACGAACTGGACCACCTGGTTCCCGCACCTGCCACTGCCGCGCTTGCCGGCCATCTTCGGTCTGGACCCGACCGGTGTCATCGAGCAGGTGGGCGAGCAGGTCTATGACTTCAAGCCCGGCGACCGCGTCTATGTCAACCCGGCGCGCTTTTGTGGCTCGTGCCGCGCCTGCCGCGCGGGCAATACCACCGGCTGCACGTCCTACACCTTCAACGGTTATTTCGGCTTTACCCCACGAAGCCCGCGCATATTCGAAGACTACCCGTACGGCGGGCTCTGCGAATTCATGCCGGCGCCGCAATACAGCCTGGTCAAGCTGCCGGACAACCTCAACTTCGAAACCGCCGCCCGCCTGGGCTACCTCGGCACCGCCTACCGGGCACTGCTCAAGGCCAATGTCGGGCCTGGCAGCACAGTACTGATCAACGGCATCAGCGGCACCCTCGGTCTGGGTGCCGTGGCCCTGGCACTGGCCATGGGCGCGCGCAAGATTCTGGGCACCGCGCGTAACGAGGCGTTGTTCCAGCGGGTCAAGGACCTGGCCGCGCCGGGTCGTATCCAGATTCACACCCTGGGCCAGGGCTCGATCGCCGATTGGGTCGAGCGGGTGACCGACGGCGAAGGCCTGGACGTGGTGATCGATGCGCTGGGGCCTGGCGCACAAGGTGAAACCCTGGTCGATGCCATGCGCGGCCTTCACCGTGGCGGACACCTGGTCAATATCGGCGCCGTTTCCGGGCCGGTGCCGCTGGACCTGCACTGGATGATGGACAACGACATCCAGCTCAGCGGTTCGGCCTGGTTCACCACCGCACAAGGCCAGAACATGGCCGATATGGTGGAGTCAGGCGTGCTGGACCTGTCGTTCTTCGAACACAGCGCTTTTGCGCTGGAGCAGGTCAACGAAGCCATCAGCGGCATCGAAAACCGCAACGGTGGCTTCGGCAACTACGTCATCTGTCCATAAGTGACGGCCGGGTGAAGTATCACGACTTCTTCACCCGGCCTGCCGGGCAACCGATTGTTTGAGGGTATTGCATGCACGTCAGAAGAATTGTCACCGGGCACAATGAACAGGGCCACGCTGTATTTGTGAGCGATGCCCCGGCGCCGCGCGCCACCCGCTTTGAAGACATGCCCGGCTACGGCATCGCCCAAGTATGGGCCACGCAACCGGACCTGCCCTCCACCCAGGATCTGACCGGTCCCGGCAGTGCATTGATTCCCGGCCCAGGCGGCACCTCGCTGCTGATGGTCAGCCTGCCGCCGGACACGGTCATGGCCGCGCCTCTGGATCCACAACGGGCCGTGGCGCAGATGCTGGAAACCATGCCAGACCTGCTGCAGACCTTCGAGGCTGCCGACCCGGCCATGCACCGTTCACCGACCCTGGACTACGGCGTGCTGCTTGAAGGCGAGCTGTGGCTGGAGCTGGACAACGGCGAGCAACGCCTGCTGCGCCCCGGTGACGTGGTGATTCAGCAAGGCACCCGGCATGCCTGGCGCAACCGTTCGACGCAGGTGGCCAAGGCGGTATTTTTCATGGTGGGCGCTTAGCCATCCGTTCATTTGTTGTGAAAGCCCGATAAGCCCTCCGTATGCGGAGGCGGTTTTGTCGTACCTGTGAGAAGTGCAATGAGCGACGCGGTGATAGTGGCAGCGGTGCGCACCCCGAGCGGACGATTCCAGGGTGTTCTGGGTAATGAGCCGGCAGTGGAATTGGGTGCGGCGGTAATCCGTGGCCTGCTGACGCGTACGGGTCTGGCCGCCGATCAGGTCGATGAAGTCATCATGGGCCAGGTACTGACCGCAGGTGCCGGGCAGAACCCGGCCCGTCAGAGCGCCTTGCGCGCCGGACTGCCTTATACCGTGCCGGCCATGACCCTCAACAAACTCGGCGGCTCAGGCCTCAAGGCGGTGCAACTGGCGGCCCAGGCCATTCGCTGCGGCGATGCCGACGTGGTGATCGCCGGTGGTCAGGAGAGCGTGAGCAACGCCCCTTTTGTATTGCAGGGCGCCCGCAACGGTTTGCGCATGGGGCACGAATCATTGCGCGACAGCCTGCTGCACGATGGCCTGTGGGATGCGTTCAATGATTACCCCATGGGCGTGACCGCCGAAAACCTGGCCGAGCAGTACGGCTTGTGTCGTGAGCAACAGGATGCCTACACCCTGGTCTCGCACCAACGCGCCGAACAGGCCCACCGGCATGGCCGCTTCCAGGCCGAGATCGTGCCGGTCACGGTGCGTGATCGACGAGGCAACGCCCGGGTGATCGAGCACGATGAGCCTCCGCTTGAAGCCGTCACCCCTGAAGGGCTGGCCAGTCTGCGCCCGGCTTTTGCCCCAGATGGCAGCGTGACCGCCGGCAATGCCGCGCCGCTCAGCGATGGCGCTGCCGCCGTGATGCTCATGAGCGAAGACAAGGCCCTACAACTTGGTCTGCCGATCCTGGGCCGTATTGCTGCTTTTGCCAGCGCCGGTGTCGACCCGACGGTGATGGGCACCGGCCCGGTGTTCGCCACCGACCTGTGCCTGCAAAAAGCCGGCTGGACCCTTGGGCAACTGGAACTGATCGAAGCCAGCGAAGCGTTCGCCGTGCAGGCTCTGGCCGTGCAGCGCGAGCTGGGCTGGGACCTTGCACGCGTCAACGTCAATGGCGGCGCCCTGGCGCTGGGCCATCCGCTGGGCGCCTCGGGCTGTCGCCTGCTGGTCAGCCTGCTGCACGAAATGCATCGCCGCAACCTGAGCCGCGGCCTGGCCACGCTGTGCATCGGCGGCGGGCAGGGCGTGGCCATGGCCATCCAACGCGCTCTGGAGCACCATCCATGAACACCCTTCACCTGCTGGGCCTGTGCGGCAGCTTGCGCCAGGCATCCAACCACGAAATCATCCTGCGCACCCTGGCCGCCGAAGGGCTGCCCGCGCATGCACAACTGACGATCCATACGTTGCACGAGATCCCGATGTACAACGAAGACCACGACGGCCCGGCTTCGCCCGCTGTGGTTATCGCCCTGCGCGAGGCCGTGGCCAGCGCCGATGCCCTGGTGCTGGCCGCGCCGGAGTACAACCACGGCATGTCCGGCGTACTGAAAAATACCCTTGACTGGCTGTCGCGTCCGCATGGACGCTCGGTGTTGAAAGACAAACCGGTGCTGGTTTTCACCGCCTCACCGGCCTTCACCGGTGGCGTTCGGGCACAGCAACAGGTCAATGAAGCACTGTGGGCGGTGCAGGCACGGCTGGCGCCGTACCCGCAGATCGTGATTGGCGGTGTACACGGCAAGATTCGTGAAGGAAAGCTTGAGGATGAGGCCGCGCGTCGGTTTCTCGCTGAGGGAATCGAGGTGTTGAGCAGGATGTGTTGAGTAAGCGTTCGGCCAAGTCCCACTGCTTTTTATGAAGCGTTGTTTCCTGGCCATGTGATCAAGTCCGCGCACCCACTCCCCAGGTGAGCCGCTCTATGACGAGCAAGATGGGCTGTCTTTAGCAGGGGGTGTGATCCTTGAGTTATCGGAGACCGCAAAAGCGACTGACTGGAGCAATTGGCAGAGCCTCAAGAGCAGGGTCACGAACTCAGCATTGGTTGCCTCAGACCAGGCTCGGCCGTATCTGAGAGTAAGGTGTAGGGAGGTCACGGGGTCTCCATTCTGAACAGACTCGAGCGAGTAGCGTTCACCGTCCGAAAATGCACCTTGGGCACATCCAGGGAACACCAACTCCAGAAATGTGATTACGGCCTCAGGGCATCCAATATCCAGCACGTTCTCGACGTTGGACAGATCGTTTTCACTGAGGTCTGCAGGCTTCAAGATAATAATGTCAAAGCTCATTGCTGAGGGCTCCCATCGTGTAATCCATTTGGCATCGGCATTCCCTTTATATGCCCGGCCATCACGCCTCGCGTCATTAAACCGGCGACCACTTATGTAGCAGCCATTGATCGATTTCACTCGCCCGGCGGGGGGCTGAAGCCAGCCAGAAATACATGGCTACTTCAGACCCTCCTTAAGGGAAAAGAACCAGGAGCAGGAAAATGAAATCCGGATTGGCCATTACGCTTTGGGTACTACTGCCTGTAGGCGTTATTACGCTCATCGCGTCTCACTATCCGTCAATGATTGAGCGCAGAGCAATGGCAAACAAAACACATGGCCAGGCTGGCCAGCTTCAGCCAAAACCTGCCGGCACTGAACTTGAAATCATCCTGCCTAACGGCCAACGGCTCAAGGCTAAGGAATTTTCGTCTGACGCTCAGGCCAGTAAGCTCCAATAGCGATAGCTTGAAAATCCTGAGAGGGTGAGTAGTCAGCAATGTCGCGCGAGGCGGGCGTGGATGATCCCATTCGAGTCGATAGGCGTCGGCAGGGCTGCCGGCTGGGAACGTTGCATTGGCACGGAGAGTTATGGGTCAATCTTCGCGATCTGCCGGAGCGGGTTCAGGTGCAGCAGGAAGCGCAGGTGTCACGATGGGAGACGCTGAGGCGATTTTTTCGAAGTGACAAAAGAGTATGGAGCCGGGAGGAGGGCGGTATCGCGAATAGCCAAAGCCAGTTACTGCATGGCTTTAGGGCTATCGGGGCGGTAACCGGAGGTTACGCGGAAGGGGCTGGAGCGGGTGAAGGGAATCGAACCCTCGTTATCAGCTTGGGAATCTATGGTGGGTGGAGTGTCATGCAGGCGCGTGGTGTATGATTTCGTCCGTTTAAGCCAGCAGAATCAAGGCTTTGCGTTAGGTGTTCAGTTTCATGCTGTACCACCGTTCATCCCCATGCTTCGGCCTAACGGCCCCCAGATACGGCCCCCAAATGCTCACGGACAAACAGATCAGGGCAATGAAGCCCGAAGAACGGGAATACACGGTGTCAGATGGGCGCAGCGCGAAAGGCGAAGGCGTTCTGGTGCTGAGGGTGCGACCTACAGGCACCAAAGAGTTCTATTTCCAGCGCCGGCTGGATGGGAAGAAGATCAAGACCAAACTGGGTACATGGCCATCGATGAGTCTGGCTGCGGCGCGGGATATGTGCCGCGTTGAAAAGGAAGTGTTGGTTGCTCCTGGTACTTTCCAGCAACTGATCGAGGCGTATGTCAACAAGCTCAAAGCCAAGCAGGCAACAACCGCTCCTGATGTTGAGTGGTCGTTAAAGCACTACGTCTCTGACCCCTTCCCGCATCTGGCTTCACGCCCGGTTGTCCTGATTGGGCCTAGCGACATTCGGGACATCCTGGTCAAAATGATCAATGCCGGGGTCACCACGTACTGCAATAGAGTCCGGTCGCAACTACATGCAGCCTTTCAAGTAGGTCTTGAGCAAGAGTTCAATCCGCGCAGCTATCAAAAAGCGGCATTGAAGTTCGGTTTGACGAGTAACCCTGTGGCCAGCGTGCCGGTCCAGTCGGACTGGGAGCGGCCTGGCGATCGGGCGCTGTCTACTGACGAGCTGGCCAGCCTTTGGCAAATGCTGCCGGAACACCTGACGCTGGTGACTTCTGAATTGCTCAAGTTCCTGATTGCATCGGGTGGTCAACGGCCGGAACAGCTCTTGGCAAGCGAACGCCGGCACTACTTCAAGGACCACCTGGTCATTCGGAATAAGAAGGCCCAGGACGGCGAGCGCTCACTGCACGTCGTACCTTACAACACGCTCATGCGTCGCAGTTTGAAGGTGATGGACGAGGTCAGTGAAACCAGCGTGTACCCTTTTGAAGGCAAGATGGAAGGCAAAGCACTGCACACACAGTCGCTGTCCAGAGCAGTCACAAAGCTGTATGGACGACACACTGAAATTTTTAATGGTCCCTTCACGCTGCGTGACATACGCCGGACCTGCAAAACCTTGATGGGGGTGGCAGGGTTGAGCAAAGACGTGCGGGATCGAATTCAGGGGCATGCATTCAACGATGTTTCGTCGAAGCACTATGATCGGCACGACTACTTCAAAGAGAAACAGGAAGGGTTACTGCGCTGGTCTGTATGGCTGCAAAGAAACGTAGTCAATGCCAAGCTGAAATAAGTGAAGCCGCTTACGCGGCTTCGTTCTGCTCAGGGGACTGCCATTTCTGAGGGTCCTGCTGCCAGCTAGCTATCGAGGACTCGCGCCATCCAACACGGCCCGGCGAGATCCGCACTGGCTTGGGGAATCGTCCGATCTTCATTGCTCGCCAGAGGGTGGTTCTGGAAAAGGATGTCACCGCAAGCACATCCTTCTCACGCATAAAACGATCCAGCTTGCTCACGTCACTCACTCTCCTCAAAATTTTGCTGCAGTTCTGGCCATTCTGTGACGATCTGCATTTGTTCAGACACGATTTCGGTTCTCTCTCTGATACGCGTATTTAGTGGGATTTGCCAGTACCTGTGCAACGACAAGCGCGTCAACATCGGTCAGGTCTCCTTGGGCATGGGCCATGGTGGCCAGGCATTCCAAGCGGATCCGTGCATCGGGCGTTTTGCGTACCTGGTAATCGAATATCGCGGTACCGACAATGCGGATAGCCACCAGGTGGCGTGCTGTTAGCGCGCATTGACCAGGTGATGTGGTAGCCTTCGCTTCGTCGCTGATATGGTGCTGTGCTTCCATGGTGTTGCTCCTTTCAGTGATCGGTATCGAGGAGCTGGTACTCCTCGATACCCCTTTCTCACCGGCCCATGCCGGCGCTTGTAAATCCTTCGCTCTCTTAATCAGCCGGCTTGAAAAATCCAGCACCGCACGGTTTTCGGCTTTTCGGCTGCATCAAGTTCCCAGGCCGAGCAGACATTTCTGTTCGTCTCGATGAACTTGGGGCATTTGCTGGTTTTCAAGTGACGCTTGAGTTCAGTCAGGTCAGGCACTTTCTGCCGTTTCTCTGCCGCTTCTTTGGCAAAGTCGTTCAGGTTCACAGCGATCAGCCCGTCATTGCGTGAGTGGTTCAGAGCGCCGGCCGTGCTGTTGAGGTACTCGTACAGTTCCCAGAACTCGACCACGATCGGGTGATCAGCGTTGATGGCCAACTGGCGTTCCTGGGCCATGCTTTGAATCTCGGAGTGAGCTGCATCTACCTGGTGCTTTTTCAGCGGGACGACATTCACCAGCGCGTCGACCAGTGCGTGCAATTGCGCGTGGTTCTTGGCGATACGAACGGTACGGATCTCGGGCAAGGCCAGCAGCTGTTGCTCGTACTGGGGAGCCTTTTCACGCACTGTCTCCATTACCTGGCTCTCCATTGTCGTGGCCTTGATCAGGAATCCACTGACCCGGTCAACCGGCATGCGCTCCAGCTTTTCCACCTGCAGCTTGGTTTTAGGTGTTTGGCCATCTTTGGTCATGGCGATATGAATGATTCGCTGCAGGATGGGTTCGGAAGCATTCACCGCATGGTTCTGTCCGATGACTACCGCACCGCGAAACGGCGGTTCGCGGGTGTCGTTGCCGTTGTTCTTCACGCCGGTCGACCGAACACTGCGGCCGTTGTAAGCGGTTTTCAGCTCGTCCCAGTCGTATTGCCTGGTCTGGCTGCCATCGGTCTTTTCCCGTTCCGACTCGATAAGTACGACGGGAAGGTTTCCGACTTGGGCAAAGTTACGTGCCCGGGCCACTGGCGTACCCTTGGTCGGGTCAAAGCCTTCGTAATCGAGCCGGCCATAGAGCTTCCACAGGAACTCGATCAGCGTGGACTTACCTGCGCCTGGCTCGCCAATGATCTCCATGAACGGGTAGCTTTTTTGGTGTTGCCGGATCTGCTCAGCGAATAGCGAGCCGAGCCAGAATGCGAGTGCGACCAGGCCTTTGGCACCGAAGCATTCCCAGATGATGTCCAGCCATTCGGTGTCGAACTTCTGCAGGTCGGTATTCAGGTTGAGCGTCACGGACTGGCTCAGTGTCTTTATGCTCAGACGGTCCATGTCGAAGAAGTCTTCTTCGTTAAGTTTGAACACCTTGCCGTCCCGAATGGCTACGTCCCCGTAGATGTACGCGCCGTGTTCGCGGGTGTAGCCGGTGAAGTCGATGGTCTGGACGGTCTTGAGCGCGTCGGTCTGTTCCTCAATGAAGGCGTCCAGTTGTTGGGTCGTTCCTGTGAACATTCCGCCCGGAGCGATGCCGAGCAGGCGCTTCTTGAACTCGGCAGACGATGCGATCTGTGAACTGGTAAAGGTGTTCTTGATCGGCGCCGCGTCATGGGCAAACGTGATGCGGAAGTAGTACCAGGATTCGTCCGTCAGTTTGTTTTCCTGGTAATACAGAGCTTTCGGGTTACAGGTTGCAATGCGCTGCAGCGCGCCGCATTGCTGCATGGCCTTGGCACGCATCTGTTTGTTATTCAGCAGTTGGTCGTCATGATGGTCGCTGTCTTCCAGCTCCTGGATCGCTTTGTTGTACTTCTCCAGATCAAGCTTGAACCAGTACAGGCGGTTGCCAAACTCCAGATGAAATTCGCTTCGCCGCTTCCAATCGAACATCACCAATGCTTTTTCGGTGGCGTTTTCCGCGATCAGCAGGGCACCGTGGTGCCGGGCGATGGTGATGTCCTTGTCGACCTGAGCATCGCGCTTTTCGCCTTCGTCCAGAAAATGCCAGCGCTGATGCAAGTCGTTCCAGTCGACCTTGCGATTGTCGCGCTGGGGGATCTGCGCGGCCTCACATGTGAAACCCAGATCGCGGGCCATACGGACCCATTTTTTGGTGTAGGCGTGCGCACCTGGTTCGTTATCCAGTGCCCAGACCAGTTTCGGCAAATTACCTGGGCGTGCTGCTACCAGCGCCTGCAGGGAGTCGGCCGGGAAGGCGTTGGAGGACATTGCGGACACAGCTGCAATGTCGTTATGCACCAAGGCGATGGCGTCAAAGATGCCTTCAACAATCCAGATCTCTTTCGCCTCGAGCACGTCGACGCATGGAGGACACCACCACACACCCTTGTAGCTTTCACCTGGTGCAAAACGGGCCTTCATTTTGCCGAAGCGCGCCGGCTGATCGATCAGTCGTTCCCAGTAACCGCCCTTGGCCAATAGAAAGCGCACAGTCGCGCTGCCGGCGTTGTGCTGGGCCGAATAGTAGGTTTCTTGAGTGAACCAGCCAGTGATGACTTCCATCTTGAAGCCGCGGCCGAACTCAAGGTAAGCCCGGGCGGTGGCTGTGGGCATGTTGTCTGTGGCAGGCGCACGCTTGCTCCAGTCTTCAAACAGGTCGTTGTAGATCTCCTTAACGTGCAGGGTGTGGCCGCACTTCTCAGAGCGACCGCAGATCACCTGCCAAGGCGTGTCGTGGCGAGAATAGAGTTCACGCTTGTGACACTTAGGGCATTCACCGCCACGCATGTAATTGGTGTTGTTCCGGTGTTTCAGGCCGAAGTCGGATTCCAGGCGTTGCAGAACGTCGTGACGCAGATCTTCTCTCATGATTACTTCACTGCTTTGAGGCTGAGGGTAAGGGCGCCAATCAGGCGTTTTTGCGCGGCCATCACAGGGATGTGCGCAAGGATGGCGCCGTGACGCAGACCCACAGGAACAAAGCGAAACTGATCGTCGTACCAGTGTTCATTGAGGCTTGTGCTGTACTGCTGACGCATGGCTTGGAGCAATGCCAATGCCTCGGCCGGGGGGAGCGGGGTGGTTATAACTACAGCGTTTCCCATCATAAAATCTCGATTTCAGGCGCAGCTCACCCATACCCATGGAGCGCAGGGGCAGGGAAGAAGTAGTGTTGGGTTAAGTGTTGGTTATGCGTCAGCGCGTGCTGTTGGGGGAGCCGGTAATGTCCTGAACGGCCAGGTCGACAATCTTGGCTGCCCGGTGATAGGGCACATCGAAGCTGATAGTCAGGTACACCGTCGCTCGATCAAGCAGGTAGTAGTCATGGGTCAGATGCTCGTCTCGGTGACGCTGCAGGAAATGCAGTGCAGCCGCTTGAAGCGTTTCCTGAAAGTCCGTTGGCGGGGTGTTCACTGGATCGCTCCTGGTTCGCCGTACAGGCTGATAGCTGCCAGAACTTCTTCGTGTCGAGCGGCCATGTGTGAATGGTGGGCACTGAGGATCTGGTCAGCTTCACGACGGTCGATCGAGCCGTCCTCAAGCGACTGAGCAATGATCTGATCGACGGTGCCACGCTTCGCTGCAACCCTTACAGAACGGGCATACAGCTCGACATTGTCCAAGGTTTCAGGATCTGCCAAGGGTACGAAGAGCCCGCCATAGATTCCGGCGATATAGGCAGGAAAGTGGGCGGTGCCGGCGGCTTGTTCAAGTGTGTGAATCTGCGCATCTGACAGAGAGCGGCTGTTGCCGTTTTCGTACGCATGGTTTTCAAACTTCTTCAAAGCCAGGCCCAAACGGGCTGCAGCTTGTTGGCAACCACCGGAGCTGGCAATGATCGCGCTGATGGCAGCTTTACGTGCGATTAGAGTCCGGCATTTCATTTTCTACTTCTCCCTGTTGAGTTGAACCTTTAATTTCGATGACGCCGTCCTTGATCCCCAGCAAGACGGCAGCGCGATGTGCCTCCCCCCGGCGGCCTTTGATACGTCCATTGAGAAGGTCGCTGACCAAATTTTTGTTCAAACTATGATTCCGACTGAATTCCGCAATGCTCATCCCTTTTCGATCAAGCGCTGCGCGGGCTTGCTCCGTCGTAACTGGCGCGGGCATAGTGTGGCGACTCCTGTTTATATGGGGTTATTTGTGTTCATCTGTGGTTATTATGCACGCGAATTTGGTCTTGTACAGGGGGAGTGCTTGAAAAATTGTGCGTCTGAAGCTGCGCCAGAGAATTCGGTGGGTGATCGCCTACGCGAAGAGCGCATAAGGCTGGACCTGAAACAGGAAGATTTGGCCCAGGCTGGCGGCGTGAATCGCAATACCCAAGGCAGTTATGAAAGAAGTGTGAGAGCCCCTGATACTTCTTATCTTTCGGGCGTTTCTCAACTGGGTGTTGATATTGTCTATGTGCTTACGGGACGACGGCTGTCTAGCGATGGGCTGAGCGATGTGGAGGCACGAATAATTGATCAGTACCGGATCATCCCCGACGACGACCAACGTTCGATCCGACGCTTCCTGAAAGCGATGGTAGACGATGCCAATTCCAACAACTGATGCCCTGCGCATAATTCTTTTTGCCCCGTACTAAAGACTTCAGCCATCGCCCGATACAGCAGGCTCCTCAATGCATTTCATGGAGCTAAAGCATGTTGGAGATGGCAGTGGTTGCGCGTGGTATTTTCGGTCTGGGCGAGTCTCAGGAGCGTGCGCTAACCCAGACTGAGCAGCGGTTGATTGAGCGTTTCCGTCAAATGACGGATCAGGAAAGGCACCGTGTGCTGCGTTTGATTGAAGTTTTGACCCTGCATCCTGAAGTGAAGGCCGAGTAAGCCTTCACGATCGCCGGCCTGTCTGGTCGGCGGTTCATCCATTACGCCGCCTGGCGTCCTAACTGCTCGAACAGCTCTTTCTGTTTGTCTGGCGACATGTCTCGCAAGCGATCAAAGATCAGCGTGTCCAGCTGCTGTGCAGAAGGCCTGAGCGTGTGCCCGAACGTGAGGTTCGCTAACCAGGTGTGGCCACATTTTGCATCCAGGCATTGGCAGTACAGCTTCACGTAGGCCAGGGTCACTTCTTCCCTGGAACTGATACGGCCCTTATGACCGCATGTGGTGCAATGGATCCTCATTACGTCCCTCCCCAGGGGTGTCCAATGGCCAGTATTTTATAACAATATGTAGCGTTTTCGCCTTTGAAATTATGTATTTCCAGTATTTTTACCTGCCTGTTCTGGGATTTTCCAGGTGAAACGTCTGTCTTCACGTAGCACCTGGTTGGCTTGGTCGAACAGCTGACAGATCGGTCGAATCTCGTTACTTGTGTACACCCGATCGATCTTTTCAATGTCACCAAAACCGCCACTGTTCTCGGGAATGATCCCTGCCAAAGCGGGGTTCATGCGCCAGGCGGCGATGATGTCGTTGCGGGTGATGTTCTTGACCTTCTCCAGCTCGTCTTTGGCCTGGAAGTCACCGACCGGAATGATCTGAATAGCCTTCTCGCCGCCGCCGGGAATGTTCACGAACATGCTGCGAAAATTACCCACCCCCTTGCTGGCCGACATCTGCTCTTGCAGGTTCAGCTCGTCTTCTTCGGACATGTTCGGGTCGTTGGTGTAGAAAATGTAACCCGCGTGCGCGCCGTTGTTGTAGTAACGCCGGCGGAACAGGGTCGCGGCCTCATTGAGCAATAGCGCCTGCATGCCGCCCAGATATTCGGGCACGCCATAGATGTTCTGTTCCACGTCGTAGTTGAAGACGTGGACGACTTCATCGGCCTCAAACTCTTCTTCTTTACCGTCGTCCAGCAACTGGACAAACCCGCCGTCGACCTTGACCCGCATGTTGATCGCCGGCAGGTGCTGCAGCTCCAGCGTCTGGCCCAGAAAGTTGGGCACCCGGTAGAAATACAGCTCACCGAACACCATGAAGTCGAGCGCAGCACGGCTCATGTTCTCGACCGACAGCCCGGCCGAGGCGATGAACTCACGCAGCAGCAGGTTGCGTTTGAAGCCGGGAATTGCGCCGTGGTGCGCGTTTGCCCGCAACAGCTTGGCCAGCCCGATCCGCGACACTGGCGGCGTGTACAGCCGACCGTCGTGACTGGCGGTAACGCCCATGTAGTTGCCGAGGCGTTCGGTCAGTACGGGTTCGGGTGCCCCGAAGGTGAACGACCGAACAGCCTGCTGGCCTGGCTGTTGCTGTGGTACGGGCTTTACCTGCGGTTGCGGTTTGCGCTTTGCCATTGTTTGTTCCGGTTGTGATTGCGTATCTGCTGCGCCGGCGGCCGCCGACGTTCAGTGGTTCGTAATGCAGGGCGTGCATGATTGACCAGGCCACGTCGGCATGGCCGGTGGCGTCGGTTCTGGAAGCGCTGTAGGTCACCTGGCCGCTGCCGGTCGTGCCGCGCTTGATGCTCAGGAAGGCCTGCGAAATGTCGTTCCAGCCCGCGTCCCAAACGATGCGGCCTTTCTGGATCGTGTCCTGGGCCTTGAGCACCAGGATGTTCTTGGTCTCCAGGCTGTAATGGATCGACATGACACGCGGGTAAAACGCGCGCACCAGGTCGAACACTCCATACCCGATGCCGGTGGTATCGATGCCGATGTGCTGGACGTTGAAGCGCCCGACCAGCTTTTCGATCTGCTCGGCCTGGTAGGTAAACGACTGCCCACGCCACGAATGTTTCTCCAGGATGCGGAACTTGCCGCCCTGCTCTAGAGGCGGGGCGACCACCACACAGGTGGCGTCGTCGCGTGTTCGGCTGGGGTCGTAGCCGATCCATACCGGGCTGTTGCCGAATGGCCGATCTGCCTCGGGGTCGTAGTCGGTCCACAGCGCCAAGTCGGAGTAGCAGCGCTCCAGATCCTTGAGCGCGAACGCGCCCTGGCTGCTGTCGATAAATTTGCACATGAATAGCTGATCGAACGAATCGTCGTCGTACTCCAGCTGCAACTGCTCCAGGTCGAACAGATCACAGCCACCGGCGATGGCGTCCAGGATCGTGATCGTCTTGCGCCATTGCCCATCAGGGCACAGCGCCCCGGCCTGGAACGCCTTGTCGGTTGGCCACTCCTTGCCGGCGTTGGGCTTACTGCGCTTCTTGCTGTTGCGGAACGACTCGCCGGTCCAGAACGGATAGGCCGGGTGGGACACGGCGCTGGGCGTGCTGAAATAGGTTTTGCGCCACTTGTGGTGGGTCGCCATGGCCGACGCCACTTTGTTCAGCTTCTGGAAATCCCTGATCCAGAAATATTCGTCGACATAGACGTGACCACTGTAGCCCTGGGCGCTGCTGCTGTTCGTACTCATGAACTGCAGCTTGGCGCCATTGCTCAGCACGATCGGGTCGCCGGTCAGCTCGATGTCGAACCATTGCTTGGCGAAACCGATGATGTAGCTGCGGAAAATCTCGGACTGGGCGCGGCTGGCCGACAGGAACACCTGGTTATCGCCGGTCAACACGGCGTCCATGAACGCTTCGCCTGCGAAATAGTATGTCGCACCGATCTGCCGGCTTTTGAGGATGTTACGGATCCGGGCGGTCAGCGNGTTCTGTTTCGCCGCGAACAGCTCCTTTTGGTAGCCGTACATTTTGGAAATGAACTTGTCCAGGAAGTCGACTTCGGTCAGGTGATCGATGTCGTTCTTGGCCTTTTTCCCTTTCTTCTTCTCGCCTCTGTCGCCTCGATCACGGCGCGGCCGCTCACGTTGCTGGCCATCACCGGCGGGAGCGTTACCGGCATCGGGCATGGGCGCCGTTCCTGGCTTTGTGCATTGCTTTGCCAGGCGTTCGCGATGGGTGATCAGCCGGTCCAGTTCATCCAGCTCGCCCTTGGTCAGCGCCTCGGTTTTTTCCATGAGCAGGGTGATGCGCCGGCTGCAGGCGGTCAGTGGCTCCTCATCCGTGAGCATGTCGTCCCAGCCGCCTTGGCGGATCCAGTGATAGACGATGCGAATGTTTGGGAGCTTCAACTGCTCTTGAATCTCCCGCGCCTTATAGCGGCGCAGGAACATCCTTTTTGCGGCTTCTTTTACTTCGGTCGGATAGATCATGTGCCGCAGTCTATGCGGCGAAAAAGCGGAAAACGTGCAGTAAAAATCCGCTTTTCTCCTAGAAATGGAAAATAGGAGAAACGCGGATTCAAACCGTTTGTTGACGGGTGTTTGGCTCCCTATCTTGGGGCCTCACTTCACCGATGAGCGCAGTTCACACCCATGCCCCGTTCCCTTGTCTCCTACTGGAAGCGCGTTGCCCTGAGTGGCCTTACCGTCGACGGCCGCGAGATTTTGCCCCAGGAACTGCGAGACATCGCTGAGACGTACAACACGTCCGTCTATACCGCCACGGTCTGGCTTGAGCACGACCGGGACTTTGGTTCGTACGGCACGGTATTTAACGTCAGGCTCGATGAAACATCGCCAGACCTGCAGCAAGGCCAGGTTGCCCTGGAAGCGCAGATCAAGCCCAACGACAAGCTGCTGGAACTCAATGACCGGGGCGAAAAGCTGTTTTCCAGCATTGAGATCCGCCCCAACTTTGCAGGGTCCGGCAAGGCTTATCTCGGCGGGTTGGCCGTGACCGACGAGCCGGCCAGCCTGGGCACTCAAGAGTGGTACTTCTCCAGCACTGCCCGCCACCCGGCTAAACGCAGCCGTGCCCCACGTCGCGCTGGCCATCTCAGCGTTGGCGTCCCCCTGGAACTGAACGACATGACTCAAGAAACCCAACTGACCACGGTCGAGGCGTTTTTCGCCCGACTGTTCAACCGCTTCGCTGCCGGCGATCAGCAAGCGGCCCCGTCGACCGAAAACCCTACTGAGATTCCGCAAATGGATGAAGCAACAGCCACGGCCATTCAAGGCCTGATCGAACAGCAACTGGTCGTTACGGCCGGTTTCCAGGCGATCGTCGATCAATTTGCGCAGACCGAACCTGCCGCTGATGCGGATGCGGTCAGTGATGTGCAAACCGCTGTCGACAGCATCGTGACCACTGCCGAAGAAAAGCAGTTGAGCCGTCGTAAACCCGTCGTCGCTCCCGAAGGCAATCAAGCCTTGCAGGCCAGCATGACGCGCATCGAACAGATGTTCTCCGAAGCGTTGGACACCCCGAAGGCCCGCCCCCTGGCGCGCACCACTCGCAGTGCTCCTGTGAAGCGGGTGCTCTGACATGGCCCATCCGCTGAGCAACCACGGCGCGAAAATGTACGCCGAAATGCAGTTGGCCATGGCTGAGACCTACGGGGTCGAAACCGCCGCCGCCATGTTCAATGTCGAGCCTTCGATCGCCCAGGAACTGAATGACGCGATCACCCAGCAGGCCGACTTCCTGACCCGCATTAACGTCATTGGCGTGAGCGAGATCAAAGGCCAAAAGGTGTTCCTGGGCACCAATGGCCCGGTCACCGGCCGCACCAACACCAAGACCACCGATCGTGAAGCCAACGACGCATCGGCGCTGGATGACGATGAGTACCTGCTGTCGTCGACCGAGTCCGATGTCAGCCTGTCCTACGCGAAGATCGATGCCTGGGCGAAGTTCCCGGAGTTCCACGCCAAGTATTCGGCCGCTGTGCAGAAACAGATCGCGCTGGACCGCATCATGATCGGTTTCCACGGCACGAATGCGGCTGTGCAGACCAACAAAACCACGTACCCGATGCTGCAGGACGTGAACAAAGGCTGGCTGCAGCAGTTGCGCGAGAAGGCCCCGGCCCAAGTGCTGAGCGCTGGCAAGGTCGCCGGCAAGGTCACCATGGGTCCGAATGGCGACTATGCCAACCTCGACGCCCTGGTGCATGACTGCAAGCAACTGGTCGACGAGCGCGTCCGCGAAGGCGGCGATCTGATCGTGATCATCGGTTCGGACCTGTTGGCGGCCGACAAAGCCAAGCTGTACGCCAAGCAGGCCAACACCCCGACCGAGAAAGAGCGCATCGAGCTGGCCCAGGTGATCGCCACTTACGGCGGCCTGCCTGCTTTCAGCGTGCCTTATTTTCCGGTCAATGCGGTGCTGGTCACTTCGTTCGACAACCTGTCGATCTACTTCCAGGATTCGAGCTGGCGTAAGCAGACCATCGACAATCCGAAGCGCAGCCGCGTCGAGGATTACAACAGCCGCAACGAAGGCTATGTGATCGAGCAGCTGGAAAAGATCGCACTGATCGAGAAAGTGGAAGTGCTTGAGGGCGTGGCATGAGTCTCGCCCTGAGACACAAACGCCGCGTTCTTGCTGAGGGGCCGGCGGCCGCTGCCGCCATTGCCGCCGTCGTCGCGTACTCGCCCGACACGGCGCTGGACAGCCCGGCCAACGCGCAGAAGCACCTCAAGCTGATGGAAAGCAGCTTGCAGGCTGACCTGGAGCGTATCGGCAACATCGACAGCCGCGAGCAGCGGCAGCAGCTCAAGCGTAACGAGCTGCTGCCCAAGTACCTGGAGTACGTGCAGCGCTATCGCGATTCGGGCCTCAACTACCCGAACCCGGTGCTGATGTATGTCCTGGTCTGGCTGTTCGACACCGTGCAGTTCACCCAGGGTCTGGAGCTTGCCGACTTCGCAATCAGCCAGGGCCAGGAGCTGCCCGAGCGCTTCAACCGCAACATCCCGACCTTCGTCGCGGACGAGGTGATCGACTGGGCCGAAGCCGAATACAAGGCCGGCCGCAGTCCTGAACCGTACGTTTCAAACCTGCTGCACCGCGTCGACGGCGAATGGCAGTTGTTTGAACGCATTCCTGCCCGCTACCACAAGCAGTTGGGCCTCCTGGCGATGGATCGCAAGGACTGGACGGCCGCGATCCTGCACTTCGAACGTGCTGAAACCTTGTACAGCAGCATCGGTGTGGGCACGCGTCTGGCCGCTGCCCGCAAGGAGCTGGCCAAGGTTGCGCCGGGTGATGAAAGCGCGGCCATTGCCAGTCGACTGGACGAGGTTCTGCAGGGCGATACCGCGCCGGATCCAGCGCCCGATCGCAGCAGCGACGACAGCAACAACGCCGGTACCGGCACCGAATAACCGACTACCCCCCGCAGGGAGCTGCCACGGAAAGACCCCGTCATTCATGACATTCGGTCTGACCCGAAGCCGCAACCTGCCCTATTTGAGTGATCAGCATGAGCGGATTTTCCGGCAAGCCCACCACGTTTGTGGATCAGGCAGTCGAGAACGACGGTTTTTGGCCTGGCCTCTCCCTGTCCGAGTTCCAGAAAGGCTATCGCCTGCCGGCGGAATACCTGGTCGACATGCTGATCACTGACCTGAAAACGGCCATGGTCGAGGTGAACCTTGATCTGGCCAAGCTGAAAGCGCGCTGGCAGGGCGCTGGAGTGTCACGCATTGAATCTGCAGACACCACCGTCCTGCCGGAGCGCACCTATAAAGTCGAGCTGTACAAGCGTGCGGTCTATACCCGGGCCAAGGCTTCCCTGTTGACCCAGTTTGCGACCGTCAATCGCCGGGCCGAGGCCGAGAACACGGCCAAGGAACTGCCAGAGCGTGGCGAAACCTTCCTGGAATTCAGCCAGCAGGCCATTCGTGCGCTGCAGGGCCGTGGCCGCATCACGGCGGCACTGCTGTGATCAAGCTGCGCGCACTCACTCAGTACCTGCTCGATCGCAAGCTGGTCGCGCCGGAACAGCTGGACAGCTGGACCGACACCCTGAGCCTCGATCTGGTGTGGAAAGACACCGAGCAGGGGCTGCACATGGGCGACATGATCTACACCGCGACCATCGCCCTGGAGCGGTTTGCTGATGAACCTGTGCGCCTGGTCGCCCTGATCGGCAGTTGGCTGGACACGCACGACGATGACCGCGAAGACCTACCGGCACCGGCATTCCAGATCACGATGCTGGACAACGACCTGGCCGATGTCGACCTGACGTTGCAATTCGTCGAACCGCAGCACCTGGCCGAGGATCCGGCCGGCGAAATCGTGGCCCAGGGCAAGACCTGGTCACTGATTCCCTATGACCTGTGGGTTGCTGAGCAGGGCGAGGTGACCAGCCATGGCTGATAACGCCTTCGACTTCGACGTGCGCGGCATGCTGCAGGCCGAGCAGTTGCTTGCCCTGATGAACCTGCCGGTGCAAAAGCGCAAGCGCCTGCTCAACAACGTCAGCAAGCGCGTGCGCAGCCTCTCCCGCAAGCGGATCCGCGACCAGGAAAATCTGGACGGCAGCGCGTTTGCTCCGCGCAAGGACACCAGCAAGTCCAAAAAGCGCATGGAAGCGGGTCTGGGCAAGCTGCTCGATGTCACCCGCCTGACCGGCGAAGAAGCCGAACTGGGATGGCGCAACGCGCTGACCCGCTGGGTAGCCGCCCAGCAACACCATGGCGTCTCAGAACGGCGCACTGCCGCGCAAATGCGCGAGTGGAGCAAGGTTCCCCCAGGCACCGCGGCTACCGAGAAACAAGCCAAGCGCCTGCGTCAGCTGAGTTTCAAGGTGCGCATGCCTGGCAAGAAGACCGCCACTCGGCCGTCAGTCGACTGGATCAAACAGCACCTGACGTACCCCCGTGCCGGCCTTCTGATTCGCCTGCTCGATCCGGCGCAAACCTCGACCGGCCAGCAGAGCTGGGAAATCAAGCTACCGGCACGCCAGTTCCTGGGCGCGAGCGACAGCGAGACCCGCCAGCTCGTGCAAACCGTGCTGCAGCAAATCCTTCAATCCCCTGTTTAACGAGGCACACCCATGGCACTCGGTAAAGTCAGCGTCAATAACCTCAATCTCGGCCAAGGCGCCGTGACTGAGATCGAGCGCTACTTCATCTTCATCGGCATCGGCGCAAAGAGCGTCGGCCAGTTCATCCCGCTGGACACCCAGAGTGATCTGGACAACCTGTTGGGCACTGCATCCAGCAGCCTGAAAACCCAGGTGGCCGCTGCCAAAGCCAACGGCGGTAGCCGCTGGGCCTGCGTAGCGGCCCCGATCGCGGCCGTCAGCGACTGGAGCACGGCGCTGGACAAGGCGCAGTTGGCCGGTTACTCGGTCGAGGGGGTCGTGATCACCGACGTGGTTACTGCCGCTGCCAGCCTCACCGCCATGCACAGCAAGGCGATCGAGCTGAGCAACACCTACGGCCGGCGTTTGTTCATCCTGGCCGCCACGGCGGGCATCCAGGCTGCGCAGAGCTGGGCGCAATATGTCACCGCCCAGAAAGCTATCGTGGCCAGCGTTTCCGCGCCGCGTGTATGTGTGGTGCCCCTGTTGCACGGCAACGACCTGGGCGTGCTTGCCGGACGCCTGGCCAACGTCGAGGCCAGCATTGCAGACAGTCCGATGCGCGTGGCCACCGGGGCAGTACTCGGCCTGGGCACGGTCCCGACCGACTCCACTGGTGCAGCCCTCACATCGGCAGTGCGTGGCGAGCTGGACACAGCGCGCCTGTCAGTAACCCAGACGTACCCCGATTACCCAGGCGTGTTCTTTGGCGATGCCAACATGCTCGATGCCCCGGGCAGCGACTATCTGGTGATCGAGAACCTGCGCCTGGTCGACAAGGCCGCCCGGGCCGTACGCCTGCTGCTGATCAAGATGGTTGCCGATCGCCGGGTCAACAGCACCGCCAACTCCATGGCCTCGGCAACCAGCCGCCTGATGAAGCCACTGCGCGACATGTCGAAGTCCACCACATTTGCCGGCCAGGTCTTCCCTGGCGAGATCCAGCCGCCGGTGGACGGTGACATCGTCCTGTCCTGGAGCAGCAAAACCAAGGTCGAGGCCTACATCAAGTTGCGGCCATATGACTGCCCGAAAGACCTGACCGGCAACATTGCCCTCGACCTGTCCACGGAATAACCCATGACTCAACGACTCAGTGGTAAGAACTTTGATGTGAACCTGGGCGACCTGTTGCTGCACGTCGAAGCCGCGTCCCTGGACATCACCGACAACAGCGCGGTCGCTCTCAGCAAAGGTGTGCCCAACGGCCGCGTGGCGGGTGATGTAGCCGGTGCCGGCGAACTGGAGCTGGACAGCGCGAACTTCATCCTGCTGTGCGAAAAGGCCAAGGAAGCTGGCAGCTGGCGTGCCCTGGAGCCCTTCGATACGGTGTTTTTCGCCAAGGTTGGCGACAGCGAGCTGCGTGTCGAGGCTTTCGGCCTGGCGATCCGTATTTCCAGCCTGCTCAGCATCGATCCCAAGGGCGGCGCCAAGACCACGCACAAGATCCCGTACGACATCACCAGTCCGGACTTCGTGAAGATCAACGGCGTGCCGTACCTGGATGCTGCTGAAATCGAAGGGCTGGTTTCCTGATGGTCTGTCCGTTCGATCGCGCCCAAGCGCTTGAGCAGCGGCAACGCGAGGCTGCCATTGCCGCCGCCCGAGCCCGGCCGCGCCCGAGCGGGCCAAGCCTGACCCACTGCACCGATTGCGACAAAGAGATCCCGGCGGCGCGCCAAGCGCTGGGCGGCATCACCCGTTGCGTGCCCTGCCAGTCCCTACTGGAAAAGGAGGTCCGCCGATGAGTTCCAGCCAGACAGCTCAGGACACGGCAATTGCCGTTGCGAAGGCGGCGCCCGCCATCGGCGTGGCTGCCACCGGGGCGACAGGAACCATCGACTGGTCATCGGTCGCCTACATGCTGACGGCGTTCTATATGGCCCTGCAGATCCTGCTCCTGGTGCCCAAGTATCGACAGATGCTGCGCGACTTGAGGGGCAAGGTATGAGCCTGCGCGCCAAGATCATCGCCGGGGCCATTGTGCTGTGCAGCACTGGACTGACTGCGTTCCTGGGCGACTGGGAAGGACGGGGCCAGAACGTGGTGTATGCCGATCGTTTGGCCCGAGGCCTGCCAACCGTATGCCAGGGCATTACCAGGCACACCAGCACCTACGACGTGGTTGTGGGGGATTACTGGTCGCCCGAGAAATGCGCCGAGGTCGAGCACCAGGTGATCAGCAAAGGCCAGTTGGCTCTGGCCAGCTGCGTGAAGAACGACAGGATCAGCCAGAACACCTTTGATGCCCTGACAAGCCATGGCCACAACGTCGGCACACCCAGCACCTGCGCCAGTCGTGCTGTGGGCCTGATCAATGCCGGCCGGGTGGCCGAGGGCTGCCGGGCGCTGGCCTGGGGCGCTGACGGCCGGCCTGTGTGGGCCTATGTAACCCGTGCCAACGGCACCAAGCAATTTGTTCAGGGGCTGCACAACCGCCGCCTGGCCGAGATGGAGCTGTGCCTGAAATGACCACCAACCCGCTTGTGCTGATCCTGGTCTGCCTGCTGGCCTGGATTGCCCTGGACTACCAGGGCGACCAGTTGGCATCAGCCCGCCAGGATCTTGAGCGCGTCCAGAGCGACCTGGCCACCGCGCAAGAATCCGCTCGACAGGACCGCGAGAAGCAAACCGCCCGGGACGACATCGACAAACAACGCACTGAGGAGCTGAACCGTGCACAAGCTGAAAACCTACGTCTGCAGCGCGACATTGCTGATGGCCGTCAGCGGCTGCTCGTCAAAGCCACTTGTCCAGCCCCAATGCCCGGCGCCGCCGGCGGCGCCCGCCTGGATGATGCAGGCACCGCCGAACTCGCTGCAGACGCTCGACCGGATTATTTCACCCTCCGATCCGAGCTGATACAGACCCGGGAAATGCTCCTGGGCCTGCAGGACTACATCCGCCAGGTCGTGCAGCGCACGCCGGCACAACCCTGAACCACCCTTACGCAACCAATGGAACACACCATGTCTGACGCAAACCGCACTATCACCCTGGAAATCGGTGAACAGGAATTCAATTTCACCCTGACGCCGGCTGACATCACCAAGTATTTCAACGCCACCACCGCGAGCAACAAGGTCGCACCGGCGCATAACCTGCTGATGGGCACCGTCGACCAGGAAGATAAAGCCAAGCTCAAGCCGCTGCTGGCAAACCCGGTGCACATGCTGAGCATCACCGGCGCGCTGGTCGAGGAATACGCACCTGACCTGGGCGTGATCGTAAAAAAGCCCTCGACTTCGCAGAAGGCCTGACCGACGACAAGCTGGGTCAGCTGATGGCCTTGAACCGCCGCTGGCTGCCCGGTGCGGAACCCTCGATCGAGAACCTGGGCACAGCCAAGTTTCTGGAAGACGAATACTGGCGACGGACTGAAATGGCCGTCGCCAATGCTATTGCCCACGCTTTAAACGGAAAATCGCATGGCTGACCAAAGCGCCCGCCTGGCCTTCATCCTGAGCCTGACTGACAAGATCACGGCCCCGGCCGGCAAGATCAAAAACAGCATCATCGACCTGGCTGATGCCGGGCAGGCGAGCATTATGAAGATGGGCGCGGGCTGGGTCGGCATGCAGGAGTCCTTTCAAGGCATCACGGCATCCATGGAACCGGCTCTGGAGATGAACCGCGCTCTGGGCGATGTCCGGGCGATGGGCGTGGCCGAGGATGCGCTGTCGTCGCTCAATGCCAAGGCGCTGGATTTTTCCGTGCAGTACGGTGCCAGTGCGACCGAGTTCGTGGCGTCGGCACGCACGATCGACGGTGCTATCAAGGGGCTTGTCGGTGGCCAGCTCGCCGCTGTCACCAATGCCAGCAGCATTTTGGCCAAGGCCACCAAGAGCGATGCCGAAACGACCAGCAACTACATGGGCACCATGTACAACCTGTTCAAAGGCGAAGCCGACAAGGTCGGCCGGGTCAAATGGGTCGAGCAGTTGACTGGGCAGACGGCGCTGGCTGTGAAGCTATTCCGCACCGACGGCGAACAGTTGAAAGATGCGTTCAAGGAGGCCGGTGCGATCGCCACGGCGTCGGGCGTCAGCTTTGCCGAACAGATGGCGGTCATGGGCACCCTGAGCAGCACCATGGAAGGCGGCGATGCCGGTGGCCGCTACAAGGCTTTTTTCGAGAATATCGGCAACGCCGAGGAAAAGCTGGGCCTGAAATTCACCGACGCCAACGACAAAGCGCTGCCGATGCTCGACATCCTGGCCAAGTTGCAGGGCAAATTCGGTGACCTGAAAAACGCCGCCGGCAACGCCAAGTTGATCGAGGCGTTCGGCGGGGAAGGTGCCCAGGTGATCGGCGCGCTGGCCTTGGACACTGACCGGCTCAAGAATGGCATTACCGAACTGGGCAAGGTGCGCGGCATGGAAAACGCCGAGGCCATGGCCCAGGCGATGGTCGATCCCTGGCAGCAGTTTGGCGAGGCAGTCAACGCCTTGCGTATCTCGTTTGGCCAGGCACTGATTCCGATGTTGACGCCCTTGATGGACAAACTTGTCGGCATCGGCCGGACGTTGACCCGTTGGACGCAGATTTTCCCGAACATCACCCGGGTGATCGGCATCGCCACGCTGGCCGTGTTCGGCATCATCGCCGCCATGTCGGCTATGACCCTTGTGGTCGGTATGAGCCAGATGGTCTGGCTGGCCTTGGTCACGGTCTGGAAGTTGTTGACCGCGACGGGCCTGCGTTCGGTGGCCATGTTCCTGGTTCACGCTGCAGTGTTTGCCGTGCAAGTCGTGGCCATGACGGCGTTCTATACCGTCATGGGCCTGGTGCGCACCGGCATGCTCCTGTTCCAGGGCGCAATCTGGCTGGTCAATGCCGCGATGTACGCAAACCCGGTCGGCCTGGTCGTCGCCGGCATCGTTGCCCTGGTCGCGGTGGTCGCGGCCGCCGTCATGTACTGGGATCAGTGGACCGCCGCGCTGATGAACACAGCTGCGTTTCAGTGGATCGCGGCCCAACTGCAGCAGCTGTCGGACTGGTTCGGCACGATCGGCGGCTGGAGCGGTGTGGTCAGTGCAGCGTGGGACGGCATCGTGTCGATCTTCACCGACGCAATCAACAGCCTGATTGGGATGTTGAACAAGATCCCGGGCGTGCAGATCGACGCGGTATTTGGCGAGCTGCCGAAAACGCCTGAGATCCCCGGCATGTCCGTGCCGCTGACCAGCGATCCCGAACAAGCCCGCAAGCAGCTCAACGAATCGACCGGGAGTATCAGCCCGTCCGGCCCCACGGCCGTGCCACCAGGTGGTTTGCTGCGCACGATCCAGAACACCACGACCAATAACCAGAGTCAGGGCAAGACCATTCACGTCGAGAAGCTGACGATCGAGAACAGCAAGGCGCTGACCCCGCTGGAGCTGGAAAACATGATCGGCATGAGCGTTCCAGGATGAGCCTCTATATCGATCTGCTGATCACCAATAACGATCTGACTCTGGACCCTTCAAATCAGCCGCTGCAGATCGACGACCGGGCCAGCATCGCCCAGGACATCGCGCACCTGATCCGCGAAAGCGGGCTGATGGTCACCCTGCTGGCCGAGCGCGATCGCTATCGCCGGGCCGACTGCATCCAGCAGCTGGAACTGCTGATCGAGAACGACACGCGCCTGGTGCCTGGCACCGTGCGCATCGAGAACACCACCGGTGGCCAGTACCTGGTCACCGCCAAAACAGTCGAATTCGGCTCTATCGAGGTCACCCTTTGAGCGACGTCAATTTCAAGCAGGCGCTCGCTGACGCCGGCATTCCCATTACCGAGGCCAAGCTGAAAGAGGCCTGGGCGGCCGAGGTTGTGGCCCAGGGCAGCAAACTGAGCAACACCAGCAACTGGTCGCCGTTCTGGCGTGTGGTCACAGCCCTGGTGACCAAGCCGGTGCTGTGGCTGATCGATCTGATCGCCGGCACGGTCCTGCCCAATTTCTTTGTGAAGACCGCCACGGGCGCCTGGCTCGACACGCTGGCCTGGCAGGTGGACGTGACGCGCAAGCCTGCGACCAAAGCCGAGGGCCAGCTGCTGTTCAGCCGAACCTCGGTCGCCGGTGCGCTGGTCGTGCCGGCCGGCACGCGCGTGCAGTCGATTGCGATCAACGGCAACGTCTACATCCTCACGACCACAGCAGACCGGACCTTTGCCGATGGCGAGTCGCAAATTCTGGTACCGGCGATCGCCACCGAAACCGGCAGCGGCTACAACCTGGCGCCCGGGTATTACTCGATCCTGCCGGAGCCAATCCCCGGCGTCGTCCAGGTGGTCAATGCCGATGGCTGGCTGAGTTCGCCCGGCGCCGACATCGAGGAGGACGACGACCTGCGTTTGCGCGTACGTAACCAGTTTTCGGCGGTCAACCAGTACCACACCGACGCGGTGTACCGGGCGATGATCGCCGGGTTCCAGGGTGTGCAGGCCGACGGCGTGTACTTTGAACACAACGCGCCACGGGGGCCGGGCAGCGCCAATGCCCTGGTGCTGTTTGAGGCTGACGTGCCGGCCGCCACCTACCTTGCGCAGATCAACAAGCACATCCGGGACCGTGGCAACCACGGCCACGGCGACGACTTGCTGGTCAAACTGATGCCCGAGACGCAGCACCTGGTGCGCCTCACGGTCTGGCCCAAGGCATCGGTCGGCAGCGAGCGCTATGCCGCACTCAAGTCTGACATCGAGCTGTTCATCAAGGCGGCATTCCGCGAAAGCACCGACAGCGATTACGCCCCGACCCGCACCTACCCCCAGTCGCGGTTCTCGTTCTCACGGCTGGCCGAGGAAATGCACCTGCAGTTCACCGGCATCGAGTCGATCCGCTTCGTCAATACCGACATCGTGTCGGAGCTGAGCATTCCCCGGCTGTCCGGCGTCGAGGTGACCCTTGGCGCTTAATCTGTCCCTGCCGTTCTGGCTCGACGGTCCGGAGCTGGGCAAGCTCAAGGCCGCCGCCCAGGCCTGGTGGGAACAGGCCGCCGAGTGGCTGCAGTGGCCGCTGCTGCAGCTCGATCCCGAAACCTGCCACCTGAGCGTGCTGGACATGCTCGCCTGGCAGCGGGACATCACCCGCTTTCGCACCGAGTCCGAGGACCTGTATCGGTTGCGGGTCAAGTACGCCTTCATCAACGCCGTCGACGGCGGCTCGACCGCCGGCTTCAAGCGCATTTTCGAGCGACTGGGGGTTGGGTATGTCGAGGTCAAGGAACGCCTTGAAGGGCGCGACTGGGACGTGATCGAGCTGCACCTGACCGAATCCCAGCTGAGCAAGAACCCGGAACTGCTGCGCGTGATCGCCCAGCAGTACGGGCGCACCTGCAGGCGGTATGAATTTGTGACGCTCACGCCGCTGACCGTGCGTGTCGGCTCACTGGAGTTCAACGACGACCAGCAGACCGTAGGCGCCTCGATCCTGCCCGGCGACCAGACCGCGCTGGACGAGCTGAATCGCTCGATCGCCAGTGCCTACTACTTCACCCACGCCGAACTGGCCGAATACCTGGGGACTCAATGAGCGACCTGACCGATCAACAAGCCGCTGCCATTGCCACGCTGCAGGCCCTTGGGGCCACCTGGCATAAATTCCACAACGGGACCAAGGCCGAGACCGTGACCACCGACGCCGGCGAGATCCCGACGCTGGCCGGCCTGGCCAATACCGTGCTGGAGGCCATGGGCGGGGTGCTGCTGCCCAAGGTGCGCATCGTCGCGGCCGCCGGCACCGCCCTGGCCCTGGACGTCGATGCGGCCAGCCGTATAACCGCATTCGACATCACCCTGAACAGGCCGAGCTGTGTCTTGTCGCTGCTCAATGCCGTGGTGCCGGCCGGCTACCAGGGCGCGGTGACCCTGACCCTGCGCCAAGGCACCGGGGCCAACCTGGTGACCTGGCCGAGCAGCGTGCTGTGGCAGTACAACCGGGCGCCGGTGCTGTCCTACAAACAGGGCGCGTTCGACATGATCACCCTGGTCTCGGACCCGGTGACCAACAAGTGGCGCGGCCTGGTCGACGGGGGCTGGTTCAATGTTTAACTCCGCCCTGAACAGCCGCCGCCTGGTGGCCAGCCGCACCCCGGGTGTGGCCAACGCCCTGTCGATGATCGAAGGCCATCATCGCTTTCTGAAAGCCAACACCGGCGACACCACGGACGCCCAGGTGCAGCACTTCGTACAGAACAACCAGGGCGTACTGTCGAACAACCGGCACTTTATTGCCCTGTCCCAGATGGAATACCAGCCCAACGGCGACGGCACGACCGAGGGCCAGGCGCTGCACATCCTGGGCTATGCCTATGCCTACCTGGCCACCCTGGAGCCGGCCTACCTGGAGGCGGCGCGCTGGCACTGGGACGCTTATGTGCGCTACTTCTATGCCGGCCAGCCGATCCCGGAGACGCCCAGCCGCTGGATCTGCAACTGGATCATCAATTCGAAAGAACCGGTCCTGTCCAACTGGCCGATCGATGCGGCTGCGCCGACTCACAGCGGGTTCAAGGGCGTGCCGTTCACCTTCACCAACGGCATGACCAAGATCCCCCACGGTGCACCGCACTGGGGCCAGTACCTGGACAAGGCGACATTTGCATTTGAAGGTGCACTGGCCTGGGACGCGATCAATGCCAGCGTCAAAGCGCTGAAAGCCGACGGCGAGACCGACTGGAACCGCGCCGGCACCCAGTACGATGTGGACTGGATCATTGCCTGGACCGGCCAGAAGATCGACTGGGACGGCAACGTGTTGTCGACCGGCCACCCGCTGGCTGAGCGCGGGACAGTCAAGCTCAAGAACACCCGCCTGAATGGCACCTACAAATTCAACTACGCCAACCGGCAGCCGGTCGAGCACGGTGGTCAACTGATCCCGCGCAACGCCGTGCAGCACAACCGGCCGCTGCAGGTGCCGTTGCTGGGCACGGTGAATCAGATGGGCAACGCGGCAGACGGTGAGCAATGGTTTGCCGATGCCTGTTACCTGCTGTGGAAGATCACCGGTGAGGCGCCATTCAAAAAAGCCATGGATTCGTGCCTGTTTACTGCGCACGAATACACCTCGATCGACTCCCTGGATAAGTTTTTCCGGCAGTCGACCGTGGCGGGCACCCCGTTTACAGACGGCATTTCATATGACTTTGTTTACCCGTCCGACGCCCAGGTGACCTACGGCCGCAACAACGCCGGGTTCATCACAGCGAAGGCCACTCAGGCCGCAAGTATTTCCCTCGAGCAGCAATCGATCTGGTTCCGACTCAACCAGGCCTCGAGCATTCGCACGACCTTTGGCGGTGTGGGGGTGAACGGTGCACCAGTGACTGCCCGGGTCGAACTGCTGATGAGCCTGGACAAGGAAGAAAGCCACGGCCAGCGCTGGGGATTCGACCTGCCATCCTCGACCAATGCCGTGCCGGTCGTACGCGACGTGCCGCTGGGTAGCCTGCAGCAGCTGCAGAAGGCCGATGGCAGCGCCTATATCGGGGCCGCGCTGGATGCGGTCTCGGACTATGGTGGCCTGACTTACACCCAGCAGTACGAATCTGGCGTGCTGGGCACCCGCAGCTGCAGCACGATCAAGGCCTTTTTCCCCAACGATGATGCGGGCTTTATCGTCGGTTTCTGGTCGACCGAATCCGGCCTGGCCCCGATCAAGGCCATCACCTACAAGTCGGACGGCGAGACCGATCTGCGCTTTGAGGACGCCAACGGATGGCGGTGGTACTGGGTCTTGCCGAACACCGGCAATGCCTGGGTCACGCATCAACTGCTGCCGGGTAACCTGGTGCTGTCCGGCTACCAGCCCAACCATCCAGACGACCCGGATCCGGCGGCGCCGGTCTATGACCAGATCGACCAGTTCACCGTGCTTCTGGAGAACGGCAGCGACACCAATATCAGCTGGACCTATGCCTATATCAACGACGTGCCGCCGCTGTACGTGCTTGAGGATGGCTACAGCCTGCTGTACCGCGTCACCCTGTCCTGCAGCGAGCCATTCACCGCGCTGCTGGGCGACTGCACTGTCCTCGGTTACCGCGACGACTCGCTGGCCTACACCCCCGGGGTTATCCCGTTTTCCAACATCTACGAGGAGGGGTCGGAGCAGATTGGCGCCTGGCACGGCATGCCGTACCCCGGCTATCAGTACCCGCTGATCTACTGTTTCGAGTCCCAGAAGTACGCCAGGCATCTGACCAGCATGGTCGACTTCATGTACGACTCGCAGCAGTGGTACTACGCCAAGTTTGGCGAACTGGGGCCAGGGGCCAGCGCCTATATCTGGAACCGCTGGGACAACTACAAGTACGGCAGCCCTGACACTTTCACCATGCACCACTGGGGCGATGGCACTGCCTGGTCCGGCTACCAGCCCCGGGCGTTCCAGGCGGCATGCCGGGCCTGGCAGGAACTGGCCGAGCGCGGTGCAGCCGTACCGGCGAAGCTGAAAACCTACGTCGAAAACTGGATCGCCTGGCTGGCCAGCTATGTGGCCCGTAATGCCGGCGCGCTGCCGACCGACTTCCCGATGACCACCGTGCCCAAGCCGCTGCCGAACGACTTCACCGGCCACATGACCGGCCTGTGGCTGGCCGGTGCCTGCATGGCGGCCATGGCCGGGTGCAAGCACCCACAACTGGACACGCTGATCGAGGCCTGTGTGACCGAGCTGCAGGCCAACTACATCGTCACCCCAGAGCCAAACCAGCCCATGAATGGCAGCTGGAGCCCGGGCGTGCGCCTGGGAACCGACAACGGCATGTTCTTCGGTTTCTGGGCCGGCGAGATCCTGCGCGGCCTCTCCATGTACATCTTGCTCAAGCAGCTCGGCCCTGGGGCCAGCGTGTTTGCCCGTCTTCAAGAAATCAGGTAATCCATGTCGACCAATATCACCATCGCTGGCGAGAACCTCCTTGCCAAGAAACAGGGCGCCCAGCAGGGGCTGGACGTGGCGCGGTTCATCTTTGCCAATATCCCGGGCCTGGACCCCAACGCCGAGGTCGACCGCACCCAGTCCAAGCCGGCTGCGGCCCGGATCGTCCATACCTACACCATCCCGAAAGAGAACCGCGGCTATGTAAACCCCAACCAGGTGGTCTACAGCGCCCAGCTCGGTTCTGACATTGGCGACTGGGACTTTAACTGGATCGGTCTGGAGACTGCCGAGAACGTGCTGTTCGCTGTGGTTTATGTGCCGCTGCAGCAGAAGCGCAAAAACATCCTGCCCGAGCAAGTCGGCAACAACCTGACCCGCAACTTCATGGTCGCTTTCACCGGCGCCCAGTCGATCACTGGCGTCACGATCGATGCAAAGACCTGGCAGCACGACTTTACCGTTCGGCTCAAGGGCATCGACGAGCGCGAGCGCCTGGCCAATCGTGATGTATTCGGCGCGGTGTGTTTCTTTGCCGACTCCCTGCAGTTGGTGAAGTCGGGCAGCGTCTACCAGCTCAACCCCGGCTTGGCGTATGTGGAAGGCATTCGTGTGAGCCAGACCAGCGCCTTGCCGGTGGCAGTGGCCAGCCTGCCGGCTACCGCCTGGCTTGAGGTTTCCCTGCAGCGCCAGGGCAGCGATCTGGTGACCGTCAAATCCGTCGTATTCGGCACCACCAAGACCAGCTACACCGACAGCGCCGGCGCCACACGCTATTACGCGCCACTGGCCGAGATCAGTAGCGCCGGCGTGGTCGCGGATAAGCGCGTGGTCCAGGGGATCACGGATTCACTGATCGAATCGATCGTGCTGCGCAGCGGTGACTATGCCGGTCTGCGCGCCCGGGCCACGACTAAGGAGGATGTCGGTCTGGGCAACCTGCCCAATGCCAAGAGCGACGATCCGGACAGTAACAGCAGCCAGATCCTGGCCACCACGGCCGCACTCCGTGCGCTGCGCGGCTCGCTAGACACCAACACCACCGCAATGATCGCCGGTTTCCTGATGGACAGCGCGCCGGCCGGCTGGCTCAAAGCCAACGGCGCGGCCGTGTCGCGCAGCACCTATAGCGCCTTGTTCGCCAGGCTGGGCACCCGGTATGGCAGCGGTAATGGCAGCACCACCTTCAACCTGCCCGACGCCCGGGCCAACTTCCTACGCGGCGTGGACGACGGCCGGGGGATTGATCCTGGTCGTACCGTCGGCAGTGAGCAGCTGTCCATGTTGGCCTCTCACGGCCACAGCGCCACGGTCGGGAGCGGGGGTGGCCATGGCCACACCGCCACTGCCTCGACAGGGCCCAGTGGCGCGCATGCCCACAGCGCGCCGCGTGCCGAGAACAACGACGTCGGCGCCGGCAGTCCGAACTTCACCACGGCCAATGGTCTGGACGGTACTACGGCGCCGACCAACCCGTCCGGGGACCACGATCACGCTGTGACAGTAACCATTAACGACGCCCCCGACCACGGGCACTCCATCACTGTCGATAACACCGGCGGTGCCGAGACCCGCCCGCGCAACCTTGCCGTCCTCTACTGCATCAAATATTGAGCCGCCACCATGACCACATTGACTGTTTACCAGACCGACGCCAATGGCGTGTTTGTCGGGACCACCGAAGCGGACGAATGCCCGCTGGAGCCGGGCGTCTGGCTGATTCCCGGCGGCTGCGTCGAGCAAGCGCCGCCGGCATCTGGTCCAAACCAGGTCGCGCACTGGAACGGCGAGCAATGGCGTCTGACTGAATCCTTCCAGGGCCAGACCGCCTTCCACCAAACAACTGGCGAGTCGTTGCTGATCGAGCAGCCGGGACCGCTGCCGGACGGCTACACCCTGCAAGCGCCCGGCGCGCAGCAGGTCTGGCAGGACGGCCAATGGACCGCCGATGTGCCGGCGCAACTGCAGGCGCGCTACCGCGAGCAGGTCGAGACGATCAATGCGGTGTGCGAGCGTGAGATTCTGGGCGGTTTCGTCTCGGCCGCCCTGGGCGAGCAGCACCACTACGACAGCGCATTTGCGGATCAACTGAACCTGACCAGCCAGTTGCAACTGGGCACGGCCGGGAGCCTGGTCTGCCGCGACGTGGCCGGGGTCAAAGCCTACCGTGTGCACACGATCAAGCAACTCAAGGCTGCCGGCGCCGACTTCAACAGCCACCGGCTGGCACGCCTGCAGAAAGCCCTGGACCTGAAACAGCGGCTGGCCGATGCGCTCGCCGCCGAGGACCTGGCCGCCCTTGAGGCCGTGGTCTGGGGGCCGGACGTATGACCTGGACCCCAGTGACCTTGCAGTGGCCGACCCAGGCCACGCAGTTTCTCGATGACCTGGCCGGGGCCAAGCAACTGGCATCGGCCACGCTCGATCAGGCCGCCACGCGAATCCAAGGGCTTGCGAGCATTGCCACCACCGCCCCGGGCGCAATCGTCGAGCTGGCCAGGCAGGGCGTCGAGGCTGGCCGGGCTGCGATCACCGAAGCGCTGGGCGAAGTGCCGACCTGTCTGGTGGCTACGCCGTTTCAGGCCGGGGTCGGGCAGGGCACCGGAATGCTGCGTGCGTTGTCGGCGCCGAACCTGGTGCAACACCTCGGCACGCGCCTGCAGGACAGCACTGATGCAGCCCTGCCAAGCGGCGATCAACATGCCCTGGTCGTGCTGTTCCTGGGCGCGCGTTACGATCAGTTGGCCAACACTCTGGCCGGTTTCAACCAGTTGCTGCCGTTTCCCGACCTGCAGCGCGCCGAACGCCGCGCACAGCAACTGTTCAAGCTGGAGATCGAGAAGTGGGAGATTCCTACGGCGGTCACGGTACCCGGCTGGGGGCAGATGCCTCTGGAGCGCTGCACTATCACCAAGGCCGCCAGCCAGGCGCTGTCCAGCCAGGTCGCCACGCTGGAAAGCTATGCGGCCGCCAGCTCGCCGCTGGCCGATCTGGGCCGCCTGGCGGCCAAGAAGGTCGAGCAGGCCCAAGGCATGGCCAGCCAACTGACCGATCTGATCGAGCAACTGGCTGGGAACGTGCCCAACACCAGCATGCAGGTGCGCCTGTTGGGACCGGGCACGCCGGCGGAGCTGGGCCAGCAGTTGCTGGACGGCGAGACGCCGGGGCATGAATTCGGCATGTGCGCCGGCGTTGTGCTGGTTGGCTCGCTGCCGGGGCTGGGCTTTGTTCGGGAGATGCTGGGCCTATGACCCTGTTACTCGATGGCGAATACGTGCGCGCCAAGAACCTGAATGCCACGGGCAGCCTGCGTATCGAAAGCGCAGACCTGTCCGGGCAGAGCAGCAGCACGGACAAGGCCCACAACGGTTTCAAGCCCAAGACGCTGGCCTTCACCGGCTTGATTCCCTACACCCAAGCGGACTGGCTGCAAGCCCTTATGAAGCTGGCCGAGGCCACGGCCAGCGGCGGGCAGCTCAAGACGTACCGCATCGTCAACGACACGGCCGCTGCGTTTGGCGTGCGCCAGGTGCAGTTCAGCGAGGGGGTCAGCGCCCGGGAAGGCGACAGCATTCGCGCCTGGACCGTCCAGTTCACCTTGACCGAGTACCTGAGCAACCCCGAGCGCGTGGAGAACCGGCAAGCCGCCAAGGCCACAGCCGCCCAGTCGGCCAGCGGCCAGGCCGTGGCCGCGCCAGGTGACGCAAGCACCGGCACCAGTGCCGGCGATGGCCAGCAGGAGCTGACCGGCTTTGAAAGCGTTCTCGGCAAAATCGACAAGTGGATTGGATCATGAGCCTGAAACTGCACAAGGTGCTGACCGTCGCCGGCACCGTAGTGCCGCTGGTCAAGGACGATGTCCGGCTCGATCTGCGCTCACCGGGCCGTGCTTCGTTCACTGTCCGGTCGGCCGAGGCCTTGAGCGGTCTGGTGATCTTCGATCTGGGCTACAACGACCGGCCGCTGCAGCGGTTCTTTATCGGCTTTGTCGAGCGCAGTACCCAAGTCAACAGCGTGGAACAGTTGCTGTCGTGTCGTGAGCTGACCGCGATCCTCAACAGCCCGTTGCCGTTGAACCTGCGCCATGTTGACCTGCACGACGTCCTGGGCGCGATCAGCGAACGCACTGGCCTGCGCTTTCGCGTGCCGGATCAGGCCTATGCGCGAGCTAAGGCGCCGTATTTCTACAACCTGGCCACCGGCATTCAGGCGATGGATAGCCTGGCCAGGATCTACAACATCCCCGACCCGATCTGGCAGCAGCAGGGCGACGGGGAGGTTTTCGTGGGCAGTTGGGCAGACAGCTACTTTGGCGCCCGCGAGGTGCTGCAACTGCCCATCGAGCTTTTTAACGGCTACCAGGACAACCAGAGCGCAATGATTGCGGCCCTGCCGGGCGTTCGCCCTGGAGCAATGATTAACCAGGAACAGCGGGTCATGTCCGTCTCGCTGTCCGCCGACCAGATGGCATTGAGATGGAAGAAGCAATAACCCGCGCTGTGCAGCGCCAGTTCCCCGAGCTGGCCGGCAACTATCACCTGCCGCGCTTCGCGGTGATTCAGGGCGTGGCCGACGCGCCGGCAGCGGCCGGCATCTGTGACAGTTTCCGCCCACGCTATGCGGCCGATCTGCAGGTACTCGACGAAAACGGCGAGCCTGACAGCAATATCCCGGTACTGGCCGGCGTGCCGCTGCCGGTGGCCATCGGCGGCGATGAAATGGGCTTTTTCGGCTTTCCGTCCGAAGGCACCACTGTGGTGATGGGCTTTGCCTACGGGCGCCCGGACAAGCCATTTATACAGACAGTGCTACCGCATGGCCTGAGCCTGCCCCAAGTACCGAAAGGGGACCAGGTATGGCAGCACAGTGACGCAGTGCAACAGCGTGTCGACGCCGATGGCAACTGGACGCGGCAGACGGACGCCGCCATCAAGGACGCTTGCAGTGAGCGCCAAGTCCAGGCGCTGCTAAACCAGGAGGGCTACCAGAGCCACACCCAGACCGTCGACGAGCATTCGACTGAATCGGTGGGAGGGATCAAGACCATCGAAGCGCTGGGCGCGATGAAATTGTTGTCAGCCGGCGGCGCGAGCTTTGCCGCTGTGGACGACATGCACCAAGCGACAGGCCGGGATCTGAATCTAGTGGTCGGTCAGAAGCATAACGCGGTGATCGGCGGCGACATGGCCGAGCGCATCAAGGGGCTGCGCAAGAGTGTTGCGGACCAGAGCCAGCGGTTTGAGTCACCAAAGACGTGGATCGGATCGAGCGGGGTTAACGTGTTGGCTGTGCTGGGCGATCTGCTCGATCTGGTGGCCCAGATGAACACCCAACTGGCCGCGCATACCCATGTGCCGGGGCCGACGCCAAGCCCCACAGATGCCGCCGCTTTCACTCTGAAAGCCACCAATGCCACGCTACTGGGCACGAAGATAAAAGCCATCACGCTGTAATAAAAAAAGGGCACCAATCAGTGCCCTTTGTGCAGGTTTTCAGCGGGGATCTAACCCAGCCTTGGCCAGTTCCGCAATGGCGGCTTTGGCCAGAAAACCGGATCTTGACGCATAGCCGCTGTCGTCTTTCACCCGCTCATCAATTCGTTTTAACAAACCTTCCGGCAGCGTGGCGTTAAATCGCACGGCTTTGCCGTAATAGGGTGTCACGTCGAAATCAACCAGCGCCCAGATGCCATCTGCATAGTCAGGATTAGACCTATGGAAGTCGATGCTTTGCGGCTGTGGTTGCGGCTCGCCGTCCTCAACCAGCCCCTCAAAATGCATCGCCAAGGTTTCTTGGATGCTTTGGAATGCTTCCTCTACGGTCTCACCACTGCCAAAGCAACCAGGTACGTCAGGGACAATCACACCATAGGAGGTGCCGGGGTCTTTGTGTAGCACGATAGGGTATTTCATTTAAGTCTCTCCGAATTACGTCGGTTCTGTGCGTGTACCAGCAAGCAAGCAGGTAGCGCCGTCAATCGCTCAAGGGGTGAAGCCGGTCAGAGACCGGCTTGCTTCCAGATGGATTTGAGAGTGGTTGGGTGCATGTCCCTGCTAGGGTGTGGCACTGTCACTCGGCCTTTTTTGGTTGGGTGTTTGAACTGTTGGTGGCTACCCGACGTTCCTTTCACCCTTTTCCAACCATCTGCCTCTAACGTCTTGATGACCTCTCGGCTGTGCATCTTACCTCCTTGCTTGCTGTTGATGTGTGTATAGTACACACAAAAAACAATTATGTACACACCAATACACACTATTTTTTTTTCATTCCATCGTCTGAAACTCATGGAGATATGTGCTTTTGAATTGAGGCGTACATAATATGGAGGCTTGCCAGCCAAGATCACAAAAATTCTTCTAAGATTAACTGGGGTTAAGGATGGATAAGGCTAAATTAAATTTTATTTTAAAGTGATTCAGTGCTGGACTAATTCTCAAGTTCTGGAGGGACGATTGAACGTGAGCTCAAGTAATAATTTGGTTTTTGTCTGGTGGAATACTAGTTTGGCTCCCTCTGGTAGGAGTCGTTCTACTGATTTAGAGAAAGAGGTTGCTCTCAATGTAATTTTGTATTTGATTTCAAAATGCAATGCGGATTTTATTGCTTTAGGGGAGATGTCTAAAGAAGATATGTCTCACTTGGAGGGACCATGTGAAGAGTTAGGGTATAACTTTCTCTCGGGAATAACCAAAGCAGGAGGTTCTCAGTTTGATGTCTGTTATTTGTTTAATGCAGCTAAGCTGGCTGTGCTCCATGAAAGGGACGTTGTTTCAACAAAGGGAACCTCAACACTTAAGGTGGCAAAGAGAGTCGATCTGTTATTGATGGATGGAACAATATTCAATGTGTTTGTTTCTCATTGGCCTAGCAGGTTGTGGTGTGAGGAAAATCATGCGGATCGACACACGTTTGGTATAAGGCTTCGAGACTCAGTGGAGCTAGTAACTAATGATCTCGAAGTAAAGCCGTTCATAGTTCTAATGGGGGATTATAACGACGAGCCCTTTAGTGAATCAATAAGCTCTCAACTTATGGCAAGCAGGGATTTTAATCTGGTTCAGTGCCGTAGCCACCTTTTATACAACCCTTTTTGGCACTGCTTATGCAGGCAGGGTCCAGAAAGTCAGGCTTCAGGCAGTTACTTTCATAAACAAGGCGCCCTAACTCAATGGCGCACCTTTGATCAGATTATTTTCTCAAATGCATTTCTAACATCTAAAAAATGGGTTTATACTCACTCGTCAGAATTGGTTCTGGAGATACCAGAACTAATTGATTTGGTGAAGAGTCATAAATCCATGTTTGATCACCTCCCTGTTCGTGGGATAGTTGAAAAGGTTACAGCTCATGTTTGATTTTATTGATTACTTTAATAAGGGTATATCTGCTGCTAAACAAGCAGAAAACAATAAGGTGGAGATTAGAGAGGTTTTCAAGGCTCTTGATGAGCAAGTGTACGTGGCTAGTGACAGAAAAGTAAATGTAAAGCTTTCTATGAAGGAGAGTGCTCTTGCTAAAGCACTGTATGCGGATTCTAAAGGTTTTAAGGATTCATCAAGGTGGTATATAGTTGCTTCTAATATAGATGCCGGCATTAGTAGTGTGGAGCTTGCTCAGTGGGTTCCACATGCTAATGGCTACCCATGCGGTATTCTGACAGATGACTTGGAAGTCTACTGCGAGGATAGAGAGGCTCTTGAAATAGCATTGGGGGAACTACTTGCTAGTCCGGATGTAGGTAAGAAATTAAAGAAGTTAATGAATGTGTAAATACTGATTTTGTACTCTTTAAAACCGCCCGTAGGCGGTTTTTTTGAGGGAGTGTGATTGAAATCTGGAGGTGTTTTCTCAGGATTTTTGAGTATACAAATGAAATTATTTCTCAAAAAAAAATAAAATGAAAAAACACTTATCTCCCTCCCGCCGACGGGCTTTGTGTCCCTTTTTTGTGCAAATCAGAGGTGTGGTGCAACCGAGGCTCCAGCCCACGCCGGCCGTGGAGTTGCGCAGGGGAGCGGCTATTGCACAGCGTGCAAGGTTTTGCAGAAAAATGTCATTGCCTTGCACAGCGCGCCACAGGCCGGCACCGGCAGTGCAATTCCTGGAAGGCCCGACCCGCCTGGGCGAAAAATTGGAAACCGGCGAATGCGGCAGTTTTCAAAATCTGTGCGGCTCTTGAAAGCGTGCGCCAGGTCATCGATGCGCGGAGCCATAGCAAACGCCATAAGCTAAGCGGGCCGGGGCCTGTAGCCAGATCCAGCGTCTTTTCAACCTTGCACACGCTTGCAGCACCTGGTGACGATCAACAGGCGGTCATGCGGATCTAGAAGGAGGTGAGAAAAACGTCGTTTAAATGAGATTGAATCTCAGGCATAGGGGGGTGTTTTCTAAAACAGTAATATCGGTAATACGGTGCCCCAACAGGGGCTGGAGCCCGCGGTTTTACTGGGCTGTGCGTATTACATCGAAAGGTAATATGAAGCGATATGAAAGGTAATATTTTGGCCAAACCCCCGGATTCATTGGGTTTGAGGGAATGAAAATATTACTTCAGGAAAAGGTAATAATATCGCCTTTGTATCGCTTAAATATTACCTTTCTGCAAAACCTCTGGAGGCCTTGATTTACAAGGGCTGCAGCCGATTTTCGGGAGGCATATTACTGATATTACCTTTTTTTTGACCCCCCTCAGATTTTAGGAACGGGTTCCTATAGAGGGTCTGCGCCAGGATGCGCGGCTGTCTGCAGCAATGTGACTGAAACGGCCCCCAATACGGCCCCCTAAGGGATTCGGTGGGCGGTCAGCAGCGCTACAGGCTTTGAGAATAGTGGAGCGGGTGAAGGGAATCGAACCCTCGTTATCAGCTTGGGAAGCTGGAGTAATGCCATTATACGACACCCGCGCAAAGCGACTGACGTTGTACCAGATAGTGGTAGCCAGTTGAAGCACTGATTTCAATCAGTTGGCCTGGATCATTCGCCGAGAGGCATCGGATTGGCGTCAGCGAATGGATCCGCAGGTCGGGTACGTCGGCTTCAGAAAGCAAATGCATGGTGGCTCGAAGTCGGGTGGGTGGCGTAACGGGGGCCGCTGGAGGCCGATGGCTCGGGCTTCAGGAACTCCGTCAGTGCATGTTTCGAATCGCGGCAGGCGGCCTTGTTTTCCATGTCCAGAAAATGGCCGGCATCCTGGAGGATGCTGAAACGGCTGTGCTCGACATAGTTGGCGAACAGCGGCGCGTCGCAGGCGCTGGTGTATTCATCGAGCGCGCCGTTGAGGAACAGCACCGGTACGTTGATGTTCTGCGCCGCTGTCAGGTAGTTCTGCGGGTCGATTTCCAGCACCTGGCTGATGTGGTAGTGCATCTGGTCGTATTCATGCAGGTCCAGGCTGCTGACGTGCCGGTAGTTGAAGCGCTTGAACAGCGAAGGCAGGTGCTTGCCGATGGTGCTGTTGATCAACAGGCCGACTTCATGGCGGTCGTGCGCGCCCAGGTGGGTGATGCCGCGCAGCAGGTAGTCGCGCATGGCGTCATTGATGCGTGGCGAGAACGAGCTGATCACGGCTTTTTCGATGCGCCGCGGCCGGTGTGCCAGGGCCACCAGCGTGGCCGCGCCGCCCCAGGAAAAGGACATCACGTGTTCAGCCTGGAAATGGTCGATCAGCTCCAGCAGGATCTGGCCTTCCATTTCGCGGGTCAGCGGTTTTTCATGGCGGTTGTGGGGCTTGGATTTGCCGGCATAGGGTTGGTCATAGAGCACGATATTGAATTGCGGGTACAGGTTGCGAACGGTCTGGGCAAAGGATGCCGTGGTGGCCAGTGAGCCGTTGACCATCACGATGGTCTTTTCTGCAGTGTCCGAGCGGTAGAACTCGGTGTACACCCTGAACAATCCTTGTATATCAAGCACAGCGGTTTCTGGCCTCATATGTCTTCTCCTGGCGTAGACAAGTGTGCGCGCAAATGAATTTGCACGAGTTTCGTGACAGGTAGGCATACGCCTGAAAGGCCCATGTCGATCCGAACGATCTGTCCGACAGGTGTTGTTATTAGGCGGGCGTTTTGTCGTGGGCCCTGGGCCCGGTACGGCAAAAGGTTTCTTAGAATGCGGGTATGACTTGTCGGTCACATGCGGACCGACGATTGGATTCAAGCAGTCGATCCCGGAACCCGCAAGTGCCGTTCGTACGTTGTTACACGCCTGGGTGAGGCGTCCGACTGACGGTCAGATGGCGAGGATTTCCGCCGCGTGCAACGCGCGGTACTGACCCGGTGACAGCGCTGAGTCCAGCAAGAGCGGTCCCATGCTTTCCCGGTGCAGAATCAAGACCTTGTTGTCGAAATGGCCAAACATGCGCTTCACCTGATGGTAGCGGCCTTCGACAATACTCAGTCGCGCCTGGCGCGGGCCGAGCAGGGTCAGGTGGGCAGGCTGGGTAGTGATGTTTTCGAAAGCGAAATAAAAGCCTTCGGCAAAACGCGCCACATACCGTTCGTCGATCAACTGCTCGGTTTCGACGTAATACACTTTTGGCAGCTTGGTCTGCGGCTGGGTCAGGCGCCTGGACCATTGCCCGTCGTTGGTCAGCAACATTAACCCTGTGGTGTTGAAATCCAGGCGCCCGGCAATGTGCAGTTCATGCTTGTCGGGAATGTCCAGCAGGTCGAGCACGGTACGGTGCTGCGGGTCGGTGGTGGCGCTGACACAGCCGGCGGGCTTGTGCAGCATGAAGTAGCGCGCCGGCTTGCCGGCCTGCAGCACCTCATCATCAAATTGCACGCAACTGAACTCACGCACCTCATGCAGCGGGTCGCGCGCCACCTGCCCATCGACCTGGACGCGGCCGGCGACCAGCGCCAGGCGCACTTGCTGGCGGTTGAAGCGTGGCAGGTTGCCGAGAAAGCGGTCCAGGCGCATGGCGTCAGTCGTCTTGTGCGCGAGTGGCAAGTTCGATGCCGGCGCAGCGCGGGCACAGGCAGGTCTTGTCGCGCAGCTCGGGCGCCAGGGCATCGAGACGTGCCGGCTCGATATCAACACTGAAGCACCAGCAAGGCTGGGTGGCAGTACGCGGGTCGGCCAGGGTGCAGCGGTTGCTCTGCCCGCAGGCCGGGCACAGGCTCGGGTCGGGCGTGCTCATGCCCGCACCGCCTGTTCAGGGCTCGAAAACGGCGCGGCCAGAAACCCGTTGGCTCGCCGTACCACCAGGGTCACTGACAACAAGCGTTGCGAAGCAAGGAGGTTGGGCAAAGGCATGACGAGTCCGCACGGCTTGATGATCCTGAGGGCTGGCATAGTAGACGAAACACCCTGTATTGCTCTATCGGGTAATCGACAGCGCTGTCGGGCCATGGCTGTTCAAGGGCTCTCAGGTGGGTGGCTGCCGAGTAGGGGGGCGGTCCACTCCGGTATGCGACGAAGCGAAGCGTTGATGGCCGCGCACCGGCAGTGCAGCAGCAGGATCCGGTCGTAATGAATGCCCTGGGCGGCCAGATTGTTGAACAGGTCTTCGAGGGTGGGCGCCGTACTGCCGAAGCGGTTGCGGACACTGAGCACATCCATGGGCATGGCGGGTAACGGGCTGCCCAGTGCTCGGGCATTGCTGTTGCGCACGGCATGCACGATTTCCTGGTAACTCTCGCCGCCTTCGCCCTGAAACTTGGACAGGGTGTAGTTTTTCAGCCGCCCGGGCAGCGTGGTACCGGCGATGAGTTTGTCGGTAATGGCTAAAGGCGGCAGGGACGAGGCCGGCGCAACGACGCTGTTGCCCGCGGCACTGGACACCGCGAACGGGCTGACCCGTCGGCTGACCACGCGGTGCAAGGCAGGGTCCATCAGCACATGCCCATGCGGGGCATAGGTGTGAATCTGGGTGCCATTGGGGATCGGTACCGTTTTGCTCCAGGGCAGATAGTAACCATGGGTGCTGACCACCAGCGTGCGCGCCTGGCCCCTGTCCGACGTCCATAGCAGAAACTTGCGTCCTACTTTCCAGGCATGCACCGGCAGGCCGCCAAAGTCTGGGTGCGGACCGATGGTCCAGCGCTTGAGCAGGCTGTCGGTGTAAAAAAATTTTTCAAGGCGCGTCTGGCGCCGGCTCAGCGAGCGCCGTAGCCAGCGGCCGGACTCGTGCAACACATGGCGCTGGGCCGTCGGTGCCTTGAGTACCGCCTTGCCGACGGCGCCGATCTTGCCCAGGGCGTTTGATAACCGCGGTGTATGCGGCGTCAATGCAAGCAAGCCCAGCGACAGCGTGGACAGCAGCGCCTGGTGTTTTTCTGCCTGGCGGTGGCCGGGCAGGTTGGCCTTGGCGATATCCAGTACCACTACGCCGATCTGCGCTGCCAGCGAGGCAAGCATGGCAGGGGTCAGCAGGAATGACATGGGGGCCAGCAGCCATTGCAGGTGCCGCAGGCGTGCGCTCCAGTAGTGCAACCAGGCCTGGCGAGACGTGACAATCAGTTCGCGGGCATCCTCCAGTGCATTGGCCTTGAGCGTCTGGCGCATGAAACTCATGGGCGGTCCCGAAGGTAGAGGATGCTCATGCAAGGAGTGAGCAAGTGTCCGGTTTGCGTCTGGGTTGTGGAGTGTATCGGTCCAGGGCCGCAGGACTGAAAGCGGCGGCGGCGTGAGCTTGACGCCGCTCCAGTGCTTGAACAGGTAGGCCAGGCGCTCACGATGGCGAGTCGGAACATAAGCCAGTACGGCGGTACGCCATTGTTCATTGGCACAGGCCTTTTGCAGATACGTGCTCATGGCCCTGGTATCTGCAAACTCCATGAGCGCCTGGTGCTGGCCGGCCTGGTACAGCACGCACCGGGCCGTGTGATCCGGGTACAGCACCAACAGGCTGGCGCAGGGTTGGCGCATCAGCGGTGTGAATGATGCGGCCTGAACCTCGAAGCCCAAGGCTTTCCAGACTGGCTGCATGCGTGTCAACCCCGACACGACCGTATCGAAGCCGTCGCGTGTGAGTGTGCCACTCTTGAGGCCAATGATGGCCTGGGTGACCAGCATGGCGCCCAAGGCCTGCTCGATTCTGGCCTGCTGCCCCTCCCAGAATGCATCGATGCGCGCTGTCATGATGGCCAGGAAGTCGAGTTGCTCCAGGTATTGGCAAAAGGCCTCGGCACTGATCGGCAACACTCGTTCTTCTGCCCAACGGCCCTTGCCGCCGGGGTCGCGATAGATCACGGTGCGCGCCCCCTCGTCGATGTAGCCGCTGGGTGACTCGATCCGGTAATGGCTGATCATCGCATTGGCCAGGGTCAGAGGCGTTTCGTCCGGTACATGAATGTAGGTGCTGGCATTTTTCACATGCCCCAGCGGCTGATGCGTGCGGCCTCCCCGGTAGGCAATGAATACCTGCCTGGGGTCGAGGTCAAGACCATGCTGTTCCTTTAGCCAGCACTGCACCCGTTCGTTTGCGACCGTGTCGGGCCTTGGAATATCACCCAGGATCGAAGGCTGCGACTGCCAGAGGTCGACCGCGCCGGCCAGCGCCATGCTGCGGCTGATCATGCGCCAGGACAGTGCCTGGCCATGCTTGTCTGGCGGGACCTCGGCGCATGCCCGGCAGGCGATCAGCAATAAGCGAAACACATCGCCTGTAACCGGGCGCGACTCAATGTGTGGCGGCTGGTCGTGATCGGCCGCGCGCTGATCCAGCCATTGACGATGCCAGTTCGAGCCGTTGAGGGCTTGAAGCAGGCGACGACTGATAACGGCATCATCATCGCTGATGTACTCGATGGTTGCCTGGGCGGTGCCCGGTAGGTGAATAAAGCAATGGGAGTTGAGTCTGGAACGGACCTGAAACAGGCCGGGTACGACCTCGCCATCGATATACAGCAGGCGCACTTCGGCCTTGTCCCCTGGCGCGTCCGGGCTCATCAGCGCCTGGCTGTCTGCAGGAAATGCCAGGTAACCCAAGGCATTGAGTGTCAGGTGAAAGCCTGCCTCGCTGAGGGTCGTGCGTTTGCGCTGACGCGCCAGGCCGTCGAGAAAAGCCAGCCTGGCCAGGCTTAGCCAGGTCTCGGCGTGGCGCTGCCAGAAGCGGTCGAGTTGTGCCTTGTAATCGTCGAACCAGCGGTTATCGAGGGTTTTCACAAGCAATGCACTGGCGGTCAGTTGCGGCAGCTCGGGCAATGGCCGGTCGTCGACCGGCACGCAACCTAGCAGGGCTGACGACTGTTGCTGATCGGCACTGGCAACGGCAAGGTCGGTCAGGCTGCACTCCAGGCTGTCGTGCTCCTGTCCTTGCTCATCGACCCAGCACTCAGGGCTGTTCAGGCGCAGGCGCAACCGATCGGGGTTCAGCGGCTTGCCAGCCATTGCCGCCAGCTGCGTGTCCAGGCACTGACGGGCATACAGGTGCCAGGGCTCGGGGTAGTCCATGTCAAGTTGCAGCGACTGCAGCAACAGTACCGAGTCGGCAAGCAGCACAAAGCCTGGACTCCTGCGCAGGCGGCGTATCTTTCTGAGCGTTCGCAGCTCTATTTCAGTGCTGGAGGATGATGGGCCATTGAGTTCGGGCAGGTGTTGATCGGCCGTCGAATAATGAAAGGCCGAAAGGGCCATGCTGTCCGTAACGCCCAAATGGCTATCGCGGTTGGGGCGCTGCTCATGGAGCAAGGCAAGGGCTGGGTGTGCCTGCCCGAAAAAGAGCGCGGGTGAATTAACTGTGTTGTACATGGTGACATTCAAAGAGGAATGGACCCTCATCTTGTCGTAGCGCGTGACCGGCAGGTGCTAACTATATATCGCGCCTGAAACGCTTGATGGACAGGGTCGGATGCGGGCCATGGGTTGTCTCTGACATTTCTTGTTGCACATTGTCACAATGCTTGCGGAAGTCGCTCAGGCCTTGGGCGACGTGGCTTACAGGCGTATCTGGAGAGGCTTGCTGCTGTGTGGCAGGGGCACTGTGTCGCACTTGCCAGTCATTTCCCAGTCTGATGTATCGTCCCCCGGTTCAAGGGCGGGCGCCGACCAGCGTCGCTGGTTGGACCACCTGCGGTCCAGGAGGCCGCCATGTATCGACAATCCTTGCTTGTCTTGTTGTTGTCTCTTTTCATCGCCGGCTGTTACGCAGGCCCTGGCTATTATGAATCGGATGTGTACTCCCGACCCGACACCGAGGTAAGGCGTTACTACGACACCGGTTACAGCCCCACGTATTACCAGGAACGGCGTATCTACGTCGCCCCCCAGCCACGTTATTACAGCCCGCCACCGAGGGTTTACTACCGGGCCCCGCCACCCCCGCGTTATTACGCACCAGGCCGTCCGCCCGGGCATGGCTGGGATAACAGATGGCGCGGCGGTGATCGCGACCGGTACGAACGCCGGCACGACCGTCGCCATGACCGGGGCGATCGCGGCGACTACCGCCGCGGTGACCGCGACCATCGGTCCGGCCACTGGGACCGCCGATAATCCGGCATCGACAAACGGCGCTCATCGCAGCGCCGTTTTTCATGCAGGCATGTGCCTGACGTAGAGCATTTGACTTTGTCGCCCACCTTTCCTAGTGTCCGCCCATTGTTTTAGTGGGTACTGCCATGACGAGTGAAGACCGGATCAAACTTGAACCCAGCTGGAAAGAGGCGTTGCGCGCCGAGTTCGAAAAGCCCTACATGGGTGGACTGCGCGAGTTCCTGCGCCAGGAGCACGCCGCCGGCAAGGAGATCTACCCGCCAGGGCCCCTGATTTTCAACGCACTCAATTCCACGCCGCTGGATAACGTAAAAGTGGTAATCCTCGGCCAGGACCCTTATCACGGGCCGGGCCAGGCGCACGGTTTGTGCTTCTCGGTGCAGCCCGGTGTACCAACGCCGCCGTCGCTGGTGAACATCTATAAAGAGCTGCACCGCGACCTCAATATCGACATTCCCAACCATGGCTACCTGCAATCGTGGGCTGACCAGGGCGTGTTGCTGCTTAATACCACCCTTACAGTCGAGCGCGCCAACGCGGCTTCACACGCCGGGAAGGGTTGGCAGCATTTCACTGACAAGGTCATTGAAGTGGTCAGCGCCCACCAGCCGCACCTGGTGTTCCTGTTATGGGGCGCCCATGCACAGAGCAAGCGCAAGCTGATCGATGCCACCAAACACCTGGTGCTGACCTCGGTGCACCCGTCGCCACTGTCGGCCTACAAGGGCTTTCTGGGCAACGGACACTTCAGCCGGGCCAACAAGTACCTGGAGCAGAACGGCCTGACACCGATCGACTGGCGCCTGCCGGAAACAGTCCAGGCTTGATACAGGTTGATCGCCGTCGCGCAGCCAATATTCATCTGTAAAAGCAATGCCGGTCAGTCAAGGTGAATTTCGTCGAATGGAACATGTGGGAGGGGGCTTTGCTCCGGGCGTCGATCCGACGATGAGGCCGGCAAGACCGATATGGCTGCTGCGTCTGTTCCATAGCCATCGCCGGCAAGCCGCCTCCCACAGTCTGGTGTCAGGCCCAAGATTCTGGGCGACATCAATCCTGTGGGAGGCGGCTTGCCGGCGATGAGGCCAGCAGGGCAGATCGGCATTAATTTGGAGCGACCAACGATCGCGAAAGACCCAGTGGCATTCGCGACCGTTGGTCGCTCCCACGGGAAGCCGGATTGTGTTCAATGGCGAGGCTCAGGCCGCCTTGCGCGCCCAGAGGCGGTACAGCGGTTCGGCCAGAAACAGCACGAACAGCAGGCGCATGACCTGCATGGCCGTGACCAGTGGCACGGACAATTGCAGCACTTCGGCGGTCAGGCTCATCTCGGCGATGCCGCCGGGCATCATGCCCAGGGTCAGCGAGCGCACATCCAGGTGCGTGAGGGCGCCCAGACCGAGGGCGGCCAGCGCCGCCACCAGCATCATCAGTGAAGTGCCCAGCAGAGTGCGCGCCAGAAACGACGGTGCACGCCGAAAGAACGCCCGGTTGAAGTGACAGCCCAGCCCGCTGCCGATCAGCAACTGGCCCACCTGGCTGGCGCCGTTGGGCAGGCCCAGGTTCAGGTCATAGCTGATGCTCAGCACCGAGGTCAGCAGCAGCGGGCCGAACAGCCAGGGATTGGGTTGCCTGAGGCGTTGCCAGAGCACCGCCACGGCAGCCCCGCCCAGGCTCAGGCCGACCAGCCAGCGCCAGTCGACGCTGACGGCATGCATCACGGCGCCGCCATCGCCCAGCAGGTACTTGAAAATCGCCGGAACGCACAGCACCACCACCAGCACCCGCAGGCTCTGGGCGGCAGCAACGTTGCTGAGCACAGCACCGTTGCGACCGCCCAGGTTGACCATCTCTTGCGAGCCGCCCGGCATGCTGGAGAAAAACGCCGTGGGGCGATCTTCACCGGTGCGCAGCATCAGCCAGACGCCGATCAGGCTGGAGAGCCCGGTGATCAGCGCGCCGAAGAAGATCAAGCCGAAATGCGCCACGACCTGTTCGATGATTTCAGCGTTGAAATGCAGGCCGATGCCCACACCGATGATCAACTGCCCGACCTTGCGCCCGCCCGGAATCGGCTGCACCTGCCAGGGCGTGAGGCAGCGCACCAGGATGATCGCCAGCAACGAGCCGATCATCCATGGCAGCGGCCAGCCCACCAGGCTGGCCAGGTAGCCGCCCAGCAGGCCGATCAGGGGGGTTGGCCACCAGGTGCGCCAGGTGCTGTCAGGCATCGGCCAGGGCACTGCGTTGCTTGGCACGCTTGCGCCAGATGCGGTAAATCGGGAACAGCAGCATGAACACGGTCAGTACCCAGGCACCCAGGGTGATGGGGCTGTTCCACAGAATGCCCAGGTCACCGTTGGAGATCGACAGCGCGCGGCGCAGGTTCTGCTCCATCAGACCGCCCAGGATGAAACCGAGCAGGATCGGCGACAGCGGAAAGTCCATCTTGCGCAGGATGTAGCCGAAGATGCCGATGCCGACCATCAGGAACAGGTCGAACGTGGTGGCGTGCACGGCATAGACGCCAATCGCGGTGATGATCGCGATCACCGGCACCAGGGCCCAGTTCGGCACCGCCAGGATGCGGGTGAAGATGCGGATCATCGGGATGTTCAGGATCACCAGCATGACGTTGGCGATGAACAGCGAGGCGATCAGGCCCCAGACCAGGTCCGGTTGCTGCTGGAACAGCAGCGGGCCGGGGGTGATGTTGTACAGCGACAGGGCGCCGATCATCACCGCCGTGGTGCCCGAACCGGGTACGCCCAGGGTCAGCATCGGCACCAGGGCGCCACAGGCGGCACCGCCAATGGCGGTTTCCGGTGCGGCGAGGCCGCGCATGTCGCCCTGGCCGAACGTGCCGGTGTTGCCGGCGATGCGTTTTTCGGTCATGTAGGCCACGGCACTGGCCAGGGTGGCGCCGGCACCCGGCAGTACGCCAAGAATGAAGCCCATCAGCCCGCAGCGCACGTTCACCGCGAACACGGCGGCGGCTTCCTTGACGTTGAACATCATGCGCCCGGTGGCCTTGACCGCTTCCTGGCCACGGTGGGTCTTTTCCAGCAGCAGCAGGATTTCACTGATCGAGAACAGGCCCAGCACCAGCACCACGAACTGGATGCCGTCGGTGAGGTGGATGTTGTCGCCGGTAAAACGGTACACGCCGCTGTTGGCGTCGATACCGACCGCCGACAGAAACAGGCCGATCAACGCGGCAATGAAGGTCTTCACCGGCCGGTCCCCCGCCATGCCGCCCAGGCAGACGATGGCAAAGACCATCAGCACGAAGTATTCGGCCGGTCCAAAGGCAATCGCCCATTTGGCCAGAAGCGGGGCGAACAGCACCATGCCGCAGGTGGCGATGAACGCACCGATGAACGAACTCCAGGCCGACAGCGACAAGGCCACGCCCGCCAGGCCCTTGCGTGCCATCGGGTAGCCGTCCAGCGTGGTCATGACCGTGGAGGCTTCGCCGGGGATGTTCAGCAAGATGGAGCTGATGCGTCCACCGTATTCGCAGCCCAGGTACACCGCGGCCAGCAGGATCAGCGCCGATTCCGGCGGCAGGCCCAGAGCAAAAGCGATCGGGATCAGCAGGGCTACGCCGTTGATCGGTCCCAGGCCCGGCAGCAGGCCGACGATGGTGCCGATCAGGGTGCCCGACAGCGCGGTGATCAGGTTGTAAGGGGTCAGGGCGACACCAAAGCCATGACCCAGGTAGCTGAAAGTATCCACATTAATTCTCCAGAACGCTGAGCAGGCCCAAAGGCAGGGGAACGTCCATGGCCTTATCGAACAACAGGTAAAGGCCGACGCTCATCAGGGTCACCACCACGATACTGGCCACCCAGCGACCGCCGTACAGGCGCGCCATGGGGATGCCGATCAGGATGCTGCTGAGGATGAAGCCCAGCGGTTCGAACAGGCCGGCAAACACCAGCAGCAAAACGACGCAAAGACCGATCTTGACCAGGGTCTCGCGGTCCAGGGGCGGATCTTCTTCAGTGTGCACCACCGGTGTCGGACGAAAGGCCATGTACAGCAGGGCCACGCCCATCAACCCCAGCATCAGCAGGGGGAAGGCGCGGGGGCCGACCGGCTCATAGGAAAACGGGGCCTGGTAAGGCCAGGCCATGACGGCCAGGGCGACGCACGCCAATAGCAGCACCACCGCGAAAATACGTTGCAGAACCATGAGGGATCTCCTGAGCCACACCTGCCGGGCAGGTGCGGCTGTCAATGGCAGGTGATTACTGGATCAGGCCGAATTCCTTGGCCAGCACTTTGTAATCGGCAACCTGTTTCTTGACGTAGGTGTCCAGTTCCGCGCCGGTCATGGCGAACGGGAACAACTCACGCTGGTCACGCAGCTTGGCGAAGTCTTCCGAGGCCAGCACCTTGTCGAACGAAGCTTTCCACCAGTTGTAGTCTTCGTCGCTGACCTTTGGCCCCAGGTAGAAGCCGCGCACCACCGGCCAGACGATGTCGTAGCCTTGTTCCTTGGCGGTCGGGATGTCTTTCATTTCCGGCTCGTCAATGCGCTTGTCGGCGAATACGGCCAGCAAGCGCATGTCGCCGCTGAGGATGTGCGGCATGGAGTCGGAAATGTCGGTACTGCCGACCTGAATGTGTCCGCCCAGCAGCGCGGTCGCAATTTCGCCGCCGCCCTCGAGGGCGACATAACGCAGGTCGCGCGGGTTGATGCCGGCGGCCTTGGCGATCAGCGCGGTCTGCATCCAGTCCTGGCTGCCCACGGTGCCGCCGGAACCGATCACCACCTTGCTCGGGTCGGCCTTGAGGGCCTTGACCAGGTCGTCGAGGTTCTTGTACGGCGAGTCGCTTTTCACTGCGATGGCGCCATAGCTGGTGCCGACCGCCGCCAGCCAGCGCACGGCATTTTCATCGAAGCGCCCGAATTTGCCCTGCGCCAGGTTGAGCAACGAACCGCTGGACCAGGCCACCAGGGTGCCGGCATCGGCCGGCCGCTGGGCCACCACCGCGTTGTAGGCCACCGCGCCCACGCCACCAGGCATGTAAGTCACACGCATCGGCGAGGTCAGGATCTTTTCGTTGATCAGCGCGCTCTGCACCAGCTTGCAGGTCAGGTCGAAACCACCGCCGGGCGAGGCCGGGGCGATGCATTCGGGGCGCTTGGGCTCGGCGGCGAACAGTTGGCTGGCAACCAGCAGGCTGCCGGCGGTGAGGGCCAGATGACGAAGGGACAGGTTCATGGTCGGTCTCCTGAAGCGTTTTTTGTTTTTGGATGGGGAAACAGCAGGTAGCGGCCTGCAGCACAGGCAGCGAGGCTCATCAACGCAGCGGGCTGCATCGAAGTATTGAAAACGGGGAAGTAGGGGGCGATCGCTGCGCGCTGGCAGTCGAGCAATGGACGAGACGTCCGGCCGCGATGGGCTTGGTCATGGGGCAACTCCGTGTACTTATTGTTGTTATTGTTTCAGGCGCTCCCTGGCGACCTGACTGACCTCGTTGCCGAACCTCTGGTGGGCTCGACATCCGGGCGTTTTGCGGATGCTAAATGACCAACCTTTCACAAACCTTTCAGCAACCTTTGCGGCAAGCGTTCAATGGCTTCGATTTGTTTCGGCTCTTCACAGGCCCGGGCACGCCTGTAAACTCCGTGTCCACAAGCCATCATGGCAAGCCCCCTTCATTCTGGAGACGTTGATGCGTGTTCTTCTTGTCGAAGACCATTTGCAACTGGCCGAAAGTGTCGCCCAGGCGCTCAAGGGCGCCGGTCTGACCGTCGATGTGCTGCACGACGGCGTCGCGGCGGATCTGGCCTTGAGCAGTGAGGAGTACGCCATGGCCATCCTTGATGTCGGCTTGCCGCGCATGGATGGTTTCGAAGTGCTGGGCCGGCTGCGCGCGCGGGGCAAGAACCTGCCGGTGCTGATGCTGACCGCGCGCAGTGACGTCAAGGATCGGGTCCTGGGGCTCAACCTGGGCGCCGACGATTACCTGGCCAAGCCGTTCGAGCTGTCGGAGCTTGAAGCGCGGGTCAAGGCCCTGCTGCGTCGCAGCGTGCTGGGCGGCGAGCGCCAGCAGCACTGTGGCGCGCTGGTGTACGACCTCGATACCCGGCGCTTCAGCCTGGCCGGCGAGCTGCTCAACCTGACCTCGCGCGAGCAGGCGGTGCTCGAGGTGCTGATTGCACGGCCTGGCCGGGTCATGAGCAAGGAGCAACTGGCCTCGCAGGTATTCGGCCTGGACGAGGAGGCCAGTCCTGATGCCATCGAGATCTACATCCATCGCCTGCGCAAGAAGCTCGACGGGCAGTCGGTGGCCATCGTCACCTTCCGCGGCCTGGGTTATCTGCTGGAAAGCCGCGATGCGTAACAACAGCCTGCGCTGGCGGCTGCTGTGGAACCTGGCCCTGTTATTGATCGTGCTGATGCTGGCCAGCGTGATGAGCGCCTACTGGAACGGCCGCGAGGTGGCCGACACCGCCTATGACCGTACCCTGCTGGCCTCGGCCCGCACCATCGCCGCCGGCCTGACCCAGCGCGATGGTACCTTGAGTGCCGAAATTCCCTACGTGGCGCTCGATACCTTTGCCTACGACAGCGAAGGCCGGATCTACTACCAGGTCAATGACATCAACAAGAAGCTGATTTCCGGTTTCGAGAACCTGCCATCACCGCCAGCGGGCACCTTGCGCACCGATGATTACCCGGCGCTGGCCAGCTTCTACAACGGTGTGTACCTGGGCCAGGACGTGCGGGTGGTCAGCCTGCTCAAGCCGGTCAGCGAGCCGGGCATGAATGGCATCGCCGAGATTCGCGTGGCCGAGACCCAGGAAGCCCGGGTCGGCATGGCCCGCAGCCTGATGGCCGATACTTTGTTGCGCCTGGGGATGCTTGGCGGTGGTGCGCTGCTGCTGGTGTGGTTCACGGTCAGTGCAGCGCTGCGCCCGCTGGAGCGCTTGCGCAGCGCTGTTGAAGAGCGCCAGCCCGACGACCTGCGGCCCTTGCCGATGGTCGAGGTGCAGCACGAATTGCGCCCGCTGGTCGGGGCACTGAACCACTTTACCGAGCGCTTGCGTCATCAGTTCGAGCGGCAGGGGCAGTTCATCGCCGATGCCGCCCATGAACTGCGCACGCCCCTGGCCGCGCTCAAGGCGCGGGTCGAGCTGGGGCTGCGTGAGCAGGACCCGGCGCAGTGGCGCAGCACCCTTGAGCTGGCTGCGCAAAGCACCGACCGGCTCACGCACCTGGCCAACCAGCTGTTATCGCTGGCGCGCATCGAGAACGGCGCCCAGGCCATTGCCGAGGGCGGCGCCCAGCAACTGGACCTTAGCCAACTGGCGCGTGAGTTGGGCCTGGCCATGGCGCCGCTGGCCCATGCTCGCGGCGTCTCTCTGGCCCTGGAGGCCGATGAGCCGGTGTGGATGCGCGGCGAACCGACGTTGCTCAACGAACTGCTCAGCAATCTGGTCGACAACGCCCTGGCGCACACACCCTCCGGTGGCAACGTGGTGCTGCGCGTTTATGCGCCCGGCATTCTGGAGGTTGAAGATGATGGCTCGGGGATTCCCGAGGCCGAGCGCGAGCGGGTCTTCGAGCGTTTCTACCGGCGCAGCCAGCAAGGCCCGGGCACCGGCCTGGGACTGGCGATCGTCGGCGAAATCTGCCGCGCCCACCTGGCCAGGATTTCCCTGCACGACGGCGCCGAGCGCGGGCTCAAGGTGCGGGTGAGTTTCAGCTAGCGCTATTCCTGTCGGCTATGCCCTGTAAGAGCGCGCTCTGCCCGCGACCGGCTGCGTAGCAGTCGTAAATTTTCAGCGTCTATACAATTTTGCGAGCGCTGCGCACTCGGTCGCGGGCAGAGCGCGCTCCTACAGGCCTTGTGACAGTGCTGTGCTCAATAGAGCATCCTGCTGGCCTCGTCCATCTCGACGCTCAACTGCCCGCCGGCCGGGTCTAGCCCGAGTCGATGAAACGCCGGCAGGTCGGGCAGGTCGACCTGCCCGAACGGGTGATTGCTGCCTTTGTTCACGTGCACGCTCGCCACCTGCACCAGATCGACATAGTCGGCCTTGGCCGACACGCGCTTGAGGTCCTGGAACTGGCCGGGCAGGGTGGCCAGCGGCTCGGGGAAGTCCCACGAACGCAGCAGGCGCTCACCGATGGTCGGGTGAATGCTGTCGATGACATGATTGAGGCTGATCGGGTCGGCCAGCAACTCGAAGTGATCTTCAGCGTAGGTCAGGATCGGCAGGACGCCGATCAGGTGCACCAGGCCTGCCAGAGTGGCCTGATCGGGCTTGAGTCGGGTGTAGCGCTGGCACAATGCGTGGCCGATACCGGCAACCTGCAGGCTTTGCTGCCAGATTTCGCGCATCTTGTGCTCGATTACCGGCGACTTGGCATGAAACATCTGTTCGACCACCAGGCCGATCGCCAGGTTGCTGGTGTAGTTGACGCCCAGGCGCAGGATGGCGGTGTTCACGTCGCTGACTTCGACACTGCCACGCAGCATCGGGCTGTTGGCGACCTTGATCAGGCGCGCCGACAAGGCTGTATCGCTGCCGATCACCCGGCTCAACGCGGCAACGCTGATCTCGGTGTTTTCGGCAGCCTGGCGAATTTTCAGGGCAACTTCGGGCAAGGTCGGCAGGAACAAGGCATCGCGATCGATGGCCTTGATCAGATCTTTCTGTACCTCATCAGCCATCTTGCTCATGCTAAGTCTCGTAGCTGTGGGTTTCTTGTATAGCCGACAGGCGCGTTGCCTGTCGGTTCGATTCAGCGTTGTATTTCCAGCTTGCTGTCCAGTGCGTAGGGCAGGTCCTGAAGGTGCAGGGCAGGGCCTTCGGCGCTGCCCAGGTGAATTTCGCCGGCCTCGGCCGCATCGGCTTGCAGCACCGCCAGCAGCTCGCTGCCATGGGGCGTGCGCGCCGCCAGTACCACATTGCCCACGGCACTCTTGTTCGTGGGTGAAAACAGCGGTGTGTTGGGCTCGGGTGCCTCGGCGCTGTCCAGGCTCAGGCGGTACAGGTGGCGTTTGAGCTTGCCCAGGTACTGCATGCGCGCCACGATCTCCTGGCCGGTGTAGCAGCCTTTCTTGAAGCTCACGCCACCGACGGCCTGCAGGTTGATCATTTGCGGAATGAACTCTTCGCGGGTCGCCAGCATGACCTGGCCGATTCCTGCACGGATCTGGCCCAGCAGCCAGTCGTTGAGCGAGCCTTCGGGCAGCAGGGCGGCCAGGCGGGCCTTGATGCCGTCAGCCTCGCCAGCAGGCACCCAGAGTTCGGCGCGGTCCGGGCTGACCCGGGTGGCAATCAACTGTTCGTTGCGCACCAGGCTGTCAGTCTCGCCGGGCAGCTCCAGGCCCAGCCCGGCCAGGGCGGCGTCACCGCCCTGCAGGCCGAAACGCATCCAGGCGGCACTTTCGTCGGTGAGTCTGGATTTGGAGAACACCGCGTACTTGCGCAGGTCGAGCAATTGCGGCTCGATCAGTTCGCGGGCCATGGCCAGCAGGCAGCCATCGGTCTCGATCAGGATACGGAAGCTGGACTGCATGCGGCCTTTTTGCGTGCAGCGTGCACCCAGGCCCGAGCGCGTCTCACTCAGGTAGTTGATATTGCAGGTCAATTGCCCCTGGAGAAATTTGCCGGCATCCACGCCGCGAACGGCAAGAACGCCTTCGTGAGACAACGAGCAGAAGAAAGCTGGATCGGCCATGGTCATCGCAAAGTCTGGAGAAGAATGACGCACATCATAGTGGCGCCACCTCAATAAAGGTATACGCAAACCGTCCTGTGTCTTGCGCGATTCGCGCCCGCGCTGCAGGGCTGTATACTCTGCGGCTACTTTGAGGAGCGATCCATGGTCGAAGATGTAGAACTCAACCGTCTTTTCTGGCACAGCCGTCGCGGCATGCTTGAGCTGGACGTGCTGCTGGTGCCGTTTGTGCGGGAGGTGTATGCCACCCTCAACGAGGTCGACCGGGCGCTGTATCGCCGCCTGCTCGAATGCGAAGACCAGGACATGTTCGGCTGGTTCATGCAGCGCGGCGAGTCCGAAGACCCTGAACTGCAGCGCATGGTTCGCATGATCCTGGACCGTGTCCAGCCCAAGTGAGCGGTTCGAATGCCATTGGCAGGCCTCCAGAAGCCTGCTGATGGCGTACCTGCTGGTCCAGGCACTGGCGTGGTTGGCCTTGTGGCTGCTGGCCATTCCTCTTTGGGTCAGCCTGGGTGGCCTGCTGCTGTGCCTGGTCCATGCCGCCTGCGTGCTGCCGCGCGCTGTCCTGCTCAGCCATCCGCAAGCGTTCAAGGCGCTGCGTCACGGGCGTGAAGGCTGGCAGGTGTGGAGCCGGCAGGGCGGTTGGCAGTCGGTCGAAATCGCGCCAGACAGCCTGGCATTGCCAGCGATGGTGGTGTTGCGCGTTCGCCTGATGCGCGGCGAGCGTCCCGACTGGCGGACGCGCTCGGTGTGTATCGCCGGCGATGCACTGGCGCCGGATCTTCACCGTCGCCTGCGCGTACGGCTCAGGTTCGCCCGTCGCGGCTGATTCAGCCCTTGAAGTTGTTCGGGACCAGCACGGTGTCCACAGCTTCGGCCAGCATGTCGGGGTAATCCAGTGTGTAATGCAGGCCGCGCGACTCCTTGCGCTCCATGGCCGAGCGGATCATCAGCTCGGCCACCTGGGCCAGATTGCGCAGCTCGATCAAGTCACGGCTGACCTTGTAGTTGCTGTAGAACTCGTCGATTTCATCCAGCAGCAGGCGCACACGGTGTGCGGCACGCTGCAGGCGCTTGCTGGTGCGCACAATGCCCACGTAATCCCACATGAAACGCCGCAGCTCGTCCCAGTTGTGCGCGATGATCACATCTTCGTCGGAGTCCGTGACCTGGCTGGCATCCCAGTCGGGCAGGGCGCTGGGCATGTCGATCTGCGCCAGTTGCCCGACGATGTCGGCTGCCGCCGAGCGGGCATAGACGAAGCACTCGAGCAACGAGTTGCTCGCCATGCGGTTGGCGCCATGCAGGCCGGTGCAACTGGTTTCGCCGATTGCGTACAGGCCCGGCACGTCGGTGCGCCCCTGGCTGTCGACCACCACGCCACCGCAGGTGTAATGCGCCGCCGGCACCACGGGGATCGGCTCGCGGGTGATGTCGATGGAAAACGCCAGGCAGCGTTCATAAACGGTCGGAAAATGCGACTTGATGAAGGCTTCAGGCTTGTGGCTGATGTCCAGGTACACGCAATCGATGCCCAGGCGTTTCATTTCATGGTCGATGGCCCGGGCCACGATATCGCGCGGCGCCAGTTCGGCGCGTTCGTCGAAGCGCGGCATGAAGCGCTCGCCGTTGGGCAGCTTGAGGTACGCGCCTTCGCCACGCAGGGCTTCGGTCACCAGGAAGCTCTTGGCTTGCGGGTGGTACAGGCAAGTGGGGTGGAACTGGTTGAATTCCAGGTTGGCGACCCGGCAGCCCGAACGCCAGGCCATGGCGATGCCGTCGCCGGAGGCGCTGTCCGGGTTGCTGGTGTAGAGGTAGACCTTGGCGGCGCCACCGCAGGCCAGGATGGTAAAGCGTGCGGCATGGGTGTCGACCTGGCCGGTGTTACGGTCCAGCACATAGGCGCCCAGGCAGCGCTGGCCGGGCAGGCCCAGGCGGGGTTCGGTGATCAGGTCGACGGCAACGCGCTGCTCCAGCAGTTCGATGTTGTCGCGCTGACGTGCCCGTTCCAGCAGGGTTCTGAAAATGGCCGCGCCCGTGGCATCGGCCGCATGGATGATGCGCCGGTGGCTGTGGCCGCCCTCGCGGGTCAGGTGGAATTCGAAGCTGTGCGCCTGCTCATCACCTTCATCGTCGCGGGTAAAGGGCACGCCTTGCTTGATCAGCCATTCGATGGCTTCGCGGCTATGCTCGACGGTGAAGCGCACGGCCTCCTCGTTGCACAGGCCGCCGCCGGCGTTGAGTGTGTCTTCGACATGCGACTCGACAGTGTCGGTGTCGTCCAGCACGGCAGCAACGCCGCCCTGGGCCCAGAAGGTCGAACCGTCGGCCAGGTCACCCTTGCTCAGAATGGCAATGCGCAGGTGTGCGGGCAAGGTCAGGGCCAGGCTCAGCCCCGCTGCGCCGCTGCCGATGACCAGAACGTCATGCTGAAAATGTTGGCTCATCTATCAACTCCGCGTCGAGCGGCCACTAGTATAAGTAAGGGGGGACCGGCACAATAGCCTCGCTTTACATGGCAATGTGAGACCACAGGCGGGGGGCGGATTGTGCGCCAGTCGCCGACACCCTGCCTACCGTTTTCGATGCTATCGCTCGTTGAGGTCCGACAGCGGCGGTGCGAGGCTTCGATCAAGGTGGGCAAGGCAGGGCTTGCGCCTGCGTTTACGGGGTGCGGGAACTTTTCAGCCCGCATCACGCTCAATAGCAGGTTGCCTGTATAAGGAACAGCGTCGGTCATGCCGAAAAGGACCATCGGCAACGCAATCGACGACAAGACTATTCACGCAGCCGGGCATCGCCCGCGCTGCGTTTTTCGTGCGGGCCAGCTCAGTGCCAGCAGGAAACTTGCCTGAAGGGGGAGAACTTTTGTCAAAAGCCCGAGTCTATGTTTGCAAGCCTGAACGATGGCTGATGCAACGCTCCTTCAGGCTCAATGAGGAGTGTTCATGCTAACCCAGGAAGAGGATCAGCAGCTGGTCGAGCGCGTTCAGCGTGGCGATCGGCGAGCATTTGATCTGTTAGTGCTGAAATACCAGCACAAGATTCTCGGGTTGATCGTGCGATTCGTGCACGACACCCATGAAGCTCAAGATGTAGCGCAAGAGGCCTTTATCAAAGCCTACCGCGCACTCGGCAATTTCCGCGGCGACAGTGCTTTTTACACCTGGCTGTACCGCATCGCTATCAACACAGCGAAAAACTATCTGGTGTCGCGCGGTCGGCGGCCACCGGACAGTGACGTCAAGTCCGAAGATGCGGAGTTCTACGACGGCGATCATGGCCTGAAGGACATCGAATCACCGGAGCGTTCATTGTTGAGGGATGAGATCGAGGGCACTGTGCATCGAACCATCCAGCTTCTCCCTGAAGATTTGCGTACGGCTCTAACTTTGCGCGAATTCGATGGTCTGAGTTATGAGGACATTGCGAGCGTCATGCAGTGTCCGGTGGGTACCGTGCGCTCTCGAATCTTTCGCGCTCGGGAAGCCATCGACAAAGCCCTGCAGCCGTTGTTGCAGGAATCCTGAGACAGCGGCGATAGCCAAGAGAGGAACCGCCATGAGTCGTGAAGCCCTGCAGGAATCGCTGTCCGCAGTGATGGATAACGAAGCGGACGAACTGGAATTACGTCGAGTGCTGAGTGCCATTGACGATGCGGATACACGTGCCACCTGGTCGCGTTACCAGGTTGCCCGTGCAGCGATGCACAAGGAACTGCTCGTACCCCACCTGGACATTTCGGCCGCTGTATCGGCTGCGATTGCCGACGAAGCTTCGCCTTTGAAGCCGGGTCGCGGTCCATGGCGAACCCTTGGTCGTCTGGCGGTAGCCGCCTCGGTGACCGTGGCCGTACTGGCCGGTGTACGCCTGTACAACCAGGACGAAATCACCGGTGCGCAACTGGCCCAGCAGAACCAGCAGCCTGCCAACCTGTCGATCGCCCAGCCTCAAGGCCCGGCGGTACTGGCCGGTTACACTGAAGACGCTGCCGGCCCTGCCAGCGGCGCTGTACAGGCCCAGGCCGGTGCAGATGACCAGCGCGTGCCAGGCTACCTGCGTCAGCATGCCCAGCAGGCGGCTTTGAAGGAGACTGAAAGCGCTCTGCCTTATGCACGCGCTGCCAGCCTGGAAAACCGCTAAGGAAGAGTATGCGAGCCACTCCTCTATTGCCTTTGTTGTTCAGTGGATGGCTAGCCGCTCCTGCGTATGCCGATGATGCACAAGACCTCCTGGGGCGTCTTGCGCAAGCCGAGCAGCAACAAAGCTTTCAAGGGACTTTTGTCTACGAGCGTAACGGTGGATTTTCCACCCATCGCATCTGGCACAGCGTCGAGCAGGGCAAGGTGCGCGAGCGTCTTCTTCAACTCGACGGTTCAGCCCAGGAAATCCTGCGTGTCGATGGCCTGACGCAATGCGTCAGCGGCACGCTGGTGACGGGCCTGGCCAATCTGCCTGACCCCTCAGGGCGCGTGCTGGATGCCAGAAAGCTCTCCGCCTGGTACGACATGCAGGTGGCTGGCAAGTCCCGGGTTGCCGGACGTGCTGCCACTATCCTGGTCATGTCGCCCAAGGACCAGCACCGTTACGGTGTTGAACTGCACCTGGACAATGAAACCGGTATGGTCCTCAAGTCGCTGCTGTTGAGCGAAAAGGGCCAATTGCTTGAGCGGTTTCAGTTCACTGAATTCGATCCTTCGCAGCCACCTGGCGGGCAATCCCTGCAAGCCAGCGCTGATTGCAAGCCATTGCCGATATCCAGGAGCAAGCCGCCCGCGCCTGTGTCCTCCACGCCCGTTGCCTGGCATGCAGACTGGTTGCCTCCCGGTTTCGAGCTGGGCAATGAATCGATGCGCAAGGATGCCGACTCTGGTGCCCACGTCATCAGCCTGCTGTATGGCGACGGCCTGACACGTTTCTCGGTGTTCATCGAGCCGGTGACGGCCAAGGTGGCGCCGGACATTCGTACGCAGTTCGGACCGACGGCTGTGGTCTCACGCCGCCTGGGTTCGGCTCAGGGCGAGCACATGGTCACTGTGGTCGGTGAAATACCGGTGGGTACTGCAGAGCGGATTGCGCTGTCGATGCGCCACGGCGAGGCAGCCGGCAGCCGGTAGTCGGTAATTGCCCCTACAGGCTGCAGATGTAAAAGGTTTCACTTCGGCTCTCGCAGTCATGCAGCCTATAGTCTGTCTGGTCTGGAGCGGTTCGACGGAAATGTTTGGTGAGCTTTGCACGTTGCAAAAAACCTGAATTTTTTCTATAGGTCACAGCCTCACGGCTGTGACCTTTGTCGTTATGAGGTCTGAAAACGCTGACCACCGCGCAGCCTGCTGCCAGGGTCGCAAGGCCCGGGCTGATGGACCAGTCGCTCTATCGCTTAATTTAGCTCGTATCCACGGGAGCCGTATGTCGATACCACGTTTGAAGTCTTGTTTCTCAATGATGGCTGCAGTGCTGATGCTCGGCCAGATCGCTGCGGTCCAGGCAGAAGACCTGCCGGATTTCACGGGGTTGGTCGAACAGGCCTCGCCTGCCGTTGTAAACATCAGCACTCGCCAGAAAATGCCGGACCGCGCCCTGGCCGGTCCGAACGCGGACCTCGAAGGCCTGCCGCCGATGCTGCGCGAGTTTCTCGAGCGCAGCATGCCGCCCGGTTCGCGCTCGCCCGGTCGCGGTGATCGCCAGCGCGAGGCCCAGTCGCTGGGTTCGGGCTTCATCATTTCCGATGACGGCTATGTCCTGACCAACAACCACGTGGTCGACGGTGCCGACGAAATCCTTGTGCGCCTGTCCGACCGCAGCGAGCTCAAGGCCAAGCTGGTCGGCACCGACCCACGCACCGACGTTGCGGTGCTGAAGATCGAAGGCAAGAACCTGCCGACCGCCAAACTGGGCACTTCCAATACCCTCAAGGTAGGGGAGTGGGTGCTGGCCATCGGCTCGCCGTTCGGTTTCGACCATTCCGTGACCAAGGGCATCGTCAGTGCCAAGGGCCGCAGCCTGCCGAACGATACCTATGTGCCATTCATCCAGACCGACGTGGCGATCAATCCGGGTAACTCCGGTGGCCCGCTGTTCAACATGAAAGGCGAGGTCGTTGGCATCAACTCGCAGATCTTCACCCGCTCCGGTGGCTTTATGGGCCTGTCGTTCGCCATTCCGATCGACGTGGCGATGGATGTGGCCAACCAGCTCAAGTCCAGCGGCAAGGTCAATCGTGGCTGGCTGGGCGTGGTCATCCAGGAAGTGAACAAGGACCTGGCCGAATCCTTCGGCCTGGAACGTCCGGCCGGTGCCCTGGTGGCGCAGGTGCTCGAAGACAGTCCGGCGGCCAAGGGCGGGCTGCAGGTCGGTGACGTGATCCTCACCGCCAATGGCCAGCCGATTGTCATGTCTGCCGATCTGCCGCACCTGATCGGCAACCTCAAGGATGGCAGCAAGGCTGAGCTGGAAGTGATCCGCGACGGCAAACGCCAGACGGTCAGTGTCACTGTCGGCGCGCTGCCGGACGAAGGTCAGGAAATGGGTGTGCCGGGTGCCGGTGTCGAGCGCAGCAGCAACCGCCTGGGGGTTTCGGTGATCGAGCTGACTGCCGAACAGAAGAAGAGCCTGGAACTCAAGGGTGGCGTGGTCATCAAGGAAGTCCAGGGCGGCCCGGCGGCGCTGATCGGCCTGCAGAGTGGTGATGTGCTTACCCACCTGAACAACCAGGAGATCGTATCGGCCAAGCAGTTTGCCGAGGTGGCCAAGAGCCTGCCCAAGAACCGCTCGGTGTCCATGCGCGTCCTGCGCCAGGGCCGCGCCAGCTTCATCACCTTCAAGCTGGCCGAATAGTCAGCGTGACAGGCACACCAGAAGGGCGGCGCAAGCCGCCCTTTTGCGTATCGGTGCAAGGCTTGCCTTGCAGCAAGCGTGACGCCCCGGCGTTCCTTCAGGTACAATTCCCGGCTATTTTTCAGCGGGCGATTTGCCTGTGCCCCTTTTTGAGTGTTGATCCGTGAGTGATTTGAGCCACATTCGTAATTTCTCCATCATCGCCCACATCGACCATGGCAAGTCGACCCTGGCCGACCGCTTCATTCAAATGTGCGGTGGCCTGTCCGAGCGCGAAATGGAAGCGCAGGTCCTCGATTCCATGGACCTTGAGCGTGAGCGCGGCATCACCATCAAGGCCCACAGCGTCACCCTGTACTACAAGGCCCGCGACGGCATCACCTACCAGTTGAACTTCATTGACACCCCGGGCCACGTCGACTTCACCTATGAAGTCAGCCGGTCATTGGCGGCCTGTGAAGGCGCCTTGCTGGTGGTCGATGCCGGCCAGGGCGTCGAAGCCCAGTCGGTCGCCAACTGCTACACCGCCATCGAGCAGGGCCTGGAAGTCATGCCGGTCCTGAACAAGATGGACCTGCCGCAGGCCGACCCGGACCGGGTCAAGGACGAGATCGAGAAGATCATCGGCATCGATGCCACTGACGCGGTGGCGTGCAGCGCCAAGAGCGGCATGGGCGTCGACGAGGTCCTCGAGCGCCTGGTCGCGACCATCCCGCCACCGGTCGGTGAAATCGACGCCCCCCTGCAGGCGCTGATCATCGACTCCTGGTTCGACAACTACCTGGGCGTCGTGTCCCTGGTGCGCGTGCGTCAGGGCCGGGTCAAGAAAGGTGACAAGATCCTCGTCAAGTCCACCGGCAAGGTGCACCTGGTCGACAGCGTCGGCGTGTTCAACCCCAAGCACTCCGCCACCGTCGACCTCAAGGCCGGTGAAGTGGGCTTCATCATCGCCGGCATCAAGGAGATCCTTGGCGCCCCGGTGGGTGACACCCTGACCCTCAACACGACACCTGATGTCGAGATGCTGCCAGGTTTCAAGCGTATCCAGCCTCAGGTGTATGCCGGCCTGTTCCCGGTCAGCTCCGATGACTTCGAAGACTTCCGCGATGCCTTGCAGAAGCTGACCCTCAACGACTCGTCGCTGCAGTACATGCCGGAAAGCTCCGACGCCCTGGGCTTCGGCTTCCGCTGTGGCTTCCTGGGCATGCTGCACATGGAGATCATCCAGGAGCGCCTGGAGCGCGAGTACGACCTGGACCTGATCACCACCGCCCCGAGCGTGATCTACGAGATCAAGCTCAAGACTGGCGAAACCGTCTACGTCGACAACCCGTCGCGCCTGCCGGATGCCTCGGCCGTGGAAGACTTCCGCGAGCCGATCGTGCAGGCGACTATCCTGGTGCCGCAAGAGCACCTGGGCAACGTCATCACCCTGTGCATCGAGAAGCGTGGCGTGCAGCGCGACATGCAGTTCCTCGGCACCCAGGTGCAGGTGCGCTACGACCTGCCGATGAACGAAGTGGTGCTGGACTTCTTTGACCGCCTGAAGTCGACCAGCCGCGGCTACGCGTCGCTGGACTACCATTTCGACCGCTATCAGTCGGCCAACCTGGTCAAGCTCGACGTGCTGATCAACGGCGACAAGGTCGATGCCCTGGCGCTGATCGTGCACCGCGATAACGCGAACTATAAAGGCCGCGCGCTGACTGAGAAGATGAAGGAACTGATTCCAAGGCAGATGTTCGACGTTGCCATCCAGGCCGCCATTGGCGGGCAGGTGATCGCGCGGACCACTGTCAAGGCGCTCAGAAAGAACGTATTGGCCAAATGTTATGGCGGTGACGTCAGCCGTAAGCGCAAGCTGCTCGAGAAGCAAAAGGCCGGTAAGAAACGCATGAAGCAGGTCGGCAACGTGGAAATTCCACAAGAAGCCTTCCTTGCAGTGCTCAGGTTGGAATAGCAGGTCATATGTCACTAAATTTCCCGCTGTTGTTGGTCATCGCTGTATTCGTCTGCGGCCTGCTGGCCTTGATCGACCTGGTTTTCCTGGCGCCCAGGCGCCGTGCGGCCATTTCGAATTATCAGGTCAGTGTCGGGCAGCCGGACATGGCGGTCGTCGAGCGCCTGAGCAAGGAACCGATCCTGGTCGAATACGGCAAGTCGTTCTTTCCGGTGCTGTTCATCGTGCTGGTGCTGCGCTCGTTTCTGGTCGAACCGTTCCAGATTCCGTCAGGCTCGATGAAGCCGACTCTCGACGTGGGCGATTTCATTCTGGTCAACAAGTTCTCGTATGGCATCCGCCTGCCGGTGCTGGACCAGAAGGTGATCCAGATCGGTGATCCCAAGCGCGGCGATGTCATGGTGTTCCGCTACCCGAGCGACCCGAGCGTCAACTACATCAAGCGTGTAGTCGGCCTGCCGGGCGACCGGATCCGCTACACCAGCGACAAACGGCTGTTCATCAATGACCAACTGGTGGCCAAGACCCTGATCGGCAGCGAGCCGGGTACGCTGGGCAGTGCCGAGCTGTATTCGGAAAAGCTGGGCGAGGTCGAGCACCAGATCCGTCAGGAAATGACCCGCTACCGCGCGCCGCCGGACACCCAGTGGACCGTGCCGGCCGAGCACTATTTCATGATGGGCGACAACCGCGACAACTCCAACGACAGCCGTTACTGGGATGACCCCAATATTCCCAAGGACGAGCTGGGCATGGTTCCGGACCGCAACATCGTGGGCAAGGCCTTCGCGGTCTGGATGAGCTGGCCCGAGCCCAAGCTCAGTCACTTCCCGACCTTTTCACGGGTCGGGTTGATCAAGTAATCGATGCGGCGCTGTTCGAACAGCGCCGTATGTCATTTGGATCGCTCGAAACCTCCGAGCCGGGCCCTGAAGGTCCGCAAACAGGGGAGTCGGGCTACTCTTGGAAATGAACATGACGTTCGGTGGTTCGCAGAAGGGATTGTCGCTGGTGGGGCTGCTGTTGCTGCTGGGGCTCATTGCATTTGCACTGAGCACGGCCTTCAAGGTAGTGCCGCATTACCTCGACTATTTTTCCCTGCGCAAGATCATCGAAGCGGCCGGGAACAACCCCTCACCGGGGCTCGATTCGGTCGACGACTTTTACAGTTACGTCGGTAAGAACATGCAGGTCAACAATATCCGGGATGTAGATTTGAAACAGGCTTTAAAACTGAAGGTGGAGAACAACAGGTTCGTGGCCCACCTCGATTACGAACAACGTGAACCCCTGATCTTCAATGTCGACCTGGTCATGAAGTTCGACAAGCAACTGAGCGTGGCCAAACCGTGAGCGCACCTCTGAGTCGTCTTGAGCGTCAGCTCGGCTATACCTTCCGTGACCAGGAACTGATGATCCTGGCGTTGACCCACCGCAGCTTCGCCGGTCGCAATAACGAACGCCTGGAGTTTCTGGGCGATGCGATCCTTAACTTCGTGGCGGGCGAGGCGCTGTTCGAGCGTTTTCCGCAGGCCCGTGAAGGCCAGCTGTCGCGGCTGCGTGCGCGGCTGGTCAAGGGTGAAACCCTGGCGCTGCTGGCCCGCGGCTTTGCCTTGGGCGAGTACCTGCGCCTGGGGTCGGGTGAGTTGAAAAGCGGCGGTTTCCGACGCGAGTCGATTCTGGCCGATGCCCTGGAAGCCCTGATCGGTGCGATCTACCTGGATTCGGACATGGCCACCGCGCGTGAACGCGTGCTGGCCTGGCTGACCAATGAGTTCGACAGCCTGACCCTGGTCGACACCAACAAAGACCCGAAAACCCGCCTGCAGGAATTCCTGCAGTCGCGCGCGTGCGATCTGCCGCGCTACGAGGTGGTGGACATCCAGGGCGAACCGCACTGCCGGACCTTCTTTGTCGAGTGCGAAATCAGCCTGTTGAACGAAAAGAGCCGCGGCCAGGGTGTCAGCCGGCGTATTGCAGAGCAGGTCGCCGCCGCCGCGGCCCTTATCGCCCTGGGCGTGGAGAATGGCAATGACTGATACAAACGTAACCCGCTGCGGCTATGTCGCGATTGTCGGCAGGCCCAACGTGGGCAAGTCCACGCTGCTCAACCACATCCTCGGCCAGAAGCTGGCGATCACCTCGCGCAAGCCGCAGACCACCCGGCACAACATGCTGGGAATCAAGACCGAGGGCGATGTGCAGGCGATCTACGTCGACACCCCCGGCATGCACAAGAACAGCGACAAGGCCCTGAACCGTTACATGAACAAGACCGCCTCGGCGGCGTTGAAAGACGTCGACGTGGTGATCTTCGTGGTCGACCGCACGCGCTGGACCGACGAAGACCAGATGGTCCTCGAGCGCATCCAGTACGTCGAAGGCCCGGTCATCCTGGCGATCAACAAGACCGACCGCCTCGAAGACAAGGGCGAGCTGATGCCGCACCTGGAGTGGCTGCAGGGTCAGTTGCCGAAGGCTTCGATCGTGCCGATCTCGGCCCAGCACGGGCATAACCTCGAAGCGCTCGAAGGCCTGATCGCCTCGCACCTGCCCGAGAACGACCACTTCTTCCCGGAAGACCAGATCACCGACCGCAGCAGCCGCTTCCTGGCTGCCGAGCTGGTGCGCGAAAAGATCATGCGCCAGCTCGGCGCCGAGCTGCCGTACCAGATCACCGTCGAAATCGAAGAGTTCAAGCAGCAGGGGCGTGTGCTGCACATCCATGCGCTGATCCTGGTCGAGCGCGACGGGCAGAAGAAAATCATCATTGGCGACAAGGGCGAGCGTATCAAGCGCATCGGCAGCGATGCACGCCGCGACATGGAAGTGCTGTTCGACTCCAAGGTCATGCTCAACCTGTGGGTCAAGGTCAAGGGTGGCTGGTCCGACGATGAGCGCGCCCTGCGTTCGCTGGGCTACAACGACCTGTAAGCCCCCTGGCGACCGGGCCACGCCATGTGCGTGGCCGTTCGCCGTCTTCCCTTCTGCGAGCCCTGCCCGATGAGCACGCCCATCGCTCAACCTGCCTTCGTGCTGCACAGCCGGGCGTATCGCGAAAACAGTGCGCTGGTCGATTTTCTGACCCCCCAGGGCCGGCTGCGCGCCGTGCTGCGTAACGCTCGCGGCAAGGCCGGCACACTGGCACGACCGTTCGTGCCCCTGGAGGCCGAGTTTCGCGGTCGCGGGGAGCTCAAGAACGTTGCGCGCATGGAAGGCGCCGGCATTGCTCGCTGGCTGGTGGGCGAGGCGCTGTTCAGTGGCATGTACCTCAACGAACTGCTGATCCGCCTGTTGCCCACCGAAGACCCGCACCCGGCGGTCTTCGATCACTACGCGGCCACGCTGGTGGCCCTGGCCGAAGGCCGGCCGCTGGAACCGTTGCTGCGTTCGTTCGAATGGCGGCTGCTTGATGACCTGGGCTATGGCTTTGCACTGGACACCGATGTCGAAGGCCAGCCGCTGGATGCCACCGGTTTATACCGCTTGCGGGTCGATGCAGGTCTGGAACGGGTGTGGCTGCTGCAGCCGGGACTGTTCCAGGGGGTCGAGCTTCTGGCCATGGCCGAGGCCGACTGGAGCGTGCCCGGCGCACTGGCGGCCGCCAAGCGCCTGATGCGCCAGGCGCTGGCCGTGCACCTGGGGGGGCGGCCACTGGTCAGTCGTGAACTGTTTCGCAAGCCGTGAACAGGCTTTATGCTCTGCGGCCTGTCTTCCATAGATAACCCCTGACTTGCAGGAGATCCTCGTGACCCATCGCTCTCGTATCCTTCTTGGCGTGAACATCGACCACGTCGCCACCCTGCGCCAGGCTCGCGGCACCCGCTACCCGGACCCGATCAAGGCGGCGCTGGATGCCGAAGAGGCAGGGGCCGACGGCATTACCGTGCATTTGCGTGAAGATCGCCGACACATCCAGGACCGCGACATCCTGCTGCTCAAGGACGTACTGCAGACGCGCATGAACTTCGAAATGGGCGTGACCGAAGACATGCTCGCGTTCGCCGAACGTCTGCGTCCAGCCCACGTATGCCTGGTGCCTGAAACCCGCCAGGAGCTGACCACCGAAGGCGGACTGGATGTGGCCGGCCAGGAAGAGCGCATCAGGGCGGCGGTCGAGCGCCTGTCGAAGGTCGGCAGCGAAGTGTCATTGTTCATCGACGCCGACCCTCGGCAGATTGAGGCCTCGAAACGCGTCGGTGCGCCGGCCATCGAACTGCACACCGGCCGTTACGCCGATGCCGAGACACCCGCCGAGGTGGCCGTTGAGTTGCAACGCATCGCCGACGGTGTGGCGCTGGGCGTGGCTCAGGGTCTGATCGTCAACGCCGGTCATGGCCTGCATTACCACAACGTCGAAGCAGTAGCGGCGATCAAGGGCATCAATGAACTGAACATCGGCCACGCCCTGGTGGCCCATGCGCTGTTTGTGGGCTTCAAGGCGGCGGTGGCAGAGATGAAAGCGCTGATTAGCGCCGCTGCCCGATGACAGGGTTATTGCAATGATTGTCTCGTAGGAGCCCGCTTGCCGGCGACCGAGTGCGCAGCGCTCGCAAAATTGTCGAAACGCTGAAAATCTGCAGCGAATGACTGAAAAATTTATGAAACGCTGCAAATTTACGACTGCTAACGCAGCCGGTCGCGGGCAAGCGCGCTCCTACCACGGCAGCGCGGCGGATTATCGGTTACCGCCCAGGCGCACCTGAATGCCGCCTTTGAAACACCTGGTGCGCTACCTGCAAATGATCTTCAACAAGGTGACCGTCAGCTGAATCGGCCTTGTAGGAGCGATCAACGGTCGCGAAAAGGCCGGCACCTTCAGCACCTGACCGTCAGCATTCGCGACCGTTGGTCGCTCCTGCCTGTCATTCATTGACATGTCAGGGCTTGCGGCCGATCACCACGGCGCGCATCGGGGCCGGCAGGCCTTCGACGGTGCGGCTGTGGTCGTTGGGGTCGAGGAAATCGCCCAGCGACTGATAGCGCATCCAGTCGGTGCTGCGCTGTTCCTGCACGCTGGTGGTGCTGACGTCCACACAGCGCACGTCGGTAAAGCCTGCCCGGCGCATCCACAGCTCCAGCGCGGCCACCGAGGGCAGGAACCAGACATTGCGCATCTGTGCGTAGCGGTCTTCCGGCACCAGCACCTGCTGGACATCGCCCGGTACTACCAGGGTTTCGAGCACCAGTTCGCCACCCTTGAGCAGGCAGTCCTTCAAGGCCAGCAAATGGTCGATGGGGGATTTGCGGTGGTACAACACGCCCATGGAAAAAACGGTGTCGAAGCCTTCCAGCCCGGCCGGCAGGTCTTCCAGGGCAAAGGGCAAGTGCCAGGCCGGCAGGTGCGGCAGGTAGCGCTGCATGGCCTGGAACTGACAGAAGAACAGCCAGTTGGGGTCGATGCCAATCACACTGTCGGCCCCGGCGCCGAGCATGCGCCACTGGTAATAGCCATTGCCGCAGCCGACATCCAGCACGCGCTTGCCAGTCAGGTCCAGGTGGGGCGCCACGCGCGACCATTTCCAGTCCGAGCGCCATTCGGTGTCGATGTGCACACCGAACACATCGAACGGCCCCTTGCGCCATGGCGACAGCCCCATCAGGGCGCTGTGCACCTGGGCGCGGGTCTGTTCATCGCAGTCCACGTCCAGGGTGAAGCCGTCGAGCAGATCGACATGGCTGGGCGTCAGCGCCGGCAGCGCCTGCAAGGCCGCACTCCAGCGTTCGAGGTCGCCATGACCCTTGGCCATTTTGGTGTCGAGCTGCGCTTGCAGGCTGTCGGCCCATGTGGCCAAGGGGGTGTTCGCCAGGCGGCGAACCAGTGGAGCGAGATCGATCATGGCAGGGCTATCAACGAGGCAAAGTTAATGCATTGGAACCACAGCACCACGCGTGAAAAACCGGCTTCACGCAGGCGTTGGCGGTGTTCTTCGAGGCTGTCGGGTTTCATCACGTTTTCGATGGCACTGCGCTTCTGGGCAATTTCCAGTTCGCTGTAGCCATTGGCACGCTTGAAGTCCAGGTGCAGCTCGGTGAGCAGCGATTGCTCCTCGGGATCGTTGAAACGCAGCTTTTCCGACAGGATCAGCGCGCCACCGGGCACCAGGGTCTGGCGAATGCGGCTCAGCAGCGCCAGGCGCTGCTCGGGGGCGATGAACTGCAAGGTGAAGTTGAGCGCCACCACCGAGGCCGGCTGCCAGGGTAACTGAAGAATATCGGCCTCGATGACCTCGACCGGCAGCAGTTCCTGGAACATCGAATTCTGCGCGTTGAGGTACTCGCGGCAACGCTCGACCATCGCCTTGGAGTTGTCGACGGCAATCACCCGGCAGCCGTCCTGGCGCACATGACGGCGCAAGGCCTGGGTCACGGCACCCAGCGAACAGCCCAGGTCATAGAGCACGCTGTCGGGGCGGGCGAAATGCGCGGCGATCACGCCAAGGTTTTCAACGATGGCCGGGTAACCGGGCACCGAGCGTTTGATCATGTCCGGGAAGACCCGCACCACGTCTTCGTTGAAGGCGAAGTCAGGCACCTGGGGCAGGGGCTGGGCAAAGAGGCGATCGGGTGGCTGGTTCACGGCGATTCCGGCGCAAGGTGTGCAAAGGCCGGCATTCTAGCCAAGTTGCGTGCTGGATGCATGGGCCTGTGCCATCAGGCTGACCAGTCACCTGCCTAGGGTCTGTACGAAAAGTCGGTGAGCGAAGGTCAGGCAAGGCAAAAAGCGGCGAGCAAGCGCAGTTGACACGTGTCAATGAGCATTGCGAGTCGATTTTTAACGCAGCATGGCCGAGCCCAGCCACTTTACGTACAGAGCCTAGATCACCCTGACCAGGCATTCGAAGGTGCTCTGGGGCGCCGCTTCAGGCTCCCAGGGTTGTTTGTAGTCGAGCAGCAGGCGCGCGGTGCCGGCCTCTGTGGCCTTGTAGCGCCACACCGACTGACCGCCGCTGCCGACCACCACGTCTGCACCCTTGTCGGCGTTGTACACCTCCGGCCCCAGACTGCGCAGGATACCGGCTGCCGGTTCGCGCACCTGCCAGCGAAAGCCGGTGCTGGGATTGCTGGGCAGCGACAGGATCAGCGTCTGCCCACGGGTCAGCGCCAGCGGGCAGTCACCTTGATCGTCCAGCGAAACGATGGCATCCGGGGTGTGCGCGCACGCTGTCAACAAGACAAGGCTAATGGGGGCGAGCAGTCGGGCAGAGGTCATGGCAAGGTCCGTTTTGGGCAAGACAAGGCGGCAGGATACCCGATCTTGCCCATACGGTTCCCATTGGCGGTTAGAACAACACCTTGGCCACGTCACTGAAACGCTTGGCAAAGTGCACAGTCAGGCCCTCCTTCAGGTACTCCGGCAACTCCTCGAAATTGCCGCGGTTCGGTTCCGGCAGAATCAGTTCATTGATTTTCTGCCGGCGTGCGGCAATGACCTTTTCCCGCACCCCGCCAATGGGCAAGACATGCCCGGTCAGGGTCAACTCACCCGTCATGGCCACGCCCTTTTTCGGCGCCTGATTGCGCGCCAGCGACAGCAAGGCGCTGGCCATGGTGATGCCGGCACTCGGGCCGTCCTTGGGCGTGGCGCCTTCAGGCACGTGCAGGTGGACGAAGGCCTCGTCGAAGAAACTGGCGTCGCCGCCAAATTTCGACAGGTTGGAACTCACATAGCTATAGGCAATTTCTGCCGACTCCTTCATCACCTCGCCCAACTGCCCGGTGAGCTTGAAGCCGCGGTTCTGGGTGTGGATACGGGTGGCCTCGATCGGCAGGGTCGCGCCGCCCATGCTGGTCCAGGCCAGGCCGGTGATGACGCCGGTGCCCGACAGCACCTGCTCGCTGCGAAACACCGGCATGCCGAGCAGGGCTTCGAGGTCCTTGGGGCCGATCTTGATGGTGGTGCCCGGTGCTTCCAGCAGCTTGACCACCGACTTGCGCACTACTTTGCCCAACTGCTTTTCCAGCTGCCGCACGCCGGATTCACGGGCATAGCTCTCGATCACCGCACGCAGGGCCGAATCGCTGATCGACAGGCTGCTCTTGGCCACGCCGGCCTTCTGCAGCTGCTTGGGCCACAGGTGACGCTTGGCGATGGCCAGTTTTTCTTCGGTGATGTAGCCGGCCAGGCGGATCACTTCCATCCGGTCGATCAACGGGCCAGGAATCGAGTCCAGGGTGTTTGCCGTGCAGATGAACAGCACCTTGGACAGGTCCAGGCGCAGGTCCAGGTAATGGTCGAGGAATTCGACGTTCTGTTCCGGGTCAAGGGTCTCGAGCAGCGCCGAGGCCGGGTCGCCCTGGTAGCTCTGGCCCATCTTGTCGATCTCGTCGAGCATGATCACCGGATTCATGACCTCGACATCCTTGAGCGCCTGCACCAGCTTGCCTGGCTGGGCGCCGATGTAGGTACGGCGGTGGCCCTTGATCTCGGCTTCATCACGCATGCCGCCGACGCTGAAGCGGTAGAACGGTCGGCCCAGCGATTCGGCAATGGAGCGACCGATGCTGGTCTTGCCCACACCCGGCGGGCCGACCAGCAGCACGATGGAACCGGCGATCTCGCCTTTGTAGGCGCCAATGGCGAGAAACTCGAGGATGCGCGACTTGATGTCGTCAAGGCCGGCGTGGTGCTGGTCGAGCACCTTGCGCGCCAGCTTGAGGTCGAGCTTGTCGGCGCCATTGACGCCCCACGGAATGGCGCTGGCCCAGTCCAGGTAATTGCGGGTCACGGCGTATTCGGGCGAACCGGTTTCCAGCACCTTGAGCTTATTGAGCTCCTCTTCGATTTTCTTGCGCGCCTGGGCCGGCAGAGTCTTGCCTTCCAGGCGTTGTTCGAACTGCTCGATGTCGGCACTGCGGTCATCCTTGCTCAGGCCCAGCTCCTGCTGGATGACCTTGAGCTGTTCCTTGAGGAAGAACTGGCGCTGGTGCTCGCCGATCTTGCGGTTGACCTCGGCCGAAATCTCTTTCTGCAGGCGCGCCACCTCGACTTCCTTGCGCAGCATGGGCAGCACTTTTTCCATGCGTCGCAGGATCGGTACGCAATCGAGCACGCCTTGCAGGTCCACGCCGCTGGCCGACGTCAGTGCGGCGGCAAAGTCGGTCAGGGGCGAGGGGTCGTTGGGGCTGAAGCGATTGAGGTAGTTTTTCAGCTCTTCGGTGTACAGCGGGTTGAGCGGCAGCAGTTCCTTGATCGCATTGATCAGGGCCATGCCGTAGGCCTTGACCTCATCGGTCGGGTCGTTGGATGTCTGCGGGTATTCGACTTCGACCATATAAGGCGGGCGATGATGCTTGAGCCAGGTCTTGATGCGCACCCGCGACAGGCCCTGCGCCACGAACTGCAGACGACCGTTTTCGCGGCTGGCGTGGTGGACTTTCACCAGCGTGCCATACTCCGGCAGCGCCTTGGTATTGAAGTGACGCGGGTCTTCCTGCGGGGTGTCCATGAAAAACAGCGCCAGCGAATGATGGTCCGACTTGCTGACCAGCTCCAGCGTCTCGGCCCAAGGCTCTTCGTTGACGATGACAGGCAAGACCTGGGCGGGGAAAAACGGACGGTTATGAATCGGGATGATGTAGACCTTGTCCGGCAGATTCTGTCCGGGGAGGGCCAGCGAGGTGCCTGAGCCGAGGTTGACTTCGTATTCAGTGGCGTCGTCGTGTGGATCGTTCGGCTGGTCGCTCATGGTGCACCTGGGAGATTGAACATGCCTGGTTAGATGGGGCATGCGCCCTCAGGTTTCAATGGCGTCGGTCGATAGCGTGTCAGATGGGTGAAACAATCAGGCAATGCCACGCAACCGAATGCCATTGGTCGGCTATGATTGAATGATTTCAACGTGCCTTGGTCCGCGCGTTCCCGTGCCCGGGAACCAGCGTTCACCTGCCGGACACACACACATCCTTGCCAGGGTTGGCTTAACTTTCCGGCATTCGCCGTAGTGGAAGCGTTCAGTATGACCAGTGTTTTGTCTCGTGTGCTTCTGGCGGGGCTGTGCGTTTTTCTTACGGCGGGCGCAAGTGCCGCGAGCCTGAGCACCCAGGTGTTCGATCGCCAGGGCCAGCCGCTGGCCAATGCCGTCGTGACCCTCAAGGGCAGCGGTGCCGCGCCGGCCGGTACGCTCAAGGCGGACATGGATCAGCGCAATCAGGAATTCGTGCCCCGGGTCCTGGCCGTGCGCACCGGCACGCACGTGTCTTTCCCCAACAGCGATGATATTCGCCATCAGGTGTATTCCTTTTCTGCACCCAAGCGCTTCGAGTTGCGGCTCTATGAAAAGACTCCGTCGGAGCCGGTGCTGTTCGACAAGCCGGGCCTGGTGGTGCTGGGGTGCAACATCCATGACTGGATGGTGGGTTATGTCTACGTGACCGACGACCCCTGGTTCGGCGTCACCGATGCCAGCGGCCAGCTCAGGTTCGACCAGCTGCCCCCGGGACGCTACGCCGTGACCCTCTGGCACCCGCAGAGCGAAGACATGCTCCCTGTGGCCGGCGGTGACCTGGAGGTTGCGGCTGCCGGCCTGAGCAAGCGCTTCGAGCTGGCGGTCGAGGTCAAGCCCGAAGACTTGCCTGCACGGCCTGCGCCGAGCGCCTTCGGCGACGCCTTTCACAAGGCTGCCCATTGATGAAGCTGCGTCTGAGCTTTCAGTCCCGGATTGCCGGTGTGCTGATTGCCCTGCTGCTGGTGGTGATCGTGGCGGTCTTCGTTGCCGTCAAGTTCGCCACCAGCGACGCGGTGCGCAGCCAGGCCGCGGCCCAGCTGGAGGTCGGCAGCCGGGTGTTCGAGCGCCTGATCGACCTGCGGGGTCGACGGCTGCGCGATGCGGTGCAATTGTTGTCGGCCGACTTCGGCTTTCGCGAGGCCGTGGCCAGCGCTGAGGCCGCGACCATTCGCTCGGTGTTGCTCAATCATGGCGGGCGTATCAATGCCAGCGACATGTTCTTGCTGGGCATGGACGGCAAAGTGATCGCCAGCACCAGGCCGGAGGTGCCCGAAGGCTCGCGCTTCATCTATGACCAGGCGCTGCGTAACGCCAAGCGCAATAACCAGTCGATGTTGATCGTGCCGGGGGGCGGTATCCCGCACCTGCTGGTCGAAAGCACGATCCTGGCGCCGCTGCCGCTGGCCCGGGTGGTGATGGGCTTTACCATCGACGGTGACATCGCCGAGGAGCTGCAATCGCTCAGTGGCCTGCAGGTCTCGTTCCTGACCATCGAAGACGGCCGCCCCGGCAAGCTGGTCAGTACCCAGCCCAAGGCCATGCATGCCGGGTTGGTCGCCTTGATGCAGGCCTCCGTCAGCGGCGTGCAGATGAACATGACCGAACATGCCGAGCTCAAGTTTCTCAGCCAGACCCTGACCCTGGCCAATACCAGCGACGGCCAGGTGCTGGCGCTGCTGCAAAGTCCGCTGGACAAGGCCCTGCAGGCCTTCGAGCCGCTGGACCGGAAGATTTTCTGGATTTCACTGGCGGCCTTGCTGGCTTCGCTGATCGGCACCCTGGCCCTGGCGCGCAGTGTGTCGTTGCCGGTGCGCGCGCTGGCCCTGGCGGCCAGGCGCATCGGCGCTGGCGATTACCAGACCCCGGTCAGCATGGCGCGCAAGGACGAACTGGGCATGCTGGCCGATGCGATCAACACCATGCAGCACGGTATTGCCGTGCGTGAAGACCAGTTGGCTCACAATGCCCTGCACGACACGGTCACCGGCCTGCCCAACCGGGCGCTGGTGATGGAGCGCCTGGGCAGTCTGATCGCCGCACAGCGGCCGGTGGCGCTGATGTACCTGGGCATCGACAACTTCAGTGCCCTTCATGAGAGCGTGGGCGTTGAGGCGGTGGATGGGCTGCTGCGCGAACTGGGCCGGCGCCTGCAGACGGGCCTGGGCGCCGGCGACACCGTGGCGCGGCTGACGGCCAACGAGTTTCTGCTGCTGCTGGACCATGCCGGCATCGACACCGCGGTGGGCCGGGGCGACCAGTTGCAGCGCCTGCTCGGCGAACCTCAGCATGTCGAAGGCCATGACATCACATTGGAGAGCTGCATCGGCATTGCCGTCTACCCCGACCACGGCGATGCCGCACAAGAGTTGCTCAACCGTGCCCAGATCGCGCGCAGGCATGCCGCCATCCTGCCCGGACGGTTGCACATCTACGAAGATGGCAGTGACCTGGCTCACCAGCGCCAGATCAGCCTGATCCGTGACTTGCGCAAGGCCGCCGGCAACGGCGAGCTGCACCTGCACTACCAGCCCAAGCTGGACATCCGCCAGGGCCATGTGCGCCAGGCCGAAGCTCTGCTGCGCTGGAGCCACCCCCAGTTTGGCAACGTCTCGCCGGGTGAATTCATCATCCTGGCCGAGCGCACCGGCAGCATCCAGTTGCTCACCCATTGGGTGATCGGGGAGGCGGTACGCCAACTCGCCGAATGGCGTCAGCGCGCCTTGCTGGTGCAGTTGTCGGTCAATGTCTCGGCCGACGACCTGTTGAGTGGTGACCTGGTCGGGCATGTCACCCAGGTGCTGCGCCTGCATCAGGTGCCGGCCGAGCAATTGATCTTCGAAATCACCGAAAGCGCGATCATGAGCGAACCGGAGCATGCCCTGAGGGTGCTCAACCGGCTGCGCGAATGCGGCATCAGCCTGTCAGTGGACGATTTCGGCACCGGTTACTCATCGCTGGCCCACCTCAAGCGCTTACCGGTGCAAGAGTTGAAAATCGACCAGTCCTTTGTGCGCAACCTGGATGAGACCAGCGAGGATGCGGTGATTGTCCGCTCGACCATCGAAATGAGCCACAACCTGGGGCTCAAGGTGGTCGCCGAAGGCGTCGAGTACGAACACAGCCTGCGCCTGCTTGAACGCTGGCACTGCGATACGGCTCAAGGCTACCTCATCAGCCGCCCGCTCAGCGCACAAGCGTTCGAGGCGTGGATGAGCAAGCACCATACCCCCACCGGCTTGATGGTCCATTGATATGCGCCACCCGATTGCATGCGTTTCACATTGCCTGCTTGGCTGCCTGCTCGGCACGCTGGCGTTCCAGGCCCTGGCCGATAATGGCCGGCTGGTCGCTACCGGCGGGGCCGGCAGCATCGAAGGCAGTGCCGGCGGCGGGATCATTCCGTGGGCGGTCATCAGTGGCTATGGCGAGGAAGGCGAGTGGGGCGCGACGGCCTCGGCCACCCACGTCACCTTGCCCGACTACACCTTAGATGTCGCCGGGGTGACGGTGTCTTATGGCAACCGCATCGAGTTTTCCTACGCGCACCAGCGCCTTGACCTCGGTACCTTGCAGCGCGACCTGAGCCTGCCCGAAGACAACCTGGCCCAAGACGTCCTTGGCGTGAAGGTGCGGTTGTTCGGCGACCTGATCTACGACGACTTGCCGCAGGTTTCGCTGGGTGTGCAGTACAAGCACCAGAATGATTTTCTGATCCCCAGCCTGATCGGTGCCCGGCGCGATGCCGATGTCGAAGGCTACCTGACGGCCAGCCGGTTGTTCATGGGCGCGGCATTTGGCTACAACCTGGTGCTCAACGGCGGAGTGCGCTACAGCCGAGCCAATGAAACCGGCCTGCTGGGCTTCGGTGGCGACCGCCGTGACCGTCGCAGCCTGCTCAAAGAGGGCTCGGTGGCCGTGCTGCTCAATCCCAATTGGGCGGTGGGCGTGGAATACCGTGAAAAGCCCGACAACCTGTCATTTGCCGGTGAAAGCGACTGGGCGGATGTATTTGTCGGCTGGTTCCCCAACAAGCATTTCTCCGTGGTCGCGGCCTACGCGCGTCTGGGTGATATCGCCACCCTGAAAGACCAGAACGGCGTCTATCTGTCTCTGCAGGGAGGATTCTGATGAAGCGTCTGCTCGGGTGCCTGATGTTCCTGCTGCTGGTCGGGTGCGCCCAGCCCCACAAGCCCGCCAGTAACGATGGCCTGTACCAGGACCTGGGACGGCGTGCCGGCATCGAGCGCATCGTCGAGGGCATGTTGCTCAATGCCGCGCAGGACGAGCGCATCGTCGAGCGTTTCCGGCGCGTGCACATCGAGTTGCTGCGTGACCGGCTGGTGGAGTTTATCTGTGTCGATACCGGCGGGCCGTGTACCTATGGTGGTGACAGCCTGCCCGAGTCGCACAAGGGGCAGAACCTGACGCGCAGCGACTTCAATGCGCTGGTGGAAAACCTGATCAAGTCGATGGACACCCAGCACATTCCGGTGCCGGTACAGAACCGCCTGATCGGCCGCCTGGCGGCGCTGCGCGGCGAGGTGATCGGCAAGTAATGTGCCTTGATCAATGTGGTCAAACACAAACGCCTGCCAAGGGGCGTACGGTATCGGGTGTCTGGTCATGTGACCGGACGCACAGCCGCCAACTGGCCGGCCATCGGCCGCGCGAGTATGATCAACGTTCATTTCAAGCTGGACCCGGTCGCCATGAGTGCAACAGATTTTTCCAGCGATATCGTGGCCGTCAACCGCATCGAGTCGGTGCCGATCATCCTGCGCATGATGAAGCAGATGACCGGCATGCGTTTCGCGGCCGTTGCCCGGGTTACCGATAGACACTGGGTGGCTTGTGCAGTCGACGACGCACTCGAGTTCGGTCTCAGGCCCGGCGGGGAACTGGTGGTGGATTCCACCATCTGCCATGAAATACGTCAGCATCGTCAGCCGGTGGTGTTTGGCCATGCCAGTCAGCATCCGATCTACTCCCGACACCCCACGCCGCATGCCTACAAGCTGGAAAGCTACATCTCGATCCCCATCATCCAGGCGGACGGGCATTTCTTCGGCACCCTGTGCGCCATCGACCCGGCGCCGGCCGAGATCGAGGCTCCCGGTTTGCTCGACACCCTGAACCTGTTCGCTCAACTGATCGCCACCAACCTGGACCTGCAGCGCAATCTCGATCTCAAGACCCACGCCCTGTCGGATTCCGAAGAGGCCGGCCGCTTGCGCGAGCAGTTCATTGCCGTGCTCGGCCACGACCTGCGCACGCCCTTGAGTGCGATTCGCATGAGCGCCGACCTGTTGCAGACCCAGGTGGCGGGCCAGCGTCAGCAGCGCCTGGTGCACGCCATTGGTGAGAGCTCAAAGCGCATGAGTGCGCTGATCGAAGACGTATTGGATTTCGCCCGCGCACGCCTGGGCGATGGCATCACCGTGCGGCGTGTCTGGGTCGAGGATCTGCAAGGCTATCTGCGCACCGTGGTCGACGAGGTGCTGGCTTCACACCCGGGGTGTCGCATCGATGTCGACATCCAGGTCGGCGCGGGTATCTATTGCGATCCGGGCCGCATGGGGCAATTGCTGTCCAACCTGCTGGGCAACGCGGTGACCCATGGTGCACGGCAAACCCCGGTCGAGCTGATCGTGCGGGTCGAGGCCGGGGACGTGATCGTGGCGGTCACCAACCAGGGCGAACCTATCCCCGAGTCGTCACTGCCCATGCTCTTTCAGCCGTTCACCCGTTGCGAGGCGGGTGCTCGTGGCGAGGGGCTCGGGCTGGGGTTGTATATCGCCGCGCAGATCATGCAAGGGCATGAAGGCACGCTGACGGTCAGTTCCGATGCGCTGCACGGCACCTGCTTTATCGCCCGTTTTCCGGTCAGGCAGATGCCGGTACCGATCCTCTGAGTGGCGCAAGGTGGCCAGGCGGCCACCTTGCGCGGTCGATCACTTGGGCAGCTTGTAGGCCACCACGTAGTCGCCCTGGCGGGTGCCCAGCGAACCGTGACCCCCGGCCATGACCAGCACGTATTGCTGACCGTCCTTGCCGGTGTAGGTCATGGGCGTGGTCTGCGCGCCGGCCGGCAGGCGACCTTCCCACAGCTGCTTGCCGTTACGCAGGTCGTAGGCGCGCAGGTACTGGTCCAGCGTCCCGCTCAGAAAGCCCAGGCCGCTGGCCGTGGTGATGGTGCCACCCAGGCTCGGCACGCCCATGGTCAGCGGGATCGGCACCGGCGAGCTGTCACGCACCGTACCGTTCTTGTGCTTCCACAGGGTCTTGTGGGTGGTCAGGTCCACGGCAGCCACATAGCCCCAGGCCGGTGCCTGGCAAGGCAGGCCCATGGGCGACAGCAAGGCTTCGAGGATCACCCCGTACGGCGCACCCTTGTTGGGCTGCACGCCTTCGGTTTCGCTCTTGCGACCAGGACCGGCCTCGACTTCGGCGGCCGGCACCAGCTTGGACCGGAACGCCATGTAGCTGGGGTTGACGAAGGCGATCTGGCGCACCGGATCGACCGAAATACCGCCCCAGTCGAACACGCCGAAGTTGCCGGGGTACACCAGCGTGCCCTGCAGGGACGGCGGGGTGAACGGACCTTCGTAGCGCAAAGACTTGAAGTCGATGCGGCACAGCAACTGGTCGAACGGCGTCACGCCCCACATGTCGCGCTCGCGCAGCGGCGGCGGCATGAAGTTCAGCTCGGACTTGGGCTGGGTCGGTGAGGTGCGATCACCCTCGACGGCGCCTTGCGGCACCGGCACTTCATGGATCGGCACGATGGGCTGGCCATTGCGACGGTCCAGCACGTAGATGCTGCCCTGCTTGGTCGAAGCCAGTACCGCAGGCTTGAGGCCGTCGGCAGTCTTCATGTCCATCAGCGTCGGCTGGCCACCCACATCCATGTCCCACAGGTCATGGTGAGTGAACTGGTAGTGCCAGCGCACCTTGCCACTGGTGATGTCCAGCGCCACCAGGCCGGCGCTGTATTTCTCGGAGTCCTCGGTGCGGTTGCCGCCCCACTGGTCCGGCATCTGGTTGCCCATCGGCAGGTAAAGCAGGCCGAGGTTTTCGTCGACGCTGAACATCGACCACATGTTGGGTGAGTTGCGGGTGTAGGTCTGGCCGGGGGCCAGGGGCTCGGTCTGCTCCGGGTTGCCGCTGTCCCAGTTCCACACCAGGCGCCCGGTGCGCACGTCGTAGGCGCGGATCACGCCGGAAGGCTCGTCGACCGACACGTTGTCGGTGACATGCCCGCCGATCACCACCAGGTCCTTGGTCACGGCCGGTGGTGAGGTGGAGTAGTAACCACCTGGCGCGAAGCTGCCGATGTTGGTGGTCAGGTCCACGGCGCCCTGGTTGCCGAAGCCTTCGCAGACCTTGCCGGTGTCGGCGTTGAGCGCGATCAGGCGGGTGTCGGCGGTCGGCAGGAAGATGCGCCGTGGGCAGGCGCTGGCACTGCCACCTGCCGCCCCGGCAGCGTCCGGTGTCGCCGGGCTGGCGCCGTAGGCGGCCTCATCGTGATACGCCACGCCACGGCAGGTCATGTGCGCCCAGCCCTTGAAGTCCTTGGCACTCTGGGTGCTGATCTTCGGGTCGTAGCGCCAGATTTCCTTGCCGCTGTCGGGGTCCAGGGCAATCACCTGGCTGTGCGGGGTGCAGACATACAGCATGCCGTTGACTTTCAGCGGGGTGTTTTCCGCCGTAGTCTCGCCGGGGTCGCCAGGGCCCGGAATGTCGCCGGTGCGGAAGGTCCAGGCCGGTTCGAGCTTGTGCACGTTTTCCGGCGTGATCTGGGTCAGTGGCGAATAGCGGTCGCCGTAGGCGGTGCGGCCATAGGACTGCCAGTCTCCGTCGGGCATGGCCGGTGCAGTGTTGGTGGTGCCGGCGGTCTCGCGGTCCAGTTGACCTTCGATGCGCCCGGGGTGGGTGAACTGGCTGGCAATCGCCGCCAGACCCGCCAGGGCCACGGCGATGCCCAGGCCCCCGGTGTGCAGGCGCGCCGGTCCGTTGACCAGCAGCGGGCGTCGCACCCATGGCAGCAGCATGACCAGACCCAGGGCAAACCACAGGGCCAGGCGCGGCACCAGTTGCCACCAGTCCAGGCCCACTTCCCACAGCGACCAGACGGTGCTGGCGAACAGGATGACGGCGTACAGCCCCAGCGCGGCGCGATGGCCCTTGAACAGCAGGATTGCGGTCAGCAACAGGCCCAGGCCGGTCAGGATGTAATAGGTCGAACCACCCAGTTGCAGCAGCCGGACCCCATAGGCCAGCAGGAACAGCCCCATCAGCAGGACAACCACGCCGAGCAGTCTCGGCAACAGGCGGTGGCTGCGAACAGCACCTTCAGTGCTCATAGTGCGAATCTCCGTGAAGGTTAAGTGAGCGACGCCGTTTTCATCATTGTTGAACCGTCTGGCGCCAGGCCCTTGATGCAAGCTGCCAAAGGGGCTTGACTGCCGTGAAGCAGTATCAAAGCCCGGGCCGGCCAGCCTAGGGCGTGCCGGCGCCGCTTTTTGCCCGCAGGCCGGCGCGCGTGCACAGAGTGCAGACGTCGCGAGTAACAAAACGTTTCAGCGGGACGGAAAAAAACAGGATGGATGGCCGCTTCGCTGATTGACGGGGGTGTCCCGGGCTCTGCGCGGGCAACCGGTGCGCGCGCACAGGCGTCCCGGGGCATGCAATACAGGCTTCCCGAGGCGCGCAGGCTCGGCTAATGTGCGCTCCTTTTGCGGCCGTTGCAGGGCTGCCCTACGCCAAGGTGAGACATGACCACACCCTCCAATGACCCGCTGCACGGCGTCACGCTGCAAGGCATCCTCGAAGCGCTGGTGGCGCACTATGAATGGTCAGGGCTGGCCGAACGCATCGATATCCGCTGTTTCAAGAGCGACCCGAGCATCAAGTCGAGCCTGACCTTCCTGCGCAAGACCCCGTGGGCCCGTGAAAAGGTCGAAGCCTTGTACATCAGGCTGCAGCGCAGCAAGCGCCCGACCTGATCTGGATTTTGTTCATGAACCTTACGCTTTCGTCGCCGTCGCCCATGGCGCGTCGCCTGATCGTGCTGGCGGCCTGCCTGGGCTGGTTTGGCCTGGCGGTCCAGCAATACCTGATTTTTTATGGTCGCTGGGCCGATCACGCCAGCCTGCTGGGCGGACTGGTACGGTTCTTCAGCTTTTTTACCGTGTGGACCAACACGCTGGTGGCCGTGGCCTTGACGTGCGCCCTGAGCAGGCGTGACGGGCCGGGTTGGCGTTTCTTTCGTGATCCGGTGGTGTGCAGCGGTATTGCGACCAGCATCGCGCTGGTCGGCATCGCCTATAACCTGCTGTTGCGGCATCTGTGGCAGCCGCAGGGCTGGCAGTGGGTCGCCGACCAGTTGCTGCATAACGTCATGCCGCTGGCGTTCGTGATCTATTGGGCGCTGTGCGTGCCCAAGGCCAGGCTGGGCCTGCGCCATGTGTTGCTGTGGACGCTGTACCCCATCGTTTACTTCGGCTATGTGCTGTGGCGCGGCAGTGTCGTCGGCGACTACCTGTACCCGTTCATCGACGTCGGCACCCTCGGCTTTGTTCCCGCCGTGATCAATGCCGGCGGGGTACTGGCCGGTTTCGTGCTGATCGCGCTGCTGGTGCTGGCCGGCGACCGCCTGCTGAAAAAAGCCTGAGCCGCCTGCCTGGAAGCGGGCGGGCAAAGCGCTTCAGTGCGCTTCGGGTTCGGATTCATCCAGGCGCCAGTAGCCGGCGGCCTTGACGAACTCGTCGTCCAGCCCCAGTTCGTCAAGCAGCACGCGCCGGGCCTTGCGTGACAGCGCCGCTTCAGTGGCGATCCAGGCGTAGAGCTTGCCGGCAGGCACCTGCACGTTGCGGATCGCCTCCAGCAGGTCTTGCTCGCCGCGCACTACCCAACTGACGTCCACCTGCGCCTGGCTGGCCAACGGTTGTTGTTCCTCCAGGCTGGCGACCTCGATCAGCGCCCGAGCAGTGCGACCGGCCGGCAGTTCCTCAAGGCGCCGGGCAATGGCCGGGATGGCGGTTTCGTCACCGATCAGCAGGTAGCTGTCGAACATGTCCGGCACTACCAGCGAGCCCCGGGGGCCGGCGATGTACAGGCTCTGTCCCGGCTCGGCCTGGGCCGCCCAACTGGCCGCCGGGCCGTCGCCGTGCAGCACAAAGTCGATGTCCAGTTCGTTGCTGTGCGCATCGAAGCGCCGCGGGGTGTAGTCGCGCATGGCCGGACGCGGGCCTTCGCTGTCGCGGCCCAGCCCCGGAGTGTCCAGCGCGGCCTGTTCTTCAGGCGTGCGCGGGAACAGCAGCTTGACGTGATCGTCGCTGCCCAGGCTGATAAAGCCGGCCAGGTCTTCGCCGTGCAGGGTCACGCGGCGCATCAGCGGGGTGAGGTCGGTCACGCGCAGCACTTCAAGCTTGCGGCGTTTGATTTCATGCATGACGCGATGGATCGATTGCGGTGAATTCATCAAGGTGTCTCCGTCAGGGAAGGGGTGCCGTCGACAATGGCTTTGGCGGTGTCGTTGAGCAGGTTGCGCACCCGCAGGATCTCCTCGGGGGTCCAGCGGCCGTGATGCATGTGCATGGCATGGCGCAGGTTATGCACCGCCTCGTGGATTTCCGGCGGTCGGTCGTGGCCGCGCAGCGAGCGTTTGCTGACTTCGATGCGCATGCGTACACCGTCAATGGCCACCGCCTGTTCGGCCAGCCAGGTGCGGCCGGTGTCGGTCAGGGCATAGCGCTTCTTGCCAGCGGCGGCATCGCCCTGGATCAGCTCGCTTTCTTCGAGAAAAGTCAGGGTGGGGTAAATCACGCCAGGGCTTGGGGTGTAGGCGCCATCGAACATGCTTTCGATCTGGCGGATCAGGTCATAGCCGTGGCAGGGCTGCCCGGCGATAAGGTCCAGCAACAGCAGTTTCAGGTCGCCCGGCGCAAACACTCGCGGACCGCGCCCGCCACGCTCACGGCCACCGCGTTTGTCGGCAAAGGGTTCGGCAGCAGAAATTTCATCGCGCATCGGCAGGTGCTCTTGGTTACGTTTAGATATACCTTAAGATATATCTTTACGTATCCGCAAGCCTCTTTTCAGGAATCATTCCTTTTTGATAATCAACCCTTTGATTCCACGACAGATTTTTCAAGGGTCGGCGGCGGGCCGCACATGGCCTGCCCGTGGTTCTCCAGATAGGGCGTCAGGATCGGGGCCATGCCCTTGAGCACCTGCACCGGCAACGCAGAGGTAAAGCGATAGCCCTCGGCGGCGCGGCCGGGCACGTAAGCGGTGAGGGTGCCGAAATGATGGTCGCCCAGGTAGAACACGAACGTGGCGGTGCGGTTGACGGCCCTGGAGTGCAGCACGCGCCCGCCCGCGCCGACGCTTTCGATGCGGTTATCGCCGGTGCCGGTCTTGCCGCCCATGGCCAGCACGCTGCCGTCCTGCAGTTTGAAGGTGCCTTGCACACGCTTGGCGGTACCGCCCTCGACCACCTCCGACAGCGCCTCGCGCATGGCGCTGGCCACTTGCGAAGGCAGCACGCGTTTGCCCAGTTCGGGGTTGATGACCAGGCGGGTTTCATACGGCGTGTCGGCGGCGAAGTGCAGGTTGTCGATGCGTACGGTGGGCAGGCGGATGCCGTCGTTCTGGATGATCCCGATCAGTTCTGCCAGCGCAGCCGGACGGTCGCCGGAACTGCCGATGGCGGTGGCCAGCGACGGCACCAGATGGTCGAACGGATAGCCCAGGCGTTGCCAGCGTTGCTCGATGTCCAGGAACGCCTCGACTTCCATCATGCTGCGGATCCGGCTGTCACGGGCGCGCTTGTGCCGGCTTTTGAACAGCCAGCTATAGACTTCCTGACGCTCGTGGACGCTGGCGGCCAGCGCGTCCTTGAACTGCGCCTGTGGATGATTCAGCAGATAGCCGATCAGCCACAGGTCCAGCGGGTGGACCCGGGCGATGTAGCCCTGGTCGGGCAAGTCGTAGGCGCCGGGCCCGTAGTTCTGGTACAGCTCGGTCAGGCGTCTGGTCGTGACCTTGGCCGCTTCGCCCTCGGCCAGGTGGTTGCGCACAAAGGTATTGAACGTGGCCTGGTCGGCATTGGGCATCAGGTAGCGATGCACCGCCGCCAGGCGTGAGGCCGTGGGACGGATGCCATCCAGGAAGGTGTCCAGGCGCGCCTGGGCGTTCTTGTCCTTGTAGCGCTTCCAGAAACGCAGCAGGAACACCCGGCCTTCGCGGTCGGCAAACTCGCTCAGGTATTGCTGGCGGCGCGGGTCGTTGTCGTCCTTGAGCAGTTCGGCGCTGTTACCCGGCGCCTGGTAGGTGCTGTAGCGCACCACATCGCGCATCAGGCGTATGAATGGCAGGTTGATCGATTCACGTAGCGATTCGCGCAGCGTCGGCAGCCGGCCGTTATCCTGACTGCGAAAGTTGTTGAAGCGGTGCAGGCCGCCGCCGGTGAAAAAACTTTCGCCGGGGCTGGCCGAATAGCGACGGTCCAGGGCGGCGGCGAGCATGGCCGCCAGGTTGCGATCCTGATTCTGGATCAGGTAATCGACGGCCCAGCGGGTCAGCCGGTCGGGCTCTTCGACCGGCACCTTGCGCAGCTCGCTGGCACTCAGGGCGCCGTAACGCTGGTGCAGTTCGGCCATGATTTCCAGATAAGTGGTCAGCACCCGCAGCTTGGCGGTGGAGCCCAGCTCCAGTTTGCTGCCCTCGTTGATGTCGAACGGTTGGTCGGTGCTGTCGGTCTGCACCCGCACCCGGAAGCCGTCCGGCGTACCTTCGAACAAGGTAAAGCTGTAGCGCACCTGGGCGGTACTGGCCGGGCTCAGCAGGCGGTCGCCGATCAGTCCGATACTGGCCGCAAACGCAGGGTCCGCCAGCTCGTGCAGGTAGCGGGTGATCTTGTCCTGCAGTTCGCCCTGCAAGGTGGTGCTGGCCGACAGGTCAAGGCGGTCGAGGTCATAGAACGGGCGATCAAGCATGTTCGACAACCGGCTGCGGGCCACGCTGATGCCCTTGTTGCCTTCGATCGGCTGCCAGGTGGGTTGCTGCTCCCAGTCGCGGTAGGTCAGTTGCCGGGCCAGGGCCGCATCGGCCAGAGGTTGCTCAAGAATGCCGGCACCGGCCAGCACGCGGATATGGCTGTCGATCAGGTCGGCCAGCTCGGCGCGGCCCTTGGCCAGGTAGTGCGACGGGCGCCGCTGGGCGATCACCAGCGCCAGCACTTCGCGCAACGCCAGGGCCTTGTCGTCGAGTGCCTGGGGCGTGTCGGCCGCGCCCGCCAGAATCTGGTTGGTGCGCACAAAGTCGGCGCCGAACCAGACCCGCAAGCCTTCGGCCAGGCCATGCACTTCACCGTGACCGGGCACGGCCGAGAGCGGCACGCTGTTGAGGTAGTCACGCACCACCCGCTGGCGCGCCGGCAACGTCTGTTCGCCTTGCTGGTAGACCCGCACGCTGGCGGAAAACATTTGCCGCAGTTTCTCGGCGCCCGTCTGGGTCAGGCCGTCGGGCGAATGCCGGTACTTTTCCAGTTGCGTGGCCAGGGTACTGCCGCCCGCCGACTGGCCGGGCAAGGACAAACGCTTGGCCACCTGCGACCAGGCCGCCTTGACGAAGCGTGGCCAGTCCACGGCCGGGTTGGCAAGCGGTTGTTCGGGGTCGAGCAAATTGCGGTTCTCGATGAACAACAGGCTTTGCACCACCAACGGCGGAATGGCAGCGAAGTCGGCATAGAACTGTTGTGGGTAGCTGAACTGGTAGAGCGGCGCGGCGCGGCAGTCGGTGATCGTCAGGCCGGTCTGGGTCTTTTCCTGATAGGGCACGAAGAAACCCATGCGGCCGTAGCGCATCAGCTCGGGCGAAAACCGCACCTGCTCCTTGATCAGGTAATCGCGTTTGAGCAGCCGCTGGGTAAAGGTCTCCAGGGCCGAGTACCCCAGGCGCTTGTCAAAGGGGCCTTCGCCGGGATAGATCAGCCGCTCGCTGGGCCCCGGCTCCAGCTTCCAGCTCAGGTCGGCGGCCAGGCGTGAAATTTCACGCGCCTGCAGGCGCGAGCTGCGCGTTTCCATGGTCACTGCCACGCCCAGCCCCACGCCGCCCATCACCACCAGTACCCAGAACACCCGCCAGCCATAGCGCTTGCGTGGTGGTGGCCCGGGCGGTTGCGGTTGATCGGCAAGCTCTACCACTTGCCCGGTTTCTGAATGCCGTAATACGCCCATGGTCGATTGGCCCCGGTCATCCTGTTGAACCTACTTCACACAAGCGTAGACCCTGGCCAGAGAGGGCAGCGGAAATTGTCAGGCAATCTGCCTCTATGCCAGTCGACGCAGGTTATAGACCAGTCCTGCCAAGGCAATCAGCAGCAGGGCGCTGCCCGCGCCCCGGCTGATCCAGCGACTGCCGACACGCCGCACCAGCGTGCCGGCGAACAGGATCCAGGCACCCAGCACCCCCAGGTCGATGGCCACCCATACCAGCGAGAGCATGATCAGGCTGGCCTCCAGTGAGGCCGTCACGTGCACGAACTGCGGGAAAAAGGCCACGAAGAACAAGATGTCCTTGGGATTGCACACTCCGACCATGAAGCCGCGCCGCCACCCGCCAGGGCCGGCCTTGCAGGCAGGCGCCACGCAGGCGCTGGCGTGCAACAGAGTCAGGGCCGTCCAGGCGATGTACAGGCAGCCGAGCAGGCTGAGCAAGGTCAGCAGGCCAGGGTCCAGGGCGACGCTGTTGACGATCAGCCAGGCCGCTACGCCGATCAGCACCAGCGAACCTGCGTTGCTGCCCAGTGCGGTCGTCGCCGCCTGGCGGGCGCCCGCACGGCTGGCGGTATGGAGCACCAGTGCCACGACTGGCCCAGGCGTGGCGATCAGCAGTAACACCGTCAGGGCGTAAGTCAGGGTCAGGGCAATATTCAAGGCGCAGTGTCCTCAGGCGTGCTTGATCGAGGCGCTGATTCTTGCCGTGCACCGGCGCGTTGTAAAACGGGTTAAGTTCTGCCCTACTATGAGCTTTACTCATCATGAGCGGGCCTATGGCTGAGCGGATTCCGGCGTTGTACTCATTGCGTGCCTTTGAAGTGGCAGCGCGGCATGGCTCGTTCAGCAAGGCGGCGCACGAGCTGTCGGTGACGCAAAGCGCGGTCAGCCATCACATCAAGAACCTTGAATCGCTGTTCGATTGTGCCTTGTTCGAACGCCACGGGCCGCGTCTGAGCCTGACCGGTCCTGGGCGACAACTGGCGTCCGAACTCAGGAGCGGCTTCAAGATCATCGAAAACGCCTGCGCCTTGCTCAAGGCCGACCGCCACAGCCTGCGCCTCAAAGCCCCCTCGACCCTGACCATGCGCTGGCTGCTCAAGGCCCTCGACCGTTTTCGCCAGGCCGACAATCGCTGCCATGTGCAGCTCTCCAGCGTGTGGATGGACGTCGACAGCGTTGACCTCTACACCGAGCCCTATGACTGCGCGATCCTGCTGGGACCTGGTCATTTCGGTCCAGACCTGGACAGCTGCAAGCTCTTCGATGAATGGCTGATCCCGGTCTGCCAGCCACAGTACCTGCCGGACCCTGTCGAGCTGTCGAGCCTCAATGGCGTCGAACTGCTGCACCCCAGTGCCGACCGGCGCGACTGGCGCCGCTGGCTGGCCGGCGTGGACGGCAAGCACCAGGTCAACCTAGAACGCGGCCAGGTGTTCGATACCCTTGACCAGGGCATCAGCGCCGCCCTGCAAGGCCTGGGTGTGTCGGTGGCCGACCGGATGCTGGTGCATGCCGAACTGCGCAGCGGGCACTTGCGCCTGCCGTTCAGGCAGGCCGTGGCCACGGGCGAGGGGTATTACCTGGTCTGGCTCAAAAGCAGCCCGAAGGCGGCGCAGATCAGCGTGCTGCGTGAGCACCTGCTGGCGGTGCTGCCGACCGTCGAGGATGAGGCCATTGAATACCTGGACTGACCGACGGACGTACCGGCGACCACAGACGACCGGTACGGCCTGCATGCACCGGGCTCAGGCGGTCACGTCAATTTGCGAAGGCAAGGCGCTACCGGCGTCTTCGCGTGGGTCCGCATACTGATGCACCTGCCAGGCCCAGGTGTTCATGACATTGCCAAGGGTGTTGCGGGTGAACATCTGCCCGTAATCGATGACCTTGTGAAAGTTTTCCAGAGTGACCGTGTAACGGTCCCCGAACATCTCCGTCAGGTGATCGACCAGTTCCATCACCGTTCTGGCATGGGTATGCAAAGGCGCTTTCAAAGGTTCATGCTCATTGAGCCTCTCGGTCAGGTAACCCAGCTCGGCTGCCGTTAATACCTGGTCGGGATCAGTGACCCTGATCTGCTGGTCGGGACCCAGGGTGAAGCCAAAGTGTTTTTTCGACAGGTGCGGGTTGAGAAAGGACAATTGCTGACGGAAGTCGTGATAGTCCTCGGACAGCTGGTTCAAGGCGTGTTTCGAGGTTTTGATAACGCCTTTGAGGTATTCGGCCCGGCGGTGTTCAAGCATGCCGTCGGGCAGTTCTTCGGCTTCGCAGGCAGGGCCAAGCCAGGGCGATTGCCGGTAAGCATGCAATCCTGGGCGCACGGCTGTGCCGGTCGCCTGTGCAGATGACTGTTCATCGGCGCCTTGCGCCGGCTGCCAGCGCTACCACCCGGCCTGTGATTCAGGACGCTAGTGCGAAGCCGTCCTCAATCCGGGCGTCTCGACCGTCACCTTGCTGGCCCCCAGTCGCTTGTTGAGCTCCAGCCCGTTGGCCATCAGCATCATCAGTCCCAGGCCTGCCAGGGCGGTGGTCACCTGCATCGGCCAGGTGTCGCCGGCCAGGGCATTGGCGGCGTCGGCCAGCGGCGCCAGAAGCACGCCCAGGCAGAAGATTTCCAGCGAGTAGCGGCCCATCAGGCAGGTCTGGCGTGCAGGCCAGTTATCCAGCCAGCGGGCGTGCACAGGCAGCAGCCTGGCGGTGACGTAGACCAGTGCCACGAAGTGCAGCAGGCGCACCGGCGCCAGGTCGGTCTTGCTGATCGGGTAGAGCGCTTCCAGGTGCAGACTGGCGACCAGCGCGGTGTGCAGGGGCGGCCATTTTTCGCTGAAGGTCAGCACGCCTGCGATCAGAACATAGAGGGCTGCCAGGGCAAACACAGGCTGCTGGCTCAGGGGACGGGTGTCAGCCGTGCGCGGGCGTTCGGTGTACAGGGCACAGGCACCGCCCAGGACGAACACCAGTTGCCAGGCTACCGGATTGAAGTACCAGACGCCGCCGCCTTCGTACGAACGCAGGTTCCACCCGTACAGCGGCACCATCATGTACAGCGCGACCGACAGGGCCACGGCCAGTTCGACCTTGCGCAGCATCAAGGGCAGGATCAGCGGCAGCGCCAGCAGCAACAGGATATACAGCGGCAGTGGATCGGTGAGGTTGGGCTTGAAGCGCAGCAGCAGTTCATCGGCCAGGGCCTGTTGCGGGTTGCCGACAAAATGCTCCAGGCCCATCTGCTGGATCATGTCGCGCGTCTCGACATGGTTGTTGGCGACAAACACGATGCCCATCAACAAGGTCAGCAGGAAAATGTGCACCACATACAACACCCAGGTGCGCCTGAGGATACGGATGCTGGCGACCAGCCAGCCGTCACGTCGGGAAATGCGCCCGTAGGCCAGGATCGAGGCATAGCCGGCCAGGAACACAAAGATTTCTGCCGCATCGCTGAAACCGAAGTTGCGCACGGTCGATTGCGCCAGGGGGTTGTCCGGCACGTGATCCCAGAAAATGAAGATCAACGCCAGGCCTCGAAAGAAGTCGATTCGATAATCGCGTCCGTTAATCATAACGGTGGGCTCATGAAGTCAGTCGGTGAAATAAAGACAGGCGCGTGATGGCCTTGGTTGCCTGGCGCCCGTCAGTGTCGTCGCGGCGCGGCAGGGTGGCCGGATTCTACGGTAAATGCAAAAAATGCCCTATTACAGAATGTCTCTGTCCAGAGCGGCTGCAACGGCCCCAAGGGTCGAGCATGCACCTGCAGCCCTGTTCAGTTCTCCCTGACCCAGGGCTTGATCTGGCGGATGCGCTCGACCATGCAGTAGACATCCTCGCGCCCCTGCGGGCTGGTCCAGCGCAGGTGCTGGATCAGCTCATGCTCCTTGGGGCTGAGGGCAACAAACCCGAGTTCTTCGGCCTTGCGCATGAAGCCTTCGGGCGGTTCGGCCGGCGTGCTGGCGGCGAGGACGTCCTGCAGTGCACTCTGCAGGACGGCCACATAGCCCACCAGCATGGACGGGTTGCACAGCACATCGGTCTTGTTCACATAGCTGTCGAGCAGACGCAGCGAATCACGCGCCTCTATCAGACGGGCATGGGCATGCTGGGGAAGATCGTAGTGGCTGGGGGTCTCGGACATGGACAATCCTGCTGGTGAAGGTGATGCCGCGCGCCGCGACCCGATACCCCTCGGTGAGCCCGGACGCATGGTCGGCCGTGATCGGGTAGAGGCGGGCGAAACCTTAGCGGCAAGTGCCGGTGTGATCAAGCCGCGTCATGGCACATGAAGGCAGATTGATGGTGGCGAAAAAGCTGATATGTTATTGTATAACGTATTAACCCCTCGTCATTCCGGAGCCCCCCATGAGACCCGATATCCATCCTGCCTACCGCACCGTGCTGTTCCATGACACCGCCGCCGATGTGTTCTTCCTGATCGGTTCGACGGTCGATACCCCGCGCACGCACGAGCACAGTGACGGCCAGACCTACCCCTATGTGGCCCTTGATGTCTCCAGTGCCTCGCATCCGATCTACACCGGCCAGCAGCGCAAGACCGCCACAGAAGGCCGCATCGCCGGCTTTAACAAGCGTTTCGCCGGGTTTGGCTCGACCGCGCTCAAGGACATCCCGGCGGCGCAATGATCCCCGCCCCCCGGCCGGGCGATCCCCGGGTCATGCCCCATATGACCGCCCGGCATCTTTTTTCCGGCATTTGCCGGCTGCGACAGCCCGCCCTCTGGACTCCCTTCGGTATTGCTCTTATCTTCGCGGCCTGAAAAACAGGAGTACCGCGCTTTGAAAAAATCAGTCGCCATCGTCTTCGGCGGGCAATCGAGCGAGCATGAAGTGTCGCTGCAGTCGGCACGCAATGTCATCAACGCCATCGACCGTGCCCGCTATGAGCTGACCCTGATCGGTGTCGACAAGCTGGGGCGCTGGCTGCGCTTCGAGGAAAGCGATTACCTGCTCAACGCCGGCGATCCGTCGCGCATCAGCCTGAGCGCGTCGGGCCGTCAACTGGCGCTGTTGCCCGGCAGCACCGGCGGGCAGTTCATCGAGGTCGACTCCGGTCAGACCCTGCCGCGCATCGAGGTGGTCTTTGCCCTGATTCACGGCGCCTTCGGTGAAGACGGCGCGCTGCAGGGGCTATTGCGCCTGCTCGATATCCCCTTTGTGGGGCCGGACGTATTGAGCTCGGCCGCCTGCATGGACAAGGACGTGACCAAGCGCCTGCTGCGCGATGCCGGCATTGCCGTGGCGCCGTTCATGGTGCTCGAACGGGGTCAGGCCCTGGCATTTGACCAGGCCGCAGCGCAACTGGGCGTGCCGATGTTCGTCAAGCCGGCCAGCCAGGGATCTTCGGTCGGTGTCAGCAAGGTCACCGACCTGGCCGGCTGGCAGGCCGCGCTGGCGCTGGCGTTCGAATACGATCACAAGGTATTGATCGAACAAGGCATGGTCGGCCGTGAAGTGGAATGCGCGGTGCTGGGCAATCGCCAGCCGCAGGCCAGCGTGTGTGGCGAGGTGATTGCCAACGACGACTTCTATGCCTACGACACCAAATACCTCAACGATGGCCAGGCGCGTACCGTGATTCCGGCCGAGCTGTCGCCCGAGCGTGCCGTGCAGGTGCGCGAGGTGGCCTTGCAGGCCTATCGCGTGCTGGGGTGTGCGGGGTTGTCGCGGGTGGACTTCTTTGTCAGTGAAGAGGCGATCGTCATCAACGAGATCAACACCATTCCAGGCTTCACCTCCATCAGCATGTACCCCAAGCTCTGGCAGGCCGACGGCCTGACCTATGCCGGGCTGATCGACCGCCTGATCGAACTGGCGCTGGAACGGGGTGAAGAGGCCCGCCTGCTGAAAAGAGAGGTCTCGCTGTGAAGGTCATCGACATCGCTGCCGCGCTGCTGGTGGGCGGCGACGGTCGTACGTTGCTGGTGCGCAAGCGTGGCACGCAGGCGTTCATGCAGCCGGGCGGCAAGATCGAAGCCGGTGAACCGGCGGCGCAGGCGCTGGCTCGCGAGCTCGACGAGGAACTGGGCTTGCGCATCGATCCGGCGCAGGCGATTTTTCTGGGCGAGTTCAAGGCGCCGGCGGCCAACGAACCCGGCTTCGAGGTTCGTTGCCAGTTGTTCCGCGTGGCGTGTAATGCCCCGGTGCAGCCGGCAGCCGAGATTGAAGAGGCCGTCTGGGTCGACGCCCAGGCCAGCAAGGCGCTGACGCTGGCGCCACTGACCGGCGAGTGGATCCTGCCGGCCTACTGGCAAACCCTGGCAGGCGCCTAGCGCACCGCGCTGACCCCGTCCAGGGTGGCAAAGGAGGTGTCCTTGGCGGTCAGTAGAAAATCGCGCATGTACGGTGCATCGAGCATATCGGTGCGCACGGCCGCATGCAGGGTCGCGAACAGGCCTTTTTCGCCCAGCCGCTTGCCCTTTACATACCCGCGCGAGCTGTACTCGTGCAACGCCCAGTGCGGCAAGCCACACACCCCGCGGCCGCTGGCCACCAGTTGCATCATCATCACCGTCAGCTCTGAGGTGCGCACCTGCGCCGGCTCCACATCGGCCGGCTCCAGGAAACGGGTGAACACGTCCAGGCGATCACGCTCCACCGGGTAGGTGATCAGTGTTTCGGTCAGCAGGTCTTGCGGCACGATGTACGGCCGGCTGGCCAGCGCATGCTGGTTGGCTACCGCCAGCATGGCCTCGTAGGTGAACAAGGGCACATAGGTGATGCCTGGCAGGTCCAGCGGGTCGGATGTCACCACCAGGTCCAGGTCGCCACGGGCCAGCGCCGGCAGCGGGGCGAAGGAAAACCCCGATGACAGGTCCAGCTCGACCTCCGGCCAGGCATCGCGGAACTGGTCGATGGTCGGCATCAACCATTGAAAGCAACTGTGGCACTCGATCGCCATGTGCAGGCGCCCGGCCGTGCCGCCGGCCAGGCGGGCCATGTCGCGTTCGGCACTGCGCAACTGCGGCAGCAGCGAATCGGCCAGTTGCAGCAGGCGCAGGCCTGCACTGGTGAAGCGCACCGGCTTGGTCTTGCGCACGAACAGCGTCATGCCCAGGCGTTCTTCCAGTTCCTTGAACTGATGCGACAGCGCCGACTGGGTCAGGTGCAGCCGCTCGGCAGCCTCCACCAGGCTGTCGGCTTCGCGCAAGGCATGCAAAGTCTTGAGATGACGTATTTCCAGCACGGCAAAGGCTCCATGAGCAGAACTTGTGATTTATCCAATGCAGGTGAGTCTGTCTCATGTTCGAGCGGCTGTCGACTTCTACGCAGAACCGAAGTGCACTTCACGCCTGCTTGCTGCTGCCTTACCGTCGATCCCGATTCATCAAAACGTCACGAAAGTGTGGCAGCGCGAACGGAAAAACATCATCAGACTGGGCGCCAACTGGGGATCTGTTTTTTGGTGTTTCTGCAATGCGTGTCTTTCTCTTTCTGGCTGCACTCTTGTGCGGCCTGCCGTCCTTCGCTGCCGAAAAATGTGCTGTCGATACGCCTGTGCAGACCGCTGCGCTGGCTGACGTGCGCCTGGCCTATCAAACCGTGGGCGATGCTTCGGACCCGGCCTTGCTACTGGTCATGGGCCTGGGCGGGCAATTGATTCACTGGCCCGATGAAGTGGTGGTTGCCTTGTGCAGGCAGGGCTTTCAGGTGATCCGCTACGACAACCGCGATGTCGGCCTGTCCACGTGGGTGCAGCCGGCGACCGAGGTCAACCTGACGTTCGAGGTGTTGCGCTTCAAGCTTGGCCTGCCGGTGTCGGCACCTTATTCGCTCAGCGACATGGCCGACGATGCGCTGGGGCTGATGGATCATCTCGGCATTCGCCGCTTTCATGTGCTGGGTGCGAGCATGGGCGGCATGATCGCCCAGCACCTGGCCGACCAGGCGCCACAGCGGGTCGAGAGCCTGACCCTGGTGATGAGTAGCTCCGGCGCCGAAGGCTTGCCGATGCCTAACGCCGCCTTGCTGCAATTGCTCGCTCGGCGCGGTGCGCCCAACCGTGAGCAGGCCCTGGAACAGCAGGCCGACCTGCTGGCTGCGCTGGGCAGCCCGCGGGTCGAGGATGACCGGCAAGCCTTGTTGCAGCAGGCGGCGATTGCCTATGACCGGGCGTTCAATCCTGAGGGCGTCAAGCGCCAGATCACCGCGATTCTGGCCGAGCCCAGCCGCGTCGAGCTGCTCAACCGCCTGCGTGTACCGACGCTGGTGGTGCATGGTACCGCCGACCCGTTATTGCCAGTAATGCACGGCGTGCACCTGGCCGCGCACATTCGCGGCAGCCAGCTGCGGCTGATCCCCGGATTCGCCCACCGCTTTCAGGAGGCTTTCAAGGCGCCGTTGCTGGCGGCCGTACTGCCTTATCTGAAAGCCCACCATGACGATGAAAAACGGCAGATGGCGCAGTTGTAAAAACACCGGCAGGGAGACTGCCGCCCCATCAAGGGCAGCCATCACCTCGTAGGAGCGCGCTTGCCGGAATGCCGGACCACCGCGACCGGCTGCGTTAGCAGTCGTAAATTTGTGGCGTTTCATAAATCCCGGATGGGATAGCAGTCGTAAATTTGTGGCGTTTCATCAATTTTGTGGCCGCTTCGCGCCCGGTCGCGGGCAAGACGGATGGCCGCCCCCGCGCTCCTACTGCCCTGATTGCAGCCCGTATTTCCTGACCTTGTCGAACAACGTGGTCTTGGCCATGCCCAGTTCCTGGCTGGCCTGGCTGAGGTTGCCGCCGCTACGATGCAAGGCTTCGTTGAGCAGGTTTCTTTCAAAGGCTTCCACGGCCTCGGCAAAGCTCAGTGCGGGGCTTTCCACGCCGCCGGTGACGCCCTTGAACGCCGGCAGGCCCAGCGCATAGCGTTCGGCGACATTGCGCAGTTCACGCACGTTGCCCGGCCAGTCGTGGCTGTTAAGGCTGGCCAGGGTCTGGCGGTCGATGTCGCGCGGCTCGCGGTCGAAACGCAGCGCCGACAACTGCAGGAAATGCTCGAACAGTTGCAGGATGTCTTCACGGCGTTCGCGCAGCGGCGGCAGTTCCAGGGTTACCACATTGAGCCGGTAATACAGGTCGCTGCGAAACCGTCCGGCCTTGCTCTCGGCATCCAGGTCCGACTTGGTGGCGGCGATCACCCGGCAATCGACCTCCACGTGCTGATTGGAGCCCAGCCGTTCCAGCGTGCGTTCCTGCAACACGCGCAGCAGCTTGATCTGCAACGGGATCGGCATGCTTTCCACTTCGTCCAGAAACAGCGTGCCCTTGTGTGCATGCTCGATCTTGCCGATCCGGCGTTTGCCCGCGCCGGTAAAGGCATTGGCTTCATGGCCGAAGATTTCCGACTCGAACAGGCTTTCGGCCAGGCCGCCGCAGTTCAGCGCCACAAACGGGTGGCTGCTGCGCCGACTGAAGTCATGCAGGCAACGGGCAACCAGTTCCTTGCCGGTGCCGGTTTCGCCTTCGATCAGCACGTTGGCCGAGGTGTCGGCCACATTGGCAATCAGCTCGCGCAGGTTTTGCATGGCCGGCGAACGACCAATGATCTTGCCTTCCAGGCTGTCACGTTCGGCCAGTTGCCGGCGCAAGGCCCAGACCTCACGCGCCAGGCCGCGTTGCTCAAGGGCGCGGCGGGTCACGTCCACCAGCTTTTCGGGCGAGAAGGGCTTTTCCATGAAGTCGTAAGCGCCGTCGCGCATGGCGTTGACCGCCATGGAAATATCACCGTGACCGGTGATCAGCACCACCGGCAGGCTGGGGTCGCGGGCCTTGAGGCGGCTGAGCAGCTCCAGGCCGTCGATGCCCGGCAGGCGGATATCGCTGATGACGATGCCGGCGAACTGCTCGCCCACCCGCTTGAGCGCTTCTTCGGCGCTGCCCACGCCTTCACTGACGATGTCTTCCAGCGCCAGCGCCTGCTGGCAGCCGAGCAAGACGTGGGGGTCGTCTTCAACGATCAGGACCGTCAGGTCATGGTTGATGTTCATGGCGTTGGCCTCATGCAGGCGTGTCCGTACCGGGTGGGTGAGCGCCGACCAGCGGCAGGCTGAGCACAAAGACTGTACCGGCGCCTTCGGGCGGCTCGGCACTCAGGCTGCCACCGGCGGCGGCTGCGAGGCTGGCCGACAGGGTCAGGCCCAGCCCCAGGCCCTGTTCGCCCGGTTTGGTGGTGAAGAAAGGTTCGAACAGGTGCTTGCGCGCCTGGTCGTCAAGGCCGTGGCCATTGTCGCGCACCCGCAGTTGGTAGCGGTCTTCGCTGTGGGCGCCCACCAGCCACAGCTCCGGCAGCGGCTGGGCCTGCATCGCGTCCAGGGCATTGCCGATCAGGTTGACCAGAATCTGCTCCAGGCGCGTCTGGTCGATGCCCAGCAAGGTGTCGGTGTACTGGTGGTGCAAAGTCAGCGCGCTGCTTTCGACGCGCCCGGCCAGCAATTGCAGCGCGGCCTCGACGGCCTTGCCCAGTTGTGCCTGGCCACGATCATCGCCGCGCCTGGCGAATGCCCGCAGGCTGGCGGTGATACGGCCCATGCGATCGACCAGGTCATTGATGGTGCGCAGGTTGGTGGTGGCAATGTCCAGCGAGCCACGTTCGATAAACCGAACGGTGTTGCCCGACAGCGTGCGCAGCGCTGCCAGCGGCTGGTTCAGCTCATGCGCGATGCTGGTCGACATCTGGCCGATGGCTGCCAGCTTGCCGGCCTGCACCAGTTCGTCCTGGGCCTGGCGCAGGGTTTCTTCGGCCTGGCGCCGCTCGCGAATCTGCGCCTTGAGCCGTTCGTTGCTGGCACGCAGGTGTTCGGTGCGCTCGGCGATCTTGCGTTCCAGTTCGTCATTGGCTGCCTGCAAGGCCTCGCGGGCAGCCAGCCGGGTCGAGATCACCTTGCGCCGCTCGTTCCAGGCAATCAGCAGGAAAGTCACCAGCGCACAGACCACGGCCACCAGCATGCCCTGATTGGCCGCTTCACGGCGCAGGTCTTCCAGCGGGGTGAGCAGGGTCAGGTGCCAGGGCGTGTCGTTCAATGGCCGGGTCTGGGCCAGGTAGCTGACCTGGGTGTGCTCCTGATCGACACTGGCATTGGCCGGAAAGGTCAGCTCCTCGACGCCTTCGGTAAGGCTCTGGCGTTCGAGCGGCACCAGCTCATTGAGCGGCCACCAGTAATATTGCAGGCTGCGCGCCAGCCGTTCCTTGATGGTCGGGGTCAGCGGGCGCACCGATTTGAGCCGGCGGGCCGGGTCGCTGGACAAAATGATGATGCCGTTCTCGTCGCTGACGAAGGCTTCCAGGCGTGCCCTTTGCCAGCGTGCTTCCAGCGTGTCCAGGCGCACCTTGACCACGGCCACACCGATGATCCGGCCTTTTTCTTCCAGGCCATGGGCCAGGTAATAGCCCGACTCGCCCGTGGTGGTGCCGATGCCGTAGAAGCGGCCGGGGGTGCCGCGCACGGCGTCCTGGAAATAGGCGCGGAATGAAAGGTCCTCGCCCTGGTAACTGTCGGAGTCGCGCCAGTTGCTGGTGGCCATGACCCGGCCGGTGGTGTCCAGCACATAGATGACCCGGCTCAGGCTGCGCCGGTTGAGGCCTTCCAGATAGCGATTGACCTGCTGCTGGAGCTCGGGATTGGGGGCGTTGAGCAGTTGCCCGACGCTGTCTTCCAGCTCCAGGATGCTCGGCAGGTAGGTGTACTTGCTGATTTCGCTTTCGACGGTGCGGGCGTGCAGCTCAAGCTGGCGTGCGCCGCTCTCGCTCAAATCGCGAATGCCGTAGTGTTCGCTCACGCGATAGGCGCCAAAGCCCAGTGCAATCACCAGGATCAGGAGCAGGGGAGGCAGGAACAGATGGCGGATCAGGCGAGGTTTCACGGCAAGTGATGGCGGTGCGGCGCGAGACAGGGTGGGGTCGCATTTCATCACAGTCTTTCCGGAGCGAACAACTGCCCGTGCGCTGGCACGGGCAGCCGGTCGACTTAGTGCTGCAGGATCTTGGCGAGGAACTGCTGGGCGCGTTCGGAGCGTGCCGTGACGTCGTCGAAGAATTCTTCCTTGGCGCAATCTTCGATGATCTGCCCCTTGTCCATGAAAATGACGCGGTTGGCCACTTTGCGGGCAAAGCCCATTTCGTGGGTCACGCACATCATGGTCATGCCTTCGTGGGCCAGTTGCACCATGACATCAAGCACTTCGTTGACCATCTCCGGGTCCAGTGCCGAGGTCGGTTCGTCGAACAGCATGACGATCGGGTCCATGGCCAGGGCGCGGGCGATGGCCACGCGTTGCTGCTGACCGCCGGAAAGCTGGCCGGGGTGCTTGTTGGCGTGCGCCGACAGGCCGACACGTTCCAGCAGTTGCAGGCCCTTTTCGGTGGCTTCGGCCTTGCTGCGGCCCAGCACCTTGATCTGCGCGATGGTCAGGTTCTCGACGATCGACAGGTGCGGGAATAACTCGAAGTGCTGGAACACCATGCCCACGCGCGAGCGCAGCTTGGGCAGGTTGGTCTTGGGGTCGGAAATCGAGGTGCCATCGACGACGATGTCGCCTTTCTGGAACGGCTCTAGGGCGTTGACGCACTTGATCAGCGTCGATTTGCCCGAGCCGGACGGACCGCAGACCACGACCACTTCGCCCTTGCTGACCTCGGTGGTGCAATCGGTCAGTACCTGGAAGTCCCCATACCACTTGTTGACGTTTTTAATGGAAATCATACGGCGAACCTTTTTTGCAGGTGCTTCACCAGGCGCGAGGCGGCGAAGCTGATCGTGAAGTACACAAGACCGGCGAAGATCAGGAATTCATTGGAACGGCCAATGATGTCGCCGCTGGCACGCGAGGCATTGAGGAAGTCGACCAGGCCCACGGTGTAGACCAGCGAGGTGTCCTGGAACAGGATGATGCTCTGCTGCAGCAGCAAGGGCGTCATCTTGCGAAAGGCCTGGGGCAGGATGATCAGGCGCATCATCTGGCCGTAGGTCATGCCCAGGGCCTTGGCAGCGCCCATCTGGCCCTTGGAAATCGACTGCACGCCGGCACGGACGATTTCGCAGAAATACGCCGCCTCGAACATCATGAACGCCACGACGCAGGAGGTGAATGCACCGATCGGGGTGTCTTCGCCGGTGATCCAGCGCAGCACGAACGGCACCGCCAGGTAGAACCAGGTGATCACCAGCAGCAGCGGGATGGAGCGGAAGTAGTTGACGTAGGCACCGGCGATGTTGGCCAGCAGCTTGCTCGGCGACAGGCGCATCAGCGCCAGCAGCGTGCCCAGCACGATCCCGCCGACCACGCCCATGACCATCAGCTTCAGGGTCATGATCATGCCGTTCCACAGGCCCGGCAGGGCAGGGATGATTCCAGTGAAGTCGAAGTCCATCATTTACCCCCTACGGAGATCAGGCCAGGCACCGCCACCTTCTTCTCGATGACGCGCATGAGCAGCATCAAGCCCATGTTCAGGGTGAAGTAGATCAATGTTGCCAGGGTAAACGCCTCGAACAGGTTCGCCGAGAACTCGGCTGTCTGCTTGGTCTGCGCCAGCAGCTCCATCAGGCCGATCAGGGACGCCACCGAGGAGTTCTTGAACACGTTCAGAAATTCCGAGGTCAGCGGCGGAATGATGATCCGGTAGGCTTGCGGCAGCAGCACGTTCCAGTAGATCTGCGACAGGCTGAAACCCATGGCGCGGGCCGCCGATTCCTGGCCGCGTGGCAAGGCTTCGATACCGGTACGCACCTGCTCGCAGACCCGGGCTGCGGTGAACAGGCCCAGGCACACCACCACGCTGAGAAACGCCGAGGTGGTCGGGTTCAGGTCCTGCTTGTACCACTCCTGCAGGCCTTCGGGCAGCAGGTCGGGGACCAGGAAGTACCAGAGGAACAATTGCACCAGCAGCGGCACGTTACGGAAGATTTCCACGTAGGCGGTGGCGATGCCCGACACCACACGGTTGGGCACCGTGCGCATGATGCCCAGCAGCGAGCCCAGCACCAGTGCCACCAGCCAGGCCACCAGGGCGATGGCGATGGTCCAGCCCAGCCCGGAAATGTACCAGTCCAGGTAGGTCTCGTCGCCGACACCGGTGGACTTGAAGAACACAGTCCAGTCCCAGTTGTAATTCATCAGGGTCTACCCCTCTTGTTCGGTATCGATCGAAATGCACGCCTGCGCATGGCTCGAATCCTTTCAGGCTTGCGTCTACGTCAAACCCGCCAGGGGCTCCGCCCGGGCGTTGGATCGTTTGCCAGACGCTTTACGAAAAGTGACATCGCCACTTTTCGTAAAGCACCTGTTGCGTGTGGGTCAAATGCGCCCGGAGCGCCGCGCAGGCGGTCCGGGCAACAGTCAATCAGACTTCTTTCTTGTCCGGAGCCGGCTTGTCGGTCGGTTCTGCGATCAGCTTTTTCAGCTCGTCGCTCATCGGGAAGTTCAGGTTCAGGTTTTTAGGCGGGATCGGCGACTGGAACCACTTGTTGTAGATCTTGTTGATCTCGCCGGACTTGTACACCGCGACGATGGCGTCATCGACGGCTTTCTTGAAAGGCTCGTCGCCCTTGCGCACCATGCAGCCGTAGATTTCATAGGACTGTGGTGTGCCGGTCACGACCCAGTCGGCAGGCTTCTTGGCCTTGGCCATTTCACCGGCCAACAGGGCGTCGTCCATCATGAACGCAACGGCACGGCCGGATTCGAGCATCTGGAAGGATTCGCCGTGGTCCTTGGCCGAGATGACGTTCATGCCCATCTGCTTGTCGGCGTTCATGGCCTTGATGAGGCGCTCGGAGGTGGTGCCGGCGGTGGTCACCACGTTCTTGCCCTTGAGGTCTTCAAAGTCCTTGTAGGCTGGCTGGCCATCCTTGACCTTGGTCAGCAGGCGCGTACCGATCTCGAAGATACCCACCGAGAAATCGACCTGTTGAGCGCGTTCGGCGTTGTTGGTGGTCGAGCCGCACTCCAGGTCCACGGTGCCGTTCTGCACCAGCGGAATACGGGTCTGGGAGGTGACCAGGTTGTAGCGAGCGTTCAGGTTCGGCGCGTCCAGTTGCTTCTTGAGGGCCTCGACGACGGCCACCTGGATGTCATGGGAATAGCCGACCGGCTTGCCGGAAGCGTCAGCGATGTACGAGAACGGAATCGACGCGTCACGGTGGCCGAGGGTAATGGTGCCGGAGTCCTTGATTTTCTTCAGTGTGCCGGTCAGTTCGGCTGCGAAGGCCGGAGTGCTGATCAGAGCGGCAGCGATGGCTGCGCCTAACAACTTGGGAACGATACGCATCGGTGAATCCTCGACTTCATTTTTATTCGGGTGGCCAATCTGTTGTCAGCCCACAAGTGACGAATGCTTCAACGGCGCCTTTGCTAGACACGCGCCTGAGTGCTGAAGCGGTCGGTCCAGAGTGTAGAGCATGACTCGTGCCATATCGGGATTTATGGTCAGGTCCTTGATTTTAAAGACATTAAATTATTGTTTCAGCTTGTGGGGGCCGTCTGGGTGTCCGGTAAGCCGAATCAAGGCAGCGCAGTCGTTCGGAAAACCGAACGCCTGGCCTGCGCCTGGAAGGCGGGCGGTGGGGAGGGGGTTGCCGAGGCTTACGCGTGAGCGTGTTGTGCACCGTTGGCGATCAAGCCGGTGTCACGGTCTTCAAGCCAGGCCTGCAAGGCAAGCTGTTGCGCCTGGGTGGTGAACAACCCCAGCTTGGTCCGGCGCCAGAGGATGTCGTGGGCGTGCACGGCCCATTCCTGCTCGCACAGGTATTCGACTTCGCGGGCGTACAGGCCGGCACCGAAATGCATGCCCAGGTCGGCAAGGCCTCTGGCGTCGCCGAGCAAGTGCCAGCTGCGCGTGCCGTAGGTGCGCGCCCAGCGGTGGGCCACCTCGGCCGTCAGGCCAGCGCAGCGGTCCATCAGCTCATGCGCGGCAATGGGGCCTTCACCGCCGGGCAACGGTGCGCTGGCGGTCCAGGCCGGCTTCATGGTCGGGAACTGCACGACCAGCAGGTCCATCACCGACTCGGCCAGTTTGCGGTAGGTGGTCAGCTTGCCGCCGAAGACCGAGACGATGGGCGCTTCATCGCGCTCGCCGTTGAGGGCCAGCGTGTAGTCGCGGGTAATGGCCGAGGGATTGTCCGACTCGTCATTGCACAACGGGCGCACGCCGGAATAGGTGTGCAGGATATCGCCTGGGGTCAGTTGCCGGTTGAAGTGGTCATTGGCGACCTTGAGGATGTAGTCGCGCTCGTGCTCGGTGATCTTCACGTTGGCGCGATCACCCTGATACTCCTGGTCGGTGGTGCCCACCAGGGTGAACTGATCCAGATAAGGAATGGTGAAGACGATACGCTTGTCTTCGTTCTGCAGAATAAAGGCGTTATCGCCTTCATAGAGTTTCGGCACGATCAGATGGCTGCCTTGGATCAGGCGAATGCCATAGGGCGAAGTCTGCTTGAAGTCGTCGCGCAGCAGGGTGGCCACCCAAGGGCCTGCGGCATTGACCATTGCCTTGGCGCATACCGTGAAGCGCCGGCCATTGCCATCCTGCAGCTCGACCTGCCAAACCCCAGCGCTGCGTCGGGCATTCAGGCAGCGTGTGCGGGTGTGCACATGCGCGCCGTTTTCCCGGGCAGCCATGGCATTGAGCACCACCAGCCGGGCGTCATCAACCCAGCAGTCGGAGTACTCGAAGCCCTCGGTAATGGTCGGCTTGAGCGGGCTGTCGGCCCCGAAGCGCACCCGGCGCGAGGCCGGCAGCTTTTCGCGTTTGCCCAGGTGATCGTAGAGAAACATCCCGGCGCGGATCATCCAGGCGGGCCGCAGGTGAGGGCGGTGAGGCAATACGAAACGCAGGGGTTTGACGATATGCGGCGCTTTTGCCAGCAGGACCTCGCGCTCGGCCAGCGCTTCACGCACCAGGCGAAACTCGTAGTGTTCCAGGTAACGCAGACCGCCATGGATCAGCTTGCTGCTGGCCGAGGAAGTATGGCTGGCGAGGTCGTCCTGTTCACACAGCAGCACCGACAATCCACGGCCGCTGGCATCGGCGGCAATTCCGGTGCCGTTGATGCCACCACCGATGACCACCAGATCGTAGAGTGTGGATGAAACCGGTGCATGAGTCGTCGACATCGAAGAATCCCCTGCTCAAGCCTGAGTGATGCCAGGAATGTTCATATGAACATTGAATGTTCAATTTCGAAAACAATAGCGCACAGTCAGATGGAAAACCAATGACGGTTATGTGAATCGACACAGGACCTGGTAGAAGGGGGCCGCCTGGCAGGGCGCAAGGACGGCCTGAATGCTCCTTATGCCTGGGGCTGGGCCATCTCCAGGCGAATCTTGTGCTGGACCAGCAATTGCTGCAGCGCAGGCAGTGGCGGCTGATCGGTCACCAGGCAGTCGATCAGACTGATCGGCCCCAGGCGAACCATGGCGTTGCGGCCGAACTTGCTGGAGTCGGCGGCCAGGATGACCTGACGGGCGTTGGCGATGATCGCCTGGGAAGCGCGCACTTCCTGATAGTCGAAATCGAGCAGGCTGCCGTCTTCGTCGATACCGCTGATACCGACCACGGCAAAATCGACCTTGAACTGGTTGATGAAATCCACACAGGCCTGGCCGACCACACCGCCATCGCGGCGTACATGACCGCCGGCCAGCAATACGTCGAAGTCGTCTCTGGTGCTGAGCGTCGAGGCCACATGCAGGTTGTTGGTGATGATCTTCAGGTTGCTATGGTCCAGCAGTGCATGAGCAATGGCCTCGGTGGTGGTGCCGATATTGATGAACAGCGAGGCGTTGTCCGGAATCAGTCCGGCCACCGCCGCGGCAATGCGCTGCTTTTCTTCGCGCATCTGGTCGGCGCGCATGGCATAGGCGGTGTTCTCGACACTCGAATCATGGGCTGCACCTCCGTGATAACGGCGCAACAGGTTCATTTGCGCCAGCTGGTTGATGTCGCGGCGGATGGTTTGCGGCGTGACGTCAAACCGGCTGGCCATTTCCTCGATGCTGACATAACCGCGTTCACGGACCAGCTCCAGGAGCTGTTTCTGGCGAGGAGGCAGGTTCATGGGGTTCCTTGGGGCACCGGTGATAAATGGCGCCCATCATGACCCAGCCATGCCTCGCCTGTCATGCCACGGTTCAGGACACCCCGTCATGAGGCGCCCAGTCGCGGGTGCGCGCCACAGCCTTCTGCCAGCCGGCGTAGTGGCGCTCCCTTTGCACGGTGTCCAGCTGCGGTTCGAACACCCGCTCGATGCCGCTCTTGTCCCGCAACTCGTCCAGGCTGCTCCAGAAACCGGTGGCCAGGCCGGCCAGGAACGCGGCGCCCAGGGCGGTGGTTTCACGCATGTGTGGTCGCTCGACACGGGTACCAAGAATGTCGGCCTGGAACTGCATGAGGAAATTATTGGCCACCGCGCCGCCATCGACCCGCAGCGATGTGAGGCGATGGCCGGCGTCCTTTTGCATGGCGTCGAGCACATCGCGGGTCTGGAGGGCGATCGATTCCAGGGTTGCGCGAATGATGTGGTCGATTTTCACGCCCCGTGTCAGGCCGAACAGGGCTCCCCGGGCATACGGGTCCCAGTAGGGCGCCCCCAGGCCTGTAAATGCCGGCACCAGGTACACGCCGTTGCTGTCCTTGACCTTGCTGGCGAAGTATTCGGTGTCCAGTGCATCGTTGACCACTTTCAGTTCGTCGCGCAGCCATTGCACCGTGGCGCCGCCATTGAAGACTGCGCCCTCCAGCGCATAGGCCACCTCGCCCCGCGGCCCGCACGCCAGGGTGGTCAGCAGGCCGTGGGCAGAATGCACCGGCTGACTGCCGGTGTTCATCAGCAGAAAGCAGCCGGTGCCGTACGTGTTCTTGGCCTGGCCCGGTTCGACGCACATCTGGCCGAACAACGCTGCCTGTTGGTCGCCGGCAATGCCGGCAATGGGGATGCCGCTTTCGGTGTGGCCGTACACCTCGCTGGAGCTTCTGACCTGCGGCAGCATCTGGCGCGGAATATCCAGCACCTCGAGCATGCGTTCGTCCCATTGCAGGCTGTGGATATTGAACAACAGGGTGCGCGAAGCATTGGTGTAGTCGGTGACATGTACCCGGCCTGCGGTCAGCTTCCAGATCAGCCAGCTGTCGACGGTGCCGAACAGCAGTTCGCCCTTTTGCGCGCGTTCGCGGCTGCCTGGCACGGTGTCGAGGATCCACTTGAGCTTGGTTCCGGAAAAATAAGGGTCGATGACCAGCCCGGTGGTCTGCCGGATGGTGTCCTCCAGGCCTTGCTGCTTGAGTTGCTGACAGATGGGCGTACTGCGCCGGCATTGCCAGACAATGGCGTTATGAATGGGGCGGCCGCTGCTCTTTTCCCAGACCAGTGTCGTTTCGCGCTGGTTGGTGATCCCGATCGCGGCAATCTGGTCGTGGTGCAGGTTGGCCTGGGCCAGGGCCTGGGTCATGCAGGCACTCTGGGTGGCAAAGATTTCCATGGGATCATGTTCGACCCAGCCGGCCTGCGGATAATGCTGGGTGAATTCGCTCTGGGCGGTGCTGACTACATTGGCATTGCGGTCGAAGACAATGGCGCGTGAGCTGGTCGTGCCCTGGTCCAGGGCAATGATGTAGTGCTTGTCGTGGGCGTCGGTCATGTCGATGGGCCTGGAAGTCGGGTGTCAGGAGCAGGACGGGTTGTTGCTGTCCGGTTTTTCATGACCTGCCGGCGCGTAGCTGTCAGGCAGGTGACGGGCGATCAGCAGACGATAACCGGCTGCGCCCAGGCAGGCACCGAGAATCGGTGCGAGCAGCGGCACCAGAAAATAGGGCAGGTCACGCCCAGCGGTAAAGACATCGGCGCCCCAGCCGGCAAAAAACGTCATCAGGCGCGGGCCGAAATCGCGGGCCGGGTTCATGGCAAAGCCGGTCAGCGGTCCCGTGGCGCTGCCGATCACGGCAATCAGTACACCGATCAGCAGCGGTGCGAGGGCTCCGCGCGGCAGCCCGTTGCGGTCGTCGATCAGGGCCATGATCACGGCCATCAGCACCGCCGTGATGATCATCTCGACCATGAACGCCTGGGCCACCGAGATCGAGGCGTGCGGGTAGGTGGCAAACACTGACGCCAGTGCCAGGCTGTCAGTACTGCCGCGCACCATCAGGCGGGCCTGCTCGAAATCGATGATCAGGCTGTAGTACAGCGCATAGACCAGGCTGGCGCCACACAGTGCGCCGCCGACCTGGGCAACGATATAGAACGGCAGCTTGCGGCGTTCAAAGCCGGCAAACAGACAAAGGGCAATGCTGACGGCCGGGTTCAGGTGCGCACCTGAAATGCCGGCGCTCAGGTAGATGGCCAGGCTTACGGCCATGCCCCAGATCAGGCTGATTTCCCATAGGCCGAGGCTGGCACCTGCTACCTTGAGTGCCGCCACGCAGCCGGTGCCGAAGAAGATCATCAGGGCCGTGCCGAGAAATTCGGCCGTGCATTGGCCGGTGAGAGTGGGCGTGTAGAGCGGGCGTGTCATGCAGACCTCGTCTTATTGTTATGGCCTCTTGCCGGGGAGGCAAACGGCTGGATGCCGCAAAGGTTCGAGCGTGTTCGAAAACGAGCATTGGATACTCGCACCTCACCATAGACCGGGGTTGTGCCAGACGATGCTTCATGTCGGTCTACTTTTGCTGTAGGAAATTTCTGGTTACAGAGCGACAGCGGCGGCCTGGCTTTTCGCTTAAAGTGGCCACCGCCCTGTCCGCAATGGAGTGCCCCATGACACCTGCTCTGGATCTGCTGAAGAAAAACCGTATCGAACATCGCGTGCACAGCTACGAACATGACCCCAAGGCGGCGTCCTATGGGCTTGAGGCGGTCGAGAAGCTGGAGCTTGAGGCGGCGCGGGTGTTCAAGACCCTGCTGGCCAGCAGTGAAAAAGGTGAGTTGCTGGTTGCTGTGGTGCCGGTGACCGGAACGCTGGACCTGAAGGCCCTGGCCCAGGCGGCGGGGGTAAAAAAGGCCGAGATGGCCGATCCTGCTGCCGCCCAACGTGCCACTGGCTATTTGCTGGGTGGCATCAGCCCTCTGGGGCAGAAGAAGCGTTTACGCACTTTTATCGATCAGAGCGCCGAGCCGTTCGACACGATTTTCGTCAGTGCCGGGCGGCGCGGGCTTGAGGTAGAGCTGCCGGCTGCTGCGCTGGCGCAACAGACCGCCGCCCGCTTTGCCGCGATTGGCCGCGGCTAGCCGGGCGCAACGTCAAAGCTTGACGCTGTGGGTTGCCACACTGCCTGCGGTGGCAAAGGCCACCAGGTGCTCGGCCGCTACGCGAATGGCCACCTCGTCGCCGGGCACGCGGTCGATATGGCTGGGAAACAGCGCCTCGAGCTGGCTGCCGGTGGCCAGTTGCAGGCTGTACAGAGTGGACGCGCCCTGAAAGGTGCGACCGGTCACGCGCGCCTTGAGCGGGCTGTCGGGCGCATGGACGATGTCATCAGGGCGCAGCAACACATCCACCGCACTGCCCGGTACGCCGGGGTAGGCCCGATTGCCACGCAGCACGCCCAATTCAGTGCTGATCGACTCATGGTCGAGCAACTGGCCGCGAATGAAATAGCCCTGGCCCACGAAGCTTGCGACATAAGGCGTCAGGGGTTCGTGATAGAGGTTGTAGGGGGTATCCCACTGCTCCAGCCGTCCTTCCTTGAACACACCGATGTGATCACTGACGGCAAAGGCTTCTTCCTGGTCATGGGTGACCAGAATCGCGCTGGTGCCACGGGCCTTGAGAATGCTGCGCACTTCATGGCTCAGGCGCTTGCGCAGCTCTACATCCAGGTTGGAAAACGGCTCGTCAAGCAACAGCAGTTGCGGTTCTGGCGCCAGGGCGCGGGCCAGGGCCACGCGCTGTTGCTGGCCTCCGGACAGCTCATGCGGGTAACGCTTGCCCAGCCCGGACAGATTGACCAGTTCCAGCAGTTCGTCGACCACCGCGACCAGGCGCGGATGCCGGCGAATGCCGAAACCGATGTTCTGCGCCACACTCAGGTGCGGGAACAGGGCGTAGTCCTGAAACACCATGCCAATGCGGCGTTTTTCCGGTGCCAGCGTAAAGCCCTGGCGCGAGATCACTTCGCCGCCCAAGCTGATTTCGCCGGCGTGCACCGGTTCGAAGCCTGCTATGGCACGCAGCGTGGTGGTCTTGCCACACCCCGAGGCCCCCAGCAGACAACCGATGTCACCCACATTCAGGTGCAGGTTCAGGTCCTGTACCACGCGTTGATCCTGATAGCCGCATGCCAGGTTGCGCAGGTTCAGCAACAGGGGCTGGCTCATGGCTGGCGGGACGGCGCGACCAGAAACTCCAGCAAGGCCTTCTGGGCGTGCAGACGGTTTTCCGCCTGGTCCCAGGCCACGGCGCGGGGGTCGTCGAGCACGTCTTCACTGATTTCTTCACCCCGATGCGCCGGCAGGCAATGCATGAACAGCACATCGTCGGCTGCCAGATCGAGCAATTCGCGATTGACCTGGTACGGGGCAAACAGGGCCATGCGCCGTGCGGTCTCGTCTTCCTGGCCCATGGAGGTCCAGACATCGGTGCTGACCAGATGCGCGCCCGCCACGGCGGCCTTCGGGTCGCGGGTGACCGTTACCCGGTCGCCGGCCAGCGCCAGAAATTGCGGATTGGGCTCATAGCCGTCCGGGCAGGCCACGCGCAACTGGAAGTCGAACTGGATGGCGGCTTCTATATAGCTGTTGCACATGTTGTTGCCATCACCGATCCAGGCCACAGTCTTGCCCTGGATCGAGCCGCGGTGCTCCAGGAACGTCTGCATGTCGGCCAGCAGCTGGCAAGGGTGCAGGTCGTCCGACAGGCCGTTGATGACCGGCACCCTGGAGTTGGCGGCAAACTCGACCAGGTTGCTGTGCGCGTAGGTGCGGATCATGACCGCATCGAGCATGCGTGAAATGACCTTGGCGCTATCGGCAATGGGTTCGCCGCGGCCCAGTTGGGTGTCGCGATGGGACAGGAAAATAGCCTGGCCACCCAGCTGGATCATGCCGGCCTCGAAAGAAAGACGGGTACGTGTCGAAGACTTCTCGAAAATCATGCCCAGGACACGATTTTTCAAAGGTTCGAAAAGTACGCCGCGATTTCGCAGGTCTTTGAGCTCTACGCCACGACGGATCAGGCCCAGCAGTTCGTCCGGGGTGTAATCCATCATCGAGAGAAAGTGCCTGGCGCTCATCATTGATTACCTTTTTTGCAACAGACCGCAGGTGCCGGGACCGGTTATATATCGGGAAAACGGTCATGACCTGCAGCGAAAGCCGATTGAACGACGAATTAGGGAAGGCGCGATGGTATAAAAAAATGTCGCAGCAACACAACGGCGCCGTTGTTTTATAAGGAAGTCGGATTAATTTGCTTGTTTGGGTGACCCATCGTGGCCACAGGCAGGCATTGACCGGGCGGGGAATTGGAAACCATCCATTGTTCAGTGGGGCAGGGGAGCATTTGTACACTGCGCCCCGATTGTTTTGCAATATTTGCAACAAAGCTGTCGAGACCCTCGCACCCGGCGTGCAACGGCTTGCAGGCATGGCGCTTGCCGGGTGGGATGTGGATCACGCGGCGACGAAGTCGTATGTATCTTTAGTGTCAACCCTGAGTTATAAAGCATGCAGATCTACAGGAGGTATTTCGGCATGAACTCAAAAGAGCGCCAACTGACGGAGCTTCTAGGACTCACTGCCCGCACCCTCACGCACCTGACGGCCTCGATGACGTCCATGTCTTTCGAGTTGCTGCGCAGTGAGGATGAGGTTACCCGGGCTTCGGGGCGCAGGATGATTGATCGCATGGCAACCATCAGCGCAGGATTGGACGAGCACTGGCGCCTGATCGGCGAGTTGACCGGTGTGCCGATGGCGCAGGAGCAGATTGAAACCGTGACCGAGATCCAGATGAAGCGCAAGGTCACGCCCATCGGGACCCTCTCCGACATCAGCTGAGCGCATGCACCCTGTGACGCCTGACCTTGGGCCCGGCCTGAGGTGGAGCGTATTGTCTGAATGAACACAGGCGGTGGCCCCCTGCCGGGGCATAAGACTGAGCGTCATGCCAGGCTTTCCGTTACAATGCGCCACCGTGCCGACAACTGAGTCGGAAAGTTCAGCCGAGGTGCTTCATGGATATCATCGAAACGATCAAAGAGCAGATTGCCAACAACACGATCCTGCTTTACATGAAAGGCGCTCCCAACGCGCCACAGTGCGGTTTTTCTGCCAAGGCTTCACAGGCTGTGATGGCGTGCGGTGAAAAGTTCGCCTACGTCGACATTCTGCAGAACCCGGAAATTCGCGCCAACCTGCCCAAGTACGCCAACTGGCCGACATTCCCGCAATTGTGGGTGAACGGCGAACTGGTCGGCGGCAGCGACATCATCACCGAGATGCAGGCAAACGGTGAGCTGCAAGCGCTGATCAAGCAGGCCGTAGAAGCCAAGGCTTGATGCAGACCGCCGGTCGGGCCTGAGCCCGGCGGCAGGCAGCCAAAAAGAAAGCCCCGTCTCTGGCAACAGAGCGGGGCTTTCTGCATTGTGCAGCCAGGGTTGCCGTGTAATCAGCTATCCATCTGCGACTGCAGGTAGTTCTCGAGGCTGACCTTGCCAATCAGGCTCAACTGGGTTTCCAGCCAATCGATGGTCTCTTCCTGCGATTCCAGAATGTCTTCCAGCAATTCGCGGCTGCCGAAATCACCCACGGTTTCGAAGTGGGCAATGGCCGCCTTCAGGTCGGCCAGGCCCTTGTTCTCGATTTTCAGGTCGCATTCCAGCATTTCCTTGGTGTGCTCGCCGATCAGGATCTTGCCCAGGTCCTGAAGGTTGGGCAGGCCTTCGAGAAACAGAATGCGCTTGATGATCTTGTCGGCATCTTTCATCGCCTGAATCGACTCGCGGTACTCATGGGCACCGATTTTGGTCAGGCCCCAATCGTCGTACATGCGCGCATGCAGGAAGTACTGGTTGATGGCGACCAGCTCGTTACCGAGGATCTTGTTGAGGTGCTGGATGACTGTAATGTCGCCTTTCATGTCGTGTTCCTGCCGCAGGCTGATGTCTATAGGCGGCGAGTTTGAGCCGGCACCCAACTGCTGTCAAACCTAAGTTATTGAATAATAAGTGAATTTAAATCTGAATAAGAATGTTTGAGTTCTGCATCTTGACGCTAAGTGGTTGAATTAAAGGCATAAAAAAACCGGACACTGGGTCCGGTTTGATGAAACAGGGTCATTTACGCTGCTGAAAATTCTGCAGGGTAGGCCAGCGACGCTTGTGTCGTCTGCAGTTCAGTCAGTGTTTCACGTACGACCTGCTTGGCAAGGCAGGCGCATTTGCCGCATTGCGTGGCAACGCCAAGGGTCTGGCGGACATCACGGTAGCTGCAGCAGCCCTCCATGATCGATTCGCGGATCTGGCCGTCAGTAACACCAAGGCAGAGACAAACATACATAAGCTTGAACCGTCGCTGTGCATTGCAAGTTGCGATCGAGACTAATGCTAATGAGAATGCTTGTCAAAATTGTTTTGAACCGGATTCAGCCGGCCCGATGAATGGTGCGCCGGTGACCCGTGGGCGCACCTGCGCGTGCAGGTGCGCAGGCCGCATCAGTCGTAGTCGCGCCAGCCGCCCATGTCCTTCCAGCGGTTGACGATGCCGCAGAACAGCTCGGCGGTCTTTTCCGTGTCATAGCGGGCCGAGTGGGCTTCACGACCGTCAAAGTCCATGCCGGCTGCCTGGCAGGCCTTGGCCAGAACAGTCTGCCCGTAAGCCAGGCCGGCCAGGGTGGCAGTGTCGAAGCTGGAGAACGGATGAAACGGGTTGCGCTTCATGTCCAGCCGGGCAACGGCCGCGTTGAGGAAGCCCAGGTCGAAGCTGGCATTGTGACCGACCAGTACGGCACGCTTGCAGCCATTGGCCTTGATGGCCTTGCGTACACCGCGAAAGATGTCGGTCAGTGCGGTTTCTTCGCTGACGGCCATGCGCAACGGGTGGTCCAGCTTGATGCCCGTGAACTCCAGTGCCGCCGCTTCGATGTTGGCACCTTCAAAAGGCTCGACTCGAAAGAAATAGGTGTGGTCTGGGTAGACGAAGCCTTTTTCGTCCATGCCAATGGTCACGGCGGCAATTTCAAGCAGGGCATCGGTGGCCGAGTTGAAGCCGCCGGTTTCGACATCGATCACAACCGGCAGATAGCCACGAAACCGTGCGGCCATCGGATGGCGCGAGCCACCGCCATGGTGAATGTCCAGATCGTCGTCGAGATGATCGTCGCTCACGCCTTTTCCTCCAGAACACGCCAGCGCAGTTTTTCACCGGCGCGCAGCGGGATAACGTTCAGTTCACCAAACGGCAGGCTGGCAGGCGCTGTCCATTCGTCGCGAATCAAAGTGATGGTGTCCTGGTTGACAGGCAAACCGTAGAAAGCCGGACCATGCAGGCTGGCAAAGCCTTCGAGCCTGTCCAGGGCGTTACGCTGCTCGAACGCCTCGGCATACAGCTCGATGGCGGCGTACGCGGTGTAGCAGCCGGCACAGCCGCAAGCGGCTTCCTTGGCGTGCTGGGCATGAGGCGCCGAGTCGGTGCCCAGAAAGAACTTGCGGCTCGCACCGGTGGCGGCGTCAAGCAAGGCCACCTGGTGTGTATTGCGCTTGAGAATCGGCAGGCAATAGAAGTGCGGACGAATGCCGCCTACCAGCATGTGATTGCGGTTATACAGCAAGTGATGCGCGGTAATGGTCGCGGCCACATTGCTTGATGCCTCGTTGACGAACTGCACGGCGTCAGCGGTCGTGATGTGCTCGAACACTACCTTGAGCGTCGGGAAGCGCTCGACGACGCGGCGCAGATGTTCGTCGATGAACAGCTTCTCGCGGTCGAACACGTCAACTTCGCTGCGGGTCACTTCGCCATGCACCAGCAACAGCAGCCCGACTTCGGCCATGGCTTCAAGGGCCGGGTAGATCTTGTCCAGGCCCGTGACGCCGGAATCGGAATTGGTGGTGGCGCCGGCCGGGTACAGCTTGGCCGCGTAGACAAAGCCACTGGCCTTGGCGGTGCGGATGTCTTCGGCCGTGGTCTGGTCGGTCAGGTACAGCACCATCAGAGGTTCGAAGCGGCTGCCCGCGGGCCGTGCTGCCAGGATGCGCTGGCGGTAGGCGTCGGCTTGTTGCGCGTTGCGCACCGGAGGCACCAGGTTGGGCATGATGATGGCGCGGCCAAAGGTGCGCGCAGCGTCGGCAACGGTATGAGGCAACACAGCTCCGTCACGGAGATGGATGTGCCAGTCGTCGGGACGCAATAGGGTCAGGCGGTCGGACATTGGGGATTCCAGGCGGTTCGAACTCGCGGAATGCTACCGGAAAAGACAGTCTCAGGCACTCGCTATCAAGTTTTGTAGGAAGTTACCGATAGCAAGCCATCAGGTCGGCATTTTTCTGTTTTGCCGCCAATTTTTTACGTGGAGCCTCCCGTGCGCCAGCGATATCTAGCCCTGCTCAGTCTCGTCGTCAGCCTTCCGGCGGCCGCGGTCAATTTCCAGACGCGTCTGGAAAGCGTCGAGTGGAAGGTCGAGGGCGATCAATTCGAATGCCGTCTCAGCCAGGCCATCACTGACCTGGGTGCCGGAGAGTTCGTGCGCCGCGCAGGCGAACAGGCAATATTTCGCCTGAAGGCTTCATACAACACATTGGGCAACGGCTCTGCCACGCTCCTGGCGGCTGCCTCTCCCTGGCAGCCGGGGCGCGGCGACATCAACCTGGGGTCGGTGCGGGTCAGCAACGGTGAGATTCCTTTCAATACCACCCAGGCGCAGGCCGGCCGCCTGATCACCGGCCTGCTCGAAGGCCGCAGCCCGGTCATCCGCCATTACGCCCGCGACGGTGGTGGCAATCTCGAAGTGCGCTTGTTGCCGGCCAGGTTCCGCGAGGCCTTTGGCGAGTATCAGGCCTGCACGGCCAGGCTGCTGCCGATGAACTTCGATCAGATCAAACAGGCCGAGGTCGGTTTTCCGGGAGGCGGTATCGAACTCGATGCCAAGGCCAAGGCGCGCCTGGACAACATGCTGGCTTATCTGAAGGCCGATCCGACGGTCAACCATATCGAGCTGGACGGCCACTCCGACAACAGCGGCAATCGCCTGACCAACCGCGACCTGTCACGACGTCGCGCCTTGGCGGTCATGGACTACCTCAAGGCCAATGGCGTGCCTGAAGAGCAGATCACGCTGCGCTTTCATGGTGAGCGCTATCCGCTGGCGGCCAACACCAATAACGCCAATCGCGCCCGCAACCGGCGGGTCAATGTGCAGCTGGAGCGTGTAGCGCCTCAGGATCGCCCGGCGCCCGTCGAGGCGCCCGCGGTCGCGCCGGCGGCCAGCATGCCGGCGCCGTTGCCGGCCCCGACAGCAGCGCCTGCCAAGTCATCCTGAGCTCGCCAAGGTCCGCTCATGCTGTCGCCTGGTGGTCACAAGCTGTCGCGCCACTGTAAATCTGCTGCTTTGAACGGTAGACTCGACGGTTTTCCGTACAACCTGGTGGAGTGATGGCATGGCGGACGTAAACAAGGTCGTTCTGGCGTATTCCGGTGGCCTGGATACTTCAGTGATCCTGAAGTGGCTGCAAGATACCTATAACTGCGAAGTGGTGACGTTCACCGCTGACCTGGGGCAGGGCGAGGAGGTCGAGCCTGCACGTGCCAAGGCACAGGCCATGGGCGTGAAAGAGATCTACATCGACGACCTGCGCGAAGAATTCGTGCGCGATTTCGTCTATCCGATGTTCCGTGCCAACACTGTCTACGAAGGCGAGTACCTGCTGGGTACTTCCATCGCACGTCCTCTGATCGCCAAGCGCCTGATCGAAATCGCCAATGAGACCGGCGCTGACGCCATCTCTCATGGTGCGACCGGCAAAGGCAACGACCAGGTGCGTTTCGAACTGGGCGCCTACGCCCTCAAGCCAGGCGTCAAGGTCATCGCCCCATGGCGCGAATGGGACCTGCTGTCGCGCGAGAAACTGATGGATTACGCTGAAAAGCACGCCATCCCGATCGAGCGTCATGGCAAGAAGAAATCGCCTTACTCCATGGACGCCAACCTGCTGCACATCTCGTATGAGGGCGGCGTGCTGGAAGACACCTGGACCGAGCACGAAGAAGACATGTGGCGCTGGACCCGGTCGCCTGAAGATGCGCCCAACACCCCGACCTACCTTGAGCTGACCTACCGCGCCGGCGACATCGTTGCCATTGATGGCAAGGACCTCACCCCGGCCCAGGTACTGGCCGAGCTGAACCGCATTGGCGGCGAAAACGGGATCGGTCGCCTCGACATCGTCGAGAACCGCTACGTGGGCATGAAGTCGCGCGGCTGCTACGAGACGCCGGGCGGCACCATCATGCTGCGCGCTCACCGCGCCATCGAGTCGATCACCCTGGACCGCGAAGTGGCTCACCTCAAGGATGAGCTGATGCCGCGCTACGCCAGCCTGATCTACACCGGCTACTGGTGGAGCCCTGAGCGTCTGATGCTGCAACAGATGATCGATGCCTCCCAGGCGCACGTGAACGGCGTGGTACGCCTGAAACTGTACAAGGGCAACGTGATCGTCGTGGGCCGCAAGTCTGATGATTCGCTGTTCGATGCCAACATCGCGACCTTCGAAGAAGACGGTGGCGCCTACAACCAGGCCGACGCGGCGGGCTTCATCAAGCTCAATGCCTTGCGCATGCGTATTGCCGCGAACAAGAACCGCAAGCTGTTCTAAACGCGCTCCCCGGGTGTCGCAATGCAGCCCTGCCAGGGGCTGCATTGCATGATTCCATGCCCTGCTTCACGGCTTGACGCGGGATTTACCTGCCTTGCCCACCTTGCTGGCCTTGTAGACGGCTGACGGTTCGCGCAGATCGGGCGAGGGCTGCAGCAGCGACCCGGGAATAAAACCCGACAATTGTTCGAGTTGCAGGTTGTGGCGTTTCAACAGGGTCAGCAGTTTCTTTTCAAACGCCAGTTCATTGGAAAGTTGCTCGTCATGTTTGAGTGATTCAAGCCGGTCCTGCTGAATCTTCAACGCCTGTTGCAATGCTCGGAATTCGTTCAGTATTGACATGGTCGTTCCATTGGGATGATCGTGAGGGAGAGGGTCGGTAAGTAGCGAGTCGATAAAGTAAAAAATGTTCATGTGTCTTCTCGCGGTGTGCGTGTAACAGATTAGTCTTGTTCATGAATGAGCGCGCTCTGCAGCGGATGCTGGCGCTGCGCATTCAATTCGGGGTAACGTGTTATTCACTAATGAATTTTTAAAAGCCTTACTTGCCATTGAGGTGAATCCAATGCGCTGTGTAGATGATTCCTACATTAACTAAGGTCATTGTCCGGGATGGGCTTTGTTGTCACCCTGTACCCAGGCCTGCCAGGGCCTGGGCACGGTGACGCGATCAAGGGGTATCGACGGGGAGCTGTTGCCTGAATTCAAACCGGTACGCCCTGCCGATGTTCCATACCTGGCGGGTGTTCAGCCCCAGAATCTGCGCAATCTCCGGTACCGTGTAACCCAGGGCCGAGTAATGCATGGCGTGGCCGGCCAGCACGTCGTCGACATCCAGCGCCTCGGCCCGGGCCTGGCAGGAGCCCTCTGCGACGGGGCGACTGAAATTGATCTTGAGGCCATGTGCCAGGGCCAGCTGACGGATTTCCTTCTTGTTCATGCGCAGCGAATACTGCAGGGAAGACATCCCTGCGCCCTTGTCGACCAGGCCCTTGAGCAGCTCGAGTTTGGCTTGCAGGTCAAGTTCCGGTTCGCGGGTATTTTGTTCTTGTTCGGACGCACTGTCCGGACGGACTGAAGAGGTGCCGTCGGCAATCACGGCAATGACACCGCCTTGGGCAACAAACTCTTCCACCGCCGCTTTGAGGTCCAGGGGAGTGGTTGATCGGGTGGCCGAGCGTGAGGGTTTGTTATTCATGAGTCATTCCTTTTTGAACAGGGTTACACACACGGCCATTCAAAAAGAACCGTCAGGCCGTCCGGGCCGTGACCAAAGGGATAGAGTTGATTGGCCATGTTTAAGTTGATTAAGTCCGTTCGACGCCAAAGAGCTCATCAGAAAACACAATAACCAGGGCGCCCGTATAGGAGGCGGCTGCACCGGCTCGGGCAAGTAGGTGTTATCAGTGTCTGGTAAAGGGACGTTGTTAAAAAAGTAACGACTGGTAATAGGTTTTGCAAGTAAAAATTGGAAGGCTACATAAAAGCACTTATTCGTGTGGTAAGTGTCTTACATGTTTTATTGTAATGTCTGTTACTTGTGTAGTCCCTTTCTTCTTTTGCATCTGGGGTCTGGATTCGGCGTCGGAGATGGTATTAGCTCACTGTCGAAGGGGTCTGTCATGTCTGTCAGACAAGTCCGCACGGTACGTGATGCTTGACGCGGTATGCACTCGTTCGGTGCGAAACCTGTAAGGTATTTCTGAATATTTTGTGGTCTGACTCCCGAAATAGATATATGTACGAAAAGAGTGTCAGCTTGCGTGTAGTTTTAAACAGCGGGCTGGCACTTGGCCTTGCGTTTGTTGATATCAAGGCACTGGCTGATCGGTCGATCACGTAAAAGACAAGGGGCTGCAGGTCAGTGTCGAAGTTGGATGGTCGTGGCACCTGCGGCGTGCATAGGTCATGGAAACAGGCGGGCTGCCTGTGTTCGATGATGCTGGCACTTTGCTGAGTGACGTTTTGCCCACCGCCCGCCTGTCCGATAAATAACCACGGGCGCCCCATGAAATGTTCATGTTCATGAGGTCATTGCCTGAAACGGGTTTTTTTTGCATGTGCGCGGGGCAGGACGTGTCGAAAATGGAACAGGCGGCTCTACCACGGCGTTCCGGAAAACAATCACTCCACCGGATTTGAAGGGATAACTTGTGGCGATCATTGAAGACTCGTCAGTTATGGCGAGATTTGTAGGAAAGTTCTCCTGTAAGTGTGGGAATGGTCTTTGGCTGTTGGTCTTAAGGGGGGCGCGCCATGCAAAGCACTAAACGACTAGGCTATTGTGCTGACTCTGAAAATTCGAATAGCAAAAATTGGACTGCTCATGAATAAAGTGCTGATCGTGGATGATCATCCAGTCATTCGCCTTGCCGTACGCATGCTGATGGAGCGCCATGGTTACGAAGTCATCGCCGAGACTGACAACGGCGTTGACGCACTGCAACTGGCTCGCGAGCACTTGCCTGACATCGTGATTCTGGATATCGGCATTCCCAAGCTGGACGGCCTGGAGGTGATTGCCCGGCTGTCCGCCATGTCGCTGCCTTTCAAGGTGCTGATCCTGACGTCCCAGGCGCCCGGGCATTTCTCCATGCGTTGCATGCAGGCAGGAGCGGCAGGGTATGTATGCAAGCAGCAGGACCTGACCGAGTTGTTGAGTGCGATCAAGGCAGTCCTGTCGGGGTACAGCTACTTTCCCAACCAGGCGTTGCACACGGTGCGCTCAAGCATGGGCAATGCCAGTGAGGCCGACATGGTCGATCGCCTCTCGGGCCGGGAAATGATGGTGTTGCAACAGCTGGCCCGGGGCAAGACCAACAAGGAAATAGCCGACAGCATGTTCCTGAGCAACAAGACCGTCAGCACTTACAAGACACGCCTGCTGCTCAAGCTCAATGCCCATTCGCTGGTCGATCTCATCGAGTTGGCGCAGCGCAATGGCCTGGTCTGAGGCACAAGAAGGTTTTCAGAGGTCGAAGTCGTAATCAGCCAGCTCCCTTTGCAGGCGCCGTTCTTCAAGCATGTTGTCGATGGTGCGGCGTTTGCTCAGATTGGTCTTGGCGGGCTCGACGGTGGGGGCGTCGCTGTCGTGCGCATCGATCACGAAGTCGTCTTCAATATCCAGTTGCTCTTTGCCGGTACTCATGCGATTTGACTCCAGGCTTAGGCTGTCATTGGCGCCTCTTATAGCGCCAATCACCAGGCGGGTAAAAAAGATTTTTTCAATCGCCAAGGCCCGGATGACTCTATTCCTCAATCGTCGCAGGTCTTTTCCTTGTAGTCGCACAAGTCTTCGATGCGGCAACTGCCGCAACGCGGCTTGCGTGCCTGGCACACGTAACGACCATGCAGGATCAGCCAGTGGTGGGCGTCAAGCAGGTAGGTTTTCGGGACGAATTTCATCAGCTGTTTTTCCACCTCGACCACATTCTTGCCGGGGGCCAGGCCGGTGCGATTGCTGACACGAAAAATATGCGTGTCCACCGCCATGGCGACCTGCCGGAAGGCCGTGTTCAACACCACATTGGCTGTCTTGCGTCCGACGCCGGGAAGCGCCTCAAGGGCTTCACGGGTCTGGGGGACTTCGCTGTTGTGCCGTTCGATCAGCAGCCGGCAGGTCTCGATGACGTTGCGGGCCTTGCTGTTGTACAAACCGATGGTCTTGATGTACGCCGACAACCCCTCGACACCCAGCGCATAAATGGCTTCAGGCGTATTGGCCACCGGAAACAGGCGGGCGGTGGCCTTGTTGACGCTGACGTCGGTGGCCTGGGCAGACAGCGTGACGGCGACCAGCAGTTCGAACGGCGTGGTGTAGGCCAGTTCGGTCCTGGGGTCCGGGTTATCTTCATGGAGCCTGCGAAAGATCTCCTGGCGTTTGGCGGCATTCATGGTCGGTTTGTATCCTGGTCGAGCCTTCGGATGGGCCCTTGTGACGGGTTGGGGTTATTCGGCGGCACGTAGCGCCTGTTCGGCGTCCTGCACCTTGGCCTGCAAGGCAGCCAGTTGTTCGGCGGGGGCGCCAGCGGCGTGTGCCTTGTTGAGGCTGGCACGGGCCATGGCCAGCTGGATCTTGGCACGCTTGAGTGCAGCGATCGAGGGCCTGGGTTGTGACGGTGCCGGCGTATCGGGCAGAGCCTGCTCTGTCGGCATGAGCCCTTGCAGCACCTGCTCGGCAGCGTCGAGCTGTTGCTGGAGCTGAAGCAGGCGCATGGCCTGTTCACGAATGGGCGGATGGCCGAAAGCCTTGAGTGACTTGTTCAACTGTGCCTGGCACATGTTCACGGCAATCCTGGCGTGCTTTAGCGCTTGATTCTCAGGTGCCGGGTGCGGCGGCTCTGCACGGGGCGAACGAGGCTCGCAGAGATGCTGTGCCGGCCGTACAGGCGTTGCGGCAGCCGAACGTGGAGTGCGCCCCTGGCGCTGTTCGCGCTCACGCCGCAAGCGGGCGTTGCGCCGTTGATAACGCTGCCGTGCCAGGTTGCGCTTGCGGGTGCGCGCCTGCCGTTGCGCGGCGTCCAGCGTCAGGTCACCTGTCAGGTGTACATGGGCGGGTGGCAGCACCGCGCTGGTCGCAGGCAAGGGCAGCATGTCGATGCAGTCGACCGGGCAGGGCGCGACGCACAGGTCGCAACCGGTGCATTCATCCACCAGCACGGTGTGCATCAATTTGGCCGCACCGACGATGGCATCGACCGGGCAGGCCTGGATGCATTTGGTGCAGCCAATGCATTCGGCTTCACGAATAAAGGCCACTTGCGCCGGCGCCGGGCCTCGCTCGGTCTCCAGCGCAGGCGCCTGGACGTTCAGCAGCCTGGCCAGGGCGGCAAGTGTCTCTTCGCCGCCCGGTGGGCATTTGTTGATGGCCTCGCCTTTGGCGATGCCTTCGGCATAGGGCATGCAGCCTGGATGCCCACACCTGCCACACTGGGTCTGTGGCAGCAGGGCGTCGATGCGTTGAATCAGGTTCATGGTTGTATCCACAGACCGCAGCGGCCTGGCGGGGGCACAGAAAAGGCCCGATAACCGCCAAGGGCAGTTACCGGGCCTTTTATGCGTTGTTACTTGATGCGTTGACCCGGCTTGGCGCCACTGTCGGGGCTCAGCAGGTAGATTTCCTCGCCGCCGGGACCGGCTGCCATCACCATGCCTTCGGAGATGCCAAAGCGCATTTTGCGTGCCTTGAGGTTGGCGATCATCATGGTCAGCCGGCCTTCGAGCAGGCTTGGGTCCGGGTACGCGCTCTTGATGCCCGAGAAGACATTACGCTGTTGGTCGCCGATATCCAGCGTCAGGCGCAGCAGCTTGTCGGCGCCCTCGACGTGCTCGGCCTTGACGATCAGCGCCACGCGCAGGTCGACGGCGGCAAAGGCGTCGAACTCGATTTCCGGCGACAGCGGGTCCTTTTCCAGTTCGCCATTGCCCTTGGGTGTCTCTTGGGCGGCGCTGGCGGCCAGGTCTTCCCTGGAAGCGGCAACCATGGCTTCGATTCGGGCCGGGTCGATACGGGTCATCAGGGCCGAGAACGGGTTGAGCTGATGGTTGCCCAGCAGCGTCTGGTGATCGTTCCAGGTCAGCGGCGCGACATTGAGGAACTGTTCGGCGTCGGCGGCCAGGTTCGGCAGCACCGGCTTGAGGAAAATCACCAGTTGGCGGAACAGGTTGATGCCCAGCGCGCAGACGGCCTGGACTTCATCCTGTTTGCCTTCCTGCTTGGCCAGGGCCCAGGGGGCCTTGTCGGCGATAAAGGCATTGGCGCGGTCGGCCAGCGCCATGATTTCACGCATGGCACGGGAGAAGTCGCGGGCCTCGTAGGCTTCGGCGATGCTCGGTGCTGCGCTCTGGAAGGCGTCGGTCAGTTCCGGTGCGGCATTGGCCTGCACCAGCACGCCGGCATTGCCCTTGTGAATGAAGCCGGCGCAGCGGCTGGCAATGTTCACCAGTTTGCCGATCAGGTCGGAGTTGACCTTCTGCACAAAGTCTTCGAGGTTCAGGTCCAGGTCGTCGACGCCGCGGCCCAGTTTGGACGCATAGTAGTAGCGCAAGTATTCCGGCGACAGGTGGTCCAAGTAGGTGCGCGCCTTGATGAAGGTGCCGCGCGACTTGGACATCTTCTGGCCGTTGACGGTCAGGTAGCCGTGCACGTTGATGGCCGTCGGCTTGCGCAGGCCGGCGCCTTCGAGCATGGCCGGCCAGAACAGGGCATGAAAGTTGACAATGTCCTTGCCGATGAAGTGGTACAGCTCGGTGCTGGAATCCTTGTTCCAGTAGGCATCGAAGTCCAGCTCCGGGCGACGGGCGCAGAGGTTCTTGAAGCTGGCCATGTAGCCGATCGGGGCGTCCAGCCAGACATAGAAGTATTTGCCGGGCTCGTCCGGGATCTCGAAACCGAAATACGGTGCATCGCGCGAGATGTCCCACTGCTGCAGGCCACTGTCGAGCCATTCGGCCAGCTTGTTGGCCACCGCTTCCTGCAGGGTGCCGCTGCGGGTCCACTGCTGGAGCATGTCCTGGAAGGCGGGCAGGTCGAAAAAGAAGTGCTTGGAATCCTTGAGCACCGGCGTGGCACCGGAAATTGCCGATTTCGGGTCCTTCAGTTCGGTGGGCGCATAGGTGGCGCCGCATTTTTCGCAGTTGTCGCCGTACTGGTCCTCGGCGCTGCATTTCGGGCAAGTGCCCTTGATGAAGCGGTCGGCCAGGAACATTTTCTTGTCCGGGTCGAAATACTGGGTCACCGAACGGGTGGCGATATGACCGGCATCGCGCAGGCGCGTGTAGATCAGGCTCGACAGCTCGCGGTTTTCATCGCTGTGGGTGGAGTGGAAGTTGTCGAAGTTCACCAGGAAATCGGCAAAGTCGGCGCTGTGCTCGGCCTTGACGTTGTCGATCAGTTGCTCCGGGGTGATGCCTTCCTTTTCGGCGCGCAGCATGATGGCCGAGCCGTGGGCGTCGTCCGCACAGACATAGGTGCATTGGTTGCCGCGGTGCTTCTGGTAACGCACCCACATGTCGGTCTGGATGTACTCGAGCATGTGACCCAGGTGGATGGATCCATTGGCATAGGGCAGGGCGCTGGTAACGAGAATCTTGCGTGGCTCGGACATGGGGCTCGGCTACTTGAAGTCAAACGAAGACCGGCCACTATAAAGGTGTGGGGATTTTTTTTCACCCCGCCAGCGCCCTGCAAGGTGCCTGGATTTGCAGTGAAAGCATGGCGCGGCCTGCCATAAGGGGTAGGATAGCCGCCTGTTTTACTCAGTTTCTATTTGGAGCCCGTTCATGAGCGCAGTGAGCCGCGCAGCGGTGGAGACAATTCTTCGCCAGTACACCGACCCTTATCTCAACCAGGACCCGGTCAGCGCCGGTTGCGTGCAGGCCATCGATATCGAGGCTGGCCACGTCAGGGTGCAGATCGAGCTGGGCTATGCCGCCGACCTGTTCAGCAAGGGCTGGGCCCAGGTGCTGCAGATTGCTATCGAAGGCCTGGAAGGCGTGACCGCCGCCGATGTGCAGATTTACAGTCGGGTCCAGGCCCACAAGGCACAAAGTCAGATTCCGGGGCTGGCCAATGTCAGGAACATCATCGCTGTGGCCTCCGGCAAGGGCGGGGTCGGCAAGTCGACCACCGCTGCCAACCTGGCCCTGGCGCTGGCCCGTGAAGGTGCCCGGGTCGGAATTCTCGATGCCGATATCTACGGCCCCAGCCAGGGCATCATGTTTGGCATTGCCGAGGGCACCCGGCCGAAGATCAAGGACCAGAAGTGGTTCGTGCCGATCGAGGCGCATGGGGTCGAAGTGATGTCGATGGCCTTTCTCACCGATGACAACACGCCGATGGTGTGGCGCGGCCCGATGGTGTCCGGCGCCTTGCTGCAATTGGTGACCCAGACGGCCTGGAATGACCTGGATTACCTGGTCATCGACATGCCGCCGGGTACAGGTGACATTCAGTTGACCCTGGCGCAAAAGGTCCCTGTCGCCGGCTCGGTCATTGTCACCACCCCGCAGGACCTGGCCTTGCTGGATGCCAGAAAGGGCGTCGAGATGTTCCGCAAGGTGAACATTCCGGTGTTGGGTGTGGTGGAAAACATGGCCGTGCACATCTGTTCGAACTGCGGGCATGCCGAGCATCTGTTCGGTGAAGGCGGCGGTGAGAAACTGGCCCGCCAGTACGACGTCGAACTGCTGGCTTCGTTGCCGTTGTCGATGCTGATCCGCGAGCAGGCCGACGGCGGCAAGCCCACGGTCATTGCCGAGCCGCAAAGCCAGATTGCCATGGTGTATCAGGAGCTGGCCCGCCAGGTGGGGGCACGCATCGTCTTGCAGGCAGCGGCCAGTCCTGCCATGCCGACCATTTCGGTCAGCGACGACTGATCCTGCCTTTGCAGGCGCTCTTGTAGCGCCTGCAAAAAAGCACTTTTCTGCAGGCAATAAAAAACCCCGCTCAAGAGCGGGGTTTTTCGAAGCGAATTAGCGCAAAATCAAGCGATTTGCACTTCTTCAGCCTGCATGCCTTTCTGGCCGCGGGTAGCGACGAAAGAAACTTGCTGGCCTTCTTTCAGGGTTTTGAAGCCGTCGATCTGGATGGCTTTGAAGTGCACGAACAGATCTTCGCCAGATTGTGGAGTGATGAAGCCGAAGCCTTTTTCATCGTTGAACCACTTGACGGTACCAGTTTGGCGATTGGACATGATGCATCTCCTTGGACAAAGTTAACTGCGGATCAGGAAACACCCCGACCGAGACTGAGTGCAAAGAGCTGGAAATTCATGGTGATGGTGATCGGATTCAACATCTTGTAGAGATTCTCAGTGACACAAGCAACACAGTGACGCCACCTTAACCGTTTTTCCCGGAAGTGCCAATGGGCAGGTGCGGATTATTTGCATTCCCTTGCATGAGCGTCGTCCACGACGGCGTGGCCTTTGTAGGAGACGCCCCGGCCCGGTAAGATGTGCGCATCTTTTTACCTCGCTATTTCAGGACACCGCCATGAGCATCAAACCGGATAAGTGGATTCGCCGCATGGCGCAAGAGCACGGCATGATCGAACCCTTCGTGGAGCGCCAGATGCGCGGCGAAGGCGCCGAGCGCCTGATTTCCTTCGGTGTATCGAGCTACGGTTACGATGTGCGTTGCGCCGACGAATTCAAGATTTTCACCAACATCAACTCGGCCACCGTCGACCCGAAGAACTTCGACGCCAACAGCTTCGTCGACGTCAAGAGCGATGTCTGCATCATCCCGCCCAACTCTTTTGCCCTGGCCCGCACCGTCGAATATTTCCGCATACCGCGCAACGTGCTGACCATCTGCCTGGGCAAGAGCACCTACGCGCGCTGCGGCATCATCGTCAACGTCACGCCGCTGGAGCCGGAGTGGGAAGGCCACGTGACGCTGGAGTTCTCCAACACCACCACGCTGCCGGCCAAGATCTACGCCAACGAAGGGGTGGCGCAGATGCTGTTCCTGGAATCGGACGAGGAGTGCGAAGTGTCCTATAAGGACCGTGGCGGCAAGTATCAGGGCCAGCGCGGCGTGACCTTGCCACGAACCTGAAATCTATTTCATGTAGGTGCAATTGAATTTATCACCCGATTGACACTCTATTGGTTGACTGTTCTTCCTCACAAGCGACGTGGGTGACCAACGTTCAGGAGTGCCCCATGAAGATCGATTCCAAACACGCCGGACCGCAAGCTGCACCGCTCAACGAGATCGGCCTGCTGGCCTGGTCACTGATGGCAGACCAGCAGCTGAACATGGTCGGCGGTGGCATTCCCGGCCAGCCCGATCCGGATACGCCCCAGCCCAGCGAACCTGGCGTGCCGACCGTACCCGACGAGCCGCCGCCTGCTCCTGTGGCCTGACACCGCATTACCCATTCAAGGCCCAGACCGCACCGTCGCCTGCTACATACAGGCGACGGTGTGGCTGGGCCTGAATCGTGTACCCCCCGGTAAACTCGCCGAACGCCGGCAGCAGGCTCACCGCCTCGTCCAGCACGAAGCAGGGCAGGCGCAGGCTCTGCCGGCCACGCCCGTGCAGGGTGAACACCGGATGCACGTGACCGGCCAGCACATGGTGGGTCGGGTGCGGATCCGGCTCGTGCTGCAGTGCAAAAGGCCCCAGCAGTAACGGCGCATCCACCACCTCGATGTCCAGATAGCCTGGCGGGTCCCCGGCGCGCGTATCGTGGTTGCCGCGAATCAGCACAATGTCGAGTGCTGCCTGCCGGACCCGCCAGGCGGCCAAGGCTGCCAGGGTGGCCGGCGCATGGGACTGCGGCGCGTGCAGAAAGTCGCCCAGAAAAATCAGCCGTTGCGCGGGGTAGTGCGACAGCAGCCGGTCGATACGCTCAAGGTTCACCTGCGTGGTGCCATGCGGCACCGGCTGGCCCAGCCGGCGGTAGGCGGCTGCCTTGCCAAAATGCGCATCGGCAATCAGTAGCGTGCGTTCGCCTGGGTGGTAGACCGCCTTGTCAGCCAGCAGCCACAGCGTATCGCCGGCCAGTTGCACCGCCAGTTCAGGATTCATGCGCCAGCCTGCGGCCCGGCGGCCTTCTCAAGGTCACGCACCATGCGCGCAATGCGGTCGGCCAGCTTTTCACTGCTCAGGCTTTCGCGCAGGCGCTCGACCAGCAGCGGAAACGCCAGCGGCGTGGCACGTTTGAGCGCGTGCAGGTCCAGTGGCAGGCCGGCCAGACGCTGCAAGGTGGCCTGCAGACGCTGGTAATCGAGTTCCAGGCTCAGCACTTCGTCATGGGCCTGGCAGAGCAGCCGGTTCTCGGGGTCGTACTGCTTGAACACTTCAAAGAACAGCCCACTTGAAGCCTGAAGCTGGCGCAGGCTTTTACCCGCCCCCGGATAGCCGGCAAACACCAGCCCGCCAATCCGGGCGATTTCGCGAAAACGCCGCTGCGCCAGCTCGCCGGCGTTGAGACTGGCCAGGATGTCGTCGGCCAAGTGCTCATCGCTGAACAGGTCGCCACGCTGCAGCAGCTCGTGCCAGTCCAGCTCGGTGCTGCTGAGCAGTTCCAGGCCGTAATCGTTGACCGCCATGGAGAACGTCAACGGTTGCCGGCGGCTCAGGCGCCAGGCCAGAACGCTGGCCAGCCCCAGGTGCACATGGCGCCCGGCAAACGGGTACAGAAACAGGTGCCAGCCCTCGCGCGACTTGAGGGTTTCCGCCAGCAACCGGTCGCGTTGCGGCAGTGCCGACCACTGTTGCTGAACCTCCAGTAAAGGCCTGACCGCCTGCATGGCCGGGCTTGCGAATATGCCATGGGCGGCGGCATCGAATTGCGCCACCACGGCCTGCGCCAGCTCGTCAGAAAGCGGCAGGCGTCCGCCACTCCAGCGCGGCACGGCGGCTTTCTTGCCGGTGGCGCGCTTGACGTAGGCAGTCATGTCCTCGACCCGCACCAGTTCCAGCAGGCGCCCGCCAAACAGAAAGTTGTCGCCAGGGCGCAGGCGCGCGATAAAGCCTTCTTCGACGCTGCCCAGCGAGCCGCCGCCTTTTTTCCAGTACTTCACGGTAATGCTGGCGTCGCTGACGATGGTGCCGATGCTCATGCGATGCCGCCGCGCCACACGTGCATCCGGCACCCGCCAGACGCCCTGTTCATCAGGCTCTACGCGGCGATAGTCGGGGTAGGCGGTCAGCGAGTGACCGCCGCTGCGCACAAAGGCCAGCGCCCATTGCCACTGCGACTCGTCCAGGTCGCGGTAGGCCCAGGCACCGCGTACTTCGTCCAACAGCTCATCGGGGATGAAGCCGCCGCCCAGTGCCATGCTCACCAGATGCTGCACCAGTACATCCAGCGGCTGGTACGGCGAGTGACGCGGTTCGATCATGCGCGCCGCCACGGCCACCTGCGCAGCGGCGGCCTCGACCAGTTCCAGGCTGTGGGTCGGCACCAGCGTCACCCGCGAAGCCCGCCCCGGCGCATGGCCGGAGCGCCCGGCGCGCTGCATCAGCCGGGCAATGCCCTTGGGCGAGCCGATCTGCAACACCCGTTCGACCGGCAGAAAATCCACGCCCAGGTCCAGGCTGGAAGTGCACACCACCGCCTTGAGCTGGCCGTCCTTCAACGCGCGCTCCACCCAGTCGCGCACCTCGCGTGACAGCGAGCCGTGGTGCAGGGCAATCAACCCGGCCCAGTCCGGGCGGGCGCCGAGCAGGGCCTGGTACCACAGCTCCGATTGCGCCCGGGTATTGGTGAACAGCAAACAACTGCGGCTGCCGTCGACCTCGGCCACCACCGGCTTGAGCATGCTCAGGCCCATGTGGCCCGACCACGGAAAACGTTCAAGCGCCGTTGGCAGCAGGGTGTCGACCTGTAAATCCTTGATGACTTTGCCTTGGACCGTAATGCCGGCATCGCCCAGCAGCACCTGGCGGGCGTATTCCTGGTTGCCCAGGGTGGCCGAGATACCCCACACGATCAGGTGCGGATGCCAGCGCCGCAACCGGGCCAGCGCCAGTTGCAGTTGCACGCCGCGCTTGTTGCCGATCAGTTCATGCCACTCATCGACCACCACCATCTGCAGGTTGCCCATGGCGGCCTGGGCATCGGCGCGGGCCAGCAGCAGGGTCAGGCTTTCAGGGGTGGTGACCAGCGTCGTGGGCAGGCGCCGGCCTTGACGCGCACGCTCGCTGCTGGAGGTGTCGCCGGTGCGCAGGCCCACCGACCAGCCAATCGCTTGATCAGCCAGCGGCGCCAGCAAGGCGCGCTGGGTGTCGGCCGCCAGGGCACGCATGGGCGTGATCCAGATCACCGTCAGCGGCGCGCTCTTGTCCCTGCCCTTGGGCGGCGTTTTCGGGGGGCGCATGAACGCATTCAAGGCCGCCAGCCACACCGCATAAGTCTTGCCCGAGCCGGTGCTGGCGTGCAGCAGCCCCGACTCGCCACGCTTGACCGCCGCCCACACCTGCTTCTGGAACGGGAACGGTGTCCAGCCCAGAGAGGCGAACCATGACGTTGCAATGTCGGGCTGTTTGCTCATGCGCGATGGCAGGTTCCTGAAGGGGCTCAGGATACGGACCACGCGCCCGGGCGATTGGTGCGATCCGACCCGGAGACGCTCTGCCAAATATTTTCACCCTGCCGCAGGAGCGCCCAACGGGCGCGAAAGGGTCGGTACAAACGCAGCATTTTTCAGCGTCTGTCCCTCGGTCTTCGCGACCGTTGGTCGCTCCTACTTCAGATTGCCGCTCAGAAACTGCTTCAGGCGCTCGCTCTGCGGGTTGTTCAACACCTCGTCCGGGTGCCCGGATTCCTCGATTCGGCCCTGATGCAAAAACACCACCTGGGTCGCGACCTTGCGCGCAAAGCCCATCTCGTGGGTGACCAGGATCATGGTCCGGCCTTCCTCGGCCAGGCCCTGGATCACCTTGAGTACTTCGCCCACCAGTTCAGGGTCCAGGGCCGAGGTCGGTTCGTCGAACAGCATGATGTCCGGCTCCATGGCCAGCGCCCGGGCAATGGCCACGCGTTGCTGCTGGCCGCCGGACAGGAACGCCGGGTACTGATCGGCCACTCGCTCCGGCAGGCCGACCTTTTCCAGGTACTTGCGCGCCCGCGCCTCGGCCTCGGCCTTGGGCACGCCCAGTACCCGGCGCGGGGCCATGGTCACGTTTTCCAGCACCGTCATGTGCGCCCACAGGTTGAAGTGCTGGAACACCATCGCCAGGCGCGTGCGCAGGCGTTGCAGTTCGTCGGCGTCGGCCACGCGCATGCCGCCGCTGTCCTGGACCATGCGCACCGGCTTGTCGTCCAGGCTCATGGCGCCGTCGTTGGGCTGTTCGAGAAAGTTGATGCAGCGCAGGAAGGTGCTCTTGCCCGAGCCGCTGGCGCCGATCAGGCAGATCACGTCGCCACTCTTGGCCTTGAGCGACACGCCCTTGAGCACTTCGTTATCGCCGTAGCGCTTGTGCAGGCCTTCGATGGTCAGTTTGTACATAAAGTCCTCAAGGAGAAAGCAGGTAGCCGCTGCGGTGGGCCCGGGTGCCGGCAACGTGGGCGATGACCATGCCGGCGGTGACCATTCGGCGCAGCGAGCGGGCATACAACAGGCCGGCCTGCGGGGCGCGGACCTGGGTCACGGTGTCGCTGATCGGGTCGATGATGTCGGCCAGCAGTTGCCCGGCCTCGACGTATTCGCCGGGCATGGCACAGAACACCAGCAGCCCGCCAACCGGCGTCGTCACCGGGTCCACGGCTGCCAGGGGCGTGGCCGGGTAGAGCAATTCGGGCGGCTCGATCCGCTCGCCGTCGATGGCGCCGAAATCGGTCAGGTAAAGAATGATGGCCTGGCAGTCGCGGCTGGCCACGGCGTGGCTGACATCGGCCTGGCCGCGCAACTCCACCGTCACTGAAAAACTGCCCATCGGCACCTGCGCGCCAAAGCGTTGCTGCAACTGCCACCAGACCAGGGTGAAGCATTCGTCGAACGACTGGCCGCCCGAATCGGTGGCCAGCAGGTTGGCCTGCGAGCCCAGGTAGCGCGCCAGGGGTTCGACCTGTGGCCAGGCTTCGGGCGTGGTGTACAGGTGCTCGACCGCCTCGAAGTCGCAGTGCAGGTCCAGCACCATGTCGGCATCGCAGGCCAGGCGCTGCAACACCAGGCGCTGCGATTGCAACTGTGTGCTGGCGCCGTGTTCGAGCAGGGCCTGGCGCAAGTGCGTGCGGATCAGCCGGGCATTGGCCTGCACGTCGCTTGTCAGCGTGCCCTGCACGGCATCGCCGACCTGTTGCGCCAGGTCGACGAAATGGCGATTGAAATTCTGTCCGCTTTCCAGCTCGTAGCGGCCCAGCGGGGTGTCCATCAGCACCTGTTCCAGGCCGGCGGGGTTGGCCACCGGCACCACGACGATCTCGCCCTTGAGCTTGCCGGCGCGCTCCAGTTCGTCCAGGCGCTGCCTGAGGTACCAGGCCACCAGCATGCCTGGCAGTTCGTCAGCATGCAGCGCCGCCTGGATGTACACCTTGCAGGCGCCGTTGTCCGGGCCGTAGTGAAAACTGTGAATCTGCCGCGCGGTGCCTGGCACCGGCGACAGCAGGTCGTGAGTGAGTTGGCGCATGAGGGGCAGTCCTAGTGAGCGGGGCCGAGAAAGGCCAGCCAGCGCCGTTCGGCCAGGCGAAACAGCCCGACCAGGATGAAGGTGATACTCAGGTACAACAAAGCGGCGATGCCGAACGACTGGAAGGTCATGAAGGTCGCCGAGTTGGCGTCCCGCGCCACCTTGAGAATGTCCGGCACCGTGGCGGTGAAGGCCACGGTGGTGGAATGCAGCATCAGGATCACTTCATTGCTGTAGTACGGCAGCGAGCGGCGCAGCACCGACGGCATGATGACATGCGCGTACAGCTTCCAGCCGCTCAGGCCGTAGGCCTTGGCCGCCTCGATCTCGCCGTGGGCCATGCTGCGGATCGCCCCGGCAAAGATCTCGGTGGTGTAGGCGCAGGTATTGAGGGTGAAGGCCAGCAACGTGCAGTTCATGGCGTCGCGAAAGAAGCTGTCGAGCAGCGGCTGTTCGCGCACCGCGGCAATGCTGTAGATGCCCGTGTAGCAAATCAGCAACTGGATATACAGCGGCGTGCCGCGAAATACATAGGTGTAGAACTGCACCGGCCAGCGCAGCCAGAAGCTGTCTGACACGCGGGCGATGGACAGCGGGATCGACAGGCAGAAGCCGATGGCGATCGAGGCGCTGAGCAGCCACAGAGTCATGGCCAGGCCGGTGATGTGCACCCCGTCGCTGTACAGGAAGGGGCGCCAGTATTCCTGGAGCAACTCGATCATCGCCTGGCCTCCCGGCTGCCGGCGGCGTAATGCCGTTCGGCCCAGCGCAGGGCCAGGTTGGAGGCGCTGGTGATCATCAAGTAGATGAAACCGGCCACCACCAGGAAATAGAACAACTGGTAGGTGCTCTTGCCGGCATCCTGGGACGCCTTGACCAGGTCGGCCAGGCCGATGATCGACACCAGCGCGGTGGCCTTGAGCAGCACCTGCCAGTTATTGCCGATGCCCGGCAAGGCAAAACGCATCATCTGCGGGAACACCACATGACGAAAGCGCTGGCCGCGCTTGAGGCCATAGGCGACGGCGGCCTCGACCTGCCCGCGTGGCACCGACAGGATCGCGCCCCTGAAGGTCTCGGTGAAATACGCCCCGTAGATGAACCCCAGGGTAATCACCCCGGCGCTGAACGGATCGATCTCGATGTATTCCCAGCCCATGGCGTCGGTGAGCAGCGTCAGCCAGGTCTGCAGGCTGTAGAAGATCAGCAGCATCAGCACCAGGTCCGGCACGCCGCGGATCAAGGTGGTGTAGATCTGCGCCGGCACGCGCAACAGCGCGTTGCCCGACAGTTTGGCGCTGGCGCCCAGCAGCCCGAGCACAATGCTCAGCAGCAGCGACAGCACCGAAAGTTTGAGGGTCATCCAGGTGCCTTCGAGCAACAGCGGGCCGAAGCCCCTGAGGCTGAACGCCGAGAGTCCCAAGTGAGCTAGCAAGGTGTCGAACATGGATAAAGACTTCCAGCGGTCAGCAACGAGAACGCCCGGCAAGCGCGGTGGCTCGCCGGGCGTCGGGCTTTTTTATTTGCCGCTGTACAGGTTCAGGTCACCGAAGTGTTTTTTCTGGATTTCGGCGTAGGTGCCGTCAGCGTGTAACGCTTTGATACCTTTGTTCAGGAGTTCTTTGAGCTCAGTGTTACCTTTGGCGATACCGATGGCGGTCTTGGACGGCAGCAGTGGGTTGTCGACCGGCTCGCTGACTTCATAGTCGGCGCCCTTGGGTGACTTCAGAAAGCCCAGCTCGGCCTGCAGCATGTCCTGGATCGACGCATCCAGACGGCCCGAGGTCAGGTCGGCGTAGACCTGGTCCTGGTTGGCGTAGGCCTTGGTGGTCACACCGGCCTTGTCCAGCACGGCCTTGGCGTAGGCTTCCTGGATGGTGCCTTGCTCGTAGCCGACGGTCTTGCCCTTGAGGGTGGCCAGATCGGTGCTCAGGCCTGCACCCTTTTTGAACACCAGCGAGGTCGGGCCGGAGAACAGCTCATCGGAGAAATCGATGACCTTTTCGCGCGCAGGCGTCACGGTCATCGACGAAATCACACCGTCGAACTTGCGCGCCTTGAGGCCCGGAATCATGCCGTCGAAATCGCTCTCGACCCATTTGCAGGTGACTTTCAGTTCCTTGCAGATGGCGTTGCCCAGGTCGATGTCGAAACCTTGCAGGCTGCCGTCGGCGGCCTTGGACTCGAACGGTGCATAGGATGGATCGACACCAAAACGCAGTTCCTTGTATTCCTTGGCCATCGCGCTACCGGCGGCGACGCACAGAGCCAGTGCGGACAGGGTCAACCATGCTTTTTTCATGCTCAGTTCCTAAAACCAGAAGAGGGCGCAACAGCCTTCAAGACTGCTACCGGCGGATGCCAGACCGTCATCAGGTAGCAATTTCTGAACCAACGGACAAAACATGTGTTTGAAATATAAGGCGGTGTCGCAATTGTGTCTTTTTGCTACATCTGATGATCAATGCTTCTGTAGGAGCGGCTTGAGCCGCGAAAGACCGCGCACGTTCGCGGCTCAAGCCGCTCCTACGGATCCGTGAGGCCCCAAAAAAGAGCGTTATCGCTTGATTGCACTTGTTTGGCGCATCAGCCCAGCAGGTCCTGCAAGGTCGCCAGGCTGTCGGCTTCGTCCACCGGCTTGTCATGGCGCCAGCGCAGCATCCGCGGGAAGCGCACGGCAATGCCGCTCTTGTGCCGCTTCGACAGGGCGATGCCTTCAAAGCCCAGCTCGAATACCAGGGTCGGGGTCACGCTGCGCACCGGGCCGAACTTCTCTACCGTGGTCTTGCGAATGATGGCATCGACCTTGCGCATTTCTTCATCAGTCAGTCCCGAATACGCCTTGGCAAACGGCACCAGCGAGCGTTCGCTGGCGCCAAGCGGGCCGTCCCATACGGCAAAGGTGTAGTCGCTGTACAGGCTGGCACGCCGGCCATGGCCGCGCTGGGCGTAGATCAGCACCGCATCGACACTGAACGGGTCGAGCTTCCATTTCCACCACACGCCCATGTCCTTGGTGCGGCCCACGCCGTACAGCGATTCACGCGCCTTGAGCATCATGCCTTCGACCCCCAGGCTGCGCGCCGCTTCGCGCTGGCGCGCCAGGTCATGCCAGTCATGCCCGGTGATGACGGGCGAGGGCAGCAGCACCGGGCTCTGGCTGGCCTGGATCACCTGCTCCAGTTGCGTGCGCCGTTCATGCTGCGGACGGCTGCGCCAGTCGTGGCCTTGCCACTCCAGCAGGTCATAGCCGAGCACCACCACCGGTGCATCGCCGAGAATCTTCTTGCCCAGGGTCTTGCGGCCGATGCGTTGCTGCAACAAGGCAAACGGCTGTACCCAGGGCTCAGGCGCCTCGGCGTCACTGTCCAGCGCAAACTCGCCCTCGACCGCAGGCGCAGTGTCCGGCGCCTTCCAGACCACGATCTCGCCGTCGATCACCGTGCCATCGGGCAGGCACTGCGCCAGGCTGTGCAGCTCCGGAAAGCGCTCGGTCACCAGTTCTTCGCCGCGCGACCAGACCCACAAGCGGCCCTCACGCTTGACTACCTGCGCACGAATGCCGTCCCACTTCCACTCCACCTGCCAGCCTTCGGCAGGTCCCAGCAGGGCCTCGAACTGCTCCACCGGCTGTTGCAGGGCGTGGGCCAGAAAAAACGGGTAGGGCTGGCCGCCGCGCTGGGCATGCTCATCGTCCGACTCCGGGGCGATCAGCTTCAGGTAGGACAGCGCCGTGGGACGGTGCGACAGGTCGGTATAGCCCACCAGACGCTGGGCCACGCGCTTGCTGTCCAGTCCGGCCATGCCCGCCAGGGCACGGGTCACCAGCAGCTTGGAAACGCCAACGCGAAAGCTGCCGGTGATCAGCTTGATGCACACCATCAGGCTGCTGCGATCCAGTTGTGCCCACAACACCGGCAACCGTTCGGCCAGCACCTCGGGCGCCAGGCCACGCAGGGGCAGCAGCTTTTCCTCCAGCCACACCGCCAGGCCTTCGTCATTGTTGTGGTCGGCATGCGGCAACAGCAGCGACAGGGTTTCGGCCAGGTCGCCCACGGCCTGGTAGCTTTCCTCGAACAACCACGGCGCCAGCCCGCTCAGTTCGGTGGCCTGCTCGCGCAGCACACGGTTGGGCACCAGTTGGCGCGGACGCCCGCCGGCCAGAAAGAACACCGCCCAGGCCGCATCGTCCGGAGCGGCCTGGGCAAAGTAATCGTGCAGGGCGGCCAGCTTGGCATTGCTGGATGTGGTGGCGTCCAGGCGCGTGTACAGCTCGGCAAAGGCTTTCATGTCGATTGCCCGGTGGCTGGTGTGGTGGCGGGGGCGGCGGCCGCTGCGGCGTCGTCCTCCTCATCGCCGTATTGCGTGTCGAAGCCCTGAGCGTCCAGCCCCAGTTCGCGCAGGTAGCGCACCAGAATCGGTACCGAACCGTGGGTCACCATCACCCGTTCGGCGCCGGTCTGCTCGATGGCCCACAGCAGGCCAGGCCAGTCGGCGTGGTCGGACAAGACAAAACCCCGGTCCACGCCGCGCCGCCGGCGCGTGCCGCGCAGCATCATCCAGCCGCTGGCAAAGGCATCGCTGTACTCGCCGAAGCGCTTCATCCAGGTGCTGCCGCCGGCCGACGGCGGGGCGATGATCAGCGCCTGGCGCAGGATGGGATCGGTTTTCTTGAAGTCGCCGGCGTACCGGGTCTCGGGAATGCGGATGCCGCCGGCGCGGTACACCCGGTTCAAGGGCTCCACCGAGCCGTGCGCCAGGATCGGGCCGATGTCGGGATCGATGCCATGCAGGATGCGTTGTGCCTTGCCGAAGGCATAGGCGAACAGCACGCTGGCCTTGCCTTGCGCCGCATTGCTGCGCCACCAGTCATTGATGCCGGCAAAGATCTGCGCCTGCGGGGTCCAGCGATAGATCGGCAGGCCGAAGGTCGATTCGGTGATGAACGTGTGGCAGCGCACCGGTTCGAAGGTCTCGCAGGTGCCGTCAGGTTCGACCTTGTAGTCGCCAGACGCCACCCAGACCTCGCCCTGGTATTCCAGGCGCACTTGCGCCGAGCCCAGCACATGCCCGGCCGGGTGCAGGCTGATGGTCACGCCGTGATGGGTCACGGTTTCGCCATAGGCCAGGGTCTGCAGGTTGATGTCCTGCCCCAGCCGCCAGCGCAGGATGCCCTCGCCACTGGCCGTGGCCAGGTAATGGCCGCTGCCGGTGCGCGCATGGTCGCCGTGACCGTGGGTGATGACGGCGCGGTCTACCGGCCGCCACGGATCGATATAGAAATCTCCGGGCGGGCAATACAGACCTTCGGGACGGGCAACGACAAGATCCATGGGGCAACCAGTGCAATGGGCGTGTCAGTTAGGAGCCGCCGCGCCGTGCGCAAGTTCAGCGGTTTTATCTCGCAACCACCGCCTGGGTGCCCGCCAACACTCGATCTGCAGGAGGTGATGTTCATGCCGCTCAGGCGTTGGGTCTGACAAGAGCCCGCTGCGCCGCCTCGACCAATCCTTCCAGCCACTGCTGATGCCCATTGATCATCGGGTTGGGGCGCGTCCTGGCCAGTGCCTTGGCCGGCGTGCCGTTCTGGGTTTCCTGGGTCAGGATCCGTACCCGCCCACCCGGCAGGTCTTCGAGCAGCCAGGCGTGGTGCACGTCCAGTCGCGTATCGGCAGCGCCTTCGACCCAGCCATGCCAGGCCACCCGTGCCGGCTGCCCAGGCTGGGGCGCAACGTGCTCGACCACCTCGGCCTGGACCGGAAAACCAAAGGTACTGAAACGAAACCGTGCGCCGGTGGCCAGTTCAGGCCCGTGCCCGGCCTCGAACGCAATGTCGGCACAGTTGCTGTAATAGCCGGGCCAGAGAGACGGCGTATCGAGCAACGGCCAGACACTGGCCACGCTCAGGCCGGCGACGATGACTTCGTTGCTGGCAAAGTTATCGGCTGTGCCCGGGAGGTAGCCTTGCGGCCAATCAATCGCATGCTGCATGAAGTGTTCCTCGGTGATGAGCTTTGACGAGGGCCATTTTCGCGGCGCACACTCCATAAGACCAATCGTATCCCCTGAGGCTTTGCATCAGCATGCGTGATATCAGAAGCCTGGACCTCAACCTGCTCAAGGCCCTCGACGCCCTGCTTGAAGAAGGCAGTGTCACCCGCGCCGCCAGTCGCCTGTCGCTGACGCAGCCGGCGGTCAGCGGCATGCTGACCCGCCTGCGTGAAAGCTTCGACGACCCGTTGTTCGTACGTGCGCAGCGCGGCATCGTGCCCACGCCACGGGCGCAGGCCCTGGCCGTACCGGTGCGGCAAGTGCTGAACGAGATCGAACAGTTGTTGCAGCCACAGGCCTTCGAGCCGGGGCAGGCCAGCCTGACGCTGACCCTGGCCGCCACTGACTACGCCCAACGCACACTGGTGCTGCCCTTGCTGGCCCGTGTGCGCAATGAGGCGCCGGGTGTGCGTCTGGCGATCCGGCCGGTGGACGATGAACGGGTAACCCGCCAGCTGGAAAGCGGCGAGGTCGACCTGGCGATCCTGACCCCGGAAACCACGTTCGAAGGCCTGCATGCCCGGCACCTGTACGATGAACGCTATGGGGTGGTGATGCGCCATGGGCATCCGGCGGCGCAGGACCTGGACCTCGACACGTTCTGCGCGCTGGACCATGCCATCGTGTCCTTCAGCGGTCATGCCTTCAGCGGCGTGACCGACCAGGCGCTGGCGGCACTGGGCCGAACGCGGCGGGTCAGCCTGTCGGTCACCAGTTTTCTGTTGCTGCTCGAAGCGGTCAGCCACAGCGACCTGATTGCCGTAGTGCCCCGGCGCCTGGTGTCCGCCCACGACGGCCTGCACTGGCACGAGCCGCCACTGGCGATTGCGGGTTTTGCCAAACGGGCCGCCTGGCATGCGCGTACCCACCACAGCGCAGCCCATCGCTGGCTGCGCAGCCTGTTGTTCGAGGTGGCGGGCCTTGGCACACATTGACGCAGCGCCACAGTTGCCATTCACGGCGATTTGTAAACAATAGCGCCCCTGATGTTCTTGCTGCCGAGACCTGCATGCCCGTTTTTCCTGTTCATAGAGATGCTACGCCACACCCGAAGGCCCGCCCATGACCGAACTCACCATCGAATTGGTCCCCACCGACCCCGAACAGATCGAGCTGATCAGCAACCTCTATCAGTTCTATGCCTACGAGTCCTCGGACTGGGAGTTGCAAGACGTCGAAGAGGATGGCCGCTTCTACATCCATGACGAGCACTTGATGCGCTACTGGCATGAGCCTGACTGGAGCGCCAACTTGCTGCGGGTCAATGGCGAGGTGGCCGGCTTTGTATTGATCGAGCGCAGCGAGTTGCCCGGCATCGACGCGCTGGAGCTGGCCGACCTGTTCATCCTCAAGCGTTACCGGCGCCGTGGCATCGGTCGCTCCTTGATGGGTGAGGTGCTGATGAGCGGCCATGAGAACTGGCTGGTGCGCTACTACCCGCACGATGAAGTCGCCGACGCGTTCTGGGGCAAGGTCCTGGAAGACCTGCCCCGCCCGGCGCGCGCCATCGAGCTTGACGATGATCCGGAACTGGTCAACTACCTGGTGACCCGGGTCATGCATTGAAACCCGTTATGCCAGGCGGCGGTATGCGGCGTGTTCAGCGTCGCGTGGGGCTTGGCTGGCTGGCATGTTTCCTCGCCCCGACCACACAGCCGATCACCGCGACAGTCACTGCCAGCATGCCCAGGCTGACGGGCTCGCCGAGCAGGGTCGCCGCCAGCGCCAGGCCAAAAAACGGTTGCAGCAACTGCAACTGGCCCACGGCCGCCACGCCGCCCTGTACCAGCCCGCGGTACCAGAACACGAAGCCCACCAGCATGCTGAACACCGAGACATACCCCAGGCTGAGCCAGGCTGGCAGGGGAATGGCGTCCAGGGTTGCCGGCAGTGTCCACAGGCTCAGCACCAGCATGAACGGCAAGGCCAGTACCAAGGCCCAGCAGATCACCTGCCAGCCGCCCAGTGTCCTGGACAGCCGCGCGCCTTCGGCATAGCCCAGGCCGCAGGCCAGGATCGCCAGCAGCATCAGCCCGTCGCCCAGCAGGTTGGCGGCCACGCCCTGGCTGAAGGCAAAGCCGGCGACCATCAGGCTGCCCAGCCCCGAGAACAGCCAGAACACCGGGCGGGGACGCTCGCCGCAACGCAGCACGCCAAACAGCGCGGTGGCCAGTGGCAGCAGGCCGACAAACACGATGCTGTGTGCCGAGGTGACCTGTTGCAGGGCAAGCGCTGTCAGCAAGGGAAAGCCCACTACCACGCCAGCGGCGACGATGCCCAGCGACAGCCGTTGTGAGCGGGCCGGGCGTGGCTGGCCAAACAGCCACAACACGGCCAGGGCCAGCACCCCGGCGATACTGGCGCGGGCGAAGGTCAGAAACAGCGGGTCGAACGCTGACACTGCCAGGCGCGTCGCGGGCAGCGAACCGCTGAAAATGATTACGCCGATCAGGCCGTTGAGCCAGCCGGCCAGTGCCGGCGTCGGTTGCAGGACAAGAGTAGGGGGCATCGGGGCGGACTCGTGGCGGTTGCGAGAACGCCATGCTAGGCGCCACTATCAGCACAATCAAAAAATTGTCATGGATACATTGCTCATGCCACGCGCGCGCTACAAGACACTGGTCGACACCCTGGCAGCGGACATTCGCACCGGTCGCCTGCTGCCCGGCTCGCGGCTGCCGACCCATCGCCAGCTGGCCACCGAGCACGGCCTGGGGCTGGTCACCGCCTCGCGGGTGTATGCCGAACTGCAAGCCATGGGCCTGGTCAGTGGCGAGACCGGGCGCGGGACGTTCGTGCGCGACTCGTCACTGCCGCCTGGCCTGGGCATTGACCAGAAACACATGGCAGTCGGCATGGCGGACCTGAATTTCAACTACCCGGCCTTGCCCGAGCAAGCCGAACTGCTGCGCGCGGCCTTGCGCCAGCTGGCGGCGAGTGGTGACCTGGACGCGTTGCTGCGCTACCAGCCGCATGCCGGCCGCGCGCATGAGCGCGCCTGTGTGGCGCGGCACCTGGCGGCGCGCGGGCTGAGGGTGAGCGCCGGGCAGGTGCTGATCGTCAATGGTGCGCAGCAAGGGCTGGCCGTGACGCTGATGGCGCTGTTGAAACCGGGGGATGTGATTGCCGCCGATGCCGTGACCTATTCGGGTTTCAAGGTACTGGCCGAAGCCCTGCACCTGGAAATCGTCGCCATCCCGGTGCTGGCGCACGGCCCGGACCTGATGGCACTCGATGCCCTGTGCCAGCGGCGGCGGGTGAAGGCGGTGTACAGCATGCCGACGCTGCACAATCCGCTGGGCTGGGTCATGGATACCGCGCAACGGGCGCACCTGGTGGACATCGCTCGCCGCCACGATCTGCTGCTCATCGAAGACGCCGCCTATGCCTTTCTGGTCCAGGGTGCGCCAGCGCCGCTGGCCAGCCTGGCGCCGGAACGTACGGTGCATGTCTGCGGGCTGTCCAAGAGTGTGGCCACCGGCCTGCGCGTCGGCTTTATCAGCGCGCCGCCAGACAAGGTGCCGGCACTGGAGCGCATCATCCGCGCCACCACCTGGAACACGCCCGGCGTCTTGACCGCCATCGCCTGCCAATGGCTGGAAGACGGCACGGTGATGCAGCTTGAAGAACAAAAGCGCCAGGATGCCCAGGCCCGCCAACGCCTCGCCGCCCAAGTGCTGCACGGGCTGGAGATGTGCAGCCATCCGGCGTCGTATTTTCTCTGGCTGCCCCTGGTCGAAGACGCCCGCGCCGAACCGATTGTCGCCGCGTTGCAGCGTGAGCGAGTGGCTGTGTCCAGCGCCGAACCCTTTGCCATCACCCGCCACGTCCCGCAGGCCCTGCGCCTGGCACTGGGCTCGGTCGACCTGACCACGCTGCGCACGGCGCTGGAGAAGGTGAAATGGGTGGTGGAGGCGCATACCTGATTGTTGCCAGTGACGTGGGAGCGACCCACGGTCGCGAAAGGGCCGGTGCAGGCCCACCATTTCTGGTGCCTGGCGATCAGTTTTCGCGACCGCTGGTCGCGCCTACCTGCGCCAGCTCTGCTTTGAGCGTTGTCGCCCGCTCCGGCGCACGGGCCAGGCCGATCCGCACCAGGTCCTGGGCACGTTCACGCAGGCCCAGGTGCATGGCAATGCGTGCCAGGTGCAGGGCGGTGCGGGCGTGAATCGTGTCGGGGTCGATTTCGCGCTGCAGCAAGGCTTCATAGCTTTGCGGGTAATGGGCATGTTGGGCAAAGAACGCTCGCCCCACGCGTGCCCATTCGCTGAGGATGAACTCCAGGGTTTCTTCGGCCTCGGCTTCGGTGGCGCTGTAGGCCCAACCGAAGGCCGGCCCGGTGGGTGGCTCAATGCGATCGCGAAAGATGCAGTGCGACTCGGTCATGGCGTTCGCAGCCACCGGCAGGCCACCCTCGGGCGGGATAAAGTCCAGGTGCGCCCCCAGGTTCAGGTAGCACTGGTCGCCACCGCGCGCACCCTGCACGTTGAACACATGGATCAACGGCCCGTCGAGGCGGCGCAAGGTCTGGCCCGAGCCCTTGAACCCTTCGGCGCGCAGCACCGGATACAACCTTTGCGCCAGCAGCCTGAAGAAATCATTGCGGGTCATGGGGGGTGTCCTCAAGAGGTGGAACAACGGCCTTGTCAGACCAGGCAGGGCGCGAGTCGAGCCAGACATGCCGGCTTTTGCCTGGCGCCCATGGCGTATCCAGCGTGGCCACGGCCAGTGAAATCCAGTCGGCAAACTGCCCGCCGGCATCGTGCCAGAACAGCGACGACCCGCAGTGTGCACAGAACTGCCGGGTGACGCCGGGCGAGGATTGATAACCCTTGAGCGACTCAAGGCCGCTGACGATCGACAGCGCCGTGCGCGGCACGCTGGCATAGGAGGCAAAGGCGGCGCCGTGGGCTTTCTGGCATTGCGTGCAATGGCAATGGCTCAGCGCCTGGGGTTCATTGAACAGTTGATAGCGGATGGCGCCGCACAGGCAACTGCCGTGGTGAAGTGCTTGCATGCAATGAAAACCCTTGGGGTTCATGAGGGATCACCCTGTGTTGCTGACGCAGCGCTTTCGTGCAGCAAACATGGAATCGGTGTAGGAGCGCGCTTGCCCGCGACTGGGCGCGAAGCGGCCACAAAATTGATGAAACACTGCAAATTTACGACTGCTACGCAGCCGGTCGCGGTGGTCCGGCATTCCGGCAAGCGCGCTCCTACACCGGGTCCATGTCTTCTGCGTGAAAGCGCTCTTACCAAACATAAAATAACTTATTGATTTTATTGGCTATAAAATTCACACCTGTAGGAGCGCGCTTGCCCGCGACTGGGCGCGAAGCGGCCACAAAATTGATGAAACACTGCAAATTTACGACTGCTGCGCAGCCGGTCGCGGTGGTCCGGCATTCCGGCAAGCGCGCTCCTACAGCATTGAATTTAATATCTAATAAAATCAGTAAGTTATTTTTCTGATGAAAGCCCACAGGTTAGCCGGTCTTCAAGCGCATGACACCTTGCGGCTAAAGCGATGCCCCATCGACCCTGGCCGGCAGCACCACTTCCACCACCGTGCCATTGTCGTTGCGCCAGACCGGCGTCGCACCCAGCTGCGCAGCAAAGCTGCCAATGATCTTCAGCCCCAGGCTGTGCCGGGTGGCTGCAGGTTCAGGGCCGGCAAAGCCCTTGCCATCGTCAGCCACGCGCAGGCGCAGGGTGTCCAGTGGCAGCGCTTCGAGCGACACCACGATGGTGCCCGGCCGGTCGGGCGCGAAGGCGTGCTTGAGGGCGTTGGTCACCAGCTCGGCGACCAGCATCGACAAGGTGGTCAGGCGCGTCAGGTCCAGGCGCACCTCGCTCGGCTCGACGATGCAGCGGATATGGCCCTGGCCGTTGACGCTGAGCAGGTCATGGCACAGCTCGGTCAGGCAGGCCGAGGCCGGCAGGTCGGCGCGGCTGGGGTCGTACAGGCGGCGGTGGATGCGCGAGATGATCTGCAGGCGCTGTTGCGCATCGTTCAGCACCTCAAGGGCATCGGCGCCGCGCTGCACATGCTGGCGGCCAACGTAAAGGATGCTGGAAATGAACTGCATGTTATTGGCGACCCGGTGCTGCAGCTCGGTAAACATGAAGTTCTGTTGGTCATAGAGCCGGCCGATGACCCGTTTGTCACGGCGCAGGCGCCTGCTGCTGCGTTGCATATAGTGGATCAGGGCGATGTCCACGGCGACGATAAAGGCATAGAACGCCAGCGCCAGCAAATCACTGCCGGAGGTTGAAAAGGGTCGGCCGGGGGAAATGAACCAGGCCCACGAGGCAACCCCCGACAACACGGCACACAGGATGCCGGGGCGGGTGCCGCAGAAGAAGGCCGTGAGAATCACCGCCGGGAAAAACGTCAGGAAGGGAAAGCCGACCGGCAGGTCGTCCATCAGGTGCAGGCGCGCGTACAGGCTGGCGCCGAAAATACCCAGGCACGTGGCGTACGCCAGCCACACACGGTTGCGCAGCAAGGCCGCGAACGCGAAGACGCGTTGCAGGAGTGGCCGTTTTTTAGACAAGCAATTCTCCCAGGAGCGGCGGATAAGTGAGCGGGCAGAGCGAATGGCCCGGCATCCTATCCCAGCCGCATCGCCTGCGGGGAGGTATTTTCAGCGTGGCGACCGCCTGAGCGTCATCGTTGCCAGGCCGCTGTCAGCCCGCTCGCGCACCTGCTCATCTTCATCGGCCTGTGCGGCCCGCAGACCCTGCACGGCGCGCTGCCAATCGGCCTCTTCAAGGTCACGATTATTCAAGGCCTCCACCGCATGCCGACGGATCGCAACCTGCGCCACGCCAAGGCCGCGCAGGGCTTCGCTGACATCGGCAGGGGTGGCGTCCAGACCGCCGTTCTGTTCGCCCAGGGTGTCTTCGATCATTGCCGTCCACTCCGGGCGCTGTTCCAGCAAGCGCTGCAGCGGCGCGTAATCAAGCACTGGGCGGCGGGCGCCCTTGCGGCGAAAGCTGTCGAAAGGTGCACAGAAGCCACTGACGGCAATGTCCTGTGCCTGTTCGATCAGCCAGTCGAAATCACCCAGGTAGCCCAAGGCGCTGGCACACCAGTTGCGCAGGGGCGCCTGTCGGGTGCGCAAGGCCTGCTGGCGCAAGGCGTCGATCACGACCGGGTCGGCATGCCCCGCCAGGCCCAGGATGCGGGCGGCAGGCGTGGCGTCCTTTTTGCTCATCAACTGCTCGATCAGTCCCTGTTGCGCGGCGGCGCCGTGGGCGATCAGCCAGGGTTCGGCGACCTCGCCGGACACGCCATCAAAGCGGTGCAGGCGGCCAAGATAAAATGCCGCCTGCTCGGCCTCCGATTGAGCGGCCACGGCCTTCAAGGTGGTCTCGATGGCCAGCTCTACCGGAAACAGGGATTCGAACTGCTGGCGACTGATGCTGCGCCGGGCCAGGGCGATGTCGCCGGCGAAATCGTGAAAGATCACCACGAAATCGGTCGTCACCCCTGGGTGGCCGGCAAAGTGCGCGCCCAGTGCCCGGGCGGCCCGGGCCACGCTGACGACAAAGCGCCGCTCGGCGTGGCGCCACTGGCGGGGGCCGGCGCGATTGGCAAAGGCTTGCAGGGTTTCATCCAGCGTCAGCAGCGCCGGTGTGGCGTATTCGATGTCCAGGTCATGGCGCCAGTCTGCCGGGTTCCACTTCACCGAGCTGAAGCTTTGATCCGTCTCGTCGGCAAAGTCTTCCTCCAGGGCCTGCAGGCTGTTGAAGGCCAGAGAGGGCAGCGACAGCACTGCTTCTTCTTCGCGATAACTGGCATGAAAGGCGGCCGCATACAGCGGCGCTTCAGGCTGGTCGAGGTGCGCGTGCAGGGCCAGGCGGGCCGACTCGAACAACTGTTGTTCGAAGGCTTGCCAGTTCATGGCCCGGTCGTGGTAGGTGCTCATGGAAGGTCCTTGTCGATGATCGCAGTGCGCGATCATAGCAACACCGGTGCCGTACTGAACCTTGGGCGCGTGCGCCAATCAATCAGTCATGCCTGAGCCTCAGGCCAACCGATCAACACGGGTGCAAGGACAATCGAACATGGTGGCGCGCTGGCAGTGGCTGTTGACGCAATCGACCAAGCGGCTGTGGTTCCGGGCCAGCCTGTTCTCCGTGCTGGGCGTGGTCACCGCGTTGATGGCCATGGTCCTGAAGGATTATGTGCCGATCACGTTGTCGGCAAAGATCGGTGCCGACGCGGTCGACAAGATCCTGGGGATCATTGCGTCGAGCATGCTGGCGGTCACCACGTTTTCGCTGAGCACCATGGTCGCCGCCTACAGCGCGGCCAGCAGCAGTGTTACGCCACGGGCCACGACCCTGTTGATGGAGGACAGTACGACCCAGAATGCGCTGGCCACCTTCATTGGTTCGTTCCTGTTCAGCCTGGTGGGCATCATCGCCCTGAGCACTGGCGCCTATGGCTCGCAAGGCCGGGTCGTGCTGTTTGCCGTGACCCTGGTGGTGGTCATGCTGATCGTCTGGACACTGCTGCGCTGGATCGACCATCTGTCGCGGCTGGGTCGGGTCGGCGAAACCATCGACCGGGTTGAAGCGGCCGCGCTCAAGGCGATCCGCGACCGGGCCGAGCGGCCCTGCCTGGGGGGCTGCGCCTATCCGGCCGAACGGCCTGCGGCCAACGCCCATGTCATCGGTAGCCGGCACATCGGTTATGTGCAACACATCGACATGCAGGCGCTGCAAGGGCTGGCCGGCCTGCACGGTGTGCAGATTTACTTGGAGGTCGTGCCTGGCGGCTTTGTGCATGAAGGCACGGACGTGGCGCAGGTCGTATTCGAGCAGCCACTGCCGCCCGATCAGGCCGAAACCCTGGTCAAGGCCATCCTGGCGTCGCTGACCATCGGCCTGCGTCGCACCTTCGAGCACGACCCGCGCTTTGGTGTGTCGGTGCTGTCGGAAATTGCCTCGCGGGCCTTGTCACCGGCTGTCAATGATCCCGGCACCGCCATCGATGTCATCACCCGTGGCGTGCGGGTCTTTGCCGCACTGGGCACGCCTGCCGCCGAAACGCAGGCATCCCCGGCCTGCACCCGGGTGTACCTGCGCTGCCTGCAGCCAGGCGATTACTTCGACGACTTTTTCTCGCCCATCGCCCGTGACGGTGCCGGCCTGATCGAGATCAACCTGCGGCTGGTGAAGGCGCTGGCCAGCCTGCGCCAGATGCGGCCTGACCGCTTCAAGGCGCTGTGTGACCAGCACATCGAACTGATCTGCGCGCGAGCCGAAGTGGCCATGACCCTGGCGCACGACAAGCAACGCCTGCGCGAGTGCGTGGCCCGGCTGGCCGAGTGACCGGACCTGACCTGACTTGACGCGCTCCTACGGGGGGCGTCGGGTTCATGCCATCACCCGTTGTAGGTGACATCCGCCGTCAGCGTGCGGCTCTGGCCGTAATAGCAGTCCAGGTCGCTACCGCAGCTGCTGACGTATTTCTTGTCCGTCAGGTTTTCCAGGTTGAGCTTGAGCGCCACGCCCTCGACGTGCAGTGGGGATTTTTCCAGGTCGTAGGACAGCATCGCGTCATACACCGTATAGGACGGGATCTGGAAGGCATCGTCCTAGTCGCGACCGTAGTTGCCACGCACATAACGCACGCCCAGTCCGGCGCCCAGCCCGGCCAGGGGGCTGGCCTCGAAACGGTAGTCGACCCAGGCCGAGGCGGTCAGCGGCGGACGCGAGGCCACGGTCTGGCCTTCACGGCCGTCGTCGCTGCTGTGCCATTTGTTCTGGTTGCGCGACACGGCCGCCATCAGGCGCAGGTTCTGCGTGACATTGAGCTTGCCTTCCAGCTCCACGCCGCATGAGCGTACGGCACCGCTCTGGGGGCTGAACATCGGGTTGGCCAGGTCGGTGGTGAGCATGTTTTCCTGGTCGATCCGGTACACCGACAACGGGATAGAACCGTCGATGGCCTCGGGCTCGTACTTGATGCCTACTTCGTACTGTTTGCCGCTGGCAGGCTCGAACGGGCTGCCACTGGCGTCAGTGCCGGTCTGCGGCAAAAACGATTCGGCGTAGCTGATGTACGGCGTCAGGCCGTTGTCGAACTGAGCCACATAGCGGTCGTCGACGTAGACGTAGCGAGCGTTCTGCCTGAGGGTCCAGACGTCGTTGAGTTCGAAGGCCGCTTCAGAGCCGATCACGAACTGCTCGCGATCATAACGGTTCACGTCCGGCTCGCCGATGCCCAGTTCGCGAGCGATCTGCGCGTAGTTCAGCCCTTCGAGCCGGGCGAGCAGAAACACCGTGCGCACTCTCACTGAAGATGCGCGCACGATAAATGGTAATTATTCTCAAATTAATTGGGCGTGGCGGTGCGTCATGAACACAAATGACCCGATCCGGCCATCAATGCGTTGAAACAGGAAACTTTTACGCATTCATCTCCTCTGAGCGTGCGACAAAGTGAACCGGGTGAAGCATGGACAGGGACGACGCAATCTATCAGGCGCTGGGCGACATTCTGCTGGCCATCGTGCCCAGGCAGGCCCGCGTGGCGTATCTGGATGCCTGGGTATCCTACGAGGCCGACCATGCCAGGCTGCATTTCAATTACCTCGACAAGCACGGCGAGTTGCAGGTGTTCATGTCGCCCAATGGCCGCATCGACCACGACATCCTGGTGTTGCTGGCGCGCTTGCGCGAGTTCTTCATGGTCAACGGCCTGTATGCTGGCGGTCGGCCCTGGAGTGGCTGTCAGGTCAGCCTGCCGCTGGACAGTGCCAGGGTCAGTGTGGAATTCAAATACGACTAGCGGGCAGGGTCATAGGTTGACAGGGCACTGTCCCACTCAATGGCATGGTCCTCGACCGCAACGTGCCAGTCACACTCGGGCAACGCATTGCGCAGCTGGCTCAGGCACCGGCACCAGTGCTGCACGCCCACCCAGGTGGCATTCTCGGTGTTGTCGGGCAATACGGTCGAACCGCTCAGGACCGTGTAGCGGTCGAGCACGGTGTCGTGCCCGGTATTGACGCTGAGCTCGAACGACGACCAGTTCAAACCCTGGCCGCCGGCCAGGTAATCTTCAATGGCTCGATCCACGCTGAAATGCCCGGCGATGGCCGTGGCCCTGGCGTTCTGCTCAGGCGTCAGCGGTGCATCGCTCAGGGCGGTGTAATAGATGGAAATGGACATGAAACCTCTCTGGCTGGCAGCACCCGGTGTCGAGTTGTCGATGAAGAAAACGGCTCAGTGACTACACCGTGCGCTCGATCAACCGCGCCACCCTGGCGGCGATGTCGTCGCGGCGAAACGGTTTGGCCAGCACCTCGAAGGCCTGTAGCTGCGCAGGCTTGAGGTTGGCGTAGCCGGTGATGATCAGCACCGGCAGGTGCGGTATCGACTGGCGGACTTCAACGGCCAGTTGCGCGCCGGTCTTGTTGGCCATGAGGTGGTCGGTGATCAACAGGTCAGGGCGCAGGCCGGCTTCGATCATCTGCAGGGCATTGTGCGCCGTGGCCGTATCGGTGACCTGGTAGCCCAGGTCGCGCAGTTGTAGGGCCGTGGCATAGCGCGCCAGGTCTTCGTCATCAACCAGCAGAATATGTGTGGGGCAGGGCGCTACGGGGGCGCTGGCCTGCGCATCGGTTTCACGAGCGACAACCGCTTCGGTCACCGGCAACCAGAGCATCACCTGCGTGCCTTGGCCATCCTGTGAAGTGATATCGAAGCCGCCGCCCGATTGCAGCGCCAGGCCCTGCACCATCGACAGGCCCAGCCCCGTGCCCTTGCCCACGCCCTTGGTCGAATAGAACGGTTCGACGCAGTGCTTGAGGGTGTCCTCGTCCATGCCGCGGCCATTATCGGCCACCACCAGTTGCACATAGGTTCCGGCTCCCAGGCCGTTGACCTGGCCGTCGGTGACAACGGCCAGCTCGGCGGTGATGCTCAGTTGCCCGCCCTCATCCATTGCATCGCGGGCGTTGACGGCCAGGTTGAGCACCGACAACTCCAGTTGATGCGGGTCGACGAACACCGCCGGCAATGCGTCGGGAATATCGATCAGCACCTCGAACAGCGGCCCCAGCGAGCGTTCGATCAACTCGTTCATGTCATTGACCAGGCTGTGCAGCGCTACGGCCTGGGGCTTGAGTGTCTGGCGCCGGCCAAAGGTCAGCAGGCGACCCACCAGGATGCGCGCCCGGTCGGCCGCCTGCAGCGCGCCGTCGATCAGGCGGCTGTGCTGCGGGTCAGGCGAGCGACGGCGGATCAGCTCCAGCGAGGCCATGATCGGCGTCAGCAGGTTATTGAAGTCATGGGCCATGCCGCCGCTGAGCTGGCCGATCATTTCCAGCTTGCGCGACTCGTGCAACTGCACGATGGCCTGCTCGCGCTCGGCCAGGCTGGCGACCACGCGTTGTTCAAGGCTGTCGTTGAGCTCGCGCAGTTCGAGTTCGGCCTTGATCCGCGCACTGATGTCAACGCACACGCACAGCAGGCCATTGAATTGCTGCCGGTCATCATGCAGCGGGGTGATGTGATTCTGCACCCACACCAGACGGCCGTCGGGGCGGGTGTAGCGCTTGGTGATTTCAAACGGGGTGGCGTTGTCGAGGTTATGCCCGCCGGCGAGGGTGTGCAGCGCCGCATCATCGGGGTGGGTGATGGCTTCGATGGGCAGGTGCAGCAGTTCCTCGCGGCGCCGGCCGATGATCTCGCAGTACTGGTCGTTGACCCGCACCAGGGCACCGCTGGGGTCGCACACGGCAATGCCGGCACCGGCCTGGTCAAACATGGCCGACAACTGCGCCGAACTGGTGCGCAAGGCCGCCTCGGCGCGGGCGTGATCGATCCACAGCCAGCCCAGCTTGGCGGCTTCCTCGGCCAGCAGGACCTCGTGCCTGTCAAACCCGGTCGGGCGGTTGCGCTGCACATCGAGCACCGCTTCAAGCTGGCCGTGACGCAGCACCGGCACCAGCAGACGAGAAGCAGGGACAGTGCTGATGGCCTGTTCAGGCGTTGCCTGAAGTACGCTTTTGCCTGCCTGCAGGTGCGTCAGTTGTTGCGTATTCAGTTGCAAGCGCAGGCACAGGTCAGGCTTGTCCGCAGAGCGATGAGCTACAAGCCGGTCATCGGCGCTGGCGCTCTCGACCAGAAAGGCCTGTGCATCGCCGAGCACCTCGCACAGCCGCGTGAGCACCAGAGTCTGGATCTGCCTGGGCGCGGTGATCGACGGCAGGAGCTTGCCCAGCTCCAGGGCAAAGGCCTGGCGCCGCTCGAACTGCACTCGCTCGGTGGTCTCGGTGACGATGCACAGCACGCCGCCCACCGAGCCGTCGGCTTCGCGCACGGCCGAGTAGGAGACATCGAACCAGACGTTTTCACCGCGACCGTGGCGTTCGATATAGAACGGCCGGTCCTTCGCCGAAAAGGTCTGGCCCGTTTCGCGCACGCCGCGCAGCAGCGGTTCCAGGTCATCCCACAATTCACGCCAGTGCTCGATGGCCGGCCGGCCCAGGGCGGCAGGGTGCTTGTTGCCGATGGTCGGCGCATAGGCGTCGTTGTACAGCGCGACATACTCCGGACCCCAGAACACCACGATCTGCGCCTGCACCGGCAAGACGGTGCTCATCAAGGTTTTCAGGCAGGCCGGCCACTGGTCGGGCAGGCCCAGCGGGGAGTTGACCAAGGCGCCGCTTTGCAGCAGCGCACTCATTTGCCCACCGTGGGCAAGAAAGTCCCAGGTGCACGGCGCGGCTTCGCCAGTATTCATCCTGCTGAGCAGTTCCATGGCTGAGTAGGCTCGATTGGCACAGGGTGGAATAAGTGATCTGGCGGTTAGAGCGGCAAAGGACGATGGATGTTCCCCATCAGGTCGATACGGCCGCGCTTGCAGACAGTGCAAGGCGGCCGTGCGGGTTATTTCTCCGGCGTCAGGGTCAGGCGCTGTTTGCCATAGCCGCGCTCGTAGTTCTGCTGTTGCAGCGGCAAGGTGGTGTACTGGCCCTTGAACCAGGCGTCGAGGCTGTTGGCGTGGTAAGGGCTGGCCGGATTGCCGGACTGGCCGGTGGAAACCTGTGCCTGCAGCGGCTCGGCCTGGCTGAAGTCGACCAGCATGCGCAGGCTGGCGACCGGCTGTGCATCGAAGCCCTGGCCCCAGGCCACTGGCGTGGCATTGAGCGTGGTGTTGTCGCCGCCGACGGCCGTCGCGCCGCGCTGGAACTGGCCTTCGCCGCCCAGGTAACGCGCCAGTGGATCACGCGAAGGCGTCCAGTCCATACGGTGCAGGTTGCCCCACTGCCAGGCCTTGCGGTCCTGGCCCAACAGGCTTTGGCCGGCGGTCATGGTGGCCGCCAGGCTGCGCGCCAGGATGGCGGGTTTGTCTTCCTGCTGCGCGGTGCGGGTGTCGTTCCAGAACGGGCTGTCCTCACGGCCCAGCAAGTGATCGACCTGCGGTGAGTACGCCGAGCGGGCCTGGGCCACCAGCGCCTGCCAGGCCGGGCTGTCGGTCGGGCCCAACTCATCGGCAAAGATCTGCTGCGCACTCTGTTGCAGGAACAGCTCGAACAGCGCGGCATCGGCCGAGGTGGCGGTCAGTTTGCCGTCGAAGGCCATCAACCGGCTGTAGGCCTCGCGGGCCTTGGCCCGGTCGGCTTCAGGCAGGGCGTCGATGGCCTGCTTGAGCGGCTTGACCATGCCGGGCGCTTCGAACATCTGCTTGAGTTTCGCCGCCAGGGGCGTGGTCTGGTCGTTCTGCAGGGCGATGCTGCTGCGGCTGTCATGCTTGCCGTTGCCGGCCACTTCGCCCAGGCGCTCGGCGCGCTCCGGATACCCCCAGGTGTTGGACAACTGCATGCCGTAACCCTTGGGAATCACGCGGTTGTTGGCGGTGCCCAGCCAGCCTTGGCGCGGGTCCTGGTCGTAGGGGTGCAGCATGGCGTCGGCAAAACCGTCCCAGTCATAGCGGCTGTCCCAGCCTGGTGACGGCAGCAGGCCCTGGCCATCGCGGCGGTTGGGGTAGCGGCCGGTGACTTGCCAGGCAATATTGGCGGCACTGGCAAAGACCATGTTCAGGCCGATGGCACGGATCTCGCGGGTGCTGTCGAAGCCTTTCTCGACGGTGCCGGCGCGTGACAGGTCAAAGAAGGCATCCAGGCTCTTGTCGTCCTTGAAGTCCGGCATCTGCAGCGCCAGGCCCAGGGCACCGTTGGACTGACCGGCGTCGAGCAGGGTGCCGTGGCGGGTGGCGTAGACGGTCTCGCGCAGCGGCTGGCCGCCCTTGACCATGAAGGTTTCCTGATGACTGGCCGCCGGCAGCCACTTGCCGTCGGCCTGGTACATCAGCCGATTATTGTCGCGGCCGAGTTTTTCCAGAAACAGGTCCTGGTTGTCGCCCTTGAGGTTGCCCATGCTCCAGGCCAGCTTGCCGTTAAAACCACTCAGAAACAGCGGCAGGCCGGCCAGGGTCACGCCCGACACCTGATACTTGGGCGCGCGAACCTGCACCAGGCTCCAGGCCGAGGCCGGGCCGGCCGGCACCTGCAACTCGCCGGCCAGCAGGCTGACGCCGCTGCGGGTGCGCTGCGGGCCCAGCGCCCAGTTGCTCGACGCGGCCACGCCCAGCAGGTTGAAGTCTGCCAGGCGCATCGCCACCCGGTTCAGGTCATTGAGTGCCGAGACCTGCCCGGCCAGGCTCAGGCCCTTGAGTTTTTCAGCCTCGGCCACTGGCAGGGCTTCGTCGGGGTAGGTCGGCAACAGCCAGGCAAGCTTGTCGGCACCGACCTTCTGATTGAGCACCAGGGCTGACAATTCCTGCTGCAGGTTGACCGACAGGTTGAAGCTCAACAGGGTGAAGATCAGCGCCGAATCCTCGGGTTGCCAGTACTCCAGGCGCATGCCGGCGCCAGCCAGGTCGCCCGGCAGCTTGTCGCGGTAGCGGAACAGGTAGGCGTTGACTCCCCGGGCATAGACGTCGAAGAACCGTTGCAGGCGCGGCGACGAGGCCTTGTACAACTCGCTGGCGCTGCGCTTGAGGTTGGCCGCGCGCATCAGGCGGTCGACCGGCAACGCTTCGGCACCTGCCACTTCGGCCAGCCGGCCCTGGGCCAGCAGGCGCATGTACAGCATCTGCTCGATGCGATCGCCGGCATGCACGTAGCCCAGGGTAAACAAGGCGTCATGAAACGAACTGCTCTCGATCAGGGCCATGCCTTGCGGGTTGCGCCGCACCGAGACGTTCTGCGCCAGGCCCTTGACCGCAAAGGTGCCGGTGTCGGGCAACAGGGTCGAGGTATCACTGCCGCCGAACTGGCAACCGGCAAGGCCCAGGAAACCGGTGGCCAGGGCGGCGGTACCGAAACGGGAAAAGGCGTGAAACGAGGCGGGCGAGGCCATGGCGAAACTCCGGCGACGAGGCAACTGCAAAGGTCGCTACGTTAGAGAGCAGGCTGGCGACGCGCAAGCGCGTTGACACGGTTTATTGCGGAATATTTCCGGGCGTATCGCCCACACATGAAAACGGCCTGCAAGGCAGGCCGTTGACGTGAAGCGAGGCGCTGGATCAGGCGCCGTGGCACTTCTTGAACTTCTTGTCGCTGCCGCATGGGCAAGGGTCGTTGCGACCGACATCCTTCAGGGTGTTGCGCACCGGCTCCTGAGGGGCGTGGTTGCAATGCGGACCATGGACATGACCGTGATCATGCGCGTGATGGTCATGATCGTGGTCGTGGTTGCAGTCAGGTCCATGGACATGGGGCTGGTTCATCTGGGGTACTCCGTCATTGAATCGGCGGGCATTATCTCGCCTTCCAAGCCAATACGCACGCTGTCCCTGAACAGCAGGCCGGTCTTGAGCTTGCCTTCGAGCCGATACGGGATGGGCCTGTCGCGGTGCTTGAGGCGCTGGGCGATGGGTTTGGCGTAGCGCCACAGGTTGGTGCGCACCGGCACCACCAGCACTTCATGGCTGTTGCCGGCCACGAAGAACCAGTCGCTGACCTTATCATCGATCAGCGGCATGCCGTCGAGCTCCACCGTGTAGCGCAGGCTGCGCACCAGCAGGCGCGCGTCGTTGGGGTTGTCGATCTCGAAATGCAGGCGCAGGTCCTGTTGCAGCAAGCGCAGCTTGACCGGCTCGACCTTGAGCAGGCGCACATGGGGCTGCTGATAGGCTGAGGCGCCCCACCAACTGGAGCAGCCGCTGAGTCCGCACAACAGGAAAACGATCATCAAGGTTCTATTCATGGGGCTTTGAGTGGTCATGGTGCGCTCCGTTCCCAGCGTCTGTTGGCGGGGGCCGGACCGTGCGGCCCCCAGGCTTGTCGCTGCGATTGACGCTGCGCCATACTCGGGCCACATGTTGCCAGAGCGTCCATGATGACCCTTTATGAAATCGTCTTCAGCGGCCAGGTGGTCGAAGGCGCCCGGCCCGATACAGTCAAGGCCAACCTGGCCCGTTTGTTCCAGGCCGATGCTCAACGCATGGAACTGTTGTTTTCCGGGCGCCGGCTGGTGCTCAAGAATAAGCTCGATGCCACGGCTGCGGAAAAATATCGCTCGACCCTGGAGCGGGCCGGCGCGGTGGTCGAGGTGCTCGACATGCATCCACATATAGAAGAAGTGGAACTGGCACCGCCGCCGGACGCACCCACGTGGCTGAAAAAGGCCAGGCCTGCCGACGGACGGTTGCAGGTAGTGCCGCGCGACAACTACATGGCCGCCTTCGTCGCGGTCGATGCCCCGGACCTGTCGCTGGCCGAGGTCGGCAGCCCGATGCAGGACCTCAAGCCCGCGCCGCCGGCTCCACGCCTGGATCTGACTGGCCTTAGCCTGGCGCCGGCCGGCAGCGACATGGGCCAGGCGAAAGGGCCGCCGGCCGGCCCGCCACCGGACACCTCTCACCTCAAACTGAGCTGACGCGGCCTGGCGTGCAGAAAATGTTCTGGCGGGCCTGTCACTTTCGCGGTTTCGTCCGGCTAGGGGGCATCGACTTGTATTGCTGACCGGAGTTGTCCCATGTCCCGCCCTTTCGACACCGTGTTACGTCCCGGCTTGCTGGCCGTTGCCATTGCCCTCGGCCTGCCATTGGCCAGCCCCGTATCGATGGCCGCCAGCCAGGCAAGCGGTGTCAGTGCCTACGACCTGCCGGCCGGGGCGCTGGCCGGCACCCTGAACCAGATTGCCAGCCAGGGCGGGCTGGCCCTCAGCCTGGACCCGGCGCTGGTGGCCGGCAAGCGCAGTGCGCAGGTGCGCGGCCAGTACGATGCCCCCGCGGCCCTGCGCGAAGCCTTGCGCGGCACCGGCCTGCAACTGGTGCAGAGCGGCGCCGGGACCTACACCCTGATGGTGATCGAAGGCGGCGCGATCAACCTTTCGGACGTGAACATCAATGCCAGTGCCACGGCCCGAGAAGGCAGCGAAGCGATGGGCTATCGCAGCGAAAATGTCAGCAACGTCGGCGCGCTGGGCGGCATGAAGCTGCAGGACACGCCGTACTCGATCAGCGTCATGCCCCAGGCCATGCTCAAGAATATCCAGGCCACCTCACTGGACGATGTGATCAAGCACAACCCGTTCACCCAGATGTATTCGCCCACCAGCGCAGGCTACGCCAGTGCGGTGAACATGCGCGGCTTCAGCAGCTCCGGCAGCCTGAACATCGCCAACGACGGCCTGCGCTTCACCAACGGCGCCGATGGCAACAATTACCTCGAAGAGCAGGAGCAGGTGGAAATCATCACCGGCCTGAGCGGCTTCCTGTACGGCCCGGCGTCGCCGGGCGGGCTGGTCAACTACGTGCTCAAGCGCCCGACCTACGAACGTTACAACAGCGTGACCCTGGGCAATGCCGGTGGCGACAACTACTACCTGCACGGAGATTTCGGCGGCCCGATCGACCCTGAGGGCACGTTTGCCTACCGCGTCAATGTCCTGACCCAGGACGGCGAGACCGCCATCGACATGAACAAGCGTCGCCGCGAAATGCTCTCGATGGCCCTGGACTGGAACGTCACCGACGACCTGCTGTTGCAGTTCGATGCCTCGCACAAGAAAACCGAACAGCGTGGCCTGAGCAGCTACTGGTATTTCGGCAATGAAGCGTTTCGCCCCAGCGCGGCCTCGTTGAAGAATGACGAGCTGTACAGCCAGAAATGGTCCTATTCGGACTTTGAAAGCGACAAGGCCGGCGTGCGCGGCACCTGGCGCCTGGACGACACCTTCACCCTGCGCGGCGCGTTCTATGCCACGCAATACACCAGCAAGAACGCCTACACCGGCCCGACCGTCTACAACGCCGGTCGCTACTCGCAGCCTCTTTACGCTTTCGCGCCGATCGACACCGAGGAAAAGACCGGCTACCTGTTTCTGGATGCGGCCTTTGATACCGGTTCCATCGGCCACAAGCTGACCGCCGGTTACCAGGGTAATACGTCGCGCCAGCGCCAGTACGAAGACCACATTCCGTACCCGGGCCCGCAATACGTCTCACCAGTCGGTGAAATCCCGCTGAGCGAGCGGCCGCAGGTCGGCAAGCCGTCCTACTCCATCGGCCATGGTGACCAGCGCCTGGCCAATGTCACCGAGACCAACAACTTCCTGATCGGTGATGTCATCACCTTCAACGAGCAGTGGTCGACGATCCTGGGTGTGACCCATACCCAGATCAAGACCTACGCCAACGAGTTCGTCTATGCCCGGGCCTTCGGCAGCCCGGAAACCGAGACGCGCTACAACCAGAGCGAGACTTCGCCCAGTCTCTCGCTGATCTACAAGCCTGTGCCCTGGCTGACCACCTATGTGACCTACATCGAAGGCCTGCAGGCTGGCGGCGTGGCGCCCAGCGGCACGGCCAACGCCGGCCAGACCTTTGCTCCCGAAGTCAGCGAGCAGTATGAAATCGGTGCCAAGGCCACGCTCGGTGAAACCCTGCTGACCCTGGCGCTGTTCAATATCGAGAAACCCAACGGCTACACCACGGGCGGTAACGTCTATGTGGTGGATGGCCGCCAGGAAAACAATGGCCTGGAATTGAGCGTGACCGGCAAGGTGCTGCCTGAGCTGACCGTGGTGGGCGGTTTTACCTTGCTTGATCCACAGGTGAAGAAAACCGGCGTAGCGGCCAACGACGGCAATGTGCCAACCAATGTCGCCAGGCAGTTGGCCAAGGTGTATGCCGAATACGACCTCAATCCGGTGCCGGGCCTGGCCCTGACCGGGGGCGCGTTCTACACCGGCAAGCAGTACACCGATCTGGCCAATGACTACGACCTGCCGGCCTTTACCACCTTCGACGCTGGCGCCCGCTACCGGATGAACATTTCGCAGAACGACCTGACCCTGCGCATGAATGTCAGCAACCTGACCAACAAGGAGTACTGGCTCAACAGCAGCTACCTGGGCGATCCCCGCACCGTGACGTTCTCGGCCCAACTGGAGTTCTGATCACCGGCTGACAGGGTCAGCGGTCGCGAATGCCGAGGCCCTTTCGCGACCGTTGGTCGTTCCTACGGGATAGGTGGCGTGCGCAGGGTCTGTGCGCGGCACAACCATTGGAGCGATCAGCCGTCGCGAATGCTGACGAACCGGCGGGTCAGGTCTGTCAGACATACCCCGCGCAGCATTTCTTGAATTTCTGTTCGCTGCCACACGGACACGCATCGTTGCGCCCGGCCTTGAAGGCAACCGTGGGGTCGATGAAATACCAGCGCCCCTGGCTCTGAACGAAAGCCGAGCGTTCACGGTGGCTGTGTTCGCCGCTTTCATCATGCCAGCGGGCCGTGAAGGTCACGAAGGCATGCTCGGGCTTGCCGCCCAGCACCTCGGTGTTTTCCACCTCCAGCCCCAGCCAGGTGCTCTGCGCGCTCCAGCGGGCAATCGCCTCACGGTCCAGGCCCGGCTGCTGCGCCGGCAGCGTGGTGGCCAGCAGGTAATCGACCCGCCCCAGCACATAGGCGCTGTAGCGCGAGCGCATCAGCTTTTCGGCACACGGCGCCGGCAGGCCACCGTGGTAGCGGTCGCAGCAGGCCAGCAACAGGTCCCCGCTGCCGCAGGGGCAACTTGTACTACTCATCGATCACCACCAGTATTTGCCAAAGTTTTCCGGGTTGGCCCAGAACTTCGCGTTCAGCCAGTCGGGCACCTGTTTGTATTCGCGCAAGTCGTAGGTGAACAGCGTCAGGACCTGTTCATCGCGGGCAAAGCGTTCGCTGGCCTGAAGGGCCAGGGAGAAGAAATCGGTTTCCTGCCAGTCGCAAGCGGCCAGGTCGGCCAGCACCGCCATGCGGCTGGCATTGAGGTTGCGAATGCCGCCCAGCAATTGCAAGCCATCGCGGCGCGGCATGTGCTCCAGGCAATCGACCACCACCGCCAGGTCAAAACGCCGGGCAGCCAGCTCGGCGGGCAAGGGCCCGGGGGCGTTCAGCGCCACTTCAGTGTCCGGGTGCGCCTCGCGGAAGGCCTGCAAGGCCGGAAAGTCATCGGCACCGATCAGCAACAGGCGACGCGGAGCGTAGCGGTCGAGCAGGGCGGCCAGCGCTTGCTGGGGCGTGCGGGTGGAAAAACCGGCGGTCATCAAAAATCCTCGTAAAGGCCTGCAGGACAGCCTGGCAATGAAAGAAACACGCCTGCGCAGTCTACTGGATCAGGTCGGCATTCGACACGCACGCGTCTATCTCAAGGCCTGCACTCAAAAAGCGTAGCTGCTGTGTAAATACGGGGACAAAACCGCATCGGCAAGCAGATCACCGGTCCATGAACTTAAATACCCCGGGGGGTGAACCTTCTTGAATTCACAACGGACAAACCTTAGCGCAATGGCAAAGTGCCTTTGCATCAGCGGCAGAACCGCCGCCCATGGGAGTAAACAATAATGACCATGTTTCGGACAGCTGTACCTTTGATTCTGGTGACCAGCGTGTTGACCGGTTGTGCCGGTTTGCAGAAGACCGACTGGCCCAAGTGCGCCGCCGGCGGTTTTCTCGGTGGTGCGGCGGCGGGTGCGTTCCAGACGGCGGCCGTGGCGGCCAGCCTGGGCGGCGCGGTGGGTGTGATGGCCGGTGCCTATTGCTGGGTGCACGGGGATGGCGACGATGATGGCGACGGCGTGATGAACAGCGTCGACAAATGCCCCGATACCCCCAAGGGCACTCAGGTCGATGCCACCGGTTGCCCGCTGGCACCGCCACCGGCCCCTGAAGTCATGCCGGTCGCTGCGATGCCGCCACCGAGCGAAGAAGTCATCGTGATCAACAAGGAAGTGCTGTTCGAGTTCGACTCGGCGCGCCTGACCCCTTCGGACCGCAATGGCCTGGACGCGGTCGCCACCCGCCTGCGCACCGAAGCGCCCAACGTGCAACTGCGCGTGACCGGCCATACCGACAGCGTCGGCAGCGATGCCTACAACCAGAAGCTTTCCGATCGTCGTGCCCACTCAGTCACCGACTACCTGATCGGTGCCGGCATCCCGCGTGCCTCGTTCGTCTCGGTGAGCGGTGAAGGCGAGGCCCGTCCAGTGGCCGACAACAGCACCGCCGACGGCCGCGCGCAGAACCGCCGCGTGGAAATCAAGATCAACCGCTGAGGCTCCTGCCTTCGATCTGCGGCCTGGCCCTTGAGGGCCGGGCCGGCAGTCTGTCGCGTGTGTCCAATCCTGTATCGGCGCTGGCATAGTCCTTATGCTTGGCGTTACTGTGCGTGCTGGAAAAGGCAGGCATTACAACGATCAGGGGCATGACATGAAACTGTTCTGGGGACTGGGCAAACTGTTGACGCTGGGGTTCTGGGCCGTGGTGCTGGTCAGTGCGGTGATCGATACGCCCAAGCCGTTCGGTGTGCTGATCTCGATGGCCGCCCTGCTGGTCCTGCTCATCCATGTCTTCGAAGTGATGTTCTTCAATGCCAGCTTGCGCGGGCGCACGCACCCGTGGCGTGATCGCGGCAAGATCATCCTGTTCGGCATCTTTCATCTTCAGGCCATCGGCCGCTCCCACCTCGGAAATCGTCATGCGTAAATTGCTGTTGCTCACCGCCTTGTGCAGCCCGATGGCCATGGCTCAGACCCTGGTGGTCGAGGCCAACTCGCTGATGCGCCTGCCGGCCAGCGGCACCACCTTGCAGCTCGATCGCCTTGAGGTCGCCGACTACGGCACCCTGCTGGTACCGGGCGGCGTCACCGAACTGAAGGTCGGGCAACTGCTGCTCGGCCATGAAGCGCGTATCGCTATCGTGCCCAGTGCCCAGCCGCTGAGCGTGCAAGTGAGCCACGCACAATTGGGCAGCGGCAGCCAGATCACTGCCCGTGGTGCACCTGGCACTTACCAGAAGTTCGCCACGCCAGGACGCACGCTGACGTTGCGCGTGCAGCAACTGGATGCCGAGCAGTTGTCGGTGGACGCACGGGGCGGCGCCGGTGCGCCAGGCTTTGTCGGCCTCGATGGCGCCAACGGCCAGGCCCCGGGCTGCACCTGGGGGCAGGCCGGTCGTGGCTATGACGGTGATGCCGGGGGCAATGGCCATAATGGCGCGCCCGGCGGCCAGGTCCGCCTGGAACTGCCATTGGCCTATGCCGCCGAACGCATCAGGGTCAATGTCGAAGGCGGGGCCGGTGGGTCTGGTGGCAGCGGCGGCAAGGCCGGCAAGGGCGGTGATTCCAAGGGTTGCATCGTCTACCGCGCCGACGGCGGCAAGGCCGGTGCCTCGGGTCAGGCCGGCCAGGCCGGCAGCGCGGGGCCGGCGGGCACCGTGAGTGTGCAGCGGTTTTAAGCCCGATCCTTTACAGAGAAGGCCGGGCGGCGGCAATCGCTACCACAGCCAGCCCGATCAGCAGGTTGATGCCAACCAGTCGCCGAATACGCCCCAGCACGGCCGCGCCTTCGGCCCATTGCTGGGCCTGCACGGCTTTTTGCAGTTCGGGCAACTGTAACGAATGAATGCGCAGAAACAGCGCGACCATCACCACGTACAGGCCCATCATCACCTGCACATAGCGCGGCGCATGCTCAAGGCTGGGGTAGTTGAGGTGGACCATGCCGACCCCGGTCACCGGCAGCACCACCACCGCCGCCCAGACCCAGACGAAAAAACGCGGGAACACCTCGACCCACAGCTTCAGGCGCGTCGGCCCCTCAAGCGCTGCGATGATGGCCGGGCGCAGCACCATCCAGGCGAAAAACATGCCGCCGACCCAGACCAGAGCGGCCAGGACGTGCAGGGTGTAGACAGAAGCGAAGGCGGTCATGCAAAACTCCAGAGGTGCCGTTCGGCCGGCTGTAACGTTTTTTACCAATGCGCGTTCTGCGCGATTGAAAATAGCGCGCTATGATAGCGCCCACCCGCAAACACTGAAAATTTATCCAGCCTTTCAGGGCTGCGTCTGAACCGAGCCGATGATCACCACAGAACTCAAATCCCAGATCCAGGGCGCCTACACGCGTTTTCTGGAAGCCAAAAGCCTCAAGCCGCGTTATGGCCAGCGCCTGATGATCGCCGAGGTGGCCAAGGTGCTGGGTGATGTAAAAACCGACGAAGAAGGCCGGCGCCTGGGGGATCCGGCCGTGGTCGCGGTGGAGGCCGGTACCGGTACCGGCAAGACCGTCGCCTATGCCATCGCCTCTATTCCGGCGGCCAAGGCCGCCGGCAAGCGGCTGGTGATCGCCACCGCGACCGTCGCCCTGCAGGAGCAGATCGTCTACAAGGACCTGCCCGACCTGATGCGCAACAGCGGCCTGAACTTCAGCTTTGCCCTGGCCAAGGGACGCGGCCGCTACATGTGCCTGTCCAAGCTCGACATGCTGTTGCAGGAGGGCGACCAGACCAACGCCACCGCGCAGCTGTTCGAAGAAGAAGGCTTCAAGATCGAGGTCGATGAAGCTAGCCAGAAGCTGTTTCACAGCATGTTGCAGAAACTGGCCGGCAACAAATGGGACGGTGATCGCGACAGCTGGCCCCAGGAACTCGAAGACCAGACCTGGGCGCGCCTGACCACCGACCATAGCCAGTGCACCACACGCCATTGCCCCAACTTCCAGCAGTGCGCCTTTTACAAGGCCCGCGAAGGCATGGGCAAGGTCGATGTGATCGTCACCAACCACGACATGGTCCTGGCTGACCTGGCGCTAGGCGGCGGTGCGGTATTGCCCGACCCGCGCGACACCATGTACGTGTTCGACGAAGGCCATCACCTGCCCGACAAGGCCATCGGCCACTTCGCCCATTACACCCGGCTGCGCTCCACCGCCGACTGGCTGGAGCAGACCGCCAAGAACCTGACCAAGCTGCTGGCCCAGCACACCCTGCCCGGTGATCTGGGACGCCTGATCGAACAGGTGCCGGAGCTGGCTCGCGAGATCAAGAGTCATCAACAGTTCATGTTCGCGGCCTGCGAGCAACTGGCCGACTTTCGTGCCGGTGAAGACATGGAAGGCCGCGAGCGGCCGCGCCATCGCTTCGTCGGCGGGGTCATTCCGGAGCACATTCGCGACATCGGTATCGAGCTCAAGAAGGGCTTTTCACGCCTCAATGACCTGTTCACGCGCCTGACCGACCTGCTCAAGGAAGGCATGGACGGCGAGGTGAGCATCGGCATCGCCAGTCACCAGGCCGAAGAGTGGTACCCGCTGTTCGGCAGCCTGCTGGCCCGCGCCGAGGGCAACTGGGAGCTGTGGACCGCGTTCACCGCCGAAGACCCCGAAGACAATCCACCCATGGCCCGCTGGCTGACCCTGGCCGACAGCGGTGCGCTGTTCGACATCGAAGTCAACGCCAGCCCCATCCTGGCCGCCGAGATGCTGCGGCGCAACCTGTGGAATGTTGCCTACGCGGCGCTGGTGACCTCGGCCACCCTGACAGCACTGGGCAAGTTCGATCGTTACCGCATGCGCGCCGGCCTGCCCCGGGACGCGGTGACCGCCGTGGTGCCCAGCCCCTTCCACCATGCCGACGCCGGCGTGTTGCGGGTCCCGGACCTCAAGGCCGACCCGCGCGATGCGCCCGCGCACACGGCGGCGATCATTCGTGACCTGCCCGCGCTGGTCGAAGGCTCACGCGGCAGCCTGGTGCTGTTCTCGTCGCGTCGGCAGATGCAGGACGTGTTCGACGGTCTGGAGCGCGACTGGCGCAAGCAGGTGTTCATCCAGGGCAACCTGTCCAAGCAGGAGACGCTGAACAAGCACAAGGCGCGGGTCGACAGCGGCGAGTCCAGCGTACTGTTCGGCCTGGCCAGTTTTGCCGAGGGTGTCGACCTGCCCGGTGCCTATTGCGAGCACGTGGTGATCGCCAAGATTCCTTTCGCGGTGCCGGATGACCCAGTCGAAGCCGCGCTGGCCGAATGGATCGAGGCGCGTGGTGGCAACCCGTTCATGGAAATCGCGGTGCCCGACGCCTCGCTGCGCCTGATCCAGGCCTGTGGCCGGCTGCTGCGCACCGAGGCCGACCGCGGCACCATCACCTTGCTCGACCGCCGCGTGGTCACCCAGCGTTATGGCAAGGCGATTCTCAATGCGCTGCCGCCGTTTCACCGCGAGATTTCCTGAGGTTCACAACGCCTGCAAAGGCTGGAACAATGCAGGCCAATTTTTTGTGTCGGGCCTTCGCGACGGCTCCTGCGGTTCACTGCAGGAGCCGCGGCGAAGACCTTGATAAGGAGCCCCCCTTGCAGATCCAGGGTCATTTCGAGCTTGAATTCGAAGCTGTGCGCGAAGCGTTCGCGGCGTTGTTCGACGACCCCCAGGAGCGAGGCGCAGCCTTGTGCATCCAGGTCGGTGGCCGGACTGTGCTCGACCTGTGGGCCGGTACGGCCGACCAGCAAGGCAGTGAAGCCTGGCACAGCGATACCCTCGCCAACCTGTTTTCCTGCACCAAGCCCTTCGCGGCCGTCACGGCCCTGCAACTGGTCGAGGAGGGCAAGCTCAACCTCGATGAACCGGTGGCGCGCCTCTGGCCGCAGTTCGCTGCCGCCGGCAAGGGCTCGATCACCCTGCGCCAGTTGCTGTGCCATCGGGCCGGCCTGCCGGCGCTGCGCACCAGCCTGCCCGGCGAGGCGTTGTACCAGTGGGAGACCATGACCGCCGCGCTGGCCGCCGAGACCCCGTGGTGGACACCCGGCCAGGCGCATGGCTATGCCGCGATCACCTATGGCTGGCTGGTAGGCGAGATGCTGCGCCGCGCCGATGGCCGCCAGCCGGGCGATGCAATCGTGGCGCGGGTGGCCCGGCCATTGGCGCTGGATTTTCATGTCGGTCTTGCTGATGAAGAATTCCACCGGGTGGCGCACATCGCCCGTGGCAAGGGCAACGCTGGCGACGAAGCCGCCCAGCGCTTGCTGCACGCCACGATGCGCGAGCCTGACTCGATCACCGCCCGCGCCTTCACCAATCCGCCGTCGATCCTGACCAGCACCAACAAACCCGAGTGGCGCCGCTTCCAGCAACCGGCCGCCAACGGGCATGGCAACGCCCGCAGTCTTGCAGGCTTCTATGCCGGCCTGCTCGACGGCAGCTTGCTGGGCTCTGACATGCTCAATGAAATGACCGGCGAGCACAGCGTGGGCCAGGACCTGACTCTGCTGACCTCGACGCGCTTTGGTCTGGGCTGCATGCTCGATCAACCTGGCGTTGCCAACGCTACCTACGGGCTCGGGCCAAGGGCCTTCGGTCATCCAGGGGCGGGCGGCTCAGTGGGTTTTGCCGACCCCGATCACGACGTGGCCTTCGGTTTTGTGACCAACACCCTGGGCCCTTACGTGCTGATGGACCCCAGGGCGCAGAAACTGGTGGCAGTGTTGCGTGAGTGTTTGCAATAACAATCGCCCATAAGTACTTGTTATACCGACTGTCAGTTAATGGGGCCGAACCTGAACCGCAGGACGGTTTCCTTTTCCTACACAGTCGCGATGCGTGTTATATGGACGCTCTTGCGTTCTTCTGTCTGACCAATCTTGCTGTAGGCCTTCCATGTCCGTGAATAAAAGCCTCGTTCTTGCTCTGTGCATTGCCGTCACCGGCTGTGCCCAAACGCCAAAAACCGAATCCGCCAGTGCTGCAGGTCCCTGGTACTGGCCGTTCAGTGCCGATGCTACGGCTGACGCCAAACCACAAGAGGCCGCCGACAAGGCTGCGCAAAAGCCTGAGGCCAATCCTGCACCGGCGGTGGCAGCCACGTCGCAGAGCAACAGCAAGTGGTACTGGCCATTCGGCTCGGATGCGACCGCTGATGCCCCCTCGCAACCGGCGGCCGACAAGACCGCGCAAAAGCCTGAGCCCAAGCCTGCACCGGCCCTGATTGCCAAGTCCGAGACCGACAGCAAGTGGTGGTGGCCGTTCGGCGGCAACAAAGACGCCGATGCCCCGCAGGCGGCCAAGGTCTTGCCGATGCCGGACCCGAAGGTCACCCAGGCCTGGCTGGACGAATACGAGCCACGCGTGCGCCTGGCCATCAAGGACAGCAATTTTCAGGTCGAGCGTCGTGAAGACCTGCTGATCGTCACCGCACCGGTCGACGGCTCGTTCAACCCCGACCGTCCCGCCATGCTGCTGCCGGTGAGCCTGGGTCCGATCACCCGTCTGGCCAAGGCGGTCGAAGCCGACCCCAAGACCGCTGTGCTAATCCTGGGGCATGCCGACACCACCGGTGCTGCGGCCGTCAATCAGAAAATCAGCCAGGAGCGCGCCCAGTCGATCTCGGCGATTTTCCGTCTCAGCGGCCTGGAGCGTAACCGCCTGAGCAACCGTGGCATGGGCGCGGTCATGCCGCGTGCCGCCAACGACAGCGCGCAAGGCCGTGCCCTGAACCGTCGCGTGGAAATCCTGTTGACCCCGCAAGACACCATGCGCGCCCTGATGAGCCGCTATGAAGTGCCTGCGGTCGCCCCGACCATGGTCGCGGTGCAGGACGCCAAGCCGGCCGCTGTGGCGCCAGCCGCAAAGAAGGCTGCCCCGGTCAAGAAAGAAACGGCCAAGAAAGCCACTGCCGCCAAGAAAGACACTGCCAAGAAAGCCGCTGCGCCAGCCAAGAAGGCCACGGCCAAAAAGGCCGAGCCGGCCAAGAAAAGCAATACTCAGGCCAGCAACTGACCTGAGCTTTGGACCGCACCGCCTGCGTCTTCGACTTGAGGACGCAGGCCTGCGCGGTCTGCGCTTCGAACTACCCGCTGCCAGACAGTTGTGCTTAACTGCCAGGCCTCGCCGTGTTTCGAAGGAGCCCCGCCCCCATGACCTCTTCCCTGGCCGATATGCGCCGTGACTACACTCGTGACGGCTTGACCGAAGCCCAGGCACCGGACGAACCTTTTGCCCTGTTTCGCCAGTGGTTCGATGAGGCCGTCAAGACCGAACAGGCGCCGGTGGAGGCCAATGCGATGACCCTGGCCACGGTCGATGCCGACGGCCGCCCGCATTGCCGGGTGCTGTTGCTCAAGGCCCTGGACAGCCAGGGCTTCACCTTTTTCACCAACTACGACAGCGCCAAGGGCCAGCAACTGGCCGCACGGCCATTGGCCGCCATGACCTTCTTCTGGCCGACCCTGGAGCGCCAGGTGCGCATTGAAGGGCGGGTGGTCAAGGTCAGTGCCCAAGAGTCAGACGCCTATTATCAGGTGCGCCCGCTGGGCAGCCGGCTGGGCGCCTGGGCTTCGCCGCAGAGCCGGGTGATTGCCGACCGCGACCAGTTGCAGGACCTGCTGAGTGAAACCGAACAGCGGTTTCTCGACACCTTGCCGCATTGCCCCGAGCACTGGGGCGGCTACCGGTTGTTGCCTGACCGCATCGAATTCTGGCAGGGGCGCTCCAGCCGCCTGCACGACCGTCTCAACTACCGTCTGCAGCACGATGTCTGGGTTCGCGAGCGCCTGGCGCCCTGATCGACGACGCTTGCGGTGGGTGAATTATTCCCCGCCCACGCCGTCTTAATCTGTGTGGGCGGGTGCTGTATGCCGCCTGAATGAATTCGATATGTACGAGCCGGCACCGTGACGTCCCCTTTGGGTGGGCGTTTAATAGTGACTGGTTCTTCTGGAGATACCCCTTATGCGCAAGTCTGCACTGCTGGTTGCTTCCTTCACGGCCATGGCCCTGACCCTGGGCGGCTGTACTTCAAACCTGACCGGTGACTCCTACTCGCGCAGTGAGGCGCGTGCGGTCCAGACCGTGCGCCTGGGCACCGTGGAATCGCTGCGCCCGGTCAAGATCGAAGGCACCAAGACCCCGATCGGCGCCGGTGCCGGTGCGGTGGTCGGGGGTGTCGGCGGCAGCGCCATTGGCGGTGGTCGCGGCAGTGTGGTGGCAGCGGTGATCGGTGCCGTGGCCGGCGGCCTGCTCGGGTCGATGACCGAAGAAGGCCTGACCCGTACCCAGGGCGTGGAAATCACCGTGCGTGAAGATGACGGCGGCATGCGCGCCTATGTGCAGCAGGTCGAGGAAAACGAGATCTTCCGCGTGGGTGATCGCGTGCGCGTGATGACGGTCAACGGCACCAGCCGCGTCACCCACTGATCGGCGCCTGATCAGTCCGGCTCGTTCCGGCGGCTGGCCAGGGCCATGACGGCATAGCCCAGCACCGCCGCCAGGATCGATCCGGTCAGGATGCCCATGCGGTCCACGCCGGCAAACGGACTGACCCCGGCCTCGAAGGCCAGCGAGCCGACGAACAGGCTCATGGTGAAGCCGATGCCGCACAGGATCGACACCCCCAGCACCTGACCCCAGTTGGCGTTGGCCGGCAATCGGGCCATGCCGCAGGCCACCGCCAGCCAGGTCATGCCGAACACTCCCAGGGTCTTGCCCACCACCAGTCCCGCCGCAATGCCCATGGCTACCGGGTGGGTGAAGCTTTCCAGCGTCAGCCCGGCCAAGGGCACGCCGGCATTGGCAAAGGCAAACAGAGGCAGAATGGTGTAGGCCACCCATGGGTGCAGGCTGTGTTCCAGCACCAGCAGGGGCGAGGCCTCCCGTGCCGGATCCTGCGCATTGCGCAGCGGAATGCAAAAGGCCAGGGCAACGCCGGCCAGGGTCGCATGGACACCGCTCTTGAGCACACACACCCACAGCACCGCGCCGATCAGCAGGTAGGGCGCCAGCCTGACTACACCCAGGCGATTGAACGCCACCAGCGCCACCAGCGAGGCGGCAGCCAGGCTCAGGGCCAGGCCGGACAACTCACCCGAGTAGAACAGCGCGATGACGATGATTGCCCCCAGGTCGTCGATAATCGCCAGGGTCATCAGGAACAGCTTGAGCGACAACGGCACGCGCTTGCCCAGCAGGGCCAGCACCCCCAGGGCGAAGGCGATGTCGGTGGCCATCGGGATGGCCCAGCCGGCCATGGCGGCCGTGTTGTGCCTGTTGAGCAGCACATACACCAGTGCCGGGATCAACATGCCGCCGATAGCGGCTGCACCGGGCAGCACGATCTGCGAAGGCCTGGACAGGTGGCCGGCCAGGATTTCGCGCTTGACCTCCAGGCCGATGACCAGGAAGAACAGCGCCATCAGCCCGTCGTTGATCCACAACAGCAGCGGCTTGGCGATCTGTACGGCGCCCACACCTGCAACCACGGGTGTTTCCAGGAAGGCGTTGTACAGCCAGGCCAGGGGCGAATTGTTGATGATCAGGGCCAGGGCCGCCGCGGCAATCAGCAACAGGCCGCCGGCTGCTTCGAGCTGGAAAAAACGAATGATGGTATGGCGCATGGGGCGGGACCGCTCTGCGAAGGTTGACAGGAAATCGATGCTCTGGCTGATGGGCACGGCCTGCGGCCATTGTGAGCGGCCTGGCGGCATTCGCCAAAGTGCGCAAAAGTCTAACAATCACAGGGTTAATTACTGCGCGGCTGTATCTACTCATGCTGTAGGACTCTTCCTAAAATAACGGCCTGTCGTTGCATGCCTGGCAGTTCGAAGGTCTTTTAGGGTTTTGGGAGCGAACGATCAATGAGCAACAACCGTCCGTGGGTGCGCAACGCGATCCGGATCATCGAGTCCGATTTCCAGCGCAGCGCCGATACCCATCTGATTCCCTTGCCTCTGCCTGGCTTGCCCGGGGTCGACCTGTATTTCAAGGACGAGTCCAGTCACCCCACCGGCAGCCTCAAGCATCGCCTGGCCCGTTCGCTGTTCCTGTATGCCTTGTGCAACGGCTGGCTCAAGCCCGGCGCTCCGGTGATCGAGGCTTCCAGCGGTTCGACGGCGGTGTCGGAGGCTTATTTTGCGCGGCTGCTGGGCGTGCCGTTCATCGCCGTGATGCCCGCCAGCACCTCCAGGATCAAGATCGAGCAGATCGCCTTTTATGGCGGGCAGTGCCACCTGGTCGATGACCCGACGCGCATTCATGCCGAATCCGAGCGGCTGGCCCTGGAAAGCGGCGGGCATTTCATGGACCAGTTCACGTATGCCGAGCGCGCCACCGACTGGCGTGCCAACAACAACATTGCCGAGTCGATTTTCCAGCAGATGCGCCTTGAGCGTTATCCTCAGCCGAGCTGGCTGGTCTCAAGCCCTGGCACCGGCGGCACCACGGCCACCTTGGGGCGCTATGTCTGCTACCGCCAGTACGACACCCGGGTGTTGTGCGCCGATGCCGAGCGCTCGGTGTTCTTCGAGGCGTATTGCAGCGGCGATACAACCTTGCGCCTGGACCATGGCTCACGCATCGAAGGCATAGGCCGGCCACGGGTCGAGGCCTCCTTCTTGCCCCAGGTCATCGACGCGATGGTCAAGGTTCCGGATGCGCTGTCGCTGGCGGCCATGCACTACCTGGCCGGGCGCCTGGGCCGCAAGGTCGGCGGTTCCAGCGGCACCAACCTGATCGGTGCCTTGCAGGCGGCCTGGCAGATGACCCGGGCCGGTGAGCAGGGCTCGATCGTGGCGATCCTGTGCGATGGGGGCGAGCGCTACGCCAGCACCTATTACGACGACGCCTGGCTCAAGGCCCAGGGCTTTGAGTTGCAGGGGCTGATCGAAGCGGTGGCCACCTGTGCCGAGCAGGGCGCACCCTTGCCCGAGGGTGTTGCGCGCCAGGGCATCTGAGCCCGGCCGTGCGGCTCACACCGACACCGCCTCCCGTTGCCCGGCACGGGCCAGTGGGTGTGCCGGGTCCTGCTCAATGGCCTTCAGCGGTGTGGCCAGCAACAGATCGGCTGCTTTTTCACCGATCATGATCGCGCCGGCATTGGTGTTGCCGGTGGTCAGGGTCGGCATGATCGAGGCGTCGGCCACGCGCAGCCCATGCAGGCCATGAACGCGCAATTGATCGTCCACCACCGCCTGGTCGTCGTGACCCATCTTGCAAGTGCCCACCGGGTGGAAGACGGTGCCCAGGTTGTTGCGCACCCATTGTTCGAGCCGGGCCTGGCTGTCGATGGCCCGGCCGGGAATCAGCTCGCCCTGCAGGCGTGCGGCAAAAGCCTGGGTATCAGCCAGCTGGCGCACCAGGCGCACGCCGGCCACCAGCTTGCGCAGGTCTTCGGGGTGGCTGAGAAAGTTGGCCTCGATAATGGGTTTGTCGTGCGGGTCGGCAGAGTTGAGCCGCACCTGCCCGCGACTTTTCGGGTGCATGACGCCAATGTGCAGGCTGATGCCATGGCCGAACGGCACCAGGCGCTGGGGCTGGTTCTTGAGGGCCGGGGCCACGATCAGGCCCAGCTCCGGCACTTCATCGTCCGGTGAAAGGCGCAGGAACGCCCCCGACTCCACCGTATTGGAGGTCAGCGGGCCCTGGCGGCGTGCCAGGTAGTGCCAGGGCGAGGTCGCCAGCGGCCACAATCCCTTGGCCGACAGGCCATAGCTCAGGTCATGGTCGCTGCGGTACATCAGCACCACATCCTGATGGTCCTGCAGGTTATGGCCTACGCCGGGCAGCTCATGCTGCAAGGCGATGCCGTGGCGGGCCAGTTCCTGCGCAGGCCCTATGCCCGACAGCAGCAGCAACTGCGGCGAATTGATCGAGCCGGCACTGAGGATGACCTCGCGGTGGGCCAGCACCTGCGTCACGGTGCCGTTCTGGCTGATCTCGACCCCAGTGGCGCGTCGGCCTTGCAACAGAACCCGATGAGTCAGGGTCGAGCTCAGTACCGTTAGGTTGGGACGTTTCAGCGCCGGGTGCAGAAAGGCCCGTGCAGCACTGCAGCGCTCGCCGTTGACCTGGGTGACATGGAATGGCCCGTAGCCTTCCTGTTCTTCGCCGTTGAAGTCCGGGTTATAGCGCCAGCCCAGTTCGGCGGCAGCGTCATAGAACACCTGATTGACCGGGGCCGGGCTGCGCAGGCTGGCCACGTTCAGCTCGCCTTGCTGGCCGTGCCAGGGCGAGTCGCCGGGCTCGAAGTGTTCCGAGCGGCGAAAATACGGCAGCAGTTCGTCGTAGCTCCAGCCCTGGTTGCCGGCGGCTGCCCAACGGTCGTAATCGTGACGATGGCCGCGAATGTAGATCATGCCGTTGATGGCACTGGAACCGCCCCACACGCGCCCACGCGGGCAGGGGATGGAGCGCCCGTCGCTGTCGCCCTGAGCGCTGAACTGATGCATCCAGTTCCATTTGGGGTTGGCGATGAGGCGGATGATGCCGGCCGGCGTGCGCACATAAGCGCCGGGCAACAGGCTTTGGTCGCTGGGACCGGCCTCGATCAGGCAGACCGTGGTCTGCGCGTTGGCGGACAACCGGTTGGCCAGTACGCAACCGGCCGACCCGGCGCCGACCACAATGTAGTCGAACGAGCGGGGAGCGTTGCGGGCAGGAAGTGGGGTGGATTCGGGCATGGTCGGCCTCTGATTGTTGTCATGGCAGGGACATTCAGGGGGACTTTAAAGCCAGCGTCATGTGTCGGTTTGATCGAATCGGACCGGTTTGTTGCCGTAATCGGACAGGGCGGCCAGACGCTCATGGATGGGCGCTGCGGGCGTTGACAAGGTACAAGGTTCATATGTTAATGAATGCGCAAGGCTCGCCATTCCACCTTGTCGCTCCTGCGGAACCCGTCACCCATGAAAAAAACAATAATGACGTCAAACGCACTGCTCGAAATCCGTCACGCCAGCACCCAGACCATAGCGCCAGAGCAGCGGCTGGCCTTCTGGGAGCAGTACAACGCCGCCTCGCTGGTGGGGCTCAAGTGCAACAGCTGGTGCGAGAGCGGCTTTGTCGGCCGCCAGGATAACCTGCAGCTGGATGAACTGGCCCTGGCCCGCGTGGCCGGCAACCAGCATGTCGTCGAACGCGACAGCACGATGATCCGCACGGTGCCCAAGGAATCGGTGTTCGTGGCGCTGGTGACCGGCAGTGGGTCGTTCTTTTACCAGGACGGCGATTGTCAGTTACTGGCACCGGGCGAACTGATCATCTACCGCACCGACAAACCCTACCTGATCGGCTTTTCCGGCCCCTGCGAGCAGTTCATTTTCGATATCCCGCAGGCGCGCTTTGCCGAGCGCTGCCTGAGGCAGTTCGGCAAGTCATTGAAGATTACGGCCGACAACAGCGTACAACGCTTGCTGCTGCGCACGCTGGGTGAACAGACCGGCGCGTTTTTCCGGCGCCCGGACTGTGAACAAGCCACGGTCTACAAGGAACAGGTGTTCGAACTGCTGGGCACTCTCATTGCCGGGCAACTGGGCACGGGACGCATCAATGCCCTGAGTGCGTCTTACCTGCTGGCGGCCAAGCAGTGCATCCAGAAGCAACTGGGCGACCCGACGCTCAGCTGCGAGCGGGTGGCCCTGCAGATCGGCATTTCCTCGCGGCACCTGACGCGCTTGTTCGCGCTGGAAGACACGCTGCCCAGCCGGTTCATTCTGGAACAGCGTCTGCTTCAGGCTCGTGAGCTGCTGGCCGGTCGGCGAGGTGCGGGGCTGGATGTCAGCGAGATCGCCTATCGCCACGGCTTTACCAGCCAGGCGCATTTTGCCCGGGCGTTCAAGGCCCGGTTCGGGATCACGCCCAGCCAGGCGCGCCAGGCGTGCGTGGCTGAGCCATCAGGGTCGGATCAACCGGGGATCCCGAGCAGATCCCGCGCCACCGCTTCGGCGATGCGGATACCGTCCACGCCCGCCGACAGGATCCCGCCGGCATAGCCTGCGCCTTCGCCGGCCGGGTACAAGCCCTTGACGTTGAGGCTCTGCAGGTCGGCGCCACGGGTAATGCGCACTGGTGCCGAGGTCCGGGTTTCAAGTCCCGTCAGCACGGCATCGTGCAGGGCATAGCCCTTGATCTGGCGGTCGAACACCGGCAGGGCTTCGCGAATGGCGTCGATGGCAAAGGCCGGCAGCGCCTCGGCCAGGTCCACCAGCTTGACGCCCGGCTTGTAGGACGGCTCGACACTGCCCAGCGCCGTCGACGGCCGCCCGGCCATGAAGTCACCGACCAGTTGCGCCGGGGCTTCGTAAGAACTGCCGCCCAGGGTGTAGGCCAGCGACTCCAGGCGTTCCTGCAACTCGATACCCGCCAGTGGGCCGCCCGGATAATCGCGCTCAGGGTCGATGCCCACCACCAGTCCCGAGTTGGCATTGCGCTCGTTGCGCGAATACTGGCTCATGCCGTTGGTGACCACCCGCTCCGGTTCCGAGGTCGCCGCGACCACGGTGCCGCCGGGGCACATGCAGAAGCTGTAGACCGAACGGCCGTTGCTGGCGTGGTAGACCAGCTTGTAGTCGGCAGCGCCCAGCTTGGGGTGGCCGGCGTATTTGCCCAGGCGCGCCTGGTCGATCAGCGATTGCGGGTGCTCGATGCGAAAGCCCACCGAGAACGGCTTGGCTTCCATGTACACGCCCCGGCTGTGCATCATGCGGAAGGTGTCGCGGGCGCTGTGACCCAGGGCCAGCACCACATGGCGCGACTCGATGCGCTCGCCGTTGGCCAGCTCGACGCCGTGCAACTGGCCATCATCGATCAGCAGGTCGCTGACCTTGTGCTCGAAACGCACTTCACCGCCCAGCGCAATGATCTCGGCGCGCATGTTCTCGACCATGCCGGTCAAGCGGAAAGTGCCGATGTGCGGCTTGTTGACGTAGAGGATCTCATCCGGCGCACCGGCCTTGACGAACTCATGCAGCACCTTGCGGCCCAGGAAATTCGGGTCCTTGATCTGGCTGTAGAGCTTGCCGTCGGAAAAGGTCCCGGCACCGCCCTCGCCAAACTGCACGTTGGACTCGGTGTTGAGGACGCTCTTGCGCCACAGGCCCCAGGTGTCCTTGGTGCGCTGGCGCACTTCCTTGCCGCGCTCCAGCACGATCGGCTTGAAGCCCATCTGCGCCAGCAACAGGCCGGCAAAGATGCCGCATGGGCCAAAGCCGATCACCAGCGGGCGGGTGCTGAACCCTTCGGGGGCGTGGCCGACGAATGTGTAGCTGACGTCCGGCGCCGGGACAACCTGAGGGTCGTGGGCCAGTTTGCCGAGCAGGGCGGCTTCATCGCGTACGCTGAAGTCCAGGGTGTAGATAAACAGCAGCTCGGAGGATTTCTTGCGCGCGTCGTAGCTGCGCTTGAAGACGCTGAAGTCCAGCAGCTCGTTGGCGTCGATGCCCAGGCGTTCCAGCAGGGCGCTTCGCAGCGCCTCTTCGGGATGATCCAGGGGCAGCTTGAGTTCGTTGATTCGTAACATTGAAAAGATCCAGTTTCCGGGCCGCAGGTCCAGCCCGGCAGCACTACAAGAACCGGGCATTATAAGCGGCATCGCCAACCAGATGTTGTGCGTTTAGGCTCTGTACGAAAAGTCGGTGAGCGCCGCCGATTAGCGTAAAGGGCCTAGTCGTTGCGTGCGCCGCCGTAGTAACCACACCCGCGCACGGTCGTGCCATTCACGCGCAACTCGGCGCTCAGGTGGCGCACCGCGCCGTTTCGGCTGTCGACGCAGCGTTGCGGTGCGACCCAGAGTTCGACGCGCTGGCCGTTGGCTTCGCTGCTGAGGTTGAAGCGACCGTCGGGCAGTTGTTCTTCGAGGTAGGGCAGGGCGACGGGCGGCTGCCCGGCGACGTCGATGATCATGCCCTTGCCGCTGACATTGACGCTCCAGGCCGGATCCAGGCCTTCGGCGTGCAGGGTCAGGCGTTTGAAGTTGGGGTCTTCGCAAGCGGTGCCGGTGCGCTCGACGCGGTACAGCTGGTAGAGGTCGACCTGGCCGTCGCTGCCGGCGGCCTTGCTGGCATTGAAATGACCTCGCAGGTCGGCGAACACGCGGTTCTGGCTGTCGGCCAGGCTCGCCGATTCTTGCAGGATGCCGGTGGCTCCGCGATCAAGCACGACATAGCGGCGCCGCTCATGGCAGGGTTCGAACAGCAGCCTGCCGGCTTCACCGGTCAGATCGCCCTGCATGCGCACCATGCTGGCCGTGGACATCTTGGCAGGCGCCGCAGGTTGCAGCCCCAGCCATTGGCAACCGGCGAACAGGGGCAACAGAGAACATACAAGGGCGGTGCGAACAACGGACATGGTCAGCCTCCAGACAGGAGGTGCCACGTTACGCAGGGTGGGAATGGATCTCAAGAGGGTAGCGTGCGATATCAGGCATTGTTCATTCACAGGCTTCGCGGCTCAAGCCGCTCCTACCGATGATGCACATCGTAGGAGCGGCTTGAGCCGCGAACAAGGCGCAAGGACTCAACCGCCCAGGTACGCCTCACGCACTTTCGGATCGGTCAGCAATTGCTCGCCCGAGCCTTCCATCACCACCCGGCCGTTTTCCAGCACGTAGGCACGGTCAGCGATCTTCAGTGCCTGGTTAGCGTTCTGCTCGACCAGGAACACCGTCACGCCATCGCGGCGCAGTTGTTCGATGATGTCGAAGATCTGCTGGATGATGATCGGCGCCAGGCCCAGCGAGGGCTCGTCGAGCAGCAGCAGCTTGGGTTTGCTCATCAGCGCCCGGCCGATGGCCAGCATCTGCTGCTCGCCACCGGACATGGTGCCGCCACGCTGGCTGAAGCGCTCTTTCAGGCGCGGGAACAGGTGCAGGACCTTGTCCATCTGCTCCTGATAGTCACCCTTGTCGGTGAAGAAGCCGCCCATGGCCAGGTTTTCCTCGACGGTCAGGCGGGCGAACACGCGGCGGCCCTCGGGCACCACCGCGATGCTCTTGCGCATGATCACCGAAGACTCCTGGCCGACCAGCTCTTCACCCTGGTAACGGATATTCCCGCTGTGGGCCCGCGGTGAGCCGCACAGGGTCATCAGCAGGGTCGACTTGCCGGCACCGTTGGCACCGATCAGGGTGACGATCTCGCCCTGGCGAACCTCGACATTGACGCTGTGCAGCGCCTGGATCTTGCCGTAGAAGGTCGAAACGTTCTCGAACTGGAGCATTTACGCTTCCCCCAGGTAGGCTTTGATGACGTCCGGATTATCACGGATCTGCTGGGGGATGCCGTCGGCCAGGGGCGTGCCCTGGTTGATCACGAAGATGTGGTCGGAAATGCTCATGACCAGCTTCATGTCGTGCTCGATCAACAGCACCGTGGCGTTGTGATCGTTGCGCAATACGCCGATCAGCGCCTTGAGATCCTCGGTTTCGCGCGGGTTCAGGCCGGCGGCCGGCTCATCGAGCATCAGGATGCGCGGGCGGGTCATCATGCAGCGGGCAATTTCCAGGCGACGTTGCTGGCCGTAGGCCAGGGTGCCGGCCGGGCGATTGGCGAACTCCTTGAGGTTGACCGCCTCAAGCCAGTGCTCGGCGTACTCCATGGCCTCGCGTTCGCTGCGGCGAAACCCCGGGGTCTTGAACAGGCCGGCCAGGAAGTTGGTGTTCAGGTGGCGGTGCTGGGCGACCAGCAGGTTTTCCACGGCGGTCATTTCCTTGAACAACCGTACGTTCTGGAAGGTGCGTACCACGCCCTTGCGGGCGATCTGATGCCCGGCCAGGCCCTGGATCGGCTCGCCGTCGAGCAGGATGCTGCCGGAGGTCGGTTTGTAGAAGCCGGTCAGGCAGTTGAACACCGTGGTCTTGCCGGCCCCGTTGGGGCCGATGATCGACACGACCTGTTTTTCGTTGACGGTCAGGGACACGCCGTTGACGGCCAGCAGGCCACCGAAGCGCATTGACAGGCCCGAGGCTTGCAATAGTGGGCGGCTCATTTGCGCAGCTCCATATGAGGACGTTGCATGGGCAGGAAACCCTGGGGGCGCCAGACCATCATCAGCACCATCATGGCGCCGAACATCAACATGCGGTATTCACTGAATTCACGCATCAATTCGGGCAGCAGGATCATCACGATCGCGGCCAGGATCACGCCCAGCTGCGAGCCCATGCCGCCGAGCACGACAATCGCCAGGATGATCGCCGACTCGATGAAGGTGAACGATTCAGGGGTCACAAGGCCCTGGCGGGCGGCAAAGAAGCTGCCGGCGAAACCTGCGAATGCAGCGCCCAGGGTGAAGGCCGAAAGCTTGATGATGGTCGGGTTCAGGCCCAGGGCGCGGCAGGCGATCTCGTCTTCGCGCAGCGCTTCCCAGGCGCGGCCGATCGGCATGCGCAGCAGGCGGTTGATCACGAACAGGGCGACCAGTGCCAGCATCAGCGCCACCAGGTACAGGAAAATCACCTTGTTGATCGAGTTGTACGGCAGGCCGAAGAACTCGTGGAAGGTCTGCATGCCTTCAGCGGCCTTGCGCTCGAACGACAGGCCGAAGAACGTCGGCTTCTCGATGTTGCTGATGCCGTTGGGGCCGCCGGTGAAACCGGTCATGTTGCGCAGCAGCAGGCGGATGATCTCGCCGAAACCCAGGGTCACGATGGCCAGGTAGTCACCGCGCAGGCGCAGCACCGGAAAGCCCAGCAAAAAGCCGAACAGTGCGGCCATCATCCCGGCGATCGGCAGGCAGATCCAGAAGCCCCAGCCGAAATAGAACGACAGCAGCGCATAGCTGTAGGCTCCGACCGCATAGAAGCCCACGTAGCCCAGGTCCAGCAGCCCGGCCAGGCCCACCACGATGTTCAGGCCCAGGCCCAGCATCACGTAGATCAGGATCAGGGTAGCGATGTCCACCGCGCCCCGCGAACCGAAGAACGGCCAGACCAGCGCGACCATGACCATGGCCAGGATGATCCAGCGCTGGGTGCTGGGCAGGGTCAGGAAGTTGCTCGCCTTGGCCGGCACTACCGGCAGGCCCGGCGAGGCGCGCCACAGGGTGGCGATCTGCTCGTGGAACAGCACGCGCAGGAAGATCACCAGGGCGCTGCCCAGGATGATGGCGATGGTCGAGCTGCTGGCATTGAGGACCGTCAGGTTGACCCCGACGATCTCCAGTTTCAGGCCCAGCACCGGGTAGGCCACGGCGAGCACCAGCAGGGCGCTGAAAAACGCCGACTTGAGATTCTTGCTCATACTTTTTCAACCTCCGGACGGCCCAGCAGGCCGGTCGGGCGGAACAGCAGCACCAGCACCAGCAGGCTGAACGCCACGACATCTTTGTACTGATCGCCGAAGACATCGGCGCCAAAGGCTTCGGCAATGCCCAGCACCAGGCCACCCAGCATGGCGCCGGGAATGCTGCCGATCCCGCCCAGCACCGCTGCGGTGAACGCCTTGATGCCGACCAGGAAGCCCGCGTTGGGGTTGATCACGCCGTACTGCATGCTCAGCAGCACCGCCGCGACGGCCGCCAAGGCTGCGCCGATCACGAAGGTCAGGGCAATGATGTTGTTGGTGTTGATGCCCAGCAGGTTGGCCATCTTGATGTCTTCGGCGCAGGCGCGGCAGGCGCGGCCCAGGCGTGAACGCGAGATGAACCAGGTCAGGGCCAGCATGGTGATCACGGTGACGACGAAAATCAGCACCTGCATGTAGGAAATGACCACTTCATGGGTACTGGCCGAGCCGAACACGAAGTTGCCCGGAATCAGGTTGGGGATCGACTTGTCCTTGGAGTCCTGGGACAGCAGGACCGTGTTCTGCAGGAACAGCGACATACCGATGGCGGAGATCAACGGAATCAGCCGGTTGCTGCCGCGCAGCGGTCGGTAGGCAACCCGTTCGATGGTGTAGCCATAGGCACTGGTCACCACGATGCTGGCCACGAAGGCGGCGGTGATGATCAGGGGCAGACTGCCCAGGCCCATCATGGTCAGGCCTGCGATGGCGATGAACGCCACGTAGGAGCCGATCATGTACACCTCGCCGTGGGCGAAGTTGATCATGCCGATGATGCCGTAGACCATGGTGTAGCCAATGGCGATCAAGGCGTAGGTGCTGCCAATGGTCATGCCATTAACCAGCTGTTGGAAGAAGTGATAGATTTCTATCTCGGGCATTACAGCGCTCCTGAAAACCTGCACGGCGGTTTGCGGGGGGTGCTTGCGCGTCGTGGTATCGCTCCACGTTGACACAAGCCCGCTGGGCCTCGGGCACGGCTTCGAGTTGTTCGGGTGCCGGTGGCGTCTTGTGGACGCCATGCACCTCGCAAAACAAAGCCCACTGCGATTGCAGTGGGCTCTGGTATTCATCGAAGGGGTGAAATCACTTCACTGGCGCTTCGGTCTTGGTGCCGTCCTTGTGCCAGGTGTAGACCACGAACTTGAAGTCCTTGAGGTCGCCCTTGTCATCGAAGGCCAGCTCGCCGGTCGGCGTCTTGAAGGTGTTGGCACGCAGGGCGGCCGCGACCTTGTCGGTGTCTTCGGTCTTGGCCAGGGTGATGGCGTCGGCGATGACCTGCACGGCAGCGTAGGACGGGAACACGAACGGGCCGCTGGAATCTTCTTTCTTGGCCTTGAACGCATCGACCAGCGCCTTGTTGGCCGGGTCCTGGTCGAACGAGGCTGGCAGGGTGACCAGCAGGCCTTCGGAGGCATCCTGGGCGATCTGCGAGATCGAGGCATTGCCCACGCCCTCAGGACCCATGAAGCCGGCTTTCAGGCCTTTTTCCTGGGATTGGCGCAGGATCAGGCCCAGCTCGGGGTGGTAGCCGCCGTAGTAGACGAAATCGACATTGGCCTGCTTCATCTTGGCGATCAGCGAGGAGAAGTCCTTGTCGCCGGCATTGATGCCTTCGAACAGGGCAACCTTGATGCCGTCTTTTTCCAGGGTCTGCTTGACGGCGGTGGCGATGCCTTCACCGTACTGCTGCTTGTCGTGGATGACTGCAACGATCTTGGGCTTGACCTGCTTGGCAATATAGTTGCCGGCGGCCGGGCCCTGGGCGCTGTCCAGGCCGATGGTGCGGAACACCAGCTTGTAGCCACGGGCGGTCAGGTCTGGGCTGGTGGCCGCGGGCGTGACCATGATGATGCCTTCGTCTTCGTAGACGTCCGAAGCCGGCTGGGCAGAGCTGGAGCACAGGTGGCCGATGACGAACTTCACGCCATCGTTGACGATCTTGTTGGCAACGGCGACCGCTTGCTTGGGATCGCAGGCGTCGTCGTACTCGACGGCCTCAAGCTTCTTGCCAGCGACGCCGCCCTTGGCGTTGATCTGCTCGATCGCCATCTTGGCACCGCTGAACTGCATGTCGCCGTATTGGGCTACAGCGCCGGTCTTGGGACCTGCGATGCCGATCTTGATGGTATCGGCCGCGAACGAATGGCTTGCAACGCCTGCCACTACCAGTGCCGCAAACAGCTTGGAAAGCTTCTTGGTACCCTTGATCATGATGCTCCACTCTTGCGTTGTAGTTTTTATAATCCTGACGGCCAAGGCTGCAGGACCGGATGGTTGCTACCGGCCTTTCCCGCCCTGCCAACTGTACCGGCACAGTTTAGAGTGCGGCTGGATCGATTGAAAAGCTGGCAGTTCGGATAAGAATTGCTGCATGTCGCCTGATCGACAGGAAATTACATAATTACGCTGCCATTTCCGGTTTCGGTGCTGTGCCGGCAATCGGTCAGGTGATGTGCGGGTGTTACTTGTAGGGCGCCGGTGCAGCCTTTCGCTACGGCCGTGATCCTTCTGGTTGAAGGCTGCAGGCCTGGACGAAGTGCTGCAATTGCCTGCGTACGCGGGCGTTGCCGGTGTTTATCCGGGGAAGGCGGCGCTATGATTGCGTCGTTTTTTCACTCGGTAAAACCCATGAACCAAGAACCAAGCACCCTCTATGCCAAAATCCTCGGTGAGACGGCGATTATTCCCTGGCATCAATTGCAACCATTCTTTGCAAAGGGTGCCCTGTTGTGGGTCGATCCCACGCTCGATCTGATTGCGGTGGGCGAGGCGCTGGCGCAGGACGACGCCAAAACCTTGTCTGCCTGGATGGAGGCCGGACAGGTCGCCAAGGTGTCTGAAACAAGGGCGCTGGATTTTTTCGAACGCCAGGCACAGCTCTGGGCAGTCGTGGTATCCCCCTGGATCCTGATCCAGGATCGGGCAAGCCATTGATTTCTGCACCTTTATAGGGCGCTAGGCTGCGCTGTTCTGGGGTCATGCCTGTTCACCGTGCTTCAGTCTGACCACCGTGTGCGCTTGGTGCGTTCGGGATGGCCGAGCGGGCAGTGGCCGGCAGGCGCTGGCAGGTCACTGAACAGGTCCAGTGACCTGGGCGCATCAGGCTCCAGCAGCCGATCCTGCAACATCAGGGTGGCAGGCCACAGGCTCACCGGCTCATGCTGGTTCATGCGGGTGATCATTGGCAGCAGGTGCTCCAGCGGCTGCGGCTTGCTGAACAGGTAGCCCTGGACGTAGTCACTGCCGTACTGGCTGAGAAAGTCCAGCTGCGCCGGGGTTTCCACGCCCTCGGTGACCACTTTGAGGTGCAGGGTGTGGGCCATGACGATTATCGCGTGGACGATCTCCATGTCCTGGGTTGACTTGGGGATGTCCTGGATGAACGAACGGTCGATCTTCAGCGTATCCAGCGGCAGGCGCTTGAGGTAGGCCAGGGACGAATAACCGGTGCCGAAGTCATCGATCGACAAGGACACGCCCAGGCTGCGGATATGCTTGAGCAGCCCGATGGTATTGCTGATGTTGCCCATCAGGGCGTTCTCGGTCACTTCCAGTTCCAGCCGCCCCGGCGCCACGTCGGCCTGGCGCAGCGCGTCTTCGACTTCATCACCCAGCTCTTCGCGTACCAGGTTAAGCGCCGAGCAGTTGACCGCAATGATCAGGCCCTCGAAGCCATCCAGGCGCAAGGCGCCCAGGTCCTTGCAGGCCCGGCGCAATACCCAGTTGTCCAGCTCGGCGATCAGGCCGTTGGCTTCGGCAATGCCGATGAAGCGGTCCGGGGTCAGCAGGCCATGTTGCGGATGCTCCCAGCGCACCAGGGCTTCGAGCTTGGCCACATGCCCGGTGCGCAGGTCGATGATGGGCTGGTAGTAGACTTGTAGCCCGGTTTCCTCGCGCAGGGCGTTGCGCAGTTCTTCTTCAAGGTGCAGTTCCAGGCTGGCCCTTGTCTTGAGGGCCGGGTTGAAGAAGTTCGCCCTGTTACGGCCATTGCCCTTGGACTGGTACAGGGCCAGGTCGGCATGCTTGAGCAGTTCGTCGCTGGTCGAGCCGTCACGGGGAAACACCGCGATGCCGATGCTGGTGGTCATTACCATGCGCCGCCCGGCGAGGGCGATGGGCTCTTTCATCTTTTGCATGACCCGGTTGGCCAGGTGCCTGGCCTCTTCGTAATCGGGAATGCTGATCAGGATACAGAATTCGTCGCCGCCAAAACGTGCTACCACGTCCTGCACGCGGGTGGCGCTGCGGATGCGCTCGGCGATCACCTTGAGCAGTTCATCGCCGGCATCGTGTCCCAGGCTGTCGTTGATACGCTTGAAGTGGTCAATGTCCAGGAACATCACCGCCAGCTGGCCTTGCGTGGTGGCATGCTCGGCAAGCTTTTCAGCAAACAGCTGATTGAAGCCACGGCGGTTGACCAGGTTGGTCAGCGGGTCGTAATGAGCCACCTGTTGCAATGACATGCGGGCCTGATCGAGCTGGGTGAGCAGGGCGTTGACCCGCTGCAGGTCTCGCTCCTTGCCTTGCAGCTTCTTGTCGGCCATTGCGGCGCTGATGCTGCCGGCAATGATCAGCAAGGTAATGGTGGCCAGGGTCAGGCCCAGTTGCTGGCTGTTCTGGGTATTGGGCAGTTGCGGCAGATGGCCTTCGGGCAGCACCAGGTGCAGCGCATGCATGCCCACCAGGTGCATGGCGAGCAACCCGGCACCCAGCAGCGCGCTGGCGCCGTAGCGAAACAACTGGTGGAGCATGCCACGGTTCTTGCGCAGCCACCGCGGGGCAATCAGCAGCGCTGCACTGGCCAGGATCGCCACCAGGATCGACAGGGCAAACAGCGTGGGGTCGTAATACTGATGGGCATCGGAGTGCATGGCCGCCATGCCGACATAATGCATGGCGCTGATGGCCAGGCCGATCAGGGTGGCATTGAACACAGCACTGCTGATTGTCAGGGTGTCCTGGCACAGGCTGCGGATGGCCAGGGCACCTGCAAACAGCACGATCAGCAGCGAGAACAGGGTAATGCCCAGGTCGAAGCTGACGTTCAATGGGGCCTGGAATGCCAGCATGCTGATGAAGTGCATGGCCCAGACGCCGCCTGCCAGGCACAAGGCGCCCAGGTATTTCCACAGTCGCCGGGTGTGCCTGGCCTCGACATGAATGGCGCGGTCGGCGAGGTCTACAGTGGCAAAGCAGGCTGCACAGATAACGCCGTAGGCCAATGCCACGAGAAAAACATTGTGGCTGCAGTCAATCAGCACCTGCCCCGTGGTCGGCAATCCGACAAAAGCATTCAAACCCGGCCATTCCATAGCGAGCCCTATGTATTCACTGCAAGGGTCGCCAAGGGGCATCAGGCCGCTCCTGTGGCGAGTCGAGTTTCAGTATAGAGGCTGATAAAAACTCGCCAGTCTCATCGGTGATTAATTTGCTTGCAAGTAATCTGCCGGGGCGCGCGGTGCAAGGGAGCAGGGCGGAAGGCTTTGGTAACGAATGTTTACCGGCCAGGCCCGATCGTTTCAGCCGATCCTGGCCTAGGCTGAGTACGCAGTTGTACCGACCTGAAACCTCGCACCGCAAGGATGCCTGCATGAACACGCCTCTGCCGCACGTTTCTATCCAGGCCAGCAACGCCTGGCGCGTGCTGTTTCTGTTGTTCCTGGCCAATCTGTTCAATTTTTTCGATCGCGCCATTCCCTCGATCGTCACCGAATCCATTCTCCTGGAATGGCACCTGAGCGATTTCCAGCTGGGCCTGATGGGCACCGCGTTCACCCTGGTGTACGCCATCGCCGGCCTGCCGTTGGGGCGGCTGGCCGACAATGGCTCGCGCAGGGCCATCATGGGTGGCGGTCTGGCCGTGTGGAGCGCCTTGACGGCGGTCAATGGCATGGTCAGCAGTTTCTGGGCGTTCGTGCTGGTGCGCATGGGCGTGGGCATCGGCGAAGCCAGCTATGCACCGGCGGCCAATTCATTGATCGGCGACCTGTTCCCGGCCAGGCGACGTGCCCGGGCCATGGGCATCTTCATGCTGGGCCTGCCACTGGGGCTGATGCTGGCGTTCTTTACCATCGGTGCAATGGTCAAGGCGTTCGACAGCTGGCGGGCACCGTTTTTCATTGCCGCCGTACCGGGCCTGATCCTGGCGTTGTTCATGCTGTTTATCCGTGAGCCGCAACGAGGCGCTGCCGAGGGCGTGGCCATGTCCGAGGCGAAGATTGAGCGGCCCATTCGTCGGCTGCTGGGTATTGCCACGTTCCGCTGGCTGATGCTGGCAGGGCTGGCCTATAACTTTGCCGCCTATGCCTGCAACTCGTTCATGGTGCCGATGCTGCAGCGGTATTTTCAGGTGTCATTGCAGGAGGCGGCCGTGGCCACTGGCGTGATTGTCGGTGTGACCGGTCTGTTTGGCCTGACGCTGGGGGCGGTGGTAGCCGACAAGCTGCACGAGCGTTCAGTCACCGGGCGCTTGTGGCTGGCGGTCGTGAGCATGCTGGTGGCCACGCTGGCCACCGGTTATGCCCTGCACGCGGGGCTGGTGGCGATCACGCTGTTCGTGGCGGTGTTCAGCCTGGGCTGGCTGTTCGCCTATAACTTTTATACCTGCGTCTACCCGGCTATCCAGGATGTGGTCGAGCCGCGCTTGCGGGCCACGGCCATGGCCCTGTTCTTCGCCGGGTTATACCTGTTGGGGGGTGGCTTGGGGCCGGTAATGGTGGGGCTGTTGTCCGATCACTTTGCCCAGCAGGCCATGCTGGCGGCCGGCGCTGCGCAGATGACCGAAAGCTTCAAGGCGGTCGGCCTGCATGGCGCCCTGTACCTGATCCCGGCCGCCTTGCTGGCGACCCTGGTGTGCCTGCTGATGGCCACCCGCAGCTTCGGACGCGATGCCGAAGCGATGCAGGCCAGGATGTAGCAAATAACCGCTTGGCCTGTAGGAGCGCGCTTGCCGGAATGCCGGACCACCGCGACCGGCTGCGTTAGCAGTCGCAAATTTGTGGCGTTTCATAAATCCCGGATGGGATAACAGTCGCAAATTTGTGGCGTTTCATCAATTTTGTGGCCGCTTCGCGCCCAGTCGCGGGCAAGCGCGCTCCTACCTGGCCCCATGTTTGCTGCGCGACAGCGCACCGCCTTGGCGCGCCGCCTTGGCGCACCAAGGCGGCGGCAATCTTCTACAGGGCCGTAGCAAACGTAAGGAATCAGCCGGCCACCAGCACCCGGATCGATTCCAGGCGCAGCGCGGCCTTGTCGAGCATGGCCAGGCCTTGCTCGCGCAAGCTGCGCAGTGCTTGCAGTTCACTGTCGCGCACGGTCGGGTTGACCGCTTGCAGGGCGGTCAGGCGCGCCAGTTCTTCCTCTGTGTCGGCTGCCAGGCGACGCTGGGCCTCGGCCACGCGCTCGGCATGGCGCGGGGCGATCTTGGCTTCGCCGGAGTTGATCTTCGGTGTCAGCACATCGCGCTGCGCCTGGATGAATTTATTGGCGCTGGCGCGTGGCACGCTTTCGAGCTGGTCGTTGAGGGTGTTGAACGACACCCGGCCCGACAGGTCGTTGCCGTTACCGTCCAGCAGGCAGCGCAGCGCTGCCGGTGGCAGGTAGCGGCCCAGTTGCAGGGCGCGCGGTGCGACCACTTCGCTGACGTAGATCAGCTCCAGCAGCACGGTGCCCGGCTTGAGCGCCTTGTTCTTGATCAGCGCCACGGCGGTGTTGCCCATCGAGCCGGACAGCACCAGGTCCATGCCGCCCTGCACCATGGGGTGTTCCCAGGTGATGAACTGCATGTCTTCGCGGCTCAGCGCCTGGTTGCGGTCGTAGGTAATGGTCACGCCTTCGTCGTCGCCGAGCGGGAAGCTGGCATCAAGCATCTTTTCGCTGGGCTTGAGGATCAGGGCATTTTCCGAATGGTCTTCGCTGTCGATGCCAAAGGCGTTGAACAGCGTTTCCATGTAGATCGGCAGAGAGAACTGGTCGTCCTGCTCGAGGATCGCCTCGACCAGTGCCTCGCCTTCGCCGGCACCACCGGAATTGAGCTCCAGCAAGCGGTCGCGACCGGTGTGCAGCTCACCTTCGAGGCGCTCGCGCTCGGCGCGGGCCTCGTCGATCAGGGCCTGCCACTGGTCATCGTCACCGCCTTCGAGCAGCGGCAGCAGGCGCGGGCCGAACTGATGCTGCATGGCGTTGCCGGTCGGGCAGGTGTTGAGGAAAGCATTGAGCGCTTCGTGGTACCACTGGAACAGCCTGGCCTGCGGGCTGGTTTCCAGGTAAGGCACGTGCAGCTCGATAATGTGCTTCTGGCCGATGCGGTCCAGACGGCCGATGCGCTGTTCCAGCAGGTCGGGGTGCGCGGGCAGGTCGAACAGCACCAGGTGATGGGCGAACTGGAAGTTGCGGCCTTCGCTGCCGATTTCCGAGCAGATCAGCACCTGGGCACCGAACTCTTCATCGGCGAAGTAGGCGGCGGCGCGGTCGCGCTCCAGGATGTTCATGCCTTCATGGAACACAGTGGCCGGGATGCCGGAGCGCACGCGCAGGGCGTCTTCCAGGTCCATGGCGGTCTCGGCATGGGCGCAGATCACCAGCACCTTGACACGCTTGAGCATCTTGAGCGTGTCGATCAGCCACTCCACCCGTGGGTCGAAGCGCCACCAGCGTTGCTCATCGCCCGTTTCGGCCTGGGCCTGGAAACTGACTTCCGGGTACAGGTCGGCATGCTCGCCCAGCGGCAGCTCCATGTACTCGTCCGGGTTGGGCAGCGGATAGGCATGCAGCTGGCGTTGCGGAAAACCCTGCACGGCGGCACGGGTGTTGCGAAACAGCACGCGGCCGGTGCCGTGACGGTCGAGCAGTTCGCGGACCAGCCGCGCCTTGGCTTCGTCGTCGCCGGCATTGACGGCCTTGATCAGGGTTTCGCCTTCATCGCCCAGGAAACCGACGATGGTGGCAGTGGCCTCGGCCGAGAGCTTGCCCTGGTCGAGCAGTTGCTGGACGGCCTCGGCCACCGGGCGGTAATGCTCGCTCTCGGCGCGGAAGGCGGCCAGGTCGTGGAAACGGTTGGGGTCAAGCAGGCGCAGGCGGGCGAAGTGGCTGTCCTGGCCCAATTGTTCCGGGGTCGCGGTCAGCAGCAGCACGCCGGGGATGACCTCGGCCAGTTGTTCGACCAGCGAATATTCGGTGCTGGCCTTGTCTTCATGCCAGACCAGGTGGTGAGCCTCGTCGACCACCATCAGGTCCCAGCCTGCGGCAAACAGCGCATCCTGGGCCTTTTCGTCTTCGACCAGCCATTCCAGCGCCACCAGTGCCAGTTGGGTGTCTTCGAACGGATTGCTGGCATCGCTTTCGATGAAGCGCTCGCTGTCGAACAGGGCAACCTGCAGGTTGAAGCGGCGGCGCATTTCCACCAGCCACTGGTGCTGGAGGTTTTCCGGTACCAGGATCAGCACGCGATTGGCGCGGCCCGACAGCAGCTGGCGATGGATCACCAGGCCCGCTTCGATGGTCTTGCCCAGACCCACTTCGTCGGCCAGCAAGACCCGCGGCGCAATACGGTCGGCCACTTCACGGGCGATGTGCAACTGGTGGGCGATCGGCTGCGCACGCACGCCGCCCAGGCCCCACAGCGACGACTGCAACTGGCGGCTGGTATGTTCCAGGGTGTGGTAGCGCAGCGAGAACCAGGACAGCGGGTCGATCTGGCCGGCAAACAGGCGGTCGGTGGCCAGGCGGAACTGGATGAAGTTCGACAGCTGGGTTTCCGGCAGGGTGACCAGCTCGTTCTGGCTGTTGAAACCGTGGTAGACCAGCAGGCCGTCGACGTCCTCGACCTCGCGCACGGTCAGCTTCCAGTTGTCGAAATGGGTGATCAGGTCACCTGGAGAAAAGCGCACGCGGGTCAATGGCGCGTTGCGCAGGGCGTACTGACGGGTGTCGCCAGTGGCCGGATAGAGCACGGTCAACAAGCGGCCGTCCTGTGCCAGAACGGTGCCTAATCCCAGCTCGGCTTCGCTGTCGCTGATCCAGCGTTGCCCCGGTTGATACTGCTGCGCCATGCTGCCTGTCTCCGCGATGAAAAAGCGGGCTATGGTAACGGAACCTGCTGCCCAAGACCAAAGGCGACATGAAAAAACACCAGGTTTTCACGTGTGCGGGCGTCATCTTGCCGGCCAAGGGCACTAATGGCCCAAAACGCAGTCAGAAGTTTCTGACGCCAGGGCTCAAGGATGTCCTCAAGTTGACCAATTGACCGCCGAAAGCCTGATAACAGGAGAACCTATCATGTTGCAACCGACACTTCCTCTGAGTGTAGTCCCTGTGACTTCGCAACTGGACCCGGCCAAACGCCTGCCGGATGTCCCGCCTGTTGCGCCGGTGCAACCGAGTTCCAGCGAAACCACCGTTGACCTGCGCTACGAAGATGCCGAGCGTGCGGCCTTGCTGCTGCGCGAGGAGCAGGAGCGTCAACAGCGCCAGCAACGCGGTGATGCGCCGCCCGAGCACGATCATGACATCGACCTGCTGGTCGTTCCTGGCGACTCGCTCAATGCCGACAACACCGTGCCGGTGGTACCGCTGATCGACAATGAGCCCCGCCAGGGCTTGTGGGTGGACGTCGAGGTCTGATACATCTGGCCGCATCGATGCGATGACGCATCATCCAGAGCCCTGTTGTCAGAGAACCGCATCATGAGCGATGAAGCCCAACTGATCGATTTCAGCGCCGAGCGCGCCAAGCGTATCCATGATGTCAACGACAAGCGCCTCAACGAGATGCGCAAGGCCTTCGAGCAGGTCATGCCCCTGAGTGGCAAGAAAAAGTCGAAGAAGCCGAAAAAACGCTGATCCCCCTCTTTTGTCATCCGGTGCCCGTTTTTGCGGGCGCCGGGCATACCCGCCTTCTGCGCCAAGCCTTTCGCCAACCTGACCGATCACTGATCCAGGTCAATACCTGCCCGTGCCCTCCTGATTAATCTTGCTCCATCGAACAGCAACACACCGGAGGAAGGCCACCATGTTCCTGGAAAATTCGGACACCGTCGTTACCGTAGGCTACGTCACCCTGACCATGCTGGCCTTGTTCTTCACCGGGATGGGGCTGTTCATCTGGAAAGACTCGCGGTCCTGACAGGCGACGCTTTTCACAACGAGCACGCAAGGCATTTAGGGCGACTTCGGTTGCCCATTTTTTTGTCTGGGTTTTTTGGGGTGGCAGGCGCCTTCACTGGCTTTGGCGATCTTCGAGAGAGGGTTGGAACCTCTATTGCAGACCGACACGACCAGCAGGACCAACCCTCATCAACACGGCAGTCCTGCAACGGCCTGCCTGACTATCAACCGAAAGAAATGTCCGGCAACACCGTCAGCTCAACGGTCTGCAGCTTGCGGGGTGCCAGGATCTCGGCTTCGCCGTCCACCACCAGCTCTTCGTTCTGGTTGAACACTCGGGTGGCGATGCGCACGCGGAACTTGGGCAGCTTTTCCAGGATTTCCAGGCGCACGGTCAGGGTGTCGCCCAGCTTTACCGGTTTCTGGAAGCTCATGGTCTGGCCGATATAGATGGTGCCCGGCCCAGGCAGCTCGCAGGCCACGGCTGCACTGATCAGGGCGCCGCTGAACATGCCGTGGGCGATGCGCTCCTTGAACATGGTCCTGGCGGCATATTCGGCGTCCAGGTGCACCGGGTTATGGTCACCGGACATGGCGGCGAACAGCTGGATATCGCGTTCTTCGACGGTCTTGCTGTAGCTGGCGGTCTGGCCGACTTCAAGGGCTTCGTAGGGCGTGTTGGTGACCTGGGTCATTCGTTTATCCTGACTATTAAAGAGAAGGCCGATACGTCATTCGGCTCTGGGCGGTCGTGGTTGCTCGATGGCCCATTGCAGCCAGTCGATCACGTCACGCATGACCTCATCACGGTTGGTCTCGTTGAACAGCTCATGGCGGGCATCGGGGTAGAGTTTAAGCTTTAATGCCTGGTGTCCCACCCCGGTCAAAACATGGGCCAGTCGTTTCAGACGCTTGCCGTGGCTGACCGGATCACATTCGCCGCCGATAATCAGCAACGGCAGGCGTGTGTCGATCTGAGCCAGGCTCGAAGGCTTGCTGATTTTCGTCAGCCCCCACAGCAGGTCGAGCCACAGCTGATTGGTACAGCGAAAGCCACACAGCGGGTCTTGCCGGTAGGCATCAACCTCTTGCGGGTCACGGCTGAGCCAGTCGAATCGGGTGCGAGCCGGCTTGAATGAGTGGTTGAAGGTGCCAAACGACAGTGCGTCGATCAAGGCGCTGCGGCCCCGCGGGCCCTGGCGCACCCGCTCCAGGCGCGCAATCAGGCGCGCGCTGCGGTACAGCGACGCCGGCTGGTAGTTCGAGCCACTGAGAATGGCGCCTTGCACACTGGCGCTGTGGTGCATCAGCCACGCCTGGGCAATGTAGCTGCCCATGCTGTGCCCGAGCAGAAACAGCGGCCGCTGCGGGTGCAGTTCGTCGAGTGTCCGGGCCATCAGCGCCAGGTCGCCCAGCACCTTGCTCCAGCCGTCCTTGTCGGCGTAATGACCCAGCGTGCCTTGTGCGGCGGTCTTGCCATGGCCGCGCTGATCATGGGCGTACAAGGCGATGCCAATCGCGTTCAGGGCCGTGCCCAGGCGTGCATATCGGCCGCCGTGCTCGGCCATGCCGTGCGACAGCATCACCACGGCGCGTACCTCGCACGCCGGCACCCAGGCGTTGACGAACAAGCGGCAGTGATCTGTGGCGTCGAGCCAGAAAGTCTGTTGAGTCATGATGGTGTCCGCAAGCGACGGCAATTGGAAATCAGTGTATACCGGCCCATGCACGTGGGTAGAGCGTGCCACGCAACCGTATGCGGGGGCGAATGTGTCGGTGAATGTTGCACGGCGAGTGCGTGGTGGTTACCGCAGCCCTGGCATTGGCGCGGCATCTGTCGCGCTGCGCGCCGGGTCAGCGATCAGTCACTGGATAAAGCGTGACTATTTGTTGCTATTGAGTCGATTTAGTGACTGGGCGTGACTCGTTTGCCGCTGGTCGCTGTTTGGCAAAGCTGCTAATCTCGGCCCGCTTTTTGACTCGTCATCAAGCGAAGGCGTGAATCGCATAATTCCAATACATTCACTCAGCATCGCCTGTGCGGTGTGCAGAGTTCGCTGTCGCTAAGGAGCTGGCTTGCATGATCGAAAACTTCTGGAAGGACAAGTACCCTGCTGGTGTGGCTGCCGAGATCGATCCTGACGAGTATCCGAATGTCCAGGCCGTGCTCAAGCGATCCTGCCAGCGTTTTGCCGACAAGCCAGCCTTCAGCAACCTGGGCAAGACCCTGACCTATGGCGAGCTGTATGAGCTGTCCGGCGCCTTTGCCGCCTGGATCCAGCAGCACACCGACCTCAAGCCGGGCGATCGCATCGCCGTGCAGCTGCCCAACGTGCTGCAGTACCCGGTGGCGGTGTTCGGGGCCATGCGCGCCGGCCTGATCGTGGTCAACACCAACCCGCTTTACACGGCGCGGGAAATGGAGCATCAACTCAACGATTCCGGCGCCAGCGCGCTGTTGTGCCTGGCCAACATGGCGCACCTGGCCGAGAAGGTGGTGCCCAAGACCCAGGTCCGGCATGTGATTGTCACCGAAGTGGCCGACATGCTGCCGATGCTCAAGCGTCTGCTAGTCAACAGCGTCATCAAGTACGTGAAGAAAATGGTCCCGGCCTATCATCTGCCGCAGGCCGTGCGCTTCAACGATGCCCTGGCCAAGGGCCGTGGCCAGGCGGTCAGCGAAGCCTGTCCGGGCAGCAACGATGTGGCCGTGCTGCAATACACCGGCGGAACCACCGGCGTGGCCAAGGGCGCGATGCTGACCCACCGCAACCTGATCGCCAACATGCTGCAATGCCGCGAGCTGATGGGCTCCAACCTCAATGAGGGCTGCGAGATCCTCATCACGCCGCTGCCGCTGTACCACATCTACGCCTTTACCTTTCACTGCATGGCCATGATGCAGTGTGGCAACCACAACGTCCTGATCACCAACCCGCGCGACCTGCCGGCGATGGTCAAGGAACTGTCCAAGTGGAAGTTCAACGGCTTCGTGGGCCTCAATACCCTGTTTGTGGCCCTGTGCAACAACCAGGAGTTCCGCAACCTCGATTTCTCGTCGCTCAAGGTCACGCTGTCCGGCGGCATGGCCCTGCAGCAGGCGGTGGCCGAGCGCTGGAAGGCGGTCACCCAGTGCCCGATCTGCGAAGGCTATGGCATGACCGAAACCAGCCCGGTGGCCACGGTCAACCCGATCCAGAACATCCAGATCGGCACCATCGGCATTCCGGTGCCCTCGACCGTGTGCAAGGTCATCGACGACGCCGGCACGGAGCTGGCCTTTGGTGAAACCGGCGAACTGTGCATCAAGGGCCCGCAGGTGATGAAGGGCTATTGGCAGCGTGTCGAGGCCACCGAAGAGATTCTCGACGCCGAGGGCTGGCTCAAGACCGGCGACATTGCCGTGATCCAGCCTGACGGCTACCTGCGCATCGTCGACCGCAAGAAGGACATGATCCTGATCTCCGGTTTCAACGTGTACCCCAATGAGCTCGAAGACGTATTGGTCAGCCTGCCAGGCGTGTTGCAATGCGCGGCCATCGGCGTGCCGGACGAAAAATCCGGCGAGTCGATCAAGGTGTTCGTGGTGGTCAAGCCGGGCATGACCCTGACCAAGGAACAGGTCATGGAGCACATGCGTGCCAACCTGACCGGCTACAAGGTGGCCCGCAGCGTCGAGTTCCGCGACGCGCTGCCGACCACCAACGTTGGCAAGATCCTGCGCCGCGAACTGCGTGATGAAGAACTGAAAAAAATGGGCGTGAAAAAATAACCTGGCTGCCCGGGCGGCGAAGCGCGTCTGCCGGCAACGGTGCCACCTTCAAGGGTGGCGCCTGCTGGCCGGCTCGAGCCGGTCCTGTCCGGCATCGATCACCGGGTACCGGGTACCGGGTACCGATCCGCCCCATCGCCGAACCCGGCGCAAATCTGCGACAATCCCCGCTTTGCCCCTTCGACCTGACCTTGCGTACCTGATGACCGCCGAATCGCCCTCTATCGACCTGTTGCTGAACAACCTCGACCACGCCATGAGCGGCGACCGTCATAAATTGCGCCGCCAGTTGCATGAGCTGCGCAAGAAACCTGACGAGGCAAAGCTGGCGTCGTGGCTCGAACGCTTCCAGGCGTCGTGTGCCAAGGTCGAGGCGCGGCGCCTGAGTGTGCCGACCATCCGCTACGACGATCACCTGCCGATTGCCGCCAAGCGCGACGAGATCAAGGCGGCGTTGCTCAAGCACCAGGTGCTGATCATTGCCGGCGAAACCGGCTCGGGCAAGACCACCCAGTTGCCCAAGATCTGCCTGGAAATCGGTCGCGGCCAGTACGGTCTGATCGGCCACACCCAACCACGCCGGATTGCGGCGCGCAGCGTGGCCAGTCGGGTCGCTGAAGAACTGGCCACGCCCCTGGGTTCGCTGGTCGGCTATCAGGTGCGGTTCGAGGACCAGAGCGGTGACAACACGCTGATCAAGCTGATGACCGACGGCATCCTGCTGGCCGAGACCCAGAACGACCGCTTCCTGGAGCGCTACGACACCCTGATCGTCGACGAGGCCCACGAACGCAGCCTGAACATCGACTTTCTACTCGGTTACCTCAAGACCCTGTTGCCACGGCGTCCTGACCTCAAGGTGATCATTACCTCGGCGACCATCGACCTGCAGCGCTTTTCCGAGCATTTCAACGATGCACCGATCATTGAAGTGTCGGGCCGGACTTTCCCGGTCGAGACCCTGTACCGCCCGCTGGCCAGCGAGCAGGACGAGGAGGGCAACAGCGTCGAGGAAGACCTGACCGTTGACCAGGCGATCCTCGCCACCCTCGATGAACTGGCCGCCATGGAGCGCAGCGAAGGCAAGCTGCCGGGCGATGTGCTGGTGTTCTTGCCTGGCGAGCGTGAGATTCGTGACGCCGCCGAGGTGCTGCGCAAGGCCCAGCTGCGGCACACCGAGATCCTGCCGTTGTACGCACGCCTGTCGCCGGCCGAGCAGCAGCGCATTTTCCAGTCACACCCCGGGCGCCGCGTGGTGCTGGCCACCAACGTCGCCGAGACCTCGCTGACCGTACCGGGCATTCGTTATGTGATCGACACCGGCACCGCGCGCATCAGCCGCTACAGCTACCGCGCCAAGGTCCAGCGCCTGCCGATCGAGGCGGTGTCCCAGGCCAGCGCCAACCAGCGCAAGGGTCGCTGTGGCCGGGTCGAGCCGGGCATCTGCATCCGCCTGTACAGCGAAGAGGATTTTCTCGGGCGCCCGGAATTTACCGACCCCGAGATCCTGCGCACCAACCTGGCGGCGGTCATCCTGCAGATGCTGCACCTGCGCCTGGGGGATATCAGCGACTTCCCGTTCATCGAGCCGCCGGACGGCAAGGCCATCAGCGACGGCTTCAACCTGTTGCAGGAGCTGTCGGCGGTTACCCGTGAAAACCAGCTCACCCCGCTGGGTCGCCAGTTGGCGCGCCTGCCGGTGGACCCGCGCATGGGTCGCATGCTGCTGGAGGCCGCGCAACAAGGCAGCCTGCAGGAAGTGCTGATCATCGCCAGTGCGCTGTCGGTGCAGGACGTGCGCGAGCGCCCGCCCGAGCGTCAGCAGGCGGCTGACCAGGCACACGCACAATGGAAGGACGCCGACTCGGATTTTGCCGGGCTGGTGAACCTCTGGCGCGGGTTCGAAGAACAGCGTCAGGCGCTGACTTCAAGCCCGCTGCGCAACTGGTGCCGGCGTAACTTCCTCAATTACCTGCGCCTGCGCGAATGGCGCGATGCGCACCGGCAACTGAGCCTGATCTGCCGCGAACTGAAGCTGCCGGTCAATGCGGAACCGGCCGACTACGGCAAATTCCACAAGGCGATCCTGTCCGGCCTGCTCAGCCAGGTCGGCCAGAAAACCGAAGAAGGCGACTACCTGGGTGCCCGCCAGCGCCGTTTCTGGGTGCATCCGTCTTCTGGGCTGGGGCGCAAGCGCCCGCAATGGGTGATGGCCGCCGAACTGGTCGAGACCACCAAGCTGTATGCGCGCATGGTGGCCAAGATCGACGTCGACTGGATCGAACCGTTGGCCGGGCACCTGATCAAGAAGAACCACTTCGAGCCCCACTGGGAGAAAAAGCGTGGCCAGGTCGTGGCCTTCGAGCAGATCACCCTGTACGGGCTGATCATCGTCGGTCGCCGTCCGGTGCACTATGGTCCGGTGGACCCGGTGGTGTCGCGCGAGATGTTCATTCGCGAAGGCCTGGTGCGTGGCGATATCCTGTCGCGGGCCAAATGCCTGAGTGCCAACACGCGCCTGCTGGAAGAACTCGATGAGCTGGAAGCCAAGGCCCGGCGCCGCGACATCCTGGCCGACGAAGAAACCCTGTACGGCTTCTACGATGCGCGGCTGCCGGCCGAGGTGCACCAGACCGCGACCTTCGACAGCTGGTATCGGGTGCACAGCCAGAAAGACCCGCAACTGTTGATCATGCGCGAAGAAGACGTGCTGGCCCGCGAGGCCAACGAAGTCACCGCCGCGCAATACCCCGACACCTTGCGCCTGGGCGAACTGACCCTGCCGCTGACCTATCACTTCGAGCCCAACCACCCGCGTGACGGCGTGACCCTGCGAGTGCCGGCGCCGCTGTTGCAGTCGTTGCCGGCCGAACGCCTGGAATGGCTGGTGCCGGGCCTGCTGGAAACCAAGTGCATTGCACTGGTGCGCAACCTGCCGAAGGCCACGCGCAAGAATTTCGTGCCGGTGCCGGACTTTGTCCGCGCCGCCCTGCAACGCATCACCTTCGCCGAGGGTTCGCTGCCCCAGGCGCTGGGTCGCGAACTGCTGCGCATGACCGGCGCGCGGGTCACCGACGAGGCCTGGAGCGAGGCCGCCGACCAGCTTGAAGGGCACCTGAAGATGAACCTGGAGGTGGTCGACGGCAACGGCAAGTTCCTGGGTGAAGGCCGCGACCTGGACGCGCTGACTGCCCGCTTTGCCGAGGCCGGGCAAGCTGCGCTGGCCATGCCGCACAGCGCCAGGGGGCAGCAGCCGGTGGAAGCCAAGGGCTTTGCGGCGGTGGCGCAGCAGACCCAGCAGAAGATTGCCGGCCTGTCACTGACGGTCTACCCGGCGCTGGTCGAGGAGGGCGGTACGGTCAAGGAAGGACGTTTCCCGACCCAGGCCGAGGCCGAGTACCAGCATCGCCGCGCCTTGCAGCGCCTGCTGTTGCAGCAACTGGCCGACACCGCGAAATTTCTGCGGGGCAAGTTGCCGGGGCAGACCGAGCTGGCGCTGCTGTACCGCGACCTGGGCCGGGTCGATGCGCTGATCGAAGACATCCTGCTCGCCAGCCTGGACAGCTGCGTACTCGAAGGTGAGGAGACACTGCCGCGTGACGGTGCCGGCCTGTTGTCGCTGGCCGAGCGCAAGCGCGGCGAGTGGGCCGAGCACGCCGAGCGCCTGGCGCGCCTGACCCTGGACATCCTCAAGCTGTGGCATGGCCTGCAAAAGAGCTTCAAGGGCAAGATCGACCTGGCCCGGGCCGTGGCCCTCAACGACATCAAGGCACAACTGGGCAAGCTGGTGTACCCGGGCTTCGTGCGTGAAACACCGGGCCAGTGGCTCAAGGAATTGCCGCGTTACCTCAAGGCTGTCGAACTGCGCCTGGAAAAACTGCCCGGTCAGGTGCAGAAGGACCGGGTCTGGAGCATCGAGCTGGGCGAGTTATGGGCGCAGTACCAGGCCCGTGCCGCCAAGCACGCCCAGGAAGGCAAGCGCGACCCGGAGCTGGTGACCTGGCGCTGGTGGCTGGAAGAGTACCGCGTTTCGCTATTCGCCCAGCAACTGGGCACCCGCATGCCGGTGTCCGACAAGCGGCTGAGCAAACAATGGAGTCTGGTGCAAGGCTGATATCACCGACACTGCGGCTGCCCTTGCACAGTGCAATGCGGTCTCTGGATTGTGCCTCACCTGTGTAGGAGCGCGCTTGCCCGCGACCGAGTGCGTAGCGCTCGCAAAATCTCCAAAACGCCGAAAATCTGCAGCGAATGACCGAAAAATTTGTGAAACGCTGAAATTTTACGACTGCTACGCACTCGGTCGCGGGCAAGCGCGCTCCTACAGCATTCTGTTACGCGGTTGTGTTCGGGCTGCGATAGCACCCGATTGCGGCGATATGTCAAACTTTGCGCCTTGCCTGGCCTACAGGCCCTTACCTTCAACAAGAGAGAAACGACCGTGCACAACGTCGTCATCAGCGGCACCGGCCTGTACACCCCGGCCCAGAGCATCTCCAACGAAGAGCTGGTGCAGTCCTTCAATGCCTGGGTCACCCAGTTCAACCACGAAAACGCCGCGGCCATCGAGCGTGGCGAGGTCCAGGCGCAGGCCGCGTCCGATGCGGCGTTCATCGAGAAGGCGTCCGGCATCAAGAGCCGCTTCGTGATGGACAAGCAAGGCATCCTTGATCCGCAGCGCATGAAGCCGTCGCTGCCCGAGCGCAGCAACGACCAGCGTTCGATTCTCTGCGAAATGGGCGTGGCCGCCGCCGAGCAGGCCTTGCAGCGTGCCGGCAAGACCGCCGCCGACATCGACGGGGTCATCGTGGCCTGCTCCAACCTGCAGCGCGCCTACCCGGCCATCTCGATCGAGATCCAGGATGCACTGGGCATTCAGGGCTACGGCTTCGACATGAACGTGGCTTGCTCGTCGGCCACCTTCGGCATCCAGACCGCCTGCAACAGCGTGCAATTGGGCCAGGCCCGCGCCTTGCTGGTGATCAACCCGGAAATCTGCACCGCGCACCTGAACTTCCGTGACCGCGACAGCCACTTCATCTTTGGCGATGCCGCCACCGCCGTGGTGGTCGAGCGTGCGGACCTGGCAACGTCGCAGCACCAGTTCGAGATCCTCGGCACGCGCTTGTCGACGCAGTTCTCCAACAACATCCGCAATAACTTCGGCTTCCTCAACCGCACCGCCGAAGACGGCATCGATGCGCCGGACAAGCTGTTCGTCCAGGAAGGCCGCAAGGTGTTTCGCGAAGTGTGCCCGATGGTCGCCGAGCTGGTCGGCAGCCACCTGCAGGACAGCGGCTTGAACGTCAGCGACGTGCAGCGCTTCTGGCTGCACCAGGCCAACCTGAGCATGAACCACCTGATCGTCAAGAAGCTGCTGGGCCGCGAAGCGACGCTTGATGAGGCGCCGGTGATCCTCGACACCTATGCCAACACCAGTTCGGCAGGCTCGGTGATCGCGTTTCACACCTACCAGGACGACCTGCCGGCGGGCGCACTGGGCGTGCTCAGCTCGTTCGGGGCCGGGTATTCGATTGGTTGTGTGATTCTGCGCAAGCGCTGATCCACAAACCCTAAAAGCAGAAAAAGAGCCTGCCGGTATCGCCGGATGATGGGGAGCGATACCTGCAAGCTCTTTTCTTGAAGCGGACGCTGAGCGGGTCAGCGTCCTTGTAGTGCAGCTTAGAACTTGACCTCGGCATCCAGTTGCAGAATGTTGGCGTCCTTGTCGCGACCGCCACGGCTGGCGAAGTCGGCATCGGCCATCAGGTAGGTTGCGCCCAGGGCGAAGTTCTTGTCGATTTCATAACCGACCTTGACCTTGTGGCCACGGGAACCTGTGGTGCCGTTGGCGAAGTCCGAGTCGGTGAAGGCACCGACCACCGCGTTACGCTGCACATCGCGGTAGTTGTAGTCCAGGCTGAAACCGAAGACCTTGGTCTTGGCACCGGCCAGCCAGGCGGTGTCGTGGCCGTCGGTGGACTCGTCGTTGACCACGTACTGACCATAAAAGGCCAGCGGCACGGCCAGGCCGGTGAGGTCGATCTGGCCGAAGCCTTCGTACAGGCGGAACTCGGTCGTGGTGTTGCCGTTGACCGACAGCGCGCACGGGGTGGTGCTGGGGTTGGTGCCGCAGGCGCTGTCCTTGTCGTTGTCGTAACCGTAGACGCTACCGCCGACCGTGACCTTCAGGTCGTCGATCGGGGCGAAGCGTGCGCCCACCTGGCCGGCGTACAGGCGCAGGTCATTCTTGAATTCCACGCCGTTGCCGTCGACGTTGTCCTTGAGCGTGTAGTGACCGGCGCTGGCGAACAGCTCGGTCTTGCCAGCCAGTGGCAGCTTGTAGGCCAGGGCCAGGCCTTCAGGGTTGATGTCGCCATCCCAGATCACGTCGCCCATGCTGACCCATGGCTGGTTCATCTTGCCGCCGATCAGCGACAGGCCCTTGATGGCAGTCGGGTGGTAATCGATGTAGGCCAGGTCCAGCCAGATCGATTTCTTCGAGAAGTAGCCGTCCAGGTCCTGGTTGGTGGAACGGGCGTCGTTGCCGCCACCGGTGGCGATGCGGATACCGCTGTCGACCTGCGGGTTGATTTCGGTGTAGGCACCCAGGCGTGCACGAACGCGCTGGCGATCCTTGTCGCGGCCACCGTTGTCGGCTTCGCCGTCGATGTCGATGTTTTCCTGGCGGATACGCACATCGCCCTTGATCTGGGTCTTGGCTGCCCAGGCGACTTTTTTCTCGAAATCGCTCTGCGTCGACGACTTGGTGGCAGCGGCAGCTTGCTGCTCCTTGGCCAGGTCGGCTTGCAGTTCGGCATGTTGAGCTGTGCTGATCGAGCCGTTGGCCTTGAGCATGTCGAGCAGTTTGGCATCGACTGCGGCGCTGGCCGGTACGCTCATGGCCAATGCGAAGCCGCCACACAGGGCTGCTGCAGTACGAATAGAAACAGGACGCATAATTCTCTCCAAGATGAGTACGCAGGTTCGTGTCGACCCGCTGAATATCCCTGACGGGATAACTGCAAGAGGGGTATGTAACCCCCGGTTCTAAAAACAGGCGCCAGTATTGCTGCCAGTCATTACAGAAAGGTGGCAATGTAATGGCGTGTCAGTGACAATCCTGTTTCAGCTTGAAGGCTCAAGAGGCTTGAGATAGAGCGGTTGAAGCACGGAGGTGGTGTATAAACCCGATTGATCGGTGATACTCGGGCCCTGCTTGATCACCGGGGGAGAAGCTGAATGTCCGTGCAAGTTGTCGACAGCCTGAGCGCTGTAACGGCCGTCCAGTGGGACGCGCTGTTGCCCGATGCCCAACCCTTTCTGCGCCACGCCTTTCTCAGTGCGCTGGAAGACAGTGCCAGCTTGGGGCCGCGTTCAGGCTGGCGCGCCGAACATGTGCTGCACGTCGAACAGGGCGAGTTGATTGCCGCCTTGCCGGCGTACCGCAAGGGGCACTCGTATGGCGAATATGTGTTCGACCATGCCTGGGCCGACGCCTGTCGCCGGGCCGGCATTGCCTATTACCCCAAGCTGCTGGTGGCCGTGCCGTTCAGCCCGGTCAGCGGTGCACGGGTGCTGGCCCGCACCCCCGAGGCCGGTCTTGCGCTGCTGGAGGGGTTGCCGAACTACCTGCTCAGTCAGGGCCTGTCCAGCGCCCATGTGAACTTCACCGACTCGCACGCCGACGCCTTGCTGGCTGAGCAGCCAGGCTGGCTGCAGCGCTACGGCTGCCAGTACCACTGGCACAACCGCGGTTACCGGGACTTCCAGGACTTTCTCGAAGCCTTGAGTTCGCGCAAGCGCAAGCAAATGCGCAAGGAGCGCGAGCAGGTGGCCGGGCAGGGCATCGAGTTCGACTGGCTCGATGGCGCGCAGATGAGCGAGGTGCTCTGGGATTTTGTCTATGCCTGCTACAGCAACACCTATGAGATTCGCGGCCAGGCGCCGTACCTGACCCGTGAGTTTTTCAGCCTGCTGGGTGAGCGCATGCCCGAGGCGATCCGCGTGGTCATTGCCCGCCAGGGCAGCCGCCCGGTGGCGATGGCTTTCAGCCTGGTGGGCGGCGGCAGTTTCTACGGGCGTTATTGGGGGTGCCTGGCCGAGTACGACCGGCTGCACTTCGAAACCTGTTTCTACCAGGGCATGGACTACGCCATTGCCCATGGCCTGCAACGCTTCGACGCCGGCGCCCAGGGCGAGCACAAGCTGATCCGCGGCTTCGAACCGCAGATCACCCATTCCTGGCACTACCTGCTGCACCCGGGACTCAAGGACGCCGTGGCGGATTTTCTCGAACAGGAGCGAGTGGGCGTGCTGGCCTATGCCGAACAAGCGCGGGGGGCATTGCCGTATCGGCAGGGTTGACCCAGCGGGTGTCCTCAAGCGTGCCCATACCCCCTCAGTGAGAGAGGCCGGCGCTTCGGTTGCCTGCGACAGGGCCCGTCAGCCCCTGGCAGGTGCGGTGCCTGTCAGGCCGCCATCGCCGGCAAGCCGCCTCCACCGGTTCAGTGGTGAGGCGTCCGTTTGCGTGTAGCTTGCGGCAGGTTGGCGCGGACAGCCCAGCGTATCAATCCACCCCCACAAACCCGCCGGTCTGGTGCTGCCACAACCGTGCATACAGCCCGCCGTGGGCCAGCAGTTCGCTGTGGCTGCCCATTTCGACGATGCGGCCCTTGTCCAGCACCACCAGCCGGTCCATGCGCGCGATGGTCGACAGGCGGTGGGCGATGGCGATCACGGTCTTGCCTTGCATGAGGGTCTCCAGGCTTTCCTGAATCGCGGCCTCGACCTCCGAGTCCAGCGCCGAGGTGGCCTCGTCCATGATCAGAATCGGCGCATCCTTGAGCAGTACACGTGTGATCGCGATGCGCTGGCGCTGGCCGCCGGACAGCTTGACCCCGCGTTCGCCGACATGCGCATCAAAGCCGGTACGGCCCTCGGCATCCGACAGCAACGGGATGAACTCATCGGCCTTGGCACGGTGCACCGCTTCCCACAGCTGTGCCTCGCTGGCGCCGGGGTTGCCGTAGAGCAGGTTGTCGCGGATCGAGCGGTGCAGCAGCGAGGTGTCCTGGGTGATCATGCCGATCTGTGCACGCAGGCTTTCCTGGGTGACACCGGCCACGTCCTGCCCATCGATCAGGATGCGCCCGCCCTGCACGTCGTACAGGCGCAGCAGCAGGTTGACCAGGGTCGATTTGCCGGCACCGGACGGGCCGATCAGGCCGATTTTCTCGCCGGGACGAATGTCGAGGTCCAGGCGCTGGATGATGCCGCGGTCATTGCCATAGTGAAAATCCACAGCGTCGAACCTGACGCCACCCTGTGCGATTGCCAGTGCAGGCGCATCGGGCCGATCGGTGACAGCCACCGGCTGGGCGATGCTCTGCAGGCCGTCCTGCACGGTGCCGATGTTTTCGAAGATGCCGTTGACCACCCACATGATCCAGCCCGACATGTTGACGATGCGGATCACCAGGCCGGTGGCCAGGGCAATGGCGCCCATCGAGATCAGCGACTGGGTCCACAGCCACAGCGCAAGACCTGTGGTGCCGACGATCAGCAGGCCGTTCATGCTGGTGACCACCACGTCCATGGCCGTGACCACGCGCCCGGCCAGTTGGGTCTTCTCTGTCTGCTCGGTGATGGCCTCGCGGGCGTACTGCTGTTCATGGTTGGTGTGGGCGAACAGCTTGAGGGTGATGATGTTGGTGTAGCCGTCGACGATGCGCCCCATCAGCCGCGAGCGCGCATCGGAGGCGTCCACCGAGCGTTGCTTGACCCGTGGCACGAAGTACATGAGTGTCAGGACATAGGCGCCGATCCACGCCACCAGCGGGATCACCAGCCGCCAGTCGGCCTCGGCGAACAGCACCAGCGCACTGACCGAGTAGATCAGCACGTGCCACAGCGCATCCATCGCCTGCACGGCCGACTCGCGCAGCGAGTTGCCGGTCTGCATGATGCGCTGGGCAATGCGCCCGGCAAAGTCGCTCTGGAAAAAATTGAGGCTCTGCTTGAGCACGTAGCGATGGCTCTGCCAGCGAATCAGGCTGGTCATGCCGGGCGCGATGGTCTGGTGCACCAGCAGGTCGTGCAGGCCGACGAAGATCGGGCGCAGCAGCAGGGTAACCACCACCATCCAGATCAGCTCGGTCTTGTGTGTGCTGAAAAATTCGGCCGGTGGGGTGACTTGCGCCAGGTCGATGATGCGGCTCAGGTAGCTGAACAGCGCGACCTCGATCAGCGCCACAATCAGGCCGACCACCATCAGCGCCACAAAGCAGGGCCATACCTGACGCAGGTAATGCAGATAGAAGGGCAGGACCTGATTGGGCGGTGCAGCACCGGGTGCGTCGCGGAAAATGTCGATCAACCGCTCGAAACGACGAAAAAGCATGCGTATGACGCTCTGGAAAGGGGATGGGAAAGGTTCCCGTCGGCCAGCCCGGCGAAGCGCCGGGCTGACCGGCCCCGATCAGTCCACGCGCTTGGCGGACTTGATCAGGATCGGGTCGACAGGCACGTTCTGCATGCCTTTCTGGGTCTTGGTGCTGGCATTGACGATCTGGTCGACCACATCCATGCCCTTGGTCACCTTGCCGAACACGGCGTAACCGTAGTCGCGTTCGCCGTTATTGAGCATGGTGTTGTCATTGGTATTGATGAAGAACTGACTGGTGGCCGAGTTCACCGCCGAGGTACGGGCCATGGCAATGGTGCCGCGCACGTTCTTGAGGCCATTGGCGGCCTCGTTCTTGATCGGGTCCTTGGTGGCTTTCTGGTCCATGTTCTGGGTAAAGCCGCCGCCCTGGATCATGAAACCCGGGATCACACGGTGAAAGATCGTGTTCTTGTAGAACCCGCTGTCGACATAGCCGAGAAAGTTCTGGGTGCTGATCGGTGCCTTGTCGTCAGCCAGTTCCAGCTCGATCTGGCCGAAGCTGGTGTCGAGCACGACATGCGTGCCCTTGGCAGGCTCGGCGGCCATCAGGTGGGCCGAGAACATCACGGTGCTGGCAACAAGGGCGAGGGTCTTGAACATGGGGCAGTGAATCCTTCAATGGTGGTATCGACTGGCCGGCAAGCAAATCACGTTTGACCCGGCTTGCCCAGCCCGATGCAGCCGATGGACTGTGTCAGACCCTGTGCGCGGCGATGAATTCAAGTACGGTGCGGTTGAAGGCCTCGGGCTGGTCCAGCGGAGTGGCATGGCGCGAATTGTCGATGACCACCAGGCGGGCGTTGGGCATCCGCTTCACATAGGCCTGCTTGACCGCCACCGGGGTGTAGTCGCGGTCGGCACTGATCACCAGCGTCGGGCAGGTGATGCGTGACAGCCGTTCCTGCACGCCCCAGCCGACAATGGCATCGAAACTGGCCAGGTACGCACGTTTGTCATTGCGCGCCCAGCGCTCGGCAATCTTGCGCCGCAGGTCGGCTTGCTCGGGCAGCGGAAACAGCAGCTTGCCCAGAGCCTGCCCCAGCGTCTGCATACTCATGACCCGGGCCAGGCTCCAGCGCTTGAACCACTGCCACACATCGTTGGCGCCCCGCACCTTGACCTGCGGCCCGCTGTTGACGATGCACAGACTCTTGAGCCGCTGCGGCTGATCGACCGCCAGTTGAAAGCCGACCATGGCGCCCATCGACAGGCCGACCAGGTGCACCGGCTCCAGGTGCAGGTGGTCGATCAGGGCTGCGACATCGGCGCTGAACATTGCGATGCTGTAGCGCTCGCGCGGTGTGTCCGAGCGGCCGTGGCCGCGCAGGTCCAGGGTGATGACCCGGTAACCGGCGGCACTGAACGCCGGGACCTGGTATTCCCAGTCCAGGCCACTGGAGCCCAGGCCGTGCAGCAGCAACAGCGGGGCGCCGTGGCCATAGTCTTCGTAGTGCAGCGAACAGCCGTCATGTTCGAAAAAAGCCATGCATCCATCTCCTGGGCACCGCTGGAAACGACCTGCGTTTTCAGGGGCGCCCTGTTGTCAGGCTTGGGGCGGTGCCGCAAACGGCGCGGCCAGCGGCGCAGTGTCGAAGGTGCGGATCAGTTCGATCAGGATCTGCGTTGCCGGGCCCAGGGGTTTGTCCTTGCTGGAGTAAAGATAGAAGGTCGGGCCGCGGGTGCCGCCTTTATCGAGCGGCAATGGCTTGAGCACCCCTTCGCGCAGCTCGCGTTCGATCATGTGCCGGGGCAGCCAGGCAAAGCCCAGGCCGCTGCTGACGAACGTGGCGGCGGTGCCCAGGCTGCCCACGGTCCAGCGTTGTTCGGCGCCCAGCCAGCCGACATCCTTGGGTTGCTGGCGACCCGAGTCGCGGATCACCACCTGCAACTGCGACTCCAGGTCCTGAAAGGTCAGCTCACGGTTGGCCTGATGCAGGGCATGCTCGGGGTGGGCCACGGCGACGAATTCCACCGGGCTCATTTCCGTGCCCAGGTGCCCGGCAATGCTGAAGCTGCTGATCGCTAGGTCGGCTACGCCTTCAAGCAGCACTTCCTCGACGCCGGACAGCACTTCCTCGCGCAGCCGTACCCGGCAGCCGCGACTCTGCGGCATAAAAGCGGTCAGGGCGCGGACAATGCGCGCGGTGGGGTAGGCGGCGTCCACCACCAGGCGCACCTCGGCTTCCCAGCCCTGTTCCATGTAATGGGCCAGGTCTTCGAGCTGGCTGGCCTGCTTGACCAGTTGCCGTGAGCGGCGCAACAACACGCCACCGGCTTCGGTGAGCACCGCCTTGCGCCCGTCGATGCGCAGCAGCGGCACGCCAAGTTGCTCTTGCATGCGCGCCACGGTGTAGCTCACCGATGATTGCGATCGGTGCATGGCTTCGGCGGCCTGGGCAAAACCGCCATGGTCGACCACCGCTTGCAGGGTGCGCCATTGATCGAGGGTAACGCGTGGGGCTTTCATCGACGCAATCTCCGCAAATGTCTATCGTCCAGTTCAGACATCCCGCCTGGAGACTGCCCGATGAACCGAATCTGTTGTGTATGGCTGGCGCTGTTGCCGGTTACCGCCCTGGCGTACCCGATCGAGGTGCAGAAAAGCACGCCGGGGGTGCAAATCGACTACACCCGCCACGCCACCTTTGACGACACCGGTACGATCACCTTGAACAACTACGGCCAGGTCGATGCACGCTGCACGGTGCAGTTCAATAACGGTCCGGAAGCGCCACGCACCCGACGGGTGCAGGTCAAGGCCGGGCAAAGCGTGAACGTGGTGTCGAAGTTTTCCCGCAGCATCATCAAGCTGCGGGTCAGGCTCGACTGTGAGCCGGCTGCAGAAGGGTAGATCAATAGAACGGATTGTTCGATAGGTTTGAGCCGGTTTTTAAGCTTTTTTATCGATCAATCCCTGTTTAAGCTCCACTCCATCAACTCGACACTTATGCAGATGGAGCCCTTCACATGTCCCGCGTACTGATCATCGAAAGCAGCGCCCGCCAACAGGATTCGGTGTCCCGCCAGCTGACCCGGCAGTTCATCGAGCAGTGGAAGGCCAGCCATCCAGCCGACGCCATCACCGTCCGCGACCTGGCCGCCAACCCGGTTCCGCACCTGGACGCCACGCTGCTGGGCGGCTGGATGAAGCCCGACGATCAACGCAGCGACAGTGAACACGCCGCGCTGGAGCGCTCCAACCTGCTGACTGACGAATTGCTGGCCGCCGACGTCGTGGTCCTGGCCGCACCCATGTACAACTTCGCCATCCCCAGCACCCTCAAGGCCTGGCTGGACCATGTGCTGCGGGCCGGGGTGACTTTCAAATACGGCGAAACCGGCCCGCAAGGTCTGCTGACCGACAAGCGCGCCTTCGTCCTCACCGCCCGCGGCGGCCTCTACACCGGCAGCAGCCTGGACCACCAGGAACCCTACCTGCGCCAGGTGCTGGGATTCGTCGGCATCCATGACGTGACCTTCATCCATGCCGAAGGCCTGAACATGGGCGGCGAGTTCAGCGAAAAGGGCCTGAGCCAGGCCCTGGCCCGAGTGGCTGAAGTGGCGTGACGAACCCCTGATTGACCGCAACGACTTCCCCTTGGTACCTGTGCTCCTGGGTACATGGCCCGATCAACCCCAGTGATGGCGGTTGCTCGGGCTTTTTCTTTTGAAGGGGGCTGCAGGTCTGGTCAGGTTTGATGGGCTTCAGCCGGGAATGGCGTTGTGACCTTCGCGGTTGAAACCGCTCCCACAGGTCTGCAAGCCAGGGCTGAAGCGAGGTTTCATGGACAGCCTGTTGCCCAGCCGCTAAGGTCGCGTCCGTTCATCCGGGGGCAATCATGATCTATCTACTTATCGTCACGCTGATCCAGGCGTTTTCCTTCAGCCTGATCGGCGTCTATCTGGCCGGGCATGTCGACAGCTACATTGCCGTGCTGATCCGCGTGCTGCTGGCCGGGCTGGTGTTCATTCCACTGACGCGCTGGCGCCAGGTAGAACCCGGTTTCATGCGCGGCATGCTGCTGATCGGCGCCTTGCAGTTCGGCATCACCTACGTGTGCCTGTACCTGAGCTTTCGGGTGTTGACGGTGCCGGAGGTGCTGCTGTTCACCATCCTGACGCCCTTGCACGTGACCCTGATCGAGGACGCGATGAATCGTCGCTTCAATCCCTGGGCATTGCTGGCGGCCGCCGTGGCGGTGCTGGGGGCGGGGGTGATTCGCTACGACGGGCTGGACGGCGATTACCTGGGGGGCTTTCTGCTGCTGCAACTGGCCAACTTCACCTATGCCGCAGGCCAAGTGCTGTACAAACACCTGGTGGCGCGCTACCCCAGCGACCTGCCGCATTACCGACGGTTTGGCTATTTCTATCTCGGGGCGTTGGCGGTGGTGCTGCCGGCGTGCCTGGCGTTCGGCAACTTCAGTCACCTGCCGGCTGCACCCCAGCAATGGCTGGTGCTGGTGTTTCTGGGCCTGTGTTCCACCGCGCTGGGGATGTATTGGTGGAACAAGGGCGCGTGCCTGGTGCACGGCGGCACCCTGGCGGTGATGAACAACCTGCATGTGCCGCTCGGGCTGCTGGTGAACCTGTTGATCTGGAACGGCCAGGAGGACTACACCCGGCTGTTGATCGGCGGCACCGTCATTGTTGCGTCGGTGTGGATCAGCCGTCTGGGGATGCGCCGCGCGCCATTGGCGTCGCGGCTGTCCTGATCAGGCAGGAAAGGGCGCACGCACTCAGCGATAGCGTTCCAGCCAGTGCGCGTAAGGCGCCGGCAGGGTCCAGGAGGCTTTGTCGACGCCCAGTTCCTTGGCCGCAAAGTACGCCCAGTGTGGGTCGGCCAGGTGCGCACGGCCTACCGACACCAGGTCGAGCTGGCCGGATTGCACGGCTTCATGGGCCAGTTGCGGCGTCCCGAAGCCCCAGGCCGAGGTCACCGCAATACCGGCTTCACGACGTACTCGCTCGGCCACCGGGCCCATGAACGCAGGTCCCCACGGAATGTTGGTTTCAGCGATGGTGAAACCGACGCTGACGCTGAGCAGGTCCAGGCCGCCGGCCTTGAAGCGCCGTGCCAGTTCGATCGACTCGGCGAGGGTCTGCTCGTCGCGGCCGTCGTATTCGATGACCCCGAAGCGGGCGGTCAGCGGCAGGTTTTCCGGCCACACTTCACGCACGGCGGCCAGGGTTTCCAGCAAAAAGCGGCTGCGATTGTCGAAACTGCCGCCATAGGCATCGGTGCGCTGGTTGCTGTGCTCGGAGAAGAAGCTCTGCCCCAGGTAGCCGTGGGCAAAGTGCAGCTCGATCCATTCGAAACCCACGTCGCGAGCGCGGCGGGCAGCATCGACGAAGTCCTGCTTGACCTGGGCAATGTCGTCCAGGGTCATGGCGCGTGGCACTTTCGGCAGGTGGTGGCCGAAGGCAATGGCCGACGGGGCGATGGTCTGCCAGCCGCGTGGATCGCTGTCGGCAATGTGGTCGTCACCTTCCCAGGGGCGGTTGGCGCTGGCCTTGCGACCGGCGTGGGCAATCTGAATGCCCGGCACGGAGCCGGCCGCCTTGATGGCCTTGACCGCCGGGATGAAGGCCTGGGCCTGCGCGTCGGTCCAGATGCCGGCACAGCCGGGAGTGATGCGGCCTTCGGGCGCCACAGCCGTGGCTTCCACGACCACCAGGCCTGCGCCACCACGGGCCATGCTGGCCAGGTGCACATGGTGCCAGTCATTGACCACGCCTTCTTCGGCGCTGTATTGGCACATCGGTGGAATGGCGATGCGATTGCGCAGGGTCACGTCTTTGAGCTTGAAGGGTTCGAATAGTGCGGACATGCAAAAACTCCGGAAGGCGGGTTGGTTCTGTTGTTCGATAGTATTCGAAATATGGCGAAGATTGAACCCCCTCGTTATGATGCGGCCCATGAGAACCTTCAAACACCCCGTCATTCAGGACTTTGTCCTTGAACGCCTGCTCTACGCCTTGAGCGATCCGGTGCGCATGGACATCGTGCGTCATCTTGCCCGCGTTGACGAAGCCACCTGTGGCGAACTGGACGGCGGCCGTCCCAAGTCCAGCATGTCCCATCACTTCCGCGTGCTGCGCGACGCCGGGCTGGTGCACACGCGCAATATCGGCACCACGCACATGAACTCATTGCGTCAGGCTGAATTGAACGAGCGGTTTCCGGGGTTGATGGACGCGATTCTGCGCCAGGCATGAACGCCCGGCTGGTTTAGCGAGGAGGGCAAGGTGTTTTGAATCGTCGTATCGAGGTGACACCGGCCCATGCCGGGAGGCGTCACCCCGAATACCTTTTGCAGGTGTCGCTACGCTTTCAATCAGCTACCACCGCCGGCACCACCGCCGCCGGCGCCGCCTGCGCCACCCCCTGAGCCGGCGCCGCCGCCCGAGCTGCCACCGCCTGTAGCACCGCCGTTGGCACCGCCGCCCCCGCCATTGCTGGAGCCGCCTGCGCCGCTGGCGCCACCTGGGCCTGCGCTGCCGGCATCGGTTGCGTTGCCCGCACCGGTACCGGTGCTGGGGCTGCCACTGCTGGTGCCGTCGGTGTTGCCACCGTTATCGGTGGTCGAACCGGGGTTCAATGTGCCTTGCGAGCCATTGCCCGGGCCACCCATGGTGCCCGAAGGCTGGCTGCCAGTGGCGCTGGTGCCGGTGCCGGTACCGTTCATATCAGTGGCGGCGAAGCTCATTGGGGTGAAGACGCCCAGGCATAACACCAGGGCCAGTTGTTGAGGGCGAATCATTTTCATGGTGAACCTCCTTTTTTTAATCTCCTAGGATTCGGCTGTCCTCTGTCTGCGGGGTGCCATGCGGACGACGAATGGTCGTGAATTTGTCGCCTCTTCAATCGTGCTGAAGGCGTATCGCTGCGCTTGCAATGATAGATCTCTAAGGTCCTTTTCGTGCCGAAAGGTCCATTCCAGAGAGGCATGTGCAATCATTGGCCTTTTCTCAAGGCAATGTTCATATCAATGAAATGGAATTCAGTCGTAAGTGCAGTGTTGAGCCTGTTGCTATCTGCAATTGCCTGCGCTCAAGAGGGCCACGAGCGGCAGCACAGCAAAACGATGCTGGGACGGCTGACCGTGCATTCGTCGATCGATGGCGAAACATCCTCGCCCCTGATCGCCAATCTGCGTGGTCACAGTTGGCTGAGCTACGAGTCATTGGAGGGGCATGAAAGGTGGACCGCCGGTACCTGGAATGGCGGTATACCTGTGCGATCCAGAACCAGCCGAAAGGGGCTGAACTTCAATCTTGAAATGGGTTGGCATCCGAATATTTACCGCACAACGCTGATTGACCGGCTGCAATATGATCGCCTCATGGCGTCGGTCAAGGCATTCGATACCTGGCGGTACGACCAGAACTGCTCTTATTTTGCGAGCACGGTGTGGAACGATGTCACGGGCGAGTCGCTAAGCAACTGGACTGAAAATCAGGACAGCGAACTCAAGGGCCTGCTTTTTGGTGACCTGGGCGGCAGGAGGATTCCATTGCCCAGCCCGTCAGGGTTGTTCGACAGTATCTTTATCAGCAACGGCCATTGGTACAACAACGACGATAATCGCCTTCGCAGACAGTATGAGCGTCTCCATCCACCCACGCCCATGTCACCTCAGGATCTGGGCTTTGGTCTGGGACGTGAAGAAGCCTCGTCCAGCCTTGGGTGGTAATTCGTCAAGCGACTATTTGTGGCCTGCACTGTATCAAGGCAACGGCTGGCGGCCGGTTGCCGATGCCATGATCTGACCTGCATGTCGCGACTGACCCTGCTCTACAAACGCCATCACGCGTTCAGTGTGAACATTCATTCAACAAGGAGCAGGACCATCAAACTCAAGACTGTGGTGTGCGTTGCCGTCTGCTCGATAGCGGGGCTGTTCCTGTCCGGCTGCATCAATGAAATCCGGCTGGCCCATCAGCAGGCCATCGATCCGGTGCAGGTCACCTTCCGGGTGGTAGACCAGCAGGGCCGGCCTATTCCCGGCACCGTGGCCAAGGTGATCCAGCAACTGGACGTGGGCACCAAAATGTTCTGCCTGAGCCTGCCGGGTGGAAAGGGCTGCACCAAATACAAGGACATTCCTATTTTCAAGGGCAAGCTCGGCGACGACGGCGAACAGAGCGTGACCGTCGAATACGCCAGCCCCTTGATCATCCGGGTGGCCACTGCCTGCCGCGACAACAGCCCCACGTCGAACCGGCAGTATTTTCATCGCGTGGTTTCGCAAGAAGATTTTTCCAGAGGGCAGGTCCTGATACTCGGTTATGGCCAGGACCCGGACAAGGAAACGTCGGTGACCAGCATGCCGTGTCATTTCCAGGAAACGCCACTGCAAAACTGGGGCGACTTCTTCTGATGGCCAGGCGTCCGGGTGGGCTTGCCAGCAAGCCCGATCGGGTTCGCAAATGCTTTACCTGAGCAAAAGGTGACAGGCGCCGGAACCAACACCCCGCGGGCGCACTCCATCACACCCTCAAGGACAGTACCTTCAGACCATCAGGAGTCAGGCCATCAAACTCAAAGCCATGGTGTACACCGTTGCCTGTGCAACATTAGGGTTGTCCCTGTCAGGGTGCATTGGCGAAATGAGGGAGGCCCGCCGGCAAGCCATCGAGCCCCTTGATATCACCCTGCGCGTCGTGGACGACGACGGCCGGCCGATTCCCGGCACCGTGGCCCAGGTGACCCAGAACCTTAACGTGGGCGAGCGGTTTTTCTGCATCAGCCTGATGGGCGGAAACTGTGCGAAGTACAAACGCATCAATATTTTCAAAGGTGAAGTGGGTGACGATGGCGAACAGACCTTCAAGGTCGGTTACAGCAGCAACCTGACCCTGGTGGTGGCCAAGTCGTGCCCTGACCCGGCAGGGCACCGTGAGTATTTCATCCGCCATGTGAAGTCGGAGGAATTCTCCAGGGAGCCGGTGGTGATCATGAAGCGTGGCTGGAATCCGTCCAAAGGCATGTATGTCAGCGACCTGCCATGCGCAACGACCACGCCGCCCTTGAGGCACTGGAGCAGTTCTTACTGAGGCGCACACACCCAGACGAGGCTTGATGCCAAAAACCAGACGTCCCGCTTCAGGATCTGTGGCACCTGACCCCCGCGCGCCTGGCCAATCCGCTTTTTGCGGATTCACGCATTGCGCACCAGGTGCGGCGCCTCGGCTGCCGGTTCCGCCCCCACCGCCGGCCCCGGCAACGCCAGTGCACCCGCCGCCGGTTCGCGCCCGGCCAGGCCCAGGCGCATGTCGGCGCCACTGGGTTGTTGGTACAGGCTCAGGCCGAACTCTGGCAGCACCGCCAGCAGGTAATCGAAGATATCGCCCTGGATCCGCTCGTAGTCGGCCCACACCACGGTGCGGCTGAAGCAGTAGATTTCCAGCGGCACACCGTGTTCGGTGGCCGCCATCTGGCGGACCATGCAGGTCATGTCCTGGTGCACTTCGGGGTGGTTTTTCAGGTAGGCCAGGGCATAGGCGCGGAAGGTGCCGATGTTGGTCATGCGCCGACGGTTGGCCGACAGGGTCGAGACATTGCCCTGGGCGTGGTTCCAGGCCTTGAGCTCGGCCTGCTTGCGCGCCATGTAATCAGTGAGCAGGCGCACGCCCGAGAATTTCTCTTCTTCTGCATCGTCAAGAAAGCGAATGCCGCTGGTGTCGATGAACAGGCTGCGCTTGATGCGGCGCCCGCCCGATTGCTGCATGCCGCGGTAGTTGCGAAACGACTCGGACATCAGGCGCCAGGTCGGGATCGAGACGATGGTCTTGTCGAAGTTCTGCACCTTGACGGTGTGCAGGGTAATGTCCACCACATCGCCGTCGGCCCCCACTTGCGGCACCTCGATCCAGTCGCCCACGCGGAGCATATCGTTGCTGGTCAGTTGCACGCTGGCCACGAACGACAGCAGGGTGTCCTTGTAGACCAACAGGATCACCGCCGACATGGCACCCAGACCCGACAGCAACAGCAGCGGCGAGCGGTCGATCAGGGTGGCGATGATGATGATCGTGGCGAAGATATACAGAATCATCTTGGCCAGTTGCACATAGCCCTTGATCGAGCGGGTGCGGGCATGCACGGTGCGCGCATAGATGTCCAGCAGGGCATTGAGCGACGCGCCGATGGCCAGGGTCATGAACAGGATGGTGAACGCCAGGGCGATATTGCCGATCACGTTCCTGCCGGCAGCACTCAGCCCCGGCACCAGCACCAGGCCGAACTGGATCACCAGCGACGGCATCATCTGCGCCAGGCGATGAAAGACCTTGTTATGGCGCAGGTCGACGATCCATTGCAGTGCCGGTTTGCGACCCAGCGCTTTCATGCTGTAGATCAGCATGAACCGCGCCAGGCGGCCCACCAGCAAGGCGGTGATCAACAGCAGCGCCAGCGACAGGCCGGTGTGGATCAAGGGGTGCTTGTCGAGCATGTCCCACAAGGATTGCAGGCGCAGCGTCAGGGTTTGAATCTCCATTGCGGCCACAGGGCTCCGATCAGGAAAGAGGGTGAGGATTAGAACATTCCTGGTGCTGCGATGACAGGCGCGGGCCCACGGCGTCATGTAACTGTCATGGATGCGGCAAGGCGCCGGCTTGGTCTTTTGCAATGGACTGGGTAGGGTGGGCTTGCGCCCGTCTGGATGATCCACGTCGGCGCTGCCGCCCAGGCAGCCGCTGTCACTGCATTAGGAACTGTATGTTGTTCACTGTTCGACTTGCCCGTTTTTTCGCACCGCTGATGGCGATAGTGACCTTGCCCTGCGCCTTGGCTGACGACCACTCCCCCGACACCTTGCCCTTGCCGCCTGAAATCGCCACCGGCTACCGGTCGGGCATGAGCGCCGTGCAGGCCTCGAAACACATGGCCGCCGCTGCCAACCCGCTGGCCACCGCCGCCGGCCAGCAGATGCTGCGCGCCGGTGGCAGCGCCATCGATGCGGCGGTGGCCATGCAGGCGGTGCTGACCCTGGTCGAGCCACAATCGAGCGGTATTGGCGGCGGTGCGTTCCTGATGTACTGGGATGGCCTGCGGGTGCAAGCCTTCGACGGCCGGGAAACCGCCCCGGCCGGCGTGGATGAAAATCTGTTCCTGAAGGCCGACGGCACGCCCATGGCGTTCAACCCGGCGCGCATCGGCGGGCGCTCGGTGGGGGTGCCCGGTGTGCTGCGGGCCTTGAAGCTGGCGCATGAGCAACACGGCAAACTGCCCTGGCGCGATCTGTTCGAGCCGGCCATCCGCCTGAGCCGGGAAGGGTTTGCGCTGTCGCCGCGCTTGCAGGCGCAAGTGGCCGCCAGCGACTTCATCAAGGACTCACCCGAGATGGCACGCTACTTTCTCGACGCCGACGGCACCGCCAAACCGGTGGGCAGCGTGCTGAAAAACCCCGCCCTGGCCGCAACCTTCGAGGCCATCGCCAGCGACGGTCCGCAGGCGTTCTATCGTGGCGCACTCGCCCAGGCCATCGTCGATAAGGTCAACCATCATCGCAATCCGGGCTCGCTGAGCCTTGCCGACCTTGAGTCCTATAAGGCCAAAGAGCGCACCCCGGTGTGCGCCGATTACAAGCGGTGGAAGGTCTGCGGCATGCCGCCGCCGTCTTCGGGCGGCGTGGCGGTGTTGCAGACGCTGGGGATGCTGGAGGCCTTGCAGCGTCGGTCGCCGGCCCTCGACCTGGCCGCCATGGCGCCGACCGCCAGCCAGTCGCCGGCCGGTAAAGAGCCGACGGTCGAGGCGGTGCATCTGCTGGCCGAGGCGCAGCGCCTGGCATTTGCCGACCGCACCCTGTACCTGGCCGACAGCGATTTCGTGCCGGTCAACGTACAAGGCCTGCTGGACCCCGGCTACCTGGCCGCGCGTGCGGCGTTGATCAGCCCGCACAGCATGGGCCGCGCCCAGGCAGGCCTACCGCCGGGCCCGAAGGTGGCGCTGTCGGTGGACCGTTCGCCCTTGCGCACCTCGACCTCGCACTTGACGGCGGTCGATGACCAGGGCGGTGCGATTGCCATGACCACCTCGGTGGAAGCCAGCTTCGGGTCGCACCTCATGGTCAATGGGTTGTTGCTGAACAACCAGCTGACCGATTTCTCGTTCATCCCGCGTGAAGACGGCAAGCCGGTGGCCAATCGCGTGCAGCCGGGCAAGCGCCCGCTGTCGTCGATGGCGCCGACGCTGGTGTTCGACAGGGCCAGCGGCGAGCTGCTGGCCACGGTCGGCTCGCCCGGCGGCTCGCAGATCATCGAATACGTCAACAAGACCCTGATTGCCCTGCTGGACTGGCAGCTCGACCCGCAGGCTGCGGTCAACCTGCCCAACTTTGGCAGCCGCAATGCCGGCACCGAAGTGGAGGCCGGCCTGATTGGTGCGGATGTGATCAGGCAATTGAAGGCGCGTGGCCATGAGGTCAGGCCGCTGACCATGACCAGCGGCACCCAGGTGATCCTGCGCACGGCCAATGGCTGGACAGGCGCGGCCGACCCGCGCCGGGAGGGCAGTGCAGCGGGCGATTGAGCCCTCGCCACGGTTGAAATCCTGGCCGTTTCATGGCGTGGCAGACTGCGGGCGGGGCAATAAAATCCGCCTGCGGCGTTAAAGACGCTCGGTTCCGAGGCCCGAAACCGTTACGATACGCGACTGTATTTTTGTATTCCGTCGAGGTAGCACCCGTGTTTTCCGAATTAGCCCTGCACGAACGCCTGCTCAAAGCTGTGGCCGAGTTGAAGTTTGTCGAGCCTACGCCTGTGCAGGCAGCGGCCATTCCCCTGGCCTTGCAAGGGCACGATCTGCGGGTGACGGCGCAGACCGGCAGTGGCAAGACCGCCGCTTTCGTGCTGCCGATCCTCAATCGCCTGATTGGCCCTGCCCGTGTGCGGGTCGACATTCGTGCGCTGATCCTGCTGCCGACCCGCGAGCTGGCCCAGCAGACCCTCAAGGAAGTCGAGCGTTTCTCGCAGTTCACCTTCGTCAAGGCCGGCCTGATCACCGGCGGTGAAGACTTCAAGGTCCAGGCCGCCATGCTGCGCAAGGTGCCGGATATCCTGATCGGTACGCCGGGCCGCATGCTCGAACACCTCAATGCCGGCAACCTGGACCTGAAACTGGTCGAGGTGCTGGTGCTCGACGAAGCCGACCGCATGCTCGACATGGGCTTTGCCGAAGACGTCGAGCGTCTGTCGCAGGAATGTGCCCAGCGCCAGCAGACTCTGCTGTTCTCGGCGACCACCGGCGGCGCCGGCCTGCGCGAAATGGCGCAGAAAGTGCTCAAGGACCCGCAGCACCTGCAGCTCAACCGCGTCAGCGAACTGGCCACCGGCACGCGCCAGCAGATCGTCACCGCCGACCATAACGTGCACAAGGAGCAGATCATCAACTGGCTGGTCGCCAACGAGACCTACCAGAAGGCGATCATCTTCACCAACACCAAGGCCATGGCCGACCGCCTGTACGGGCGTCTGATCGCGCAAGACCTCAAGGCCTTCGTGCTGCACGGCGACAAGGACCAGAAGGACCGCAAGGCTTCCATCGAGCGCTTCAAGCAGGGCGGCGCCAAGATCCTGGTCGCCACCGACGTTGCAGCCCGTGGCCTGGACATCGACGGCCTGGACCTGGTGATCAACTTCGACATGCCCCGCAGCGGCGACGACTACGTGCACCGCATCGGTCGCACCGGTCGTGCCGGTGGCGAAGGCCTGGCGATCTCGCTGATCTGCCATGGCGACTGGAACCTGATGTCGAGCATCGAGCGCTACCTCAAGCAGACTTTCGAGCGCCGGGTGATCAAGGAAGTCAAAGGCACCTATGGCGGACCCAAGAAGGTCAAGGCTTCGGGCAAGGCCGTGGGCGTCAAGAAGAAAAAGACCGACGTCAAGGGCGACAAGAAAAAGACCACCGCCAAGGGCCCGAACAAACGCAAGACGGTCAACCGTCCAAAGCCTGATTCGCTGGTCAGCGAAGACGGCATGGCCCCGCTGAAAAAGCGCAAGGCGCCGGCACCTGCCGCCGAGTGATGCCTTGAACGGCAGGGGCGCTGCATTGACGGCGATCCCTGCCACACACTTTCCCCCGCTGTTCGCCGACACCCTGTCCATGGCCATCCGGCAGCCCGCCTGAACGCCTTGCACCGCCTTGGGTCACACCCCATGAGGCCGCTTTTGACTGCGCGTCACACGGCCACTCATTCTTGCGGGACGGAGGATGCACCATGAAATACGATTGGGACCTGATTGAACGTCTGCTCCATGAAGTCCAGAACGGGGCCGGCCAGGCCTTTGCGCCGCGCCAGTACGCGGCCGAGCATGCCGAGGCCAAGGTGGCCCAGGGCGAGCCGTCGGCCAATCTCGATGAGCTCAAGCCGCAGGCCGCCGATCTTGGGACCCTGCTGCTCAAACGCGGCTACATCGAGCCACGTCCGCATGAAGAAGGCGGCACCGGTTCCAACTTCATCCTGACCCCACGCGGCTCCAGCCTGTTGGCGATGATCGACAGCAGCATCCCCGGCAACGACCACCCGCGCCAGGTGCTGGATGAACAGAACGGCGATCCGCTGGAGCCTGTGCTCTTCGACCACATCGCGGCCAAACCCCAGGTGGCGTGAAATCACCCCGCTACTTGCATGCCTTGAGTAGGAGCGCGCTTGCCCGCGACCGAGTGCGCAGCGCTCGCAAAAATTGTGTGGTCGCTGAAAATTTACGACTGCTAACGCAGTCGGTCGCGGGCAAGCGCGCTCCTACCAGCGGTGAGTTCAATCGCTAAAATTATTGCTTGCCTCAAGAGCGTGCCGCCTTGAGGCAATCAAGGTCGTTGAAGTCGTTGCGCATGTCGTCGATACGTTTCAGCAGCCGCTGGCGCTGGTCAGGACTGCTCTGGGCGTAGACATCCACGACCAGATTGATCGCGGCCTGTTCGGTGCGCTCGTAGGCTTCGCGGTAGTCCTGGGTCCAGAAGGTCTGCCGGTCTTGCAGCAGGGCGGTGATGCGTGCGGCAAAGTCGCTCTGTCGACGTTGCTGCACGGCCGTCAGAAAGCGGTTCTGCCAACTGGCGCGATTGGCCAGCCAGGCCTGGTTCTGCTCGCCCAGCGAGGCCGACCACTGCTGCACGCGCGCCTTCTGCGCCGGGTTCAGCGAACCCAGCCACGGCGACAGGCGTTTTTCCATGCGCTCGGCACGTTCGGCAATCTGCTTGTCCAGTGACTGCTTCAAGTATTGCTTCTGGCGCTTGGCCTGGTCGCGTTCGAACGCGGTCTGCATTTCCTGCACCTGGCTGTCGTCCAGGCGGCCCAGCAGCTCTACGGCCGAAGGCGTGACCTGTTGCGCAATGCGGGCAATGGCCTGTTCGGCCTCACGGGTGCGGGCGGTCAGCCCGGCGGCGGTGACCTTGTCATCGCGCACCATCTGTTCCAGACCGTCGAGCCAGCTCAGGTAGCCGGGCAACTGGGTGCTGCAATGCCATTGCAAGTGCTGCTTGAGGCGCTCATCAAGCCAATCCTTCTGCTCGCCCTTGACCTTCAGGTAGTCGTTGAGCGACCAGGGAATGATCATGTCCAGATTGCGGTAGGCAAGGCCTACCTGGCTGCAGCCGGTCAACAAGGACACGGCAAGCAACAGCGTCACAACGACTTTCGACAGGTACTGCATGACCGCTCCTTGATCTGCTGGCGTTGCCTTGGAGGCATCCAATAGAGGCCAGCTTACACAAGGCAGTTCCATGGCGTTCAGAACAGTGTGCGGACCGCCTTGATCGTGAAGGTCTGCTCGCAGCGCGGGTTATGGCCGCTGTAGACGTTACAGCTGTCGCTGGACAGGCTCGAACCGCTGTAGATCAGGTTCATGTCGATGCCCAGCCAGGGCCGCGAGAGTTTCAGCGACCAGTCGTTGAAACCGCCGATCAGGCTGCCGTCACTGGCGATCTGGGTGGTGTCGAACTGATGCGTGGCGTATTGCATGCGCACGTTCATCCCCAGCCGCTCCAGGCTGCCCAGGTCGACGAACAAGGTGCTGTTGCGCACGCCGATGTCATCGCTGAAGGCCGCACCCAGCCGGCTGTCGAGCACACGCAGGCCAGCGTAGACCTCGTGGCTGTCGATCTGGCTGGTTTCGGGGTAGCTGTAGCGGATCATGCCCAGCTCATAACCCAGGGTCTGGTCGAAAGGTTTCTTGAAGCCCAGATAGGAATCGAGCTCCAGGTCGCTCTCAGGCACCAGGCCCATGTTGGGGGACCATTGGCCCATATAGAGGCCGCTGGCATGGGTGACATCCAGGCCGCCATGAAAGGCGTCGGAGCCACCGGTCGGGGACACCAGGCCCTGGGCCATGGTGCGTGTCGGCGTGGTGCCGACTTTCAGGCTGAAATCACCCAGGCTGCGTTCCAGAACCTGGGCAGCAGCCGGTTGGCAAAGCACCAGCAGAGCGCCCAGCAAGGGCGCCAGATGTTTAAACACGAGCATGGCTCACTCCTGGGGAGGACAAGGAGTGTGGAAAAAGAAGGCATAGGTCATACGCTGCACGCTGCAAGCCTTGGGCCAGAGCGTTGCCAGCATACCGGTGAAATATTAGCGGGCATGACCGTTCGTCGATCCGCAGGCAAATCCGTTAACGGGCCTGCCAGGCAATCAGTGCGCAGCGGTCATCTCGGGACCAGGGGTTATCAGGCCATGAATCACTACCAGCGCTTGCTCGAACGAGGGGTAGCCGCTCTTGGCCACGTCCAGTTCGGCATACTCGGCGCGCCAGTGGGCCGCCTGTTTATCATCGCGCCCGGTCAGTTGTTGCGAGAGCAGGGCGATGGCCAGTGGGTGGCGATGGTCGGCGGCGGTTTGCAGCAGGTCGATGACCGTGTCCGGTTCGGCCTGTTGGCGAATCAGCAGCACGGCCTGGTAGAACTCGGCCTCGCCCGAAGCATCTGTGCGTGCCGCACGTTGCAGCATGGCGTTGGCCAGCTCGTAGTTTTCCGGGTCTGCCTGGCTGATCAGCAACTTGGCCTGGAGCATGTCGTTCTGATACAGCAGTTGCCCGGCCCGACAGGCGTCACCCGGCTCGGCCTGTTGGGCACTGTATTGGCACGGCGTCGACGCGCACCCGCTCAGTCCGATCAAGGCACCCACCAGCATCCAGTTTTTCATTGCGCAGCCCGCCAAGGAGATTGCCGTAAGATCGTATGACCTTCGCTTCCTGATACCTGGCATCAGATTAGCAGCCCGTGCGCGAAAGTAGCCAGTGCATTGCCATCCGTATGCCGGATGAAAACCGCCTGGCAAAACCGGTTAGAATGCGCGTCACGCAATCAGGGTATCGGCACATGGCTTTAATCGGGCGCTTCAACAGCTTGCAAATCGTCAAGCACACCAACTTCGGCCTGTATCTGGACGGCGGCGCAGACGGCGAAATCCTCCTGCCCAACCGCTATATCCCGAAGGACACGCCTACCGAGGTGGATGACTGGCTGAACGTCTTCATCTACCTGGACAGCGACGACAAGCTGATCGCCACCACTCTCAAGCCCAAGATCCAGGTCGGCGGCTTTGCCAGCCTCAAGGCGGTGCAGGTCAACAACATCGGGGTGTTCCTCGACTGGGGCCTGCCCAAGGACCTGCTGCTGCCGTTCTCTGAAGAAAAGCGTCAGATGGAAGCGGGCGAATACTGTGTGGTGCACGCCTATCTCGACAAGCACACCCGGCGCATCACCGCCACCTCGCGCCTGGACCGTTACCTGGACAAGACTCCGGCCAACTACAGCGCCGGCCAGGCGGTCGACCTGCTGGTGGTCGAAGCCACCGACATGGGCTTCAAGGCCATCATCGACAATCGGCACTGGGGCTTGATCCACAAGAACGAAGTGTTCAAGTTCCTGCGCCCGGGCATGCAGGAAAAAGGCTTCATCAAGCAGGTGCGCAGTGACGGCAAGATCAGCCTGAGCCTGCAACCAGTGGGCAGTGAAGCAGCCGACGGGCTGTCAGGACAGATCCTGGCCCGCCTGCGCGACAACCAGGGCGTGTTGCCGGTCAACGACAAGAGCGACCCCAAGGTCATCAGCGACCTGTTCGGCGTCAGCAAGGGCAACTTCAAGAAAGCCATTGGCGGCCTGTACAAGCAGGGACTGATCGTCATCCACCCGGACCGCATCGAACTGGCCTGAGCGCGCGCGCCTCAACAATAAATGGATATTGAATTCACCCCCGTAGGAGCGCGCTTGCCCGCGACCGAGTGCGCAGCGCTCGCAAAAATTGTGTGGTCGCTGAAAATTTACGACTGCTAACGCACTCGGTCGCGGGCAAGCGCGCTCCTACAGGTCTGCGCCACAGGGGAGGTCGATTTGATTTCAGGCAGCACCGTCCCAGGACTCACCCCAACAGCGCATCGAACGCCTGAGTCAAACGTTGCAGGGGCAGGGTGCCATTGAGCACCTGCGCCTCTGTCAACGGCTGGTCGGCCCGGCGCAGCAGCAGTGCGGGAACGGCGCGCAGACCCAGCGTGTCGGCCAGGCCTTCGTCAGCCAGTACGCTGGCGCAATAGTGTTCCTGTATCAGGGCCTCTTGCAGCGCCTGGGCATCCAGCCCCGCCATCGCCGCCACCTGCAGCAGAACCTGCGTGTCACCGATGTCCTGGCCCTGCTCGAAAAACGCCTGGAACACCGCCCTATGAAACGCTTCGAATCCTCCATGGGCCCGTGCAAAGGCCGCCGCTTGCAAGGCCTTGCGGCTGTGCGGTTGCACCGGCGGGATCTTCATGCGCAATTGACGCTTGTCGGCCATGGGCAGTACCGCCCGGGACCAGGTCATGCGCAGGTGTTCAGCGCACGGGTCGGGCGTTTCCAACGGCTCCGGCCGCAGTTCGAAGGCGTGCCAGCACCATTGGATCGAGGGGCCATAGAGGGTCTGGAGCTGTTCGAGCACCGGCAATTGCAGGTAGCTGAAAGGGCAGACGTAGTCACTCCAGAGGTCGACCCTGAGGGTGGTGTGCATACCCGTTTTCATTATTAAGGCTCCTTGATGGCTCCTTAAGAATGACTGCCCGGTCCCGGGAAAAGTCCGGGTATTTGCAAATGAGGGTGCTGAGCGGCGTCAGGCCTGGACAAACACCGCAAATCCGAGGTTGGTCCCGGCCGGGCGCATATCCTTCAAAAAGCCATCACGGTCGGCGCTCAGCTCCAGGCTGATGGTTGCCTTGCGCTTGCCGGCATTGCGCACCTCGACCCCGGCCATGCGCGCACGCAGGAACGAAGTGGGCACTTTCACATGCAGCAACTGTTCGGTTTCAGGGGTGTGCAGCAGCAGGTTGAGCCATTCGAGGCTTTTCAACTGGCTGACAGGCAGGTCGAACCACCAGATGTTGCGTCGGGGATCGAGCACGGCGAAATAGCTGTTGTCGGCGTTCAGCACGGGATTTTCCAGTTGCTGGTTGCGACGATCAATGGCCTGTTTTTTGTCGAGCTTCATAAGGGTTCCGGTCATTCTGTGGATCTGTGCAGGCCCAAACGCCCGCTGCTGGCGGGCATTGTGGCACAAAGCCCCGGCACCGGCAGATGAACGGAAAAGCAGTCGGGCAAATAATTGAAACTCTGCGCTGCCGCTTCGTGTCCATCACTTTGTCGGGTTCATAACGACATCCTTCCTTTAGTTAGGGGCCGATGGCCCAGGAGCGTCACATGAGCAGCACCAGCGATAAAGTCAAAGGCATGGCCAACGAAGCGGTCGGCAACATCAAGCAAGGTGTCGGCAAGGTGACTGACAACGACAAACTGCGTGCTGAAGGCAAAGCTCAGGAAATCAAGGGCGAAGGCCAGCAGGTCAAGGGCGAAGCCAAGGAACAGATCAAGAAAGGTCTGGACCACTAAACAAGCCTGATGTACTTGTAGCCCCGACCGTCATGACCGCAGACAGGCGTCATGATGGTCACGCTTGCTGAAACCTTTTGCCGTTATTCAAGTCCATGTGTGCGCACGATCAGGATGCCTGTGCCCAGGCCTTGGTCAATGTCACACCCAATCGTCGTGAAGACGTAAGTACCTGGGTACGTTCGCGAAAGGAGACGCCATGAATTTCGCCCATATGCGTAACTTGTCATTCAGTAAAGTGATGGTTCGCACCGTCAGTGAGTTCATCGACGACGAGATGTCGACCTACGCTTCGGCTCTGGCTTACCAGGCGCTGTTCTCGCTGTTCCCCTTCCTGTTGTTCCTGATTGCCCTGATCGGCTTCCTGCACCTGCCCGACTTCTTTTCCTGGCTGCGCCTGCAGTCCGAGCTGGTGTTGCCGCCCCAGGCACTGGAGCAGGTCAACCCGGTCATTGACCAGTTGCAGCAATCAAAGGGTGGATTGCTTTCGGTGGGTATCGTCATTGCCTTGTGGACTGCGTCGGCCGGTGTGCGCCTGATGATGAGCGCCATGAACGCCGCCTATGACGTGGTCGAAGGCCGGCCGATCTGGAAACGCCTGCCCCTGTCGATCCTCTACACCATCGGCCTGGCCGTCATGCTGCTGGCCGCTGCCGCCCTGATGGTCACCGGGCCCCAGGTCATGAACTGGTTCGCCGCGCACCTGGGCATTGAAGAGTTCATCGTGACCTTGTGGACCCTCCTGCGCTGGCCGCTGATCATCCTGTTGATGATGTTCGCCGTGGCGGTCATGTATTACGTGATGCCGGACGTCAAACAGGAGTTTCGCTTCATCACCCCAGGCTCGGTGCTGGCGGTGGTGGTCTGGATCGTGGCGTCGCTGGGCTTTGCTTTCTACGTCAAGACCTTTGCCGACTACAACGCCATGTACGGCAGCATCGGGGCAATCATTGTGCTGTTGCTGTACTTCTACATTTCGGCGGCCGTGCTGTTGCTGGGGGCGGAAATGAATGCGGTGATCGAGCACATGTCGCAAGAAGGCAAGGACAGCGGCGAGAAAGTGCCCGGTGACGGCGGTGTCGAAGCCAGTGGTCCCGAGAAGACTGGCGTTGGCGGCGCGCACACGGCACCGCATGCCTGACAGGGTTGTCCGGGCCGCAGAATAATGTGGCAGGATGGCCCTTTGTCTTACAGGGTGTTGCCTGATGATCCGCGAGATTCTGAAAATGGGCGATCCGCGCTTGCTGCGTATCGCCCCGCCGGTACCCGAACACCTGTTCGGCAGCCAGGAACTGCAAAACCTGATCGACGACATGTTCGACACTATGCACAGTGTCGGTGGTGTCGGCCTGGCCGCCCCGCAGATCGGCGTCGACCTGCAACTGGTGATCTTCGGTTTCGAGCACAGCGAACGCTACCCACAGGCCGAGGCCGTGCCACGCACCATCCTGCTCAACCCCCTGATTACCCCGCTGGCCCCGACGCTGGAAGGCGGCTGGGAAGGCTGCCTGTCAGTGCCGGGCCTGCGCGGCTTTGTCGAGCGGCCCTCACATATCCGCTACGAAGGCTTCGACCCGCAAGGTCAGCCGATCCAGCGCACTGCCGAAGGCTTTCATGCGCGCGTGGTTCAGCACGAGTGTGATCACCTGATCGGCCGGCTGTACCCTTCGCGCATTACCGACTACAGCAAGTTCGGCTTTACCGAAGTCCTGTTCCCGGGCATGGACCCGAACGCCGATGATTAAGGTCGCATGACCCTGCACACAGGCCTGACCCTGCAGACCGAGCGGTTGTGGTTGCGCGGCTTCCAGGCTGACGACCTGCCTGAGTTGTGCGCCTTGCTGGCCGACCCGCAGGCCATGCGCTATTCGGTGCACGGGGTCATGACGACAGCGGCCAGTGCCCAATTCCTGTACCGCTGCTGTGAAGCCTTTGCGCGTGACGGCTTTGCGCCATTGGCGATGATCGAACAGGCCAGCGGTCAATGGGTTGGCTTCTGCGGCCTGAGCCTTGAAACGTTCGAACAGATGCCCGAAGTCATGCTCGGTTACCGTCTGCGCCCGGCCTACTGGAACCAGGGGCTGGCGACTGAAGCAGTGCGGGCGGTCCTGACCCATGCCTTCGACACCCTTGAACTGGGCTCGGTCACCGCCGTGGTCGAGCCCGACAACCGTGCCTCGGTGCAGGTGCTGCACAAGGTGGGCTTCAGAGGCTGGCTGACCACGATGTACCACGGCATGGGTGTGCGGCTCTATCGCCTGAATCGCGACAAGTGGCCAAGTGCTAGCGCCTGAGAGCGTCACATCGACGTCGTATGCGACCTCCTGCATGTCAATGCGTCCCATTGACTGCTAGTTTGAAAACCTGACCAGTCAATCTGCCGGGAGGGGCGATGAAAGACGGCAATGCAGTGTCCGTTCCCGGTGTGATGGTCTTGCTGGCCATCCTGAGCACGCCCTTGCCGACGCGGGTGCAGGCCGGTGAAGTGGAAGACACGGCATTGGCCTTCGTGCAGGAACGCCAGCTGGGTGACGGCCTGGGCTGGCTGGGCTATCAGGTTGCCTCACGTACAGAGACCTTCGGCCAACTGGTCGAGCGCCTGGGCAAGACGCAGGCACAGGCGCTGGTGCAAGGCGAACTCAAGCGCGTGCAGCCGCAGTACCAGGGCCAGTGGGAGCGCAACCTGGCCCGCGCCTATGCCCACTCGTTCAATGCCGATGAGCTGCGCCAGCTCAATCAGGGGCAAGGTTCGCTGGCGTTGAAAAATCGCTTCAAGGTGCGTAATAACGAGGTCGGCCAGGAAATGAAGAACAGCTCTGCGCAGCTTTTGTCCGAGTTCGTGGCCCAGGCGCTGAACAATGCGCTGAAAACCCCGGTACCCTGAACCCCCTTTTTTACCTGCCAACGAGAGAGTCCCATGGATCCATTCATGCAAGCCGCCATTGATGAGGCGCAACAAGGCCTGGCCGAGGGCGGCATTCCCATCGGTTCGGTGATCGTCCATGACGGGCAGATCATCGGTCGTGGCCATAACCGTCGGATCCAGGAGGGCAGCGCCATCAAGCATGGTGAAATGGATGCCCTGGAGAATGCCGGTCGCCAGCCGGCCAGCGTCTACCGGGAGTCGACGCTCTACACCACCTTGTCGCCCTGCTCGATGTGCAGCGGGGCGATCCTTCTGTACGGCATCCGCAAGGTCATCGTCGGTGAAAACCAGACATTCATGGGCGAAGAAGACCTGCTGCGCAGCCGTGGCGTACAGGTCGATGTAATGGGCGATGCCACGTGCGAACACATGATGCGCGACTTCATCGCTGCTCAGCCGCAGCTGTGGAATGAGGACATCGGCGAATAAGTCTTTCAGAACCGGGCATGAGGCAAGGTGCCATGTATTTTGCGCTGCCTGACGGTGCGAACGATGATAATCTCAGAACCTTGTCATCGCTGCGCCCAGTCGGGTAGGCGCGGCCCCGGAGGAAAGCCAGCAATGCCGGTGCAACAACGCAATAACGTTAAGGTAATCGGCGACGGTCCGGTGACATTGATCTTCGGTCACGGCTTTGGCTGCGACCAGCGCATGTGGCGGTTCATGCTACCGGCCTTTGCCGACCGTTACCGGGTGGTCCTGTATGACTTGGTGGGCAGCGGCAGCTCTGACCTGTCGATGTACTTCCAGCATAAATACGAGCGCCTTGAAGGTTATGCCCGGGACCTGCTGGAAATCATCCACGCATTCGGCCAGGGGCCTGTGGTGCTGGTCGGGCACTCGGTCAGTGCGATGATCGGGGTACTGGCCGATCGCATGGAGCCTGGGTGTGTCAGTGGCCATGTAATGGTCGGCCCATCGCCGTGCTACATCGACGGCGACGGTTATGTGGGCGGTTTCAGCGCGGCTGACATCGACTCATTGCTCGACACCCTCGACAGCAACTACCTGGGGTGGTCCAGGTCCATGGCGCCATCAATCATGGGCGCCCCTGAGCAGCCTGAGCTGGGGGATGAACTGGTCAACAGCTTCTGCCGCACCGACCCCGATATCGCCCGGCATTTTGCGCGGGTAACGTTCATGTCCGACAACCGCAAGGATGTGCAGGGCCTGACCACCCCGACCTTGATCCTGCAATGCACGGATGACCTGATCGCACCGCTTGAAGTGGGTGACTACCTGCACGCCGCCATACCAGGCAGCACCTTGAGCCTGATCGAGAACACCGGGCATTGCCCGCACATGAGTGCCCCCCGTGCCTGTATCGAAGCCATCGAGCAGTTCTTGCAGCCTTACGGACAGGTCCCGGATGCCCTCTGAGCAACCGGCCAGCCAGGCGCTATACGACCAGGCGCCTTGTGGCTTGTTGCTGACCCAGGGCAACGGTTGCATCGAGCAGGTCAACGGCACCTTTTGCCGCTGGCTGGGGCGTGAGCGCGAAGCACTGGTGGGGCTGCGCTTTCAGAACCTGCTGACCATGGGCGGCAAGATCTTCAGCCAGACCCACTGGTTTCCGGTCTTGCAGATGCAAGGCTCGGTGCTGGAGGTCAAGCTGGACCTGCTGCATGCCGATGGCCGCCTGGTACCAATGATGCTCAATGCCGTACGTCGCGAGCATGGCGGCGTCTTCTACCACGAGCTGGCGCTGTTTGTGGCCGAAGAGCGCAACCAGTACGAGCGCCAGTTGCTGGAAGCCCGGCAGTTGGCCGAAGAGCTGCTGCAACAGCAATTGGCGGCCCAGAAAGAACTGAGCCTGGCACAGAACCGCCTGCGCCTGGCACATGCCGAAGCACAGATCCGCGCCACCTTTGCCGAACAGATGATCGGCATTGTCAGCCACGACCTGCGCAACCCGTTGTCGGCGATCAAGATGGCCGCCGACCTGCTGCAGCGCGGCCCGCTCGATACACGGCAAAGCCGGGTGGCAGGGCATATCTCTCATTCGGTCGACCGCGCCGGGCGGCTGATCGCCGACCTGCTGGACTTTACCCAGGCGCGGGTCGGGCAGGGGTTGACGGTCAATGCGCAGCCCATCGACCTGCATGCGGTTACCACGCGTTGCGTCGAAGAGCTGCGCCTGGCGTTTCCCGGCCGCAGCCTGGTGCATGTAAGCATGGGCGAAGGGGCGTGCAATGCCGATGCCGACCGGCTGTTCCAGGTGATCGATAACCTGGTGGGCAATGCCTTCAGTTATGGCGACCCTGAAGGGTGTGTAACCGTCACCTCGGCCTTCGACGCCCGGGGCAGTTACCTGGCCGTGCACAACCGGGGCGAGGCGATTGCGCTGGAACGCTTCGAGCAACTGTTCGAGCCGCTGGTGCGTGGCGTGGTGCATGACACCAGCCGCAGCGTCGGACTGGGGTTGTTCATCGTGCGTGAAATCATGCGCGCGCACTTCGGTGATATCGCCGTGCAGTCCAGTGCCGAACACGGCACCACCTTCACGGCCCGGCTGCCGCGCGTGATTTAGGCCTGCTGTCCGACCAGCCTTGTTACAAACTCTGCGCCGCAAACCTTGCCCCGGCACCGCCATCGGTCGAACCTGCACGGACAATCGTCCTCAAAGGCCTGAGCCTTTACCTTTATAGGGCAGGAAAATAATGAATCGTTTCGTGCAATGCCTGGGCTTGACCCTGTTGCTGGCCGGCGCCACATCGGCCAGCGCGCAGTCAGTGGCTGGCGCTGACCGCGGTGCCAGCAGCAACCCCTACAACAGCCCCATCAAGCGTGCCAACCCCAACAGCCGCCAGGGCACCGCGCCCGCCACACCGCAGGGGCGCACCCCCGGTACGGCCCCCACACCACGCCCGCCAACCCTGGAAAACGGCGGCATCGGCAATGGCTACCCTTCGCGACAGCAAACGCCCCCGCGCCCTGCCACTGACCCGCGCCCCAGCACGCCGACGCGCGGTAACTAAGCTTCATCGACCTTTACGTCATGCATAAGGAATCGCCCATGTTGAAAAAAACCCTGATCGCGACACTGTGTGCCACCGCGTTTACCGGCCTGTCGCTGATGGCTTCGGCCGCCGAGGCGCCCAAGCAGTACAAGAGCGAGCTGGGCACCGTGACGGTCACTGAAGTGGCCAGCGGCCTGGACCACCCTTGGGCACTGGCATTTTTACCCGATAGCAAAGGCATTCTGATTACCGAGCGCTCCGGCGACCTGCGGCTGGTAAATGCAGACGGCAAACTGTCCGGTCCGCTTTCCGGGGTGCCGCAAGTCTGGGCCAAGGGGCAGGGCGGCCTGCTGGATGTCGTGCTGTCGCCGGACTTTGCCAATGACCGCCTGGTGTACCTGGCGTATGCCGAAGGCGATGGCAAGACCGCTGCCGAAGGTGACAAGGCCGGTACGGCGGTCGGGCGTGGACGGCTGTCGAGTGACATGACCCGCCTGGAAGATTTCAACGTCATCTTTCGCCAGCAACCCAAGCTCTCGGTGGGCAACCACTTTGGCGTGCGTCTGGTGTTCGACCGCCAGGGCTACCTGTTCGTGACCCTGGGTGAAAACAACGACCGCGCCACGTCACAGGACCTGGACAAGCTGCAGGGCAAGGTGGTGCGCCTCTTCGCCGACGGCAAGGTGCCGGACGACAACCCCTTTGTCGGTCGTGAAGGCGTGGCCCCGGAAATCTGGAGCTTCGGCCACCGCAATCCCCAGGGCGCGGCCCTCAACCCCTGGAGTGGCACCGTCTGGCTTAACGAGCACGGGCCCAAGGGCGGTGACGAGATCAATATCGTCGAGCGCGCACAGAACTTCGGCTGGCCGCTGGCAACCCATGGCATCAACTATTCCGGCCAGCCGATCCCGGAAGCCAAGGGCAAGCGGGTCGAAGGCACCAAGGCGCCGTTTCATGTCTGGGAAGTGTCACCGGGGGTCAGCGGCATGGCGTTCTATGACGGCGGTCGCTTCAAGGCTTGGGACCATAACGTCTTTATCGGGGCGCTAAAGAGTGAAAACCTGATTCGCCTGCAGTTCGAAGGCGACAAGATCGTCCACGAAGAGCGCTTGCTGGGTGATCGCAAGGAACGCATTCGTGATGTAAGGCAGGGGCCGGACGGGTACGTGTATGTGTTGACGGACGACGACAGCGGCAAGTTGCTGAAAGTCGGACTGACAGAATAAAGGCAGCACGCTGTTCGCCGCCCGGTCGCGCCGGTTAATTGATAGGCGCGGCCGGGCGGCGAATAACCGCTGTATAAAGAGCGACCGATTAACGATCTTCTTTATCGACCAGCACGGTGCCGTCTTTGGCATTGACGTGGTAATCCCATTCCTTGCCGCTGGCATCACGCAGTTCAATCTCATAGACATATTGACCGCTGGCATTCTTGTCCAGTTCGGTGTCATGAATCGTGAAGCCAGGCTTGGCTTTCAGGGCTTGTTCATTGAACTTCTGCAGGTCACCGACGGTGCCGGCTTTTTGCAGGCCTGCAATTTCGTCGGGGCGTACATCGGCCTGGGCCATACCGGCAGCAGACGTCAGGGCAATGGCAGCAAACAGGGCAGGCATCAATTTCATGAGGGTCTTCCTTTATAGGTCAGGGAATCTGTGTGTATAGAGACACGTTCAACTGAGGAGTTCAGTTGTTTCGTTAGGGCCAGATTAATCACCCCAACTTAATTCACCCTTAAAACCTGAATCCATGCGGCCGTGTTCGTTTTTATTGAATGAGCGCCGGTAACGCTTGTAAAAGCGCCGCCGGAAACGTAAAAGATGGCCCCCGCCGATTTCAGGAGTCACCCGTTGATGAGTACGCCGCACCGATTGCCCTGGTCCCTGTTGCCCTTGGGCATGGCCGTCACCGCCCCGTTGTGGGCGGCAGAACCGGTCAGGCTCGACGCCACGCAGATCAGCGGCGCGGCCAGCCAGCCTGCAGCCGAGGGTTATCAGGCCCGCCACGCCGCGGTGGCCGGTTTTGGTGAGGCGCCGCTGCTCGACACCCCGGCGTCAGTCGCGGTATTTACCCAGGCGCAGCTCCAGGATCGGCAGGCCAGGCTGCTCAGCGAAGTGCTGCGCAACGACGCCTCGGTGGGCGAGGCCTATGCGCCGGTGGGTTACTACGAAAACTTCATGGTGCGCGGCTTTTCGCTCAATGCGGGCAACAGCTACCGCCTCAACGGCCGCAGCATCGCCGGCGAGCAGAACGTGGCGCTGGAAAACAAGCAGCAGGTCGAACTGCTCAAGGGGGTCTCCGGCCTGCTAGGCGGGGTGGCCGAGCCCGGCGGCGTCATCAACTACCAGACCAAGCGCGCCGAAGACGTGCGTTCGGTCACGGTGGCGACCAACGAACACGGCGAACGCTACATCGCCACCGACGTGGGCGGCTGGTTCGGCAGCGAGCGCCAGTTCGGCCTGCGCGCCAACCTGGCCCATGAAGACATCCGCTCCTACGTCGAGCACGCCGACGGTGAGCGCGACTTTGCTTCCCTGGCTTTCGACTGGGCCATCAACGAGCGCGCCACCTTGCAACTGGACGCCGAATACCAGACCCGCGAGCAACGCTCGGTGCCGGGTTACCAACTGCTGGGTGGCAACCAATTGCCCCACGACGCTTCGCCGCGCAAGCGCCTGGGCCATCAGGACTGGTCGAACCCGGTGGGCATCGAATCGCTGAACCTGGGCGGGCGCTTCGAGTACCGTTTCAACGACGCCTGGACCGGGAGCCTCAGTGCCTCGCGCAGTCGTGTGGTGATCGACGACTACAGCTCGTTCGCCTGGGGTTGCTACGGTGCGGCCCGTTGCGCCGACATCGCGGTGCCGAACCACTTCAGCCCCGAAGGCGACTACGACATCTATGACTTTCGCAGCCCCGACGACACCCGGCTCAACGACGAAATCGAAGCCGCGCTGACCGGGCGCTTTGCTACCGGTACGCTCAGCCATGAGCTGACCGTCGGCACCAGCGCGTTCCGGCGCACGGTCGATACCCGTGGCACCTTCAATGAGTGGATCGGCTCGGGCAACATCGACCAGGCCCCGGACACCTTCGCGCCGGCCGAGCGGGCCCTGCCACACACCGAGCGACGCCTGGACAGCCGCCAGTACGGGCTGTTCTTCACCGACCGGATCCGTTTCGACGAGCACTGGCAAGTCGTGGCCGGCGGGCGCCAGGTGTATGTCGATGAACAAGCCTGGAGCGAAACCGGCGATGACATTCGTCACACCCGGCGTTCGCTGTTCCTGCCGCAGGCGGCGCTGATCTACACGCCGCTGGACGACCTGTCGCTGTACGCCAGCTACAGCAAGGGCTTGTCGCTGGGTGGCACGGCGGCCTGGTTCACCCACAATGCCGGTGAAATCCTGGCGCCGACCGTGTCGCGTCAACTGGAAGCCGGCATCAAGTACGACCTGGAGCGCATGAGCCTGACCGCCGCGCTGTTCCAGATTCGCAAGGCCTATCAGTACTCACAGCCCCAGGACGACGGCACCTTTGCCTACGTGCAACAGGGCGAACAGAAGAACCTGGGCCTGGAGCTGGGCGCCACTGGCTGGCTGAGCGATCGCCTGCAGATCTCGGCCAGCGCCGCCGCGATCCGCGCGCGGGTCGAAGGCAGCGGTACCGAGGCTTATGAAGGTCATCAGGCCCTGAACGTCCCCAAGTACCGCGCCGGCCTGCAGGCCGACTATAGCTTGCCGGTCCCGGGCCTGGCCCTGCTGGGCGGCGTGCAGTACAACGCCAGCAAATACGCCGACCGCCAGGGCGAAGTGCAAGTCAGCGACTATGCCTTGTTCAATGTCGGTGGGCGCTACAGCACGCGGCTGGGCGGTTACGACACCGTGTGGCGGCTGACGGTCGACAACCTGTTCGACAAACGCTACTGGCGCGACGTCGGCGAATACCTGGGCGACGACTACCTGTTCCCCGGCGCCCCGCGCACGGCCCGGCTGTCGGCCTCGGTGAATTTCTGACCGACCCGCACAACCGGCTTCAACCGCGAATCATCCGTTGGTTGCGCCTGCAAGGTTTTGTCAGGTCGCGCACCTGCATTCATGTGAGTGTCATCAAAGTGACATCTTTGACTGATTCAATACCCGCCAACAGGGATGTGCCTACCCACCAATGACGGCCCAGGCGCAGCTATCGCGCCGTCCGTTTCTGCGAGATGCCCCACCGTGCACAAATCCCTGAGACTTCAGATCCTGGCCTTGCTGGGCTTCAGTCTGGCGTTGCTGCTGGCCATTGCCCTGGCCTGCTTCTACCTGCTGTCCAATAACGTGCGCGACTACCGCGGGCTGCTCGACGGTCCCTTGCGCGCCTCGCAGCTGATCGATGAAGCCAACCTGCAATTCAAGGTCCAGGTCCAGGAATGGAAAAACGTGTTGTTGCGCGGCAAGGTGGCGGCTGAACGCGACCGCTTCTGGGCGCAGTTCGAGCGCCAGGAACGTGACGTCCAGAATATATTGGGTCAACTCGGCGCGTGGCCGGGCCTCGAAGCGCCGGTCCAGCGCCAGATCGAACGCCTGCGTGAAGAGCACCGCGCCCTGGGTGAAGCATACCGCCGGGGTCGCGAGGCATTCATCGCGGCGGGGGCGGACCCGGTGGCCGGCGACCTGGCCGTCAAGGGTGTCGATCGCGCCGCCAGCGAGCAGATGAGCGCGCTGGTGGATGTCTTGCGCCAGCACAGCCAGGCGCAGTCGCAACGCATCAGCGCGGCCGCCAGCCAGACCATTCTCAGTGGCGCGCTGATCATGCTGGTCTCGGCGTTGCTGGTGGGGCTGTTCACGCTGTGGCGCATCAACCGCAGTATCGTCACCCCGGTGCGCCTGCTGATCGACTATGTTGCGCAACTGAGCCAGGGCCGATTCAGCGAGCGGGTAGACATCAGCCGCCAGGACGAATTGGGGCGCCTGGCCGTGGCCGCCAACCTGCTGCGCGATTTTCTGTCGCAGACGTTCGTCAGCCTGCGCAGTGGTACCACCGACCTGGACAGCGCCAGCGTTGAACTCAAGACCATCGCCGGCACCATGGCCCAGGGCACCGGCGAGCAGTTCGAACGCACCGACCAGGTGGCCACAGCGATGCATGAAATGTCAGCCACCGCGCTGGAAGTGGCCCGCCACGCCGCGCAAGCGGCCAACGCCGCCGATGAAGCCGACCGCTGCGCGCGTGAAGGCGAGCAGGTCATGGGCGTGACCATCACCGCCATCAACCTGATGCGCACCGAGATCGGCAACACCGCCACAGTCATCCGTCGCCTTGAAACTGACAGCGGGCGTATCGGCAAGGTGCTGGAAGTGATCCGCGGCATTGCCGAGCAAACCAATCTGCTGGCGCTGAACGCCGCCATCGAGGCCGCCCGGGCCGGCGACGCCGGGCGCGGGTTTGCCGTGGTGGCCGACGAAGTCCGGACCCTGGCGCAACGCACGGCGGCCTCCACCGCCGAGATCAACCAGATCATTCACTCGGTACAGACCGGTGCTGTCGATGCCGCCCACGCCATCGACAGCGGCCAGGCCCGCAGCCAGGAAAGCGTGGAGCAGGTGGCGCTGGCCAGCCAGTCCCTGCAGCGCATCACCACGGCTGTGGAATCGATCCGCGACATGAACCGCCAGATCGCCACGGCGGCTGAAGAGCAGACCTCGGTGGCCGAGGACATCGCGCGCAACCTGACCCAGATCAGCGCCATCGCCACCGTCAACCAGGACAACATCCAGCGTACCCAGGTGGCCAGCGACGACCTGCATGGTCTGTCGCTGGGCCTGAACAGGCTCATCGCCGGCCTGACCCCCTGACCTGAGGCTGCGGGCCCGCCACCCGGGCTTCCCCGGCCTGCGCCTTCGTGACCAACGGTCGCGAAGGCGGACCGGCCTCCACCTGCGCACCCCGTTTTACCTGTCAGTAAGGGTGGTGGGCGTGAACAGCTTTGTTATCCTTCGCGCCTCGCGAGCGCCCGGCGCTTTTTACTGTCATGTTTCGGGGTGCCCAATGACGGCCATTGCACGACCACGTCCCCAACCGTTTTCCCGCGCTGACTACCGGACCCTGGGCCTGGCAGCGCTCGGTGGCGCCCTGGAAATCTACGACTTCATCATCTTCGTGTTCTTTGCCCTGACCCTGAGCCAGCTGTTCTTCCCGCCGGAAATGCCCGAATGGCTGCGCCTGCTGCAAAGTTTCGGGATCTTTGTCACCGGTTACCTGGCCCGCCCGCTGGGCGGCATCCTGATGGCGCACTTCGCCGACCGCCTGGGACGCAAGCGCGTCTTCAGCCTGAGCATCCTGATGATGGCCTTGCCCTGCCTGCTGATCGGCCTGATGCCGACCTATGCGCAGATCGGCTACTGGGCACCCTTGCTGTTGCTGGGGCTGCGGATTCTGCAAGGGGCGGCGGTGGGCGGCGAGGTGCCCAGCGCCTGGGTCTTCGTCGCCGAGCACGCCCCGCAAGGCCATCGCGGCTACGCCCTGGGCGTGCTGCAGGCCGGTCTGACCTTCGGCTACCTGCTCGGCGCGCTGACCGCCACCTGGCTGGCGCGGGCCTACACCCCGTCTGAAATACTCGACTATGCCTGGCGCATTCCCTTCCTGCTGGGCGGTGTATTTGGCGTGGTCGGGGTCTGGCTGCGCCGCTGGTTGAGCGAAACCCCGGTGTTCATGGCATTGCACGCCCAGCGTCAGGGCATCAAGCGTCTGCCCTTGGGCCAGGTGCTTGGCGAGCATCGCCAGGCGCTGTTGCCAGCGGCCTTGCTGACCTGTGTGCTGACCTCGGCGGTGGTGGTGCTGGTGGTGATCACCCCGACGATCATGCAGCAACGTTTCGGCTTCACCGCGCGCGACACCTTTGCCCTCAGCGCGCTGGGCATCGTTTTTCTCAACATCGGGTGTGTGCTGGCCGGCCGGCTGGTCGACCGCATCGGCGCCTGGCGCTGTGTGTCGCTCTACAGCCTGCTGCTGCCGATAGGCATCGGCCTGTTGTATGCCAGCCTGATCGAACAATGGCAGTGGCTGACGCCCGGCATGGCCTACGCCCTGGCAGGGCTGGGCTGCGGCATCGTCGGGGTCGTACCGTCGGTGATGGTGGGGCTGTTTCCGGCGCGTATCAGGGTGTCGGGCATTTCGTTCACCTACAACATCGCCTATGCAGTCTGGGCCAGCCTCACGCCGTTGCTACTGATCGGCCTGCTGCCCTGGAGCCCTTGGGTGGCTGTGGGGTACTGCGCGGTCATGGGGCTGATCGGGCTGCTCGCCGCGAGGGTGTTCGGTGCCCGCCAGCCTCTGGCCATCGAGACGCACACGGCCTGACAAATGACACGCACGCATGACTGCTGGCGGATGACCGGCGGTGATCGGCATGCGATGGCGGACTAGGCTTCATGGACCTGCAACCGAGCCGACTATCGGCAGGAGCTTTTCCATGAACATCGCCGGCGATGAACGTGCCACGGCCATCGAAACCCTGCTCAAGGCCTGGTCCGAGGCTGTGCGTAGCAAGGACGTGAGCCGCATCATGGAGTTTTACCACCCGGATGTCGTTGCCTTCGACGCGATCAGCCAATTGCAATTCAAGGGTCTGGATGCCTATCGGCAGCATTGGGCAGCCTGCCTGGAGATGTGTCCGGGTGCCATGTTGTTCGAACAGCACCAACTGCAGATCCACGCTGAACAGACCGTGGCCTTTGCCCATTGGCTCAACCACTGCGGCGTCGAGGGTGACAAGGACGCTTCGCACAGCTGCTGGATGCGTGGCAGCGCCGGTTACCGGCTGACCGGGACGGGCTGGAAAATCGTCCATGAACATTTCTCTGCACCGTTCGACATGACCGGCGGCACGGCACTGATGAACCTGCAACCCTGACATTGGCTTCTGTCAGGTGCGTGCCCGCGAAGGGCTCGCCGTGTGCGCGTGACCGCACGCAATGGATCCAAATGTAACCGTGGATTGTAATTTCATGGGCGCAAGTTTATCTTGCGCCCAGCGCGTTATTTCGGCGCGAAACAAGAATGGCCTGTCAAATTCATGCACTTATCGTGCATCGAATACCGGCTGCCCGAGAATTGGATATTCAACTAATAAGAAAAGTCTGAATTGTATGTAGGAATTGTTCTGGTCAATAAATAAAGGCTGTGTGGGTTCGTCTGGCATCATGAAAAGATGAAGCAGGATCTTGTGCGCTCAGGGGAGGGAGTGCCTGGTTTACAGTCGACGCCCTGTGCCGAATGACCTGAATCTACAAATAGTAAGTGTGGAGAATTCTCCTACACGTTAAGTCGATGATGTTGCAGCGATGAGGGGAAACATCATGTGTGTAACGAGCCGGGAGCGGCAGGTGCTGGGGTTGTTGCTACAAGGCAGAACCAACAAGGAAATCGCTGAGCAGCTCAGGATCAGTGGTTATACGGTGCGTGACCATGTGTCGTCGCTGTTGCGAAAGAGTCAGGTCAAGACGCGTGCACAACTGTTGGCTCAGTACATGCGCGGTATTCTGACGCCGCCTCTTGGCTGACCCCCTACATCTGTCGGATTGTGCGGCCACCCAATAACTTCATAATGTGCTTACTGCACGTTTATTCGAATGCGTGTGCAGCAGAGTGCCAGGCAAGTGTGCATGTCGTACACCAGGTCATGACCGACAAGGATGTCCCGGTTTGGCGCGACCGCGCGTTGGGCGTGGGATGTATCCGTCGCATAAACACAAAGAAAGAAACGATACCGACACGGTGTGGCCGATGTTCAGGGGCATTGTGTGTCGTGTTGTCGTGAACTTTCATTTTTCTGATAAGGAGTTTTTTCATGGCAAGAAGTCTTGAAAACTATGCAATGCCTGTGGTGCAACCTGTGCCGGTAGTTTCCGAAGCCGACTGCCTGCAGGCCTTTCGCAATGTGCGGCAGCGACAGGCGAAACTGGCGCCGGCAAAGCTGGTGGCGCTGCACGATCGCCTGCTGGGCCCCAAGGGTATTTTCGTGCTGCTGGGGCGTGAGCTGGAACAGCTCGGTCGCCAGGCCCCCTTGCTTGAGGACGTAACGGCCCTGGACAGCATCGAACGCCGCACGCTGGCCGAAAGGGCCGTGGTCTGCGCGCTGGCCTATCACAACCGCCGCACAGCCACCCTGAACCCGTACCGTGAAGCCAGCCGCGAGCGCCTGTGCTGGATGGTCTACGACAAGCATGCGCCGTTCGCCCTTGTGGAGCGCTACGTGGCCTTGCTGGCCCTGCACCAGCGCGACGGTGTGTTCTTTGCCCGCCTGATCGAAACCACCCGTGGCTGCGTGGAGCGGCGCATCCTGTTCAGTGGTCTGCTGGAGCATCACGACGCCTTGCTGCCTGTCGAACGCAGCGTCTACCCGGCCGACTACCGGGCCGCGCAGCAGCGCCACCTGGATCACGAAGAGTCGATCTACGGCCCGCTGGACCTCGACCAACCGATCTGGAAGCTGCTCGAAACCCTGGGATCGAAAAAACTGCTTCGGCGTGTGGCCGCACAACTGGCCCGACGCCAGGCGTTGCTGCAGACCGCTACCGACCGATGATGGCCTTTACAGCGGCCTCGTGAGCCTTGGGGTCCCTGGCGCTGGAAATCACATTCAAGACCGCCGAGCGGCTGCCGGATGCGGCCAGCAACGTGGTGCTCAAGACATTTGCGCCCCCGAGGGTGGCCGAGGCATCAAGCTGGCGCACGCCCAGGCCGTTCTTCTTGAGCAAGCGCTGTTCGCCCAGGCGCTGCACATTCTGATAACTGCTGCCTTGCTGGGTGAGGGCGGCGGCAGACAGCTCATCGAGCACCTGGGCGTCGTTGTCACTGGCCTCGACCCCGACAGGAATCGGGGTTTCGGTCACGATCAGCACGCGCTTTTCAGCGGGGTGGGTGTACATCGCGCCGCTCACCCCTTCGGCACGCGCCTTGGCATCGACCTCTGGCATTTCGTCCTTCACATAGCCGGCCGGCAGGGTGAATGCCAGTTTGCCCCCCAGCAGCGACACCTGCAGGTTGGCCGCTGCCGCCTTGGACGGTTTGCCGCGCGTTTCGGCCTGTACGGTCAAGGGGGCCAAAGGGGTACTCAGCAACAGGGCCAGCAAAGCGAATCGAAAGTGCAGCATGGGCATTGAAAAGGCCTTGATCGGTTGGGCGCAAAGGGCTGTCAGTTTGCCTCAATGGCCCTTGGCCTGTCGCGCCCGGCGCCTGGGCACCCCGCTGCAGGACCACGGGGCGACAGTCCTTGCCAGGCTGCATGCCGCTTACTGTGCGGCGTCCAGGCTTTGAGCAGGTTCTCGGGTGTAAAAAATTTTCAGGTGCACGGAACTTTTCAAAAGATCCCTAAAATCCACTTGCATCGGCCTGAGGGTTAGCCAATGATGCGCCGGATTCATCCCTGAAAGCCTGACTTGCTTGCCAGGGAAGCTCCGCTACGCTTGCCTTCAAACCAGTCTGGTGATGACCAGCTGCTTTTTCAAAAGCCATGTAAGGCGTCGCTCACGACCATGCCCGGTGTGCTAGACCTTTAACAAGCGTGCCCCGGACATTTGCAGTTCCATCAGGAGAGGTTGCAGTCGATGCGTTTGAACATGCCCGTCACCCAGAACGAAAGAACCTTTCCTGCCCACGAGCGGCTCATCTCCACCACCGACCTCAACAGCCACGTCACCTACTGCAACGATGCCTTCGCCGCCATCAGCGGCTTTACCCGTGAAGAACTGGTCGGCCAGCCGCACAACCTGGTGCGCCACCCGGACATGCCGGCCTCGGTATTCGCCCACATGTGGGAGACCATCAAGCAAGGCAAACCGTGGATGGGCGTGGTCAAGAACCGCTCCAAGAACGGCGACTTCTACTGGGTCAGCGCCTACGTCACCGCTGTGTATGAAAACGGCCGCATCATCGGCTACGAGTCGGTGCGCTCGCTGCCCACCCGCGACCAGGTCCGCCGCGCCGAAGCGCTGTACGCCCGTCTGCGCGCTGACAAACCCGCTATCTCGCTCGCCAGCAGCGCGACGTACCACCTGATGCGCCAACTGCCCATGATCTGCGCCGCCATCGCGCTGGTTGCAGGCAACTACCTGCTTGATGACACCCCGTTCCTGGTGCTGATGCTGGTGGTGCTGCTCGGCCTGGGCGTGTACCTCGAAGCCCGCCACCGGCGCGGCCTGCAGAAAACCCTTGATGAACACCCCAAGGCTTTCACCAGCGCCCTGGTGGCTCTGACCTACAGCGACAACCGCGGCCCGCAGGCGCAACTGGACCTGGCCATGCTCAGCGGCGAAGCCCGCCTGCAAACGGCCCTGACCCGCCTGGTCGACACCGGCGAAAGCGTCAAGCAACGCGCCGGGCAATCGGCGCAGCTGTCGATCCAGCAAGCGCGCTCGCTGGACCAGCAACGCAACGAAACCGACCAGTCGGCCACCGCCATCAACCAGATGGCCGCCACCATCCAGGAAGTGACCCACAACGTGCAGAACACCGCACACGCCGCCCAGGAAGCCGACAAGCTGGCCCTGCAAGGCCGCAACCTGGCCGACGAAAGCCTGCTGGCCATCCGGCACATGGCCAATAGCGTCACTGAAATCGGCAACGCCGTCGGTGAACTGGCCAGCGCCACCCAATCGATCGGCAGCGTGGTCGACGTGATCACCTCCATCGCCCAGCAGACCAACCTGCTGGCGCTCAACGCCGCCATCGAAGCCGCCCGCGCTGGCGAACAGGGCAGGGGCTTTGCGGTGGTCGCCGACGAAGTCCGCAGCCTGGCCTCGCGGACCCAGTCGTCCACCGAAGAAATCCAGAAAATCATCACCTCCCTGCGTGACGGCGCCGACCGCGCCGTGGCCACTGCCAACCGCGGCGGGCAAATCTCCCACGAGAGCGTCGCCAGCGTCGAGGCGGTGCAACAGGCCCTGGATGGCATCAGCCAGGCCGTGACCCGCATCACCGGCATGAGCCAGCAAATGGCCTCGGCCTCCGAAGAACAAAGCCACGTGGCGGAAAACATCAGCCAGCAGATCACCCGCATCGCGCAACTGTGCGACCAGAGCGCCGGACAGGCCGAACAAGGCTCGACCATCAGCCGCGAGCTGGAAGTATCGGCGCAGTACCTGCACAGCCTGGCCGAGCGGTTCAGCCGGTAAGACAACACCGAACGGATACAGGTGATCACCTGCCACTTTGGCGCACTGCCAACACCCGATCTGTAGGAGCGACCAACGGTCGCGAAAAGGCCATGCGGCGTTCGCGACCGCTGGTCGCTCCTGTGGCGTAATGCCGGACCACCGCGACCGGCTGCGCCAGCAGTCGTAAAAATAGCGCCTCGCTACCGCCCTATCTGATGGCGGCAGATCTCTACGGTCTTTAAAGCATAACAGCGCCGTATCAAAAACCAGGTGCGCCCCACACGACCCTCAGCGTATCCGCGGATCAAACCCTTTCTTCCAGAACTTCAACCTGTAACGTTTGCGCCAGAACCGCTCATCCTCGGAAACGGGATAAGTGGTTGCATGCAAGGCAGTGCACAGCATGGACATCAGCCGCAATAGCGGTTCATCGATGTACCCGTAAAAAACCAGATGATTGGTTTTCACGACCGTCCAATGCACAAGCATCATGACGAGGTTGGGGGTGAAAACAGTGCGCCAAACCAGTTTGCTGTAGCGCTTGCCAGAGCGTTTCAGCTTGCACCACAGCGAGGGCAAGTAGAGAGCGATGGATAAGGTGATATAGAGAGGATAAAAGTCAAAGTCTGTCATTGGCAGTGTCGGGTCGGTTGCGACGGTCAGAGAGGGGCTGCATGGGTAGGGATTCAGCCGCGCTTTTTTCGATGCTCACGGCGGTAGTCATGAATAGATTTTTTATGCCGACGGATTTTAGGATCAAAACGATTTCGCCAGCGCCAGCGACGATTTTTATGTGCACGAGGAATGGCCAGGCCATGAAGCAGTATCAAGGCAGCCGACAGAAAACCTGCCGGCAGGAACAGAAGACTTTCCTGAGAGAAAAGCCTGCCCGACTCTATAAGGTAGGAGTGGTAGATGATCATGAGGGTGTTGTAGATCAACATGATGTGGTTGCGAGCTTTGGTAAAGCCTCTTCCAGACCAAGCGAATTTCGTCCAGTGTGCCGGAAGATAGAACACTGTCGAGACGGCGATCACCAATAGAGCGAGCAGCGTGTTGTTCATGATCGTTTCCAGAAAAACAGAATGGATGTTCTCGGCTGTGCCAGTCGATAACGGTCAAAGGTCAGTTTGTGTTTGCGGATTTTTGGGTCGAAGCGTTTGCGCAGACGCCAAGGTCTTCTTTTCCACGTTGTAGGAATGGCGGAAATGTGTAAGAAAATCATCAGTGCGGATAGCCAGCCCAGAGGGAATCTGTTCATGGAACCGTAGAAAGGGATGTGGCCCTTTTCCAGGAAGTACATATGAAGTGATCCGGTATAAATATTATAGATCATCAAGATCCATAGTTTTGTGTTGGAAAAGCCTTTGCCTGAAAATGCAAACTTTGCCCAGCGGGCAGGGATGTAGATGACGACTATTATTGCCAGAATAATAATGATTTCATTCATGTTGTTTGGTTTTTTCTTCATGCAGGCTGTGTAAGGTTACACCATCACCGATGGCCTCAAGGCCGAGTGCATATTTTGAAGTGTTTTTACAAGCTCTGACTTTGTCGCTCTCTGTATATCGCCAAAGCCGCCAAGCGTCAGGTTTTTTTATAAGTCGGACTAATCCGTAAAAAGACAATCCCAAATCAGCCGCGCCATAGGCCATGTTTCCTTCATGTTCTGTACCGCCAAGCCACACAGAAAGCCCCTGGTATTGTTTGCGTACCCATCCCTCTGTGTCCGTGCGGTTTCCAATTAGATTATGGCCATTTTCATAGATGTTATTGACTCCATGAGAAACAAGAGGAATGCCGAAAAATAAGCAAAGTGTTCCTCCGGATCCCGTACAAACACCGGCCCCTGTGGCAATCTGTGCGGTGCCAGCTGCGACGCCTATGACTTTTTTACCTACTTCAAATGATTGGGTGGAGAGTCTCTTGATTTCTGCTGTGATCGCATCCAAACCTTCCTGGGCATCTTTTAGTTCGGCCTTTACATCCTCTAAAATCCCTTGTGCAAAGCAAGCGATCTCCCGATTAAACTGCAGCCGCAACATTCCATCCCGAATATGCCGCGCCGATAACGTACACGCTTGCCCTTGCAGCGAAATCGCCGCCTGCTCGACCTCCGCCAGCCCATGCCCGCCCGCCGCAGGCTTCTTCTCCAGCAGCGTCATGACTCGGCACTCCATGACGCATACCCGGTCGTGCCCGCCGTATGGTGCGTCCAGATAATGTCGCGGTAACGGATGGCAACATGCTCTTGCGGCTGGGCATCGCCTTGCATCAGCACATGCGGCATATCCAGGGTCAGTTCGGTCAGCAACCCGCCGCGGATTTCCACGGTATAAAACTTCTCTTGCGCCCCGAATGCGGCGGTGCGGTAGAAATTGATGATGCAGTCAACCGGCTCACGGTTGGCCAGGGCCTGGCTCAGCAAGGGCGAAGACTTGTCGACATGCTTGGTGATGAACACCGGGCGGTGGGTGGCGTGCCGGGCGTTGTCGATATTGGCCATGTTGTGCGCGAACGACAGCACCATGATCTCGTCGCTGTGCCCGGTCTGGCATTTATTGCCGATCGAGACCGGCGTCGAACACCCCGCTGAAATCAGGCCCTGTTTCTCGCCCTTGATGGTCATATAGCCGCAGTTCGCCATGACGGTCCTCCTTGATAAATGGAGGACCAGTCTATTTTCGAGCTTCCCGGCGATATGTAGGACATGTCCGAAATGGCTGTTGCCAATGGCCATTGATGTTCAAGTTGATGAGTATTTTCAGCCTGACACCGAGTCTGATGAAAGGGTCATCAATGCCTTGCCCAGTGGAAGGGAGGACGCTGTGCTGGGTGGCGACCCGACGATGAAGCCAGCAGCAACGGTACATAGGCAGCGCCTGTAAAGCAGCCATCGCCGGCAAGCCGCCTCTCACGGTCTGATGCCAGGCACAAAATCCGGGGTGCTCATCGAACCTGTGGGAGGGGGCTCTGCCCGCGATGAGGCCAGCAAAGGCGGTATACATGAAGCGGCTGTAAACCTGTCATCGCCGACCGCCTCCCACGATCCTGTGTCAGGCGCGAGATCCTGGGCGACATCATCTTGTGGGAGGGGGCTCTGCCCCGGGCGGCGATCCGACGATAAGGCCAGCAGGGACAGTACACAGGCAGCACCTGTAAAGCAGTCATCACCGGCAAGCCGCCTCCCACGGTCCTGTGTCAGGCGCGAGATCCTGAGCGACATCAATCTTGTGGGAGGGGGCTCTGCCCCGGGCGGCCATCCGACGATGAGGCCAGCAGGGACAGTACACAGGCAGCACCTGTAAAGCAGTCATCACCGGCAAGCCGCCTCCCACGATCTACCGCCCAATACACCCCCGCCACCAAGACCCACCAGCCTTGCCAGCCTCCGGCACCGCCAGCACCTGCGGCATGTCCCGCAACCGTACCCACGGCTCGTTCTGCCAATGCAGCACACTCATCGACAGCCCCGGCCACTGCAACACACTCAACACCGGCGCCAGTTGCTCATCGCTCGACGGCGGCGCATCACGCAAGGCTGCCACCACCTCATTGGTAATCCAGCGCCGCAAGCCACGCTGCTCGGGGTGATAGTGATGCACCAGCAAGGCATACACCCCCGACTCGCTGACCATCAGCTCTGACTCACACTCGCCATGGCTTTCCAGCCATAGCGTACGACGCTGGTCCGGGTCGAGCTTGAAGGTGGTGCGTTCGTTCAGGGGCCAAGAGATGAGTTTGCTCAGGTCACGGGCGCAGAACCAGGCCTGGTTTTCCAGGATAAGGGCGCGGAGTTGACGGTGGTGGCGGATGAAGATGGTGGGGGCGAATGTGTATGGATTGTTATGCATGATAAATCTCTACGTTTGGATGGAAATGGTGCTGACGACCAACGTAGAGAGGCGAAGAAATCCCAACGACGTCCACCAAAGGCCGGTAGCCTCTCTTTCATCGAGGGGCTTGGGCAGCTTGGTGAGCGCTTATCTACGTTGGGTGTTTCTTAGGCACCAAGGGTAGAGGATACGGAACACGTCAAAATTCAGGAATGCAGCAAAAGCTGAGAGTCGTGTAAGAAATTTCAGCTGTGCTACGAGGTTTGCTGGTGAGCTTTCGCAGGTCGCGTTCTAGAGCGCTTTACGCATCTGCCAATGCGCGCGCACTGCTTCCAAACTGGGTTGATCAATCAATCGATCAGGCAGTTGCATCGGAGTATTTTCAAGGGATTGGTACTCACTCGCCTTGAGTTGAGCTGACAGACCTACTTGCATAGTTTCAGGTTCAATCCACAAGAGCCCAAGATCGAACAGTGTATGAATATCTGCTCGAAGCAGCAGCCCATTGCTGACCACATTCGTTTCTGCGCCTAGATAAGGAACGATATGTGCGGCCTCTAGCAACGCTTCGATGGCGCATCCGGTCACGGCGCATCGTGCCGAATAAGCATTCAAGATCTTTTTACGAAAAGCCCCTTGGCCTTGGCGGCGAACGATGGTCGCAAGTATGCGTTTGCGTGCATCGATCAGATCAGAAGGATCAAATATCTCTTGGGTCGCCAGCTCCGCCTCTACGCTGGCTATCGTAGGCAGTTTAATACGTTCACGGTGCAGGATGAATTTTGTAGGGCCTGCTCCTTCGTGACTGTGATGCAAGAACCGCCCTTCGAAGATAAAGCCATAGTCGGGGTGTTCATTTTTCTTCTTTCGATAAAAGACCAGTAGTTCAAGACCACGCTCGCTATGTTCTGTAATGAGTTTGTCGGTTCGTCCCATGAGCTGGCCGTCCATGTAGAGTACATCGCCGTCTAGAAAGTCCTCGTACTGGGTCCTGTCTGGCGTTTTACTCTCGGTGACGAATAGCCAGACAGAATGGAAGCCTTGAGGTTTGAAAATCCCATTCTTGATGCCAGCTGCAGTGATCTGGAAAAGGCTTCGAAGGTCGTCGCGGCTATAGACCTTCCCCGCCTCTAGCCGATCCGATGCAAAGACCGTCGGAAAACTGCCCTGTGTGATTTCTTTACTCGCCACGTAATCCCTTTCCGTCAAGCTTGTAGGAAAAGGGATAGTGCAATAGCCATTACCGTGATACCACTTATTTTCAGATCAAGATGCCAGGTGCTGCTTCTCACTGTTGAGATGTAAGGCCAATCTGCATCCTCTGTAATCCGTTTCTGTTATAGCCAGCCTCCACCCAGTGGCCATCCTGCTTCATGCAGTCTCCCCAGACTTCAGAAAAAGGACCGTCCTTCATGCATCCGCGAAAACTCCACTCCCAAGCTTCAATCGGCATCGGCCCGCAGCGTTCACTCAAGTCCATCCTGATCAAACCCAAGGGCGGTGCCTGATGGATAACCTGGTCTTTGGCGTGGCGGTGACGCTTTATTTTGCCTTGGCCTATGGCCTCAAGCGGCGCCTGTATCGGAAGTGGCTGGGCATTGTGTTGGTGGTGGTGGGTCTGGTGGGGTCATTTGCAGTCATGCCTTTGGCGAGTGGCTTTGATCCGTTCAATGTTTTTCTGGTGATTTGGCTGACGGGATTGACGCTGTTTTTTGAGCGTGATCGGTACAGCGGTGTTGGTTGAGGCTGGTTAGCGGCTGCTGCCGCTCCTACGGTGTAATGCCGATCAGGGAAGGTGAATTTCGTCGAATGCCGAACAGGTGGGAGGGCGCTCTGCTCCGGGCGGCGATCCGACGACGAGGCCAGCAAGGCCCATACACCTGCTGCGCCTGTCCCATCGCCATCGCCGGCAAGCCGCCTCCCACCGTCCGGTGTCAGGCACGAGATTCAGGGTCACATCAACCTGTGGTGGGCTGCTCTGCTGTGGGCGGCGATCCGGCGATCCGGCGATGAGGCCGGCAAGGCCGATCTATCTGCTGCGCCTGTTCCATCACCATCGCCAGCAGAGCTGCCTCCCACAGTCGGTGCCAGGCCCGAAATCTAGGGCGACATCCAAACGGTGGGAGGGCTCTGTTGCGGGCGGCGATCCGACGACGAGGCCCGTAAAACAGGCACATCTGTTGCGTCTGTACCGCCGTATTCGCCAGCAGAGCTGCCTCCCACAGGTCCGCATATCGGCATTAGTCCTGCCGGGAGCGGTGGTGGTTGGCGGTGGGGCTAGCCTTCGAACCAGCCTTTCAGTCGATCCCGAAAACTCTGGATCAGCGGTTCTCTTGACCGGCCCCGGCGTAGCGCCAGTGAGAAGGGCGCCTGATAGCCGAACGTGGTCGGCAGCAGTACCTTCAGCCGTTTCTGATCCGCCCAGAATTGCGCGTAATGCTCCGGAAGATACCCGATATACGCCCCTGACAGCACCAGGATCAGTTGCGCTTCCATCGATTCCACGGTCGCGGCGCTGTGTTTGAAGCCGTGGCGGGCCAGTTCGGACTGGCTCCAGTAGCCGCGGCCGACCATGCGTTGCTGGGTGATGACTTCGGCGGGGATGCGGCGCTGGTCGAACAGTTCGTGGCGGTCGCTGCAGTACAGCCAGTGCTGTTCGCGGTACAGGGCCTGGTACATGAGGCCGTTCATGCGGATGGAGAAGGCGCCGATGGCCAGGTCCAGGCGGTTTTCCTGCACGCCCAGTTGCAATTGCGCCGGGCTGAGCACCGAGAGGTGCAGGTGCACGGCGGGGTGTTCCTTGCTGTAGGCACCGATGACGTCGGCCAGCGGCAGGGCCGGGTCGCTGACGGTGGAGTCGAGCACGCCCAGGTTGAGGGTGCCGCGCAATTCGCCTTTGAGGGCGGCGCTGTAGCGTTCGAAGCCTTCGAGTTCGGCGAGCAGGCGCAGGGTTTCCTGGTGGAACAGTTCGCCCTTGCTGGTCAGGCTGAAGCCGCCGCGGCCGCGATGGCAGAGCACCAGGCCGAGCTGGGTTTCGAGCTGGCTCATGTAGGTGCTGATGGCGGAGGTGGAGAGGTTGAGTTCCTGTTGCGCAGCGGCGAAGCCCTGGTGGCGAACTACGCAGGCGAAGATGCGCAGCAGTTTGAGGTCGGGCAGGGCAGAGGACATGGGGGCTCCGGGGTGAGGCGTGGTGAGTTTGGGGCTTGTGGTCGGTGGCGCGTAGTTCGGGGTTACAGGCAGTGGTTATGAGGTGGCGCCATCGCGGGCAGAGCCCCCTCCCACAGAGGCTGTGTTGGATAGAGAATTGCAGCGTGTCAATGGGGTTGTAGGCTGCCTTGAGTTTACAGATCACCGCTATTGCACAGGGTTTGGATTGGATAAGGCATCACGGGGCATCAGGCGCAGTGTAGCCGTGGATAGTTTAGAAATCTCTGAACTGAATATTTGTTGGCAGCGATTCTTCCGTTTGTCGGCGGGCACCAGTATGGCCGCCACTTCAATGACAACCGGTGAGGCCAACTCCGTGGACACGACTTTCCACCAGCCCTTGGGCGGCAACGAGATGCCTCGTTTCGGCGGCATCGCCACCATGATGCGCTTGCCGCATGTGCAGGCCGCCGAGGCGCTTGACCGCCTGGATGCGGCGTTTGTCGGCATTCCGCTGGACATCGGTACCTCTCTGCGCTCCGGCACCCGTTTCGGCCCGCGCCAGATCCGCGCCGAGTCGGTGATGATCCGTCCTTACAACATGGCCACCGGTGCCGCGCCGTTCGATTCGCTGAACGTGGCCGACATTGGCGATGTGCCGATCAATACCTTCAACCTGCTCGACGCGGTGCGCATCATCGAGCAGGAATACGACCGCATCCTGGGCCATGGCATCGTGCCGCTGACCCTGGGCGGCGACCACACGCTGACGCTGCCGATCCTGCGCGCCATTCACAAGAAGCACGGCAAGGTCGGGTTGGTGCACATCGATGCGCATGCCGACGTCAACGATCACATGTTCGGCGAGAAGATCGCCCACGGCACCACGTTCCGCCGCGCCCAGGAAGAGGGCCTGCTCGACAGCGAGCGGGTGGTGCAGATCGGCCTGCGCGCGCAGGGCTATACCGCCGAGGATTTCAACTGGAGCCGCAAGCAGGGTTTTCGCGTGGTGCAGGCTGAGGAGTGTTGGCACAAGTCGCTGACGCCGCTGATGGCCGAGGTGCGCGAGAAGGTCGGCGGGGGGCCGGTGTACCTGTCGTTCGACATCGACGGCATCGACCCGGCCTGGGCGCCAGGCACCGGCACGCCGGAAGTCGGCGGGCTGACCACCATCCAGGCGCTAGAGATCATTCGCGGCTGCCAGGGGCTGGACCTGATTGGTTGCGATCTTGTTGAAGTGTCGCCGCCGTATGACACCACCGGCAACACCTCGCTGCTGGGCGCCAACCTGCTGTACGAAATGCTCTGCGTGTTGCCTGGCGTGGTACGCCGATGAGCCGCGAAGCGGAGGTGCTGCACGCGGCGGCGGACCTGGTGGCGGCCTTTGCCAGCAACGACACGGCGCGCTATTTCGAGTGCTTCAGTGCGCAGGCCAGCTTTGCCTTTCACACCCTGGCGGCGCCGTTGAACACGCGGGCCGAGTATGAGGCGCTGTGGCAGCAATGGCAGGCCGAGGGGTTTGCGGTGCTGGGTTGTGAGTCAAGCAACGGCCGGGTGAGTGTGCAGGGGGATGCGGCGGTGTTTGTGCATGACGTCGCCACGCACATCCGCATGGCCGGGGAGGAACACCATTTGCAAGAGCGCGAGACCATCGTGTTCCGGCAGGAGGGCGGCCGCTGGCTGGCCTGGCATGAGCATTTGTCGGTGGTCAGCCCGAGTTGACGGCTGGCGGGGGGTGTAGGAGCGCGCTTGCCCGCGACCGAGTGCGGAGCGCTCGCAAAATCTCGGAAACGCTGAGAATTTACGACTGTGAACACTTTCAAAATCTGCGAAACGCTGAAAATTTACGACTGCTACGCAGCCGGTCGCGGGCAAGCGCGCTCCTACTGAGTGTCAGGCAAGGATTACAAGAATCAGTTTCAACCCTGCGCCCGGGGTCAACGGGCGACCATAAAGGGTCAGCGTGCCTGCGCTGGCCTTACAACAACCGTGACAGGCGCTGGAGCAGCACATGAGCCATTCGACGCGTACCGAAACCCGCATCGAGACCTTCGGGGTCGAGCAGATTCCCGACAGTCAACGCGATGCATCCCCCATTGACCTGTTTCGCCTGATCTTCGGCGGCGCCAATACCTTTGCCACGGCGGTGCTGGGCAGTTTTCCGGTGTTGTTCGGGTTGTCGTTCCAGGCCGGGGTCTGGGCCATTGTGCTAGGCGTGACGGTGGGGGCGTTGATCCTTGCGCCGATGGGCTTGTTCGGGGCGCTTAACGGCACCAACAACGCGGTGTCGTCCGGGGCGCATTTTGGCGTGCACGGGCGCATCATCGGCTCCTTTTTGTCACTGCTGACGGCGGTGGCGTTCTTTTCCCTGTCGGTGTGGAGTTCCGGTGATGCCCTGGTCGGCGGCGCGCGGCGCCTCGTCGGCCTGCCGGAAACCGACCTGAGCCTGGGGCTGGCCTATGGGCTGTTCGCGGTGCTGGTGCTGGTGGTGTGCATCTTCGGCTTTCGCTTCATGCTGTGGGTCAACAAGATCGCGGTGTGGGCGTCGAGCCTGCTGTTTCTGCTGGGCATCCTGGCCTTTGCCGGGCCGTTCGATGCCGGTTACGCCGGCACGGTCAACCTGGCGCAGCCGGGGTTCTGGGCGGCGTTCATTGGTGCGGCCCTGCTGGCGATGAGCAACCCGGTGTCGTTCGGCGCCTTCCTGGGCGACTGGTCGCGCTACATCCCGCGTGACACCGTCAAGCGCCGCATCATGCTTGCGGTGCTGGCCGCCCAGGCCGGCACGCTGATTCCGTTTCTGTTCGGCCTGTGCACCGCCACGCTGGTGGCCACCCAGGCGCCGCAGTACATCGAGGCCAATAACTATGTCGGCGGGCTGCTGGCGATCTCGCCGGGCTGGTTCTTCCTGCCGGTGTGCCTGATTGCGGTCATCGGCGGGCTGTCGACCGGCACCACGGCGCTGTATGGCACAGGCCTGGACATGTCGAGCATGTTCCCGCGTCTGCTCAGCCGCGCTGGCGCCACGCTGCTGATCGGCGTGGCGGCGATTGCCTTTATCTTCATCGGCCGCTTCACCTTCAACCTGGTGCAGAGCGTGTCGACCTTCGCGGTGCTGATCATCACCTGCACCAGCCCGTGGATGGTGGTGATGATCCTGGGCCTGATCAGCCGCCGCGGCTTCTACCACGCCGATGACCTGCAAGTGTTCACCCGTGGCCAGCGCGGCGGGCGCTACTGGTTTCACCATGGCTGGAACTGGCGCGGCCTGGGCGCCTGGATTCCCAGCGCCGTGGTGGGCCTGTGCTTCGTCAACCTGCCGGGGCAGTTCGTCGGGCCGCTGGGCGAGCTGGCCGGCGGCATCGACATCAGCCTGCCGATCACCCTGGGCCTGGCCGCGCTGCTGTACCTGACCCTGCTGCGCACTTTTGCGGAGCCCGCCTCGGTGTACGGCCCCAAGGGCGCGCACCCGATGCTGGGTCGCAAGGCCCTGAGCAACGCCGCCCCGGTGGTCACCGCCCATTCATGAGCCCGCGCAGGCGGTGAGGTCTTGCCATGCAACTGCAACTCTTTCGTACGCTGTGGGGCTATCGCGGCCCTTGGCAACAGGCGCTGGACGAAGCCCGCGCCGCCGGCTTCGATGGCCTGGAAGCGCGCATTCCCGAAGACGCGAAAACCCGGGCGGACGCGGCGGCGTTCCTGCGCGCCAACCGGGTGCCGTACATCGCCATTCTGTTCACCTCCACACCCGTGCTGCCGCAGCAGTCGGCCACGCCCGCCGAGCACCTGGCGGACTTTGCCCGCAAGCTGCAACTGGCCGCCGAGCTGGAGCCGCGCTTCGTCAATGTGCTGGCCGGCAACGACCGCTGGCCGCTGGCACAGCAGGTGGATTTCTTCGGTGAAGCCCTGGCGATTGCGCAGCGCAGCGGCTTGGTGTGCAGCTTCGAGACGCACCGGGCGCGCTCGCTGTTCAACCCGTGGCTGACCCTGCAACTGATCGAGCAAGTGCCGGACCTGCGCTTCACCAGTGACATCAGCCACTGGGTGGTGACCTGCGAGCGGCTGCTTGACGACCCGGCCGATGACCTCAGCGCTTTTGTCGAGCGTGTGCACCACATTCAGGCCCGGGTCGGCTATGACCAGGGCCCGCAAGTGCCGCATCCCGGCGCCCCGGAATACGCCGCCGCGCTGGCTTTTCATCAGCAGCACTGGGAAGCGATCTGGCGCTCGCAACAGGCCCGGGGCTTTACCGGCACCACGCTGACGCCGGAATTCGGCCCTGACGGTTACCTGCATCACTTGCCTTTTACCGATGTGCCAGTGGCCGACCTCTGGGGCCTGAATGCCTGGATGGGTCGCACGGAACGTGCGCATTTCAATGCTTTTTCCAACCGCCCCGAGGGTCTGTTGCCATGAGTGAACGTGCTGCTTTTACCCACATTCCCGTGGTCGATATCCAGGGGCTGTTCAGCGCACGCCTGGAAGACCGCCAGGCGGTGGCCCAGGCCTTGGGCGAGGCGGCCCGGCATGTGGGCTTTTTGTACATCACCGGCCACGGCATCGCGCCCGAACTGATCGACAACCTGCACAAGGCGGCCGAGGATTATTTCGCCCAGCCGCTGGAGGCGAAGATGCAGCACTACATCGGCGCCTCGCAAAGCCACAAGGGCTTTGTACCTGAAGGCGAGGAAGTGTACGGCACTGGCAAGCCGGACCATAAAGAGGCGTTCGACATCGGCTTCGAAGTGCCGGCCGATAACCCGCTGGTGCTGGCCGGCACGCCGTTGCTGGGGCCGAACCACTGGCCGACGCTGCCCGGCTTCAAACCTGCGGTGCAGGCTTACTACCAGGCGGTGTTTGCCTTGGGGCACCAGTTGTTTCGCGGCTTTGCCCTGGCGCTGGGGCTGGACGAGCAGGCCTTCGATGACATGGCCCGCTTTCCGCCGTCCAAGCTGCGTTTGATTCACTACCCGTTCGATGGCGACGCCCAGGACGCACCGGGCATCGGCGCGCACACCGATTATGAGTGCTTCACCATTCTCAAGGCCGACCAGCCGGGCCTGGAAGTCATGAACGAGCAAGGCGAATGGATCGACGCGCCGCCGGTCGAGGGCGCCTTCGTGGTCAATATCGGCGACATGCTGGAGGTGATGACCGCTGGCGCCTTCGTCGCCACCGCTCACCGCGTGCGCAAGGTCAGGCACGAGCGCTATTCGTTCCCGCTGTTCTATGCCTGCGACTACCACACCCAGATCAAACCCTTACCCCAGTTCGCCAGCGCCGAGCAGCACTACGCGCCCATCGCCATCGGCGAGCACATGTGGGCCCAGGCTTTGCAGACCTACCAATACCTTCGCCAGCGTGTGGCCGACGGGCAGATCGCCTTGCCGGAACACACCAGAAAGCCTTCAAGCTTCGGGCATTTGAAAAACCAGAGCGTGACTTCGTGACCTGCCTTTTCCCTCAATCTGGAATGACGACTATGCCAAGCACCCCGTTTTCGCGCCTTGCCACTTCCCTGATCGGCCTGGCGCTGTTCGCCGGCAGCGTCCAGGCGGCACCGACCGCCACCCCCGGCACGCTCAAGGTCGGCATGGAGATTTCCTACCCGCCCTTCGAGTCCTACGACGGCGACAAGGTGGTGGGCTTCGACCCCGAAGTGTCCACCGCGCTGGCCAGACAGTTGGGTGACCTGAAGGTCGAGTTCGTCGACACACGCTTTCCGAACCTGATCCTGGGCCTGAACGCCAACCGCTTCGACACCATCATCTCGGGCATGTACATCACCGACGAGCGCACCAAGCAGGCCGATGCCATCCCGTACGCGCAGGTGGGCGCGGCGATCATGGTGCGCAGCGACAGCACGGCCAAGCCGCAGCAGCCTGAAGACCTGTGCGGCATGAAGGTCGGCCTGCAACAGGGCACCAACTGGGTCAACCAGCTCAAGGCGGTGTCGGCCGATTACTGCGTCAAGCAGAACAAGGGCGAGATCGCCCTCAGCGAATTCCCGACCACCGCCGAGGCCTCGCAGGCCCTGATGTCGGGCAATATCCAGGCGCACCTGGAAATCTCTGCCGCCGCCAAGATGATCATTGACAAGGCCCGTGGCCGCATCACCATCAGCTCGGACAAGGCCCTGTACCCACAGACCTTGGGCATCTACGTGAAAAAGGGCAACAGCGAACTGCTGGAGCAACTGCGCGGCGTGGTCGAGACCTACAAGCACAGCCGCGAGTACACCGAGATGCTCAAGAAGTACAACCTGGAACCGGCATGACCCCCTGAGTCACGGCCGACGCGATCTTGTGGGAGGGGGCTCTGCCCGCGATTGAGTGCGAAGCGCTCACAGAAATCCAGGGAGCGCTGAAAATCTAGGATTGGCAGCGCATTCAGAAATTTGTGAAACGCCACAATTTTACGACTGCTGCGCACTCGGTCGCGGGTAAGCGCAAGCGCGCTCCTATACAGGTCGCGGCGGTAAACGGATCGCCGTGCGGCCGATCGCCATCCATCTGTTGCACCGAGGTCATCATGGCATTCGAATGGGCCTATTTTTTCTCGCTGTTCTCCGTCGCGGCCTTCTGGAAGGCCTGCCTGACGGTGGTGCAGCTCAGCACCTTGTCCTGGACCCTGGGCCTGGCCCTGGGGTTTGTGCTGGCCAGCGCCAAGCTGTCCAGCCACGCCTGGCTGCGCCTGCCGGCCAGCCTGTACATCTGGCTGTTTCGCAGCATCCCGCTGCTGGTGCTGCTGGTGTTCGTCTATAACCTGCCGCAGCTGTTCCCGAGCGCCGGCAGCGTGCTGTCGCAACCGTTCTACGCCGGGCTGATTGCGCTGGTGCTGACCGAGACCGCCTATATGGCCGAGATTCACCGCGGCGGTTTGCTGTCAGTGCTCAAGGGCCAACGTGAGGCGGCCAAGGCGCTGGGCATTCGCGGGCTGGGCGCGCAGCGGCTGGTGATCATCCCGCAGGCGATTCGCATCTCGCTGCCGACCCTGACCAACGAATACGTGACCATCGTCAAGCTCACCTCGCTGGTCTCGGTGATCTCGCTCAGCGAATTGCTGCTGGTCGGCCAGCGCCTGTATGCGCAGAACTTCCTGGTGCTCGAAACCCTGGCGGCGGTGGCGGTGTACTACGTGCTGATCGTCACGCTGTTCGGCTGGCTGTTGCAGTGGGCCGAGCGCCACCTGGACCTGTCGCGCAAGAACGCCCAGACCCTCGACGCCAGTCAAACCCAGGCCTTGCGCCAGCCGGCGGCGGTCGGCAAACCACGGGTGCAGGCCGCACCGGGGCAGCCCGACGCCTTGCAGCTGCGCAACATCCACAAGCGCTACGGCAACCACGAAGTGCTCAAGGGCATCGACCTGAACGTGCGCCCCGGCGAGGTGATTTCGATCATCGGCCCGTCCGGCTCCGGCAAGACCTCGCTGATCCGCACCATCAACAGCCTGGAAAGCATCGAGCAAGGCGAGATCGTGCTGTTTGGCCAGGCCTTCATCAAGGCCGGCAAGCGGCCCGACTCGCCGGTGATCCGCCAGGGCATCGGGCGCATCGGCATGGTGTTCCAGAACTTCAACCTGTTCCCGCACCGCACCATTCTCGACAACGTGATCCTGGCGCCGCGCTACCACGGCCTGGCGCAGACCGCCGAGCTGCGCCGCAAGGGCCATGCCTTGCTCGACCGGGTGGGGCTGCTGGCGCATGCCGACAAGTACCCGCACCAGTTGTCCGGCGGCCAGCAGCAGCGCGTGGCGATTGCCCGCGCCCTGGCGATGGAGCCTGACATCATGCTGTTCGATGAACCCACCTCGGCACTGGACCCGGAGCTGGTGGGCGATGTGCTCAAGGTCATTGGCGACCTGGCCGCCGAGGGCATGACCATGCTGATCGTTACCCATGAGATGGATTTCGCGCTGTCGATTTCCGACCGCATCGTGTTCATGGAAAACGGCCATGTGGTCACCGACGCTTCGCCGGCGGCGATCCGCCACGAGGGCGATCCGCGCGTGCAGCGCTTCATTGGTTTGCAACAGGAGGCGGTGGCATGAGCCGGTCTGAATCTACATGTGGCGAGTTTCTGGTCAGGCAGCTGCAGGCCTGGGGCGTGGACACCGTGTTCGGCATTCCCGGCGTGCACACGGTCGAGCTGTATCGCGGCCTGCCGGGCAGCGGTATTCGCCATGTGACCCCGCGCCATGAACAGGGCGCCGGCTTCATGGCCGACGGCTATGCGCGGGTCAGTGGCCGGCCGGGGGTGTGCTTCATCATTACCGGCCCCGGCATGACCAATATCCTCACCGCCATGGGCCAGGCCTACGCCGACTCGATCCCGATGCTGGTGATCTCCAGCGTCAACGAGCGCCCGCGGCTGGGCCTGGGCAATGGTTACCTGCACGAGCTGCCAAACCAGCGCGCCATGGTCGCCGGGGTCAGCGCCTTCAGCCACACGCTGATGAACGTCGATGAACTGCCTGCCGTGCTGGCCCGGGCCTTTGCCGTGTTCGACGGCCAGCGGCCCCGGCCGGTGCACCTCGAGCTGCCGCTGGACATCATCACCGCCAGCGCCGCACACCTGAGCGTGCAACCGCGCCGGGTCATCACCCGCCCGGCGCCGGACCCGGTTGCCATTGCCGACGCCGCTGCCCGCCTGCGTGCAGCGCGGCAGCCCTTGGTGCTATTGGGCGGCGGCTGTGTGGCGGCGCTGGACGAAGTGCGTGAGCTGGTCGCCCGGCTGGACGCGCCCACCGCGCTGACCATCAATGCCAAGGGCCTGTTGCCAGGCGATCACCCTTTGTTGCTGGGCAGCAACCAGTCGCTGGTGCCGGTACGGCAACTGGCGCTGGACGCCGATGTGGTGCTGGCGATCGGCACCGAACTGGGCGAGACCGATTACGACGTGGTGTTCGACGGCAACTTCAGGATTGGCGGCGAACTGATCCGCATCGACATCGATGCCGAGCAATTGACCCGCAACCATGCGCCGGCGCTGGCGATCCTCAGCGATGCGGCACTGGCCGTGCGCGCCTTGCTGGCCGCACTGCCGGAACGTGCCACGCAGGCTGACAGCCCTGGCGCCCAACGGGCCGCCGCCGTGCGCGCACAACTGGCCGAGGCGTTCAGCGGCTGGGCGCATTACCGCCGCTTGTTCGACTGCGTACTGGAGGTACTGCCCGAGGCGCGCTTTGTCGGCGACTCGACCCAGACGGTGTACAGCGGCAATCATTTGGTGGAACTGGACGGCCCGCGCCGCTGGTTCAATTCCTCGACCGGCTACGGCACGCTGGGCTACGGCCTGCCGGCGGCCATTGGCGCCAAGCTGGCCGAGCCAGGCCGGGCGGTGATCAGCCTGATGGGTGACGGCGGTATCCAGTTCAGCCTGCCGGAACTGGCCAGTGCGGTGGAGGCGCAGGTCGCGATCATCGTGCTGCTGTGGAATAACCACGGCTACGGCGAGATCAAGCGCTACATGGAGCGGCGCGACATCACCCCGATCGGCGTCGACATCTACACCCCGGATTTTCTGGCCATCGCCCGCGGCTTTGGCTGCGCCGCCGAACGCGCCCGCGACCACGCCCACCTGCAAGCCCTGCTGCGCCAGGCGCCGAGCGACCGGCCGCTGATCATCGAAATCAACGAAGCCCCACCCTTCGCCCCGTGATCACACCATACCCGGGGTAGGAGCGCGCTTGCCCGCGACCGGCTGCGTAGCAGTCGTAAAATTGCAGCCGTGCCCCAAATTTTGAGTGTGTCAGCAGTCGTAAATTTGCAGCCGTGCCACAAATTTTGAGTGTATTAGCAGACTTAAATGTTCAGCGTTTCCGAGATCTTGCGAGCGCTACGCACTCGGTCGCGGCATTCCGGCAAGCGCGCTCACAGCTCTCAGCACCGCCCCACTCTTTATGACGGAGCCCCACCATGCACACCCCGCACTACATCAACGGCCATTGGCAGGCAGGCGAGGGCGGTGACGTCCTGGTTGTGCACGATCCTGCGCTGGGCCAGCCCTTCGCCGAGCTGGTCGCCGCCAGCCCCGCCCAGGTCGACCAGGCCGTGGCCGCCGCCCGTGCCGCGCTCCCGGTCTGGAAAACCACACCCGTGGCCGAGCGTGCGGACGTGCTGCGTAACGTGGCCGAGCACCTCGTGCAACGCCGCAACGCCCTTGTCGCCCTGCAGATGCGCAACAACGGCAAGCCCCGCCATGAGGCCGAGCTGGATGTCGACGACGCCGTGGCCACCTTCAGTTATTACGCCGACCTGATCGAAACCCAGCCGACTCATCGCGACGTCGAACTGGCCGCCCCCGGTTTCACCTCGCGCACCCGGCTGGAGCCTGTCGGCGTGGTCGGCCTGATCGTGCCGTGGAATTTCCCGCTGGTCACCAGCGCCTGGAAACTGGCCCCAGCCTTGGCCGCCGGATGCACCGTGGTGCTCAAGCCCTCGGAAATCACCCCGCTGATCGAACAGGCCTACGGCGAAATCGCCGACGTACTGGGCCTGCCGGCGGGCGTGCTGAACATCGTCAACGGCAAGGCCGAAACCGGCGCGGCCCTGAGCAATCACCCCGGCCTGGACAAGCTGTCGTTCACCGGCAGCAACGGCGTCGGCAGCCAGGTGATGCGCAGCGCCGCCGCCTATTGCCGGCCGGTCACCCTGGAGCTGGGCGGCAAGTCGGCCTTCATCGTGTTCGACGACTGCGACCCCGACCAGGCCGTGGAGTGGATCGTCGCCGGCATTTGCTGGAACGCCGGGCAAATGTGCTCGGCCACCTCACGCCTGCTGATCCAGGACGGCATCGCTGACGTATTGATCCCGCGCCTGCAGGCTGCTTTCACCGCGCTGCAGGTCGGTAATCCATTGGCGGCAGAGGTCGACATGGGCCCGCTGACCAGCCAGGCGCAATGGCACAAGGTGCGCGAGTATTTCGCCATCGCGCAACAAGAGGGCCTGCACTGCCAGGCCGGCGCAGAGGTACCGGAGGGGCCGGGCTGGTTCGTCAGCCCGACCCTGTACACCGACGTACCGGATAGCAGCCGCTTGTGGCAGGAAGAAATCTTCGGCCCGGTGCTGTGCACACAGCGCTTCGACACCGAACAACAAGCCATCGCCAAGGCCAACGACAGCCGCTTCGGCCTGGTCGCCACCGTCGCCAGTACCGACCTGCACCGCGCCGAACGCGTCGCTGATGCACTGGAAGTGGGGCATGTGTGGATCAACTCGATCCAGGCGGTGTTCGTCGAAACCTCGTGGGGCGGCAGCAAAGGCAGCGGGATCGGCCGGGAGCTGGGGCCGTGGGGGCTGGCAGCGTATCAGGCGGTCAAGCATGTGACGCGGTGTACCGACAGTAAGACGCCTCTGTAGGCGATCACCTGACGTCTTGGCGCGCCGCCAACACCTGATAGGTAGGAGCGACCAACGGTCGCGAAAAGACCCGCATGATTCACTGCGACATTCGCGACCGCAGGTGCTCCTACGCAGTAATACCGTGTGGGAGGCAGCCACTGTCTTTGATGGTTGTGTTTATTTGTGTTTTTAACAGGCACAAAAAAGCCAGGCCGCTTGCGCGCCTGGCTTTTTCATTACCGCAGACCGATCAATCCCAGCTCAACGCGCCGCCCGTCTGATACTCGATCACGCGGGTCTCGAAGAAGTTTTTCTCCTTCTTGAGGTCCATGATCTCGCTCATCCACGGGAACGGGTTGGTGGTGCCTGGGTATTCTTCCTTCAGGCCGATCTGGGTCAGGCGGCGGTTGGCGATGAACTTGAGGTAGTCCTCCATCATCGCCGCGTTCATGCCCAGTACGCCGCGCGGCATGGTGTCGCGTGCGTATTCGATTTCCAGCTGGGTGCCTTGCAGGATCATCTGCTGGGCTTCTTCCTTCATGTCGGCGTCCCACAGGTGCGGGTTTTCGATCTTGATCTGGTTGATCACGTCGATGCCGAAGTTCAGGTGCATGGATTCGTCGCGCAGGATGTACTGGAACTGCTCGGCCACGCCGGTCATCTTGTTGCGGCGACCCATCGACAGGATCTGGGTGAAGCCGCAGTAGAAGAAGATGCCTTCGAGCACGCAGTAGTAGGCGATCAGGTTGCGCAGCAGTTCCTTGTCGGTCTCGACCGTGCCGGTCTTGAATTCCGGGTCGGAGATCGAACGGGTGTATTTCAGGCCCCAGGCGGCTTTCTTCGCGACCGACGGGATCTCGTGGTACATGTTGAAGATCTCGCCTTCATCCATGGCCAGCGATTCGATGCAGTACTGGTAGGCGTGGGTGTGGATCGCCTCTTCGAAGGCCTGGCGCAGGATGTACTGGCGGCACTCCGGGTTGGTGATCAGGCGGTACACGGCCAGCACCAGGTTGTTGGCCACCAGCGAGTCGGCGGTGGAGAAGAAGCCCAGGTTGCGCAGCACGATGCGACGCTCGTCGTCGGTCAGGCCTTCAGGGTCTTTCCACAGGGCGATGTCGGCGGTCATGTTGACCTCTTGCGGCATCCAGTGGTTGGCGCAGCCGTCGAGGTATTTCTGCCAGGCCCAGTCGTACTTGAAGGGCACCAGCTGGTTGAGGTCGGCACGGCAGTTGATCATGCGCTTCTCGTCGACCGCAACGCGGGCCGAGGCGCCTTCCAGTTCAGCCAGGCCTTCAGCGACATCCAGGGCGTCCAGGGCTTGCTTGGCGCGGATCAGGGCAGCCGAGTCGGCGGCGGTGACAGCGCGCGCTTCCTTGGCCGCCGCACCACCGGCGCTGTCGAGGCGGTCCATGGCCGCTTCGTGTGCCTGGGCGGCCTGGTTGGGCTTGGCGGCGATGACTTCGCCGTCGTCCTTGTCGAATTCGTCCCAGCTCAGCATGGGGGTGTATCTCCTGCGTGAGGGTCACCTTGAGAGTGACCGATGGATTTTGAAGTAGGCGCTGCCAACGTTGCGGTGCTGCTGGCTGGCAACGGAAATAGGTCGAGTAATCTCGTGTTTTCTAAGGTGTTGGATCCGCGAGGCTGTGCATGTAGTCCAGGACGCTGCGATGCTGGCAGAGGCAAATGATCCTGGCGCCCGAATAGGGCTTGAGTTCAGATGAGCCGGTATTGCGTACATGACTGGTCATATGAGTACCCCGGATCGAGGGCGCGGATTATACAGAATATTGCACCGCACTGCCCTAGTCGTTCAGAAAAACAACCCATGAAAATGGTCTGCTTTTACACGCTTGCAAAGTGATTTTTTCTATGAAGGAAAACCACATTATCTTGCGTAAAAAGGGTCCATATTGTGTTTCTTTTTGATTCAAGGCACAACATATAGTTCGTGAGGGTTTTCACATTGCTGCGTTCATCGCAAGGATTCTGACCACGAAAAAGCAAGGTCGTTCTGATCCTGATCAAGGCTGCAGGCCTTGAATAGGTTGCGGGTACGTCCATTTTTCGTGGCGAAAATAATTGACGTACAGGCTTCAATGATGACCTTGGCAAGCGACGAATGGCGTCAGCGCAAGGACTGTCCGATGCACCGTTCGAACACGGTACGCATGGTGCTGTAATCACATACCACTGAATCGATATTCGCTTGGGTCCAGTGGTCGATGTCAACCTTCCACCAGTCGATTTCGTAGCCTGCGTTGACAATGATGTGCTCAAACAGAATACGCTGGGATCGACCATTACCCTCACTAAACGGATGCACCATGTTCAGGTCGCCGAACAGCTCTGAAACGGCATTGATCAACGCTGGGCGACTCAAGCCTTCAAGCCAACTGGCATGCTCCAGTGCGCTAAACAGCTTGGTAGCCTCCGGCTGTATGCGTGATACGGTGCAAAAATGCGTCGTTGCCTTGGAAATATCGACCGTGCGCAATACGCCAGCCCAATCGTACAGGTCTGAAAACAAACGCTGATGAATGCCTTGAAGGTAGCCGAGATCATAAGGCGGCAGAGCAAATTCGATAGTATCGGCGGCCAGCTCTGACAGCGCCCGCTCGGCTTGCATCAGCGTCAGGTCGTTTCTGATACCGAGTCGATTGCGTAGCACTTGAGTATCGGGATAGCAGTAAGGGTCTTGGCCCGTACCGTATTTATCCAGCATCAGATTTTTTCGACACGATAGATTTTCAGTAATTGCTCGCGGCTCAGGCGTGGACGCTCTGCATCGGATGGCGTGGTGTCAAAACCCTCCAGTCGCAGACTGGCCGCATAATTGGATTTTCGGGTTTTGGCGCAATAAGCCTTCTTGGCTTGCAGGGAGGGCGTGGTCATAAGGCAGCCTCGATTGTGACAAGGTCGTAAGTGTAGTCAAAAAATGCAGTTGTCGGGCGCATAAAAAAGCCCGGCTGTTTCATAAGAAACGAGCCGGGCCTACAAGGGTCAAGCCGCTTGCCTTACTGGCAAGCCTCACAATCCGGCTCGTCGATCGCACAGGCCTTCGGCACCGGTGCAGGACCGGCCGGCGCGGCTTCGCTCGGGCGAGGGGCGGCGATGGACGAGTCGTCCGGGCCGTGGCCACCGCTGGAAACGGCGTTGAGCTTGCCGGTGTTGATGGTCGACTTCTCGGTGCTGGTCGCGGCCAGGGCACGGAGGTAGTAGGTGGTTTTCAGGCCACGGTACCAGGCCATGCGGTAGGTCACGTCCAGCTTCTTGCCCGAGGCACCGGCGATGTACAGGTTCAGCGACTGCGCCTGGTCGATCCACTTCTGGCGACGGCTGGCGGCATCGACGATCCACTTGGTGTCGACTTCGAACGCGGTGGCGTAGAGCGCCTTGAGTTCCTGCGGGATGCGCTCGATCTGCTGCACCGAACCGTCGTAGTACTTGAGGTCGTTGATCATGACCGAGTCCCACAGGTCGCGGGCCTTGAGGTCGCGTACCAGGTACGGGTTGATCACGGTGAACTCGCCCGACAGGTTCGATTTCACGTACAGGTTCTGGTAGGTCGGCTCGATCGACTGCGACACGCCGGTGATGTTGGCGATGGTCGCGGTCGGCGCGATGGCCATGATGTTCGAGTTACGAATACCTTTTTGTACGCGGGCACGCACCGGCGCCCAGTCCAGGGTTTCGTTCAGGTCGACATCGATGTACTTCTGGCCACGGGCTTCGATCAGGATCTGTTGCGAGTCCAGCGGCAGGATGCCCTTGGACCACAGCGAACCCTGGAACGTCTCGTAGGCGCCGCGCTCGTCGGCCAGGTCACACGAAGCCTGGATGGCGTAGTAGCTGACCGCTTCCATCGAGGCGTCGGCGAACTGCACGGCCGCGTCGGAACCGTAAGGGATGTGCTGCAGGTACAACGCGTCCTGGAAGCCCATGATGCCCAGTCCGACCGGACGGTGGCGCAGGTTGGAGTTGCGCGCCTGCGGCACCGAGTAGTAGTTGATGTCGATCACGTTGTCGAGCATGCGCACGGCCACATCGATGGTGCGCTTGAGCTTGGCGGTGTCGAGCTTGCCGTCCACGATGTGGTTCGGCAGGTTGATCGAGCCCAGGTTGCAGACCGCGATCTCGTCCTTGTTGGTGTTCAGGGTGATCTCGGTGCACAGGTTCGAGCTGTGGACCACGCCCACGTGCTGCTGCGGGCTGCGCAGGTTGCACGGGTCCTTGAAGGTCAGCCACGGGTGGCCGGTCTCGAACAGCATCGAGAGCATCTTGCGCCACAGGTCCTTGGCCTGGATGGTCTTGAACAGCTTGATCTTGCCCGGGTATTCGGTCAGCGCTTCGTAGTACTCGTAGCGCTCTTCGAAGGCCTTGCCGGTCAGGTCGTGCAGGTCCGGCACTTCCGAAGGCGAGAACAGGGTCCACTGGCCGTCATCGAAGACGCGCTTCATGAACAGGTCAGGAATCCAGTTGGCGGTGTTCATGTCGTGGGTGCGACGGCGGTCATCACCGGTGTTCTTGCGCAGCTCGATGAACTCTTCGATGTCCATGTGCCAGGTTTCCAGGTAGGCACAGACCGCGCCCTTGCGCTTGCCGCCCTGGTTGACTGCCACGGCAGTGTCGTTGACCACCTTGAGGAACGGCACCACGCCCTGGGACTTGCCGTTGGTGCCCTTGATGTACGAGCCCAATGCCCGCACCGGGGTCCAGTCGTTGCCCAGGCCGCCGGCGAATTTGGACAGCATGGCGTTGTCGTGGATCGCGTGGTAGATGCCCGACAGGTCGTCCGGCACGGTGGTCAGGTAGCAGCTCGACAGCTGTGGACGCAGGGTGCCGGCGTTGAACAGGGTCGGGGTCGACGACATGTAGTCGAAGGACGACAGCAGGTTGTAGAACGCGATGGCACGGTCTTCACGCTGCTTCTCTTCGATCGCCAGGCCCATGGCCACGCGCATGAAGAAGATCTGCGGCAGTTCGAAGCGCACGCCGTCCTTGTGGATGAAGTAACGGTCGTAGAGGGTCTGCAGGCCCAGGTAGGTGAACTGCTGGTCACGCTCGTGGTTGATCGCCTTGCCGAGCTTTTCCAGGTCGAAGCTGGCCAGCTCCGGGTCCAGCAGCTCGTTCTTGATGCCGGCATCGATGTAGGCCGGCAGGGCCTTGGCGTACAGGTCGACCATCTCGTGGTGAGTGGCGCTGTCGGCCACGCTCAGGAAACCCAGGGCTTCGGCGCGCAGGGTGTCCATCAGCAGGCGGGCGGTGACGTACGAGTAGTTCGGCTCGCGCTCGACCAGGGTACGGGCGGTCATCACCAGGGCGGTGTTGACGTCCTTGATGGCCACGCCGTCGTACAGGTTTTTCAGGGTTTCGTTCTGGATCAGCGCGGCGTCGACTTCGGCCAGGCCTTCGCAGGCTTCGGTGACGATGGTGTTCAGGCGCGCCATGTCCAGCGGCTCGAGGCTGCCGTCGGCACGGGTGATGCGGATCGACGGATGCGGCTTGATGGTCACGTCGGCGGCGGCGCGGCCGGCACGTTCCTTGGCGCGCGAATCGCGATAGATCACGTAGTCGCGGGCGACTTTCTGCTCGCCGGCGCGCATCAGGGCCAATTCGACCTGGTCCTGGATTTCTTCGATGTGGATGGTGCCGCCCGAAGGCATGCGACGCTTGAAGGTCGCGGTGACCTGTTCGGTCAAGCGGGCAACGGTGTCATGGATGCGCGACGAAGCGGCGGCATTGCCGCCTTCAACTGCGAGGAACGCCTTGGTAATGGCGACGGTGATCTTGTCGTCGGTGTACGGGACGACAGTACCGTTACGCTTGATCACACGCAATTGACCGGGTGCGGTCGCGCTCAGGTCCTGTTGGGCCTGGCTCGCGTGCGGCGCGCTGGCCGGCTGATTCTCGCGAGTTGTGTCTGTCTGCATGGGGGTCTCCACAGTCTTTGAGTAGTTCGGGCAATTACTGCCCACCGTGCCGGTTGTTACCGGCTTGAGGAGGGTTGGGTGCCGCTCCCCGGCCTGGAAAATCAAAGGCACCGGGTTGGGCCCGGTGCCTGGAATCATTTGAAGAGTGCCCGCCGGTCATTGCAGAACGTACGTGGGGGGTTCTGCGCTCCAGCCTTTCGCGCGAGCGATTGGTCTGTGAAACCGGTGGTAAGTTCAACCCCGCTATCGTGATAAAAGGGCTTGAAAAGGGGCCCGATAGTGTGATCGTGTTTTTACGCCAAAACCCTACATCTAGGGTCTGGGTCGCCAAGGGGCTACAAGATAATGCGTTTGCTGCATCAGTTCAATGTCACACTTTGCCGCTGCCTGTGGATAGCTTGTGAGTAAAGCTGTGCATGATTGGCCCCCAGCCCGCGGAACCTATGGGCGAGCTGTGCCCGGCAGTTTTTTTGTATCGGTCCGACGAACTGACGCTGATTTTTGCGGGCGCGAACCCTATCACAGAATTTCCAATGTGCAAGGATGATCTGGCGTGTTTCGTGCATAGTGCAGCGGCCAAAAAGGAGTCTCATGAACCCAGGGATGTTTGACGGCAAACTGCAGGCCTTTGGTCAGAGCGTGTTGGCGCACGCTGCGATCCCAGCCGGTGTCCCGCTGCCGGCCTTGTTGAGGGCCGAGCGACTTGAGGCGCTGCTTGAAGGCGTGTATGGGGCGGCGTTGATGGCCAGTCACAAACCGGTGCTGGTGTCGCAATGGGCCAAATACTATTTCATGCACCTGATCCCGCCGGTGCTGGCCGCTGACCTGGCGCACGGCTGGCACTGGCCCTTGGCGCTGGCAGACATTGCCCTGGCGCTGGATGAGCGCGGGGTGCCGGTGGGCCTGCAATTCCTGCAGCCAGGGGCCTTCAGGCCGGCAGTGGCGCAGGCGCCGTGGCAACGCTTTGCTGCACTGTTCGATGACAACCTGCAGCCGTTCATCGAAGCGCTGAGCGCTTATGGTCCGTTGCCGCGCGCGGTGTTGTGGAGCAGCGCGGGCGATACGCTGGAGCAGTGCCTGCGACACCTGGAGCGCATCGACCCGGCCCTGGCGCAGGACGGCTGGCCGTTGCTCAGACACCGGCGACGCAGCGAGGGCCGCGCCAATCCGCTATTCAATGCGGTGACCCATGTGCCGCAGGCCGATGGCACGTTACGTCGCCAGCGGCGCAGTTGCTGCCTGAGTTACCAGGTGCAATGGGTCGGGCGTTGCGAGCACTGCCCGTTGCCGTGCGACTGATTCAGCGGGCAATGGCCACCAGGCTCAGCAGGTGGTCGTTGTGCAGTCCGAACTGGCCCTGCAACTGCTTGCCGTGGTGCCACTCCTCGGACAGGTCGCAGAGCAGGCCCAGGCGTACCTGACCGTCGGCTGACCAGCCCAGCACGTGTGCGTCCTCGAAATAGAAACGCTTGCCCACCAGCGGGTACAGCGCCTTGAACAGCGCTTCCTTGATCGAGAAGGTCAGGGTGACGCACAGCGCGATCTGCTCGGCGGGCAGGTTGTGCAGGCGGGTCAGCTCCTTGGCGGTGAGGATCTCTGCGGCCAGGCGCCGGGCGCGCTCGGGGTCGAGCAGGTGTTCGGCGTCCAGGCCCAGGCCGCGCCAGTGCGCCTGCTGCGCAACGATGGCGGCGGCCCAGCCGGTGCTGTGGGTAATCGAGCCGCAGATACCGGCTGGCCAGACCGGCGCGCGGTCTTCGCCGATGGCCGGCACGTACGCATGGCCATCGAGCCGGCGCAGAGCTTCACGGGCACACAGGCGCCCGGCGAGAAACTCGGTCTGACGCTTGGCAACCGAGCGCTGGATGCTGGCTGGCGGGTCGATCTGGCAACGTTGCCAGTCTTCAGGGAGCAGTTGCCCGGGATCGAAATGCGCGCTGGTTAATACCACCCCCTTAAGGGCTTGGGGCAGAGGCCAGTCCGACTTGAGATCGGGGCAACAGGTGGGCAGGGATGAGGTCATGGGCTGCAAGTTCTATCAATAAACAGGTGTCTGGCATAGGGGGCGTAGGAGCGCGCTTGCCGGAATGCCGGACCACCGCGACCGAGTGCGCTAGCGCTCGCAAAAATTTGTGAAACGCTGAAAATTTACGACTGCTAACGCACTCGGTCGCGGTGGTCCGGCATTCCGGCAAGCGCGCTCCTACGGCAAGGTGTGGGATCAACCAAAGATTTTCTTGAAAAACGCCTGCATGTCGGCCCACGAGCGTTGGTCGGCTTCCTTGTTGTAGCCGATGTCCGGGCCGCCATGATCGCCGTGGCTCAAGCGGTCGGCGTCCGGGTTGGTGAAGCCGTGTTTGGCGCCTTCAAGGCTGACGAACTTATAGTCGGCGCCGGCCGCGTCCATTTCCTGCTTGAACGCGGCGACGTCCTTGGCCGTGACCATGCTGTCGCTGGCGCCATGTTCCACCAGCAGGGGCACCTTGATGCCCGGTCTGGCCGGGCTTTGGGCCGCCAGTGCGCCGTGGAAGCTGACCACGCCAGCCAGGGGCTCGCCGCGACGGGCGGCGTCGAGCACCACTTTGCCGCCAAAGCAGTAGCCGATGGCGGCGATCTTGTCCGGCTGGGTCTGCGGTTGTTTCTTCAGTTGCTCAAGGCCCGCATCGAAGCGCTGGTTGGCCGCATCGCTGTCCTTGAGGGCCGCCTGCATGAAGGCCATGGCATCCTTGGGGTGTTCGGTGTTCTTGCCGTCGCCGTACATGTCGATGGCCATGGCGCTGTAGCCCAGTTCGGCCAGGTCACGGGCGCGGCGCTTGGCGTAGTCGTTCAGGCCCCACCATTCATGCACCACCAGCACGCCCGGGCGCGGGCCCTTGATGGCATCGTCGTAGGCGTAGTAAGCCACCAGGGGCGTGCCGTCGGCACTCTTGTAACTGACCTGCTCGGTCTTGATCGCAGCCTGGGCCAGTCCGGCCAGGCCCATGAGGGTCAATCCAATCAAGACGCGCATGCGAGAATCCTTTTCAATACCGTTGGGAAGGCCAAGCCTAGCCGATTTGCGGGTGTCGATGCACGGCAGGTTCAGTCGAAGTTCAGGGCCCGGCCATTACTGTGGAGTCATGGCGTGGCAATGTCGGTTGGGCGTATGGCGCCGCCGCTGAAGGTCGTTATCATGAGCACCTGCGCATCGGGCTTGAACGATGGCCGGTTTTTTCATCCTGAAGGGGTCATGGACGCCCGGGAGAGAGCATGAAGTTGTTGGTGGTCGAGGACGAGGCGCTGTTGCGCCACCATTTGCGCACACGCCTGGGCGAGGCGGGCCACGTGGTGGAGGCGGTGGCCAATGCCGAAGAGGCGCTGTACCAGGTCGGGCAGTTCAACCATGACCTGGCGGTGATCGACCTGGGCTTGCCGGGGCTGGGCGGGCTGGACCTGATCCGGCAGTTGCGGGCGCTGGGCAAGTCGTTTCCGATCCTGGTGCTGACGGCACGCGGCAACTGGCAGGACAAGGTCGAAGGCCTGGCCGCCGGCGCTGACGACTACGTGGTCAAGCCGTTCCAGTTCGAAGAGCTCGAAGCGCGGCTCAATGCCCTGCTGCGCCGCTCCAGCGGATTCATCCAGTCGACCATCACCGCCGGCCCCTTGCTGCTGGACCTCAACCGCAAGCAGGCCACGTTGCAGGAGCAGCCGCTGGCGCTGACGGCTTATGAGTACCGGATTCTCGAATACCTGATGCTGCATCACCAGCAGGTGGTGCCCAAGGAACGGCTCATGGAGCAGCTGTACCCCGATGACGACGAGCGCGACCCGAACGTCATCGAGGTGCTGGTCGGCCGGCTGCGCCGCAAGCTCGACGCGGCGGCCGCCTTCAAACCCATCGAAACCGTGCGCGGCATGGGGTATCTGTTCACTGAGCGCTGCACATGATCCGCTCGCTGCGCCTGCGCCTGATGCTGGGCGCGGCGACCCTGGCGGTGATTTTCATGCTGCTGATGCTGCCAGCCTTGCAAGGCGGTTTCAGCATGGCCCTGCGCGGTGCCATCGAGCAGCGCCTGGCCTCGGATGTGACCACGCTGATTTCGGCGGCCCGGGTCGAGGGCGGGCATCTGTTGATGCCGTCGCTGTTGCCCGGCGAGCAGTTCAACCTGCCCGGCAGCCGCCTGCTGGGCTACATCTATAACCGCCAGGGGCAACTGGTGTGGCGTTCGCTGGCCGCCGAGGCCGAAGACATCAACTACCACCCGTACTATGACGGCCAGGGCAGCAAGTTCACCCGCGTCAAGAATGCCCAGGGTGAGGAGTTTTTTGTCTACGACGTCGAAATCCGCCTGCTGGGCGGTCGCAACGTGGCCTTCAGCATCGTGGCCGTGCAGTCCTTGCGTGGCTATCAGGAAACCGTCGGCGGCCTGCGCAAGAAACTTTACCTGGGCTTCGGTGCGGCGCTGGTGGTGTTGCTGGGGCTGTTGTGGCTCGGCCTGACCTGGGGGCTGCGCGCCCTCAAGGGTGTCAGCAAGGAGCTGGATGAGGTCGAGGCCGGGGTCCGCGACAGCCTGGGCGAGGATCACCCCAGCGAGTTGCTGCGCCTGACCGACTCGCTCAACCGCCTGCTGCGCAGCGAGCGCGAGCAGCGTATCCGCTATCGCGACTCGCTGGGCGACCTGGCCCACAGCCTCAAAACCCCGCTGGCAGTGCTGCAGGGCGTGAGCGAGAACTTTGCCAAGCGACCCGAAGACCTCGAGCAGGCGCGGGTGCTGCAATCGCAGATCGAGCGCATGAGCCAGCAGATCGGTTATCAACTGCAACGTGCCAGCCTGCGCAAGAGTGGCCTGGTGCGGCACCATGTCCAGTTGCGCCCGGTGGTCGAGAGCCTGTGCAACACCTTGCACAAGGTGTACCGCGACAAGACCGTCAATGCCAGCCTGGACCTGCCTGCTCACAGCCAGGTGCCCATGGAAGAAGCCGCCCTCATGGAGATGCTCGGCAACCTGCTGGAAAATGCCTACCGCCTGTGCCTGGGTCAGGTGCGGGTCAGCTTCGTCAGCGGTCCGGGCGGCAACGAGCTGTGTGTCGAAGACGACGGCCCCGGCGTGCCGCCCGACCAGCGTGCGCGCATCCTGCAGCGCGGCGAGCGGCTGGACCGGCAGAATCCGGGGCAGGGCATTGGCCTGGCCGTGGTCAAGGACATCATTGAAAGCTACAACGCCTGCCTGACGCTGGAAGACTCGCCCCTGGGCGGCGCGTTGTTCCGGATTCACTTCATGGGCGAGTGAGGCTGGCCGGCAGGACGTTGCAGGCGCGCCTGGGCGTGCGCGGCGGATACCCGCCACGCCTCACCGGATTTACCCGTAATCAGGCGGAAATCCGCCACTCGTTTTCCCCGATCAGGACTATCGTCACAAGGACAACCCTTGCCACACGGGGCTTTCAGAAAAGTTCCCGGCGCTGGCATGCGTGTTGCTATACAAGTCGCAGAGGTCTGCCATGCGCAGCTCGACAAAACAAATCCCTCCAGTGCAGGAGGGTTAGCGCTTTATAGGCAACGTCAGCATCAGATGAACTGTGCGGGCGTGCCCTTGAGGATAACTGCAATGACGACTCGTCAGCCTTTCTACAAAACTCTGTACTTCCAGGTCATCGTGGCCATCGTGATCGGTATCCTGATCGGTCACTTCTATCCGGACACCGGCAAGGCCCTCAAGCCGCTGGGTGACGGCTTCATCAAGCTGATCAAAATGGTCATCGCCCCGATCATCTTCTGTACCGTTGTCAGCGGCATCGCCGGCATGCAGAACATGAAATCGGTCGGCAAGACCGGTGGCTACGCGCTGCTGTACTTCGAAATCGTCTCCACCCTGGCCCTGATCATCGGCCTGATCGTGGTCAACGTGGTTCAGCCGGGCGCCGGCATGAACATCGACGTCAGCACCCTGGACGCTTCCAAGATCGCCGCTTATGTGACCGCGAGCAAGGACCAGAGCATCGTCGGCTTTATCCTCAATGTGATCCCGAACACCATCGTCGGCGCCTTCGCCACCGGTGACATCCTGCAAGTGCTGATGTTCTCGGTGATCTTCGGCTTCGCCCTGCATCGCCTGGGTGCCTACGGTCGTCCGGTGCTGGACTTCATCGATCGCTTCGCCCATGTCATGTTCAACATCATCAACATGATCATGAAGCTTGCCCCGATCGGTGCCTTCGGTGCCATGGCCTTCACCATCGGTGCCTACGGTGTCAGCTCGCTGGTGCAACTGGGCCAGTTGATGATCTGCTTCTACATCACCTGCGTACTGTTCGTGGTCCTGGTACTGGGCGCGATCTGCCGCGCACACGGTTTCAGCGTTCTGAAACTGGTTCGCTACATCCGTGAAGAGCTGATGATCGTGCTGGGTACGTCCTCCTCGGAATCGGCCCTGCCACGCATGCTGATCAAGATGGAGCGCCTGGGCGCACAGAAGTCGGTGGTTGGCCTGGTCATCCCGACCGGTTACTCGTTCAACCTCGATGGCACCTCGATCTACCTGACCATGGCGGCCGTGTTCATCGCTCAGGCGACCAACACCCAGATGGACATCACCCACCAGATCACTCTGCTGCTGGTGCTGCTGCTGTCCTCCAAAGGTGCTGCTGGCGTGACCGGTAGCGGCTTCATCGTCCTGGCCGCCACCCTGTCGGCCGTAGGTCACCTGCCGGTGGCCGGCCTGGCGCTGATCCTGGGTATCGACCGCTTCATGTCCGAAGCCCGTGCCCTGACCAACCTGGTTGGCAACGCCGTTGCCACTGTGGTCGTGGCCAAGTGGGTCGGCGAGCTGGACACCGACAAGCTGCAGTCCGAACTGGCTTCCGGTGGTACCTCCATCGTTGAAACCCGCCACGAAGACGACCTGGGTGTGGCTGAAGGCCCGGCCCCGGTGAGCACCACCAAGCCTGCTGTTTAACGCTTGATGCCTGAAAAAACCCATCTTCGGATGGGTTTTTTCGTTTCAGGGGTTACTCGACGCGGACACGGCCGCTGAAGGTCAGCGACTGCTTGCAACGCCGGCACAGGTAGCGCCGGCCCTTGATCACCAGCCGATGACGTTGCGCCGTGAAGGCAAAGTCGCTGTCGGGGCAAGGGCACAGGTAGATGTAGCGGGTGACCTGGCGCCGCGGCACGGCATAGCTGTGGCAGCGGTTGGGCGCCAGCTGGTAGACGCCGCGCATGATCAGTTGCCATTCCTGGCCATGCGGCTGGATGCCGGAACCGAACAGCTGGTGGGCGACCAGATGGGCGACTTCGTGCGGCACGGTCTGGCGCAGGAAGTCCTCGCTGTTTTCCCGGTAAAGCTGGGGGTTGAAACGCAGTTTGTTCTCATGCAGGTGTGCCACGCCGGCCTTCTGGCCGCGCAGCTTGAAGCAGACGAGGGGGCGTTTGAACGGGCGCTTGAAGAACGCTTCGGCTTGCTGGTAACAGGATTCGACTCGGGACTTCAGTAGCTCGGGCATGCGTGACAACTCTCCAGAAGCGTCCATTATGCCGAAGGCGCTTACGGGCTGGAAACCCGATGGTCGCCTGCTCGCAGGCGACCGGATTCTGGCATGGATCAGCCGGTGTGGTTCAGCCGGTGTACTGCGGGCCGGCGCCCAGCCCCCACAGCACCAGGGTGAAGGCCATGATGGCCACCAGCACCACCAGGCCGACCGAGAGAATGGCGCTGGAGAACATGAAGCCTTCCTCGGCCGAGACGTTCATGAACGGCGGCAAGCCGGTGTACAGCAGGTACACCGTGTAGCCGATCGCCGCCGTGCCGGCCAGCAGGCCCAGCCACAGATGGGGGTAAAGGGCCGCCAGCCCGCCGATGAACAGCGGCGTGGCGGTGTAGGTCGCGAAGGCGATGCAGCGTGCCAGGCTGGGGTTGGCGCCGTAGGTGCGTGCCATCCAGTGGATGAACCCGCCCATGATGCCCACCCCGGCCAGCAGGGTCAGGTAGGACAGCAAGGCCATGCGCAGCGCGCTGGCCTGAGTGAGCAGCACTGGGGTGCGTTCATCGATCGTCCAGCCGACCTGCGTGGTGCCGATGTAGGCGCACAACGGCGCAATCGCCGCCAGCAACAGGGTGTGGGTGAGGTAAATATGACGAATGCTCTCGTCTTCCTTGCGGATCTGCTGCCACTCCCGTTCGGGGTGAGTGAACAGGCCCCAGACATGATTGATCACAGGTTGACTCCCAATCAGTGTGCAAGACACATCCCGGTCCGGCCTATGGCCTGGACACTGGCGGATCGCCGCCGCCGGGACAAAGACCGGGCCGGGGGCGGCCGGTGGGTCTCATCTGGGAGTATAGGAAGTGGCGCCCACTGCGAACGGATGGCCTTAGAGCGTTTGGCGATGGGCGCGCCAAGGCTAATAGCGTGGGCGACGGCATGTTCAACGCGGCCGAGGTTATGGGTAAAATGGCGGCCCTTTCAGCGCCTGGCCCGCAACCGTGTGCTCCAGGCCATTTGTCGACATCTTGAAGCGGATACCACCAGCACCATGGGCACTCTTTCAGTCAATCAGAACAAATTGCAGAAACGCCTGCGTCGGCAGGCCGGCGAAGCGGTGAGCGATTACACCATGATCGAGGAGGGCGACAAGGTCATGGTCTGTCTGTCGGGCGGCAAGGACAGCTACACCATGCTCGACGTGCTCATGCACCTGCAGAAAGTGGCGCCCATCAGGTTTGACATCGTGGCAGTGAATATGGACCAGAAGCAGCCCGGCTTTCCCGAGGACGTGCTGCCGGCCTACCTGGCCGGCCTGGGCATCGAGTACCACATCGTCGAGAAAGACACCTATTCGGTGGTCAAGGAGCTGATTCCAGAGGGCAAGACCACCTGCTCGCTGTGCTCGCGCCTGCGCCGCGGCACGCTGTACACCTTTGCCGACGAAATCGGTGCGACCAAGATGGCGCTGGGGCATCACCGTGACGACATCGTCGAGACGTTCTTTCTCAACCTGTTCTTCAACGGCGCGCTCAAGGCCATGCCGCCCAAGCTGCGTTCCGACGATGGCCGCAATGTGGTGATCCGTCCCCTGGCGTACTGCCACGAAAAGGACATCCAGGCCTATTCGGACTTCAAGGGCTTTCCGATCATCCCGTGCAACCTGTGCGGCTCGCAGGAAAACCTGCAGCGCCAGGTGGTCAAGGACATGTTGGTGGAGTGGGAGCGCAAGACCCCGGGGCGCACCGAAAGCATCTTCCGCGCCCTGCAGAACGTCCAGCCGTCGCAACTGGCCGACCGCAACCTGTTCGACTTCACCCACCTGCGCATGGACGAGAGCGCGGCCTCGCGCTTCGTCAATGTGGTCAACCTTCAGTGATTGACGGTAAAGGCCAGCATCGCTGACAGCTGGCACAGCGGCCGGCCGCTTTCGGCCTGCCACTGGTTGAACGCCGCCTGCACGGCGGCCTGGTCGCGCTTGCTGCTCGGCACCTTGTCGACGATGTCCTGGGCATTGAGCGCGGCCACCACATCGTTGCTCGGCACGAAGGTGTCCTTGCCCACCATGCGCAGAAAGCGCGGCGCCGACAGCCCGCCCAGCTGGCTGCCGTGCTTGTGCAGGTACTGCCACAGGCCGGTGATGTCCTCGATGGGCCACTGGGCGATGAACTGCCCGAAACTGCCATGTTCCTGTGCAATATCCAGCACCATCTGCGCATTGCGCGGCACGCTCTTGAGCTTGCCCAGGTGGCGGATAATGCGCGCATCCTGCATCAGTCGCTCCAGGTGATCGGCGCCCATCAGCACGACTTTTTCCGGGTCGAAGCCAAAGAACACCTGCTCGAAGGCCGGCCACTTGGCGTCCACCAGGCTGTGCTTGAGCCCGGCACGGAATACCCGCAGCGCCAGGGTCGACAGGTAGCGATCATCACCGATCGCCAGCAACTGGCGCGTGGTTTTCGGCACCGGCAATTGGGCTTCCAGCGCCTTGGCCGAGCCGAAACGGTTGAGGCAGTACTCGTGAAGCCATTTGTAATCGAGCATCGAAACTCCTGTCAGGACATCACCCGCTGCCCCGGCGCTGCGCTGTCATACAGCGAACACCGGCGGTGTAGGAGCGCGCTTGCCGGAATGCCGGACCACCGCGACCGAGTGCGCAGCGCTCGCAAAATGTGTGAAACGACGCATTTTTTGATGCAGACACATTCAAAATCTCGGAAACGCTGAAAATTTACGACTGCTGACGCAGCCGGTCGCGGGCAAGCGCGCTCCTACGGGTGAATTCAATAGGCAATAAAATCAGTCAGTCATTTTGTGTTTGCCGAGAGCAACAGCGCGGTCTTGGCCAGGCGCTGGCCGAGGGCGCGGCACAGGTCGGTTTCGTGTTTGTCCAGCGCGCGCTTGCCGTCGGCGCCGGCGTGGTGGCTGGCACCGTACGGGGTGCCGCCGCCGGCGGTTTCTACCAGCGCCGACTCGCTGTAGGGCAGGCCGGTGATCAGCATGCCGTGGTGCAGCAAGGGCAGCAGCATCGACAGCAGCGTGGTTTCCTGGCCGCCATGCAGGCTGGCGGTGGAGGTGAACACGCCCGCCGGCTTGCCAACCAGGGCGCCGGTCAGCCACAGGTTGCTGGTGCCGTCGAGAAAATACTTGAGCGGCGCGGCCATGTTGCCGAAGCGGGTCGGGCTGCCCAGCGCCAGGCCGTGGCAGTGCTTGAGGTCGTCCAGGGTGGCATACGGCGCGCCGCTGTCGGGAATGGCGGGTGCGGTGGCTTCGCAGTCGGCCGAAACGGCCGGCACCGTGCGCAGTCGCGCTTCCATGCCACCCAGTTCGATGCCGCGGGCGATCTGCCGGGCCATTTCGGCGGTGGCGCCATTACGGCTGTAAAACAGCACCAGAATATAAGGCGTGCTCACGCTAGCAGCTCCAGGATGTTTTCCGGTGGCCGGCCGATCACGGCGCGGTCACCGACGACCAGGATCGGCCGCTCGATGAGTTTGGGATGCGCGGCCATGGCGTCGATCAGTTGCGCGTCGCTCAAGGACAGGTCAGCCAGGTTCAGGGTCTTGTATTCGTCCTCGCCACTGCGCAGCAGTTGTCGGGCCGGGATGCCCAGTTTGTCGAGCAACTGGCGCAGGTGCGCGGCATCGGGTGGTGCCTGCAGGTACAGGACAACGTCCGGGGTCAGGTTGCGGGCTTGCAGCAGTTCAAGCGCGGCACGGGATTTGGAGCAGCGCGGGTTGTGATAAAGCGTCAGATCGGTCATTGGCGGGTCGCATCCGTACAAGGTGGCGCGTATTCTACCTGCGCCATGTAACCGTTCGACATAGACAGTCGCCCACGGTTGCATGGCGCGATATAAGTACGGTCAGGTCAAAAGAGGAAAAGACAGATGGCAAGGCGTTTGGCAGCAGTGATGGCACTGGTGGGCAGCCTGTTGCTCAGTGGGTGCGGCGTAGACCTGGGCACTGACCAGAACGGCCAGAAAGTCGCCAGCGAGCGCATCGACAAGCATTGGCTGGTGATCAACTACTGGGCCGAATGGTGCGGCCCGTGCCGGACCGAAATTCCCGAATTCAATGCCCTGAACGAACAGCTCAAGGGCGATAAGGTCACGGTGCTGGGGGTCAACTTCGACAACCTGCAAGGTGACGAGCTTAAAAAGGCCGCCGAGGCGCTGGGCATCAAGTTCACGGTCCTGGCCCAGGACCCGGCAGAGCGCTTCGAGTTGCCGCCGGCCGAAGCACTGCCGGTGACCTACATCATCGATGACAAGGGCAAGATGCGCGAGCAACTGCTGGGCGAGCAGAGCGCCGCGATCATCATGGACCGGCTCAAGGCCCTGCGCCCCTAGGGCTGCGTGTGCAACACATCTGCAGGCGCGACCGGTGGTCGCGCCTGCAGGGCTATTCCGGCCAGAACCGCAGCGGCTGGCCTTCGGCCGGCCACAGGCGCAGTTGCTGGATCGGCGAAATATCCCAGCGTCGGGTGCCGGGCAGGGCGTTGAGGAAGCGCTGCTCCTGTTCCATCACGGCTTCGACGCAAAGTTTGCGGGTCTTGCCTACCTTGTCGAACGTCAGCATCTGGCCGTTCAGGCTGTAGGTGGCAAACCAGTGGTTGCAGCCGGCATTGCCATAGGCCCGGCCGTCGCGGCCCAGGGTCATGGTCAGGTGGCTGCGGTCGATCAGCGGGCGCTCACCGATCCACTCCAGCACATAGCTTTTGTCCTGTTCGATCTGCGTCACCGGTTCGCTGGCACAGCCGGCGAGCAACACCACGGCGGTCAGGGCGGTCAGTACCAGGCGTTTCATGCCGGTTGCGCCTGGCATTTGCGGCAATAGTGCTTGTCGCCCTCGGCTTTCCAGCCCAGTTCGGCCAGGCGGGCGACAGCGGCCGGTTTCTGCGCCTTGGTGCCCAGCTTGCTCTCGACCGAAAACTCGAAGGTCAGCTCGGTGCTGCAGCGGTCGCAATTGACCTTCCACTCATGAATGGCCAGTTCGTCGAACACTGGCCCCTTGGCCACCGCGACCCATTGCCCGGGCGGGTTGATCAAGTGACGGACTTTCTCGACGTTCAGGCGCATGTACAGCGATTTGCTGCCCTTGAGGGTGACCAGCAACTGGTCGCCCTCGTGGATCGAGCCGCCATTGCCGGTGACCTGATAGCGGCCGGGTGCCAGGGTGCGGCACTCGGTCAGGGTGTGTTGCGGGTTGAGCATGCTGTAACGGAAATCGTGTTCGGCCATGGGTCCTCCAAAATGCGCGCCATCTTAGCACGCGCACGCCAGCGGCAAGCCACAAGCCGTAGGCCGTAGCCACAAGCGCCTCAGCTCTCTGTTGCTGCGTCACGCCGTGACGCGCGCTTCGACAGCCAGGCGGGCAATGGCCTTGTCCAGGTCATTCAGCGCCTGGTCGGCCTGCGGTGCGTCCTGCTTGAGCAGGGTTTCGGCACGCTGGCAGGCGGCGCGCAGTTGCGGCACGCCGCAGTAGCGGGTGGCGCCATGCAGGCGGTGGATGCGTTCGATCAGCGCCTGGATGTCGGTGGCGCTGCGGGCGGCGCGGATGGCTTCACGGTCGGCATCCAGCGAGGCCAGCAACATGGCCAGCATGTCGGCCGCCAGGTCCGGCTTGCCGGCCGCCAGGCGCAGGCCTTCTTCGTGATCGAGCACCAGCGGTCCCAGGTGACCGGTGCGCGCTTCGGTCGGGGTATCGGGCTGCCCGCTGCGCAAGGCCAGCCCGGTCCACTTGAGCACCACTTGGGCCAGCTGTCGCTCACCGATCGGCTTGGTCATGTAGTCATCCATGCCGCTTTGCAGCAGCGAGCGCTTTTCGTTGGCCATCGCATGGGCGGTCAGGGCCACGATCGGAATAGGGCTGCTTGGCCGCTCCGCCTCCCAGTCACGGATGGCCTCGGTGGCCTGGCGGCCGTTCATGCCGGGCATCTGCACGTCCATCAGCACCATGTCGAAGGTGTCGCTTTGTACTGCCTGCACCGCGGCATAGCCACTGTCGACCGCGACCACGATGCCGCCCATGTCTTCGAGCAGGGTCTGTACCAGCAGCAGGTTGGCCGGGTTGTCGTCCACACACAGGATGCGCGGTGCCCGGCTCGACAGCGGCAGGCTGGTGTCGGTGCGCACCACCTTGGGGGCGATCAGTTCCGACAGCGCCCGGTGCAGCTTGCGGTTGCAGGCCGGCTTGGCCTGCAGTTGGGTATAGATATCCGGTACCGAGACCTGAAACACCGCCTGTTCGGTGGTCGGGCACAGCACCAGCACCTTGCAGCCGAGGTTCTCCAGGTCCCAGATATGCTGGCGCAGGCGCTCGGGCGGGATGTCATAGCGGGTCACGCCCAGCACCGCCAGATCAAAGGCGTTCGGGGTCTGGTGAGCGGCGGTCACGCCGTTGATCAGGCTTTCCAGGTTCTTGAACGTCGCAGGTTCCAGCCCGCAGTCTTCCAGTTGATGCTCCAGCGCCTGGCGGGCCAGTTCGTGACGCTCCAGCACGGCCACGTGCACCCCTTGCAGCGGATGGTGCGGCATGTCTTCGGCGTCGTCGTGGGCCTTGGGCAGTTTCAGGCTGATCCAGAACTCCGAACCGACCCCTGGCGTGCTGTCGACGCCGATCTCGCCGCCCATCTGCTCGATCAGGCGCTTGGAGATCACCAGCCCCAGCCCGGTGCCGCCCGGCTGGCGCGACAGCGAATTGTCGGCCTGGCTGAAGGCCTGGAACAACGCGCGCACGTCCTGGCTGGACAGGCCGATACCGGTGTCTTGTACGCTGATGCGCAGTTGCGCGCTGTCGGCGGTTTCTTCCTCGACCATGGCGCGGGCCACGATGGTGCCTTCGCGGGTGAACTTGATCGCATTGCTGACCAGGTTGGTCAGGATCTGTTTGAGTCGCAGCGGGTCGCCGGTCAGGGCCAGGGGCGTGTCGCGGTACACCAGGCTGACCAGTTCGAGCTCCTTGGCGTGGGCGGCGGGAGCAAGGATGGTCAGGGTGTCCTGCAGCAGGTCGCGCAGGTTGAACGGAATGCTGTCGAGCACCAGCTTGCCGGCCTCGATCTTCGAGAAGTCGAGGATCTCGTTGATGATGCTCAGGAGGCTGTCGGCCGATTTCTCGATGGTGTTGAGGTAGTCGTTCTGGCGCGGGGTCAGCTCGCTTTTCTGCAGAAGATGGGTAAAACCCAGGATGCCGTTGAGCGGGGTGCGGATTTCATGGCTCATGTTGGCCAGAAACTCCGACTTGATGCGGCTTGCTTCCAGGGCTTCCTTGCGCGCCAGGTCCAGCTCGATGTTCTGGATCTCGATGGTTTCGAGGTTCTGGCGCACGTCTTCGGTGGCCTGGTCGATGCTGTTCTGCAGTTCTTCGCGGGCGTTCTGCAGGGTCGAGGCCATGCGGTTGATGCCCGATGCCAGCTCGTCCAGTTCCTGGCTGCCCAGCGGCGGCAGCCGGGTTTCCAGGTGACCGTCCTTGAGCTGGCTGACGGCCAGTTTGATGCGCCCCAGGGGGTGGTTGATGCTGCGGCTCATGCGCAAGGCCAGGGTGGCGGTGATGGCCAGGCCTGCCAGGATCAGCAGCAGGCTGGCAAACAGGCTGCGGTAGCCGCGCAACAGGGTGCCGTTGTGGGTGATCTCCAGTTCTACCCAGCCCAGCAATCGATCGGCTTCATTGACGATGACCGGGCCGGTCAGGTGCCGCTGGTTGCCAAACACCGGCAGCAGGTAGCGGGTGGCGTCGCTGCCGGTGCTGTTGACCAGTTGCGGGCCTTGGCCGGTAGGCGCAGGGTTGAGCATGCTGGGGCCAGCGTGGGCCAGCACGTTGCGTTCGGCGTCCAGGAAGGTCACCGAGCGCACGTCGTTTTCTTCCAGGGTCTGGGTGGCGATGCGGTTCAGGACGGCCTTGTCTTTCTGGCCCAGGGCCGGCGCGGCCAGCGGCACCAGTTGCCGGGTGGTCATCTCGCCACGGGTCAGCAACTGGTTCTGCAGTTCGTACAGTTGCATCCAGGTAAAGTAGCCGCCCAGTACCAGGGCCATGAGGCTGGTTGGCAGTATGGTCAGCAGCAGGACCCGACTCTTGATACCCAGCTTGGTCAGCACACGCATTCTCCGGCGGCAGGTCAGGCTCGTACGCACTCGCAAACAGACGTACGGCACAGGCAGTGTAGTCATTCGATGAGGGCATGTTACAGCCTTGCCCGACCGCGCAGCGCCCGGGGGCACGACAAAAGGGCGGGGCGGCTTATTCTTTTTGGTGATAAGTGCCTCACTTTGCGTGATATGGGGTTTGCGCGTTTGCCGTTATGATAGGCGCCCCCGCAGTCTGGATTGCGAATACGCCATGACCCTGCAGTATCAAACCATTGCCGATTGCGTCGGCAACACACCACTGGTGCGCCTGCAGCGTATCGGTGGCGACACCGGCAATACCCTCCTGTTGAAGCTCGAAGGTAATAACCCCGCAGGCTCGGTCAAGGACCGCCCGGCGCTGTCGATGATCACCCGTGCCGAAGGGCGCGGCCAGATCCAGCCCGGCGACACCCTGATCGAGGCCACTTCCGGCAATACCGGCATCGCCCTGGCCATGGCTGCCGCCATCAAGGGCTACCGCATGATTCTGATCATGCCCGACAACTCCAGCGCCGAGCGCAAGGCGGCCATGACCGCCTATGGCGCCGAGCTGATCCTGGTCAGCAAGGAAGAAGGCATGGAAGGTGCCCGTGACCTGGCCGAGCGCATGCAGGCCGAAGGCCGCGGCAAGGTGCTGGACCAGTTTGCCAACGGCGACAACCCGCAGGCGCACTACACCAGCACCGGCCCCGAAATCTGGCAGCAGACTGCCGGCACCATTACCCATTTCGTCAGTTCGATGGGCACCACCGGGACCATCATGGGCACCTCGCGCTACCTCAAGGAGCAGAATCCGGCGGTGCAGATCGTCGGTTTGCAGCCGATGGAAGGCGCCGCCATTCCCGGCATCCGCCGCTGGCCCGAGGAGTACCTGCCGCGCATCTATGAGTCTGAACGCATTGACCGGATCATCGACATGGGCCAGGCCGAGGCCGAGGACGTGATGCGGCGCCTGGCCCGTGAAGAAGGCATTTTCTGTGGCGTATCCTCCGGCGGTGCCGTGGCCGGCATGCTGCGCTTGTCGCGCGAGGTCGAAAACGCCGTGATCGTCGCCATTATCTGTGACCGCGGCGACCGCTACCTGTCGACCGGCGTCTACGACGCCCCCAACTGATGGCCAAACAAGAGCGAGGGCTGCGCTTCCAGCCTGCCGGCGGGGTCAAGAGCACCCAGGTGCCGGTCGGCAAGAAGCAGCGCCTGGTCATCGAGCGCCTGGCCAGTGATGGCCGTGGCATCGGTTTTGTCGAGGGCCGCACCTGGTTCGTCGCTGGCAGCCTGGCCGGCGAAGAGGTCGAGGCGCGGGTACTCAATGCCCGGGGCAAGGTGGTCGAGGCACGTACCGAGCGGGTGTTGAAGGCCAGTGAGGTGCGACGCCCGCCGGCCTGTGAGTATTTCGGCCGCTGCGGCGGATGCAGTGTGCAGCACATGCCCCATGCCCGGCAGCTGGCGCTCAAACAGGAGATGCTGGCCGAGCAATTGCAGCGCGTGGCCAATGTGGTGCCCGAGCAATGGGCAGCGCCTCTGGTCGGCCCCGAACTGGGTTATCGGCGTCGGGCCCGGGTAGCGGTACGCTGGGACCCGAAGGCGCGACGGCTGGACGTCGGTTTTCGCGCTGCGGCCAGTCAGGAAATTGTCACTATCGGCCATTGCCCGGTGCTGGTGCCTGAGTTGCAACCATTGATGCAACAACTGCCGGCACTGCTCGCACGTCTGGGCAAACCCCAGGCGCTGGGGCATGTCGAGCTGTTCAGCGGCACCTCGCGCGCCCTGTTGCTGCGCCACACCGCGCCCTTGGGCGAGGCGGATCTGGCGATCCTGCATGACTTTTGCAAGGCTCATCAGGTGCAGCTGTGGCTGCACGGTGACGGCGAGCCGCAACCGACCGACCCGAGCCAAACGCTGGGCTACCGGCTGGAGCCCTGGAACCTGAGCCTGGCCTGGCGTCCTGGCGATTTCATTCAGGTCAACGCGCAGGTCAACAGCGCGATGATCGAGCAGGCCCTGGCGTGGCTGGCGCCGCAGCCTCAGGAACGGGTCATGGACCTGTTCTGCGGGTTGGGCAACTTTGCCTTGCCTCTGGCCGGCAGCGTGCGTGAAGTGCTGGCAATCGAAGGGGTGCAGGCCATGGTCGACCGCGCCGCCCTCAATGCCCGGGCCAACGGCCTGGCCAACGTGACCTTTCGCCAGGCCGATCTATCCGGGCCGCAGGCGGTGGTGGATGGCGCTGAAGAGGGGTGTTCTGCGGTACTCTTGGACCCGCCGCGCGACGGCGCTTTTGAAGTGGTGCGCCACATGGGTCAGTCAGGCGCGCGACGCCTGTTGTATGTGTCATGTAACCCGGCAACCCTGGCCCGCGACACGGTCGAGCTGGTCAGGCAGGGCTACCGGTTAAAACGCGCCGGAATTCTCGACATGTTTCCGCAGACGGCACATGTCGAGGCGATGGCTTTATTCGAAATGAGTGAGTGAGCAACGGTTCAGAGGATCGAACCGGTACTGACAGGGAATCTCGTTTAATCCGACCGGCCCGCGAATGCCGGCGCTTGTGAGCCCCGCAAGTGGCATTCGCGCAAGAAGGCAGGCGACTGTCGGCGCTATTCATCGCGCCGTAGGGAAGGTAATGCATGGTACAGGTGAGAGCACACCAGCCGGTCAACACCGACGGCAGTATCAATCTCGACGCATGGCTTGATCATATCGTCAGCGTCGACCTGATTCTGGATCGCGAGGCCATGAAAGCGGCCTGCGAATTTGCCCGGCACGCCGAGCAACAAGACAAGGCCACGGCCAACGATTGGGCCGATGGTACCTCCAGCTTTCAGACAGGGCTGGAAATCGCCGAGATTCTGGCGGACCTCAAGCTTGATCAGGACACGTTGATCGCCGCCGTGATCTATCGCGGGGTGCGCGAAGGCGTCATTCCCCTGGCGCAGGTCGAAGAGCGCTTTGGCGCCACGGTGGCCAAGCTGATCGACGGCGTGCTGCGCATGGCCGCCATCAGCGCCAGTCTCAGCCCGCGCCAGTCGCTGGTGCTGGGCAGCCAGACCCAGGTCGAGAACCTGCGCAAGATGCTGGTGGCCATGGTCGACGACGTGCGTGTGGCGCTGATCAAACTGGCCGAACGCACCTGCGCCATCCGTGCGGTGAAAAATACCGACGAAGAAAAGCGCAACCGGGTGGCCCGGGAAGTCTTCGATATCTATGCCCCCCTGGCGCATCGCCTGGGCATCGGCCATATCAAGTGGGAGCTTGAGGACCTGTCGTTCCGCTACCTGGAGCCCGAGCAGTACAAGCAGATCGCCAAGCTGCTGCACGAACGGCGGCTGGACCGCGAGCGGTTCATCAATGATGTGATGAGCCAGCTCGACAACGAGCTGCAAGCCACCGGCGTCAAGGCCGACATCAGCGGCCGGGCCAAACACATCTATTCGATCTGGCGCAAGATGCAGCGCAAGGGCCTGGCCTTCAGCCAGATCTACGACGTGCGGGCCGTGCGCGTGCTGGTGCCGGAAATGCGCGACTGCTACACCGCGCTGGGCATTGTGCATACCCTGTGGCGGCACATTCCCAAGGAGTTCGACGACTACATCGCCAACCCCAAGGAAAATGGCTATCGCTCGCTGCACACGGCGGTCATCGGTCCCGAGGGCAAGGTGCTGGAAGTGCAGATCCGCACCCACGCCATGCATGAGGAGGCCGAGCTGGGCGTCTGCGCGCACTGGCGCTACAAGGGCACCGATGTCAAATCCGGTTCCAACCACTACGAAGAGAAAATCTCGTGGCTGCGCCAGGTGCTCGAATGGCATGAAGAACTGGGCGACATCGGCGGACTGGCCGAACAACTGCGCGTCGACATCGAACCCGACCGCGTCTACGTGTTCACCCCCGATGGCCACGCCATCGACCTGCCCAAGGGGTCGACGCCGCTGGACTTCGCCTATCGGGTGCACACCGAGATCGGCCATAACTGCCGGGGCGCCAAGATCAACGGGCGCATCGTGCCGCTCAACTACAGCCTGCAAACCGGCGAGCAGGTCGAGATCATCACCAGCAAGCACGGCACGCCGAGCCGCGACTGGCTGAACTCCAATCTGGGCTACATCACCACCTCCCGGGCGCGGGCCAAGATCGTGCACTGGTTCAAGCTGCAAGCCCGCGACCAGAACGTGGCGGCCGGCAAGAGCCTGCTTGAACGTGAGCTGGCACGTGTAGCGCTGGGCCAGGTCGATTTCGACAAGCTGGCCGAAAAAGCCAACTACAAGACTGCCGAAGACCTGTTCGCGGCCCTCGGAGCGGGCGATCTGCGCCTGACGCAATTGGTCAACCTGGCGCAACAGCAGGTGGAGCCGGAGCGTTCCAACGAAGTTGAACTGATCCCGCGCAAGGCCACCGGCTACCGGCCGGGCAAGCGCGGCGATATCCAGATCCAGGGTGTTGGCAACCTGATGACCCAGATTGCCGGCTGCTGCCAGCCGGTGCCGGGCGACGCGATTGTCGGCTACATCACCCAGGGGCGCGGTGTGACCATTCACCGTCAGGACTGTGCCTCGGTGCTGCAACTGGGCGGCCGCGAGCCGGAACGGATCATCCAGGTCAGCTGGGGGCCGGCGCCGGTGCTCACGTATCCGGTGGACATCATCATTCGTGCCTACGACCGTTCAGGTTTGCTGCGCGACGTCACCCAAGTGCTGCTCAACGAGCGCATCAACGTGCTGGCGGTCAATACCCGCTCGAACAAGGAAGACAACACCGCGCTGATGTCGCTGACCATCGAGATTCCGGGCCTTGAGGCCCTGGGCCGGTTGCTGGGACGAATTGCCCAGCTGCCGAACATCATCGAAACCCGGCGTAACAAGACATCGTAGGAGCGCGCTTGCCGGAATGCCGGACCACCGCGACCGAGTGCGCTAGCGCTCGCAAAATTTCGGAAACGCTGAAAATTTACGACTGCTAACACAGCCGGATGCGGTGGTCCGGCATTCCGGCAAGCGCACCGGCCAGGAAATTCCCCATGTATCAGTTGCAAGACCTGTTGAATCTCATGGCCCGGCTGCGTGACCCGCAGTACGGGTGCCCATGGGACTTGAAGCAGACCTACGCCAGCATCGTGCCGCATACGCTCGAAGAAGCCTATGAAGTGGCTGACACCATCGAGCGCTCCGACTTTGCCCATTTGCAGGGCGAGTTGGGCGACCTGTTGTTTCAGGTGGTGTTCTACGCCCAGTTGGCCAAGGAGGAGGGGCGCTTCGAGTTCGATGCGGTGGTGGATGGCATCACCCGCAAGTTGCTGCGCCGCCACCCGCATGTGTTTCCCACCGGCGAGCTGTACGCGCCGCTGGAGACCCCGCGGCTGAGTGAAAGCGAGGTCAATCGGCGCTGGGACGAGATCAAGGCCCAGGAGCGTGCCGAGCAGGCCCATGCCCCGGAGCAGTTGTCGTTGCTTGACGATGTGCCGGTGGCCTTGCCGGCCTTGTCGCGGGCCGGAAAATTGCAAAAGCGTGCCACGCAGGTCGGGTTTGACTGGCCGGCTGCCTTGCCGGTAGTCGACAAGGTTCGTGAGGAACTCGACGAGGTGCTGGAGGCCATGGCCGAAGGCGACACCGGGCACATGGCCGATGAGATCGGTGATTTGCTGTTTTCCGTGGTCAATCTGGCGCGCCACCTTAAAGTTGACCCCGAAACTGCGCTACGCTCGGCAAACGGCAAGTTTGACCGGCGCTTTCGCTTCATCGAAGCGGTGCTGCGTGAGCAGGGGCGTGCGCTTGAGGCGTGCAGCCTGGAAGAACTCGATGCCCTGTGGGGCGAAGCCAAACGTCAGGAAAAGCACCCGGCCCATTGTGGTGCGGTGCGTGAAATCGAATAAGCGAGTAGACAATGAGCCTTTCCCTACGCGACCAATTGCTCAAGGCAGGTCTGGTCAACGAAAAGCAGGCCAAGCAGGCCGGTAAAGCCAAGCAGAAAGAACAGCGCCTGGTGCACAAGGGCCAGATCGAGGCCGACGACTCGCAAAAGCGTGCTGCCCAGGAAGCGATGGCCGAAAAGGCCAGGCGCGATCAGGAGCTCAATCGCCAGCAGCAGGAGAAGGCCGAAGCCAAGGCCCGTGCGGCGCAGGTCAAGCAACTGATCGAAGTCTCGCGCATCCCCAAGCTGACCACCGAAGACTATTACAACTTTGTCGACGACAAGAAGGTCAAGCGCATCCCGGTCAATGCCCTGGTGCGCAACAAGCTCAGCAGCGGCTCGCTGGCGATCGTGCACCATGGCGGCGGCTACGAGATCATTCCGCGCGAGCCGGCCCTGAAGATCCAGGAGCGCGACCCGCGCCGTATCGTGTTGCTCAATACCCCGACCGAGGCACCGGATGCCGACGATCCGTATGCGGCCTACCAGATTCCGGATGACCTGATGTGGTAAGGCGGCTTCGCGCTTGAAAGACAAAACCCGCTCAAGGCGGGTTTTGTCTTTCTGAATGTCAGGCTCAGTGGCCCTTGCGATTTTCCTGCTCTTCAAGCTCAGCCTTGTAACGCTGGGCATCGGACTCGTCGTGGAACATGCCGACCAGTTGATCCTGCTGGTAGACGTCCCAGACGTGAATACCGTGGGCTACGGTTTCATGGGAAAGGTGGGCATCGTCGCGCTCGGTCACTTTTACAGTCATGTCGTTCAGCTCCTGGATCTGGAAACTGCGGCGATCTGTCGCAGGCCTTCTTTATAGGTTTTGTTAGCTTGCTAAGTAAAGCCCTCTACGCCGACCTGTCAGGCCTAAAATGTTCATAACTTTCACTAAGTAGTTGATTTTAAACGAATTAATTGTTTCTTTATGTTTCATGAAGCATTTTTCATGTGGGCGTCCGGCACTTCTTGCTGGCGAAAAAAAGCCCCGGGTTCTCGCGAGCCGGGGCTTTTTGCTGTCGCAGGCTTAGCTGCCCTTGACTGCCTTGCCGTTGACCGTACCGTCCTGGAGCATGATGTTGTACTCCTTGCCGTCGGTCTCGACCTGCTGCAGGCGCACCAGCAGGTAATCCCAGTCCTTGGCGAACCAGAGCACGGTGGTGCGTTTGCTCTGTGTCGGGTCGCGCACGCGCTCGACCTTGATGGCATCGATCTGGCCGGCCTTGGTGCTGACCTTTTCCGAGCCCAGGACGCGGAAGTCATAGGTGTCCAGTTCGTCGCCATCGACCACCTGGTAGCTCATGCTTTTCTTGCCGGCGGCCACGTCATGTTGCAGGGCCAGTTGGTACGTCGACTTGTCGAGCACGCCGCGGTTGATCGGCAGCTTGATGGCGTCGCCACGGTCACTGCCGGTGACGAACTTGGTCGACCAGTCGAACACCAGGTCGACCTTCTTGGACTTGCCCAGGCCACTGCGTTCGAAGTTATAGGTCAGCGGCACCATCACGTCCTTATCGACCTTCAGGGTGCTGGACTCGGTCAGGCTGGCGATGACCATGGAGGCCTTGAAATCAAGGTTCCAGACGCCATCGGCACCGGCCTTCAGGCTGCGCTCGGCGGTGCCGCTCATGGGCAGCTGTTTCCAGTCGGCGGTGTAGCTGGCGGAGAAGGGCTGAAGGTCAGCGGCCTGGCTGGTGGGCAAGGCAAGCAGAGCGGCAGCGAAGAGCAAGGCACGACGCATGGAATCTCCTAGTTTCGAATCAGGTGGCCGCTGGCCGCAAGCAACTGGCCATCCAGGGTCGCACCCTGTTCGCCAAGGTGCAGACGGCCTTCGGTAAACCAGCGGATGGCCAGTGGGTAAATCCGGTGTTCCTGGGCGTGGACGCGTTGCGCCAGGGTTTCGGGCGAGTCGTGCAACTCTACAGAAATCACCGACTGTACGACCAGCGGTCCGCCATCGAGTTCCTCGGTGACGAAGTGCACGCTGCAGCCATGCTCGGTGTCGCCGGCGTCCAGGGCTCGCTGATGGGTGTGCAGGCCTTTGTAGCGAGGCAGCAGCGAAGGATGGATATTGAGCAGGCGGCCCTGGTAGTGGCGCACGAAATCGCCACTGAGGATGCGCATGAACCCGGCCAGCACGACCAGGTCCGGGTCGAAGCTGTCGACCAGTTGTGCCAGGGCCGCATCGAAAGCCTCGCGACCCTCGAAGTCCTTGTGATCCAGCACGCGGGTACTGATACCCGCGTCTCTGGCACGCTGCAGGCCGAAGGCATCGGCACGGTTGGAAATCACCGCAACGAGGCGCGCCGGGCTGTCGGCATCACTGAACTGGTCGATCATCGCTTGCAGGTTGCTGCCGCTTCCGGACAGCAACACCACCACGTTACGCGGTACGGGACTCGACGCTGGCATCAATGTGCCTTGAGGTTTTTCAGCTCGACCTGGGCGGCACCTTCGGCAGCCGTGCCGATCTGGCCGATGACCCATGGCTGTTCGCCGGCCTCGCGCAGGACGTTCAGCGCCTGTTCGACATGCTCCTGGGCCACGCAGATGACCATGCCCACGCCGCAGTTCAGGACGCGGTGCATTTCGTGCTCTTCGACGTTGCCTTGCTGCTGCAGCCAGTCGAAGACTGCCGGACGCTGCCAGCTGGCAACGTCGACCACGGCCTGGGCGCCTTCGGGCAGTACGCGCGGGATGTTGTCCAGCAGGCCGCCGCCGGTGATGTGGGCCATGGCCTTGACCGCGCCGGTGTCCTTGATCAGCTTGAGCAGTGGCTTGACGTAGATGCGTGTCGGGGCCATCAGCAGTTCGGTCAGCGGCTTGCCATCGAGCTGGATGTTCTCGATGTCGGCACCGGCCACCTCGATGATCTTGCGGATCAGCGAGTAACCGTTGGAGTGCGGGCCCGACGACGGCAGGGCGATCAGGGCGTCACCGCTGGCCACTTTGGAGCCGTCGATGATCTCGGCCTTTTCCACCACGCCGACGCAGAAGCCGGCCAGGTCGTAGTCTTCGCCTTCGTACATGCCGGGCATTTCAGCGGTCTCGCCGCCAACCAGCGAGCAGCCGGCCAGTTCACAACCGGCGCCGATGCCGGTCACCACCTGGGCGGCGGTGTCGACATTGAGCTTGCCGGTGGCGTAGTAGTCGAGGAAGAACAATGGCTCGGCGCCGCACACCACCAGGTCGTTGACGCACATGGCGACCAGGTCGATGCCGATGGTGTCGTGCTTGTTCAGGTTCAAGGCCAGGCGCAGCTTGGTGCCCACGCCGTCGGTACCGGAAACCAGGACTGGCTGCTTGTAGCCGGCCGGGATTTCGCAGAGCGCGCCGAAACCTCCCAGACCGCCCATGACCTCGGGGCGCGCGGTCCGCTTGGCCACGCCTTTGATGCGTTGGACCAATGCTTCACCGGCGTCGATGTCTACACCGGCGTCTTTGTAGCTCAGGGAGGGTTGCTTGCTCATAAAAAAATCCAGGCCTTTAGGGGGGATTCGGAGGATCGACCGCGACACACCGTGTACGGGCATGCAGAGATGCCGTGCCAGAGTCGGTGTGATTGTCGGTCTGTGAAGGCGCGCGATTTTAACAGGCTTGCCGCGTCGGGGCCATCCTTGGGGCCGAGTGGTGCCGGCACTCAGGTCCGGTTAAGGCGCCAGCCTGTACAATCGAGGCCTTAATGTGAATGATTGAGGCTTTCTTGTGGTCCCAAGCCTCGTATTGACTGCTGCCATCTTCCGTTCGGGAACTGCCCCATGCGTCTTTCCAGCTACCTTCTTCTTGGCTGCCTGAGCCTGGCGAGCCTGCCTTCGCTTGCGCAGACCATGAACAATCTTTATCAAGTGCGCGAGCCGGTGAGCAGCCAGGCGCCCGATGAGCGCGACCGTGCCACCCAGGCGGCGGTGCAGACCCTGGTGCTGCGCCTGACCGGCAATGCCAAGGCGCCACTGGCCGAGGTGCGCAAGAACCCCCGGCAAATCATCAGCCAGTACGGCTATGAAGCCGGTACGCCAGAAACCCTGCTTGTCGATTTCGACCCCGCCAGCACCGACCGGGCCCTGCGCCAGGCCGGGTTACCGATCTGGGGCAGCAACCGGCCAAGCATCCTGGGCTGGTGGCTGATCGACTCGGTCGAGGGTTCCAGCCTGGTGGGTGATGGCCAGGGCGCCGCCGAGCCGTTGCGCCGTGCCGCGGAACACCGCGGTCTGCCGTTGCATTTACCCCTGGCGGACCTGGGCGAGCAGGGCGTAGGCACTGCAGAACACTTGGCCGACAAGGAGGCCACTGAAATCAGGCGCGCCTCCGAACGCTATGGCACCGATGCGATCCTGGCCGTGCATGCCCGTGAAGAGGGAGGGCAGTGGCAGGGCACCTGGCGTTTGTGGCTGGGCGATACACGCGAGCAGGGCAAGGCGGGCGGGGCGAGCGTCGAGGCCATGGCCGATGCGGTGATGCTGGCCGTCAGCGAGCGCCTGGCGCCGCGCTTTGCCGTCAAGCCCGGCGCCACGGCGGCGACCTTGCAGGTGCAGTTCCAAGGCGCGACGCTGGAGCGCTACGCTGAGCTGCAACGCTTGCTCGACCCGTTCGGTGGCCGGCTGGCATTGGTCGAGGGCGACCGGTTGACCTTCGATGTCGGCGCCAGTGCCGAGCAGGTCCGCTCGCAACTGGCCCTGGCCCGCTTGCAGGAAGTTCCGGCCGGCGAGGTGCAAGCGATGCCGGCAAGCGCGCCTGCGCCGGCGCCAGGCGCTCCGGTGCCGGCGCCGACCAATGACCCACAGATGTATTTTCGCTGGTAAGGCGACCCATGATGTTTTCAGGTGCAGAGGCATTAAATGACTGATACGCGGCGTTGGTTCTGGATTGGCGGTGCGGTACTGCTGCTGGTCTTCCTGGGGTTGCTGCACACCATCCTGATGCCGTTTCTGGTGGCGTTGCTGTTGGCCTACATGGGCGATCCGCTGGTTGATCGCCTGGAGCGGCTCGGTCTGTCGCGCACCCTGGGGGTGGTGGCCGTGTTTGGCCTGTTCACCCTGGTGCTGATGGCCTTGCTGCTGGTGCTGGTGCCGATGCTGTTTCGCCAGTTGATGCGCCTCTATGAGCTGGCGCCGCAAATCCTGGACTGGCTGCAGCACACCGCCATGCCCTGGGCCCAGGCCAAGTTCGGCCTGTCCGATGGCTTCTGGCGTTTCGACAAGCTCAAGACCGCGCTGTCGGGGCATATCGGCGAGGCGGGCGATGTCGTCAGTCTGGTGCTGTCACAGGCGACTGCCTCAGGCCTGGCGCTGATCGGCTGGCTGACCAACCTGGTGTTGATCCCGGTGGTGTGCTTCTACCTGCTGCGCGACTGGGACGTGATGATGGCCAGGATCCATGGGCTGTTGCCGCGCCAGCGCGAGGCGCGCATCGTCAGCCTGGCCGGTGAGTGTCATGAAGTGCTGGGGGCGTTCATCCGCGGCCAGTTGCTGGTGATGGTGGCGCTGGGGGTGATTTATGCCGCCGGCCTGATGCTGGTGGGCCTGGAACTGGGGCTGTTGATCGGCGTCATCGCCGGGCTGGCTGCCATCGTGCCTTATATGGGCTTTGTGATCGGCATTGGCGCGGCGCTGATCGCCGGGTTGTTCCAGTTTGGCGGCGACCTGTACCCAATGCTGGGTATCGTGGCGGTGTTCATGGTCGGCCAGGCCCTGGAAGGGATGGTGCTGACGCCGCTGTTGGTGGGCGATCGCATCGGTCTGCACCCGGTGGCGGTGATTTTCGCGATCCTGGCCGGCGGCGAGCTGTTCGGCTTCACCGGCATCCTGCTGGCCTTGCCGGTGGCTGCGGTGATCATGGTGCTGTTGCGTCATGTTCATACGTTGTACAAGGACTCGGATGTCTACGCCGGCACGCGCGATCCGGAGCTTTGAACGCGTCGTGCCTGGGGGTGTATGCAAGCCTTTGATTTTCCTTGGGGTGTGTCGCATTGTGCGGCCCGCCTTGCAGGTATAGACTTTGCATTCTTTTCCGCGAGGTTCGCTTGCTCCCAGGAAGCGCCCAGCCAGCATGAAACCCGTTCAGCTGCCCTTGAGTGTGCGTCTGCGTGATGACGCCACCTTCGTCAACTATTACCCCGGTGCCAACGCGGCGGCGCTGGGCTATGTCGAGCGCCTGTGTGAAGCGGATGCGGGGTGGACCGAAAGCCTGATCTACCTGTGGGGCAAGGACGGCGTGGGGCGTACGCACCTGTTGCAGGCCGCTTGCCTGCGCTTCAAGCAGCTTGGTGAAGCAGCGGTGTACCTGCCGCTGGCGCAGTTGCTCGAAGAAGGCGTCGAGCTGTTCGATCACCTGGAACAATACGAACTGGTGTGCCTGGACGACCTGCAGGCCATTGCCGGCAAGCCGGACTGGGAAGAGGCGCTGTTTCACCTGTTCAACCGCTTGCGTGACAGCGGTCGACGCCTGCTGATCGCCGCCTCCAAGTCGCCGCGTGAACTGCCGATCAAGCTGCCGGACCTCAAGTCGCGGCTGACCATGGCCCTGGTGTTCCAGATGCGCGGCCTGTCCGATGAAGACAAGCTGCGTGCCCTGCAGTTGCGCGCCTCGCGCCGCGGCCTGCACCTGACTGACGATGTCGGGCATTTCATCCTTACCCGGGGTGCTCGCAGCATGAGCGCGCTGTTCGACCTGCTCGAGCGCCTCGACCAGGCCTCTCTGCAGGAAAAGCGCAAGCTGACCATTCCCTTCCTCAAGGAAACCCTTGGGTGGTAGACCCGCAACTGATGCGCCAGGCCGGTGCAGCCTTGCGCCATGCTCGCCGCATTCTGGTGATCACCGGGGCCGGGCTGTCTGCCGATTCGGGGTTGCCCACCTACCGGGGTGTCGGCGGCCTGTATAACGGCCGCACCGATGATGACCTGCCTATCGAAATGGCGTTGTCGGGACCGATGCTGCGCCGTGACCCGGCATTGTGCTGGAAGTACATCGCCCAACTGGGTGCGGCCTGCCTGGGCGGCGAACCCAATGTGGCGCATTACGCCATCGCGCAATTGCAGCGGCTCAAGCCCGAATGCTGGGTATTGACCCAGAACGTCGACGGTTATCACCGCGCCGCCGGCAGCCCGCCTGACCGGCTGATTGAAATCCATGGGCAGATGGCACCGCTGTTCTGCCAGGCGTGTGGCGCACAGGACCCTCACCTGAGCGAGCACCTGCAACGGCCCTTGCCGCCCCTGTGCCGGGTGTGTAATGGCATTTTGCGACCGCCGGTCGTGTTGTTTCAGGAAATGCTGCCTGAACAGGCCTTGAGCGCTCTGGAACGGGAGATGAACCTGGGTTTCGATGCCGTGCTGAGCATCGGCACCACCGCTGCTTTTCCTTATATCCGGGAACCTATGCTGCGCGCCCGTGTCTCAGGCGGTTTTACCTTGGAAATCAATCCTTTGGCCTCTGATCACAGCGCCTCGATGGACGTATTTCTCAAGGGCAGGGCGGCACATGTCATGCCTGAACTCATAAGTCACATTTAATTCGATAGAATTTGCAAATCACTTTCATAGAAGGCATAGTCGCGGCTCCTGAATTTTCCGCCACGGTTGTGCCCATGCAAGTTGTTCGCTTCGCACCCCTCGTGCCCCTGTTTTTTGCCACGTTTCTGTTCGGTTGCGCGACCCAGTCATCGGTCACCCAGCCGCAGCCTGAGCATCAGGCGCAATACACCAATTCCGTTACCGCCCAGTCCGGCGCGCGTCATGCCTACACTGCACCCTTGCAGCAAGAGCAGGAAGCCGAAGAGCAACTGGCCGGCTTTTCCAGGAACACCTCTTACCAGTTGCCTGTGCTGGCCGACTCCATCCTGGAGCGCGGCAAGTCGCTGATCGGCACGCGCTATCGCTTCGGCGGCAGTTCGACCACTTCGGGCTTCGATTGCAGCGGGTTCATCAATTTCCTGTTCCGCGAAGAGGCCGGCATGAGCCTGCCGCGTTCGAGCCGCGAAATGATCAACATCGACGCCCCGCAGGTCGCCCGACGCGACCTCAAGCCGGGTGACCTGCTGTTCTTCAGCACTGCCGGTCGCGGTCGGGTCAGCCATGCGGCGATCTACCTGGGGGATGACCAGTTCATCCACTCCAGCAGCCGTCGCAGCGGTGGCGTACGCATCGACAGCCTGGATGACTCGTACTGGAGCAAGACCTTCATCGAGGCCAAGCGTGCCCTGGTGCTGGCGCCAGGCGCCGAAGTGCAGACCACGGCAATGACCTCGACCCGCGTAAAACCCGCTACTATCAAACGCCATAAATAACGTGATGCCCGGTCCCTGACCGGGCTTTGTGCTTTCGGCAACAAGGCCGCACCCCAAGGGAGTCGTTGTGGTTATGTCGATGACGTTACGCCTGATGGTCATTTCCCTCGCCGCCTTGCTCGGCGCCTGCGCCAGCACGCCGCCGCCTGCGCAGCCCCGCATTGTTCAACGCCCGGTGCTGGCGCCTCCTGCCACCCTGATGACTTCTCCTGCCGTCGAAGATGTGCTGTTCCGCGCCCTGGGGCTGGTGGGCACGCCGTATCGCTGGGGCGGCAACACCCCTGATTCCGGTTTCGATTGCAGCGGCCTGATCGGCTATGTGTACCGCGACATGGCCGGCATCAGCCTGCCACGCTCGACGCGCGACATGATCGTGATGAACGCGCCCACCGTAGGCCGCGAACAGCTACAGACCGGTGACCTGGTGTTCTTCGCCACCGCCGGTGGTTCGCAGGTGTCGCATGCCGGCATCTATGTCGGCGAAGGGCGCTTCGTGCATGCACCGGCCACCGGTGGCACGGTCAAGCTCGACAGCCTGAGCAAGCCTTACTGGCAGAAGGCCTATCTGAACGCCAAGCGCGTGATCCGCCCCGAAAGCCTGGCGCAGAACGCTCGCTGATTCACAGCCTTTATTCTGCCCGGCAGGAGCGCGCTTGCCCGCGACCGGCTGCGTTAGCAGTCGTAAAATTTCAGCGTCTAATCAATTTCTGTGAACGCTACGCACTCGGTCGCGGTGGTCCGGCATTCCGGCAGAGCGCGCTCCTACCTGGCTGACGTCACCCGCCAGATGCGGTTGCCTACATCGTCCGCCACCAGCAGGCCACCGCGCTGGTCGTTGACCACGCCCACCGGGCGTCCCAGTGCCTTGCCGTCCTTGTTCAGGAACCCGCTCAGCACATCGACCGGCTGGCCTGCAGGCTTGCCGGCGTTGAAGGGAATGAACACCACCTTGTAGCCGCTGTGCGGCTTGCGGTTCCATGAGCCGTGCTGGCCGATGAACATGCCCTGATCGAACGGCGCGGCCAGGGTCTTGCCGTCGGCGAACACCAGCCCGAGCGAAGCGGTGTGCGGCCCCACGGCGTAATCGGGCACCAGGGCGCTGGCGACCTTCTGCGGGTCTTGGGGCTGCACGCGCTCATCGACATGCTGGCCGTAGTAGCTATAGGGCCAGCCATAAAAACCGCCCTCCTGCACCGAGGTCACATAATCGGGCACCAGATCACTGCCGATCTCGTCGCGCTCATTGACCGCAGTCCAGAGCTTGCCGGTCACCGGTTCCCAGTCCATGCCGTTGGGGTTGCGCAGCCCCGAGGCAAAGAGCCGTTTGCGGCCTGACACGCGGTCCACTTCCCAGATCGCGGCGCGCCCCTGTTCCTGGTCCATGCCGTTTTCGCCGACATTGCTGTTGGAGCCCACCGTAACGTACAGCTTGCTGCCGTCGGGGCTGGCGATGACGTTCTTGGTCCAGTGGTGGTTAAGCTCGCCACCGGGCAGGTCAGTGATCACCGCAGGTGGCCCGCTGATCCGGGTCTGGCCGCTTTCATAGGGGAAGCCGAGCAAGCGGTCGGTGTCAGCGACGTACAGCGTATTGCCCACCAGCGTCATGCCGAACGGTGAGTTGAGATTTTCCAGCAGCACCGAGCGGGTTTCGGCAATGCCGTCACGGTCGGCATCGCGCAGCAGGGTGATGCGGTTGGCGCTGGGCACGCCGGCCCCGGCGCGGCTCATGATCTTCTGGGCGATCCAGTCACGCAGACCCCCGCCGTTCTGCTTGGCCGGTGTATTGGATTCGGCGACCAGTACATCGCCGTTGGGCAATACATACAGCCAGCGCGGATGGTCCAGGCCTTCGGCAAAGGCGGCCACTTGCGTGCCGGGTGCGGCGACCGGCTTGCCGCCTTCGGGCCAGCCGATGGCCGGGGCGATGTTGACGGTGGGCAGCAGCGTTTCGTTGGGGGCGGGCAGTTGCGGGCTGGGGCCGGTGCCGTCGGCCACTTGCAGGCTGGCCGTTTCGCCACAGGCCGCCAGGCCGCCTGCGGTGAGCAGGATGATTGCGCAATGCGGGACGCGCTTGAGCATGATGAGGCCTCGCCATAAACCAAAAGCTGATTATGGATAGAGAAAGTGCCGCCCGTGAGGTTCAATTCAATACTGTTTGACGCTGTTTGCCCAACCCTCTACCCTTCGCCGCTTGTTTCAGGTGCCTTGCAATCGTCGATTGGCGAGGTGAAACAGGGAAGCCGGTCAGGACCTGTCCAATTCCGGCGCTGCCCCCGCAACGGTAGATGAGTCAAGGTTGTGTCCAACGCCACTGGGTTCGCCCGGGAAGGCGCACCACCAGGGGAGCCACCCCGCTCATGAGCCCGGAGACCGGCCTGTCACTTTTCACAGCATCACGGCGGGCGATGCTCTGCAACGGGTACGCGCCTGGCGGCCCGAGGCTGTCCTGTCGTCTGCTTTCGCGTGCCCCCAGCGGAGAGCTGAAGATGAACCCATCCCCCGAACGTGACGAACGCCACCTGGCGCGCATGCTGCGCAAGAAAGCTGTCATCGACGAGCGCATTGCCAACTCACCCAATGAATGCGGGCTGCTGCTGGTGCTCAGCGGTAATGGCAAGGGCAAGAGCAGTTCGGCATTCGGCATGCTGGCCCGCGCCATGGGCCACGACATGCAGTGCGGCGTGGTGCAATTCATCAAGGGTCGCCACAGTACCGGCGAAGAGCTGTTCTTCCGGCGGTTTCCCGAGCAGGTGCGCTATCACGTGATGGGCGAGGGCTTTACCTGGGAAACCCAGGATCGCCAGCGTGACATCGCTGCGGCCCAGGCGGCGTGGGAAGTGTCCAGGCAATTGCTCGGCGATCCGGCCATCAGCCTTGTGATCCTCGATGAACTCAATATTGCCCTCAAACACGGCTACCTGGACCTCGATCAGGTCCTGACCGACCTGCAGGCGCGCCCGCCCATGCAGCATGTGGTGGTCACCGGCCGCGGCGCCAGGCCCGAGTTGATCGAACTGGCCGACACGGTGTCGGAGATCGCCATGGTCAAGCACGCGTTCCAGGCTGGCATCCGTGCGCAAAAGGGCATCGAGCTGTGAGTGACGCTGCCCGCCAGTGCCCCGCCGTATTAATTGCTGCCCCGGCCTCGGGGCAGGGCAAGACCACCGTCACCGCCGCGTTGGCCCGGTTGCACCGCAACCAGGGCCGCAAGGTGCGTGTGTTCAAATGCGGCCCTGATTTTCTCGACCCGATGATCCTGGAGCGCGCCAGCGGTGCGCCGGTCTATCAACTGGACCTGTGGATGATCGGGGTCCAAGACAGCCGCCGCCTGCTCTGGGAAGCGGCCGGTGAGGCTGACCTGATTCTGATCGAAGGGGTCATGGGCCTGTTCGACGGCACGCCGTCCAGCGCCGACCTGGCGCGGCATTTTGGTGTGCCGGTGCTGGGGGTGATCGACGGCACCGCCATGGCCCAGACGTTCGGTGCCCTGGCACTGGGGTTGGCGCGCTACCAGCCCGACCTGCCGTTTGCTGGCGTGCTGGCCAACCGGGTCGGCACCGTGCGCCATGCACAGCTGCTGGAAAACAGCCTGACCGAAGGGCTGCGCTGGTACGGCGCGTTGTCGCGCGAGACCGGCATCGAGCTGCCCAGCCGCCATCTGGGTCTGGTGCAGGCCAGTGAATTGAACGACCTGGACGCGCGCCTGGATGCCGCTGCCCACGCGCTGGGCAGCACCTGTGAAGTGACGCTGCCGCCGCCGGTCACCTTTGCCGCGCCCGAGCCGCAACCGGTCGAGCCGTTGCTGGCCGGGGTGCGCATCGCCATCGCCCGCGACGAAGCATTTGCCTTTATCTATGGCGCCAGCCTCGACCTGCTGCGGCGCATGGGCGCCGAGCTGAGTTTCTTCTCGCCGATCCATGACAGCCGGTTGCCCGAGGCCGACAGCCTGTACCTGCCCGGCGGCTATCCCGAGCTGCACCATGTGGCCCTGGGCGCCAACCGCTTGATGCGCGAAGCGATTGCCGCTCATCACGCGGCAGGCAAACCGATCCTGGCCGAGTGCGGGGGCATGCTCTACCTGCTCGAGGCCTTGACCGATGTCCAGGGCGTGCGCGTCGAACTGGCCGGCCTGCTGCCGGGCGAGGCGGTGATGCAAACGCGCCTGGCGGCCCTGGCCCTGCAGAATGTGGCACTGCCCGAAGGCTTGCTGCGCGGGCACACTTACCACCATTCGTTGACCAGCACCGAACTTGAGCCGATTGCCCGGGGCGTGAGCCCCAATGGCGGGCGCGGGGCCGAGGCGGTCTATCGCATGGGCCGGTTGACGGCCTCGTACGTGCACTTTTATTTTCCTTCGAGCCCGCCGGCGATCGCGGCGCTGTTCACGCCATGAGCGACGCGGCGTTCAACCCCGATGAGCGGGCCGCGGTGTACCGGGCGATTGCCGAACGCCGAGACATGCGCCACTTCAGCGGTGGCACCGTGGCGCCCGAACTGCTGGCCCGGTTGCTGGAGGCTGCGCACCAGGCGCCCAGCGTCGGCCTCATGCAGCCCTGGCGCTTTGTGCGCATCACTGATCGGGCGTTGCGCGCCAGCCTGCAGGCGCAGGTCGAGCAGGAGCGGGTGCGCACCGCCGAGGCCCTGGGCGAGCGCGCCGATGACTTCATGAAACTCAAGGTCGAGGGCATCAGTGACTGCGCCGAGGTAATCGTCGCGGCGCTGATGGAAGGCCGCGAACAGCATATCTTCGGCCGGCGCACCTTGCCGGAAATGGACATCGCCTCGTTGTCCTGTGCCATCCAGAACCTGTGGCTGGCGGCGCGCGCCGAAGGGCTGGGGATGGGGTGGGTGTCGCTGTTCGATCCCGACGCCCTGGCGGCCCTGCTGAACATGCCTGAGGGCGCGCGGCCCCTGGCGATTCTGTGCCTGGGGCCGGTCGAGGGCTTTTATCCGGCACCGATGCTGGTGCTCGAAGGCTGGGCGCAGGCGCGCCCACTGGAACAACTGCTGTATGAAAACCAATGGGGAGTGCAGTCATGAGTGTGGCGCTGTTGAGCGCAGCGGGGGTGGCGCTGGATGCGTTGCTGGGCGAGCCGAAACGCGCGCATCCGCTGGTGGCGTTCGGGCGCTATGCCGAGCGCATCGAGCAACGCTTCAATGCCGCCGGCCGCGGCTGGCGCAGCCATGGCGTCACCGCCTGGGTGCTGGCCGTGGTGCCGTTGACCTTGTTGATCACGCTGCTGAGCTGGCTGCCGTACCTGGGCACGCTGGTCGAGATCCTGGCGCTGTATTGCGCGCTGGGGCTGCGCAGCCTGGGCGAGCACGTACAACCGGTGGCGGCGGCACTGCGTGGCGGTGACCTGGACGAGGCGCGCAAGCGGGTCGGCTACCTGGTCAGCCGGCAGACCTCGGAACTCGATGCCAATGGCGTGGCGCGTGCGGCCACCGAGTCGGTGCTGGAAAACGGCAGCGATGCGGTGTTCGCCGCCTTGTTCTGGTTTGTCGTGGCCGGCGCGCCGGGCGTGGTGCTGTACCGGCTGAGTAACACCCTGGATGCCATGTGGGGCTATCGCAACGAACGCTTCGAGCGTTTCGGCTGGGCGGCGGCAAAGATCGACGATGTGCTCAATTATGTGCCGGCGCGGCTGGTGGCCCTGACTTATGCCGTGCTGGGCAAGACACGCCTGGCCTGGCGCTGCTGGCGCACTCAGGGACCGACCTGGGACAGCCCCAATGCGGGCCCGGTGATGGCCGCCGGCGCCGGCGCGCTGGGCGTCGAACTGGGCGGCCCTGCGGTGTATCACGGCGAGTTGCACGAACGCCCGCCGCTGGGTGAAGGCAAGCCGGCCGATGCCGACTCCATCGAGGCCGGCTGGCAGCTGGTGCAGCGCGGCGTCTGGCTGTGGCTGCTGGTGCTGTGCGCAGGAGCGCAATTGTATGCTTGAACACGGGGGCCGCTTGCGGGCGGCGGCGCAGCGTTACGGTATCGCTGAAGCCGACTGGCTGGATCTGTCTACCGGCATCGCGCCATGGGCCTGGCCCATCCCGCCCATCGAGGCGCAAGACTGGGCGCGCTTGCCGCAAACCGACGACGGCCTTGAGGCGGCGGCCTGCGCGTACTACCACGCCCCGCGTGTATTGCCGCTGCCGGGTTCGCAAGCCGCGATCCAGGCCTTGCCGCGGCTGCGCAGTGGCGGCAAGGTCGGGGTGGTCTCGCCCTGTTATGCCGAGCACGCGCATGCCTGGCGCAAGGCGGGCTTTCTGGTGCGAGAAGTGCTGGCCCATGAAGTGGACTACTTCATCGACGTCCTTGACGTGCTGGTGGTGGTCAACCCCAATAACCCCACCGGTCTGCTGCTGGCGCCCGAGCGCTTGCTGGAGTGGCACGCCCGGCTGGCCGAACGAGGCGGCTGGCTGGTCATCGACGAAGCGTTCATGGACAACACGCAAGGCTCGAGCCTGGCTGGCGCGACCACGCGCAGCGGCTTGATCGTGCTGCGTTCGTTCGGCAAGTTCTTTGGCCTGGCCGGGGTGCGCCTGGGCTTTGCCCTGGCCGAGCCAGGCCTGCTCAAGGCGCTGGCCAGCGAGATCGGTCCGTGGGCGGTCAGCGGGCCCACGCGAAGAATCGGCCTGGCCTGCCTGAACGACCCGGTCGGCCAGCAGGTCCAGCGCCAGCGCCTCGAGCAGGCCGCCGCGCGGCTGGCCGGCTTGCTGGCCGCCCACGACCTGGCGCCGACTGGCGGTTGCGCCCTGTTTCAATGGCGCATCACCGTTCATGCGCACCCCTTGTATGAATTTGCCGCCCGGCGTGGTGTGTTGCTGCGCCTGTTTATAGGGCAAAGCGCCGAGGCCTGCAGCCTGCGCTTTGGCCTGCCGGTCAGCGAGGCCGACTGGCAGCGCCTGGACACCCTTTTGCATGACTACTTCAAGGAACTGACATGACCACCCTGATGGTGCAGGGCACCACCTCCGATGCCGGCAAGAGCACGCTGGTGACCGGCCTGTGCCGCTGGCTGGCGCGCCAGGGCATCAGCGTCGTGCCGTTCAAGCCGCAGAACATGGCCCTCAACAGTGCGGTCACGGCCGACGGCGGCGAGATCGGGCGCGCCCAGGCTGTACAAGCCCAAGGCTGCGGACTGGCGCCGCACACCGACATGAACCCGGTGCTGCTCAAGCCCAACAGTGACACCGGCGCGCAGGTGATTATTCATGGGCGGGCGGTGACCACCATGAATGCCGTCGCCTACCACGGCTACAAGACCATCGCCATGCAGGCGGTGCTGGCTTCGCACCAGCGCCTGAGCGAGGCCTATCAGGTGGTGATGGTCGAAGGCGCCGGCTCCCCGGCCGAGATCAACCTGCGTGAGAACGACATCGCCAACATGGGTTTTGCCGAGGTGGTCGACTGTCCGGTACTGCTGATTGCCGACATCAATCGTGGCGGGGTTTTCGCCCATCTGGTCGGCACGCTGGAGCTGCTGTCGCCCAGCGAGCAGGCGCGGGTCAAGGGCTTTGTCATCAACCGTTTTCGCGGTGACATCGCCTTGCTGCAACCGGGCCTGGACTGGCTGCAAGCGCGCACCGGCAAGCCGGTGGTCGGCGTGCTGCCCTACCTGATGGACTTGCACCTCGAGGCCGAGGATGGGTTGGACCGGCGCCAGACCGACAAGGCCGAGCAGGTGCTCAATGTGCTGGTACCGGTGCTGCCGCGCATCAGCAACCACACCGATTTCGACCCGTTGCGCCTGCACCCGCAGGTCAACCTGCAATTCATCGGTGCCGGCCAGCCGATCCCGCCGGCCGACCTGATCATCCTGCCGGGCTCCAAGAGCGTGCGCAGCGACCTGGCCTGGCTGCGCGCCAATGGCTGGGAAGAGGCTATCGCCCGTCACCTGCGCTATGGCGGCAAACTGTTGGGCATCTGCGGCGGGTTGCAGATGCTCGGCCGACAATTGCACGACCCGCAAGGGCTGGAAGGCGCGTCCGGCTCCAGTGCCGGCCTGGGCCTGCTGGACATGAGCACGGTGCTGGAAAGCGAAAAGCAGCTGCGCAATGTCCGCGGTCACCTGGCCCTTGAAGGCGCCGAAGTGGCCGGTTACGAGATTCATGCCGGTGTCACCACCGGTGCAGCGCTTGAGCAGTGCGCGGTGCGCCTGGACGATGGCCGCTGCGACGGTGCGCAAAGCGCGGACGGACAGATCTTCGCCACCTACCTGCACGGCCTGTTCGAGTCGCCGGCCGCCTGCACCGCGCTGTTGCGCTGGGCCGGGCTGGCCGATGTGCAGAGCATCGACTATCACGCCCTGCGCGAGTACGACATCGAGCGCCTGGCCGATCTGGTCGAGGGGCACCTGGACGTGGCCTTGCTGCGTCAGCTCTGCGGCCTGGAGCGTTCCTGACATGTTGCAGCTGATCCTGGGCGGTGCCCGTTCCGGCAAGAGCCGGCTGGCCGAGGCACTGGCCACCTGTTCGCAGCTGGCGGTGACTTACATCGCCACCAGCCAGCCAGTGGACGGCGAGCTCAACCAGCGCGTCGCACTGCACCGCCAGCGCCGCCCGGACAGTTGGGGGCTGGTGGAAGAGCCGCTGGCCCTGGCGCAGGTATTGCGTGAGCATGCCGGCGCCGACCAGTGCCTGCTGGTCGACTGCCTGACCCTGTGGCTGACCAACCTGCTGATGCTTGACGAGCCCGAGCGGCTGGCCCGGGAGTGCCAGGCGCTGCTGGACACCGTGACCGAACTGCCCGGCGAAATCATTTTTGTCAGCAACGAAACCGGGCTGGGCGTGGTGCCCCTCGGTGAACTGACCCGTCGTTATGTCGACGAAGCCGGTCTGCTGCATCAAGCCCTGGCCGAGCGCTGCCAGCGCGTGGTGCTGACCGTGGCCGGCCTGCCCCTGACGTTGAAAGGAACCGCTCCATGACCCAAACCTGGTGGCTTGCACCGGCTCAGGCAATCAATGTGCCCGCCCGCGAAGCGGCGTTGGCGCGCCAACAGCAACTGACCAAGCCGGCCGGCTCGCTGGCGCAACTGGAGCGCCTGGCGGTACAGATCGCCGGCCTGCAAGGGCGTGACAGGCCCAGCGTCGAGCGGCTGTGGATCTCGATCTTCGCCGGCGACCATGGCGTGGTCAGTGAAGGCGTGTCGGCTTACCCGCAAGCGGTCACCGGACAGATGCTGGGCAACTTCGTCAATGGCGGCGCAGCAATCAGCGTGCTGGCCCGGCAACTGGCCGCACAACTGGACGTGGTCGACCTGGGCACGGTGTCGCCCTTGAACCTGCCCGGGGTGCGTCATCTGCGCCTGGGCGCCGGCACGGCCAACTTTGTGCAAGGCCCGGCCATGAGCGTCGAGCAAGGTCATGCGGCGTTGCAGGCCGGGCGCGAGAGTGTGCTGCGGGCCAGGGCGGCGGGTGCCGAACTGTGGGTGGGCGGGGAAATGGGCATTGGCAACACGGCGGCCGCCAGTGCCGTGGCCTGCGCGGTGCTCGAATGCGCCGCGCCCCTGCTGGTGGGCCCTGGTACGGGCCTTAACGCCGAGGGTGTGCAGCACAAGATCACGGTGATCGAGCGCGGCCTGGCCTTGCATGCCGAGCACGCAGGCGACCCGTTGTGCAGTCTCTTCTGCCTGGGCGGTTTCGAGATTGCCGCCCTGGTCGGTGCTTACCTGGCCTGTGCGCAGGAGGGCATCGTGGCCCTGGTGGATGGGTTCATCTGCAGCGTGGCGGCCCTGGTGGCGGTGCGGTTGAATCCATCGTGCCGGGCCTGGTTGTTGTTCGGCCATCGCGGTGCCGAAACCGGTCATCGTCACGTGCTTGAGGTGCTGCAGGCCGAACCCTTGCTCGACCTGGGCCTGCGCCTGGGCGAGGGCAGCGGTGCGGCGCTGGCGGTGCCGCTGGTGCGGCTGGCCTGCGAGCTGCATAACGGCATGGCGACCTTTGCCGAGGCCGCGGTGGCGGACCGCCCGGCATGAGCCTGCAGGGGCGTTTGTGCCTGGACCTGCTGCGCCACGGTGAAACCGAACTGGGCGGCGGCTTGCGCGGCAGCCTGGACGACGCCCTGACGCAACAGGGCTGGGCGCAGATGCACGAAGCGGTCGTTGACGGGGGGCCGTGGGCACGCATCGTCAGTTCGCCCTTGCAGCGCTGCGCACAGTTTGCCCAAGTCTTGGCCAAGCGCCTGGGCGTGCCCATGACGCTGGCGCCGGACCTGCAAGAGCTGCATTTCGGCGACTGGGAAGGGCGCACGGCGGCGCAGATCATGGACACCGATGCTGCAGGCCTCGGGGCGTTCTGGGACAACCCCTACACCTTCACCCCACCCAACGGCGAGCCGGTGCCGGCCTTTGCCGAGCGGGTATTGAAGGGCGTGCAGCATCTGCAACGCCAGCATGCCGGCGAGCGTGTGTTGCTGGTCAGCCATGGCGGTGTGATGCGCCTGTTGCTGGCCCAGGCCCGGGGCCTGCCGCGCGAGCACCTGCTGCAGGTCGAAGTCGGTCACGGTGCCTTGCGGGGCATTACCGTCGACGCCGATGGCCGACTGACGGAGCGCTGACATGTTGCCGTTCTGGATCGCCCTGCAATTTCTCAGCAGCCTGCCGGTGCGCCTGCCGGGCATGCCCGAACCCTGGCAGATGGGCCGTTCGCTGTTGTGCTATCCGCTGGTGGGCGCGTTGTTCGGGGGCTTGCTGATCGGCTTGAGCCAATTGTTGAGCGGTGTGCCGCTGATGCTGCACGCAGCCTTGCTGCTCAGTGCCTGGGTGCTGCTCAGCGGCGGCCTGCACCTGGACGGCCTGGCGGACAGCGCCGATGCCTGGCTGGGCGGCTTTGGAGACCGCGAGCGCACCCTGACCATCATGAAGGACCCGCGCAGCGGGCCGATTGCGGTGGTCACGCTGGTGCTGGTGCTGTTGCTCAAGTTCACCGCGATTCTGGCCCTGCTTGAGCAGCAACAGCCCATTGGCTTGCTGCTGGCGCCGCTGATCGGTCGCAGTGCCTTGCTGGGACTGTTCCTGACCACGCCTTATGTGCGTGCCGGCGGGCTGGGCCAGGCCTTGGCCGATCATCTGCCGCGCCGCGCCGGCTGGCAGGTACTGGGCCTGGTGTCACTGGTGTGCCTGCTGCTGGCCGGGTGGAGTGGGTGTGGGGCCGTGCTGGTGGCCGGGATTGGGTTTTATGCCCTGCGCCGCGTCATGCTGCGCCGTCTGGGCGGCACCACCGGTGATACGGCCGGCGCCCTGCTGGAGTTGCTTGAGGTCATGGTGCTGATTACGGTGGTGCTCTGAGCCCGCCTGCCTTGGTCGGGAAATATCTTGCAACATCGGCAGGGCCGTTATATACGCCTTGCTGCAATGATTTCTGACAATAACAGCAGGTCATCGACCGCATCACCTGCGAAGGACCGGAGGGGGTAGCAATGACATCAGCCTGGCGAACCAGTGGCTGGATCATGGTGGGCAGTGCGTTGATTCTGGCGCTGTCGCTGGGCACGCGGCATGGCTTTGGCCTGTTCCTGTCACCGATGAGCAATGATTTTGGCTGGGGTCGCGAGGTGTTTGCCTTCGCCATTGCCTTGCAGAACCTGCTGTGGGGGCTGGCGCAGCCTGTCGCCGGCGCCCTGGCCGACCGCTACGGCTCGGCACGTATCGTGGTGGTTGGCGGGGTGTTGTACGCGGCGGGCCTGGCCATGATGAGCCTGGCTGATTCGCCGCTTAGCCTGTCGCTGAGCGCCGGCATCCTGATCGGGATCGGCCTGTCCGGTACTTCATTTTCGATTCTGCTCAGCCTGGTCGGCCGCTCGTTGCCGCCGGAAAAACGCAGCATGGGCATGGGTATCGCCAGTGCCGCCGGTTCGTTCGGCCAGTTCGCCATGCTGCCCGGCACCCTGGGCCTGATCGGCGGGCTGGGCTGGTCCGGCGCCCTGCTGGTGCTGTCGGTACTGGTGGCGCTGATCGTGCCCTTGGCGGCGATGCTCAGGCAAAGCCAGCCGGTGGCGGTGACCGGTCCCCAGCAAAGCCTGGGTGAGGCCCTGCGCGAAGCCTGCTCGCATTCGGGCTTCTGGCTGCTGGCGCTGGGCTTTTTCGTCTGTGGCTTTCAAGTGGTGTTCATCGGCCTGCATTTGCCGGCCTATCTGGTGGACCAGCACTTGCCTGCGCAAGTCGGTACCACCGTGCTGGCTCTGGTCGGGCTGTTCAATATCTTCGGCACTTATACCGCCGGCTGGCTGGGCGGCAAGATGTCCAAGCCGCGGCTGCTCAGCCTCATCTACCTGCTGCGTGCCGTGGTGATCGTGCTGTTTCTGTGGGTCCCCCTGAGCCAGACCAGTGCTTACCTGTTCGGCATTGCCATGGGCCTGCTGTGGCTGTCCACGGTGCCGCTGACCAATGGCACGGTGGCGAGCATCTTTGGCGTGCGCAACCTGTCGATGCTGGCCGGGATCGTGTTCCTGTTCCATCAGTTGGGTTCGTTCATGGGCGGCTGGCTTGGCGGGGTGGTGTACGACCGCACCGGCAGCTACGACCTGGTCTGGCAGATCTCGGTGCTGCTCAGTGTCCTGGCCGCTGCGCTGAGCTGGCCGGTGCGTGAGCGTCCGGTGGCTCGTCTGCAAGCCCAGGCGGCGGTGTGAAACGCCTCTGGCTCTGGCTGCCGGCACTCGCCATGGGGGCCGCGTTGCTGGCTCTGGTTTGGTGGGGCTGGCAGCAGATGGGGTTGGCAGGTTTGCAACTGGGCATGGGGCACTGCTGAAAGCGGTTCAAGCGGCAGGCCTCAGGTTGGCTGTCGAGTGTCGTCAGCCGTTGAAAGGAGTACTGTGTCAGGCATTACGCCAATAAACAGGGATGCCCGCATGACCATTCGCTGGATTTCGCTGCCGGCCCTGCTGCTGGCCTTGAGCGGCACGGCCCAGGCTGCCGGTTGCCCGGCCCTGCTGCAGGGCGAATTGCCCAAGCTGCGGGCCAAGGAGACGATCAACCTGTGCGAACGTTATGCCGGCAAGCCGCTGGTGGTCGTGAACACCGCCAGCTTTTGCGGCTTTACCTCACAGTTCAAGGGGCTGGAGGCACTGAACCAGCAGTACAAGGCGCAAGGCCTTGAGGTGCTGGGTGTGCCGTCCAATGACTTCAAGCAGGAGTCTGGCGATGGCGAAGAGACGGCCAAGGTCTGCTACGTCAATTACGGCGTAACCTTCACCATGACCGAGCCGCAGCCGGTGCGTGGCAGCGATGCCATACCGCTGTTCAAAGGCCTGGCCGAGCAGGGCGGGGCGCCGCGCTGGAATTTCTACAAGTATGTGATCGACCGTCAGGGCAAGGTGATTGCCTATTTTGCCAGCACCACCAAGCCCGATGATCCGCAGCTGCTGGCCGCCGTGGAAAAGGCCATTGCCTCCAAGCCTTGAGCAAGGGTTTTTACAGGCAGGCATGAAAAAGCCCGCGGTTCCTGGTCAGGATCGCGGGCTTTTTTGTGGCTTGCGGCGGGCTTAGAACTTGTAGGTCAGCGACGTACCCACGGTGTGGGCGCTGTTGCGGAAGTCGGCATTGTAGGTGCCTTTGGTGGCGCTGCTGTCACGCAGTTTGGCTTCATCTTCGCGCAGGTACAGGTAGGCGACGTCGATGGTGATGTCGTCGGTCGGGCTCCAGCCGGCGCCGAAACTGACAATCTTGCGATCGCCGGTCGGGATGCGTGGCGAACGGTGCGAGTTGCTGACCGGCGACTGGTCCATGGCCAGGCCGGCGCGCAGGGTCCATTCGCGGTTGACCTTATAGGCTGCACCGATGGCGTGGTACCAGGTGTCGCGCCATTCCTGTGGCTCGGAAATCAGGCCGATGGTCGGAGTCAGTGGCGCCGGGGTCTTGTTGACCACGTCGATGGTTTCCAGGCGGCTCCAGCGTGTCCAGGTGCTGCCGGCGTAGATTGTCCACTGGTCGTCCAGCTGGTGGGTGACCGAAAAGTCGACCGATTCCGGGGTGTTCAGGTCAAGCGAGGCATCGTACTTCTGGCCGCTGAAAGGCCCGAATCCAGGGCCTTCGACCTTGGTCTTGCCCTTGAGGGTGTAGTCGACCTTGGAGTGATAGGTCAGGCCCAGGCGCGTGGCGTCGGTGGCCTGGACCATCAGGCCGACGTTGAAGCCCACCGCGGTGTCGTCGCCGGTGATGGTGACCTTGCCGTCGTTGCGCCCTGGCGTGGCGGCCGTCAGGGTCCTGGAGCTCAACTCGCCTTCGATGCGGTTGATGGTCGGGCCGAAGCCGATCGAGACCTTGTCGTTGAAGGCATAGCTGATGGTTGGCTGGATGGTCACGACCTTGACTTCGCTCTTGTCCGACCAGTAGCGGCCGGCGAAGCCGCTTTCGTAGTCGGTCAGCAGGCCATAAGGGGCATAGACGCCCAGGCCGAAAGTCCATTGCTCATTGAGCGGTTTGATGTAGTAGCCCATGGGTACTGCAACCACCGGAACCATGTCGCCGTCGTTGCTGCCACCGAAGGTGCCCCGGCCATCGTTGATGTCGGTCTTGGCGAAGATAGCGGCGGCGCCGAAGCTGACCTGCTCGCGCTTGATGCGCGACATGCCGGCAGGGTTGCCGTACACGGTGCTGGCGTCTTCGCCGGCCGAGGAGCGCCCGGCGAAGCTGGTGCCCATGCCGCTGATGCTTTGTTCATTCAGTGCGAAGCCGGAGGCAAGCAGGTGGGAAGAAGCGAGACAGGCTGCAAATCCGAGCGTGGTCTTGAGCATTGGTTTTTTCATTATTAGTACTCCATGAGAATCACGGCGTCGAAAGTATCAACATTCTTTACGGCGCGCTATAGGCTGAGGAGCCCGAAATAGAGCCTTTTCTTGTAGGACAATCCGACATTTGTGTCGCGAACGTCTGCGAACGTGTCAAACGGGAAGAAACTTCACGCTGCTGTAAAGATAGGGGCAACGCTGGCGTGCCATGCTGTTACGAAATCTCTCAGGCAGCCTTGTGGCTGAAATATCTGGCGCCATATTCGGGCCATTGCCAAGGGGTCGTTTTCGGCAGGCACGATGATGGCCTTGGCCTGGATCATCAGCCAGGCGATGGCCGTGGCGTAGCGCAAATTGACGGTCAGTTCCAGGTGCGGGCCGGTCAGGAAAGCGTGTTGGCTGGCCAGGCCGCGTACCTGGCTGGCCAGCTCAGGGTCCAGCGCCAGGTAATTGTCCCAGAGCTGCTGGTGGCGTTGTTCAGGGATGCGATAGAGGCCATGGCCGCGGCGACTGTTCAGGGCCGCTCCCAGTGATGACTGGCTGGCAGCGATGCCCAGCAGCAGGGCTTCGGCGCTGCAGGAGTGATGGCCAAGATAGGCCAGGGTCGGCCGGATGACGTGACGGTGCAAATGTACGGCTGCAATACCCATGAGTCAGTCCGCTCACTTGAAAAGTGGCCGACGGGTCCGGGCGCGTGGCAGCGATTGATCAAGGCAGACCCGTCAGGAGCGGCAAGCCGCTCAAGTTCAAGTCTAGTGTCATATTTGCAGTGTAAAGGTCTGTTTTTACATCGTTTGCGGTTATGCACTCGCATGCCTAGATCGGTTGGCGATTAGCCGTCCGATCCAGCGGGCGGCCTCGGGCTCAGGCGGCAAGGGCCTGGCGGGTGCGATCGATGATCGCCTGCAGGGGAGCGGCGCTGGCGTACTGCTCGGGGTACAGGCGCTCGCTGTGGCGGGCAATGCCGTGTTCGTTGACCAGGGTGAAGCTGAAGCTGCCTTTGCGTGAAGCAAGGATCAGGCAGTTCATCGGGGCAAAAGCGTGGGTCAGGGTGCTGATAGCGTGTTGGGTGTGAACGTTTTGAATAGTCATGTGTAAAGAATGTTTCCTGAACGGCATCCTTGGATGCCGCATATCCATAAGGATTCCAGTAAACGCGGGCCTACAGGTAATTTGTGGGCTGTGGCCGGGCGCAGAACCTGACTGGAATAAAGCAGTCGGTTTAAGCGCGTCATATTATGAGAGGTGCGCTTGGGCTGACTGGTAGGTACTTGAGAGGACAGGCAACACGACAGGAGCTAAGGTTCCGTGCTCCGGGTGCAGATCCTGATCAATTGCAGGCGGGTTGGTGGGGCATGGGCCTTGGTCGTACAGCGCATTGTCGGCGGCTGTAGCAAGGGGCATGTCCGGGGAACCGGCGATGGTGTCGCTCTGTTTATCGACAGTGCCTGATTGAGGCCTCTGAGGAGAGCGTACGCGATCGACCTGGGAGAATTGATATTCAGCTTGGTACTAACGGCGAGCATCCTAGCGCACTTGAAAAATTAAGAAAAGCCCTTGTCAAAATTTATTTCTATGCGCGCGCGGGTTTCTGTGCCGGACACAGGCTCACGGATGGGCGCAACGTGTAAGGGTTGCCTGACAGCAGCGCAGGCAGTGCAACGGTGTTGTGCACATTAGCGACACAAGCTGCCACATCACTGTCACAGGATCGCCTAAGCGCTTGATTTACTGCAGTGAATTAATAAGTCAATGAAAAACATCGCTTTTTTTAACTGGTGAAAAAATCGACAGTTTGAGCCAAAGCCCCGCACCACGTGCGTTTGCGAGAGGTGAGAGGGGGTTGTCCACTGAGTTATCCACAGCTTCTGTGGATTGTCCCAAGCCATGTACAGGTGTATCAGGGGGTTTACGTGCCATAAAAAGCGCGTAGAGTGTTCGGCCCTTCTGTATTTCCCGCGGTCTTTCGACCGTCGCGGCGTTGTTTCTTTTTAGTTTAGTGCCCACTTGGCTTAGTGCCGACCTGGCGCCGATCGTTATGCGCATAATGCTGTTTGCCCACCCATCCATGGAGTCGATATGGCGTTTGACCTAAGCAGTCTGTTGCTGGGGCTCGGCCTTGCCGGGCTGCCTCTGATGGCGCTGGCCTGGCAGTTGCAGCGTCGACTGGCTGCACGTGAAGCGGCCAGTGCCTTGCTAGAGGAGCGCCTGAGCATCGCGCAGTTGGCGCAGGACGGGCTCAACGCTCAGCTGGATGCCAGCCGTGACGAAATCAGTGACCTCAGTGAGGCCAATGCGGCACGCAAGGCTGACCTGGCCGCCGTGCGGCGTGAGGTTGAACTGTTGCGCGAAGAATGTGATGAGCGCCGTGATGCTGTGCAGGCCTGGAGTCAGGAACGGGCGATCAAGGAGTCCGAGCTGCGGCAACTGGAGGCCAGTCGTGCTGCGTTGCAGGCCGAGTTGCGTGAACAGCAGGATAGTCATCAGCAGCGTCTGAGCGACTTGCAGGGCTCGCGCGATGAGCTTCGGGCCCAGTTTGCCGAGCTGGCCGGGAAGATCTTCGATGAACGCGAGCAGCGTTTCGCGCAAACCAGTCAGCAGCAACTCGGTCAGTTGCTCAATCCGCTCAAGGAGCGGATTCAATCGTTTGAAAAAAGGGTCGAGGAAAGCTACCAGAACGAGGCGCGTGAGCGCTTTTCGTTGGGCAAGGAGCTCGAGCGTCTGCAGCAATTGAACCTGCGCTTGAGCGATGAGGCCACTAACCTGACCCAGGCGCTCAAGGGGCACAAGACCCAGGGCAACTGGGGTGAACTGATTCTGGAGCGGGTGCTGGAGCACGCCGGCCTGGAAAAGGGCCGTGAATACCAGACCCAGGTCAGCCTCAAGAGCGCCGACGGTGAGCGCTTCCAGCCCGATGTGCTGATCATGCTGCCAGGCGACAAGCAAGTGGTGGTCGATGCCAAGGTCAGCCTGACCGCCTGGCAGCAATATGTCAGCGCTGCCGACGAGGTGATCGGCCAGGCTGCCCTCAAACAGCATGTGCTGTCGTTGCGCAATCATGTCAAAGGCTTGTCCGGTAAGGACTACAAGCGGCTGGAGGGCTTGCACAGCCTGGACTTCGTCTTGCTGTTCGTACCGATCGAGGCCGCCTTTGCTGCGGCGTTGCAGGCGGAGCCCAACCTGTTTCAGGAAGCCTTCGACCGCCATATCGTGATTGTCAGCCCGACCACATTGCTGGCGACCCTGCGCGTCATCGACAGCTTGTGGAAGCAGGAGCGCCAGAGTCAGAATGCCCGGGAAATTGCCGAGCGCGCCGGCTGGCTGTATGACAAGTTCGTGCTGTTCATCCAGGACCTGGACGAGGTGGGCAATCGCCTGCAGCAACTGGACAAGGCGTACGGTGCGGCGCGCAACAAGCTGACCGAAGGACGCGGCAACCTGGTCAGCCGCAGCGAGCAATTGCGCCTGCTGGGTGCCAGGGCCAGCAAAAGCCTGCCAGCCGATCTGCTGGAACGCGCCATGACCGATGAGGATGGGTTGATGCACTTGCCCGAGTCTCAGCAAGCACCCTGAGCCCGTTCATCGCCCGGTGATGAAGTCGGGGCTGTTTGGTGTCACATTGCCCCTATGAAATATGATGTTTCCGGTTTGTATTCGGCGAAATAGCCAAATGGCTCTAGAATCATTTCAGGCAGCCGATAGTCTAATCAGTCACAGGTGGCCGGTTTTTCCCTGAAGGGGGCATGTATGAACAGCAAAGTGCAGGAATGGCTTCATGATCTGGGTGTTGCCCTTGGTCTGATCGAGCGGCCGAAGTTGCAACCCATACCGGTACGTAACAACGATGAGCGCCGTCGCCCACGTCGATGACTGCCGGTGAGTCGGTCGCCTGAGCAGGTCGCGAAGGCTCACGCCTGTCACGACCTGCGCTTTCCAGTGGGTGAGCCTTTCTCGTTCGAACGTGAAGGCATGCCCGTTTCCTGTTGCATCAACAGGATCAGGTCCACCAGCATGGGCAGTGACACATGCTCCGGCCGCAAGCTCGCCCTTTCCCTGACAAAGGCCGGAAATCGACAGCCGAACATGCCTTCGAGCCGTTTCAATAGCTCGTTCACGTCGTCCTCATCCAGAACCAGTTCTTCGAATGTCGCTTCCTCGTGGATGTGCGACTTGTCCACGATAATGACGCCCAGCGCATCGAGTACGCGCTGCTTGATCCCCTCGCGATCCATTGGACCCCCAGGTGTGGTGTGCCTTGTCGAAGCTTTTGATGGTTTGACGTCGGCTTCCATGCTTGCAGGCTAGCCCAGCCGGGCTGTGCCTGAATCGTACGCCGACAGGCGTGCCGCCGCATCGGTATTCGGTGTTGCCATCGCCCTTGCGATAAACTGCGCGGCCTTGTCTGTAGGTCTGCCCTGGAGGTCCGTCGATGTCCCGCGTGTGCTGCGAGCGCTGCCAGCGTCCGGCCAGTCATTGTTTGTGCGCCTTGATCCCCCGGCTGGACAGCCGCACCCGCGTGCTGGTGCTGCAACACCCCAGTGAGGTCAATCATGCCCTCAATACGGCGCGCCTGGCGGCTCTGGGTCTGTGCAATGCCCATCTGGAAGTCGGCGAAGTCTTCGACAACCTGGCAACCCTGCTCGATCAGCCTGGTTATCGGGCGCGCCTGCTGTTTCCAGGCGAGGGGGCCGAGGTGGTAGCGCCTCTCTCTGGCGCGGTCCAGCCGACCTTGCTGGTGGTGCCCGACGGTACCTGGCGTAAGGCGCGCAAGCTTTTACACCTGAACCCGATGCTGGCCGCCTTGCCCAGGGTTACGCTGGGAGAGGTTGCGGCGTCACGCTATCGACTGCGTAAGGCGCCGGCGCCTGAGGCGTTGTCGACGCTGGAATCGATCGTGCAGGCGCTGAACGTGCTGGACGCCCCTAGTGATTTCAATCCCCTGCTGCGGCCTTTTGAAGCCTTGATCGAGGGGCAGATCGCGGCCATGGGGCAAGATACCTTTCGTCGCAATCACACCTGAAGCCTGTCGGCACCGCGCTTGAGCCCTGAAAAACACTTCGGGACTGCATCTGCGCACAGCTGTAACTGTGCCGATGCCAATCGTGCACCTAAAATGAGCGGCCTGTTCATTTTTCTGGATGCCCTGATGCATATTTCTTCCGGTCGCTGGCTGTTCGGCTTGAGCCTGGCCCTGTTGACTGCACTGCTGTGGGGCATCCTGCCTGTCAAGCTCAAGCAGGTACTGCTCGTCATGGACCCGGTGACGGTGACCTGGTATCGCCTGCTGGTGTCCGGCGCACTGTTGTTCATCTGGCTCAAAAGTGTGAAGCGATTGCCGCGCTTCGGGCCCTTGGGGCGCAAGGGCAAAGGACTGGTGGTGCTGGCTGTGCTGGGGCTGGTCGGCAACTATGTGCTGTACCTGATCGGCCTGCGGGTGCTGAGCCCCGGGACCACGCAGCTATTGATCCAGACCGGGCCGATCATGTTCTTGCTCGGCAGCATCCTTGTGTTCAAAGAGCGCTTCACGCTGGGGCAGGGCATTGGCCTGACCGTGATGGTGCTGGGCTTCGTGCTGTTTTTCAACGAGCGGCTGGTTGAACTGTTCACCTCGTTTGGCGAATACACTGCCGGTGTGCTGATTGTACTGCTCGCCTCGCTGGTCTGGACTTTCTATGGCCTGAGCCAGAAGCAGTTGCTGACGGTGTGGGATTCGCGCCAGGTCATGATGGTGATCTACCTGTTCTGCGCACTGCTGATCACTCCATGGGCCCATCCACTGGAGGCGCTGCAGTTGAGCCCGGTGCAAGGCTTCCTATTGCTCGCTTGCTGCCTCAATACCCTGGTGGCCTACGGTGCGTTTGCCGAGGCCCTGGCGCACTGGGAGGCTTCGAAGGTCAGCGCCACCCTGGCGTTGACACCATTGGTGACGCTGGTAACGGTGGCGGTTGCCGCCTGGTTGTGGCCAGCCGACGTGCAGGCCGAGCAACTCAACCTGATCGGGTATGGCGGGGCGGTGCTGGTGGTGGCAGGGTCTGCGTTGACGGCCCTGGGGCCGTCGCTGGTGGCCATCTGGCGAGCCCGGCAGGTGCGCGTCTAGAGGCGGGCATTTCAGGGGCACTGCCGTTGCCGCTAGCGGCGCCCCAGTTGCTCGGCCTGACGAACCCACGCCTGGCGCTGGGCTTCGTTGGCGGTACGGACCGGAGCGAACTCGGTCAGCCGGGTGGTCTTGATCCCGCAGAACCCCAGGATCGTGCGCACCATCTGCCGATGCGCCGGCGCGCCATAGACCCAGCGAAAGTAGCGCGGCGGGGTGTCGAGCGTCACCAGCAGTTCGGCGCTGCGGCCGCGCAACAGTTCATTGGACGGCTCTTTGCGGCCATGCGTCTTGAAGGCGAAGCCGGGCGTGAAGGCCCGGTCGAAAAAGCCACTGAGCAGGGTCGGGATGCCGCCCCACCAGACCGGGTAAACAAACACGATGTGCTCGGCCCAGTGAATCTGGCGCTGGGCGTCGAGCAGGTCGGCTTCCAGTATCTGGCTTTGCTCGTAGCCGTTGTGCAGCACCGGGTCGAACGCCAGCGAACCGAGCCTGATGGCGCGCACCACATGCCCCTGGCTGCGTGCGCCCTGGGCGTAGGCATCACCCAGGGCATGACAGAGGCTGCTGGCTTTTGGCGTGCCATGAATCACCAGGATGCGTTTGCCATTGCCTTCCAGTGGCGTAGCGCCACTGCGTGCGTCAGCCATGGCTGCCGGCCTCGAGCATTTTTTCCGGGCGTACCCAGGCATCGAACTGTTCTTCGGTCAGGTAGCCCAGGTCCAGTGCGGCCTGGCGCAGGGTCAGACCTTCGGTGTAGGCCTTCTTGGCGATCTGTGCCGACTTGTCATAGCCGATGTGCGGGTTCAGGGCGGTGACCAGCATCAGGCCGCGCTCCAGGTGTTCGGCCATTTTTTCGGCATCCGGCTCAAGGCCGGCAATGCAGTGTTCGTTGAAGTTGCGGCAGCCGTCGGCCAGCAGTTCGATGGACTCCAGCAGGTTATGGATGATGACCGGCTTGTAGACATTGAGCTGCAGGTGCCCCTGGCTGGCGGCAAAGCCAATGGTGACATCGTTGCCCATGACCTGGCAGGCCAGCATCGACAGCGCTTCACACTGGGTCGGGTTGACCTTGCCGGGCATGATCGAGCTGCCCGGCTCGTTGGCCGGCAGGCGAACCTCGGCCAGGCCGCCGCGCGGACCGGAGCCCAGCAGGCGCAAGTCGTTGGCGATTTTCATCAGGCTGGTGGCCAGGGTCTTGAGGGCGCCTGATAGGGCCGCCAGCGGCTCGTGGCCGGCGAGGGCTGCAAACTTGTTGGGTGCGGTGACGAATGGCAGGCCCGACAGCGCGGCCAGTTCGGCGGCCACCGCCTCGGCAAAGCCTTTGGGCGCATTGAGCCCGGTGCCCACGGCAGTGCCGCCCTGCGCCAGTTCGAAGACGGCCGGCAGGGTGGCCCGAATGGCTTTCTGCGAATAATCGAGCTGGGCGACAAACCCGGACAGTTCCTGGCCAAAAGTGATCGGGGTGGCGTCCATCATGTGAGTGCGCCCGGTCTTGACCAGCTTGCTGTGCCGCGCAGCCTGTTCGGCCAGCCCGCTGGACAGCTCGGCGATGGCCGGCAGCAATTGCTCTTTTACCGCCTGTGCGGCGGCAATGTGCATGGCGGTGGGGAAGCAGTCGTTGGAGCTTTGCGAACGGTTGACGTGGTCGTTGGGGTGTACTGGTGACTTGCCACCACGACCATTGCCGGCCAGTTCATTGGCGCGCCCGGCAATCACTTCGTTGACGTTCATGTTGCTCTGGGTCCCGCTGCCGGTCTGCCAGACCACCAGTGGGAACTGTTCGTCGTGCTGGCCGGCCAATACCTCATCGGCCGCCTGTTCGATCAGCCGGGCGATGTCGGCCGGCAGATCACCGTTGCGGTCATTGACCCGGGCGGCGGCTTTCTTGACCAGGGTCAGTGCGTGCACAACCTGCAGCGGCATGCGCTGGCGACCAATGGCGAAGTTGATCAGCGAGCGCTGGGTCTGGGCGCCCCAATAGGCGTCTTCAGGGACTTCGATCGGGCCAAGGCTGTCGGTTTCAGTACGGCTCACAGGGCTGCTCCTTCAATGTGCATTACGGCCATCTTCCTCTCTTGGCCGGGTGCCAGGAGAGCCATGAGTTTAGGCGTCATTTAAGGCTTTCAGTTCCCGATGGTTGAACTTTTGCCCAAAAGTGCAGGGCTTGAGCCACGTGCAGACATGGGCGCAGAATGGCCGGCCTTGAGGTCCTGCCTCGTTTGCTGAAAAAGGAAAATCGATGACCCGTTTTCGTGCCACATTCGCCGTGCTGGTCCTGGCCTGCGCCAGCGGTCAGGTGTTTGCCGATACCGCCAGCCATAATGCCAGCGCCGAAACGCTCCTCAACCTGACCAATGCCGACAAGCTGGCCACCCCGATGTACGCCCAGGCCCAGCAACTGTTTGCCCAGCGCTTTGCCGAGGCCAAGGCGCCGGCTGCGAAAAAGGCATTGCTGGAAACCTACCAGGCCAAGGCCAATACCGCACTGGACCAGGCCATCGGCTGGAACAAGCTCAAGCCGGACATGGTGCGCATCTACACCAACAACTTCACCGAGGCCGAGCTCAAGGAGCTGGTCAGCTTCTATCAGTCGCCCCTGGGCAAGAAAGTCTTGAGTAAGATGCCGGAACTGGCCCAGCAATCGGTCATGCTGATCCAGACCAAATCGCAAAGCGCGGTACCGGTGGTCAACAAGTTGCTGACCGACATGAGCGCCGAGCTTGAGCCAGGCAAGGCCCAGGCGCCGGCTACCAAGACTCCCTGAGACATTTTTCATGAGCATGCAGCAACGTATCGAGGCCACCCTGGCCGCCTTGCAACCCCAGCACCTGCAGGTGCTGGATGAGAGCCACATGCACAGTCGCGGCCTTGAAACACACTACAAGGCCGTGCTGGTCAGCGAACAGTTCCAAGGGCTCAATGCCGTCAAGCGTCACCAGAAGGTCTATGGTGTGCTGGGCGAGCTGATGGGTCAGTTCCATGCCCTGGCACTGCACACCTATACACCTGAAGAGTGGGCGAAAACCGGTACTGCTCCGGTCTCGCCGACCTGTGCAGGTGGTCACGCCTGACCCGTGGCGGGTGGTCCCTGGCCGCCCGGCCTGCATGCGACACGGTCATTCGATTGATCCAGGTCAATTGAATGCCGCTGTCGGCCGTGTGTCTGTTTTTGCTAGAATCCGCGCCGCGCCGTTCAGGCTGTCTGTTTTCCTTTCGATTTTTCCCGTTAAGCTCTTTTTCATCCGGTAGGCCCTTTGCGAGGGTCGCCACCTGGAGATATTCATGACTCAACCGTCGATGCCCCAGCCAATCGTCGTGGCTGCCCTGTACAAGTTCGTCACCCTGCAAGACTACGCCGAGCTGCGCGAGCCGCTGCTCAAGGCAATGGTCGACAATGACGTCAAAGGCACGCTGTTGCTGGCCGAGGAAGGGATCAACGGTACGGTGTCCGGCACCCGTGAAGGCATCGATGGCCTGCTGGCCTGGCTGCGCAGTGATGCGCGGCTGGTCGATATCGACCACAAGGAGTCGATGTGCGCCGAACAGCCGTTCTACCGCACCAAGGTCAAGCTCAAGAAAGAGATCGTGACCCTGGGCGTGCCGGGCGTTGATCCGAACAAGGCGGTCGGCACCTATGTCGAACCCCGAGACTGGAACGCGCTGATCAGCGACCCCGAAGTGCTGCTGATCGACACCCGCAACGATTACGAAGTCTCGATCGGCACCTTCGAAGGCGCCATCGACCCCAAGACCACGTCGTTTCGCGAATTTCCCGACTACATCAAGGCGCATTTCAACCCGGCCGTGCACAAGAAAGTCGCCATGTTCTGCACTGGCGGCATTCGCTGCGAGAAAGCTTCCAGCTACATGCTGGGCGAGGGGTTCGAGGAGGTCTACCACCTCAAGGGCGGCATTCTCAAATACCTTGAGGAAGTCCCACAGGAACAGACCAAATGGCGCGGCGACTGTTTCGTGTTCGATAATCGCGTGACCGTGCGCCACGACCTGTCCGAAGGCGACTACGATCAGTGCCATGCCTGTCGCACCCCGGTCAGCGTCGAAGACCGCGCCAGCGAGCACTACACCCCGGGTATCAGTTGCCCTCATTGCTGGAACACGCTGAGCGAAAAGACCCGGCGCAGCGCCATCGACCGGCAGAAACAGATCGAACTGGCCAAGGCGCGCAATCAGCCGCACCCCATTGGCTTCAACTACCGTCAGCAACCGGAGGCCTGAGCCATGTCCGCTCGCCTGGTGTATGTCATGGACCCGATGTGTTCGTGGTGCTGGGGTTTTGCCCCGGTCGCCGAAGCGTTGGTGCGCCAGGCCCGGGAGGGCGGGGTGGCCCTGCATCTGGTGATGGGCGGGCTGCGCGCCAACGATGCGCCGCTCGAGGCCTCGACGCGGCGCTACATTCTTGACCACTGGCAATCGGTGGCACAGGCCACCGGCCAGCCGTTCGCGTTCGAAGGCGCCTTGCCTGAAGGCTTTGTCTACGACACCACGCCCGCCTGTCGCGCGGTGGTCGCGGCCCGGCAACTCGATCCGCTGGCCGCCTGGCAACTGGTCGGCCTGATCCAGCAGGCGTTCTACGCTCAAGGGCGTGACGTGACCCAGCCTGCGCTGCTGGTCGAGCTGGCCGATCAGGCCGGTCTGCCACGCCAGGCGTTTGCCGAAGCCTTCGACAGCGCTGCCAGCCTGACCGCGGCCCAGGCCGATTTCAGTTGGGTGCAGGGCCTGGGCATTGCCGGCTTTCCCACCTTGCTGGCCGAGCGCAACGGGCAACTGGCCCTGCTGACCAACGGCTATCAGCCTATCGATACCCTGTCGCCCTTGCTGGCGCGCTGGCTCGAGCGTGCGGCCAGTGCCTGACCACCCCGGCGAGACGGCCAGCCCTGTCACCGGGCCTGACGACCGCCTGAGCTGGGCCGAAATCCGCCGCCTGGCGCTGCAGCACAAAAAAGCCCTGTGGACTGCCAATGGCGTGGCCGTGATGGCCACGCTGTGCAGCGTGCCGATTCCGTTGCTGCTGCCGTTGCTGGTCGACGAAGTGCTGCTCGGCCACGGTGATGTGGCCTTGCGCTACATGGACCGGCTGCTGCCCGCCAGCCTGCATCAGGCGGTGGGCTACATCAGCCTGATGCTGCTGCTGACCTTGTTGCTACGCCTGGGCGCATTGCTGTTCAACGTGTTGCAGGCGCGGTTGTTCGCCCGCTTGTCCAAGGACATCGTGTACCGCATTCGCCTGCGCCTGATCGAGCGCCTCAAGCGCATTGCCCTGCGCGAATACGAAAGCCTGGGCAGTGGCACCGTGACCACGCACCTGGTCACCGACCTGGACACGCTGGATAAATTCGTCGGCGAAACCCTGAGTCGCTTTCTGGTGGCCATGCTCAGCCTGGCCGGCACCTCCGCCATTCTGGTATGGATGCACTGGAAGCTGGCATTGCTGATTCTGTTATTCAATCCGCTGGTGATCATGGCCACGGTGCGCCTGGGCAAACGGGTCAAGCACCTCAAGAAGCAGGAAAACGACAGCACCGCACGCTTCACCGAGAGCCTGAGCGAAACCCTGGACGCCATCCAGGAAGTACGCGCCAGCAACCGGCAGGATTTTTTCCTCGCGCGCCTGGGACTGCGTGCCCGCGAGGTGCGTGATTACGCGGTCAATTCACAGTGGAAAAGCGATGCTTCCAGTCGCGCCAGTGCGTTGCTGTTCCAGTTCGGCATCGACATCTTTCGTGCCGCGGCCATGCTCACCGTGCTGTTCTCGGACCTGTCCATCGGCCAGATGCTGGCGGTGTTCAGTTACCTGTGGTTCATGATCAGCCCTGTCGAGCAGTTGCTGAACCTGCAATACGCCTTTTATGCCGCCGGCGGCGCACTGAGCCGCATCAACGAGCTGCTGGCGCGTGCCGACGAGCCGCATTATCCAGGGGGCGCAAACCCCTTCGAAAACCACGAAACCGTGGGCATCGACGTGCATGGCTTGAGCTTCGGCTATGGCGCCGAACGGGTGCTGGACCAGTTGAACCTGTCCATTGCACCCGGTGAAAAAGTCGCCATCGTCGGTGCCAGCGGCGGCGGCAAGAGCACGCTGGTGCAGTTGCTGCTGGGCCTGTACACGCCCGACAGTGGCAGCATCCGCTTTGGCGGGGCGACGGTGCAGGACATTGGTCTTGCGCGGGTGCGCGAGCAGGTGGCGGTGGTGTTGCAGCATCCGGCGCTGTTCAACGACAGCGTGCGCGCCAACCTGACCATGGGCCGGGCGTGCAGCGACGAGGCGTGCTGGCAGGCGCTGGGCATCGCTCAGTTGCAGGACACCGTGCGCAGCATGCCGCTGGGCCTGGACACGGTGCTGGGGCGTTCCGGTGTGCGGTTGTCCGGCGGGCAGCGCCAGCGTCTGGCGATTGCACGCATGGTGCTGGCCGAACCCAAGGTGGTGATTCTCGACGAAGCCACCTCGGCCCTGGACGCGGCCACCGAATACAACCTGCACCAGGCGCTGGGGCGCTTCCTGCATGGCCGCACCACCTTGATCATTGCCCACCGCCTGTCAGCGGTGAAGCAGGCCGACCGGGTGCTGGTATTTGATGACGGGCGGATTGCCGAAGACGGCGATCACCAGCAGTTGATGGCCGAGGGCGGGCTGTATGCCCGGCTTTATGGGCATTTGCAGCAAGTCTGAGAGGTGTTTCACGGTTGTGCAGGACTAATGGCCGAATCGGTCTGCCGTTTCGATGGATCTGACCTAATCTGAGGGCTGGATCATCAGTCGGCAGTCGGTGAACGTATCCCATGAAGTCCTCGCGTGCCCTGGCCAGGCCCCGTTTTCTCGGCATTGTCTGGCCTTTCATTGCTGTGGCCCTGTTCCAGGCGCTGCTGGGCTGCTTCAGCCTGTATTTGATGTCGGCCGTGCGCAGCTACGTCGGCGGCGAAAGCCTGTGGTCCAAGGGCCAGAAGGATGCCATTCATTCGCTGGACCAGTATGTGCTCAGCCGCGATGAAAGCGATTGGCTGCGCTACCGTGAGGCCATGGCCATTCCTGAAGGCGATCGGCTGCTGCGTGAAGCCATGGACCGACCCGAGCCGGATACCGCCATGGCACGGGCCGGCATTCTGCAGGGCGGCAACCATCCTCGGGATGCCGACGGGATCATCTGGCTGTATCGCTACTTTCGCACGGTGGCCCCCATGCAGGAGGCCATCGGCTGGTGGACGCTGGGCGATGCTTACCTGATCGAGCTCGACGCACTGGCACAAGACTTGCGCGCGCGCATGGCCCAAGGCGAGCCAGGTGCTGGCGAGGTGATAGCGTGGCGCAGACGGATCGACACCCTCAATACCCACACCACCGCGGCGGCCATGGCGTTCAGCAATGCGCTGGGCGCCGGCTCCCGGCAATTGCTGGCCTTGCTGGTGGGCGTCAATCTGATCACGGCGCTGAGCCTGATCGTGCTGGCCCTGTGGCGCACCCACAAGCTGCTGGCGTTGCGTCGCGCCGTCGCTGATGCCCTGCGCCTGGAGAAAGAGCGTGCACAGATCACGCTGGCCGCCATTGGCGACGGCGTAATCAGCACTGATGTCCATGGCGCCATTGTCTATATGAATCCGGCGGCCGAAAAACTCACTCACTGGCAAGGCACACAGGCCGGCGGCATGCCGCTGGTGGCCTTGTTTCACCTGCTGGACGAAAGCGAACACCACGATAATTCGATGCTGATCGAGCACATCTGCCGTGGTCAGTACAAAAGCGGCAGTGTGCATTGCCGGCTGATCCAGCGCCTGGACGGCAGCACCGTGCCTGTGGCGCTGACCGGGTCACCCATCCACACCGATGGCCAGGTCAGTGGCATGGTGCTGGTGCTGCGCGACCTGACCCAGGAGCGCCAGTACGTCGCCAACCTGTCCTGGCAGGCCGCCCATGACCCGCTCACCGGGCTGGTCAATCGCAGCGAGTTCGAGTATCGGCTCGAGCAGTTGCTTGCTCATCAAGGGGCGTCGCATGCACTGCTGTTGCTTGACCTGGACCAGTTCAAGCTGATCAACGACGGGCATGGCCATGCCGCCGGTGACCAGCTGTTGCGCCACTTGTGCACGGTGCTGCCCCAAGGGTTGCGTGAAGGTGACATCCTGGCGCGGCTGGGGAGCGATGAGTTCGGCATTCTGTTGCACGAGTGTTCGCCGCAGACGGCTGGTGAAATCGCCGAAGGCTTGCGCAGCATGGTCGAAAAGCTGCATTTCGTCTGGAAGGGGCGGGCCTTCATGACCACTGCCAGCATCGGCATGGTGCTGATCGACAGCCTTCACCAGAGCCTGGAAGATGCCCTGCGCGCCGCTGACCTGGCCTGCTACATGGCCAAGGAAAAAGGCCGCAACCGGGTACAGGTCTACCGCCCGGACGACCTTGAGCTGTCACTGCGCTCGGGCGAAATGGCCTGGATCCAGCGCCTGCACATGGCACTGGAAGAAGACCGCTTCTGTCTGTACGCGCAGGAAATTGCCCCGCTTGAGCCTGAGGGCGAGGGGCTACACCGGCGTCATGTCGAGATTCTCCTGCGCCTGCGCGATGAGTCGGGGGGCATGGTCATGCCGGACCGGTTCATTCCCGCCGCCGAGCGCTTCGGGCTGATGAGCACCCTGGATCGCTGGGTGGTGCGCCGGGTGCTCGGGCTGATCGCACAGAGTCTTGAGCGTCAGCCTGACGGCGCGCAGCCTGCGTTATGTTCGATCAACCTGTCAGGTTCCAGCATCGGTGACAGTGCCTTTCTGGAGTACCTCAAGGCGCAGTTTCGCAGCCACGGCGTGGCGCCGGGGATGATCTGCTTCGAGATCACCGAAACGGCCGCCATTGCCGACTTGGGCCGGGCCATCGTCTTCATCAACGAACTCAAGGCCCTTGGGTGTCTGTTTTCACTGGACGATTTTTGTGCTGGTATGTCTTCGTTCGCCTACCTCAAGCACCTGCCGGTGGACTTTCTCAAGATCGACGGCAGCTTCGTCAAGGACATGCTCGACAATACCGTCAACCGCTCGATGGTCGAGGTGATCAATCACATCGGCCATGTCATGGGCAAGCGCACCATTGCCGAGTACGTCGAGACGCCGTTGATCGAACAGGTGCTGCGCGAAATGGGGGTCGATTTTGCCCAGGGCTACCTGATCGGTCGGCCTGAGTTATTGACGGGCGACAGCCTTTACAGGCAGCCGGTACGGCTTGGCGCACAGACCGTCCACTGACCCTGCTGGCGCAGGCGATGGCCGGATGTCAGGGGCATTACAAGGATTTTTCAACAGGAGTGACACAGTGATCGATACTTTCACCAGAACCGGTCCGCTCATGGAAGCCAGCAGCTATCCCCTCTGGGCACAGCAATTGATTCGCGATTGCAGCGACGCCAAGGCGCGCGTCGTAGAGCACGAGCTTTACCAGCGGATGCGTGATGGCCACCTGAGCCCTGCCATCATGCGTCAATACCTGATCGGCGGCTGGCCTGTGGTCGAGCAGTTTGCGGTGTACATGGCGCAGAACCTGACCAAGACCCGCTTCGCCCGGCATCCCGGCGAAGACATGGCGCGGCGCTGGCTGATGCGCAATATTCGCGTCGAACTCAATCACGCCGATTACTGGGTGCACTGGTGCCAGGCCCACGATGTGAGCCTGGATGACCTCAAGGCCCAGCGCGTACCGCCGGAACTGCACGCCCTGGGGCACTGGTGCGCGCAAAGTTGTGCCAGCGACAGCCTGGCCGTGGCCATGGCCGCGACCAACTACGCCATCGAAGGCGCCACCGGCGAGTGGGCGGCGCTGGTGTGCTCCACCGGCGCCTATGAGCAGGGCTTTGCCGAGGCGTCGCGCAAGCGGGCCATGAAATGGCTGAAGATGCATGCCCAGTATGACGACGCTCATCCCTGGGAGGCGCTGGAAATCATCTGCACCCTGGTCGGCAACCGGGCCAGCGACGCCCGGCAGGATGAGCTGCGCCAGGCCATCACGCGCAGTTATGACTACATGCACCTGTTTCTGGAGCGTTGCCTGCAACCGGAGCGGCAGGCGCGCAGCCAACCGGTGCGCGGGCGGGCCGCCCAGCCGGCCTGAGTGCTGCCGGCCTAACCTGCCATCATCATCCGGTTGCGGCCCTGGCGCTTGGCCACGTACAGGGCGCTGTCGGCGCGGCGCAACAGGCTTTCGGTGGATTCGGCCGGCAACAGCGTGGAGCAGCCCAGGCTGATGCTCGGCCTGAGGTCGCCCAGGCTGCTGAAGTCCAGGTCATGCACGGCCTGGCGCAGGCGTTCGCCCACCAGCGCGGCGCCGTCACGGTCGGTGTTGGCCAGGATAATCACGAATTCTTCACCGCCATAGCGGAATACCCGGTCGACATTGCGCACCTGGTTTTTCAACGTCTGGGCCACTCGCTTGAGCACCTGGTCGCCGTTGACATGGCCGTGGTTGTCGTTGATGAGCTTGAAGTGATCGATGTCCAGCATCAACAGCGACAACGGGTGACGGTAACGCGATGAGGCCTCGGCTTCACGCGACAAGGTCTGTTCCATGGCGATGCGATTGCCGGTTTCGGTCAGCGGATCGCGCATGGCGTTCTGCACCGCCATGCGATACAGCAGGGCGTTGCGCAGGGGATAGAGCAGGTTGCCGAGCAGGCTTTCGAGCTCGCTGCGCTGGGCATCCTCCAGTGGCTGCGAGCGGTAAAGGCTCAGGTGTCCGAGCGATTCACCCTCATGGCTGAGGCTGAAGCTGGCAACCTTGACGGTTCGCTGGCCCAGGTGCAGTTGCAGGTCGCTGACCGGGTGACTGTAAAGCAGGCCATCGAGGTTCAGGTAAGGCTGCAGGTGCTCGAAGAACAGGCCCAGCACGCGATCGGCCTCCAGGCTGGTCTGCAGCTGGCGGGAGAGCAGCAGGCTCAATTGCGGCAGATCCATCGCCGGGCGCAGGGCGGTCGAACGATTCTGGGCGCGAGGGTGCGCATGCAGTGACTGCACGACGCGGGTGTCAATGTCCACTGACTCGATGCGGGTGGGAGAACTCATGTCTTCACTCCTCAGCACATTCCTTGCTGGCTGGTGGGGTTAGAGCGAAACGCGTGCCATCGGTTCATTCATCCCTGAACTCAGAAAAAACAACGGCTTGCAGGCAGGGGTCAGAGCAATACTGCGGCAGTCGCTTGGCGGTGCAGGGGGTTATACAGGAACAGGACGCCCGTGGGTGTCGCTTTACCGCCACCCCTGGCGTCTTTCTACCTCATTGGGCATTGAGCGCCTGGCCATTGATGCCGGCGCTGTCGGGTCCCATCAAGTACAGGTAGACGGGCATGATCTGCTCGGGCGTCGGGTTGCGCATCGGGTCCTCGGCCGGGTAGGCCTGGGCCCGCATGTCCGTGCGGGTGGCGCCGGGGTTGACGCTGTTGGCGCGCACCGCCGACACGCCGTCGAGTTCATCGGCCAGGGTCTGCATCAGTCCTTCGGTGGCAAATTTCGACACCCCATAGGCACCCCAGTGGGCACGGCCCTTGCGCCCGACACTGCTGGAGGTGAAGACCACCGAGGCGTCGACCGACAGCATCAGCAGCGCCAGCAAGGCATGGGTAAGCATGTACAGGGCATTGACATTGACATGCATGACTTGCATGAAGTGCTCGCCTGACAAGTGGGCCAGTGGTGTGCGCGGGCCGATGATCGAGGCGTTGTGCAGCAGGCCGTCAAGCACGCCGAATTCGCGCTCGATCATCCGCGCCAGTTGGTCGTACTGCGGTGGCCCGGCGGTTTCCAGGTCAAGAGCAATCACCACCGGCGGCAGGTGACCGGCCGCGACGATCCGGTCATGAACCTGGTTCAGGTGCGCTTCGGTCCTGCCCAGCAACAGCACGGTGGCGCCGTGCGCGGCAAAGGCGGTGGCGGCCGCGGCACCGATGCCGCGACCGGCACCGGTGACCAGAATGACCCGGCCCTTGAGCAGGTCGGGGCGTGCGGTGTACTCGAACATCGTTAACCTCCTTGTCAGTGGCGCAGCGCGCCGGATGTCAGCAACTGCACCGCGCGTTGTCGAGGACCTTGCGCAGCTCCAGCGGGTGATCGACTACCACGTCGGCGCCCCAGTGATCGGGATTGTCGTTGGGGTGAATGTAGCCGTAGCGTACCGCAGCGGTGCGGGTGCCGGCATCGCGGCCCGACTCGATGTCGCGCAGGTCGTCGCCGACGAACAGCACGCTGGCAGGCTCCAGGTCCAGCTGCTTGCAGGCCAGGATCAACGGCTCCGGGTGCGGCTTGCTGTAGGTGACATGATCGGGGCAGATCAGCAGCGCCGAGCGCTCGGCCAGGCCCAGCCGGGCCATGATCGGTTCGGCAAAGCGCACCGGCTTGTTGGTCACCACGCCCCAGATCAGGCCGGCTTTCTCGATGTCGGCCAGCAAGGTGTCCATGCCGTCGAACAGTCGGGTGTGCACGGCGCAGTCGGCCTGGTAGCGCTCCAGGAATTCCAGGCGCAGCGCCTCGAATTGCGGGGCATTGGGCGACAGGGCGAAGGTCGCGGCCACCATGGCCTTGGCGCCGCCGGAAATCTCGTCGCGAATCAGCTTGTCGTCGACGGCCGGGAAGCCGCGCTCGGCCAGCATCGCCTGGCAGATGGCGATGAAGTCCGGCGCGGTGTCCAGCAAGGTACCGTCCATGTCGAACAGGATCGCTCGCAGGCGCATGCTCAAGCCTCCCGTACGGTCTGGATCATGTAGTTGACGTCAACGTCGTTGGCCAGCTTGTAGTGCTTGGTCAGCGGGTTGTAGGTCAGGCCGATGATGTCCTTGACCTGCAGGCCCGTGGCCCGGCTCCAGGCGCCCAGCTCGGAGGGGCGGATGAATTTCTTGAAGTCGTGGGTGCCACGTGGCAGCAGGTTGAGTACGTACTCGGCGCCGACAATGGCAAACAGATAGGCCTTGGGGTTGCGGTTGATGGTCGAAAAGAACACCTGGCCGCCCGGCTTGACCATGCGGTAGCACGCGGCGATCACCGAAGACGGGTCGGGCACGTGCTCGAGCATCTCCAGGCAGGTCACTACGTCAAACTGCCCGGGCATTTCCAGGGCCATGTCTTCGGCGGTGATCTGCCGGTATTCGACTTCCACGCCGGATTCGAGCTGGTGCAGGCGGGCCACGGCCAGGGGTGCCTCGCCCATGTCGATGCCGGTCACGGTGGCCCCGCGCAAGGCCATGGCCTCGCTGAGGATGCCACCGCCGCAGCCGACGTCGAGCACTTTCTTGCCGGCCAGGCTGACGCGCTCGTCAATCCAGTTGACGCGCAGCGGGTTGATGTCGTGCAGGGGCTTGAACTCGCTTTCGCGGTCCCACCAGCGATGGGCAAGGGCCTCGAATTTGGCGATTTCTGCGCGGTCGACGTTGCTCATGGGATGTCCCTCTTTAACTCTGGATTCGGTGTGGTCCGGCGGCCGGCGCAGGGCCTGGCACTGATGATGGGCCGGTGCTGCATGTCATTGGTCCTGGCCGGCAATGCGCCGACCCCAGGCCATGGCCGTGTCGCGCAGAACCTGTTCGTCCATGCGCGTCAGGCGGCCGTCTTCGAGCAAGGGCTTGCCGGCGACCCACACATGGCGCACACAGTCGCGGCTGCAGGTGTAGATCAATTGCGAAACCGGGTCATAGACCGGTTGCTGGTTCAGCCCGCTGAGGTCGAAAGCGACCATGTCGGCCGCCTTGCCAGGCTCCAGCGAGCCGGTTTCTGCCTGGATGCCCAGGGCCCGGGCGCCATTGAGCGTGGCCATACGCAGGGCCCTGTGGGCATCGAGCGCGGTGGCCGAGCCGGCCACGGCCTTGGCCAGCAAGGCGGCAGTGCGGGTCTCGCCGAGCAGGTCCAGGTCATTGTTGCTGGCTGCGCCGTCGGTGCCGACAGCTACATTGACGCCGGCTTGCCAGAGGCGTTCAACCGGGCAGAAACCGCTGGCCAGTTTGAGGTTCGACTCCGGGCAGTGGACCACGCTGGTGTTGCTTTCGACCAGCAGGGCCAGGTCGTCCTCGTTGATCTGGGTCATGTGCACCGTTTGCAGGCGCGGGCCCAGCAGGCCGAGCCGGTGCAGGCGCGCCAGCGGGCGTTCCTGATGCTGTTCGAGGGCTTGCTCGACCTCGAAGGCGGTTTCGTGCACATGCATCTGGATCATGGCATCGAGTTCGTCGGCGATCACCCGCACGCGCTCAAGGTTTTCGTCACTCACGGTGTAGGGCGCGTGCGGACCGAAAGCGACCTTGATGCGCGAATGGTGCGCCAGGTCGTTGAACAGCTCGATGCCGATGTGCAGGGCCTCGTCGATGTTTCGCGCCCCCGGGACCGGAAAATCGAGCACCGGTACGCAGATTTGTGCACGCATGCCACTGTCGTGGACGCGCTCGGCGGCCACCTTGGGGTAGAAGTACATGTCCGAGAAGCAAGTGATGCCGCCCTTGAGTTGCTCGGCGATGGCCAGGTCGGTGCCGTCGCGCACGAAGGCTTCATCGACCCATCGGCCTTCGGCGGGCCAGATGTGCTCGTGCAGCCAGGTCATCAGCGGCAGGTCGTCGGCAAGCCCGCGGAACAGGGTCATGGCCGCATGCCCGTGGGCATTGATCAGGCCGGGAGCCAGCAGCATGCCGGGCAGCTCGACGACCTGCGCGCACGGATGGCGCAGGCCCTCGTCACGTGGGCCGATCCAGGCAATCAGCCCGTCGCGGATGCCGACACCGTGCCCTTGCAGTACCACCCCGGCAGGTTCGACCGGCACCAGCCAGGCGGGCAGGAGCAGCAGGTCGAACGGGGTCGGCGGTGTTGACATGACAAGGCTTCCGGAGTCTGTTCAGCGTGTGTGAAAGGCCTGGATCGCTGCACGCTGGCCAAAGGCATGCAAGCGACGCTCGGGTTTCGCACGTGCTGCGTATATAAAGGTCTGTATCAGGAGTGATGGCGGAGTATACCCGAGCGCCCTCAGGGTGGGCTCGCTATAATCGACCGCTTTTTTATTCGGGTTTTGATTGTGATAACGGAGTTGGCAATGCGCGATCGGTTATTGGCTGCGGAGAAAGTACAGGCCATCGATTGGCGGGATGACGCTCTTTACCTGCTGGATCAGCGGGCATTGCCGTTTGAAGAAACCTGGCTGGCGTACGACAGCGCGGCCGGGGTCGCCGAGGCGATTCGCACGATGGTGGTGCGCGGTGCCCAGGCCATCGGCATCAGCGCCGCCTATGGCCTGGTGCTGGCGGCTCGTACCCGCCTGGCGGCCGGGGGTGACTGGCGAGCGGCGCTGGAGGCGGATTTTGCCCTGCTGGCCAGGGCACGGCCTACAGCGGTGAATGCGAGCTGGGCACTCAATCGCCTGCGTGAGCGGCTGCAGCGCCTCAAGGAAACCGAGGATCCGCTGGCGGTACTCGAGGCGGAGGCGGCGGCCATTCATCTGAGCGACCGTGAGGCCAACCTGACCATGGCGCAACTGGGCACCGAGCTGATTCGCAAACACCAGGGCAACCTGCAGACCGTGTTGACCCACGGCAACGCCGGCGCCCTGGCCACGGGCGGGGTGGGCACGGCACTGGGGGTGATCCGCGCCGCTTATCTGGAGGGCATGATCGAGCGGGTGTACGTCGATGAAACCCGTCCCTGGCTGCAAGGTGCGCGGCTGACCGCCTGGGAGCTGACCTGCGACGGTGTGCCGGTCAGCCTCAATGCCGACGGGGCTGCGGCGCACCTGATGCGCACCAAGGGCATCACCTGGGTAATCGTCGGCGCCGACCGCATTACCGCCAATGGCGATGTGGCCAACAAGATCGGCACCTATCAACTGGCGGTGGCGGCCATGCACCATGGCGTGCGTTTCATGGTGGTGGCGCCCAGTTCGAGCATCGATATGAACATGCCCAGCGGTGACGATATCGTGCTCGAAGAGCGCCAGGGGCATGAGTTGCTCTTTCTGGGTGGGCAGCGGGTGGCGGCGCAGGTCGAGGTGGTCAATCCGGTGTTCGATGTGACGCCTGCCGACCTGATCGACGCCATCGTGACCGAAAAAGGCATTGTCGAGCGACCGGACACCGCCAAGCTGGCCCAATTGATGAGCCGCAAGCACCTGCATTGAGTCATGCCTGGCACCACGACGGGTCAGCTTTGCCCTGCGCGGTTGCCTGTGCGGGGCTGTGAGCGCTTCTCGGACGCTTTACGGCCGGATGGCTCGTTTACGGCCTGTGCAAAGGATAGGAGCGTAGCGGCGATTGTGGTAACATCCGGCGGTTTCCGGGGACGCTAATCGTCGTCCCTCCTACTGCGCAGATCCATGGCGTAACTCGTTGATTTGTCGTAAGTCGCTGCATGGCCATTGGCCTGCGGCGACGAGCCTTTGCCGTTCCGCAGGGAATGGCGGGCTTTCACCAGAAAAAGGAATCAGGCTTCTCATGGGTGAACTGGCCAAAGAAATTCTCCCGGTCAATATCGAAGACGAGCTGAAACAGTCCTACCTCGACTACGCCATGAGCGTGATCGTCGGTCGAGCGCTGCCGGACGCGCGCGATGGCCTGAAGCCCGTGCATCGGCGTGTGCTGTATGCCATGAGCGAGCTGGGCAACGACTGGAACAAGCCGTACAAGAAGTCTGCCCGTGTGGTCGGCGATGTGATCGGTAAGTACCACCCGCACGGCGACACCGCTGTCTACGACACCATCGTTCGTATGGCTCAGCCGTTCTCGCTGCGCTATCTGCTGGTCGACGGCCAGGGCAACTTCGGTTCGGTCGACGGCGACAACGCGGCGGCCATGCGATACACCGAAGTGCGCATGACCAAGCTGGCGCACGAGCTGCTGGCCGACCTGCACAAGGAAACCGTGGACTGGGTGCCCAACTACGACGGCACCGAGCTGATCCCGGCGGTCATGCCGACCCGGATCCCCAACCTGCTGGTCAACGGCTCCAGCGGTATCGCCGTGGGCATGGCGACCAACATTCCGCCGCACAACCTGGGCGAAGTCATCGACGGTTGCCTGGCCCTGATCGACAACCCCGAGCTGTCGGTCGACGACCTGATGCAGTACATCCCCGGCCCCGACTTCCCGACGGCAGGTGTGATCAATGGTCGCGCCGGCATCATCGAGGCCTACCGCACCGGTCGCGGGCGCATCTACATGCGGGCCCGCTCCACGATCGAAGACATCGACAAGGTCGGTGGTCGCCAGCAGATCGTCATTACCGAACTGCCGTACCAGCTCAACAAGGCGCGCCTGATCGAGAAGATCGCCGAGCTGGTCAAGGAGAAGAAGCTCGAAGGCATCACCGAGCTGCGTGACGAGTCCGACAAGGACGGCATGCGCGTGGTCATCGAGCTGCGCCGTGGCGAAGTGCCCGAGGTCATCCTCAACAATCTTTATGCCCAGACCCAGCTGCAAAGCGTGTTCGGCATCAACATTGTTGCCCTGATCGACGGCCGTCCGCGCATTCTCAATCTCAAGGACCTGCTGGAAGCCTTCGTGCGTCACCGCCGCGAAGTTGTGACCCGCCGCACCGTGTTCGAACTGCGCAAGGCGCGCGAGCGTGGGCACATCCTTGAAGGCCAGGCCGTGGCGCTGTCAAACATCGACCCGGTCATCGCCCTGATCAAGGCCTCGCCGTCGCCGGCCGAGGCCAAGGAAGCGCTGGTCAGCACCGCGTGGGAATCGAGCGCCGTGGTCGAAATGGTCGAGCGCGCCGGTGCCGACTCGTGCCGCCCGGAAAACCTTGACCCGCAATACGGCCTGCGCGACGGCAAGTATTTCCTCTCGCCTGAACAGGCCCAGGCCATTCTCGAACTGCGCCTGCACCGCCTGACCGGGCTGGAGCACGAGAAACTGCTGGGCGAGTACCAGGAGATTCTCAAGCAGATCGGCGAGCTGATCCGCATCCTCAACAGCGCCGAGCGACTGATGGAAGTCATTCGCGAAGAGCTGGAGCTGATTCGCAGCGAATACGGCGATGTGCGCCGCACCGAGATCCTCGATGCCCGCCTGGACCTGACCCTGGGTGACCTGATCACCGAAGAAGACCGCGTGGTGACCATTTCCCATGGTGGCTACGCCAAGACCCAGCCGCTGACCGCCTACCAGGCCCAGCGCCGTGGCGGCAAGGGCAAGTCGGCCACCGGCATCAAGGACGAGGACTACATTTCGCACTTGCTGGTCGCCAACAGCCACACCACGCTGCTGATGTTCTCCAGCAAGGGCAAGGTGTACTGGCTCAAGACCTACGAGATCCCGGAAGCCTCGCGTGCCGCGCGTGGCCGTCCGCTGGTCAACCTGCTGCCGCTGGATGACGGTGAGTACATCACCACCATGCTGCCGGTCGAGGAGTACACCGAAGGTCACTACATCTTCATGGCCACCGCCAACGGCACCGTGAAGAAGACCCCGCTTGAGCAGTTCAGCCGTCAGCGCAGCGTGGGCCTGATCGCCCTGGAGCTGGACGAGGGCGATGTGCTGATCCGCGCGGCGATCACCGATGGCGAGCGCGAGGTCATGCTGTTCTCCGACGGTGGCAAGGTCACTCGCTTCAAGGAGTCCGACGTGCGTGCCATGGGCCGTACCGCCCGCGGTGTGCGTGGCATGCGCCTGGCCGAAGGGCAGAAGCTGATTTCCATGCTGATCCCGGAGGAGGGCAGCCAGATCCTCACTGCCTCCGAGCGCGGCTATGGCAAGCGTACGGCGATCGACGAGTTCCCCGAGTACAAGCGTGGCGGCCAGGGCGTGATTGCCATGGTCAGCAACGATCGCAACGGCCGTCTGGTCGGCGCGATCCAGGTCCTCGACGGCGAAGAGATCATGCTGATCTCCGACCAGGGCACCCTGGTGCGTACCCGTGTCGGTGAAGTGTCCAGCCTGGGCCGTAACACCCAGGGCGTGACCTTGATCAAGCTGGCCAGCGACGAAAAACTGGTGGGCCTGGAGCGGGTGCAGGAGCCCTCGGAAAGCGAAGACGATGAAATGTCCGTGCTGGACGACGAGGCCCTCGAGGTGGATCCTGACGCCGATGAAGCCGGTGACGAGGCCGGCGATGAGCTGTCGGCCGACACCGCAGGCGATGAAGAGCCCCAGGGCTGAGTCATGAAGTAAATCAGTCGGGGGCCGGTTCGTTTGTGCATGCGCACCTTCGTACCTGCCCCTGCTGCGTTTCGGCCGTCCTGCAAATTGCGGGCGGTCGATCCGGATTCCTGCACAGTCAGGCCAGGGCCATCGAGCGCTCTACCGGCCGTCTGCGCAACGTTGCGCGAACAGACCCAACGCATTTGACGAGAGTGGATATGAGCAAGCGAGTCTTTAACTTCTGCGCAGGTCCTGCTGCGCTCCCTGAAGCTGTGCTGTTGCGTGCCCAGGCCGAGCTGCTGGATTGGCACGGCAAGGGCCTGTCGGTGATGGAGATGAGTCATCGCAGCGATGAGTTCGTGTCGATTGCCAACAAGGCCGAGCAGGATTTTCGCGACCTGCTGCATATCCCGGCCAACTACAAGGTCCTGTTCCTGCAGGGCGGTGCCAGCCAGCAGTTCGCCCAGATTGCCCTGAACCTGCTGCCGGAGAACGGCGAGGCCGACTACGTCGACACCGGGATCTGGTCGCAGAAGGCCATCGAAGAAGCATCGCGCTATGGCAAGGTCAACGTCGCCGCCACTGCCAGGCCCTATGACTACTTCGCCATTCCGGGCCAGGATGAATGGACGCTGTCGAAAAACGCGGCCTACGTCCATTACGCGCCCAACGAGACCATCGGCGGCCTGGAGTTCAACTGGGTCCCCGAAACCGGCGATGTGCCGTTGATCGCCGACATGTCCTCGGACATCCTGTCGCGGCCTGTCGACATTTCCCGTTTCGGCATGATCTACGCCGGCGCCCAGAAGAACATCGGCCCCAGTGGCGTGGTGGTGGTCATCATCCGTGAAGACCTGCTGGGACGCGCCCGTGCCCTGTGCCCGACCATGCTCAACTACAAGGTCGCCGCCGACAACGGCTCGATGTACAACACCCCGCCGACCCTGGCCTGGTATCTGTCGGGCCTGGTGTTCGAATGGCTCAAGGAGCAGGGGGGTGTCGAAGCCATGGCCCAGGTCAACGAGGCCAAGCAGCGCTTGCTGTACGACTACATCGATGCCAGCGCGCTGTACAACAACCCGATCAACAAGGCTGACCGCTCGTGGATGAACGTGCCGTTCCGCCTGGCTGACGATCGCCTGGACAAGCCTTTCCTGGCCGGTGCCGATGCCAACGGCCTGCTCAACCTCAAGGGTCACCGTTCGGTCGGCGGCATGCGCGCCTCGATCTACAACGCTGTGGGTCTGGAGGCGGTCAATGCCTTGGTCACCTACATGAAAGACTTCGAGCGGGAGCACGGTTGATGTCAGAGCAGGAACTCAAGGCACTGCGGGTGCGCATCGATGCGCTCGACGAAAAGATCCAGGACCTGATCGGCGAGCGTGCGCGCTGTGCCCAGGAAGTGGCGCGGGTCAAGATGTCGTCCCTGGCCGAAAACGAAGTGCCTGTGTTCTATCGCCCGGAGCGTGAAGCCCAAGTGCTCAAGCGGGTCATGGAGCGAAATCGCGGCCCGCTGAGCAACGAGGAAATGGCCCGGCTGTTCCGCGAGATCATGTCTTCGTGCCTGGCCCTCGAGCAACCGCTAAAGGTGGCCTACCTGGGGCCTGAGGGCACCTTCACCCAGGCGGCGGCCATGAAGCATTTTGGCCATGCGGTGGTCAGCCGGCCGATGGCAGCCATCGACGAAGTGTTTCGTGAAGTGGTGGCCGGCGCGGTCAACTTTGGCGTGGTGCCGGTGGAAAACTCCACCGAAGGCGCGGTCAATCACACCCTCGACAGCTTTCTCGAACACGACATGGTGATCTGTGGCGAGGTCGAGCTGCGCATCCACCACCACCTGCTGGTGGGCGAGAGCACCAAGACCGAAAGCATCACTCGCATCTATTCCCATGCCCAGTCGCTGGCGCAATGCCGCAAGTGGCTTGATGCCCATTACCCGAATGTCGAGCGCGTCGCGGTGGCCAGCAATGCCGAGGCGGCCAAGCGGGTCAAGAGCGAGTGGAACTCGGCGGCCATCGCCGGTGATATGGCGGCCGGCCTGTATGGCCTGACGCGCCTGGCCGAAAAGATCGAGGATCGCCCGGACAACTCCACGCGCTTTCTGATCATTGGCAGCCAGGAAGTGCCGCCGACCGGCGACGACAAGACCTCGATCATTGTGTCGATGAGCAACAAGCCCGGCGCCCTGCATGAGCTGCTGGTACCGTTCCATGACAATGGCCTGGACCTGACCCGCATCGAGACCCGTCCTTCGCGCAGCGGCAAGTGGACCTATGTGTTCTTTATCGACTTTGTCGGGCATCACCAGGACCCGCTGGTCAAGGCGGTGCTGGAAAGCATTCGCCAGGAAGCGGTGGCCCTGAAAATACTGGGTTCGTACCCCAAAGCGGTGTTGTAGGGCGATGGCCGTGCAAGCAAGCGAGCCTGTGATCGGTCGCCTGGTGGTGGTCGGACTCGGCCTGATCGGTGGCTCCTTTGCCAAGGGCATTCGCCAGAGTGGCCTGTGCCGCGAAGTGGTGGGGGTCGACCTGGATCCGCAGTCGCGTCGTCTGGCTGTCGAGTTGGGCGTGGTCGATCGCTGCGAGGCGGACCTGGCCGAGGCTTGCCAGGGGGCGGACGTGATCCAGCTGGCGGTGCCGATCCTGGCCATGGAAAAAGTCCTGGCCCGGCTGGCGCCGCTTGACCTGGGCAATGCCATCCTCACTGACGTCGGCAGCGCCAAGGGCAATGTGGTGCGTGCCGCACAACGGGCCTTTGGTGCCATGCCGGCACGCTTCGTCCCTGGCCATCCGATTGCCGGCTCGGAGCAGAGTGGGGTGGAGGCGTCCAATGCCGACCTGTTCCGTCGCCACAAGGTGATTCTCACGCCGTTGCCCGACACCGATCCTGATGCGGTCAGTGTGGTGCATAAGCTATGGGCCGCGCTGGGTGCCGATGTCGAGCACATGCGCGTCGAACGCCATGACGAAGTCTTGGCTGCGACCAGTCACCTGCCGCACCTGCTGGCGTTCAACCTGGTGGACTCGCTGGCCAAGCGCAACGAAAACCTGGAAATCTTCCGTTATGCTGCCGGCGGTTTCCGCGACTTTACCCGCATTGCCGGCAGCGACCCGGTGATGTGGCATGACATCTTTCTAGCCAACCGCGAGGCGGTGCTGCGCACGCTGGACCTGTATCGCAGCGACCTGGACGCGCTGCGCGAGGCAGTCGAGGCCGGCGACGGGCACCGGCTGCTCGGCGTCTTTACCCGTGCCCGCATGGCGCGTGAGCACTTCGGCAAGATTCTGGCCCGGCGCGCCTATGTCGAGCCGCAGGTGCAGGCCGACCAGGTGTTCGTCGCCAGCCCTGGCGGGCAGGTCAATGGCCGCCTGCGGGTGCCGGGCGATAAATCGATTTCCCACCGGGCGATCATTTTCGGCTCGCTGGCTGAAGGCACGACCGAAGTCGAAGGTTTTGTCGAAGGCGAAGATGGCCTGGCGACCCTGCAAGCCTTCCGTGACATGGGCGTGGTCATCGAAGGGCCGCATCATGGCCGGGTGACCATTCATGGGGTGGGCCTGCAGGGCCTGAAATCAGCGCCCGGTCCGATCTATCTGGGCAATTCTGGTACCTCCATGCGCTTGTTGTCCGGCTTGCTGGCGGCGCAGAGCTTCGACAGCACCCTGACCGGCAATGCCACCTTGTCCCGGCGTTCGATGAGCCGGGTAATCGAGCCATTGCGGGCCATGGGGGCGGTCATCGAGACTGCAGCCGATGGTTGTGCGCCGCTGGTGATTCGCGGTGGGCGGTCGCTGGTGGGGCAAGTGTGCGAGTCGCCGTTGGCCAGTGCGCAGGTCAAGTCGTGCCTGTTGCTGGCCGGGCTGTATGCCCACGGCACCACCACGGTGGTCGAGCCTGCGGCCACGCGCGATCACACCGAGCGTCTGTTGCAAGGTTTCGGCTACCCGCTGCAGCGCAGCGAAGGGCGAGTCACGCTGACATCCGGTCATCGCTTGCAGGCCGCACGCATTGAAGTGCCTGGCGATATTTCTTCGGCCGCGTTCTTCATGGTGGCCGCCTCGATTGCCGAAGGTTGTGAGTTGCTGCTCGAACACGTCGGGGTCAACCCGACCCGCACCGGCGTCATCGATATCCTGCGCCTCATGGGTGCCGATATTGGCCTGGAAAACGTGCGGCAAGTGGGCGGCGAGCCCGTGGCCGACATCCGGGTACGCTCGGCGCCGCTGGTCGGAATCGAGATTCCCGAGGCGCTGGTGCCGTTGGCGGTCGACGAGTTTCCGGTGCTGTTCATCGCAGCGGCCTGTGCCCGCGGGCGTACGGTGTTGCGCGGTGCCCAGGTGTTGCGCGGCAGGGATTGCGACCGTATCGCGCTCATGGCCGACGGCCTCAAGGTGCTGGGGGTCAGTGCCGAGCCGACGGCCGACGGTATCATCATCGATGGTGGTGCGCCGCAAGGTGGCAACATCGACGCTTGCGGCGACCATCGCGTAGCCATGGCTTTCAGTGTCGCCGCCTTGCGGGCGTCGGCGCCGATCCGGATCCGCGACTGTGCAAATGTCGCGACATCCTTTCCTAATTTCCTGGCGCTGTGCGCTCAAGTCGGCATGTCTGTCGCGCAAGAGGAACAACCGTGAAGATCAAGACACCTGTTATCACCATCGACGGGCCCAGCGGTTCGGGCAAGGGCACCATCGCCGGCCTGCTGGCTGGCAAGCTCGGCTGGTGCCTGCTCGATTCTGGCGCGCTGTATCGCCTGTTGGCGTTTGCCGCCAGCAACCATGGCGTCGACCTGACCAACGAAGAAGCCCTCAAGCTGCTGGCTGCGCACCTGGATGTGCAATTTGTGGCAGGTGCCAACGGGCAAGGCCAGCGCATCATCCTCGAGGGTGACGAGGTGACCCAGGCGATCCGCAACGAGCAGGTGGGCAGCGGTGCCTCGCAGGTCGCCTCGCTGCCGGCAGTGCGCGACGCCTTGCTGCAGCGCCAGCGCGCTTTTCAGGAAGCGCCGGGCCTGGTGGCCGACGGCCGGGACATGGGAACCGTCGTCTTTCCGGACGCGCCTCTGAAGATTTTCCTGACGGCCAGTGCCGAGGAGCGTGCGCGTCGACGTTACCTGCAGTTGAAGGCAAAGGGTGATGATGTTAGTCTTACGAGTCTGCTAGATGAGATACGTGTCCGCGACGAGCGTGACACCCAGCGAGCGGTCGCACCGCTCAAGCCGGCGCACGACGCCATTCAGCTGGATTCCACGGAGTTGTCCATCGAGCAGGTGCTGCAACGCATCATGAGTGAGGTCGCACTGCGCGACATCGCCGGATGATCAAGACGCCTTGCGGGAGACCAGACAACGGCCCGCAGGCATCTTTTATATGAACGAAACCCACGTGGTCTGGAACGTGGCAGATGGGCGTATTCTTCGCCCTTGATCAACAGGAATTAAAATGAGCGAAAGCTTTGCAGAACTTTTTGAAGAAAGCCTGAAAACCCTGAACCTTCAGCCAGGCGCAATCATTACCGGTATCGTTGTCGACATCGACGGCGACTGGGTAACTGTGCATGCCGGTCTGAAGTCCGAAGGCGTCATCCCGCTCGAGCAGTTCTACAACGATGCTGGCGAGCTGACCATCAAGGTCGGTGACGAAGTTCACGTAGCGCTGGACGCGGTCGAAGACGGCTTTGGCGAAACCAAGCTGTCCCGCGAGAAAGCCAAGCGCGCCGAGTGCTGGATTGTTCTGGAAGCAGCTTTCGCCGCTGAAGAAGTGGTCAAGGGCGTCATCAACGGCAAGGTCAAGGGCGGTTTCACCGTCGACGTCAACGGCATCCGTGCGTTCCTGCCGGGTTCGCTGGTCGACGTGCGTCCAGTGCGCGACACCACGCACCTGGAAGGCAAGGAACTCGAGTTCAAGGTCATCAAGCTGGACCAGAAGCGCAACAACGTTGTCGTTTCCCGTCGCAGTGTCCTGGAAGCCGAGAACAGCGCCGAGCGTGAAGCTCTGCTGGAATCGCTGCAGGAAGGCCAGCAAGTCAAGGGTATCGTCAAGAACCTCACCGACTACGGCGCATTCGTGGACCTGGGCGGCGTCGATGGCCTGCTGCACATCACCGACATGGCCTGGAAGCGCATCAAGCATCCATCGGAAATCGTCAATGTTGGCGACGAGATCGATGTCAAGGTTCTGAAGTACGATCGCGAGCGCAATCGTGTTTCCCTGGGCCTGAAGCAACTGGGCGAAGACCCATGGGTTGCTATCAAGGCTCGCTACCCGGAAGGCACCCGTGTGACTGCACGCGTGACCAACCTGACCGACTACGGCTGCTTCGCAGAGCTGGAAGAAGGCGTGGAAGGCCTGGTGCACGTTTCGGAAATGGACTGGACCAACAAGAACATCCATCCTTCGAAAGTCGTTCAGGTTGGCGACGAAGTGGAAGTCATGGTTCTGGACATCGACGAAGAGCGTCGTCGCATCTCCCTGGGCATCAAGCAGTGCAAGTCCAACCCATGGGAAGACTTCTCTGGCCAGTTCAACAAGGGCGACCGCATCTCCGGCACCATCAAGTCGATCACCGATTTCGGTATCTTCATTGGCCTGGACGGCGGCATCGACGGTCTGGTTCACCTGTCCGACATCTCCTGGAACGAAGCCGGTGAAGAAGCCGTTCGCCGCTTCAAGAAGGGCGACGAGCTGGACACCGTTATCCTGTCGGTTGACCCGGAGCGCGAGCGCATCTCCTTGGGTATCAAGCAACTGGAAAGCGATCCGTTCTCCGAGTACGTCACTGTCAATGACAAAGGCGCTATCGTTCGCGGTATCGTGAAAGAAGTTGACGCCAAGGGCGCTGTAATCACCCTGGCAGACGACATCGAAGCGACTCTGAAAGCTTCCGAAATCAGCCGTGACCGCGTTGAAGACGCGCGTAACGTTCTGAAAGAAGGCGAAGAGATCGAAGCGAAGATCATCAGCGTTGACCGCAAGAGCCGCGTAATCAGCCTGTCGATCAAGTCGAAAGACGTCGAAGAAGAGAAAGAAGCCATTCAGAGCCTGCGTAACAAGCCTGAAACGGTAGAAAGCACTGGCCCGACCACCATTGGTGATCTGCTGCGTGCTCAGATGGAAAAACAGAACTAAGTTCTGCTGACCATTGAAAAAGGGCGACTTAGGTCGCCCTTTTTTGTGCGTGTCAGAAATGTTTCGTCACTTTTTCCTGGCTTCCTTGATGCCCTGTGCGATGGCCCAGGTCGGGCCTCAAATGCTGGCCGGCTGCGAGCTGCCGTGGGCTGTGCTCTGATCGCTTGACAGGCAGGATCTGGAACACCTCACATAAGTCAAGCTGCAGGCTGTTCAAATTCATCCGGTCATGCTAAAACCTTTGAAGCGCTGATCTAGCTGCTTGAAAAAGAAGGGAAAATTATGACGAAGTCGGAGTTGATCGAACGAATTGTCACCCATCAGGGGCTGCTCTCATCCAAGGATGTGGAGTTGGCCATCAAGACCATGCTCGAACAAATGTCTCAATGCCTGGCCACTGGCGATCGTATCGAAATACGAGGCTTCGGCAGCTTCTCACTGCATTACCGTGCCCCTCGCCTGGGACGTAATCCCAAGACCGGCCAGTCGGTCAGCCTGGACGGCAAGTTCGTTCCACACTTCAAGCCGGGCAAGGAGCTGCGTGACCGGGTCAATGAGGAAGAAGAGGGCTTTGTCCACGAAGCACAGAAGGATTGATTGATGCGCACGTTCAAGAAAGTGATTTCGATTGTGGCTTTACTGCTGATGGTTGCAGTGGTCGCCGTGTTTGTTCTGGAGAATCGTCAGCCTGTCGGGCTCACGTTCTTCGGCTGGACAGCTCCCCAACTGTCCTTGGCGGTACCCGTGATTCTGGCCTTGTTGCTGGGCATGTTGATCGGCCCTGTATTGACCTGGTTTGCCGGGCTCAGAAAGAAGCGTACGGTTTCCACGCGCTCTGCTTGAGATAACCGTGTGGGCCTGTATGGATCGCAGGCGTGCATGAAGACGTGTTCAGGCGCTACTGTCCTGGCTGAATAATGCAGATGCTGTGTCAGCGACGCCGGTCTCGTCCTGGTCTGAGTCAGACGTTGCTCAGCTTTGGCGTAGGATATTCAGTTTTATTTGTAAGAATTCTCTCTGTTTTGCCACGCAAGCCTGTGTCGGATTTGCAGTTCATTTCGGTTTGCTCCCTTCAGGTCGTCATTGGCGGTCTTCTTCGCTGAATCTGCAAATATCCTCTCTCTTTTATAAGTGCCCGGTGTGAGTTGAAAGTTGCCGGTCGCCATGCAAAATGCGCCTTTCCTGTCGAGAAGCCTGCCAGTCAGGATTTCCATGGGCCGGTCTGCAGTCTGCAATGCCGGGTCCTGATGCCGAGGTCATTGCATGCATTATCCGCACATTGTTCATCACGGCGCGACCGAGCGTGTCACCGGTTCGTGTCATCAGTTGTATGTGGATATGCATACCAGCGTACTGATCGACTGCGGTGCCGATCATGAAGTCGCCGGTCTGCCTGTGCTGCAAGTCAGGCCCGCCACGCTCAGGGCGCTGATCGTGACGCATGTGCACAACGACCACGTCGGTCGCCTGCATGAGCTCCTGGCTTCAGGCTTCAAGGGACCTATTCTGTGCAGCGAGGCTTCGGCCAGGCTATTGCCGCTGGTGATGGAGGACGTGCTCAAGCATACGAACACCCATGAACCTGCGCAGATCAAGCGTGTGCTGGAAACCATACGGCGCAGGATCGTCGCCTTGCCATTCGAGCGCTGGTTCATGCTCGTCGATACGCCTACCTTGCAGTGTCGCTTGCGCCTGCAACGGGCCGGCCACATCCTCGGCTCGGCTTATGTCGAATTCGATCTGCAGTACCCTGGTGCCGGGCAACGTGTACGCCTGGTATTTTCCGGGGATCTAGGCGCTTCCCACACCCCCATCCTGCGCTGTGCCCGTTCACCGGAACATGCCGACATCCTGGTGCTGGAGAGCACTTATGGTGACCGGTTGCACGCCGATCGCACACAGCGACAGGCGCGTCTGGAGCAGGTCATCGACCAGGCGCTGGAAAACGGCGGCAGTGTGCTGCTGCCAGCTTTCAGCATCGGGCGTACGCAAGAGTTGATCTATGAGCTTGAGGATATTCTTCGTCGCAAAGCCCTGCTGAGTCCTGCAGGCGTGCCGCAGCAGCGCCTGGATCAGCGCGCGCTCCTCGACTGGGCAAAATTGCCGGTGATCCTGGATTCGCCCTTGGCCAGCCGTTTTACCAAGGTGTATCGCATGTTCCATGCCGACTGGGATGCTCAGGCGCGTCAACGCCTTGAGCAGGGCCGTACGCCCTTGGGGTTTGATCAACTGATCACAGTCGATGGCCATGTGCAGCACATGCAGATCGTCAACCATCTGGCCGGTACGGCGCGTCCTGCCATTGTGATTGCCGGTCACGGGATGTGTTCGGGTGGACGAATCGTCAATTACCTCAAGGCCATGTTGGGGGATCCTCGGCATCACATCGTATTTGTCGGTTATCAGGCCAAAGGCACGCCCGGGCACATGATTCAGGCGCAGGAACGCTCGAAAAAGCCTGCACAAGTCGAGCTGAACGGTGCATTTCATGATATCCGCGCCGGTGTCACGACAGTGGCGGGGTATTCTGCGCACGCTGATCAGCAAGGGCTGGTGAACTTCGTTACCGGAATGTCGCAATGGCCAGCTCAGATTCGCCTGGTCCACGGCGAACGCGCTGCCAAGGCCGCCCTGGGGCAAGCACTTCTCAAGGTCTATCAGGATAATGGCAAGGCATTGCAATTACTGATTCCCGGCCCGCCAGAGCCACACCCTCATTAATTGCACACTCATGCATGCGTTGGAGGATCGCTTCTTGGTGCCGGGGGAAAAACTCTGTAGGACACGCCCTGCATGAACGTGGCGTTTGTCTGACGTGCATCTGGGAAAGGGGCAGGCAGTGGCGGGCTGGGGCCGAATACCCTTTGCAGGGCGAGGTGCGTGCATCTGGCGCCGGCGCCGGTTGCGGTGGGGTGGTTGGTGAAAGCGGTTTGAATGGGAGGTTGATGTTAGACTGCCCGGCCTGTTCGGATGAACGTTTACACGTGTAATAAAGGGTCCAGCTAATGAGACACGGCGCATGACGGATACACCTGTCTCCATCATTGCAGTGACCGGTGCAACGGGATTTGTCGGCAGTGCAGTGGTTCGACAGCTTTCAGATCAGAGGTCCTGCCGTGTTCGCGCGGCGGTGCGTCGCAACAATGGGCTGGCCGGTGCACGCATCGAAGTCGTGAACGTGGGCGATCTTGCGCCTGACAATCAATGGCAGGCGCTGGTCCAGGGGTGTGATGTGGTCATCCATTGCGCCGCCCGCGTGCATGTATTGAACGATTCCACGAGTGATCCTGAGGCTGAGTATTTTCGCGCCAATGTGGCCGCGACGCTGAACCTGGCCAGGCAGGCCGCTCAGGCGGGCGTCAAACGCTTTATCTTCATCAGTTCGATCAAGGTCAATGGCGAGCATACACAACCCGGCCTGCCGTTTCGTGCCGATGATCGTGCCGCGCCGCTGGACCCTTACGGGGCGTCCAAGCAGGCAGCCGAAGAGGGCTTGCGCGAACTGGCCGTGCGCACTGCCATGGAGGTGGTCATCGTGCGTCCCGTGCTGGTCTACGGACCGGGTGTCAAAGCCAACTTCAGAAACATGATGCGCTGGCTGGACAAGGGCATACCACTGCCGCTGGGAGCCATCGACAACCGTCGCAGCCTGGTGGCGCTGGGCAACCTGGTGGATCTGGTGATCAGGTGCATCGATCATCCGAACGCGGCCAACCAGACCTTCCTGGTCAGTGACGGCCATGACCTGTCGACCACGCAACTGTTACAGCGCATGGCGTGCGCGCTTGGCAAGCCTGCGCGCCTGTTGCCGGTGCCGATGAACGTGCTGACAGGGTTGGCTCGAATGCTGGGCAAGCGTGCCTTTTCGCAGCGACTGTGCGGTTCATTGCAGGTCGACATTGAAAAAACGTGCACATTGCTCGATTGGACCCCGCCGGTCGGTATCGATGAGGCAATGAACGAAACCGCTGCCTATTTCCTGGAACACAAACGACATGCTTGAGTGGTTGTGGGTTGTTGCGATTGCCCTGTTATCGCTGTCATTGACCGCTGTGGTCCGACGTTATGCCTTGTCCAGAAGCCTGATGGACATTCCCAACGCGCGCAGTTCGCATTCGATTCCCACGCCCAGAGGGGGAGGGGTGTCGATTGTGCTTGCCTTTCTGCTGGCTGTGGCGCTGGCGGGCGCCAGTGGGCGGATGAACCTGGATTTCCTCTTGGCAATGGTCGGTGGTGGAGGGCTGGTGGCCGTTATCGGATTCATGGATGACCACGGCCATATCGCTGCGCGATGGCGGCTGCTGGGTCACTTCGTGGCGGCTGCCTGGGCCCTGTTCTGGCTGGGAGGCATGGCACCGCTGGATCTGTTCGGCTGGCGCCTGAATTCAGGCTGGATCAGTGCGCTGCTGGCGACCTTCTATCTGGTCTGGATGCTCAATCTTTACAACTTCATGGACGGTATCGACGGCATTGCAAGTGTCGAAGCGGTAACTGTTTGCCTTGGCGCTTGTCTAATCCACCACGTTACAGGTTTCAGCGACCTGGTCTTTGCCCCTGCGCTGCTGGCCGCCGCCGCCGCGGGCTTTCTGTACTGGAACTTTCCACCGGCCCGGATCTTCATGGGCGACGCCGGCAGTGGGTTTCTGGGCATTGCCCTGGGGGTGCTGTCGGTGCAGGCCGCCTGGGCCTCATCATCATTGTTCTGGGCCTGGCTGATCTTGCTGGGTTGCTTTGTGGTCGATGCCACGTTGACCTTGCTACGTCGGCTGTCTCGCGGCGAAAAGGTTTACCAGGCTCATCGCAGCCATGCCTACCAGTTCGCCTCACGCGAATATGGTCGTCATCTGCCGGTAACCCTGGCCGTGGCCGCGATCAATGTCGGCTGGTTACTACCCTGGGCTTTCGCGGCTGCATTGGGCTGGGTCGACGGTCTGACCGCTGTGCTGCTGTCGTACGTGCCATTGGCTGCGCTGGCGTTGAGATTCAGGGCCGGTCAGTCGGAAGGTAATTGACACCCCGGGTTTCGGGTTTTTGATATAGATTGTCGTAATCTTGTCTGCGCATTACAGATACACACAGCTGCAGTCAGGGTTCAAACGAGGTGAAAGGGATTGGGTGAAGGAGTCATGGGCAAGTTGCGAGCTTTTCTGCTGGCACTGCCGCGCCGGCAAAAGCGAATAATTCAGGTCTCGACCGATGTGTTACTGGTCTGGATCGCCCTGTGGGCGTCGTTTCTGGTCCGCCTGGGAGTCGACGATCTGGTCAACCCCCTGGAAAAGCACACCTGGCTGTTCATCAGTGCACCCGTGGTGGCCATCCCGCTGTTCATTCGTTTCGGCATGTACCGCGCCGTCATGCGCTATTTCGGCAACGATGCATTGATTGCGATTATCAAGGCGGTCACCCTGTCGGCCCTGATCCTGGGGTGCATGGTCTATGCCTACAGCAATCACCAGCAGATCGTGCCGCGTTCGATCATGTTCAACTACTGGTGGTTGAGCATGGTGATGATCGGCGGCTTGCGTCTGGCGATGCGTCAGTATTTTCTCGGTGACTGGTTCGCTGCCGTCCAGCATGTACCGTTCGCCAATCGCGATGACGGTTTGCGTAAAGTGGCGATCTATGGCGCCGGTGCTGCCGGCAACCAGTTGGTCGCGGCCCTGCGCATGGGTCGCCTGATGCGTCCGGTGGCGTTCATTGATGACGATGAGTCGATTTCCAACCGGGTCATCTCCGGCCTGCTGGTCTACAAGCCCAAGCACATCCAGCGCATGATCGAGGTGACCGGTGCCCAGGAGATTCTCCTGGCCATTCCGTCGTCCACCCGCGGCCGGCGTCGCGAAGTGCTGGGTTATCTCGAAGGATTTCCGCTGCACGTGCGCAGTGTGCCTGGTTTCATGGACCTGGCTGCAGGACGTGTGAAGGTCGACGACCTGCAGGAAATCGACATCGCCGACCTGCTCGGTCGTGATTCGGTGCCGGCCCGCGAGAACCTGCTCGAGCACTGCATCAAGGGCCAGACTGTCCTGGTGACCGGTGCCGGCGGTTCGATCGGATCTGAACTGTGTCGGCAGATCCTGTTGCTCAAGCCCACCGCGCTGCTGCTGTTCGACCACAGTGAGTTCAACCTCTACACCATCCTCAGTGAGCTCGAGCAGCGCATCAGCCGTGAATCGCTGACGGTCAAGCTGTTGCCTATCCTGGGGTCGGTGCGCAACCATCCCAGGATGGTCGACATCATGAAGACCTGGCAGGTCGACACGGTCTACCATGCCGCCGCCTACAAGCATGTGCCGATGGTCGAGCACAACATCGCCGAAGGCGTCGTCAACAATGTGGTCGGTACTCTCAACACCGCGCAAGCAGCCCTGCAGGCCGGTGTCTCGAATTTCGTGCTGATCTCCACTGACAAGGCGGTCAGGCCGACCAATGTGATGGGCAGCACCAAGCGCCTCTCGGAAATGATCCTCCAGGCCCTGAGTCGCGAAGCCGCACCGGTGATGTTCGGCGACCAGTCCAATGTGCATCAGGTCAACAAGACCCGTTTCAGCATGGTTCGCTTCGGCAACGTACTGGGCTCATCGGGCTCGGTGATTCCGTTATTCCACAAGCAGATCCAGTCGGGCGGGCCGCTGACGGTCACGCATCCGAAGATAACCCGGTATTTCATGACCATCCCGGAAGCGGCGCAGCTGGTTATCCAGGCCGGTTCCATGGGGCAGGGGGGCGATGTATTTGTCCTCGACATGGGTGAACCGGTCAGGATCATCGAACTGGCCGAGAAGATGATTCATCTTTCAGGCTTGAGCATCCGTTCGGAAAAGAACCCGCATGGCGACATTTCCATCGAGTTCACGGGCCTGCGGCCTGGTGAAAAGCTTTACGAAGAATTGCTGATCGGTGACAACGTCGTGGCCACCGAGCACCCGATGATCATGAGCGCCAGCGAGGACTATCTGCCTTGGGAAGTCATGAAGGTGCTGCTCACCCGCTTGCTGACAGCCGTCAACAATGACGACTACACCACCGTACGCCAGCTGTTGCGCGAGACGGTCAGCGGTTATGCCCCCGATGGCGAAATCGTCGACTGGATCTATCAGGAGCGTTGCCAGGAAACCTGATCGCGGCCTGTGAAACCCTGCTTTCTGAGCATTTTCAACGACACACCCCGATACGCTCTGGCGTTGTCGTGGGGCCGTGGATTCAACTAGTTTGCACGGGCAGCACCGGATTGCTGCCTCGAACCTGTGAATCTACGGAGTACCTTTATGCGCAATGTCTTGTTTTCTTCCCTGCTGGCTGCACTGCTTGCCACCGTTTCGACAGGCGCTCTGGCCAGTACGCCTGCGCCTGCTGCTGCAACCCCTCAGGCGGCGTCAGCCACGATGCAGCAGTCGGTCGACAAGACCAACATCAATACGGCCGATGCCGAATCCTTGCAAAAGAACCTGTCGGGCATCGGTGCCAACAAGGCAGCCGCCATCGTGGCGTATCGTGAAGCCAACGGCAACTTCACCTCGGTGGATGAACTGCTCGAGGTCAAGGGCATCGGCAAGACCCTGCTGGATCGCAACCGCGACCGAATCAGCCTCGAGTAAAACCCTACCTGGATGAGCAAAGGCCGATCACTGATCGGCCTTTGTGCTTCTACGCACAACGCCACCGTACCTTGACACATTGCATGTCGACCGACATATTGCTCTTTGAATTACGGTCAACATATGAAAGGCCTGTCAAGGCCGCTTCAAGGGGTTTATATGAGTGCGCGTCGCATTGTGGTAACTGGCATGGGGCTGGTAACGCCATTGGGAACCGGGCTCGAAACGGTGTGGCAACGCCTGTTGGCAGGGCGTTCGGGCATCGTCCGGCTGTCCGAAGACGTGGTCCTCGACCTGCCGACAAAGGTCGGAGGGCGTGTGCCGGGGCTTGAGCTTGACGGCGTAGCTGGCTTCGATCCCGAGATGGCCGCCTCTGTCAAAGAACAGAAAAAGATGGACCGCTTCATCCTGTTTGCTCTGGCCGCCGCCAGGCAGGCCTTGCATCAGTCCGGCTGGACAGCAACCACTGAAGACGAGCAGGCGCGCACCGCCACAGTGATCGGTTCCGGCATCGGCGGCTTCGGGGCCATTGCCGAGGCGGTGCGCATTACCGACAGCCGTGGTCCGCGGCGCTTGTCACCGTTCACGATTCCGTCCTTTCTGGTCAATCTGGCTGCCGGGCATGTGTCGATCCAGCATGGTTTCAAAGGCCCGCTGGGCGCGCCGGTTACAGCCTGTGCCGCCGGTGTACAGGCGATTGGCGATGCCGCGCGGATGATTCGCGACCGGGAGGCCGACATTGCCGTGTGCGGTGGCGCGGAAGCGGCCATTGATCGGGTCAGCCTCGCCGGATTTGCCGCTGCCAGGGCCTTGTCCTGTGGGTTCAACGAAACCCCGGAGCAGGCTTCAAGGCCCTTTGATCGCGACCGTGACGGGTTTGTCATGGGCGAGGGCGCCGGCATGCTGGTCATCGAGTCGCTGGAACATGCGCTGGCGCGGGGCGCCACGCCGATTGTCGAAATCGTCGGCTACGGCACCAGCGCCGATGCCTACCACCTCACGGCCGGACCCGAAGATGGCAGCGGTGCCCAGCGGGCGATGCGCGCTGCTCTTCGCCAGGCCGGGATCCAGGCCTCGCAGGTTCAACACCTCAACGCCCATGCCACCTCCACACCTGTAGGCGACAAGGGCGAGCTGGCCGCGATCAAGGCGGTGTTCGGCGAGCAGAATGCTGTGGCGGTGACCTCGACCAAATCGGCCACCGGCCATCTGTTGGGCGCCGCTGGCGGCATCGAGGCGGTGTTTACCGCCCTGGCGATTCGTGACCAGAGGGTGCCTGCGACACTGAACCTCGACCACCCGGATGAAGCGGCACACGGTGTCGACATTGTGCGCGGCGCTGCCCGTTCGATGCCGATCGAGTACGCGCTGTCCAACGGCTTCGGCTTTGGTGGTGTCAACGCCAGCCTGTTGCTCAAGCGCTGGACGGCCTGATCAGCACTCACGCTTGAGGCGGGCCGCGGTCGTTTGCAGAATGTGTTCGGACAGTTGCGGGTCTTGTACGCTGCGCGCCAGCATCAAGGCTCCTGCCATGGTCGAGAACATCATCAGGCTCCTGGTGCTGGCGTCGGGGCCTTGCAGTTGGCTTTCGATAAACGCCAGGCGCAAACCCAATGCCTGATCGGTCAAGGCGCTGGGCTGGCCCTGCTGGCCCAGTTCGGCACACAGGGTCGGTAGCGGGCAGCCTTGCTCAGGGTGATCGCGGTGGGTGGCAGACAAGTACAAGTCGATGAATGCATGCAGCGGGTTTGCAGTCGCCTGCAGTTCATCGACGCGCGTGCGCAGTTGCTCGGCTGCGCAGTGCAAGGCTTGCTCGACCAGATCGTCCTTTGACTTGAAGTGCGCATAGAAACCGCCGTGCGTCAGGCCCAGCGCCTTCATCAAGGGTTGCAGGCCCGTGGCAGTGATACCGTCGCGGCGAAAACGCGCTGCCGCTTCCTCGACGATTTTCTGGTGGGTCTGGGTCTTGTGCTCCTGGGTGTAACGCATTCAACGGCTCCTGATCAGGGCGCTTGATGAGGGTGCGGCATTCTTGCATGAATCAGCCTTGATAATGCTCTGACCGTGCATGAGGTGCAGTAAAAGTGCCCTAAATGGTCATAAAGGCGTCCGATTAATCCGCTTTTGATCCGATAGTCCTTGCTTTCCCTTGCTGATGGCGGAAAATCGCGACCCTGTTTTTCAGGGTGGGCGCCGCGCTGCCAATCCTGTCAGGCCGGATCATTCCGGCACCTTGTTGCGGCGTCCTGCACTTGCGCTAACCGGCAACGGAGACACGACCGGATGAACGATCAGGCCAATGGCGTCGTAGAACGCCTGGATACAGCACCCGCAGCCAGCACTGCATGGAACCGTCACGATACCACCTGGATGCTCGGGCTGTTCGGCACCGCCATCGGCGCCGGTACCTTGTTCCTGCCCATCAGCGCCGGCATGGGCGGCTTCTGGCCGCTGCTGGCCCTGGCCATACTGGCCTTTCCGATGACGTTCTATGCGCACCGTGGCCTGACCCGCTTCGTGCTCTCGGGCCGCAACGGTGGTGACATCACCGAGGTGGTCGAGGAACATTTCGGCAAAGGCGCAGGGGCGATGATCACCCTGCTGTATTTCTTCGCCATCTTCCCCATCCTGCTGATCTACAGCGTGGGCCTGACCAACACGGTCAGCAGCTTTCTGCAGAACCAGATGCACCTCGAACCGCCACCCCGTGCGCTGTTGGCCTTCGTGCTGATTCTCGGCCTGCTGGTCGTGGTGCGTTGCGGCGAGCGGGTGATCGTCAAGGTCATGAGCCTGATGGTGTATCCATTCATCGTCTCGTTGCTGTTCCTGTCGGTGTTTCTGATTCCACACTGGAACGGCGGCATTCTCAGCACTGCCAGCACCCTGCCTGAGGCGTCGAGCTTTTTACCGGCGCTATGGCTGGCCATTCCGGTGATGGTGTTCTCTTTCAACCACACCCCGATCATCTCGGCCTTTGCCGTCGACCAGAAGCGTCTCTACGGTGACCAGGCTGAAGTGCGCAGCTCGCGGATCCTCGCACGCGCGCACCTGTTGATGGTGTTCATGGTGCTGTTCTTCGTGTTCAGTTGCGTGCTGACCCTGTCGCCTGCGCAACTGGCCGAAGCCAAGGCGCAGAACCTGTCGATCCTCTCCTACCTGGCCAACCATTTCCGCAATCCGACCATTGAACTGGTCGCACCGCTGATTGCGCTGGTGGCCATTTCCAAGTCGTTTCTGGGGCACTACATCGGCGCCAGCGAAGGTTTCAAGGGGCTGGTGCTCAAGTCCGGCCTGCGCCCCGGCGCCAAGACCCTGGATCGCCTGACCGCACTGGCCATGCTGCTGGTGTGCTGGATCGTGGCCATCCTGAACCCGAGCATCCTGGGCATGATCGAAAAACTGGGCGGCCCGGTGATTTCGGTCCTGTTGTTCCTGATGCCGATGTACGCCATCCGCAAGGTGCCTGCCATGCGCCAGTATGCCGGCAAGCTGTCCAATGCGTTCGTGGTGGCGGCCGGTGTCGTGGCCATCTCGGCACTGGTCTGGTCGCTGGCGCACTGAACCACGGGGCACCGCAGAGCCCTGCCATCAGGCGGGGCTCCGGTCTTTGGTTCAGTTGGGGTGCAGGGGGCGGGTCATGTACATGATGCTTGCATATTCATGGACGTACTGACGGCCCGCATGGCTGGTCAGACGCAACTGGTCGATCAACAGTTGCTCTTTCTTGCTCAGGTATCTCAACGCCGGACTTCCGCTGGACTTCAGGCGATCACGTTCATGGGCGTCAGGGAATGCAATGACGTTCGTCATGAAAAATCTCCTTTGGGTATGGTCCTTGTTGTATTGCCCCGTCACTTCACGTAGCGACGACGCACCTTACCCAGAAAATCCGCGCACGGGCAAGCCCGTAAATGCGGGGCCTGTCACAGCACTTGTGTGACATCGAACACCTGGCGCTGGCCCTTGACCACGATCTCGACGTCATCTCCCTCCTGTTTGCCCATCAGGCTCTGGCCCAAGGGTGCCCGAGCGGTGATGACCGTGACCAGGCACTCGTCTGCCTGGATGTTCAGCCCGGCGGCATCGGGGCCAAGAAACAGATAGCGTCGCTCGCCACCGGCGCCTTGCAGCGTGACCAGGTCCCCGACCTGAATACCGCGTGCCGCATCGAACGGCTTGACCGACGCCTGGCGGTACAGCGCCACGCACTGACGGATCTCCTCGACACGCCGTGCCTGCCCGGCGGCCAGGTACGAGGCCTCCAGGCCCAGGGTGTCGTATTTGTTTTCGGCAATGTTTTCTTCGTGCGTAGCCGCTTCATAAGCGGTCTGTGCCGCACGCCGGGCGATGTCCAGGTCGAACTGCAGGCGGTCGATGATCAACTGCAGCAGGTGAGTCTTGTTCATGGTCTATCCACAGAATTCAGTGATGCCGTTGCGGCTCTTGTCGCTGGGCGCGGTGCGGTCCTGCTGCAGCCAGAAATCGCACTTGGCGCGGTTGAACGTGCTCTTGCGCTGGGCGTCGGCATACTCGCGGGCCTGGCGCGCTTCGCTCTCGCGCAGACTCTGCTGGTACTTGTCGAACATTGCGCTGGGCTGGGTTTGCACCGGTGCGCCAGGCGGTTCGGCCAGGCGCACGACGGCCGCTTCCACCAGCCGGGTCTGTTCGACGGGCAGGCTTTTGTACAACAACAGTCCGGTGAGGACGACGGCGACCACACCCAGCCAGATCCCCAGGGCAATGCACAGGATCAGTTTGAGCGAGACATAGACTTCGCGGCGATTGCTATAAGAGGTCATGGCGATCACTTCCAGGCGTGGACGACAAGGGCGATTGTGCCACGAGCGGCGCTGGTACAAGCGTTCGTATCTGATGGACAATCGGCTTTTTCACCTTCTGGCCTCACGGAGCCGCGATGCAAACCTCTTGGGACATCTTTTGTGATGTCGTGGACAACTATGGCGATGTAGGCGTGACCTGGCGTCTGGCGCGCCAACTGGTCAACGAGCACGACTGCACCGTGCGCCTGTGGATCAACGACCTGGCAGCCTTCGTGCGCCTGTGTCCTCAGGCGGATGGCTCTGCGGCTGTGCAGTGCCAGGCAGGCGTGCAGGTCTGCCACTGGCCCGACCCCTGGCTGCCGACCACCGTGCCCGATGTGGTACTCGAAGCCTTTGCCTGTCGCCTGCCGCCTGCCTACACCGAGGCGATGTTGCAATGCGCGTCCAGGCCCCTGTGGCTCAACCTTGACTACCTGAGTGCCGAAGACTGGGTCAGCGGGTGTCACGGCCTGCCGTCGCCGCAGGCCAACGGGCTGAAGAAGTTCTTTTTCTTTCCCGGTTTCAACGACCGCACCGGTGGCCTGTTGCGTGAGCAGAACCTGATCGCGCAACGTCGGGCCTTTGTGACCGATCTTCAGGCGCAGCGCGATTTCCTGCAGGCGCTGGGCGTTCAGCCTGAGCCGGGCGCGCGATTGATCTCGCTGTTCGCCTATGAGAACCCGCACCTGGGCAGTTGGCTGGATGAGCTGGCCGGCGAGGCCCGGGTTTCTCATCTGCTGGTGCCGCCAGGGCGCATTCTCGGGGATTTGCAGCACTGGCTGGGGGCGGCGGACTTACCGGTCGGCACCATTCGTCGGCGCGGGGCCGTGACGGTGCAAATCGTGCCGTTCGTCTCGCAGCAGGATTACGACCGTCTACTGTGGTGCTGTGACTTCAATGTCGTGCGCGGCGAAGACTCGTTCGTGCGTGCGCAGTGGGCGGCGCGGCCGATGCTGTGGCACATTTATCAGCAGGACGGCGATGCGCATGAGCCCAAGCTTGATGCGTTTCTTGATCTTTACTGCGCCGGGCTTTCAGCCGAAGCTGCGCAAGCCATGGCCGATCTGTGGCGGTCCTGGAGCGCAGGCCAGCCTCTTGGCGAGTACTGGCGGCGCTTGTCCGGGCACTGGCCGCAGATACGCCAACAGGCCGGCGTCTGGTGCCAGCAGCAGGCATCAAGGCCTGATCTTGCGCAGGCGCTGGTACAGTTTTACCGAAATTCGCTATGATACGCGGCCTTGATATAAGGCTCTGTACGGAAACTGCCTGCGCAGGCTATTTCTCGTACAGAGCCTTTGGTTAATTCCATCCAATTTCGGATATATGCAATGAAAACTGGTAAAGAGCTGAAACCCGGTACCGTGATCCGTATCGACAACGATCCTTGGCTGGTTCAAAAGGCCGAGTTCACCAAGTCCGGTCGTAACAGCGCCATCATGAAGACCAAGCTGAAGAACCTGCTGACCGGTTACAAGACCGAAACCGTGTACGGTGCAGACGACAAGCTGGACGACGTGATTCTGGACCGCAAGGAAGCCACCCTGTCTTTCATCAGCGGTGACACCTACACGTTCATGGACACCACTGACTACACCATGTACGAGCTGAACGCCGAAGACATCGAATCGGTTCTGCCTTTCGTCGAAGAAGGCATGACCGACGTCTGCGAAGCCGTGTTCTTCGAAGAGCGCCTGGTTTCGGTAGAACTGCCGACCACCATCGTGCGCCAGATCGACTACACCGAAGGTTCCGCTCGTGGCGACACGTCGGGCAAGGTCATGAAGCCTGCCAAACTGAAAAACGGCACCGAGCTGAGCGTGGCTGACTTCATCGAGATCGGCGACATGATCGAGATCGACACCCGCGAAGGCGGTTCTTACAAAGGCCGTGCCAAATAAGCACAGCGTTGTAAGCGCCCACAAAAAAGCCCGCATGACTGCGGGCTTTTTTGTGCCTGGTGTTTGATCAGACCGTGACGTGCAGGCGCACATCGACATTGCCACGGGTGGCGTTGGAGTACGGGCACACCAGGTGGGCGGCATCGACCAGTTGCTGGGCGTCAGCCTGCTCCAGGCCGGGCAGGTTGATGTGCAGGTCGATGTCCAGGCCAAAACCGCCAGGGATCTGGCCGATGCCGACATGGGCGGTGATCGACGCATCGGCCGGGATGCTGCGCTTGGCTTGTCCTGCAACGAATTTCAGGGCACCAATGAAGCAGGCCGAGTAACCGGCGGCAAACAGCTGCTCAGGGTTGGTGGCTGCACCGCCTGCGCCGCCCAGTTCCTTGGGCGTGGCCAGCTTGACGTCGAGAATCTGGTCGCTGGAAATCGCACGACCGTCACGGCCACCGGTGGATGTGGCAACAGCAGTGTAGAGCGCTTGCATGGCATGTCCTCACAGAAGTGATGTTGCGCGCTAAAAGTTAGCGCGCTAACTGAATGTGAGGCGACTGTACTCCGCGATTAGTTTGCGCGCAAGTTAATTTTTGCAAATGTGGACTGTGGTTGTAGGAGCGCGCTTGCCGGAATGCCGGACCACCGCGACCGAGTGCGTAGCGCTCGCAGAAATCTCGGAAACGCTGCAAATTTACGACTGCTAACGCAGCCGGTCGCGGGCAAGCGCGCTCCTACAAGGCCATGTCAGCCGCAGATACACGGCACGTTATTCGGGTTTATGAGGACGGGCAGGTCAGAAGCTGTAGGTTCCCGTCACCACCATGCTGCGCGGGTCACCCACGCGGATCTGGGCGGCGCTAGTGGCCGAGCTGTAATAGGTTCGGTCGTTGATGTTGTTCAGCGCCGCCCGCAGGTCCCAGTCCTTCTGGCGGTAGCCGGCCAGCGCGTCCCAGCGGCCATAGCCGGGCAGGACCGTGGTGTTCTGGTTGTCGGCATAACGCTGGCCGACCAGGGTCAGGCCGCTTTCGGCGTACCAGCCCATTTCCGGTTTCCAGGTCACGAACAGGCTGGCGTTGCGCTTGGCAACGTTGCTGACCCGATTGCCCTCGAACCCGTTGTTGTCCTCGACGATCGTTGCGTCCTGCACACCGATGCCACCGCGCATCGACCAGTGACCGCCCAGTTGGCCGGTGGCCGTCAGCTCGACGCCGCGCGAGCGTTGCAGGCCCGACAGCAAGGTCAGGCCCGGGTTGTCCGGGTCGCTGGTGCGACGGTTGTACAGTTCCAGCTCGTAGATAGCCAGGGTGGTGCTGAGGCGGTCGTCCAGCCAATCGCTCTTGACGCCGATTTCCTTCTGCTTGGTCAGCTCCGGGCTCAGGTCATTGGTGTTGCCGGCCGCCCCCGGCGTGATGCCGATCAGGCCGCCACCGACCGGCGAAAACGTCTTGGTCCAGGACGCATAGAACGAGTGGTCGACCAGCGGCGTCCAGACCACGCCCACCCGCGGGCTGGTGCTGTGGCTGTCGCGTTCTTCATGGATATTACGCAGGCGGTTGGTGGTCTCGACCTCGAAGCGGTCGTAGCGCAGGCCACCCAGCAGTTGCCACTGATCGTTGAGGCGCAATTGATCCTGCACATACAGGGCGCGGCTTTCAACTTCGGTGTAGTTGCTGCTCGAGGGCGTCATCAGGCCGCTATGGCGCTGGTTGCGATCGGGGTTGAACAGGTTCAGCGCCGGCACCGGCCGGCTGCCGACGCCAGTGGTGGCGGCAGTGTAGAGCTTGGGGTCGCGACGCTGGCTGCCCGTCTCAATGCCGGTGAGCAGGCGATGTTCCAGGCCAAAGGTGTCGACGCTGCCTTCGAACTCGATGTTATTGAAGACATTGCGGGTCCGCAGGTCCTGTTGCCAGTGCTGGCGGGTGACCCGGCCGCTGGTGGCGTCATAGCCGGTCTGGTAGGTGTTGTCGAAATCGCTGTCGAGCTTGAACACGCCCAGGGTCTGGCGCACTTGCCAGTTGTCATTGAGGTCATAACTCAAGCGCGAGCGCAGCGATTGCGCCTTGTCATCGATGTAGTCGCCGCTGCTGCCATACGTGGTATCGCGCCCGACATCGGCCGGGCGCCCATTGATGCCCGCAATGCCGCGATCCGGGGTGCGGTCGAAGCGGCTGTACTCGTACTGCACCAGCCAGTTCAACCGCGGGGTGAGTTGCCAGCTCATCGAGGGGGCGAACAGTTGCCGGTGGCTGGAGATGTCATCGCGGAAACTGTTGCTGTCCATGTTGCCCATGTTCAGGCGCAGGCTGATGGTCTCGCTGGGGTCGGCGCTCAGGTCGGCATACGGGCTGCGCAGGTCTTCGCTGCCGCCTTGGGCTTCGAGGGTCGAGCGACGCCCGGCCTGCGGGGTCTTGCTGACCCGGTTGACGATGCCGCCCTGGCTGCCGCGCCCGTAAAGCAAGGCTGCCGGACCCTTGAGCACTTCAAGCCGCTCGATGTTGTGCAGGTCGCGCACGTACTGGCTGTCGTCGCGAATGCCGTCCAGATAAAAGTCGTTACTGGCATCGAAGCCACGAATGCGCAGGCCATCGAAGCGGGTGTCGGCGCTGTTGCTGACGTTGGGCAGGCCGCTCAAGGCCGTGCCCAGGTCTTGAGTGCCGTAATCGAGCACATTGGCGGTCTTGACCGTATCGATGGCCTGCGGCACGTAGCGTACAGGCGTCGAAGTACGCGTCGCGGTGCTGACTTCCTTGACCCTGGCACTGGATTGGTCCTGTTCAACGTCGGCGTTGATCGATGTGGCAGGCAGGGCAGTCGGGGCAGCACAGGCAAGGCCTGCGCCGAGCAAGGCCGAAATACCAAGGGCCAGCGGCGTAAGGCGGGAAGGGGCAGACATGGGGTGATGCATCCTGAGTGTATGGCATTATGATTTTAGGATGCGAATGGTAATGCTTGCTATTTGCTACTGCTAAGCCTTCTTTTTCCACTTTGTTGCGCAGTTGTTACAGAGTGTGTCCTGGTCGCCGGTAAAGGTTATCCTAGACACATTCAGCCTTTGGCGGGTCTTGCTGTCTGGACGCGGTCTACACGTGCTTTTGCAAACTGTCACGCAGACCCAGCAGTTGTTCTTGCAGCTCGCGCAGCGTGTCCAGTTCCAGCCCGCTGGCCGAAAGAATGCAATTGGGGACGCTGAGGGCCTTTTGCTGCAAGGCACGGCCTTGCTCGGTCAGGTGCAGCAACACCACGCGTTCATCCTGCTTGCTGCGTGTGCGGCTGATCAGGCCTTCGCTTTCGAGGCGCTTGAGCAGTGGCGTCAGTGAACCCGGGTCAGTCAACAGGCGGGTGCTGACATCGCCCACGGTCAAGCCGTCCTGTTCCCAGAGCACCAGCATGGCCAGGTATTGCGGGTAGGTCAGGCCCAGTGCCTGAAGCAGCGGCTTGTAGACCTTTGTCATTGACAGCGAAGTGGAATAGAGCGCGAAACACAGCTGGTTATCGAGCCGCAGCGCGTCGCATGCAGAAGTGTCGTCGGTTGTCGGGCCAGTCATGGGGTTTCCAGGGCAGTAACGAAGAATAGGTTTAATTTAGTGCTGCGATCTTTAATGCGCCAGATAATTCATCGGCGCAGGGATAGGCAGGCTGTAATGTCTTGACTGATTTATCGAGGAAACCCAGTGATTGAGGTGGTGATGTTCATCGTGCTCGGGGCCGCCATGGGCACTCTGGGCGGCTTGTTCGGGATTGGTGGTGGGCTGGTGGCGATTCCGGCGCTGGGTGTGCTGTTCGGCCTGGACCAGCAACTGGCCCAGGGCACGGCCTTGTTGATGGTGTTGCCTAATGTGTTGCTGGCACTGTGGCGTTACAACCAGCGCAACCGAATCCGCCTAAGGCATGCCTTGCAGTTGATTGTGCCCAGCTTTGTCTTTGCCTGGATCACATCGTTGTGGGCGGTGCGCCTGGACCCGCAAGGCATGCGTCTGGCCTTCGTGCTGTTCTTGCTGGTGCTGATTGTTTTCAATCTGATGCAGATGGTGCGCAGCAGCGCGCGCGTGGGGGCCGGTATCAGGCATGAGCGCCGGTTGTGGATGCTGGGCATCGTGTCGGGCATGACCGGCGGTCTGTTCGGGGTCGGCGGCGGTGTGGTGGCCACACCGATTCTCACCAGCGTGTTCGGCACCAGCCAGGTGGTGGCCCAAGGGCTGGCCCTGGCGCTGGCAGCCCCCAGCACCGGCATCACCTTGCTGACCTATGCCTGGCACCAGCATGTCGACTGGCACATGGGCCTGCCACTGGCCATCGGCGGCCTGGCCAGTATCAGTTGGGGCGTCAAGCTGGCCCATTCGCTGCCCGAGCGGCGGTTGCGCACCCTGTTCTGCGTGTTTCTGATGTTCTGTGCTGCGGCCCTGGCCTTGAAGGGCTAGAGCGCAGCTTGAAGCTTGCAGCTGTGCGTGCTCAGGCACGCACGCCTTTGAGGGTGTCGGCAATCAGGAACGCCAGTTCCAGCGACTGGTCAGCGTTCATGCGCGGGTCGCAGTGGGTATGGTAGCGATCCGACAGGCCGTCTTCGGTGATCGGGCGCGCGCCCCCAATGCATTCGGTCACGTTCTGTCCGGTCATCTCGATATGAATCCCGCCGGCATGCGTGCCCTCGGCCTGATGCACCTGGAAGAATTGCTTCACTTCGCTGAGGATCTGCGCGAAGTCTCGGGTCTTGTAGCCGCTGCTGGCCTTGATCGTGTTGCCGTGCATCGGGTCCGAACTCCACAGCACCTGGCGGCCTTCACGTTCGACGGCGCGAATCAGGGCCGGCAGATGGTCACCGACCTTGTCGGCACCCATGCGCGCGATCAGGTTCAGGCGCCCGGGGTCGTTGTCCGGGTTGAGCACGTCGATCAGGCGGATCAGGTCTTCGGTGTTCATGCTCGGCCCGACCTTGACGCCGATAGGGTTGTGCACCCCACGCAGGAATTCGACATGGGCCCCGTCCAGTTGCCGGGTGCGGTCGCCGATCCACAGCATGTGCGCCGAACAGTCGTAGAAATCCTGGGTCAGGCTGTCGCGCCGCACGAAGGCTTCTTCGTAGTTGAGCAGCAAGGCTTCGTGTGCGGTAAAGAAGCTGGTTTCGCGCAGTTGCGGTGCCGTGTCCAGGCCGCAGGCGCGCATGAAGGCCAGTGTTTCGTCGATGCGGTCGGCCAGTTGCCCGTACTTTTGCGCCAGCGCCGAGTTGGCGATGAAATCGAGGTTCCACTGGTGCACCTGGTGCAGGTCGGCAAAGCCGCCCTGGGCAAAGGCGCGCAGCAGGTTGAGGGTGGCGGTGGACTGGTGATAGGCCTGCAGCAGGCGGTCAGGGTCCGGTACGCGGCTTTTGCTGTCAAAGCCGATACCGTTGACGATGTCACCACGGTAGGCGGGCAGGGTGGTGGTGCCGATCGTTTCGTCGTTGGCCGAACGCGGCTTGGCGAACTGACCGGCCATGCGCCCGACCTTCACCACCGGGCAACCGGCGGCAAAGGTCATGACGATCGCCATTTGCAACAAGACCTTGAAGGTGTCGCGAATCTTGGCAGCCGAGAACTCGGCAAAGCTTTCGGCACAATCGCCGCCTTGCAGCAGGAACGCACGGCCTTGGGTCACTTCGGCGAACTGGCGACGCAGCTCGCGGGCTTCGCCGGCAAATACCAGCGGCGGGAAACTGGCCAGGCTCTGCTCGACCCGTTGCAGATGGGCGGCATCGGGGTAGAGGGGTTGCTGCTGGACCGGCAAGGCTCGCCAGCTGTCCGGGCTCCATGGTGAATTCATTGTTATGACTCTTTTATCAGGGCTGATCGAAGCCGCATGGTAGGGGCTGTTGGCGTTGCATCACAACAGCGCGGCGGGGCGTCTGAAGCGTGTCGCGTCGACAAAGCCGCACGCTTGGCCGACAATTCGCGCTTTGTACGCTGCCAGGAGAGGTCATGACCCACGAGCGTGAAGAACGGATTCTGGCCGAGGTCCATGACGACTTCGGCAAGATCCGCGTACTGGAAGTGGACGATTACCGTTTTCTCGAATTCGGCGATGCCATCGAGCAAAGCTGTACCTTCACCGCCGACCCCAGTTGGCTGGAGTACGACTACACCCGCGCCATGCTGGTCGGCGCGTTGTGCCATGAGGCGCCGGAAAGCGCCTTGTTCCTCGGCCTGGGCGCCGGCACCCTGACCCAGGCCTGCCTGAAGTTCCTGCCGCTGGAAGACGTCGAGGCCATCGAGCTGCGTCCTGAAGTGCCACGCCTGGCCATGGAGTACATGGGGCTGGACGATGATCCACGCCTGTACGTGCGCATCGGCGATGCCCTGGAGTTGCTTGAGACGGCGGAGCCGGCCGACCTGATTTTCGTTGACCTGTACACCGATGTCGGCCCGGGCGTGGGGCACCTGGCGTGGGTGTTCCTGGAAAACTGCCAGAAACGCCTGAACCCCGGTGGCTGGCTGATCATCAACCAGTGGGCCGCCGATGACGGTCGGCCACTGGGCGCCGCCCTGTTCCGCGGGCTCTACCATCGCCACTATTGGGAGCTGCCGGTCAAGGAGGGCAATGTCATCCTGATCGTGCCCGCCGACCTGGATCAGGAACTGGACAAGGCAGCGCTGATCGAGCGCGCTGAGGCATTGGCGCCGCGCCTGGGCTATTCATTGCAGGCGCTGATTCGCGACCTGCGTCCGGCCACCTGAAAAGCCGCTTGCAACAGGTCATCGGGCGAGGCATTTTGTCGCGCCCGACCAACGGGAATGGCACCTTTTTTTCGCCGAACATGAATCGTTTTAGCAGGCGCAGCCGGATAATCGCCCACATGCCGCCGTTCGTGACGCCAAAAGCCAGCCTGCACGTGCATGAAACATGCGCAGGGCGTGCAAGTATTCATAAAAAAACCCTCACTTTTGCCGCTAATTCCGGTATAGTGCGCGCCGGCCTTTACAGGGCCGTTATCCAGGCGATGCACTCACCGGAGCCTGCTTCGGTGGCATGTTCGTAACGCGAACTACCCTGGTTAATCCATTCATCAATTGTTTTCGCAAATCCCCGCCACAAAGCAGCCAGGGTGACTCTTGAGTCGTACACGGCACGCGCAGCTTTGCAGCATGGGTCTTTGCGGATGCACCAGAGGCAGACCCATGACCCAGGAAATTGGCGGCTTCGCCGCTCTCGACCTTCATCCAAGTATTGTTGCCGCCGTCATCGCGACAGGCTACGAAGAGCCTTCGGCGATTCAGCAGCAATCGATCCCTATTATTCTTGCCGGTCACGACATGATCGGCCAGGCGCAGACAGGTACCGGTAAGACCGCTGCCTTCGCTCTGCCTATCCTGAGCCGTATCGACCCGAGCAAGCGTGAGCCCCAGGCCCTGATCCTGGCGCCCACCCGCGAGCTGGCCCTGCAAGTGGCCACCGCCTTTGAAACCTACGCCAAGCAGATGCCAGGCGTGAACGTCGTGGCCGTCTACGGCGGTGCACCGATGGGCCCGCAGCTCAAGGCCATCCGCAACGGCGCGCAAATCGTCGTCGCCACCCCGGGCCGCCTGTGCGACCACCTGCGTCGTGACGAAAAAGTCCTCGCCACCGTGAACCATCTGGTTCTGGACGAGGCTGACGAAATGCTCAAGCTGGGCTTCATGGATGACCTGGAAGTCATCTTCAAGGCCATGCCTGAAACCCGTCAGACCGTCCTGTTCTCGGCCACCCTGCCGCAGTCGATCCGTGCCATCGCCGAACGCCACCTGCGCGATCCGAAGCACGTCAAGATCCAGACCAAGACCCAGACCGTCACCAAGATCGAGCAGGCTCACCTGCTGGTTCACGCTGACCAGAAGACCAACGCCGTCCTGAGCCTGCTGGAAGTCGAAGACTTCGACGCCCTGATCATGTTCGTGCGTACCAAGCAGGCCACCCTGGACCTGGCCAGCGCCCTGGAAGCCAAAGGCTACAAGGCCGCTGCCCTGAACGGTGACATTGCCCAGAACCAGCGTGAGCGCGTCATCGACTCGCTCAAGGACGGTCGCCTGGACATCGTGGTTGCCACCGACGTCGCCGCTCGCGGCCTGGACGTTCCGCGCATCACCCACGTGTTCAACGTCGACATGCCGTACGATCCTGAATCCTACGTTCACCGTATCGGCCGTACCGGTCGTGCCGGTCGCGAAGGCCGTGCGCTGCTGCTGGTCACCCCGCGTGAACGCCGCATGCTGCAGGTCATCGAGCGTGTGACTGGCCAGAAGGTTGCCGAAGTTCGCCTGCCGGACGCCGAGACCATTCTCAGCGCCCGTATCAAGAAGCTGACCAATAGCCTGACGCCGCTGGTGGCCGATGCCGAAGCCAGCCATGGTGAACTGCTCGACCGCCTGACCGTCGACATCGGTTGCTCGCCGCGTGCCCTGGCTGCGGCCCTGCTGCGCAAGGCCACCCTGGGCCAGGCGCTGACCATGGCTGACATCGAGCGTGAGCGTCCGCTGGTGCCGAACAACGCCCCGCGTGGCGATCGCCCTGAGCGTTCCGGTGCTGACCGTGCCGATCGCGGTGACCGTCCAGAGCGCGAGCGTCGTGCGCCGCTGCCACTGGCCGAAGGCCGTGCCCGTTGCCGTACCGCGCTGGGTGCGCGTGACGGTATCGCCGCCAAGAACCTGCTCGGCGCCATCCTCAACGAAGGTGGCCTGGCCCGTGACGCGATCGGTCGTATCCAGATTCGTGACAGCTTCAGCCTGGTTGAACTGCCGGAAGAAGGCCTGGAGCGTCTGCTGACCAAGCTCAAGGACACCCGCGTCGCCGGTAAGCAACTGAAGCTGCGCCGGTATCGTGAAGACTGATCCAGTCTGAATGAAAAAATCCCCGACTGGTTCGGGGATTTTTTTTGCCTGTGCATTTCATGCGGGCCGCATGACGCGCCCGTAGGAGCGGCTTCAGCCGCGAACGGCACAGCACAGACCTGGCGTCGCCTGCGTCCCGATTGAAGCGGATCGCCGGCCGGCCGGTCCTGCAGGTAAAGCGCCGCCTTTTCGGCTCAGCCAAAACGATAGATATCCATCCCCAGCGCGCCCAGGGTAAAGCCCTGGTGCGCAATGCTGAACGCACCCCCGGCGCCGCGGGCGAAGTACAGTGGCAGCAGGTGCTCGTCGCTGGGGTGGTTGCGCACAGCGTGCGGTGCCAGGCGCCGATAATCGTGCAGGGCCGCTTCATCATCGCGCACCAGGTGCTCGATCATCCAGTCGCGAAACGCCAGGGCCCAGTCGGTGGCGTGTTCGGGGCCGGCCTGCCAGTCCAGTTCGCGCAGATTGTGGGTGATGCTGCCGGAGCCGATGATCAGGATCCCTTGCTCACGCAGCCCGGCCAGCGCCTTGCCCACCTGCGTCTGTAGCGCAGGACCCTGCCGGCTTGGCAATGACACTTGTACGATCGGGATATCGGCCTGCGGGTACATCAGCGACAGGGGCACCCAGACGCCATGGTCGAACGGCCGCTGGCGGTCGAGCTGCACCGGCAGGCCAGCCGCTTCAAGCAGTCTGGTCACCTCGACAGCGACCTCAGGCGCACCTGGCGCCGGGTATTGCACGGCAAACAGTGCCGGCGGGAAACCGCCGAAGTCGTGCCAGGTCTGTGGATGTGCGTTGCTGTTGACGCTCAGTTGAGCGCTTTCCCAGTGCGCCGAGACAATCACAATGGCGCGTGGACGAGGCAGCTCGGCGGCCAGGCGCGCCAGCGCCGGGCCACTGGCACCGGGTTCCAGCGCCAGCATGGGCGAGCCGTGGGAAATGAACAGGCTGGGAAACATGAGCGATGTCCTGAAGATGAGCGATGGCCTATCTTCAGGCACAAGAAGCATCCGCATCTAATATAAGTTCTGCGGTTTATTCATCGAATTTCTTGAAGTGTCCAACGCAAGAGGGGCGACTCGCGTCGCCCCTCTGCATCCACCTTTGCCCTTCATCAGCCGCGCTGGCGCAAGGCCTCGATGCGCTGTTCGAGCGGCGGGTGGCTCATGAACAGGCCGGCCAGGCCGTGCTTGAGGCCACCGTTGATACCAAAGGCGCTCAGGGTGGCCGGCATCTGCACCGGCACGCCCTGTTCAGCCTGCAGGCGCTGCAGTGCACCGATCATGGACTGGGTGCCGGCCAGGCGAGCACCGGCTTCGTCGGCACGGTATTCGCGCTTGCGCGAGAACCACATGACAATGGCACTGGCCAGAAAGCCCAGGACCAGTTCGGCGAAGATCGTGGTGATGTAGTACGCCACGCCCTGGCCGTTCTCGGTCTTGAAGATCACCTTGTCGACAAAGTTGCCGATGATGCGCGCAAAGAACATCACGAAGGTGTTCACCACGCCCTGCACCAGGGCCAGGGTCACCATGTCGCCATTGGCCACATGACCGATCTCGTGGGCCAGCACTGCCTTGACCTCGTCAGGCGAGAAGCGCTCCAGCAGGCCCTGGCTGACCGCGACCAGTGCATCGTTACGGTTCCAGCCGGTGGCAAAGGCGTTGGCCTCGTAGGCCGGGAAGATGCCGACCTCGGGCATCTTGATGCCCGCCTCGCGGGCCAGCTCCTCGACGGTTTGCAGCAACCATTGTTCATGGCGGGTGCGCGGCTGGGTGATGATCTGGGTGCCGGTGCTCATCTTCGCCGACCATTTGGAGATCAGCAGCGAAAACAACGAGCCGGCAAAACCGAACACGGCGCAGAAGACCAGCAGCTGATTGAGGTTCAGATCCACCCCATTGGCCGCCATGAACCCGTTGAAGCCAAACAGGCTCAGGGTGATGCTGGCAATCAGCACCACCGCCAGGTTGGTGGCCAGAAACAGCAAGATGCGCATCATGGTCGAAACGTTCTCCTCGGAACAAATATGTAACGCGATGCCGGGTATATAAGGCGATGCCAGTCGCTATTCAACAGAGGGACTATTTCAAACTGTGTCGTTTTCTTGCAGACAGGATAAATCGTTCAGCCTGAACGCCGGCTGAGGGTGTGTTGCGAGGCAGGGAACAGACGGTCCTGCCTGGAACGGCAGGACCGGGGGCAGAGCTTACTGGCGATAGCTCTTGAGGAAATTGCCGATGCGGCCGATGGCCTGTTCCAGGTCATCGACCCGTGGCAGCGTGACCACGCGGAAGTGGTCGGGCCAGGGCCAGTTGAAGGCGGTGCCCTGGACGATCAGCAGCTTTTCCGAGAGCAGCAGGTCGAGGGCGAACTTCTCATCGTTATGGATCGGGCAGACCTTGGGGTCGATGCGCGGGAAGGCATACAGCGCACCCATGGGCTTGACGCAGCTGACGCCGGGGATGTCATTGAGCAATTCCCAAGTGCGGTTGCGCTGCTCCAGCAGGCGACCCGGTGGCAGCACCAGGTCATTGATGCTCTGGTAGCCGCCCAGCGCGGTCTGGATGGCGTGCTGGCTCGGCACGTTGGCGCACAGGCGCATGTTGGCGAGCATGTCGATGCCTTCGATGTAGCTCTGCGCGGCATGCTTGGGGCCGGAGATGGCCAGCCAGCCGGAGCGAAAGCCCGCGACCCGATACGATTTGGACAGGCCGTTGAAGGTCAGGCACAGCACGTCGGGGGCCAGCGAGGCGGTGCTGATGTGCACGGCTTCGTCGTAGAGGATCTTGTCGTAGATTTCGTCGGAGAACACCACCAGATTGTGCTGGCGAGCCAGCTCCAGCATGCCCAGCAGCACTTCGCGCGGGTACACCGCGCCGGTCGGGTTGTTCGGGTTGATGATCACCAGCGCCTTGGTGTTGGGGGTGATCTTGGCCTTGATGTCGGCCAGGTCCGGCCACCAGTGGGCCTGCTCTTCGCACAGGTAATGCACCGGGTTGCCGCCCGACAGGCTGACCGCTGCCGTCCACAACGGGTAATCGGGGGCCGGGATCAGCACTTCGTCGCCATTGTTGAGCAACGCCTGCATCGACATCACGATCAGCTCGGAGACGCCGTTGCCCAGGTAGATGTCCTCGATGCCGACGCCTTCGACCTGCTTTTGCTGGTAGTACTGCATGACCGCCTTGCGGGCGCTGAACAGGCCCTTGGAGTCACTGTAGCCCTGGGCGGTAGGCAGGTTGCGGATCACGTCCTGGAGGATTTCATCGGGGGCTTCGAAACCGAATGGCGCCGGGTTGCCGATGTTCAGCTTGAGGATGCGATGGCCTTCCTCTTCCAGGCGTTTGGCGTGCTTGAGCACAGGCCCGCGAATGTCGTAGCAGACGTTGGCAAGCTTGTTCGATTTGCTGAACTGCATGTGGAAATCCCGAAAATGGACGTGCGGTTGCCTGGGCAACGATCTGGCGGCCGCAGGGCGCTCATGGCGGCCGTGAAAAATTGGGTTTGTCTGTGTCAGACGTGGGTGACAGACTGAAGACCGATGAGGCGCAATCATACGTGCCACCCGATCCGTGGAAAAGACACAGATCGCGGTTTTTCAGATGCGGAGGTGTACCAGTGGAAAAGCTAGAGAAGACGTTGCAAGAGTGGCGGGAGATGCTTGATCCGGAGCAGTACAACGTCTGTCGCCTCAAAGGCACCGAGCGGCCTTTTTCCGGCAAGTACAATGCCACCAAGACCGATGGCATCTATCATTGCGTGTGTTGCAACGAAGCGCTATTCGACTCGACGACCAAATTCGACTCCGGATGCGGCTGGCCCAGTTTCTATGCGCCTATCGGTCAGAACGCGGTGGTTGAAGTGCGCGATATCAGCCACGGCATGATTCGCACCGAAACCGTCTGTGCCAAATGCGATGCCCACCTGGGGCATGTGTTCCCCGACGGCCCGCCGCCCACTGGTCTGCGCTATTGCATCAATTCGGTGTGCCTGACCCTGCTGCCACGTGATGCATCATCGCCTCAAACGCCTGACTGAACCGGAACGACCATGAGCCAAGACCTGCTGAGCATTCCCTGTACGACCCTGAGCGGTGAGCGCAAGACCTTCGGTGAGCTGGCCGGCAAGGTCACGCTGGTGGTCAACACCGCCAGTCAGTGTGGCTTCACCCCGCAATACAAGGGTCTGGAGCAGCTCTGGCAGCGTTATCGCGAGCGTGGCCTGGTGGTGCTGGGCTTTCCGTGCAACCAGTTTGGCCACCAGGAGCCCGGCAGCGCCAAGGAAATCGGCCAGTTCTGCGAGCTTAACTTCGGCGTCAGTTTTCCTCTGTTGGGCAAGGTCGAGGTCAATGGCGGTACGGCGCATCCGTTGTTCGTCGCGCTCAAGCAGCGTGCGCCCGGCCTGCTGGGCAGCCAGCGCATCAAATGGAATTTCACCAAGTTCCTGATCGGCCCCGATGGTCAGGTCCGGCGCTTCTCGCCACTGGCCAAGCCGCAGGCGCTCGAAGCGCGAATCGAAGCCTTGTTGGGCTGACTGGCGGCAGGGCGCAGGCTTCACCGGGCGATGGGCGGCAGCCCGGTGTAGGACTCACTGGCCGGCACCCACTGGTCCAGCAGGCCCTGCAGCTCGGCGCGGCGAAACGGTTTGGCCAGGTAGTCGTCCATTCCGGCCTCGCGGCAGCGCTCTCGTTCTTCGGGCATGGCATTGGCCGTCAGGGCGATGATCGGCAGGTTAGGCCAGCGCCCGCTGCGCCGGATCAGCCGGCTGGCTTCGTAACCATTCATCACCGGCATGTTGCAGTCCATCAACACCAGGTCGAAGTGCCCGTGCTCCAGCGCTTCAAGCGCCTCGACGCCATGCGCGCTGATGATCACTTCGCAGCCCAGTCTGTCGAGCATGCCCTTGGCCACCATCTGGTTGACCGGGTTGTCCTCCACCAGCAGCACACGCGCCTTGCAGGGGTGGGCGCTTTCGCGTGGCAGGTCTTCGCGCTCGGGTGTCTCATGGCGCAGCGCGCGCCGCAGGATCTGATACAGCGTGTTGCGTGCCAGCGGCCTGGCCAGTTGCTGCAACGGGGCCAGGGCGCTGACTTGTTCGGCTGCAATGAAGTTGCCATAGGCGGTCACCAGCAGGATCGGCACCGAAGTGCAGCGGCGAATATCGAACAGGCATTCGGGACTGTCGGTGATCAGCAGGTCCGGTTGCACCTGGGCCTGGGCGAAAGAGCCGGCCTCGTCGATGCCGCGGCGCTCCAGTGCGACGCCCCAGCCGGGCAGGTGAGTGCCCAGCAGTTCGACCAGGCCGCTGCCGGCGGTGCTGATGATCATGACCCGGCCGCTCAGGCGGGCATGGGGCACGGCCCCGTGATGCTCCGGCAAGGGCAGTTCGGCGCTGAAGCGGCTGCCGAACCCGGGCTGCGATTCGATCTCCAGCCGGCCGTTCATGGCCTCGCACAGGTTGTGGGTCAGCGCCAGGCCCAGCCCGGTGCCGCCGAATTGCCGGGTGATTGCGGTCTCGGCCTGGGTGAAGGGCTGGATAATCCTGGCCTGCGCCTCGCGGGCAATGCCGATTCCGGTGTCGCGCACCTCGATCCGGACGGTGTGGGTCAGGCTGCCGCTTTCCAGGTAATGGCTCAGGCGCACATCCACCCGGCCGAACCGGGTGAACTTCAAGGCGTTGGACAGCAGGTTGCTGACGATCTGCCGCACCCGGGTCGGGTCGCCCAGAACCGAAGCGGGAAAGTCCGGCGCGATCAGGCAGGTGAGCTCGACGCTGGGGGCGGTGTTCTGCGAGAGCAGGATGGCGGTGTCTTCGGCCAGCGAGCACAAATCGAACGGGATGCGCTCGAACTCCAGGTGCCCGGCATTGAACTTGGACATGTCGAGAATATCGTTGAGCAGCTCCACCAGGACCTTGCCCGAATCATGGGCGATCATCAGTTGCTGGCGCTGCTCGGGACCCATCGGGCCGTCCAGCGACAGCGCCAGCATGCCCAGCAGGCCATTGAGCGGAGTACGGATTTCATGGCTCATGTGCGCCAGGAAGGCCGAGCGCGCCTGGGCCATGTCCACGGCGGTGCTGCGCGCCTGTTGCAGCTCTTCGTTGGACTGGCTCAGGCGCAGGTTGCTGGCCTTGAGTTCGTTGGTGCGCGAGGCAACGATGCTTTCCAGTTCATCCAGGTGGCGGGTCAGCCGGTCTTCGGCTTCGCGACGCTGGGCAAACTCGCTGGCCACCGCTTCGATCTGGCGATTGACGGTTTCGACCAGCACGCCGATTTCGTCGTGCCGGTGACCGGGCGGACATTCCAGCGTGCGCTGCTCGTGTCGGCGCAGGTCATGGCGCGAGAGGGCGCCGATCAGCTCGACCAGCGGCTTGGTCAGCGTCATGTAGAACAGCACGCAGAGAATGGCCGCCAGCGCCAGGCTGCGCACGAAGCCGTTGAGCAGGGTGATCTCGGCGCGTTGCAAAAACGGGCTGCCGAAAGCAAAGGTGTCGACCGTCAGGCGCAGGGTGCCGATCGGCTCGTTGGGCATGTTGTCCAGGCTCAGGGCCTGCTCGAACTGGCGACTTTCGCCAAACAGGTGGTCACTGAGCATCCGCAGGCGGCCCGTGCTCATGGGACGGTCAACGCTGGCCAGGACAATATTATTGTTGTCGGTCAGCCGGGCACTGACCACCGCCGATGAATGCAGCAGGCCCAGGGTCAGCTCCTGGGCCAGTTCGGCGTCCAGGTTGTAGGCGATACGCGAGGCCGGGTTGTGGCTGATTTCCAGCAGTGAGCGAATTTCACGATCGATGGACGCATCTTCGCTGGCATAATCGAGTCCGATCTGTAACAGACTGAGCAAGATCCCGATCACAAAGCCGATCACGACGGTCAGGCGTGCCTGCTTGAACGACAACCTGTTGGTGAAGGCTATATCCATAGGTACTGCTGCCTGCTGTCCGGCTTTGTAGCATAGCTGATCGCCGCCTCGGTCAAATCGGTCAATAGATAAGGAGATACAGTGGATTCCCGCCTCAATGCTTTTCTTGAACGCGCCGAGTCGGTGCTCGCACGCCTGGAGCCCTTGCTTCCGGCGCCGCGCCAGGCCATCGACTGGTCGCACAGCCTGGCCGCGCGCTGGGTGCGCGAAGGCCGCAGCGGTTACCTGCTGCCGCTTGAGGTCAGCCTGGACATGCGGTTGTCCGACCTGATCGGCGTCGACCTGCAACGTGATCAACTGGCCCGCAACACCCGCCAGTTCATCGATGGCCTGCCTGCCAACCATGCCTTGCTCTGGGGGTCGCGCGGCACCGGCAAGTCGTCGCTCGTGCGGGCCTTGCTGGCCGAGTATGCCCAGGCAGGCCTGCGCCTGATCGAAGTCGAGCGTGACCATCTGGGCGATCTGCCGCGCCTGGTCGAGCAATTGCAGGGGTTGCCGCAGCGCTTTGTGCTGTTTTGCGACGACCTGTCGTTCGAGTCGGGGGAGGGCGATTACCGCGTGCTCAAGAGCGTGCTCGACGGTTCGCTGGAGCAGGCGCCGGACAATGTGCTGTTGTACGCCACCTCCAACCGCCGGCACCTGGTACCGGAAAAGGAAAGCGACAACCTCAATTGGCAACGTGTCGACGGTGAGCTGCACCCCAGCGAAGCGGTGGAAGACAAGATCGCCCTGTCGGACCGCTTCGGTTTGTGGCTGTCGTTCTACCCCTTCACCCAGACGCATTTCCTGGACGTGGTCGAGCACTGGATCGGGCAACTGGCGGCCCAGGCCGGCCTCGACTGGCAGCGTGACGAGGCGCTGGACATCCTTGCCGTGCGCTGGGCGACCGGGCGCGGCAACCGCAATGGTCGCTGCGCCTATCAGTTCGCCCGCTACTGGGTGGGCCTGCAATTATTGGAGCAACGCACATGATCGACCTGAGCGAATCGGGCCGCGGCCTGCAAGGCTATGACCTGTTGGCGGCCCAGTTACAGTCGCTGCTTGCCGACGAACGTGACTTCATCGCCAATGCGGCGCAGTTTTCCGCTTTTCTCTATAGCCAGCTCGATGACCTCAACTGGGCCGGCTTTTACCTGAATCGTAATCAGGAGCTGGTATTGGGGCCGTTCCAGGGGCAGATCGCCTGCGTGCGCATTCCGTTTGGCCGTGGGGTGTGCGGCGCCGCTGCGCAAAGCCTGCAGACGCAGCGGGTCGAAGACGTGCATGCCTTCGCCGGGCATATTGCCTGCGACAGCGCATCGAACAGCGAGTTGGTGGTGCCGTTGATCAAGGAAGGGCGTCTGATTGGAGTGCTGGACCTGGACAGTCCCAGCCTGGGACGCTTCAGCGAGCAGGATCAGTACGGCATCGAGCAACTGGCGGCGATCTTCTTGCAGGCCAGCGACTGCTAGGGCCTGTTGCGGTGCGCAGGCGGGACCTGCGCACCGCGGCAGTCATCAGTCGTAGATGACCTTCTTCTTCCATTCGGTCTGTTCGGCGTCGGCCTTCAAGCCTTCGGTCAGGGCGTTCTCGTCGTTTTCGGTCGGCGCGGTGTTGGTCAGCACAATCGAGTTGACGCGTGCCAATTGCTTTTCCATGGCCGCCAGCTGGTTCTGATAGGTCACAGGGTCTGGCTGGTTGCGCAGGTAATTCACACCGCGCTCGAACGCCAGGCGCGCCTGGCCGGGTTGCTCCTGGTTCATCGCCTCCTGGCCGAGCGTGTTGAAGAACTCGATGTGCAGCAGGACCAGAATGTGGCGAATCTCACGGATCCAGTGCTTGGCCTCGCTGGTGAGCAGAAATCCGTCATGGGCGGCACGGGTGACCTGGGCATGCAAGGCCTCAAGCAGAAAGCGCACGTCCTTGGCCGCGGCTTCGGTCTGGATGGCAGCCACCGGGTTGGTGATCGGAATCGCTTCGCCTTTGCCAATCAGCTCTTCAAGCTCGCCGACCCGGGCCTTGAGCTGGGGATTGGTCTTTTCCACGGTCAGCATGCGCTGCACCACATTGAGTTCCAGGCGCGTCAGCAACAGCTTGAGCGCCGGGGTCATCAATTGCCCGGGGAATGTTTCATTGATTTCCGAGCAACGACGCAAGCGGTCGCTGAGTTCGACTTTATGACGCGCTTTGTCCAGCTTCTTGTTCTCAGCCACATGGTTCAGGTAACCGATTGCTATAAGCAGTGCGATACCGACCAGTATGAGCACCGTGATCATGAGTGGTGTCACTGTGCAGACCTCTTTTCTTAGTCCAGGTAATTGATGGCGAGTGTAGTGGCTAAGCACTATCGCGCCTAGATGTTGTTATCCGCTTGTGCGCTTAAATCTTGATGCTGGCACTGACGCGAGGCGACCTGCGGTTGACCTTCAATCATCACGAAGTAATTGATTTAAATAAATTTTAACAAGGGGGTTGACGATCTTCCGATCCATCCATAGAATGCGCGCCACTTGCAGCGTAAAGCACACCGCGAAGCGCAGCAAGGAGTGAAGTTGTAGCGTGTCCCCTTCGTCTAGTGGCCTAGGACACCGCCCTTTCACGGCGGTAACAGGGGTTCGAGTCCCCTAGGGGACGCCATATAAGCGGGAATAGCTCAGTTGGTAGAGCACGACCTTGCCAAGGTCGGGGTCGCGAGTTCGAGTCTCGTTTCCCGCTCCAAATCTGGCCTTGAAGCTTTATAAGCTTCAGGTAAAAGAAATGCCCTGACTTGTTCAGGGCATTTTCTTTTGAATGAATCGTTTATTGATTCATTCAATGCAGCAACCGGTTCTGAACAGGATCGGCACTTAGCGGGAATAGCTCAGTTGGTAGAGCACGACCTTGCCAAGGTCGGGGTCGCGAGTTCGAGTCTCGTTTCCCGCTCCATATTCGCAGTTGAATGATTCAATCGTCAGTTGCACAAGAAAGGGCCCTCCAGGGGGCCCTTTTTTTATGTGGCCTGAACGGCGCCTGCCTGCGGGCTTTCAACGATGGCCATGCCAGCCCAACTGGCTGGAAATCTGCTGCGTCGCCGCCATCAGTTGCTTGACGTAGTCCTGCTTGAGTTCCTCGCGAAAGCGAAAGCACGGGAAGGACACGCTCAGGCCGCCGATCACATGGCCAAAGCGATCGCGGATCGGCGCGGCCAGGCAGCGCATGTTGTCCTCGAATTCTTCATGGTCTTCGGCGTAGCCCAGGTCACGCACCGTCTCCAGTTCCTCCAGGTATGCCTCGATGCTGGTCAGGGTGTTGTCCGTGCGCCGCTCGAAGCTTTCTTCTTGCAAGTGGGCCAGCAGCTCGGGTTGCTCCAGCCAGGCCATCAGCACCTTGCCGATACCGGTGCAGTACAGCGGCGCCCGGCGCCCAATGCGCGAATACATGCGCAGGTTGTACTTGGAATCGATCTTGTGCACGTAGACGATGCTGCCCTCGTCAAGAATGCCCAGGTGCACCGTCTCGCTGGTCAATTCATTGATGCGTCGCATCCCCGGTTCCGCTTCGCGAACGATGTCCAGGTGGGGCAGGGCCTGGGCGCCCAGTTCAAACAGCCGCACGCTCAGCCGATAGCGGTCCTCGGCGTCCTGTACCACATAGCCACGGGCCTTGAGCGACTGCAGGAAGCGGTAGACGGTGCTTTTGGACATATCCAGTTTTTGTGCGATCTCCGATACGCCGCTTTCTTCGGGATGCTCGGCCAGCGCCTCAAGCACGGCCATCGTGCGGCCGACGGCAGAGACCAGTTCATTGTTCTGGAGAGTGCTGTTGTCCATGAAGGCTCCAACGGAAACGAAAACCAGAGGATATACGCTGGCGCATCAAAACGCTGTTTCATTTTTCTTGACGGTGCGCGAAATCCGATTAAACTCGGCCTCACAAGCTTAAAATGAAACGCCGTTTTAAAAATAACAAAGGCGCGCAGTGATGAGAGTAACCACAGGGCGATGCCCGCAAAACGCTTCATCTCGCCCGCTCAAAGTGGCGCTGGTCGGCGAGTGCATGATTGAAATGCGTGGCGATCCAGCCTCGGGGTTCAGCCAGACCTTTGGCGGCGACACGCTCAATACCGCGGTCTACCTGTCCCGGTTGAGTCCGGCCAGCCATATCGTCACCGACTACATCACCGCTGTGGGTACCGACAGCTTCAGCGATGCCATGCGCCAGCTGTGGCGCGACGAAGGCGTTGGCGACGGGCATGTACGGATCATCGACGGCGCCCAGCCGGGGCTGTACTTCATCCAGACCGACGCCCAGGGCGAGCGCCGCTTCCTGTACTGGCGTGGCGAGGCCGCCGCCCGGCAGACGTTCGACGGCCCGCAAGCCGACGCCTTGCTCCAGGCCCTGGCCGATTACGACTACCTCTACCTGAGCGGCATCAGCCTGGCGATTCTCACCGCCACCGGCCGTGAATGCCTGCTGCAGGCCCTGCGCCGAGCCCGCGCCTCGGGCACGCGCATCGTCTTCGACAACAATTACCGTCCCCACCTGTGGCCCGATGCCGAGGCCGCGCGCCAGGCCTACGGCGACCTGCTGCGCCTGACCGATCTTGCGCTGATCACCTGGGAAGACGACGCCTTGCTGTTCGGCTATGCCGATGCCGAGGCGCTGTTCGAGGCCTATGGCGCCTTTGGCGTGAGCGAAGTCGCGCTCAAACGCGGCGAGGCGGCCTGCCTGATCCAGTGCACGGACGGGCGCTTCGAGGTGCCGGCCGAACAGGTGCGCCACATCGTCGATACCACGGCGGCTGGCGACTCGTTCAGCGCGGCCTACCTGGCGTGTCGCCTGCAGGGCGGTGATCCATCGCTGGCGGCGCGTTGGGGCCATCGCCTGGCCGCCCAGGTCGTGCAACACCGCGGTGCGCTGATCCCGCGCACGGCGATGCCCAGCCTGGCCCTGCCTTCTTTTTCTTCTGCCGTCGAGGCCTGATCCCCCATGAAAATCATCGAAGCCCGCGTCATCGTCACCTGCCCGGGTCGCAACATGATCACCCTGAAGATCGTCACCGACTCAGGTCTCTACGGCATCGGCGACGCCACCTTGAATGGCCGCGAACTGGCCGTGGTCGCCTACCTTGAAGAGCATGTGCTGCCGGCGCTGATCGGCCGTGATGCCCAGCGCATCGAAGACATCTGGCAATACCTGTATCGCGGCGCCTACTGGCGTCGTGGCCCGGTGACCATGACCGCGATTGCCGCCGTCGACATCGCCCTGTGGGACATCAAGGCCAAGGCCGCGCAGATGCCGCTGTACCAGTTGCTCGGTGGCAAGAGCCGCGAGCGCGTCATGGTCTACGGGCATGCCACCGGCAAGGACATCGAAGGCTGTCTGGACGAAGTGGCCCGCCATGTCGAGCAAGGCTATAAAGCGGTGCGCGTGCAATGCGGGATTCCCGGCATCGCCACCACCTATGGCGTGGCCAAGCGCAGCGGCGAACGGTACGAGCCGGCCGACAGCAACCTGCCTGCCGAGCACGTCTGGGACACCGCCAAGTACCTGAACCACGTGCCCAAGCTGTTTGCCGCCGTGCGCGAGCGCTTCGGCGATGACCTGCACATCCTGCACGACGTGCATCACCGCCTGACACCTATCGAAGCGGGGCGCCTGGGCAAGGCGGTCGAGCCCTTCAACCTGTTCTGGCTCGAAGACTGCACCCCGGCCGAAAACCAGGAAGCCTTCCGCCTGATCCGCCAGCACACCACCACACCGCTGGCGGTGGGCGAGGTGTTCAACTCCATCCACGACTGCCGCGAACTGATCCAGGAGCAGTTGATCGACTACATCCGCGCCACGCTGGTGCATGCCGGTGGCATCACCCATGTGCGGCGCATTGCTGATTTTGCCGCGCTCTACCAGGTGCGCACCGGCTTTCATGGCGCCACCGACCTGTCGCCGGTGTGCATGGGCGCGGCGCTGCATTTCGACACCTGGGTGCCCAACTTCGGCATCCAGGAGCACATGCCCCATGACGAGCGCATCGACGAAGTGTTCCCCCATGCCTATCGCTTCGAAGACGGCCACTTCACGCCCGGCGAAACGCCAGGGCATGGCGTCGACATCGACGAAGCGCTGGCGGCCAAGTACCCCTACAAACGCGCCAGCCTGCCGGTCAATCGCCTGGAAGACGGCACGCTCTGGCACTGGTAAGCGCCGTCGCACCGATCAATAACGACAAACAGCACAGGGCGCCAGCCGCCCTGTCAGGAGTGAGCGATGAAAGCTTTTCAAGTAAAAGCGCCGTTCGAGTTCGACCTGGCACAGGTCGAGTCGCCGCAGGTGGCGCCGGGTGAGGTCAAGGTCGATGTGGCCTATGCCGGCATCTGTGGCTCGGACCTGCACATCATCCACGGGCAAAACGCCTTTGTACGGTTTCCGCGGGTGACCGGCCATGAGTTCTCCGGCGTGGTCAGCGAAGTGGGCGAAGGCGTCGAACACCTCAAGGTCGGCGACCGGGTCTGCATCGACCCGGTCATCAGTTGCGGCACCTGCTACCCGTGCCGCATCAACCGGCCCAACGTCTGCACGCGCCTGCAAGTGATCGGCGTGCACCGCGACGGCGGCTTCAGCGAGCAGGTCTGCGTGCCGGCCGACAACGCCCATCGCCTGCCCGATTCGCTGCCCCTGAGCCATGCCGCCCTGGTGGAGCCCTACACCATCGCCCTGAACGTGCTCGACCGCATGCAGCCGCATCCGGGCGACAGCCTGTTGATCTACGGCGCCGGCGTGATCGGCCTGACCCTGGTGCAGATGGCCCGTGCCCTGGGGATGACCGACATCACCGTGACCGACGTCATCGATGCCCGCCTGGAAACGGCCCAAGCGCTGGGCGCCACCCGTGTGCTCAACGGCAAGGACATCGATGTCGAGGCGCACATGCGTGAAGTCACCGGTGGCGAAGGCGTGCCGCTGATCGTCGATGCCGCCTGCATCCCGGCACTGATGCCGCAAATGGTGCGCCTGGCCTCGCCGGCCGGGCGTATCGGCCTGCTGGGCTTCAACGCCGTGCCCAGCGACCTGGTGCAGCTGGAAATGATCAAGAAAGAGCTGACCCTGGTGGGCTCGCGCCTGAACAACCGCAAATTCCCGGCGGTCATGGAACTGATTGCCAGCGGCAAATTACAGGTGCGCGACCTGATCAGCCATCGGGTCAGTTTCGACGAGATGCCGGCGGCCATCAGCCTGATCGAAAACCACCCCGAGCAGACCCGCAAGGTGCTGGTCGAGCTCGACAGCACCCACGCATAACGCTCCATAGAGACTCGTGCCCCTGCGGGCACCCTCACCGAATAAACACAAGAAGCGGGAGGTTTACATGTTTGGTCAAGGTCGCACGTTAATCATCGTCATGCTGTTCCTGGCAGGCGTCATCAACTACCTGGATCGCTCGGCATTGTCCGTGGCCGCCCCGTTCATCCAGAAGGACTACGGTCTGAGCACGGGTGAAATGGGCATGATCTTCAGTAGCTTCTTCGTCGGTTACGCGGCGTTCAACTTCATTGGCGGCTGGGCGGCCGACCGCTATGGCGCCAAGACCACGCTGCTGCTGGCGATGGTGCTGTGGTCGCTGTTCAGCGGGCTGACGGTGCTGACCGTCGGCTTCGTCACGCTGGTGATCATCCGCATCCTGTTCGGCATGGGCGAAGGCCCCTTGAGCGTGACCACCAGCAAGATGGTCAACAACTGGTACACGCCCAAGCAGCGGGCGCGAGCGCTGGGCACCTCGATGTCCGGCACCCCGCTGGGCGGCGCGATCTCCGGGCCGGTGGTGGGGTTCATCGCCATCAGCTACGGCTGGAAGATCTCGTTCATCATCATCATGCTGATGGGCCTGGTGTGGGCGGTGGTCTGGTACAAGTTCGTCAAGGACAAGCCCGACGGCAAGGTCGCCGAAGAGATTCGCAGCGCCGAGCAACAGAGCGAAGTGTCGTCGCTGCCGGTGCACCCGCTGCGTTACTACCTCAAGCAACCGACGGTGCTGTTCACCGCCCTGGCGTTCTTTTCCTATAACTACACGCTGTTCTTCTTCCTGACCTGGTTCCCCAGCTACCTGACCATGGCCCACGGCCTGAACGTCAAGGACATGAGCATTGCCACGGTCATCCCCTGGCTGCTGGGCTTCCTGGGCCTGGCCCTGGGCGGGTTCATCTCTGACTTCGTGTTCAAGAAAACCGGGCGGATCATGTTCTCGCGCAAAGTGGTGCTGGTGACCTGCCTGTTGCTGTGCGCGGTGTGCATCGCCATGGCCGGCCTGGTCAAGACCCTGTACCCGGCGGTCATCCTGGTCGCCTTTGCGGTGTTCTTCCTGTACCTGACCGGCGCGATCTACTGGGCGATCATCCAGGACACCGTACCGGCGGCGCGGGTCGGCGGCGTCAGTGGCTTCATGCATTTCCTGGCCAACACCTCGGGCATCATCGGCCCGACCCTGACCGGCTTTCTGGTGCAGTTCACCGGCTCGTTCACCAGTGCGTTCCTGCTGGCCGGGCTGCTGACCGTGATCGGTGCGGTGTGCGTGGCACGCTACGTGCGCCCACTGTCTGCAAGTGACAGCGGCGCTTCGCCTGCCCAGGCACAACCGGAGTCGGCCCTGAGCCGTCCGTAACTGCCATGAACACAAGGAACCTATCGATGCCTGTCGTCAACCGTGTGCCCTCTGCCGGCGTTGCCGCGCAGATCGGTATCGTGCACCTGGGCCTGGGGGCGTTTCACCGCGCCCATCAGGCGGTTTACCTGCAACGCCACCTCAACCGCCACGGCGCCAGTGACTGGGGTTTGTGCAGCGCCAACCTGCGCTCGAACCGGACGCTGGTCGACCAGTTGCGCGAGCAGGACGGGCGCTACCACGTGGCCGAATACCGCGACCGCGAGCAGGTGACGCTGCGTGAGATCGGCGTGCTGCGCCAGGCCCTGTATGTGGGCGAGGGCGGCCAGGACCTTGAAGCCTTGTTGCAGCGCATGGCCGCGCCGCAGACCCGGATCGTCACCCTGACCGTCACCGAGAAAGGCTATTGCCTGAGTCCGGCCACCGGGCAATTGCGCCTGGACGACCCGACCATCGCCCATGACATCGCCCATCCGCAGGCCCCGCGTTCGGCGCCCGGCATTGTCCTGGAAGCCCTGCGCCGGCGCCGCGCCGCCGGCGTTGCGGCCTTCACCGTGCTGTGCTGCGACAACATGCCCGACAATGGCCAGCGCACCCGCCAGGCGGTGAGTGCCCTGGCCGGGCAACAGGATCAAGGTCTGGCTCAATGGGTCAACGAGCACGTGGCGTTTCCCGGCTGCATGGTCGACCGCATCGTACCGGCCATGGATGGCGAATCCTTCGAGCGACTGGCGCAGCAAATGGACTGCAACGACCCGGCGGCCGTGGTCTGCGAACGCTTCAGCCAGTGGGTGATCGAGGATCACTTCCCGCTCGGACGCCCGGACTGGGAAGTGGAGGGCGTGCAGATGGTCGAAGACGTGCGCCCGTTCGAAACCATGAAGCTGCGCATGCTCAACGGCAGCCATTCCTTGCTGGCCTACGTCGGTGTGCTGGCCGGTCACGAAACTGTGGCCGAGGCCATGCTTGATACCGACCTGGCACGCTTCATCGAGTGCTACATGACCCGGGAGGCCGTGCCGACACTGGACATGCCGGCCGGCATCGACCTGACGGCCTATGCCCATGACCTGACTGTGCGCTTTGCCAACGACAGCCTGCAACACCGCCTGCGCCAGATCGCCATGGACGGCTCGCAGAAACTGCCGCAGCGCTGGTTGCTTGGCGCCCGACACTTGCTTGATGACGGACGTGGCATTGCCTGTACTGCGCTGGGCATCGCCGCCTGGATTCACTATTGCACCCGCGCCGTGCCCGACGCCGCGGCGCCTGTGATCGATGACCCGTTGCGCGCCACCTTTGCCCGGCTGGCCGAGCAACTCGAAGGCCCCGCCCTGGTGGACGCCTTTCTCGACCTGGAAGAGGTGTTCCCGGTCGCGTTGTCCGACCAGAGTGTGTTTCGCCAGGCGGTGCAATCGGCCTACAGCGCCTTGCTGCGCGATGGCATTGGCCCGCTGTTGCGTGCCTTTGCCGTATCCAACCCACAATAAGAGGAAAAGCACATGGAGCAGACATGGCGCTGGTTCGGCCCCAAGGACCCGATCTCCCTGGCGGACGTACGCCAGACCGGGGCGACCGGCATTGTCACCGCCTTGCACGAAATCCCCAATGGCGCCGTCTGGCCGGTGGAGGCCATCGCGGCACGCAAGCAATTGATCGAAGCGGCCGGCCTGACCTGGTCGGTGGTCGAAAGCATTCCGGTGCACGAGGACATCAAGCGCGGCTGCGGCCGGCGTGACGAGTACATCGCCAACTACCAGCAAAGCGTGCGTAACCTGGCGAGCTGCGGCATCGATATCGTGTGCTACAACTTCATGCCGGTGCTGGACTGGACCCGCACCGACCTGGCCTGGGAACTGGCCGATGGCGGCTGGGCCCTGCGCTTCGACCAGACCGCCTTTGCCGCCTTCGACCTGTTCATCCTCCAGCGCCCCGGCGCCGAGGCCGAGTACAGTGCCGAGGACATTCGCCAGGCCCGGGACTACTTCGAGCAACTGACCCCGGCACGCACCGAAACGCTGGTCAACACCTTGATCGCCGGCTTGCCGGGCGCCGAGGAGCACTACAGCCTGAACGACTTCCGCGCCTTGCTGCGCACCTACGCCGACATCGACGAAGCTCGCTTGCGCGAACACCTGGCGTATTTCCTGCGGGCGGTGATCCCGGTGGCAGAACAGGTGGGCGTGCGCATGGCCATTCACCCGGATGACCCGCCGCGTGCCTTGCTGGGCCTGCCGCGCATCCTGTCCACGGCCACCGATGCCCAATGGCTGCTCGATGCTGCGCCCAGTCCGGCCAATGGCCTGACGTTCTGCACCGGCTCCTATGGCGTGCGTGAAGACAATGACCTGGTCGCCATGGCCAGGCAGTTTGCGCCCCGCATCTACTTCACCCACCTGCGCTCGACCCGCCGCGAGGCCGACCCGCGCAGCTTCCACGAGGCTCATCACCTGGACGGCGATGTCGACATGGTCGGGGTCATCGGTGCGCTGGTCGAGGAAGAATGCCGACGTGAACGCGAAGGCGGCCCGCGCCTGCCGCTGCGCCCTGACCACGGACACCAGTTGCTCGACGACCAGCACCGCCAGAGCAACCCCGGCTACTCACTGATTGGCCGCCTCAAGGGCCTGGCAGAAATCCGCGGCGTGGAACTGGCCGTCAGACCAAACATGGGACCGGCGTAGGAGCGCGCTTGCCCGCGACCGAGTGCGCAGCGCTCGCAAAATGTGTGAAACGCCACAAATGTACGACTGCTAACGCAGCCGGTCGCGGGCAGAGCCCCCTCCCACAGGTCCCATGTTTGCTGAGCGACAGCATGCCGCTTGCCCGCGACCGAGTGCGCAGCGCTCGCAAAATCGTCTAAACGCTGAAATTTTACGACTGCTGACGCAGCCGGTCGCGGTGGTCCGGCATTCCGGCAGAGCGCGCTCCTACCTGGTCTGCGTTCAGTCTGGCCGGCCGGCGTTGCTGTCATCCGGCTCCAGCGCCTTGAGCCAGCGGTTTTCCGAGCGGCTCAGGTGCTGGCGCATGGTGGTCTGGGCGCCGAGCACGTCCTTGCCGACGACGGCGCGCAGGATGGCTTCGTGCTCGACCACCGCCGCTTCCCAGGTCAGCGTATTCTCGGCGTGTTTGCTCAGGTGCGCCGAGAGCGGCGTGTGCCGTTCATCGAACAGGGCGGTGATGATTCTGACCAAGGCCGAATTGCCACTCATGCTCGCCAGGCGCTGGTGAAACTTGCGGTCGTCCTCCAGCGGCGGCAGGCCATCGGCGATGCTGGCGCGCATGGCATCAATGCATGCCTGCAAGTAGCGGTAGTCGCTTTTCTTGCCATGCAGGCAAGCCAGGATCACCGACTCGCCCTCGATCAGGGCACGGGCCTGCATCAACTCCGAAGGACTTTCGCCCAGCGTGGCGGTGCGGGTCTGGGTGCCGACGGCCTGGGCGCGCACGTACACGCCCGAGCCCATCTTGATCTCGACCCCACCCTCGATTTCCAGGGCGATCAGCGCCTCGCGCAGCGACGGCCTGGAAACCCCCAGCAACTGCGTCAGGTCACGCTCCGGGGGCAGCCTGGAACCGGGCTTGAAATCCCCCTGGGCGATGTAGTCACGCAACTGGTCGGCAATTTTCTGGTACGGCTTGCGCTCGGCAGGGGGAATCGGTGCGGCCATCGATACGGCGTCCATCAGGGATTTTGCGCAGGCTACTACAGTGGCTCGCCGCTCACATCACGGCGCCCATCTGCCAGGGCAGAAACTCGTTGTCGCCCAGGCCGTTTTCCTCGCTGCAACTGCGCCGACCCGAGGCGGTGTCGAGCATCAGCCGGAACAGGCGCTCACCGGCCTGGGCCACCGACTCCTGGCCATCGATGATGGTGCCGGCATTGAAATCCATGTCCAGTGTCATGCGCTGGAACAGGCCGGTGTGCGTGGCGATCTTCAAGGACGGCGTAGGCTTGCAGCCATAGGTCGAGCCACGGCCGGTGGTAAAGCAGATCAGCGTGGCGCCGCCGGCCACTTGCCCGGTGGCCGACACCGGGTCGTAGCCGGGTGTGTCCATGAACACCAGTCCCTGGGCCCGGACCCTTTCAGCGTAGTGGTAAACGCCCATCAGGCCGGTGGTGCCGGCCTTGGCCACCGCGCCCAGGGATTTCTCCAGAATGGTGGTAATGCCCCCGGCCTTGTTGCCCGGCGACGGGTTATTGTTCATGTCGCCGTTGTGCTGGCGCACGTAGTCTTCCCACCAGCGGATGCGTGCCATCAACCGGTCGGCAATGTCGGGCGAGGCGGCGCGCGCGGTCAGCAGGTGTTCGGCGCCATAGATTTCCGGCGTCTCCGACAGGATCGCCGTGCCGCCCTGGCGCACCAGCAGGTCGACCGCCGCGCCCAGCGCCGGGTTGGCGCTGATGCCGGAATAACCGTCCGAGCCGCCGCATTGCAGGCCAACGGTCAAGTGCCGGGCCGACACAGGGGTGCGCCGCAAACGGTCGATCACCGGCAGCATCGCCTCGACCTGGGCGATACCCGCGGCGACGGTTTCCCGCGTGCCGCCGGCCTCCTGAATGATCAGGCTGGCCTTGAGCAGGGCCGGGCGCTCGCCGAGTTCTTCCATCAGCGGTGTCAGTTGGTTGACCTCGCAACCCAGGCCGATCAGCAGCACCCCGGCAAAGTTGGCGTGGTCGGCATAGCCGCGCAGGGTGCGCTTGAGCAGCTCGATGCCGTCACCTTGCGCACCCATGCCGCAGCCGCTGCCGTGGGTGATGGCGACCACGCCATCGACGCCTGGGAAGTCCTTGAGCCGCTCGCTGGAGAAAGCCTGGGCGATCTGTTTGCAGGCCGTGGCCGAGCAGTTGACGCTGGCAATGATGCCGATGTAATTGCGCGTGCCGACGCGGCCGTCCTCGCGCACATAGCCTTCGAACGTGGCCGTCGCCGGGTCGGGCACCGTAGGCGCATAGATGCTTTGCGTGTCTTGCTCAGCGCTGGTGCCGTGCATGTCCAGGTTATGCACATGCACGTGATCGCCCGGCACGATGTCAGCGGTGGCCAGGCCAATGCCCTGGCCGTACTTGAGGACGCGCTGGCCGGCCGCAACCGCGCGCAGGGCGATCTTGTGCCCGGACGGCACGGGCTGGCGGGCCGTCAGCGTGATGCCGTCGGCGCACAACGGATGACCGGCGGCGATATCGCCCCGGGCCACGGCAACATGGTCACCAGGTGTCAGGACCAACAGGGTCGGTGCAGTACTCATCAGGGCCTCTCCTAACACTCGATGATGGCTTTGACCACGCCTTGGCTGGGGTCGAGCAAAGTGGCGAACGAGTGGGCCACCTCATCAAGCTTCAGTCGATGGGTGTTGAGCGCCGCGTCCGGGATCAGCCCCTCGCGCAGGCACTGCTCGACATGGCGGAAGTCTTCCGGGGTGGCGTTGCGGCTGCCCATCAGCGTGGCTTCGCGCTTGTGAAACTCGGGATCCGAGAAGGTGATGGAATCGCGCACCACCGAAATCATCACGTAGGTGCCGCCATGGGCGATGAACTCGAAGCCACGCTCCATGGCCTTGGCATTGCCGGTGGCATCGAACACCACGTCGAAGAAATCACCCTCGGTCAGTTGTGCCAGGGTGTCCTTGTCGCCCTCGCCGATTTTCACCGTCGCGTGGAGATTCAAATGTTGCTTGCAGAACGCCAGCCGGTCGGCGCGGGTGTCGAGTACCGTGACCTGCGCCCCGCGCAAGCGGGCGAAGATGGCCGCAGCCATGCCGATCGGGCCGGTGCCGACCACCAGCGCACGCTTGCCAGCCTCGATTGCAGAGCGCCGCACGGCGTGGGCACCGATCGACAGGAATTCGATCATCGCCGCCTGGTCCAGAGAAATTCCCTCGGCCTTGTGCACGAAGGCATGGGGAATGCTCAGGTACTCGGTAAAGGCGCCGTCGCAGTGCACCCCCAGCACCTGAATGCGCGTGCAGCAATTGGTCTTGCCCTGGCGGCAGGCAATGCAGGTGCCACACGACAGGTAGGGCATCACATAAACAACATCGCCCACGGCCAGGTCGCTTTCGCGGTCGGTCTGCTCGACCACGCCCGAGAACTCATGGCCCATCACCCGCGGGTAGTCGAGGTAAGGCTGGTTGCCGGTGAAAATGTGCAGGTCGGTACCGCAGACCCCGACCCGCTTGATGCGAATCAACACCTCGCCAGGCTGCCTGTGCGGTTTGTCACGGTCAATGGCGGTCAGCGAACCGGGTTCGTCGCAGATGACAGTCAGCATGTCATGGCTCCTTGGCAGGCATTTGGGCGAGGGAAGTGAAGCGACACGGCAGGGCGGCGGGCACCCGGCGAATGGGGAGTCTGCATGGTCAGGCGATCTCTTTTTTGTTGTAGGCAGGCAGTGGCCTGCGCGCACGATCAAGGCCTGACGCTACACGCCGAAAAAAATATTGGCAAGACCAATTAATTTATTTACGAATTGGACTGACCACTTTTTGCCAGCGCCACAAGGCCCTGGTAGGAGCGCGCTTGCCCGCGACCGAGTGCGCAGCGCTCGCAAAATCTCGGAAACGCCAAACATTTACGATTGCTAACCCATCAGAGATCTATGAAACGCCACAAATGTACGACTGCTA
>NZ_UUIS01000010.1 GCF_900589395.1 Pseudomonas viridiflava
GTACTTCCAGTGCAAGATCGGGCTCCCATGCATGAAGGCCCGATTCCTGTAACGTCTGATCCAGCGTCTCGAGTTGCGCCTTGGCCGGTTCGTATTTCTTGGCCACGAAGCACAGCCGGGCCAGGGCGAACTGCCAGAAAAATCGAGCGCGTCCGCCCTGCGCCTTTTGCAGCCCCTGCTTGAGAAGCTACACGGCGGCTTTCAGACCGTCCTTGCGCAGAATGGGCAGCGCCGCTTCGAGGGCTACTTCCCAGGCTGGCTGGGTATCGGCAACTTCGACCTTGCGCGGTGCGCTGTTGGTTTGCAGGTGCGGCATGACGCTTGCGGTGACCCATGCCCGGGTAGCCGGATCAGCAAAGGG
>NZ_UUIS01000095.1 GCF_900589395.1 Pseudomonas viridiflava
GCCAACGCGGGGCTGGCTGTAGGAGCGCGCTTGCCCGCGACCGAGTGCGCTAGCGCTCGCAAAATCTCGTAAACGCTGAAAATCTACAGCGAATGACCGCAAAATCTCGGAAACGCTGAAAATTTACGACTGCTACGCAGCCGGTCGCGGGCAAGCGCGCTCCTACCTGGTCCCATGTCTGCTGCACCACGGCATACCGCCTTGGCGCGGCGCCAAGGCGGCAGGTGGTTACGCACTGGCAATTCAGCGCCCGCGCGCAGAACCTGACCAACGAACGCTATATGTACT
>NZ_UUIS01000064.1 GCF_900589395.1 Pseudomonas viridiflava
GGCCTGCACTCTGACTGCCAGTGCTGCATTTGCTGCATCCCCTGCGTCAACCATCCTCACAATGCCTCGGACCAAGGGCGACAAACCCTATGACGTCGACCGTAAATTTCATCCGGACGGGACGGCTCGTTCGTTCGCCGGAAATACCATCATCAGTCAAATACCCTTGCGCACTCCCATCAACGATGCGCTCACGGTAGTCAGAAATACCCTCGCGACCCACGGATTCAACCGGTGCCTGAGCCTGCTCCCCCCTTCCAGCTATCACATGACTGTATTTGAAG
>NZ_UUIS01000002.1 GCF_900589395.1 Pseudomonas viridiflava
CCCGTAGCCTGCGAGCAGCGAACTGTCAAAACATGCGGTAGAGGTGCTTCCGTAGCCGGTTGGAAGGGCGCTGTTTTCATGAGCAGTCTGAGTACTGCCATAACCGGCGGTTAACGTGCTTTCATAGCCTGCCGTCTGGGTACTGCCGTAACCTGCTATCAACGAGCTGGAATAACCGGCAGTGGACGTACTTCCGTAGCCGGTCACCAGGGGGCTGGGCTCCTGTGCCGTTTTGTTACTGCCTTAACCGGCGGTCAACGTGCTCTGGTAGCCTGCTGTCTGAGTACTGCCGTAACC
>NZ_UUIS01000063.1 GCF_900589395.1 Pseudomonas viridiflava
GTACTGGTTGGAACCCAGTTCGACACGAGCCACATCTTTAAGGCGCGTGATTTCGCCGTCGGCGCCCGCGCGGATAACCACGTTTTCGAACTCTTCCTCGGTGACCAGGCGGCCCTGAGTGTTGATCGACATCTGGAAACTGGTGGCATTGGGTGAGGGCGGCGCGCCCAGCTGGCCGGCAGCAACCTGACGGTTCTGTTCGCGGATCGCGTTGACCACGTCGGTTGCGGTCAGGTTGCGTGAAGCGGTCTTGTTCGGATCGAGCCAGACCCGCAGCGAGTAATCGCCCATGCCGAACAGCTGCACGTCGACCACGCCGCCCAGTCGCGCCAGCTCATCCTTGATGTTC
>NZ_UUIS01000046.1 GCF_900589395.1 Pseudomonas viridiflava
CAGGCGCTGTAGAATGCGCGCCTCGGTTGAAGCGAACAGCTCAACCAACCGCTCTTTAACAATTGAATCAAGCAATTCGTGTGGGTGCTTGCGGTGTCAGACTGAGAGTCAACTGATTATCAGCAACGCAAGTTACTCCGCGAGAAATCATGGTTTAACCAACGATTGCTGAGCCAAGTTTAGGGTTTTCTCAAAACCCATGCAGTATTGAACTGAAGAGTTTGATCATGGCTCAGATTGAACGCTGGCGGCAGGCCTAACACATGCAAGTCGAGCGGTAGAGAGGTGCTTGCACCTCTTGAGAGCGGCGGACGGGTGAGTAATGCCTAGGAATCTGCCTGGTAGTGGGGGATAACGTCCGGAAACGGACGCTAATACCGCATACGTCCTACGGGAGAAAGCAGGGGACCTTCGGGCCTTGCGCTATCAGATGAGCCTAGGTCGGATTAGCTAGTTGGTGGGGTAAAGGCTCACCAAGGCGACGATCCGTAACTGGTCTGAGAGGATGATCAGTCACACTGGAACTGAGACACGGTCCAGACTCCTACGGGAGGCAGCAGTGGGGAATATTGGACAATGGGCGAAAGCCTGATCCAGCCATGCCGCGTGTGTGAAGAAGGTCTTCGGATTGTAAAGCACTTTAAGTTGGGAGGAAGGGTCGTTACCTAATACGTGGCGATTTTGACGTTACCGACAGAATAAGCACCGGCTAACTCTGTGCCAGCAGCCGCGGTAATACAGAGGGTGCAAGCGTTAATCGGAATTACTGGGCGTAAAGCGCGCGTAGGTGGTTTGTTAAGTTGAATGTGAAAGCCCCGGGCTCAACCTGGGAACTGCATCCAAAACTGGCAAGCTAGAGTAGGGCAGAGGGTGGTGGAATTTCCTGTGTAGCGGTGAAATGCGTAGATATAGGAAGGAACACCAGTGGCGAAGGCGACCACCTGGGCTCATACTGACACTGAGGTGCGAAAGCGTGGGGAGCAAACAGGATTAGATACCCTGGTAGTCCACGCCGTAAACGATGTCAACTAGCCGTTGGAATCCTTGAGATTTTAGTGGCGCAGCTAACGCATTAAGTTGACCGCCTGGGGAGTACGGCCGCAAGGTTAAAACTCAAATGAATTGACGGGGGCCCGCACAAGCGGTGGAGCATGTGGTTTAATTCGAAGCAACGCGAAGAACCTTACCAGGCCTTGACATCCAATGAACTTTCCAGAGATGGATTGGTGCCTTCGGGAACATTGAGACAGGTGCTGCATGGCTGTCGTCAGCTCGTGTCGTGAGATGTTGGGTTAAGTCCCGTAACGAGCGCAACCCTTGTCCTTAGTTACCAGCACGTTATGGTGGGCACTCTAAGGAGACTGCCGGTGACAAACCGGAGGAAGGTGGGGATGACGTCAAGTCATCATGGCCCTTACGGCCTGGGCTACACACGTGCTACAATGGTCGGTACAGAGGGTTGCCAAGCCGCGAGGTGGAGCTAATCTCACAAAACCGATCGTAGTCCGGATCGCAGTCTGCAACTCGACTGCGTGAAGTCGGAATCGCTAGTAATCGCGAATCAGAATGTCGCGGTGAATACGTTCCCGGGCCTTGTACACACCGCCCGTCACACCATGGGAGTGGGTTGCACCAGAAGTAGCTAGTCTAACCTTCGGGAGGACGGTTACCACGGTGTGATTCATGACTGGGGTGAAGTCGTAACAAGGTAGCCGTAGGGGAACCTGCGGCTGGATCACCTCCTTAATCGACGACCCAGCTGCACCGTAAGCACCCACACGAATTGCTTGATTCATTGAAGAAGACGATAGCAGCTTGCGCTGAGTTGATCAGCACAAGGTGACGTCAAGTGGTAGCAGCCCGTATATAGGTCTGTAGCTCAGTTGGTTAGAGCGCACCCCTGATAAGGGTGAGGTCGGCAGTTCAAATCTGCCCAGACCTACCAGTTCCCTGGGGCCATAGCTCAGCTGGGAGAGCGCCTGCCTTGCACGCAGGAGGTCAGCGGTTCGATCCCGCTTGGCTCCACCATTTACCTTGCTGCTGATGTTTACTGCTAGAAAGCAGAAATGAATATTCATGTGTGATGAATGAATATTGATTTCTGGTTTTTGCCAGATCGTTCTTTAAAAATTCGGATTGTGACAAATTTTAGACTGTGCACCACTTTCACTGGTGGGGTGCAGGCTAAGGCAAAATGAAAGTTTGTATCTACAAGCTTTCGGCGAATGTCGTCTTCACAGTATAACCAGATCGCTTGGGGTTATATGGTCAAGTGAAGAAGCGCATACGGTGGATGCCTTGGCAGTCAGAGGCGATGAAAGACGTGGTAGCCTGCGAAAAGCTTCGGGGAGTCGGCAAACAGACTGTGATCCGGAGATGTCTGAATGGGGGAACCCAGCCATCACAAGATGGTTATCTTGTACTGAATACATAGGTGCAAGAGGCGAACCAGGGGAACTGAAACATCTAAGTACCCTGAGGAATAGAAATCAACCGAGATTCCCTTAGTAGTGGCGAGCGAACGGGGACCAGCCCTTAAGTTGGTTTGAGATTAGTGGAACGCTCTGGAAAGTGCGGCCGTAGTGGGTGATAGCCCTGTACACGAAAATCTCTTATCAATGAAATCGAGTAGGACGGGGCACGAGAAACCTTGTCTGAACATGGGGGGACCATCCTCCAAGGCTAAATACTACTGACTGACCGATAGTGAACCAGTACCGTGAGGGAAAGGCGAAAAGAACCCCGGAGAGGGGAGTGAAATAGATCCTGAAACCGTATGCGTACAAGCAGTGGGAGCCTACTTTGTTGGGTGACTGCGTACCTTTTGTATAATGGGTCAGCGACTTATATTCAGTGGCGAGCTTAACCGAATAGGGGAGGCGTAGCGAAAGCGAGTCTTAATAGGGCGACAGTCGCTGGGTATAGACCCGAAACCGGGCGATCTATCCATGGGCAGGTTGAAGGTTAGGTAACACTGACTGGAGGACCGAACCGACTACCGTTGAAAAGTTAGCGGATGACCTGTGGATCGGAGTGAAAGGCTAATCAAGCTCGGAGATAGCTGGTTCTCCTCGAAAGCTATTTAGGTAGCGCCTCATGTATCACTGTAGGGGGTAGAGCACTGTTTCGGCTAGGGGGTCATCCCGACTTACCAAACCGATGCAAACTCCGAATACCTACAAGTGCCGAGCATGGGAGACACACGGCGGGTGCTAACGTCCGTCGTGAAAAGGGAAACAACCCAGACCGTCAGCTAAGGTCCCAAAATCCTGGTTAAGTGGGAAACGATGTGGGAAGGCTTAGACAGCTAGGAGGTTGGCTTAGAAGCAGCCACCCTTTAAAGAAAGCGTAATAGCTCACTAGTCGAGTCGGCCTGCGCGGAAGATGTAACGGGGCTCAAACCAGGTACCGAAGCTACGGGTATCATCTTTTGATGATGCGGTAGAGGAGCGTTCTGTAAGCCTGTGAAGGTGAGTTGAGAAGCTTGCTGGAGGTATCAGAAGTGCGAATGCTGACATGAGTAACGACAATGGGAGTGAAAAACTCCCACGCCGAAAGACCAAGGTTTCCTGCGCAACGTTAATCGACGCAGGGTTAGTCGGTCCCTAAGGCGAGGCTGAAAAGCGTAGTCGATGGAAAACAGGTTAATATTCCTGTACTTCTTGTTACTGCGATGGAGGGACGGAGAAGGCTAGGCCAGCCTGGCGTTGGTTGTCCAGGTTTAAGGTGGTAGGCTGGAATCTTAGGTAAATCCGGGATTCTAAGGCCGAGAGCTGATGACGAGTGTTCTTTTAGAACATGAAGTGGTTGATGCCATGCTTCCAGGAAAAGCTCCTAAGCTTCAGGTAACAAGGAACCGTACCCCAAACCGACACAGGTGGTTGGGTAGAGAATACCAAGGCGCTTGAGAGAACTCGGGTGAAGGAACTAGGCAAAATGGCACCGTAACTTCGGGAGAAGGTGCGCCGGTGAGGGTGAAGGACTTGCTCCGTAAGCTCATGCCGGTCGAAGATACCAGGCCGCTGCGACTGTTTATTAAAAACACAGCACTCTGCAAACACGAAAGTGGACGTATAGGGTGTGACGCCTGCCCGGTGCCGGAAGGTTAATTGATGGGGTTAGCGCAAGCGAAGCTCTTGATCGAAGCCCCGGTAAACGGCGGCCGTAACTATAACGGTCCTAAGGTAGCGAAATTCCTTGTCGGGTAAGTTCCGACCTGCACGAATGGCGTAACGATGGCGGCGCTGTCTCCACCCGAGACTCAGTGAAATTGAAATCGCTGTGAAGATGCAGTGTATCCGCGGCTAGACGGAAAGACCCCGTGAACCTTTACTATAGCTTTGCACTGGACTTTGAATTTGCTTGTGTAGGATAGGTGGGAGGCTTTGAAGCGTGGACGCCAGTCTGCGTGGAGCCAACCTTGAAATACCACCCTGGCAACTTTGAGGTTCTAACTCAGGTCCGTTATCCGGATCGAGGACAGTGTATGGTGGGTAGTTTGACTGGGGCGGTCTCCTCCCAAAGAGTAACGGAGGAGTACGAAGGTGCGCTCAGACCGGTCGGAAATCGGTCGTAGAGTATAAAGGCAAAAGCGCGCTTGACTGCGAGACCCACACGTCGAGCAGGTACGAAAGTAGGTCTTAGTGATCCGGTGGTTCTGTATGGAAGGGCCATCGCTCAACGGATAAAAGGTACTCCGGGGATAACAGGCTGATACCGCCCAAGAGTTCATATCGACGGCGGTGTTTGGCACCTCGATGTCGGCTCATCACATCCTGGGGCTGAAGCCGGTCCCAAGGGTATGGCTGTTCGCCATTTAAAGTGGTACGCGAGCTGGGTTTAGAACGTCGTGAGACAGTTCGGTCCCTATCTGCCGTGGACGTTTGAGATTTGAGAGGGGCTGCTCCTAGTACGAGAGGACCGGAGTGGACGAACCTCTGGTGTTCCGGTTGTCACGCCAGTGGCATTGCCGGGTAGCTATGTTCGGAAAAGATAACCGCTGAAAGCATCTAAGCGGGAAACTTGCCTCAAGATGAGATCTCACTGGGACCTTGAGTCCCCTGAAGGGCCGTCGAAGACTACGACGTTGATAGGTTGGGTGTGTAAGCGCTGTGAGGCGTTGAGCTAACCAATACTAATTGCCCGTGAGGCTTGACCATATAACACCCAAGTCATCTGCACAGCAGTGGCGGTGTGTGAAGACGATTCAGCCGAAAGCTGTAGACACATTCATTTTGCTTGTCACAACCCCGAATTCGCCAAAGCGTTGAAAGACGCCTTGGCCACCGAATTTCTTGACGACCATAGAGCATTGGAACCACCTGATCCCATCCCGAACTCAGCAGTGAAACGATGCATCGCCGATGGTAGTGTGGAGCTTCTCCATGTGAGAGTAGGTCATCGTCAAGATTCAAACCCAGAACCCCTGATCGC
>NZ_UUIS01000039.1 GCF_900589395.1 Pseudomonas viridiflava
AAAAAAAAAAAAAAAAAAAAAAAAAAAAAAAAAAAAAAAAAAAAAAAAAAAAAAAAAAAAAAAAAAAAAAAAAAAAAAAAAAAAAAAAAAAAAAAAAAAAAAAAAAAAAAAAAAAAAAAAAAAAAAAA